>NZ_JOTN01000001.1 GCF_000712595.1 Bacillus manliponensis
AAAAAGTAGTCATTCGAAATGACTACTTTTTACTCTCGATACGCCTCATACCAATGATAAGGCTGTATTTCTTTCAGCGTTTTGAAAATAATATCTTCATTTGGAGAATAAATTGCTGCCTTCACATCAGATCCCCAATAAAACAAACGCTCTTGGCAAACCCCACACGGTGTTAATATTTTAAACGGAGCATTCTCATCATTACGCACGGCACAAATACTATGTGTTACCTTTTTATCTAGCTTATGAGCTTCACATATCGCTCCAGTTTCCATACATAACTCAGTTGACGCATTAATAACTTCAGGGGCAACACTTATTAAGATTTCCCCATCTTCCGTATGCATCGCCGCAGCTCCGCCCCATCCTATTGGATAACGTTTTTTTATGAAGTTTGTAGTAACTTCGTATAGTTGTTGTTCAATTGACATATGATTCATACCTTTCTACTAAATTAGACGACTTAGCAAATAAAGTGAAACTTCACTCAGTGGAGGTTTTCTTCATCCCCCACTGAGTGTTAAGTTGAACCAATCGAGCTTTTACAGCCAGTTAATGCGAGATAAAAATAACGAAGAATAATCAAATGGCGTTATATAGCTCCCTTTATACTGAATCTCCTTTTAATGAAAAACCGAGCAGTCCCCCTCCTGACTACTCGGTTTTTTTATCTATTAAACTGTGTAACGCTCGTCTTCTAATACTTTCGCTGCGATTTCACGCTTTTTCGGAATTACATTAAATGGCGTGTAGCGAGTTAGCTTACGGAATGCAGATAACATCATGCGCAGCATGTCGCCATCTTGTGTTGCAATGATTGTTTCTTTTGCATCCGCTTCGATTTGATTGAACGCTTCTTGACAGAATACTTCAGTGTATAACACTTTTTGTTTATTCTTTTCAAGACCAGTTGCTTTAATTGCTTTTTCTGTACGAAGAACTGCAGATTCCATTGCATATAGGTTGCTTACGATATCCGCAATGTTCACAAGTACTTCTTGCTCTTTATCTAACGCTTTACCGTACTTTTGTACAGCTAAGCCAGCAACCATTAAGCCGATTTTCTTCGCATTTTTCACTAAATATTTTTGAAGTGCTAATGGCTCCTCGCCGATTTCTTCTGGCATCATCATCATTAACTCTTCTTGTAATTTTTGTGCTTCTTGAAGAAGTGGTAATTCACCTTTCATCGCTTTACGTAAGAACGTACCTGGTACGATTAGGCGGTTAATTTCATTTGTTCCTTCGAAAATACGGTTAATACGAGAGTCGCGGTACATTCTTTCAATCTCGTACTCTGCCATAAATCCGTAACCACCGTGAATTTGTACACCTTCATCTACTACGTAATCTAATACTTCAGATCCAAATACTTTATTTAAAGAACACTCAATCGCATACTCTGCAACAGAAGCAGCAACTGCTTTACCATCCTTTACTTCCTCTTCAGACAATGTGCTCATGCGGCTTTCGAATAAGCCAACTGTACGATATACAGAGCTTTCCGCTGCATAAATTTTTGATGCCATATTCGCAAGCTTCTCTTGGATTAATGGGAAGCGACCAATTGGCTGCTTGAACTGTTGGCGTTGATTTGCGTATTGTGCAGAAATTTCTAATGCACGCTTAGAAGAACCAACTGTACCAACACCTAATTTATAACGACCAATGTTTAAGATATTAAACGCGATTACGTGACCTTTACCAATTTCACCAAGTACGTTTTCTTTTGGTACTAATGCATCTTCTAAAATTAACGTACGAGTAGAAGAACATTTAATACCCATTTTCTTTTCTTCTGGACCAGTTGATACGCCTGGATAATCTTTCTCTACGATAAACGCTGAGAAGTGTTCACCATCAATTTTTGCATAGACAACAAATACATCCGCAAATGCAGAGTTTGTGATCCATTGCTTTTCACCGTTTAATACGTAGTGTGTACCTTCAGCATTTAAACGAGCTGTCGTTTTTGCACCTAATGCGTCAGATCCAGAACCTGGCTCTGTTAATGCATATGCAGCTAGTTTTTCACCTGTTGCAAGCGCAGGTAAATACTTTTTCTTTTGTTCTTCGTTACCGAATAATACGATTGGAAGAGATCCGATACCAACGTGCGCACCATGCGTAATTGCAAAACCACCAGCAAGAGAGAACTTCTCTGCGATTAATGCAGAACTAATTTTATCAAGACCAATTCCGCCATACTCTTCTGGTACGTCAGCACCTAATAAACCAAGCTCACCCGCTTCTTTTAATAGACGAACAGAGCGATCAAACTCATGTTTCTCTAAATATTCAAGCTCTGGTAACACTTCGTTTACGATAAATTCTTCCGTCGTTTTTGCGATTAATTTATGCTCGTCGCTATAATCTTCCGGTGTAAACACTTGATCGATTGTAATATCATCAACTAAAAAGCTACCACCTTTTACTGCGCTTCCGATTGTTTTTTCCATGAAAAATTCCTCCTTAATATTTCTAATACCTTTAAATGCCATTTAAAGTTCAAAAGCTCTTTTTTACGGATGGAAGAGAGCACCTAGCCGTGCATAGTAACGGTCAGGTCCTTTTTATGCCACCTGTGACGTTTTAAACATAGGGAGAACATAAGTACATATCTCCTTCTGTTTTACATAGCCGCTAAGTCACTTCTCGAAAATCTAAACCAGCTTACTTATTACAGACATTTACAAACAAAACTTTCTTTTTACCAGAAAAGACGTTTCAACATGTATGGTAACGAGAGGGCCCTTTCTCGTTTCCTTTTCTGAATTCTTCTCTTGGCTTTGTATTTATCCAGTGTCTAGAACAGTCGGCCGTTTCGCGCCCTCCTGCGAGGCAAACAACACCTCTTCGTCAGAAGCTCCAATGTCCTCCTATTCTAAACAAGCCACTTCCACTTTTTACAGTAATTCAAACACTCCCGCAGCTCCCATTCCGCCGCCGATACACATTGTTACAATGCCGAATTGCTCATTACGGCGTTTCATTTCGTGGATAAGAGATAGCGTTAGTTTCGTTCCTGTACAACCAAGTGGATGTCCAAGTGCAATTGCACCACCATTTACATTTACTTTCTCTTCGTCTAAGCCAAGCTCACGAATAACTTGGATCGACTGAGAAGCGAACGCTTCATTTAACTCAAATAAGCCGATATCAGATAGCTCTAAGCCAGCTAACTTTAATGCTTTTGGAATCGCTGCGATTGGACCGATTCCCATTACTTCTGGTGGTACACCAGCAACTGCAAACGAGCGGAATTTTGCAAGTGGCTTTAAGCCGTCGCTCTCTGCTTTTTCACGATCCATTAATAGTACTGCCGCTGCGCCGTCACTCATTTGTGAAGAGTTACCAGCAGTTACAGACCCGCGTACGTTAAACGCTGGGCGTAATTTACTTAATGTTTCAAGTGTTGTATTTGCTCTTACACCTTCGTCTTGCGCGAAGATGATTGTTTCTTCTTGTAATTTGTTGTTCGCTCCTACTGTGCGTAGCGTTACATCAACAGATACTGTTTCATCAGCGAATTTCGCTTCCGCTAATGCATTTGCTGCGCGCTCATGGCTTCGCACTGCAAATGCATCTTGTTCTTCACGTGAAATACCGTATTTCACAGCAACTTGCTCTGCCGTATGCCCCATGCCCATGTAGTATTCTGGAGCCGCTTCAACAAGGCGGCTGTTCGGACGAACAACGTGCCCCATCATTGGCACTAAGCTCATAGACTCTGCACCACCAGAAATAACAGCATCAGAATGCCCTAACATAATGCGCTCTGCACCATATGCGATACTTTGTAATCCAGAAGAGCAATAACGGTTAATTGTAATTGCTGGTACGTCATAAGATAATCCAGCTAATCCACCGATGTTACGTGCCATGTTTAATCCTTGCTCTGCTTCTGGCATTGCACAACCAAAAATTAAATCGTCAATTGGACCGTCATAACCGTTTGCACGCTTTAATGTTTCTTTTACAACTAATGCACCTAAATCGTCAGGACGCACTGTTTTTAGCGATCCTCTTTTCGCTTTTCCGATAGGCGTTCTTGCTCCTGCAACAATAACAGCTTCTCTCATGAACTCTTCTCCCCCTTAGTTACGTAATGGCTTTCCTTTTACAAGCATGTGCTGCATTCTTGCTTGTGATTTCATTTCTTGAATTAAGCTAATAAATGCTTCGCGCTCAATATCTAATAAATATTGCTCATCCACTTCTGTTCCGTATGGGACTTTACCACCCGCAATTACGTAAGCAAGCTTCTTCGCAATGTGTAAGTCATATTCAGAAATGTAGCCAGATAAGTGCATCGCTTCTGCACCAAGTACAAGCGTTGCATAACCCGTTTCCCCAACAACTGGTACTTTCTTGCGAACAGGTGCCTTATAACCAGCTTCATACATAGAAAGTGCTTTTTGTTTTGCATCGTATAGTAAATGATCGCCATTTACACTAATGCCATCTTTATCACCTAAGAAGTTATGAGAAAATGCTTCTTGTGCAGATGTTGAAACTTTCGCCATTGCAACTGTTTCAAACACTTTATTTGCGACCTTCTGCAAGTCAAATTCCACACCGTTTGCCATTTTATTTAAATGTCTAATATATAGCTCTTTGTTACCGCCGCCGCCAGGGATTAAACCAACGCCAACTTCAACTAAGCCCATGTATGTTTCGCTAGAAGCTTGAATGCTTGCAGCTGGTAAGCAAACTTCTGTTCCGCCGCCAAGTGTCATACCGTATGGTGCTGCCACAACTGGCTTCGAGCAGTATTTCACTCTTGTCATTGCATCTTGGAACTGCTTAACAACCCACTCGATTTCAAAGTAGTTGTCATCTTGTGCTTCCATTAAAATCATTGCAAGGTTCGCACCAACGCAGAAGTTTTTCGATTGGTTACCAATGACAAGACCTTTGTAATTTTTCTCTACTTCATCGACTGCGTAGTTGATCATTTGCGTGATATCCATTCCGATTGCGTTGCTCTTTGAATGGAACTCTAGGCAAAGGATGCCATCGCCTAAATCGATTAAACTTGCACCGCTGTTTTTCTTTAATACGCCGTTTTTCTCTTTCAGCTGTTTTAAAGAAATCACCTTTTTATTTCGAACGATTTGCTTATACTCACCATTGTCGTAGTAATAGCTCTCGCCGTTATCATGTTTATAGAAAGAAGTGATGCCTTTCTCTACCATTTCTTTCACCCATGCTGGAACAGTTTGGCCGTTTTCTTCCATCTTTTGCACTGATTTCTCAACACCGATTGCATCCCAAATTTCAAACGGCCCTTGCTCCCAGCCGAAGCCCCACTTCATTGCGTTATCAATCGCTAAGATATCATCCGCAATTTCTTTATGAAGCTTTGCAGCGTATAAAAGAGTTGGTGTAATGATATTCCATAATAATTCTCCAGCGCGGTCCTTTGCGTATACAAGCGCTTTCAACTTATTCGCTAATCCTTTTTCACCTTTACTTAACTCGATAGAAGCTGCTTTTAACTTCTTACGTGCTTCATATTCCATCGTCTCTGGGTTTAACTCTAAAATTTCTTTTCCTTGCTTTAAGAAGAAACCTTGACCGCTCTTGCTTCCAAGCCATTTTCTTTCAAGCATCTCTTGCATGAAAGCTGGTACTTTAAATACATCACGCTCTTCTTCTTGTACGTTGTCATATACGTTATTTGCAACGTGAACAAATGTATCTAATCCAACAACATCAAGCGTACGGAACGTCGCACTTTTTGGACGACCAATTAACGGACCTGTTACAGAGTCAACCTCCCCAACGCTATAACCGCGTTTGATCATTTCTTGAAGCGTAACAAGAAGTCCGTATGTTCCAATACGGTTTCCAATAAAGTTTGGTGTATCTTTTGCGACAACAACGCCTTTTCCAAGTACGTCTTCGCTAAATAGTTTCATAAAGTTTAATACAGTAGGATCTGTTTCTTTTGTTGGTATAATCTCAAGAAGTTTTAAATAACGTGGTGGGTTAAAAAAGTGCGTTCCTAGGAAGTGTTTTTTGAAGTCGTCTGAACGCCCTTCTACCATCTTTTCAACCGAAATACCTGACGTATTCGAACTAACGATAGAACCTGGCTTACGAACTGCATCTACTTTTGCAAATACTTGTTTTTTCACATCTAAGTTTTCAACAACAACTTCGATAATCCAATCAACATCAGCAAGACGCTCCATGTCATCTTCGAAGTTACCTGCTTCAATTAACGCTAAATTTTCTTTCGCTGTAAGAGGAGCCGGCTTTTGTTTTAATAACTTTTGCAGCGCTCCGCTACTAAAACGATTTCGTACACTTTTATGTTCTAATGTAAGCCCCTTCGCTTCTTCTTCCTTCGTTAGCGACGGTGGTACAATATCAAGCAATAATGTCGGTATACCGATGTTTGCTAAATGCGCAGCAATTCCAGAACCCATTACACCAGACCCAAGAACTGCAGCCTTTTTAATTTGGAACATCTAATTCTCCCCCTTATACTTGAATGAATGCTCATTCAATTTTTAAGCGAACTTCGCAACCTATGAATGAGCCTCTAGTAATAAATATATGCCATTGTTTAAATTTTCGCAATATATTTATTTGTAAAATTTTCAGAAAAAATATAAAAGTGAAAGCCGCTCTTTTTTGGTTGGATAGTTAGTCGCCCGATGGATTGTAACGGTCAGGACCCTTTTGGTGCACGTCTCATGTTTTCAAACAAAAGGAGAAGATGAGTTGAGGGCTCTTTTTTGTTTGCGTGGCCGATAGGTTGGATTGATCGGAATAAAGTGAAACTTCAATCAGTGGGGGTTTTCTCCATCTCCCACTGATTGTTAGCCCGACCAATCGGGCTTTTATGGACTGTTAATCTTCCACCTAAACTTCTCTGAATCCTCTAAGTTTTGAGGTGGGAGTTTACAACCCGTTAATACGGGATAAATGAGTACATTTTTTGGCGGGAGGTTGGTTGCTCTTTACGTAGTAGCCAGTTAGGGTCTCTTTTAAACACGACATATCCAATTTCTTTTTTGCATAGCAGTGACACATGTGTGGAAAAATGAACGTGAGCTTCTATAGAAAATGGGAGGTAATACGTAATGGCAAAATTAAAGAAAGATCCTTCAAAAGCAGGCGTTAGCGCTGCAAGTGTAACAGGAAATGCTGGTCCAGTTGACCGCGGCGTTGAAAAAGGGCGTCAAGGTAACAATCAACAATATAAGAAACATAATATGGGCGAAAAATAAAATGAAACTTCAATCAGTGGGGGATTCTCCAGCCCAACTGAGTGTCAGCCCGCAAATAACGGGATAAAAAGTGAGGGAAGCTACCGCTTCCTTCTTTTTTGGTGCTAAATTTCCTATCGGCGATTTTTATATGACTTTCGGCTATTTCGGTGGTCTATCGGCGATTTTTATATGATTTTCGGCTATTTTCAACTACCTATCGGCTATTCTCCTTTCCAGCCTAATAAAAAATAACCAAGGAAACATCCTTCCTTGGTTATTTTTTCACCATGCCTTTTAATACAAACGCTACGTTCGCTGGGCGCTCTGCTAGACGACGCATGAAGTAGCCGTACCAGTCGTTTCCGTATGGAACGTAAACGCGCATTTTGTATCCTTCTTTTACAAGCTCTAATTGACGCTCTGTGCGAATACCGTATAACATTTGGAATTCGAACTGATCGCGTGGAATGTTGTATTCTTCAGCAAGTTGTTTCGTATATTCAATCATTGCTTCGTCATGAGATGCAACTGCAGTATAATTACCATTTAATAAGTGCATTTTAATAATCTTTTTAAAGTTTTCGTCTACATCTCGTTTTTCTGGAAAAGCAACTTCCTCAGATTCTTTATATGCCCCTTTTACAAGGCGTAAGTTTGGACTGTATGCATTTAATTCATCCATATCTTTTTCAGTACGATATAAGTACGCTTGAATAACAGTCCCAACGTTATCATATTCTTCTTTTAACTTTTTGAAAATGTCAATTGTCTTTCCGCAACGTGAGTAATCTTCCATATCAATCGTCACGAAGACGTTATTTTCTTTTGCTGCATCTAAAATGCGACGCATATTATTCATTACTAATTCGTCTGAAATATCTAGTCCCATAGAAGTCATTTTTAATGAAAGCTGTGAATCTAAGTTTTCACGGCCAATTGCACGAATAGCTTCAATAGATTGATCCGCCATTTCGTTTGCTTCTGCTTCGTTATCAACGAATTCCCCTAAATAGTCAATCGTAACGCAAAGATCTTTTTTATTTAATTCTTTAATTACATCTACTGCTAAGTCGATTGTTTCCCCTGCAACAAAACGACCTGCACCAAAGCGTAAACCATACTTTTTCGCAAGTTTTGTTAACGCTTTATTTTTTGATAAGAAAAGAAAAGAGTCACGCATTAATTGTTCCATGTTACTTCACCCCTATGACTATACTTTATCTGTTTTTTACCCCTCTTCAAAATTATATCACTGTTTAAAATTATTTGATACAAACAATTATTTAGATTATTTATAAAATATCATAAAAATGAAGTATAACAAGGGAAACAGTGAATAAAAATTTTTCGACATTTATTGCATCCGGCTTGAAAGTGCATTGCAAACATGCTTCGCCTACATATAAAAAGCACGAAAGACCGTTCACTTTTCGACAAGGTCTGTACTATATCCACATTTTCCACACAGTGTAACAAACACTATATCCATATAAAAAATAGACTACTTTTCAGTAGTCTATTGATTTCGGTGTTCATCATTTAATTTTTTAATTTCCGCAATTAACGCAACCATCTCTTCTTTTGCATCTGGATATGTTTCGTTCCAATGCTTCACTAAAGCTGGCATCGTTTTTGCCATATAAGAATACAGCGCCCATTTCTGTACTTGAGCTTTTCGTTCTTCGTTACTTTCCCCTAAAAGTAACTCTGTATATTTCTCTAACAAACCATCAAATTGTTCATCAAACTTCTCGCTCATTCTTCAATCTCCTCTCTATTTATAGAAGAAGCAGCGACTAGCGCTGCTTCTTTTTATAACCTTGATTGGACAGCTTTTAACTTCCCTTCCATCGTGCTTTTTTTATCACGACGGTCATCAACTCGAATATTTGTCGCCACTCGGGATAAACCTTTTGAGAACGGAACCTCATGCATTTGTTGAATGACTTCAAACAATACCGGAAGCTCCCCTTCAATAATTGTATTCATTGGTGTTAACTGATATTTAATACGGTCGCTATTTTTCTCTAATACTTTTTGAATTTCAGCTACGTACTCACTTACACTTGGTGTTCCTGTTCCAATTGGAATGATAGTTACATCAACGATTGCCATTGTAAATCCTCCTAAATATGAGATGTAGCTTCATTGTACAAAATTTCTATAGAAATTGAAAAAGAAACGGAAGGAAAAGAAAAAAGCTTTCTTTTTTAGGTTGAAGAGAGTAACTGACCGTGCATAGTAACGGTCAGAGCCTTTTTGTGCCAACTGCCATGTCAAAACAAAAATAGAAAACGAGTACGAATTCCCTTCCCCCTTCATAGCCACTCTTTTTAGATAAAATAAAACCAGCGAGGACAAAGCTCCGCTGGTTATTATTTTACATTATTCTTCAACCCGAAACTGCTCTACTTGTTTTTCGAGTGTACCCATGTCATCTTTTAACGCCTGCATTGTATGTGATACTTCCTTTAAGTTTGCTACTTGCGTTTCAGTCGTTGCGCTCACTTCTTCAGATACAGCTGCGCCTTCTTGGCTCGTTGCTGAAATTGTTTGCATAACTTCTGTAATTTGTTTTTGTTCATCACCAAGTTTATTTACTTCTCTAGAAATATCATCAATAGAGATGACAACTGTATCAATAACAGACATAACTGTTTGGAATGCTTCTTCTGCCTCACTCGTTACTTCACCTTGTACATCCGCGATATCTTTTAACTTATGTACAACCGACACAACACGGGTAACTTCTTCTTGTACTTCACCAATTGTAGTAGTAATTTCACTCGTTGCATCTTTTGACTGCTCGGCAAGCTTCCGTACCTCTTCAGCTACAACAGCAAATCCTTTTCCCTGTTCTCCTGCCCGAGCAGCTTCAATTGAAGCATTTAGTGCTAATAAATTTGTTTGATCAGAAATTCCTTTAATTAACTCAACAACAGTGCGAATAGATTGCACACGATGTTTCAATGTATCAGCTGCTGCTTCTGTTTCTACAACAATTGTAGAGGCCTCTTCTTTTACATGTACTAAGCGTTTCATCGTATCAATTCCTGTTTCTGATGCATCCTTTGCATCTTTTGTGACATGTTGAATAGACGAAACAGATTCATTCATTTCTTCCATTGAACGATCCATATGCTCAAGCTGCCTAGAAATTTCCTCTACACTATTTGCAAGGTTTCCAGCTCCATTTGTAACACTTTCCATCGCACCGGCAACTTCTTGACTTGCCAGAACTGTTTCATTTGTTAACTGTTGCAAACCATCAGCTGATTGCTGAACTGTTCGTACATTTTGTTTAATGCCACTTACCATCCCATTCATTTGCATAACCATTTCATCAAAATGTTTCGCTAATAATCCAACCTCATCATTTGTACGCACATGAATACGCACTGTTAAATCTCCTTCAGCAACTTGCTGTACTTGCTCCGTTACAACTTGAAGTGGCTTCGTCAATCTTCTTGAAAATACATATGTAATGACAAGACAAATTACAACGCTAGCAGCTGCAATTCCAATGAAAAGCTCTCGAAACTTAACAAGAACTTGATCGATTTCCTCCATCGGATATACAATACCAATTTTCCAATCCATTTTCGGCATATCTTGACTATAGGCAACGCTCAACTCCTTATTATGCGTTGCGACAACAAAATCATTCTGTCCTTTTTTTAACTTCTTTACAAGTGGATCTTTTGATACATCTTTTCCGGCTTTCCCTGGGTATACAATACCAATGTTTTTATGATCAATAATACGCATTTCACCTCGATAGTTATAATCGATGTTATGCAATAACTTTTCCATCATTCCTAGTGATACATCCATTGCTAACACACCTAAAACTTGTGAGCCATCCGATGACATAAGGACCTTTGAAATTCCAATACTTAATTGACCTGTTGATTCTTCTGGGTATGGCTCTCCCCAATGAATATTTTTTGTATCTTTTATCGCATCTTTATACCATGCGGCTTCAGTCGGATCAAATCCTTCTAGAACATCGGTCTTTCCAGTTTCATATACGCTAGCACTTAATACTTTTTTATCTGCCGTACCGATATAAAGATCGATAATCTCTGGATGATTCTGTTTAAATCCAATGAACTCCTGTAAAATGACAGCCTCTTCTTCTGGTGTTACCCCATCTTGAAGCATATTACGAATGATTTCACTACTTGAATAGTAGTTCACATCGTCTTCAATTCCACCAAGAAACGCGTTAAGCTGCTCTGTTACTAAGTCAATCGTATTGTGAGAATACTGATCTAAAGAGTCAGATTCTTTTTCCTTTTGTAACTGATACGTTGCTGTACCAACTACAATAAAAATAACGGAAATTAATAATGAGAATATAATCGTTATTTTCCAGCGTAAACTTCTCATAGTCCCCCACCTTTTTTATTTATATAAATCATTATATTAAAATTTTAAGTTTTTTGTAAATTTTTAATATATATTTTCTGGCGTATTGACCCTCACCTCAAATCCTAAGAACGGAGGGTTATACTAGATTTGTCCAACTAATAATCAGCCGAAACTTTACAAGCCCCTTCATAAGTAATAAACGAGCACTTGTCTAAATCGTCTCATTTTCTTATCCTTAATATATAAACCCATCGTCCTTGGAGGTATTATGTTACAAAAATTCGGTTTTTCACAATATGAAAGCCAAGCGTATGAAGTTGTTGTTTCAAGCGAAGAACCACTTGATGCAACAAGTATCGTAAAGTACTCTGGCGTACCAAAAGCAAAAATATATGAAGTATTAGCCCGCCTTACTGATAAAGGAATGGTAATGGATTGTGTGTCAGAAAAGAAGAAACTATACACTGCACTACCACTCGACCTTGCAATAAAAAAACTAACAACAGAGTTTGAAACAAATATTAAAGAACTGCAAACGAGCGTATCAAAAAAATCATTTGCCGATGATCGCGTATGGAGTCTAAAAGTACAATCTTCCATTCATGCACAATGTAAGCAACTTGCAGAAGAAGCGAAGCACTCCATTCGGATGTCCGCTTGGAATGACACCTTCGCTGAATATCTTCCTATTTTTGAAGAAAAAGCGAAAGAAGGAATACACATTGAAGCGCTTGTTATCGGAGACATACAAACGGAGCTTGAAAACATTCATTTTCTTATTCCAACAGAGGAGCATTACGCACTCGAGCGTTTTATCCTTCTTATTATTGATGACAAAGAAATCATTTTCGCTGGCGTAGAAGATGAATCATGGCAAGCAATGAAAACAATGTCACCGCCATTCGTAAAATTTTTCACTGAGTTTTTCTATCATGACGTAACGCTCGCAAAAATTACAAGTAAACATTACGAATTACTAATGGACGACGAAGAAATTCGAAGCCTACTGATGAAATTGCGGTATTAACAAAAATAGCAAAGGAACATTTCCTTTGCTATTTTTCATTTTGCTGCTTTATCTCTTTTAGTAACGCAATAATCTCTTCATTTTGCTTCGTTTGCTTATCAGTATTTACATATATAAACCTGATCCATCGTAAAACAAATGCCATAAGAACGAGAGGAATAATCATAAAAACAAAACCAACAATGGAATTTATCATATGAAACATCGCAGTTCACCTCCTGCCAACTTATACACCTTTCAACAATTCTCTTACACTTCCTCTAAACAAAAAAGAATCCGTCACGCGACAGATTCTTCTTTTACAACTTTATTTTGTTTTCTTGTTAATGAGAATACTGCACATGCTAATGCAAGAATAACAAATATCCCACCAATAGAAGCATTGTATACAACAGATGATTGTTCAATTACAACACCGCCGATTGTTGAACCAAAGGCAATACCTAAATGAAGTGCCGAGTTATTTAACCCTTGCTGAATACCAGCTGTTTCTGGTGCTGTTTCGATTAAATAGTTTTGCTGCGCTGGTGAAATGGCCCAGCTTAACATACTCCAAATGGTCATAACTGCAATAAATAATGGGAATGAGAATGTCACCATTGGTAAAATAAATAATGCGATTCCAAAAGCAATAATGATTGAAATAATACTTTTCTTCGATCCCCATTTATCTGCAAGCCAGCCGCCAAAACCGCCGCCGATTACTGCTGCAATACCGAACACAAAGTAAAATACGCTAATCCAGTTTGCATCAACATGGACAACTTCTTTTAAAAATGGTGTTAAATATGCATATAGTGTTAAATGCCCTGTTAAAAACAGAAATGATGTTAGCTGCGCTGAAATAATCTTTTTATCCTTTAACGTTGCTAATTGTTCACGAACTGTTAATACTGTTGTTGGCGGAATTTTCGTTAGGAATAACATAATTCCGATAATAGCAACAACTGTTAATACTGCAATTAAAATGAATGGTGCACGCCATCCGTATGCATTACCAAGCACAAGACCAATCGGTACACCAAGTACTAACGATCCGCTAATCCCCATGAAAATAATACCGATTGCACGCGCACGAAACTGCGGTGCTACAACGCTAGATGCAAGTGTTACAGATAATGCAATAATAAGTGATCCACTTGCTGCACCAATCATACGTGCGACAAACAACATTGCATAGTTCGGACTCACTGCTGAAAGAATGTTTCCTACTAAGAATACACATAATGCCAAAATATATAATTTTTTACGCTCGATTTTTCCAGTTACCGCTAATAAAACTGGTCCCGCTAGCGCAAACACAACAGAGAATACTGTAATCAACTGTCCCGCTGCACTAATTGAAACATTTAAATCATTAGCGACTAAGTCTAACGTTCCGCCAATAATGAGCTCAACCGTTCCAACGACAAACGCTGCCATCGCTAAAATATATACGCGAAGATTCATATGTTCACCCCTTGTACTTTTGGTTACTACAACAATAGTAACCAAAATACATTAGAGCTGCAAGTACTAATTTAACTAGAAATTTTATCCTTTTTCTTAAGATACCAATACACCGGCAACCCTGTCAGTACAATTGCAATTGATAAGAAACAACTAAGCGGATCATAAATAACCGCACTTCCGATTACAAATAAGGAACCGAGAATCGCTAAAATAGGGACAAACGGGTAGAGCGGAACACTATATTCGCGCACTCTATCCTTATTTCGCCTGCGAAGTAAAAACAAGCCAACAAAAGCCATCACGTAAAAAATATAAATAATGAACACAGAGATTTCCGATAGCTTATTTGGATCGCTCACCATCATTAAAATGATACTAATAATAAGCTCAGCAACAATTGCATTCGCTGGTGTTTGGAACGTCGGATGAATTTTTGCAATGTAATTTGAAAATGGTAAATGCCCACGTTCTGCCATCGAAACGGGTATGCGTGGAAACGTTAAAATTTTTCCGTTTAAACATCCAAAAATGGAGACGATAACACCGATGCTAACTAATTTCCCACCATATTCCCCAAGCAGAAACTCCGCTGCCATTGCCGTTGCATTTTCTCCAAGCATGACAATATCAACTGCCGGCAATAACTTCAGCAATGCAATATTAATCAGTACGTAAGCTGCAGTGACGATTAAAAGACCAATTGTCATCGCTTTTGGAAGCAATTTCGTTGGATTCTTCATTTCACCGCCAATTGAAGCAAGTAAAATCCAACCATCATATGCAAATAACGTTGCTAAAATTGCCATTCCAATACTTTGATTAGCTGAAGCTGGCACAACAACATTAAATACATCACTCGTTCCTTTCCAAAGTCCCATTACAATAATGATAACAATGGGAATAAGCTTCCCAATTGTTGTTATCGTTTGGACAAAACCACCGTATTTTGTCCCTACACTATTGATTAAACCAAGAAATACAACCGTTAAAATCCCAATTGGTAACTCCCACGAAGCTGGAAGCGTGAAAAAATTAATGATTAAAGAACTAAAATATAAACCTAGCGTTCCTATAATTGCTGGCCCATATATAAGCGTCTGCATCCAGCCTGATAAATAACCCCAAAAGTCACCATATATTTCTTCTAAGTACGTATATAGTCCCCCATTTTTCGGAATTTGCACACCAATTTCAGCAACTGTTAAACCACTTGCTAATGTCAAAATACCACCGAGTACCCAAGCAAAAATTGCCATGTTAGAGCCACCTGCATAATCCAACACATTACCTGGTTTCATAAATACCCCTGATCCAATAATCGTTCCTACAACGATAGATAGCGCGACCGATAAGCCAATTTTATTTCGCTCTTCATGCTCCATACAAACCCTCCTTCTCCCGTTAGTGTGAGACAAAAAGGACAGAAAAAAACGCCCGTCTAAAAAAAGACGAGCACAACGTTGTATAATATAAAAAAGGAGTGATACGAATGATTCCGTTTTTATGCATTGTAGCAACAATTGCATCTCTCATTTTTGCTATCGTCTATCGAATGAAACACCCTGCTTACAGCCTATTTGTAGTAGCTCTCATCCCTGGGATTTCTGGTTATGTGCTAGCAGAATTTCAGTACACACAAGTATTTATCGGCATGCTTATCGTATACTGCATATGTGTAAATACATTCATTTTAAGACAAACTACAAAAACAACATAAAAGGAACGCCGCTCGAATGAGCGGCGTTCCTTTTATACGTGCTGCAACTGTCCTTCTGAACGATTCATCACCTTTTGCAATATAATCGTTTGAACAATTGTAAATATGTTACTTGTAATCCAGTACAATACAAGCCCTGCCGGTGCCATTGATCCCATAAATAAAATCATTGCTGGCATCATCACTTGTTGGACTTTCATCATTTGTGCTTGTTCCGTTGCTATCCCATTTGACTGAACAACTTTCATTTGTAGAAATGTTGTCAATGCTGCGGCAACCGGTAATATATAATACGGATCAGTATGTCCTAAATTCACCCATAAGAATGAAGACGTGCGTATTTCCTCTGTATGACTAATTGCATAATACAATGCTGAAAAAATCGGCATTTGAATTAAAAGTGGTAAACAGCCTGCGAGTGGATTCCATCCATTCTCTTTCATCAGTTCTGTCATTTCTTTTTGATATTGTTTTTGCTTTTCAATATCTTTGCTCACATCGCCATGCTTTTCTTTTAACTTTTTCAACTGTGGTTGCATTGCCCTCGTCTTCATTTGACCACGATACTGAGAAATCGCAAGAGGAATCATGAAAGAGCGAATCAATAGTGTAATGACGATAATAGCAATACCAAAGCTTTCATTTGGCAAGTGATGTGCAACAAATTGAAGCATAAGTGAAATAGGGTATACAAAGTAATGATCCCAAAACCCTGTACTATTTGCATCAACTGTAGCTGCATTACTACAACCAGATAAAGCGAAAACAATAACAAGTAAACTGATGAGCCAAGCTCGTTTTAACATATTTATATTCCTCCAATGTTTCGTATTTCTTTAGCGAAACATTGGTACATATGGACCTGTCTCATCGCTCTCATCGCTTGCTTGTTGTCTACGAATTGAACGAATCATACCATATTTATAAAAAATCGAGAATAAATGACGATGTCCATCATTCTCTTTACATGTATGAACGACTGCAAAAGTACGCTGCCTCCCGCTACATGTTTTTTGGCTGACAAAGCGAGAAACGTTAGCATATAAAAAGACATCTAATAGACAGAGTGCTGTCGTGATGACATACATATAAAAAATCGCATCTTGCACTAAAAATTCCATCGCTTCACATCCTTCTACACCCATTTTAGCACAACTCGTTCCAAAAAGAGAATTCCTTTTCATTGTTAAAAATAGCTAACCTCTTTACGAGTTATCTTAAAATCAGACAATTCTTTTAAAATGTGTTATAATGAATATATCTTATAAATTAAATTATAATTATGTAACGACGTAAGGAGATGACATGATGAATCGATATATACGCTACATAATCGCTATTGCTTTTTCTATCACAGGAAGTGTACTTTGCTTCTTAACAAACAGTCAGCTTAACAAACATTTTGTATTAAATAGTATAGAAACGATTGTAAGCGCTTTATTAATAGGTAGGCTTGTTCTCTTTTTCCTTGATTCTGAAGAAAGCTCGCAAAAAACCGTATTACTTACAATGATCGGAATCGTTGGCGGTTGCCTTTCTTACTCTATAACAAACTATCCAATTGTTTTGCATATAAGTTCAGCGTTCTTCCACGGCTTATGGGCTTGGTTTATCGCCTTTTGCCTAGCTGATATGTTTAATTTATTACAAAGTCCTCAGCAGGAGAACGGAAATCATTTAGAAAGTAATTCTTAAGAAAAACCGCCTAAAGTAAAGCTTCAGGCGGTTTCTTCATACGTTCACAAACTTTCTATAAATATATGAGAAATTTGAGAGAAACGTTTGTTACAGTAAAAGACATATATAAAGTGAAACTTCACTCAGCCCGACCAATCGGGCTTTTACGGGTTATTAATCTCCCACCTAAACTTCTTCGTTTTTTCCTAAGTTTTGAGGTGGGAGTCTTACAGCCCGCAAATAGCGGGATAAAGTAGATGCGTCTATCTATAATTTTCTTAAAAAATCAACCTATGCTCCCTTTTCCTTCTACTTCAAAACCGCTAATTTTGACGAATTTCTTTTTATTTATATAAAAGGAAAATGGATGAAATAGAGTGAAACTGTAAGTAATGCTATCTCTCCCGCATGAAGTTCCTATTTTCATTCCAAAATCGCGTACTAACAACAAATAAAGGCTAAATTTGACACCAAGATAATTACAAAGATTACACATAAAAACTATCATTGTAACACTTTTGTAACAAAAGACTTGAAAAAGTATTAAAATACATATATATTAAAAGTATAAAAGGAAAACTTAACCACTCTTTCTTAAAGGAGGAACATAGTCATGAAAAAACAGTTAACAGGTGCTTTCATCGCCGTTAGTTTATTATTTAGCGGTGTTCAAGGGGAGGTATATGCAGATACAGTAAAAAACTCTCAATCTACTTCTAAAGAAGGTTGGGTTCAACAAGAACATTCATGGTATTACTACATAAATGGAAAACTAGCAAAAGGTTGGGTTCAAGATCATGG
This sequence comes from Bacillus manliponensis, assembly GCF_000712595.1. GTDB lineage: Bacteria > Bacillota > Bacilli > Bacillales > Bacillaceae_G > Bacillus_A > Bacillus_A manliponensis. The sequence goes on from NZ_JOTN01000001.1 coordinate 18,275, forward strand.
AAGCTGGTACTTCTTTGATTATAAAAGTGGAAAAATGAAAACTGGCTGGGTTCAGTATACACCATATGATTGGTACTATTTAGGTGCGGATGGTGCGATGAAAACTGGTTGGGTATACAATAATCACAACTGGTACTTTATGAATGAACAAGGTACGATGCAGCGCGGTTGGATAAAAGATAACGGAAAGTCATACTTCCTTCAAAACAACGGAGCAATGAAAACTGGCTGGTATCAAACTTCTCCTTATGATTGGTATTTCTTTGGTGAAGACGGAGCAATGAAGACTGGTTGGGTATACGATAAGAGCAACTGGTACTTCATGAATGAAAAAGGTATAAAACAAACTGGCTGGATTGATTACAACGGAAAACGTTATTTCTTGCAAGAGAAAACAGGCATTATGCAAACAGGCTGGTACATTAACGATCGTTTAGAATGGCACTACTTTGGTACAGATGGTGCATTAGTTGCTGACAAAGAACCATCTTCTATTCTATGGAAAGTACAAGGTACATGGTCAGAACAAGAATTACCAAAAAGCCCACCGTACGTCGGCCCTGCTTTCACGATGGTGCAAATAAGCCCAATCTCTGAAACAGAAGCTATTGTTGCTGTCTCTTCTTATTCTGATAATGCTGAAAGCTTAGCTTACGTTGACGGCACTGTAGCATTCCACAACAATAAAGGCACATTGTATTTTGAAGATATAGCTAGAAAAGGTGCAATTGATATTGAAATTTTAGATGGCAAAATTAACGTGAACATTCATCATACAGAAAAAAGTGACGAATTTAATTTAATTGAGGGGAAACACACGTTACCAATTTATAATAGATAAATCAAAGAGGATGGCTACTGCCATCCTCTTTATTAGTAAATCATTCGTTTATGCAACTCATACATATATTTTCCAATGTGTAAAATATACATCAGCGAAATAGATCCAAGTAATATAAAATTAATTTCTGTTAAAAACGTATATATAATAGCTGCAAACCAGGCGAAAGCAAATGTTATATTCGTAAATTGATACGCCTTATAACCTGCCTCATGAACGAGATGCTTTTGTCCTTCATCTGCATTATGCGCCCACATTTCAAGAGATTGTGAATATGTTACACGCTGATCTGGATATAACGTGTTATACTGTTTTTTTGCGTAAAAGCCAAACCATATAACAATGAGAAGACACGTAAATGACAGTCCCATATGTATTAGTTCAAACGTTATGTCCCCTCCGTTTGTATACATACGCCAAGTAGCAATAATCGTATAGGCAAACCAAGTAGATATAATAATCTCACTTGCGCGTAAATAAATTAAAAAACCGCCTAATTTTCTTCCTTGTATACTTTCTTCTTCATCACGTACATTTTTCAACTTACTCGTTACTTTCCAAAAGCGGTATAAAAAGAAAATTGCAAAGGCACCGCTTGCTATAAGTACTGTTAATAATGGAGATTTTTTATAACCAGCCGCAAATCCGTATCCACCAATTGCTCCAACAATTGCAGATATTGCAAGTATAACAAGCCCGTTCCATCTGCTCTGTACTTTATTCTCCACTCTCTTCTTCCCCCTCTTCTAACTTAAAAATTTCTTCTACCGGAACACCAAAAACGTGTGCAATTTTTAATGCCAACACAATTGATGGTGCATAATCACCTCGTTCAATTAAACTAATCGTTTGCCGAGATGAATGAATTGCTTTCCCTAAATCCCCTTGTGATATTCGATGTTTTGCCCGAAACTCCCGGACTCGATTATGTAGCTTCATATCTCACCTCTTCTTCCCTATCTTGTTTAAAATTGTAAATTATACAAATCCTTTTGTCAATTATAATTGTCACTTTGATAATTTTTATTGTCAAAATGACAATAAAAAAAGACAGTATATCATTCATACTGCCTTCTATTATTTATAATCTTACGCTTTATTTTCGTTCTACATTTCACTAAAATACCAATACATACAATGACGACAAAACCAAAAATAAATTTCCCGGCATTCGCATGTAGTAATGCTGTAATTTCTTCTAAGTTCTCACCAAGCCAATAGCCAGCCAATAAGAAAAATGTTACCCAAAATAATGAACCAGAGTAAACGGCTATTGCAAAGCGGCGAAAAGGCAAGTTAATAATTCCAGCAAAGTAACCAGTAAAATGCCGTACTCCAGGAATAAAAAATCCGATAAACACGAGAAAATATCCGTAACGGTCAAACCATATTCTCGTCAAATCTATTTTTTTCTGTGTAATGAACACGTATTTACCATACTTTTGAACAAACGGCATTCCTAATTTATTCCCTAAGAAAAATTGAATCGTCATGCCAATGCTTGTCCCTAAAAACGATAAAACAATTAACAATGGTAACTGTAATTCACCAATATGAGCTAAATATCCAGCGTACGTTAACGTAGGCTCCCCTGGAAATGGGAGTGCGATATATTCTAATAACAATCCAACGAGAACAACATAGTAGCCATACTGTTGGAACAGTTCATACACCCATTCCATGACGCCGCCTCCTTTTCACCTCGTGCTCGTTATTCTTATTTTAAAAAAACTTCTTCGTACTCACCATCGGTTTAACTTACAGTTAGATTACATTATTGTAAGGAAACTCATTATAACTCCATATTAACTTCATATAAACTACATATACATATTGTACAATAATAACCGGTCATGCCAATTTTCAAAACTAATAAATTTATATAAAGTGAAACTTCACTAACCAGGAAGTTTCAGCCTGCAAATAGCGGGACAAACTTTCTAACTTATAAAAGGGGACAATTACAGTGGAAGCATTTTCAATTCAAAACTTCGTTCAAACAAAACAAGAATCTTATAAAAGTGAAACAATCTTTAGCTTAAATGTATGTGAAGCAAATGCGTTCGATCCAGATTTAACGAAATCAACTACATTCTCTTGCATTGTGACAAAAGAAAATGTAAACGTGGTCATAAAAAAAGAAATTAGCCATCGTCCTGATAACAATGAAACGAAACAATATGTTATTCCAACGCAGGCTTTTGATTACATCTTCCCTACTATTCGCGAAGATGCTGAAGAAATGATGATCCACGTACAAGGCTTCGGAAAACATGGTGAATTATTAGTAAACGATCGATTGCTCGTCCAAGAAAACAATCGTACTAACGTAGCAAAAATTAAAACCTTCTTTGAAACATTAAATAAGAATGTTTGTTTAGCAGTAAATGGATTTCGAACAGAAGCATAAAACGTCTCTTAAATTCATATAAAACAGTAAATTATTTTTCTATTATTCTATTAACAAGAAAAATATGGTAAAATTTGATGGAATAATAGAAAAATATAAGGGGGAATTACTTTGAAAAAGAAAATTTTATCGCTTTTACTAGTTTCAGCTTTAACGGTTCCTACTATTTCGCATGCAGCAGAAACATCTTTCGTTCAACAACACTCCAAGAACAGCACTACTTCTGTAGAACAAAAACAAATAACTACATCTCAGGCTTCAACACAATTTTCAGCACCAAAAGCTAGTCAACAAGTTAAAAATGGATGGAATTATTATGACGGCTATTGGTTCTATGTAAAGAATGGTCAATTGCAGCACGGATGGTTATATGATGCTGGCAAATGGTATTACTTACATGAAAGTTCAGGAGCAATGTATTCCGATGGATGGTATCTCATTAATGGACAAGCTTACTACTTCGACAGCAATGGCTTTATGAAAGTTGGTTGGGTTCATGATGGAACTGGATGGGCCTATACAGATGCTAACGGTGTTGCACAAAATGGATGGATATACGATGCTGGCAAATGGTATTATGTCGCTCCAGGTGGTTATATGTATGCAAATACTCCTGCCTTAGTTGATGGATCTTACTACTATTTTGGCCATAATGGTGCAGTGATGACAGGATGGGTATACACTTCAAATAGCTGGGCTTACTTTAAAGCAAATGGTGCACAACACGTTGGCTGGCTATATGATGCTGGCAAATGGTATTACTTCTATCACGGTTATACGATGGTAACAAATGGTTGGGCAACAATCGATGGCGTTAGCTATTATTTCGATGCAAATGGTGTATATCAATATTCGCGATAACAGCATAAAATAAAACATATAAATGGGACTAGAGGAAAAATGATGATATAATTATTTTTCCTCTAGTCTTCTTTTGAATATATAGAGTCAAGGTAGAAAAACACCTATCTTTACATGTATAATTAGGTGTAAAATGCAAATAGCTCTTAACATTTATAAAGGTTAATATTAAAATAAAATAGTTGACTGATATTTTAGAAAATCACTTGAGGGGGTGGACTTGTGAAGCGCATACTTGTCGTAGAAGATAATCCAAACATTCAAGAACTTATCCAGCAATTTTTAATGGAACAAAACTACACAGTTGATGTCGCTGGCACTGGCACAGAAGGAATACTCCTTTTCCAAAAAAATCCCTACGATCTCGTCTTACTAGATGTTGTGCTTCCTGATTTGGACGGCTATAGTATTTGTAAAATTATACGCGGACAATCTGCAGTTCCAATTATCATGTTAACCGGATTACATGATCAAGACAGTGAACTAAGGGGATTTGAACTGGGAGTTGATGATTACATTACGAAGCCATTCCATTATCCTGTATTCGTTAAAAGAGTTGCCGCTGTGTTACGTAGAAGTAATTCAACAGAATCTGACAATACGAATATATTACAACTAGAAGAACTAATGCTTGATTCTACCGCTTACACAGCATATGTTAACGGACAAGAAGTAGAATTAACAACAAAAGAATTTGAAATCATCCATACACTCTTAGAGAATCGTGGAAAAGTATTATCCAGAAGTGACCTATTAAATAAAATATGGGGCTATGAGCATTTAGGTGATGTTAGAGTAATAGATACTCATATTAAAAATTTACGTAAAAAATTAGATATTCCTTATATTAAAACAGTGAAAGGTATTGGCTATAAATTGGACTCGTAACGTGAAAAAGATAAATTCTACTACTACTATTTTTATTACGATTGCCGTTATGCTATTTGCGCTTCTTACTTGCCTTTTGTATGGAAGTATTATCATTCTTTCTTTATATTATGAAAACAAGAACATCGAAGCGACTCGCTCAAAAGTAGAAAAACATGAAGCATTTCCTATGCTACCTGAAAATAAAGCAGAAACGAATCATAGCTTATCTACGCTAAATCCTTACATAGGCAAACAATACCTTGATCCTACAGGGTATCGCTTCTATGAAATGGATAATTTTGCATATAAACCACTAGAAAGTAACCAATACACAACTAACGAAGCGAACAATCATAACGTATCGGCACATAAGCAGCAACCTACCTCTTCTAACGAATCGTCTTCGGTGCGAGAAGCCCTAGAAGAACTTGCTCCTTATATCGGTATAGCAATTGCGTCACTTTCTATTTTAAGTTCAATTATCTATACAAAATTCATCGCAAAACCTTATGTACAGATGGATGCTACATTAAAAGAAATTATGAACTTAAAATTTGAAGACGGTGCAATTATGGCAGCAGGAACGATGCAAATGAAAAATCGTGCCACCGAAGTGAAACACGTCGTTACAACTTTACAAAAGAAGAACGAGGAATTGAAACGAGAACTTACGAAACATCAAGAACGGGATCAATCACAAAAAGAATTGATGTCGGTCATTTCTCATGAACTCAAAAGCCCAATTACTGCTGTTATGGGACAATTAGACGGTATGATCCATGGCGTTGGTATTTATAAAGACCGCGATACATACTTAAAAAAATCATATGAAATGGTCCAAAACATCAATGAATTAACAGAAGAACTAAATGATGTTGCAAAACTACAAAATTCTCATTTTGAGCCGCACATTGTAAAAGTTGAGCTATCTCATTTAATTCATACGATTATTCAAAAAGCAGATTATTTCGTTCAAATGAAGCGACTTTACTTACATACGAATATACAACCTAATATCAATATTTCAGCAGATAAAAAGTATATTGAAACTGCAATTTCAAATATTATTTCAAATGCCATTCAATATACAATTGACCGCCAACATGTATATATAACATTATATGAAAAACCGAACGGTTATATATTAGAAGTAATGAATACGGGGTCGCAAATTGAAGATGATAAGTTAGCTCGTGTGTTTGAACCGTTTTATCGCGCTGGTGGAGGAAAACATAGCGCAGTAAAAGGAAGCGGTTTCGGATTATATATGGTAAAACAAATTCTTGATAACCATCACTTCCCTTACGGCATTCAAAACACATCACAAGGGGTAAAGTTTGCAATTACGTTCCCTAAATCCATTTCGTAAACTGCTGGAATTTGATATAGTGAAAGAAGATGAACCCAAACTCACAAATATGTGAGAGGCGGAATTTTGTAGAGTGATTACTCTGTTTCGTTCGCCCGTTGTCCAGTAATGGATAGCGGGCGATTTTTTATTTTGAGGAGGAATACAGATGGAAAGACTAAAGTTTTCAATGCTCGTACTCTTTGGTGCTTGTAGCTACGGTGTACTCTCAACTATTTTTAAGCTCGGCTTTGCCGATGGATTTTCTGCTCATGAGCTATTAGGCGGACAATATATATTTGGCTGGACTGGACTATTATTACTTGTTCTTTTTACATCACGCCTAAAAGTTTCAAAGAAGCAACTGCTCTCTTTATTAGCCGTTGGAACTACGATGAGCATGACAGGAATCTTCTACGCTATTTCTGTTGAAGAGTTACCCGCATCAATTGCTGTCGTCTTACTCTTTCAATTCACATGGATTGGTGTTGTCATTGAAGCAATTGCAAACCGGACGTTACCAAGCCGTGAAAAAGTAATTTCTATTCTCATATTATTTATCGGAACTCTGTTTGCTGGTGGTGTATTTGAAGGAATGGGTAATAGTTTCTCCATAAAAGGCATTGTTTACGGACTACTAGCGGCACTATCATTTTCCTTCTACTTATTTGCAAGTGGACGTGTCGCAACAGAAGTAGCACCTTACACAAAAAGCTTTCTTATGACAACAAGCGCCATGTTAATTGTATGTTTTATCTTCCCCCCTGCATTTTTGATAGATGGAACATTACAAGGAGGGCTGTGGAAATATGCGCTTTTCCTTGGCTTATTTGGTGTGATTGTACCAGTTATTTGCTTCTCAATTGGCATGCCAAAAGTCGGCATTGGCCTTGGAGCGATTTTAGGTGCCGCAGAATTACCAACTGCTATTATTGCATCTATTACACTTGCACATGAAGCAGTATCTTACTTACAGTGGCTAGGAATTGCTTTTATTATGATTGGTATTATTCTGCCACAGCTATTAGTTTCGCAAAAGGCAAAGCGACAACTAGTCCAGCAAAGTGGATAGGAAAAAGAGCACAATTTGTGCTCTTTTTCTTAAATTTAGCAACTTCCAAGCTTCTCTACTTCTATCTCAATTTCCTTCACATCAATACGCTCAAATAGTGCTTCCACGTTATAAACATACTCTGACAACTCTATAATAGGATGCCAATTACTAGAAGAAATCTCCAGCATTTCCTTCACTTTGGAACTTGAAAATGGTAGAAATGGCTGAAGCAGCTGCGCAAAGTTTGCAATGTAATATACACACTGCCTCATCGTTTCCTCGCACGCTTTTTCATCTTCATTTATTTGCTTCCAAGGTGCTCGCTCATCAAAATATTTATTTGCTCGGCGCACCTCTGCAAATATCGTTTCTAATGCAAGCTTAAATCGTCCGTTTTCAATTGCAGTTCCTACTTCTTCATAAAGTCCTTGTATATTCGCTGTAATTTCGCCAGCTGGCACTTTCCCACCATAATATTTCTCGATAAACTTTAATGTCCGATTCACAAAGTTTCCATATGCTCCAAGCAATTCACCGTTATGACTATAAATAAATTCCCGCCAAGAAAAGTCTGTATCCCGATTTTCTGGCGCATTAATCGTTAAGAAATAACGAACAGAATCCGGATGATAACGTTCCAACATATCAGGCACCCACACAGCCCAGTTTTTACTCGTTGATAATTTTCGCTTCTCAATCGTTAAATACTCATTTGAAAAGATATGAGTCGGCAACGCTTCTTTCCCTACTCCCATTAATACCGCTGGCCATATAATAGAGTGAAACGGAATGTTGTCTTTCCCATGCAAATAGTATGTTTTCACATTGCTATCCCAAAACTGACTTACATCCTTTCCCTTTTCCTCTGCCCATCGTTTATTCGCTGAATAATACCCAACTACCGCCTCAATCCAGACATAAATCTTTTTATCTTCATATCCTTTCACTGGAATAGGAACGCCAATTGGTAAATCCCGAGATACAGCTCTATCATGTAACCCTTCTTGTAAATAACGCTCCGTAAGCTGCACCGCATTATCGCGCCACGCTCCAGATTGCTTTGCCCGCTCTACCATTTTGGCAATTTCATTTTGAAACTGATGAAGTGCAAAATAAAAGTGTTCCGTTTCCTTTGCAATGGGTTCTGCTCCGCACAATTTACATTGCTTCTCTACTAAATCAAGTGGATCTAAAATTGCGGAGCACGCATCGCACTGGTCGCCTCGTGCTTGTTCTTTACAATGCGGACATTTCCCTTCAACATAACGATCCGGCAAAAATTGAGTACAGGCTCCGCAATACGCTTGTTCTACTGCTTTTTTATAAATAAAACCTTTTTCTAAAAGCTCTAAAAAAATTTGCTGCACCGATTCATGATGGTGCTTCTCATCTGTTCTTGTATAATAGTCATACGTAAAGCCAAGCGCTTGAAAACATCGATGAAACTCTTCATGATAATAATCTGCAATTTCTTTCGGTGGTACTCCTTCTTGTTTAGCGCGAATAGCAATAGGTGTTCCATTACAATCACTCCCGGATACGTAAAGAACATCCTCTCCTTTCATTCTGTAATAGCGTGCTACAATATCTCCTGGTAATAAACTAACAACATGCCCTAAATGGAGCGATCCATTTGCATATGGCCAAGCTCCTCCAATAAAAATCGTCATCTTTCATTCCTCCTTTAAATATAAAAAAGCCACGCCCTTATCTAAAAAGATAAGGGCGTGGCTATATTAACCGTCGCGGTACCACCTTATTTCGTTAACTACTCACATAGTTAACCTCTACAAGTACGGAGCATATGCTCTTATACTGTGATTGTAATAACGAGAATCAACTCCCGGCGCCGCCTACTATTATCATCCGATAAGTTCAGGGCGCAGCTCAAAGGCCATTGTTCAAATGAAGATTCTTGCTTCTTCTCAGCTACCGAAGCTCTCTGGAAAGAATGATTTCATTCTACTTTTCCTTATCAACGCTTTTCATATATGTATTGTATTCTATGAGTTAAAAACAGAAAAGTCAATCTTTTCGCGAGAAGGAAATTCTCCTCCCTCCTCCGAATATAATACGTCCCATAAAGAAAGGAGTAATCACATTGAAACAAAAACAATTAAGCACAATAAATAAACAAGGATGGAGTAAAGCAAACTTACATATTAAAGAGTTAACAGAAGAACATGGTTCCCATTTGCGCTGGGCTTTTCCTCCTTCCTCACCAGAATGTATTGAACAAAAAGTTCCCGCTCTCTATACATTACTTGCAAAAAAATAAAGTGAAGCTTCACTCAGTGGGGGAATTCTTCCCCCCACTGAGTGTTAGCCCGACCAATTGGGCTTTTACTGGCTGTTAATGCGGGATAATACAAAAAACGGATCCCCGCACATTGGGATCCGTTTTTGCATGTGTAACGCACATAAGTTGAGGTTGGAGATTACCTACATTTTGTATAAATAGGACACAAGGTATTTCAACATTTCTTTTCGACTTTTACAGTCAAAAGAGGTATAACCAACATGACGAAAGGTAGCGCCACGAGTTAATAATGAAAATCATTATCAACTAATTAGAAGTATACAGGAACAATTTTATAATTTCAATAGCTATTTTTAAATTAATTTTAAAACTATATATTCACTATGAAAATATATACATTTTCCGAACTTTTCCATTAAAGTCTAATTTCTCCCTTTTCTTTTGCTATAATTTTAAATGAAGGAGAATCACTCCCTCAAATAAAGCGTTTTATTTATATATTAAATAAATAATCATTAAGGTTTAAAGGCGGGATTTCAATGAATAATTTAGGAATTCGTAAAAAGCTAGTCCTTATGTTTTCAGGCATTTGTTCCTTATTTGGTATTTCACTAGTCATTATTCTTCTATTCACTATGAACCAAGCAAATGAAACAAAAATATTAAAAGATGAAGTGTCTCGTAGAGCAACGATTTTGAAAGAGCGTGGTGACTTATTCCAAGCGCAAGTCTCTGGCTTACAAGGTTATTTGCTATCACAAGATAAAAAACAATTAGAGAAATTTAATCAAGCTGGCGAGCAACTAGCTGCAACACGTGAACAAGTAACAAAAGATAAGCACCTATCAGGAGAAATTAAAGAAACCGTTTTAATGGGAAAAGAATGGCGCGCTATTATAGATGAAAAAGTAATTCCTCTCACAGAAGAAGGAAACTGGGAAGAGGCTTCTAAAATCGCACTTGAAAATAGCGAATTAGTAGAAACTGCTCTACAAAACTTCGCAATGTTCGCAAAAAATGAAGATAAAAAGCGTGATACATTAATTGCAAGTCTTGAGCAGACATCCGATATCATTCAGTACGCTGTCTTTCTATCTTTAGTGATATGTTCCATGCTTTCAATTGTTCTTGCACTATCGTTCTCTAACAAACTTGTTAAACCCATTCACGAGATGAATGATAAATTAAAGGAACTTGCTTCTCAAGAGGGTGATTTAACAGCCCGTCTTACGATTCACAGTAAAGATGAACTCGGCGATATTGCCACATCATTTAACCATATGTTAGACAATTTACAGCATATTATCGGCCGTGTTCAAACGGTGTCTGAAGAAGTACGAGAGGCCTCTTTGCAAGTTGCTGCTGGCATGAATAGCTCAATGAACGAAACAACATACATTCAACAAACAATGGGTGCATTAGAAAGTAACATCATTGCACAAGTTTCTAGTATTGAAGAAAGCTCTACAGCAATGGATGATATGACAACTGGTGTACAACGCATTGCAGAATCTGCCTCGACTGTTGCTAGCCTTGCCGGAACAACTTCAGAAAAAGCAGATATCGGAAATAAAGTTATTGAAAAATCTATTTCACAAATGACAGCTATCCACGAAGCTGTAAACGAAACATCACAAGTAGTAGATCGTCTCATTACCCATACAGAACATATTGATACCGCACTGCAAAGTATTTCACATATCGCTGAACAAACGAACTTACTCGCTTTAAACGCATCAATTGAAGCTGCTCGGGCTGGCGAACAAGGAAGAGGGTTTGCTGTCGTAGCCGATGAAGTAAGAAAACTTGCAGAACAATCAAAAGAAGCAGCAACTGACATCAATCAGCTTCTACGTCACATTCAAGATGAAACAAAAACAGCAAACGTCATGATGACAAAAGGACAAAGTGAATCAGCAGAAGGAATTGCAATTATCCGTGAAGCTGGTTCATCATTTACTACCATTACTGAACATGTACATAACGTATCAACGCAAATACAAGAAGTTTCCGCTACTGCTGAAGAAATGGCTGCAAGTGCAGAAGAAATGAATACGTCTTTAAACAATATTTCTTTCATTTCAAACGAAGTAGCAGCTGAAACAACAAAAACGTCTCATTCTGCTGAAGGACAAGTAACAATGATGAAAGACATGTCCGTCATGGCTACAAAAATGAAAAACGTCATTGAAGAGCTAAATACGCTCGTGTCTCATTTTAAAATATAAAATAAAACTTCAATTAGTGGAGCTTTTACTAGATAAAGGGTAAGCAGTGGCCTATATGATGCCACTGCTTATTCTTCCTTATAACCCCGTCCCCTATTTTCCTGTTACCTATATTTTTCTAATTTATTATAAAAAATTATTATTTTCTTATATTCCAAAATTCTGTTATACTCTTTCATGTGGAATATTCCTTGTTATTTTTTTATTTTTAATATAAAAAAATCAATATAAATAAATCTTAAGGGGATGTATATATGAAATTTGTTTCAATCCGCAAGAAACTCATGTTTATGCTCTCTACAATTTGTGCTTTATTCGGCATTGCTTTAGCATGTATTTTCTTTTTTGCATCGAATCAAGCAAAACAAGCAGAAGTATTACAGCAAGATGTTTCAAAAAAAGCCACCCTTTTAAAAGCACAAGGAGATGCATATCAAGTACAGCTGTCTGCTCTTCGTGGTTATTTACTGCAGCATAATGAAGTAGAAGTAAATAAAATGTATGAAATTGAAAAAGAATTAAATGATCGAGCAAAAGTGTTACGTGCTGATCCAACTGTTCCTCAAGAAGTGAAAGACACAATGGTGACTGGTGAAGAGTGGATTGCATTTTTGAAGAACGAAGCACTTCCACTTGCAAAAGAAGAACGATGGGATGAGATTACTCAAGTTGCCCAGTCTAAAAACGAAATGGTGTATAAAGTCATTGGCGACTTTTCAAAATATAGCAATGACTATAATAAGCAGCGTGATGATTTAATTAAAGAGATTGAAGCTGCGGCAGCGTTTATTAAATATGTGATTTTAGCAGCAATTATTGTGTGTACCTTAACTGCCTTACTACTAGCTTGGTGGTTCTCTGGCAAACTTGTCAAACCAATTCAAGAAATTGATGAAAAATTAAACGAACTTGCTTCTCAAGATGGTGACTTAACAGCTCGTTTACATGTAAAAAGTAACGATGAAATCGGTGCCATTGCTGATTCATTCAATCAAATGCTAGCCAACTTACAGCATATTGTAAGTCGTGTTCAAAAAACATCCGCCGAAGTACAAGTTGCTTCTGAAAATGTTCTAGCGCAAACGACTACATCGATGACAGATGCGACACAGATTCAAAAAACGATGACAGAATTAGAAAGTAATATTCAAGCGCAAGTTTCAAGCATTGAAGAAAGTTCAACGGCTATGGATGATATGAGCACAAGTGTACAACACATTGCCGAATCCGCTTCTGCTGTAGCTGAACTTGCTGTAACAACATCTGAGCAAGCAAACGCAGGAAGTAGTGTCATTAAACAATCCGTAACACAAATGCAAACCATTCATGAAGCAGTAAATGCAACTCATCAAGTCGTCGAACGTCTGATTACGCATACAAAACATATCGATACAGCTGTACAGTCTATTTCACACATTGCTGAACAAACAAACTTACTTGCCTTAAACGCATCGATTGAGGCGGCTCGTGCTGGTGAACAAGGAAAAGGTTTTGCCGTTGTTGCTGATGAAGTAAGAAAGCTTGCCGAGCAATCAAAAACAGCTGCGGTTAGCATTAACCAGCTTCTTCACCACATTCAAGACGATACAAAATCAGCAAGCGAAATGATGATTGATGGGCAAGTAGAAGCTGCACAAGGAATTACAGTCATTCAAGAAGCTGGTGCTTCCTTCTCTAACATCGTGAACCAGATTAATGAAGTATCAACAAAAATGCAAGACGTATCAGCAACTGCTGAAGAAATGGCAGCAAGCGCTGAAGAGATGAATGTCTCTCTAAATAATATTGCATCTATTTCTGGTGAAGTATCTGCTGAAACAATGCAAACAGCAAACTCTGCTGGTGCACAAGTAACCGTAATGAAAAACATGTCAGAAACAGCAGCGCAAATGAAGCATGTTGTAGAAGAGTTAGAGGAACTTGTATCTCGCTTTAAAACTGAAGATTAAAAGACCCCCTTCTTTTTAGTTGAAACGAGTATCCCCTCTATATTTTTTATCACAAACTCTCTTTTCAACTATCTTCATAGCCGTAATGAAAATATGAGATATAAACTTCCCTTCATATAAAAGGAGCGTCCAATCGTATATAAAAGCGATTAGGACGCTCTTCTTTTTCCTCGAGCTAGATTCCTGCACCTTTCCCTGCCTATCCTGTATAATGAGAATACATATCACAAAGTGAGGTGTTACGTATGTCGAAAGAATTTGAAGATAAAATATATGCAAATTTAGAAGCTGTTATTGATCCCGAACTAGGTGTTGATATTATTAACCTTGGTCTTGTATATGATGTGACAGCTGATGAAAACTATAATGCGATTATTACAATGACAATGACATCAATTGGCTGCCCAATGGCTGGACAAATCGTAGCTGATGTAAAAAAAGTATTAGCAACAAACATCCCGGAAATCAATGAGATTGAAGTCAATGTCGTCTGGAATCCACCATGGACAAAAGAGCGAATGTCACGCATTGCAAAAATCGCATTAGGAGTTCGCGATTAAATTATCATTTTCTATACAAATACAGTGAATCTAAATAATGAACAACAAAACACCTCCTATATAGGAGGTGTTTTCCTTAAGCTGTTATGCAGAAAATACGATACAAATTAAAATCTGAAAAGCTACTTCCCTCTTTTACTTCCACTCTGCAATTCTATCAATTGGCAGACGAACAGATTGATAACCAGCGTCAGCTGCTTTACCAATTGATATTAACATAACTGGGACATAGCGATCTTTATCCAGTCCAAATGCTTCTGCAATTTTATCTTTCTCGAAACCACCAATTGGACACGTGTCATATCCATGTGCACGAGCTGCTAGCATAAGTTGCATGGATACAAGACCACCATCAATTAAGACAGTATCTCTCATCACTTCTTTTGAAACTGTAGACATGTATGCTTTAATTTGGACCATTTGTTGTTCTTTCACTTCGGCAGGCATATATCCAAGTTCTACTGCTTTACTATAAATCTCTTCTCCATACTCAAAGTTATTTAGATCACCAAATACAGCAATCATAGCTGAAGATGTTTCTACTTGAGAGCCGTTAAATTTAGCGAGTGGAGCAATTGTTGCTTTTCCTTCCGCACTATCAATCACAAGAAATCTCCACGGTTGCATATTAATTGAAGACGGAGCTAACGTTGCTTTTGTAAGAATTTCTGTCATTTCTTCCTTGCTAATTTTTACATTTGGATTGTACTTACGGATTGAACGACGCCCTGTCACGATTTCTGTAAAGTCATTTGTTTTCATTGTGTTATTCATAGATGGATACTCCTTTTCTTATACTACATTTCATTTATATTTTTTTGAATACGATCTAATACTTGTAAAAGTTCATCACGCTCTTCTTCTGTAAAACCTTTTAACGCAGAAGAAGCGAATCGCTCCTGTTCTTCTCGAAAAGAACAAAATGCACCCCGGCCATAATCGGTTAAACTAACAAGTGTTACCCGGTTATCCGTCGACTTTTTACGTCTCGACACCATCTCTTTCGCCTCAAGATACTTCAAGTGCCTTGTAATGGCAGCATTATCAATGCCAACTTTTTTTTGAAGCTCCTTTTGGCTCATTTCGTCCACCTGATATAGCTGATACAAAAGTTCTAATCTTGACTGGCTAAGACCTGTACATCCTTCAAATTTCGAACTGATTTCTTTATTTACTAAATGTAAATTATATAAAATAAGCGATTGCTTCACACATGAACTCGTCACTGTGCTCCCCCTTTGTCATTTACGAACCGTTAGTTGATATATCAAAATTTGATGCATCAATATTTGATATGTCAACTAATATACATGAACTCAATTTATAATGCAACATTTTTCACTTGGTAGTATATGTATTATGTATCCTTCTTACATTTTCATACAAACAAAAGTAAAACCACCTATCACCAGAAACTAGGAAGTTTTATGTTCTTAATAAAGAACAAGACCTGACAAGAAACTGTCAGGTCTTTGTTTTCTCTTATTTTACACCTACTGCATCGTATGCTTTCTTAACAGCTGCTACTTCTTTCGAATTTGCACCATATAAGTCTTCTGCTGATTGAACTGCAGCTTGACGCATCATGCTAAAGTTCGAATTTGCTGTTAAATATTTCGTAAGTGAACGGTAATAAATTTTCTCTGTCGCTTCGTGGCCAACACCTTCTACTTTCACGCCATAGTGCTCTCCACCTTCAGCGATTAAGTATGCCGCTTTATTGTTAATGCTACTGTTAATATGAACACCACCGTAATCAGCTGTGCCCGTGTAGCGTTTGCTATAATGATCTGGGTATCCTTCAGATGGCTTTAATGGATTTGGAATTGACGCTGGATCACTTAATGAACGAAGCGCATCACCTTCTACACCTGGCGTATACACATCTTCTCCAAGCAGCCAGTCATCACGGTCTACCATCGCACCAAAAATATCAGAGATTGACTCATTTAGTGCACCAGATTCATTTTCGTACACTAAGTTCGCCGAATATTCTGTTACCGCATGAGCTAATTCATGGGCAATAACATCTAAGCTTCCTGATAACGGTAAAAATACTTCTCCATCACCATCACCGTACATCATTTGAATACCGTTCCACGCCGCATTGTTCCAGCCATCGCCGATGTGGACAGTTGAAATTAATTTTGCTCCTTGATCGTCAAACGAGTTGCGATCAAATGTCTTTTTGAAATAATCATACACTTTCGCTGCATTTGCATGTGCATCAACAGCTGCTTTATCATGGAACATTTTGGACTGACTCTCTATCTCCTCACCTGTGTAGCCAAACCATTGTGATAATAAATTAAACAACCCTGGACTCATATTCTCTGCGTCAAATGTATGAACCCCGTTTCCACGCGTTCCATCAAATAAATAGTATTTTCCTGTTTTGTTATCTTGTGAAATTTTAAATGATGTTCTTTGTCCTAGCACGCCATATCCAAAACCTTCCATATTATGAACTGCATTATACTTGTTAATGACATTTCCATTTGTCGCATCGATGAAGTAATGCCAGTAGCCTGGCTCCGGCTTAGAAATAGAAGCTTTTACTAAATATGATAAATAATACTTTCCGTCTTTTTCATATACAAACAAGTCTTTTTTGATACCATCATAATTCTCTACTTTTCCAATTTCTTTTTCAATCTCTGCTTTTGCAATTTTTTCAGCTTCTTCTTTTGAGATGCTTGCTTCAGCCGGAATATTTTTATCCGCTAAATCTGGAACAACTTGTCCGAAGAATGCTTTTACATTGTTGTTTTCATCAAGTGCAACTGTTTGATCTGATCCGTAAATTGGAACGTCGTTATGCGTCTCAACTAATTTTATATGCGTTGTATTTGTCTCTTCATCTTTCTCTTCAGAAATAATTTCAAAATGCTGTTTCATATTTCCAGCTAATTGAAACATCTCTTTTTTACTCTCCAAATATTGGAAGACTGTTTCTTTTTTATCTAAGCCTTCCGGGGCTTTCCACTCTTCCCCTATGTAAGCTGGTGTTTTAAATTCTTGGTGGTATTGAATTTGCTGTTCTTCCGCTTGTACCTTTGAACCAAATGCTCCAAATCCTCCTACAACAACGGATAACGCTAATGCTGATGAAACGATTTGCTTTTTCAATCTAACACTCCCCATTCCCCCAAAATTTTGTAACACTCACTTACAATATTTCTAAGAAGGAATCAGATTCCCTACTTTAAAAAGTTGAGAAAGTTTTTACTTTGTTATTGCACACCTACTGCATCATATGCTTTTGTTACAGCTTGCGCTTCTTTCGAATTCTTACCATATAAATCTTCTGCGGATTGGATCGCCGCTTGACGCATCATGCTAAAGCTTGAATTTGCTGTTAAATATTTCGTTAACGCTTGATAATAAATACGCTCCGTCGCTTCACGGCCAATCCCTTCTACCGTTACTCCATAATGTGTACCGCCTTCAGCAACTAAGTGTGCTGCCTTGTTATTAATACTACTATTAATATGAACGCCACCATTATCCTCTGTTCCTACATAGCGCTTGCTGTAATGATCTGGATAACCTTCAGATGGCTTTAATGGATTTGGAATTGATGCTGGATCGCTTAAAGAACGAAGTGCATCTCCATCTTTTCCAGGTGTATAAATATCTTCACCTAACTGCCAATCGTCACGGTCTACCATTGCACCAAAAATATCAGAAATGGATTCGTTTAATGCACCAGATTCATCTTGATATACTAGATTAGCAGAATGCTCTGTAACCGCATGTGCTAACTCATGCGCAATCACATCTAAGCTAGCTGATAACGGTAAAAATGTTTTACCATCTCCATCACCGTACATCATTTGAATACCATTCCATGCAGCATTGTTCCAATTCTTCCCTAAATGAACACTTGAAATTAACTTCGCGCCCTTATTATCAAAAGAATCACGCTGGAAAGTTCCCTTAAAATAATCATATACTTTCGCTGCATTTGCATGCGCGTCTACCGCAGCTCGGTCTTCGAAAAACTCTGTTTTACTTTCAATCTCTTTTCCAGTGTGACCCGTAAATCTTGATAATATGTTGAACCATGTTGGATCCATATTATTTGCGTTAAACGTGTGGACACCTTTGCCTCGTGTTCCATCAAATAAGTGGAACGCTCCTGTTTTTTGATTTTTAGAAATCTCAAATGTTACTTCATTTCCAAGTACCCCGTATCCTTTCCCAGTAATATTATGAACTTTATTATATTTATCAATTACGTTTCCATTTGTCGCATCAATAAAGTAATGCCAATATCCTGGCTCTGGCGTTGAAAGGGAAGCTTTGATTAAATATGCTAAATAATAAGCCCCATCCTTTTCATATACATATACCTCTTTTTTCACACCATCATAATACTCTACTTTACCAACTTCTTTTTCAATTTCAGCTTTTGCAATCTTCTCTGCTTCCTTCACTGAAATTTTCGCTTTCGCTGGAATATTTTTATTTTCTAAATCCGGAACAACTTGTCCGAAAAATGCTTTCACATTATTATTTTCATCAATTGCAACTGTTTGATCAGCCCCATATACAGGGATGTTATTATATGTTTCAACTAGTCTTATATGCGTTGTTTTTGTAGCCTCAGCTTGTTCCTCATTTACAACCTTAAAATGCTTTTTCATATTTCCAACAAGCTGAAACATATCCTTCTTACTTTCTAAATAATGAAATACCGTTTCTTGCTTACTCAGCCCTTCTGGAGCTTTCCACTCTTCAACAATATAAGTTGGTGTTTTGAATTCTTGGTGATATTGAATCTGTTGTTCCTCGGCTTTCACACTAAATGCCCCAAAGCCGCCAAACATAACTGATAAAGCTAATGTAGACGCAACAATTTTCTTTTTCACCGAAACACTCCCTATCCCATTTTTTTGAAGCTCGTACATGAAATTCGCAAAAAAGGAATCGATTCCCTACTCAAAAAAGTTGAGAAACTTTTTCATTCAATAGAAAAAGGGTGCCAATATGACACCCTTTCTTATTACTGCTTCTTCATTTCAATTACTAAATAGTGAGATTGTTCCTTAGCTACGATATGAATATTTTCTTCAACAGCTTCCGCTGCATCTCGCATCACAAGTGTTTCCCCGTTTACTATGCCGCTTCCTTCAATTTGAACAAGATACGCTTGACGTCCCTCTTTTACTTCAAAAGTAATTTCTTTTCCTTTTTCTAAAGAAAGAGAATATAAATTTGCATCTTGATGAATTTCAATTGGTGCACCACCATCTACTAGAGAAACCATGTGGAACCAACCATTCTCACGCTTGTTCCAATCAAACTTGAACTCACCGTAATTTGGTTTATGACCAGCTCGGTCCGGCAAAATCCAAATTTGCAGTAAACGCAATGTTTCATCACCTAAGTTATGTTCACTATGAAAAACGCCTGTCCCAGCGCTCATATATTGAACATGTCCGCGCTCAATTGTCCCTTCATTTCCCATACTATCTTTATGTGTTAGCTCTCCATCAACAACGTAAGAAATAATCTCCATATCGCGGTGTGGATGCATATCAAACCCCGTCTGGGCCGCAACTAAATCATCATTAATAACACGTAGCGCTCCAAATCTCATATTACTTGGGTTGTAGTAATCTGCAAACGAGAAATGGAAATGTGTATCTAACCAACCGTGATTTCCTCTACCCATTTTTGTATGATCAATTTTCTTAAACATATCCTTCACCTCATTTTATCTCGAATTCGAGATATTATTTTAAAAAATTTTATGCCTGTAGCTTTCGCAACAATTCTAATAATTGCTTTTGCTCTTCTTTATTTAATTTGCTAAACTGCTCCGCTTGAAATGTTTCCTGCGGCGGAACAACTTCTTCGTATAACACTCTTCCCTTCTCTGTTAAAGAAAGGTACTTCGCATTTCCTTCCTGTTCGCGAGAAATAAGTTCTAGTTTCTCCATCTTATTAACAAGCTGCGTCACATTTCCTTTTGTCACAAACAGCTTCTTACTAAGTTCTTGCTGCGTCAAACGTTCATGTCCACCAATTTGTGCCAACATATCAAACTGAGCTGTCGACAAATTCCACTTCTTCAAATGCTGATTCGTGCTGCGAACACTCCCATTATAAAAGCGCGATAATCGAAACCATAACAACAATCCAAGACGTTCCTCTGTTTTCATCTCATCACCTCATTTGCTTTACATTTATAGTTTAGAACTAAACTTCTTTATTGTCAATTACTTATTTTAAATAAGTAAAAAGAACAGAAACTGGGCCCTGCTCTTACTTATCATTAAATGCAATAGTCCGGTATGACTTATGTCTCATCCAGTTATACAACAATTTAAACTACTCCTCTAATACATGTAACGTCCGGCACAACTGATACAAATAATTCACACCACGAACTTGCGCCCGATTTAATTGATTCAAGTACTCAATAGAATCCTTCGCGACTTTTTTCGCCTGTTCAATGTTGTTATGATCTAATTCCTTTATGACTTCTTTAATGACATCAAGTGAATAGACACTCGTTTTTAACGTACGAATGATTAAAATTTTCCTTACATGAAATCGATTAAACCTTCTATACCCGTTTTCTGGATCACGTGATGTTGTAATGAGTCCTATCTTTTCCCAGTGACGTATGGCCGAACTTGGGACTAACGTTTCTTCCGATACTTCGCCGATTGTCATCCACTTCTTCTTTCTCGGTACATCTATGTTATCAAACTCTTGTCCTTCCAAAACTTCAACTGTCTTCTCCGCAACTTGTTTATCACGGTACAAAGCTGCCTGAGCTTCGCTAACGAGCCAAAGTGCCGCGTCTACCTCTTTCTTTTGAATCTTTTTCAGTACATCGCTAATAAGCTGCATGCTAAAAACGGGATACATCGCACGAATACAGGCAAAATAAGCAACATGTTCTTCTGTATAAATGCGGTAACCATTTGGAGCACGCTCAGGGGCTGGAATAATCCCCCATGATTCATAATGTCTAAGAGCACTCGTACTAATATTTAATTGTTTCGCAACATCAATTGGACGAAATTGCAAATCGACCCACCTCTTCAGTTAAAGATTATAAAAAAACATTAAAATACCATGACGGATTTTTTAGAAATAACGCTATTATATCAAATCTATTTTCTTAAAACCTTATCACTTGCATGAAAGTTGTACAATAAGGTTGTAAATTAAATTGTAATGAGGAGGAGATTTTATTTGAAACATACAATTGAAATTAAAGGCGCTTACGAAAATAATTTAAAAAACATCTCTTTATCGATTCCGAAGCATAAACTTGTTGTAGTAACTGGACCATCTGGATCTGGCAAATCAACGTTAGCAATGGATACGCTGCAACGAGAGTGTCAGCGTCAATATATGGATTCTATGGGTATGGCAACTGATTCCTTAAGTAAATCAAAAGTAGATTCCATTACAGGGCTTTCTCCTTCTATTAGTGTTGGACAGCACGTTACAAACCGCAATCCTCGTTCAACGGTTGGAACTGTAAGCGATATGTATACGTATTTACGCTTTATCTATGAAGTTCTTGGCGAGCGTCCTTGCCAAAACTGCGCTACAACTATATTCCCAAATTTAGAGACGGATGATACAAATAATCTCCAATACTGCCCAAACTGTAATCATCCTCACGAAAGACTAACGAGTAGCCACTTTTCGTTCAACACACTAAATGGTGCATGTGAAACTTGTAGCGGTATGGGGAAAGTTTCTCACATTCGTATGGAATCTGTTTTTAATGAAGAGTTAAGTGTCAAAGATGGCTGTGTTTCCATTTGGTATGCCGCTTACCTTGATTATCAAGCGAATATTTTAGTAGAAGCAGCAAAACATTACGGATTCACATTTGATCTTGATATGCCTCTCAAAGATTATAGCGATGTACAACGTGATTTGTTATATTACGGCGTTGAAAGTGATGAGTTTAAAAGACATTTCCCTGACATCAACCCGCCAAAAAGCGTTGGAAAAGGAAAATTTGAAGGCGTACTAACTGGCATGTGGAGACGTTATAAAGAAAAGAATGGGCAATCTGGTGATGCTGCTTATTTCTATGAAAAACAATGTCACGATTGCGATGGAAAACGACTCAAAAAAGAAAGCCGCGAAGTGACAGTTGCAGGTGCCCCCATTACAGACCTTTCAACATTTTCACTGGAAAATATGCTTTCTTGGTTACTTGAACTAGAGCAGTCGCTTACACCTAAAAGTAAACTACTCGTTGAAACCGTCTTACATGACTTTATTGTAAAAGTAAAAAGGGTAATTGATGTTGGATTAGGCTACTTATCCATTGATAGACAAGTCATCACATTATCAGGTGGCGAAGCTCAGCGCCTAAGACTTGCAAATATTCTTGGCTCTGGCTTAACAGGTGTACTCTACATTTTAGATGAACCAACAGCCGGACTACACCCTAAAGATACAAAAGGACTTATTCATGTCATGAAACAACTCCGCGATTTAGGAAACACCGTTTTAGTGATTGAGCATGACATTGAAGTCATGCGCGAAGCCGATCATATTATTGATATGGGACCAGAAGCTGGGCACAAAGGTGGTACTGTCGTTGGAGAAGGGAGCTTACAACAATTAATCGAGCAAGAACAGTCTGTTACAGGCGCATTCTTAAGAGAGGAAACTCCTCATACACAAATGCGCAGAACAGGTAACGGCCAATTCGTTACAATCTCTAATGCAACGAAACATAATTTAAAAGATGTAACAGTCTCCTTCCCACTCGGTTGCTTCATTACTGTTTCTGGAGTGTCTGGGTCAGGCAAATCTACATTAGTCTTTGATTTACTCGCTTCTGAAAAGAATGAGAACCGCACAGGGTTTGAAGCTGTAAAAAATCTCGTTACCGTTACTCAGTCCCCGATCGGTCGTATGCAGCGTTCTAATATTGCCACATATACAGACACGTTTACATTATTTCGAAACTTATTTTCAAGCCTCCCTGCTGCAAAAGAGCAAGGACTAAAAGCAAAGGACTTTTCCTTTAACACACAAGGAGGTAGATGTGAAAACTGCCAAGGCCTAGGATTTGTAACAATCGACATGCATTTCTTACATGAAATTGAAGTAAAATGTCCAATTTGCCAAGGAAAACGTTTTAAAGATGAAATTTTAAATGTCACTTACAAAGAGCATTCAATTTCTAGCATTCTTGATATGACCGTAGAAGAAAGTCTACCTTTATTCCACGATCACAAAAAGCTAATCAGTATGATAGAACTGCTATGTGAAATCGGACTTGGTTATTTAAAATGGGGGCAATCTGTCACAACATTATCTGGAGGAGAAGGACAACGACTAAAACTCGCAAAAGATTTAAACAAACAATCAAAAGACCACACTCTTTACTTACTGGATGAACCTTCAACAGGTCTACATCCAAGTGATGTAAAGAAACTGCTTCTTCTATTAAACAGACTCGTTGATGCAGGGAATACCGTTATTGTTGTAGAACACAATAGCGATATTATTCGGAGCGCCGATTGGGTCATCGATATGGGACCACTCGGTGGAGAAGCAGGTGGTATGGTCGTTGCAGAAGGTACACCAGAAACAATTGCAGCTACAGAAGCCTCTTATACCGGTTCTTTTTTAAAGTAAAAGCTTATATAATAAACACTTAAGTGGAATAAGACTTCATCTTATTCCACTTAAAGTTTTAAAAAGATTGGAGAATTGGAATGGAAGAAAAACAAACAGGGCTAAAACCTTTTATATCCCTTATTACGTCATCTAACGTACCAAAATTTGCGCTAACGATCGGTTTAGTTACAGGTATTATTACAACGATTGCTGGTCTAGCAATACCGCTATTAACGAAAGAATTAATTGATGGTTTTTCTGTTACTTCGCTTAGCATCCCGCTAATTATCGCCATTGTTGTTGCTTTCCTTTTGCAAGCTGCGATTGATGGTTTTTCTATTTACGCACTGAGCTTAGTTGGACAAAAGATTGTCGCAAATATTCGCGATCGTATGTGGGTAAAGTTAATTCGTTTACCAGTTAGCTATTTTGCAAAAGAATCAAGCGGTGAAACAGTGAGCCGCGTCGTGAACGATACGAATATTGTACGTGAATTAATTAGCACACATTTTCCGCAGTTCATTACGGGGATTATTTCGATTATTGGTGCAGTCATTGTCCTCTTTGTTATGGATTGGAAAATGACATTACTAATGTTAATTGCTGTTCCTCTCACACTTGCCATTATGTTTCCTCTCGGTAAGAGAATGGCGAAAATTTCACGTGGTCTGCAAGATGAAACAGCTACGTTTACAGGAAACATTCAGCAAACACTTAGTGAAATCCGTTTAATGAAAGCATCCACAGCAGAAAATTATGAAGAAACAAAAGGACTAAAAGGTATCCAAACATTATTAAACTACGGTTTAAAAGAGGCACGTATTTTCGCTTTAATTGGACCAATTATGCACCTTGTCATTATGGTCGTGATTGTAACGATTATTAGTTACGGTGGTATGCGCGTTGCAAACGGAACAATGTCAACAGGTGCACTCGTTGCCTTCTTACTGTACTTGTTCCAAATCATTTATCCTGTTACATCATTTGCAATGTTCTTTACACAGCTTCAAAAAGCAAAAGGAGCAACGGAACGTATTATTGATATTTTAGAACTTCCACTAGAAGAAGGGCAAACTGGTATTGAGATGGATATTACAAACCAACCAATTCATGTGAAACATATTTCGTTCTCTTATAGTGATGAAGAAAAAGTGTTAGAGGATATTTCCTTTGAAGCAGAACCAGGAGAAATGATTGCTTTTGCCGGGCCAAGTGGCGGCGGAAAAACAACGATGTTTGGCTTGCTTGAACAATTCCATAGACCGACTAATGGGGAAATTACAATTGGAGATACTTCCATTCACGATCTATCCCTAGAATCATGGCGCAGTCAAATTGGTTACGTGTCACAAGAGAGCGCAATGATGGCAGGAACAATTCGCGAAAACTTATGTTACGGATTAAAAAACAGCAAAGCAATTCCAGATGAACGCCTTTGGGAAGTTGCCAAAATGGCGTACGCTGATGAATTTATTAAAGAGTTCCCAAATGGTCTTGATACAGAAGTTGGTGAGCGTGGCGTCAAGTTATCAGGTGGTCAAAGACAACGTATTGCCATCGCACGCGCCTTCTTACGTGATCCAAAAATCTTAATGATGGACGAAGCAACCGCAAGCTTAGATAGCCAGTCCGAAAGCATTGTCCAAGCTGCACTAACAGGACTTATGGAGGGGCGCACAACCTTTGTCATCGCCCACCGCCTATCCACAATTGTTGATGCTGATAAAATCATCTTCATTGAAAAAGGAAAAGTAACAGGCATTGGTACTCACTCACAGTTAATCGAATCACATGAATTATACCGCGAATTTGCGGAACAACAGTTAGCATGATTGTAACCACCGGGGGACCGGTGGTTTTTTTATGTTGATGAAATGGAATCGCCGATAAACTCTATAAAACAGCCGATAGTTCATCAAAAATAGCCGATAAACTCTATAAAATAGCCGATAAAAGAAATTTTTTAGCCTACTCACATTTTCGTCGGTACTCTTCTATCTTTCTCTTTGCAAACTCCCGCGCATCTTTTTCAATCCAGCGCTCTGCGTATGTCTCGTTGCCAACGTATAGTACATGCTCTTCATGTTGCATATGATGACGAAACTCATGAAGTAACGTTTCTAACACTTTTTCATATTGCTCCCATATACAAATAAAAATGATACTCCGTTCTTTATGATAGAAGCCGCTAATTGGAAATAGAAACTCCTCCTCCTCTTCTCCTAATAAAGCAAGTACATCATTCGCACTGCACGTATCACAAAATACAACCGGCACATGTTTCTTTTCTATTAATAAAAACAAATCTTTCTTTATTTTGCTTACATCCCAAGGAAAATCAGCATCGAGTACATACCAGTTTTCGGACCGCTCATATATGTGCTCAAGTGGAAGTTCCATTATATAAGCTCCCTTCTCTTACGTTATACAAAAAAACGCTCGTCCAAAACATATTTTTCCAATTAAAATATTATACGCAAAAGGGGTTGATTTTATACCCACTATTAGATTATAATAATTATAAATTAGTAAAGATTATAAAATAAAACTCATAATAAAAGGAGTCGGATCACATGAACAAACAAGTAATCGAAGTATTAAATAAGCAGGTAGCAGACTGGAACGTACTATTCACAAAATTACACAACTTCCATTGGTACGTAAAAGGACCTCAGTTCTTTACACTACATGAGAAATTCGAACAATTTTACACAGAAGCAGCTACAAACATTGACGAAATTGCAGAGCGCATTTTAGCAATTGGCGGACAACCTGTGGCAACAATGAAAGAATACTTACAACTATCTTCTGTTCAAGAAGCAACTTACGGAGAAACTGCGGAAGGGATGGTAGAAGCAATTATGAAAGACTACGAAGTGATGCTAGGCGAACTGAAAAAAGGAATGGAAATCGCCCAAGAATCAGACGACGAAATGACATCAGACTTACTACTAGGTATCTACACAGAACTTGAAAAACACGCATGGATGCTACGCGCATTCCTTGGACGATAAAAATAAAGGCAAAGAGCTTGCCATCGCAGCTGGATATTATAAAAGCGGCTCGTTCAACACAAAGAAGCTTGGAATCCACATTCCAAGCTTCTTTCTTATATATTCTCTTCTGCTTCTTTTCTTTTTACCTCTTTTGAAGTATAGACGAGAAAATTAATCAAACTTAATACTCCAACAGCAATGCATAGGAAGAATGATTGTGTATCTCCCCCAGCATTATATTCATCAGCGATAATTCCAGTTGCCATTAATGTTAGCGCTGCAACACCACAGCAAATAACGAGTATAAACGTAAGCGAAACACCGTTAATCCACTTCTTTTTTTGGAAGATGACAACAAGCAATAGTAACACGAGCGCTGCCACTAACAATTGAAAAACAGGCTGTAAAAATACTACATCTGAAATTGGAACTTCGATAACCATATTCCCCCTACCTTTTCATTATACGAGCTGTTTCCACTTTGTCCCCATCACTGGGCGTTCATAGTGTTTCATTCTCATAAGTAGTTCTTCTGCAGTCTCTCCTGCTACAATTAATCCTTTATTTGATGGATTCATAAAACCTTCTTCTGCTGCCTTTTCTACCATTTGTAAAAGTGGTGCGTAAAACTCTGCAACGTTTAACACTCCAACTGGCTTTTCGTGAATCCCAATTTGTGACCAACATACAACTTCAAATAATTCTTCAAATGTACCGTATCCACCTGGCAGTGCGATAAATGCATCAGCTAACTCCGCCATTTTTGCTTTTCGCTCATGCATTGTCTCTACTTCAATGAGCTCAGTTAATCCTTCATGAACAATTTCACCACGGAACAATCCACTTGGCATTACACCTGTTACACGTCCGCCCAGTTTTAATACTTCATTTGCAACTTCGCCCATTAAACCAACGCATGAACCGCCATATACAAGTTCATACCCGTTCTTCACAAGCAGCTCTCCAAGCTTTTTCGCCTGCATCGTATACTCTTCTCTTTCTCCTAAATTGGAACCTGCAAATACACAAATCTTCTTCATACCCGACCCCCGAGACTAAATATTGTTGTGATACAATAAAAATTGTACAACATATAGAGGGGATGAGAAAGAAATGAACATTGTTGAATTTCAAAAGTGGGTTGAGGAATTTTATGAAAAGCGTAATTGGTCACAGTATGATTCATTTATTCGGTTAAACTTTTTAACAGAAGAAGTAGGTGAAGTATCAAGAGTTGTACGGGCAATTGAAATCGGCCGAGACCGACCTGATGAGCATGAAAAAGCAAGTGATGAGCTACGTACAGAATTAACGGAAGAACTCGGTGACGTTCTTGCAAATTTAATTATTCTTTCTCAAAAATATGACATCGATCTACAAGATGTTATGGACACACACGTAGAAAAACTTTCAAAACGTTTTAATAACATTCAATAATCATGATATAATAGCGGCATAACAATTAAGGAGGCATTTTATGTTATCTAAAAACTTACTTGATGCTTTAAATGACCAAATGAACTTTGAGTTTTATTCAGCACATGCTTATATGGCAATGGCTGCGTACTGTACTTCAGAAAGCTACGATGGATTCGCAAACTTCTTCCTTGTTCAAGCTGAAGAGGAACGCTTCCATGCGATGAAATTATATAACTACATTAACGACCGCGGTGAGCGCGCAATTATTACTGGATTTAACAATCCAAATAACGAATACAAATCTATTCTAGAAGCATTTGAAATTGCACTTGAACATGAGCGTGAAGTAACGAAGCGCATTTACAACTTGTCTGATATCGCATTAGATGAGCGTGAGCATGCGACAATGACATTCTTAAAATGGTTCGTTGACGAGCAAGTAGAAGAAGAAGCTTCCTTCGACAGCATCATTCAAAAGTTAAAACGTGTCCAAAATGACTCTAACGCGTTATTCATGATTGATGCAGAGCTTGCAAAACGTACATTTACTGCACCAGCTGAGTAATCCACCATCCACCTTCTTACTAAAAGGAAGGTGGATTTTTTTATCTTAATGTTTCATTAAAGTTACCTTAAATCTCTCTTTTTCATACATAGGACTTGCTTTACCCGCAGTATGATTTTCATGGAACGATTATAAAAGAGAGGAAGGTACTACCGCAATGAATCAACGTGTAGAAGCAATTGATGCTGTCCGTGGCTTTGCGCTATTTGGGATTTTGCTTGTGAATATGGTTTTCTTTCAGTTTGGGACGTCTGCAAATGAAAAAATAACATTTATATTTGCAGCGGATAAAGGGGCAAATTGGTTTATTAATTTCTTCGGCTCTGGAAACTTTGTATCTCTTTTCTCTTTTTTATTCGGAATGAGTATCATCATGTTGCAGGGCAGTGTTCTAAAAAAAGAACAACGATTCTTTCCCATCTATACACGTAGAATCATTCTTTTACTTATTTTTGGTTATCTGCACACGACTCTCATTTGGATTGGCGATATTTTATTTTCCTACGCATTAATGGGGATTCTCTTATCGGTATTCATCAATAGAAAACCAAAAACATTACTCATTTGGTTTTTCATCTTGCTTGCTCTCAAAATGTTTATGGCTTATCCGCAGGGATCCACTGCCGATCAATTTGAAGACTTTATACCTTACATTGAGAAAACACAGCATGTCCATGAAACTGGAAGTTATATAGATCATGTTATATTCCGTGTCACTGAAGATCCGTTTCAATATATAGACATTCCTTTTTCCGGACCATTAGCAATCGTTGTTATTTTTGCAACGATGCTATTATCAATGGCACCAATTTTCCTACTCGGCATGTATGTTGCGCGAAAAGGTTGGCTATTTCAAATTGAAGAGCATCTATCACTTATTAAAAAAACATGGCTCATAACAACTCTCTTTTCCTTGACCATTAAAATTATTGCCCAACTAACAGACCAACCAATTATAACGATGTTAGAAGATGGCTTAACTCCTATTACGATGGCACTCTTTTATGCAACTTCAATCATCTTACTTGTCCATGCGAAAAAAGCACCTCGTTTATTTCAACATATGGCGAACATGGGAAAAATGTCAGTTACTAACTATTTAATGCAATCGATTATCGCAACAACTATATTTTACGCTTATGGATTTGGATTATTTGGTGAGCTTGGAATATCTGTCGGCATCGTCTTAACACTAGTCATTTATGCTGCTCAACTCTTCGCAAGTACGTACTGGCTACAAAAGTTCCAAATTGGTCCCTTTGAATATATATGGCGACTCGGAACGTATTGGAGAAAGCCTGCTTTCCGGAAGAAAAACAAAGCATCTTAATAGGGTGAAGCTCCAATCAGTGGGGGCTGTCCCCCACTGATTGTCACCTGACCAATCGAACTTTTATACCAAAAGTGAACACGACTATTCAAGAATGACAAATACAAGATAATCCTTAACGTGGCATTGTTTATCTCAGAAAGAATTACTCATTAGAGAGGAAGGTGCTGTACTAATGAATCAACGTATAGAAGCTATCGACGCTGTTCGTGGATTTGCTTTATTTGGTATTTTGCTTGTAAATATGACTTTTTTTCAATTTGGAATGGCTGCCAGCAAACAATTACCCTATACATTTAAATCATTTGATCAAGGAGCTGATTGGTTCATTCAATTTTTCGGTTCTGGTAATTTCATCTCGCTATTCTCCTTCTTATTTGGAGTAAGCATTATTATGCTTCAAAGTAGTGTTTTAAAAAAAGAAAAACGTTTCTTCCCCGTCTATACACGCAGAATTATCATCTTACTTATTCTTGGCTATCTTCACGTCACTTTTATTTGGATTGGTGATATTTTATTTTCTTACGGACTAATGGGTATTTTTTTAGCAGTGTTCATTAACCGTAAACCAAAAACATTACTCATCTGGTCCTGTATTTTACTAACTTTTACGATGCTACTCACTTATCCTTATGAACCAGAAACAAACATGGTAGAGGATTTTGCGGCTTATATCGAAAAAGAACAACATATTCATGAAACAGGGACTTATGTAGATCATGTTATCTTTCGTGCAACGGAAACCCCATTTCAATCCATGGATACTTCTGGGCCTTTCACTATGCTTATAATCAGCCTGTTTGCCATCATCACTGTTGCACCGATTTTCCTACTAGGCATGTATGTCGCAAAAAAAGGATGGCTATTTCAAATAGATAAACATATATCTTTTACCAAAAAAGTGTGGCTTACAACTGGTATCTTTTCTTTTAGCATTAAAATTTCTGCTTTACTAGTCGAACACCCCATTCTCGTAATGTTAAAGGACAGTGTCACACATTTTACAATGGCACTTTTTTATGCGACTTCAATTATTTTACTTATCCATGCGAAAAAAGCACCGCGTTTATTCAAGTACATGGCAAATATGGGGAAAATGTCTGTCTCAAACTATTTAACACAATCCATTATCGCTACGACTATTTTCTACGCGTATGGCCTTGGATTGTTTGGTGATATTGGACTATTTTTCGGTATCGTACTAACGATAGTCATCTACGTTATTCAACTAGTGGTGAGTACGTACTGGCTGAAGAAATTTCGTATGGGACCAGTAGAGTATGTATGGCGACTCGGAACGTACTGGAAAAAGCCTACCTTTCGGAAGAAAAGCGAAGTGTCTTAACGAGCCTTAATAACTCATTAAAATTAGCTTAAATGTATCCCTTCTACACATTGTACTCCTTCTATTTGTAGTATGATTTTCGTAAATAGACTACTAGATAGGAAGGACGAATATATATGAATCAACGTATAGAAGCTATCGACGCTGTTCGTGGATTTGCTTTATTTGGTATTTTGCTCGTGAACATGACACTGTTTCAGTTTGGTATGTTTGGCAGTGAAAAAACACCTTATATTTTTGAACCATTTGACCAAGGTGCCGATTGGTTCATTGAATTTTTTGGAACTGGCAACTTTATCGCTTTATTCTCATTTCTATTTGGCGTTAGCATCATCATGCTTCAAAATAGCGTTGTAAAAAAAGAAAGGCGATTCTTCCCCATTTATACACGTAGAATGATCCTTTTACTAGCTATGGGCTTTCTTCATCTGACTTTTATTTGGGATGGCGACATTTTATTTTCTTACGGTGTAGTAGGCATTTTTCTTATGATGTTCATTAACCGTAAACCAAAAACATTACTCATTTGGACCATCATTCTCCTTGGACTTATGATGCTTACAACATACCCTTCAGAATCCAGTTCAGACGACTTTACTGATTTTGGAACATACATAAAAAAAGAACAACACATTCATGAAAATGGTAGTTATATTGATCATGTGACGTTCCGTATGACAGAAGATCCTTTCGAAGGTACTGACCTTAGTGGACCGTTTACTATTATTCTTTTCAGTATACTTATGGTCATTTACTTATTACCTACATTCTTATTTGGGATGTATGTTGCGAAAAAAGGATGGCTGTTTCAAATTGAAAAACATATACCTTTCATCCAAAAGGTATGTCTAACAACTGGCTTATTTTCTTTTTCGGTTAAGATTATTGCATTAGTAACAGAACAACCAATTGCAGTTATGCTAAAAGATAGCGTATCTCATTTAGCGATGGCACTCTTTTACGCAAGTTCCATCATATTGCTCGTCCATGCGAAAAAAGCACCTCGCTTATTTCAACATATGGCGAACATGGGGAAAATGTCAGTTACAAACTACTTAATGCAATCGATTATTGCCACAACCATTTTTTACGCTTACGGCTTTGGATTATTTGGTAAAATCGGGCTATTTTTCGGCCTTGTACTGACAGTAACCATTTATACCATTCAATTATTTGCGAGTACGTACTGGCTACAAAGGTTCCGGATGGGTCCAGTAGAATATGTATGGCGACTTTGGACGTACTGGAGACGTCCTACGTTTAAGCAAAATAAAAAAGCTTCTTAACACGAAAAGCGGTTCCGGTACTATACTGGAACCATTTTTTATATTAAGCTAGTTAAACATTCAACAACAGAGAGGAATTACATATGCAGCAACGTATCGAAGTACTTGATATTATTAGAGGTTTTTCCCTTTTGGGCATTTTAGTAGTGAATATGACGTATTTCAAATACGGTTTCGAATCATATCCTGAGTACGAGCTTCCTTCTTTAGACTTCTTAATTGAAGAGTACATTAATTTTTTTGCAGTCGGGAATTTTATTACACTGTTCTCTTTTTTAT
Source organism: Bacillus manliponensis (assembly GCF_000712595.1). Classification (GTDB taxonomy): domain Bacteria; phylum Bacillota; class Bacilli; order Bacillales; family Bacillaceae_G; genus Bacillus_A; species Bacillus_A manliponensis. Next base: position 51,497 of record NZ_JOTN01000001.1, read on the forward strand.
TCGGGATTAGCATTGTGATGCTACAGAAAAGAGCTCATACACATCAAGAATCCTTCTTCCCCATTTATTTTCGCAGAATTAGTCTACTAATTCTTTTTGGTCTTATACATACTATTTTCATATGGGATGGCGATATATTACTTGCTTACGGAATGATTGGTATTATTTTAACGATGTTCTTAAATCGGAAACCGAAAACAATATTCATATGGGCTAGTTTCATTTTCTTACTTTATACTGCGTTCAGTTATCCAATAGATGATGAATCATTCGAATATGATGACATAAGTGAGTATGAAATAACTGAGGCAGAAGTTCATATAGAAGGTAGTTATACAGAACACATCAAATTTAGAGTTTTCGATGAACATTACGAAGAAAAACCGACGCAAGAGTGGATTGAATTATTTACGGATGCACTTGGCTGGGGTTTTACACTCCTTCCCAACCTTTTGTTTGGTATGTATGTCGGGAAAAAAGAATGGTTATATAACCTTTCTAACTATACGCAATCTATATGGAAAGTGTGGATATGGAGTGCTACACTTTCATTTTCTATTAAAATTATCGGGCTCTTTTTAGAACATCCAATTGTTACAATGCTGCATGATGGCATTACACCGCTTAGCATGGCTATTTTCTATACAACATCTATTATTTTATTTGTTCAACATGGGCAAATGGTGGTTGTTTCTCGTTACTTCGCAAACGTTGGAAAAATGTGCATTACAAATTACGTAATGCAGTCTCTTATTACAACAACTCTTTTCTATTCTTACGGCTTTAGTTTAGCTGGAAAGTTAGGCGCCTTTTACGGTTTACTACTCACAATTATCATCTATACCGCTCAAGCCTTCTTCAGTACGTATTGGCTAACAAAATTCTACATAGGGCCGATAGAATATATTTGGCGTTTCGGGACATACTGGAAAAGACCTACTTTCATAAGAAAAAAGCAATGAGCCCACGCTCATTGCTTTTTGTCATCTTATAACATAACCCCAACGATAATCGCTGATAGGATACTTACTAACGTTGCACCGTATACAAGTTTTAAACCAAATGATGATACTACATTTGCTTGATTATTGTCGATACTCTTCGTTGCACCAGCGATGATACCGATAGAAGAGAAGTTTGCGAATGATACTAAGAATACAGATAAGATACCAACTGTACGATCTGATAAGTCCGCTGCTACTTTTCCTAGATCAAGCATCGCTACGAATTCGTTTGTTACAAGTTTTGTTGCCATAATTTGTCCAGCCGCTAACATTTCAGATGCTGGGATACCCATGATGAATGCTACTGGTGAGAATACATAACCTAAAATCTCTTGGAACGTAATACCAAATGCTGCATCAAAGATACCGTTAATTGCTGTAATTAATGCTACGAAACCGATTAACATTGCCGCAACTGTTACTGCAATTGAGAAACCTAACATAATGTACTCGCCAAGCATTTGGAAGAATGTTTGACCTTTTTCTTCATGTAATTCTAAAATGTCTTCTTCTTCAGACACATCGTATGGATTAATGATGTGAATGATAATGAAACCACTGAATAAGTTTAATACAAGTGCTGTTACAACATACTTTGGATCAATCATTTGCATGTAAGCACCAACGATTGACATCGATACTGTTGACATGGATGATGCACAAAGTGTATAGAGACGATTCTTTGGTAATTTACTTAATTGATCTTTTACTGTAATAAATACTTCGCCTTGTCCAACAATTGCCGCTGCCACTGCGTTATATGATTCTAGTCTTCCTAAACCGTTCACTTTACTTAATAAGAAACCTACCGCACGGATGATGATTGGTAAAATTTTAATATGTTGTAAAATCCCAATTAGTACTGCTAAGAAAATAATTGGTAATAATACTGTTAAGAAGAATGGTGCTTCTCCATCATTTGCTAAACCGCCGAATACAAAGTTAATCCCCGCTCCCGCATATCCTAAAATGGCACCAAATCCATCTGCTATTCCTTTTACTAATACATATCCGACTTTCGTATTTAGTAAGAAGTAAGCTAAACCTAACTGGATAACAAGCATAAGTGCAATTGGCTTATATTTAATATTTTTACGATCTGTACTTGCTAAAAATCCTAGTACAAATACAACAAATAAACCTACTAGAAACATTACGAGTTTCATATGTGAACCCTCCATCATCTGTCTGTTATCGGTCATCTAACGAATGACGTCAGACAACGTATGTTAAAAATAAAGCCCCAAAAACTATTTTCACCTTAAAAATGTAATCGTTTACAACCAACTGTAAAATATAAGTGCTACCTCTCCCACCTTGTGGGATTGATACCAGCTATAAACAAATTGTAAGCGTTATCTTTAGAAAATGCAATATATTTTTTCGAAAAAGTTTCTGTCAATTTCTCCCTCACTTCTAGTCTATTTCTCTATTGAAGCAATTTAACGATTTCTACACATATCCTGCAAAAAAATAAAACGCAATAGGCCTTTGCCCATTGCGTTTTCACATGTATATTATAACATTACCCCAACAATGATTGCTGATAAAATACTCACTAATGTTGCGCCGTATACAAGTTTTAAACCAAATGATGATACGACGTTTGATTGATTTTCATCAATACCTTTCGTTGCACCAGCGATAATACCGATAGATGAGAAGTTCGCAAATGATACAAGGAATACAGATAACATACCAACTGTACGATTTGATAAGTCTGCTCCCACTTTCGCAAGGTCAAGCATCGCTACAAATTCATTCGTAACAAGTTTTGTTGCCATAATTTGTCCTGCTGCTACCATTTCGGATGAAGGAATACCCATTACAAATGCTAATGGTGCAAACACATAGCCTAAGATTTCTTGGAATGTGATGCCAAATGCTGCATCAAAAATACTGTTTACTGCCGTAATTAACGCTACAAATCCAAGTAACATTGCTGTAACTGTAATTGCAACTTTGAAACCAAGCATAATATATTCGCCAAGCATCTCAAAGAATGATTGCTTCTTTTTATTTTCTAATTCTAGCTTATCTTCTTCTTCCGTTAAGTCGTACGGATTAATAATATGAACGATAATGAAACCACTGAATAGGTTTAACACAAGTGCTGTTACAACGAATTTCGGGTCAATCATGTTCATGTAAGCACCAACGATTGACATCGATACTGTTGACATCGAAGACGCACAAAGTGTGTATAAACGATGTTTTGGAATTTTGCTTAATTGATCTTTTACTGTAATAAATACTTCCGCTTGTCCAACAAGTGCTGCTGCGACTGCGTTATATGATTCTAATTTCCCAAGTCCGTTCACTTTACTTAGTAAAAATCCAACTGAGCGGATAAAGATTGGTAAAATTTTAAAGTGTTGTAGCATTCCAATTAGTACTGCGAAAAATACAATTGGTAACATCGCCGTTAAGAAGAATGAACTTTCCCCTTCATTCACAAGGCCACCAAATACGAAAACGATACCAGATTCCGCATATTTCAGTAATTCCCCAAATAAATTCGAAACCCCTGTAATTAAAATAAGTCCGACTGATGTATTTAATAAGAAGTACGCAAGCGCTAGCTGAATAACAAGCATCATTGCGATTGGTTTATATTTAATTTTTTTACGATCTGCACTTGCAAGAAAACCGAGTATAAACACTACGAGTAAACCTACAAGAAACATAACAAATTTCATATGATATATTCCTCCGTTTTATACGTTGAACGTCTGACCATGGAAATTGAAAAAGAATCCGTTCATCTCCAAAGCCATTATCCATTCTAACATAAAATAAATTCTTTTCCACAAAAATATTAAAATTTTTTAAGTTTTTCCTTAGAATGTTCGTTTTTTTATCACTTTATCTCCTTTTTCAACAAAAAAATATATGTTTTCAAATAAATTCCCGTTTTTATTGTTTCAAAATAGAAAAAGAGCCTTAGGATTTCCCTAAGACTCTCATTTTATCCAATATAATCGATCATGAAACATTAACCAACCTTTTGTTCCTTGCCTGCTTCTTCTCCCCAACACTCTGTATTTTTTAAGCCCGGGATAGAACTTGCAGAGAAGACCGGATCTTTTCCAGCATTTTTTTGCTTAATATAATCTGCTAATGCTGCAAATGCAAACTTAGAAAGGAAGACAATTGCAATTAAGTTTACAACAGCCATAAGACCCATAAATAAATCCGCTAGATCCCATACGATTTGAATTGTTGCTACAGAACCTAACATAACCATTCCAAGTACTACGAAACGATAAGCCATTAATACCTTTTTATTCCCACTTAAGAACTCGATGTTCGTTTCACCATAGTAATAGTTTCCAACAAGTGAACTAAATGCAAATAAGAAAATCGCAATGGCAATAAAAATAGAAGCCCAAGATCCAATATGCTGACTTAATGCTTGCTGCGTTAACTGAATACCATTTAATTCGCTAGCTCCTGGAATATCCGATAGTAAGATGATAAATGCTGTACAACTACAAATTAATAATGTATCTGTAAATACCCCTAATGTTTGAATGAAACCTTGTTTAACTGGGTGCGTTACGTTTGCAGTTGCTGCTGCGTTTGGCGCACTACCCATACCTGCTTCATTCGAGAATAAACCACGTTTTACCCCAAGTAAAATTGCTGCCCCTAAGCCACCACCAACTACTTCTTTAATACCAAAAGCATGTAGCATAATTTCTTTAAATACTGACGGAATCATTGTAATGTTTGTGATAACAACAAATAATGCAACCCCTACATAAATAAGTGCCATCACTGGAACAATCATTTCCACCGCACGTGCAATACGTTTTACACCACCGAAAATAATAAGTGCTAACATTCCAGCCATTACAAGGCCAATCATTTTTCCATCTGTATGAAATGCTTCGTCAAATGCTGCTGCAACTGTATTTGATTGCACGGCATTGAAAATTAAACCGAAGCTAATTGTAATTAAAACTGAGAAAATCGCTCCAAGCCAACGTTTGTTTAAACCTTTTTCCATATAATACGCTGGTCCTCCGCGGAATGTACTTCCATCTTTCACTTTGTAAATTTGTGCTAATGTACTCTCAACAAACGCAGACGCACCACCGATTACCGCGATTAACCACATCCAAAATACCGCACCAGGTCCACCAGCTGTAATTGCAATCGCAACCCCCGCTAGGTTTCCTACTCCAACACGAGAAGCCGTACTCATGCAAAATGCTTGAAACGAAGAAACGCTCCCTTTCGATTTATGCTCTTTACGTGTTTTCGAACTTGCTCCATCTCCTAATAGACGAACCATTTCCCAAAAATAACGAATTTGAACGAACTTTAAACGAAAAGAAAAATAAAGACCTACGCCAATTAACATTGCAATAATAATATAAGACCAAAGAATATTGTTCGTCTCTCCGATAAACTTACCTAACATCTCCATAGTTGTTCCCTCCTCTTCTCACAATAATACGATTATATTCTAAAAACTTTTAAGAATCAACAATTTTCGACAAGATGATGTTAGAAAACCTAACATGTAATTGTTACCATATGTGACATTGATAATCTTACACATTTGTAATCCTCTTGTAAGGAGAATCGATCGTTCATTTTTTCATCATACGTTTTAATAGATGTAGAGCGTTTTACAACAAGGAGGAATTATACAATGAAAAAATTCATTATTATCATTGCACTATTTGTCGCAGCAACCGGTGCATTTCTATTAAAAGGTGGCGTTATGGTTGATCGCTTAAACCCACTTGTGAAAATGGACGATTACTATACAGTCGTAAAAGAAGACGGTAAGCATTTAGGGAAAGATAACATTCGTGAAAATAGTGAGAAATACGAGCACAACTTCACAGGCTATAATACAGACGGTAAAAAGCAAGACATTACGATTCACGTAACGAAAGACTTACGCCAGGGCGCTTATTTAAAAGTGACTGCAAAAGGTCAAAACGGTAAGAGCTGGATGGAAGTTCAACCAGAAGAAATTCCAGCTGCTGCGAAAAAAGAATTAGGATTATAAAAAAGTGTCGGCTTGTGCCGACGCTTTTTTATAGTTAAATGTAAATTTTTATATATAAAGGTTTTATTTGTATATTAAATGTTATCATGTACTAAAAAGGAGAATTTACATGATAAAACGATTTCTTATCAGCTCTGCCATTTTTATCTTAACTAGTTTCGGAACAACTACAGCACTTCACGCAAAAGCTGAGCAGAAAATAATTACAAGTTCACTAGCAAATCATGAGATAACGTTTGATGGCAGTACAAGAACAGGTTTCGACTACAAAGGTATTTCCGATTTAAAAATCGACTTACATAATAAGGGAACAACTACTTTTAGATTCACTATTAAAAGTCCTGAAGATACCGTAATTGGCAGTGGCCGTTTAGAACCTGGACAAAGTATGACAAACTTATTTAGCTTTTCATATGCCGATTGGCTACCTGAAGGAGAATATAGCATTTCCGTACAGAATAATGATGGTTCTCAAGGATCTCTTCACATGGTCGCAACATTGTTAGAATAGAAAAAGCGCGGGCACATGCCAGCGCTTTTTTCGTTATACACTTTGCGTAATCATTTTTGCGCGAACTAATCCTTCTCTTACTTTTATTCCAATCCAAGCTGCTAACGCTGATTTAATAAAACCAACGATGATAAATGGAAGAAATCCACTTAGAAACGCCGCTTCCCAGCTAAGCGAAGCTGCATATTTCAAGAAAGTTGTCCCAATTACTAACGTAAGAAACGTTCCTAAAGTATTAGCAATAAGTGCGTTCCACAGTGTAAACCTCGTCTTCTCCATTAGCAATCCGATAAGAAATGCAGTTGGAATAAAGCCAAATAAATATCCACCTGTTGGACCAATTAACACTCCTAGTCCCCCGCTAAATCCAGAATATACAGGAGCTCCAATCGCCCCAAGTAGGACATAAATAATAACAGATAACGTACCATAACGCGACCCTAAAATCGTTGCTGCAAGACCAACCGCTAGTGTTTGCCCTGTTATTGGGACATATGGCAACGGAATTGTCACTTGCGCCAGTATACCGATAATTGCTGCAAATAAAGCTGATACAATTAACATACGAAATCGATTCGTTCTTTGATTATGCATGTGATCCCCCTTATTGAATACGCCATTTTTTCTATTATATTTTCTAAGATATCGCATTATAAATAGGGAGTAAACATTTTCCGTAAGAATATACAGATTTTTCGTTATATTTAATTAAAATTGAAGTTATTCGGATTTAGACCTACGCGTTCATTTTGATTTAATGCATCAATCCGTTTCATATCCTCTTCCATTAATTCAAAATCAAATACATTTGCATCTTCAATAATGCGATATTTATTTTCCCATACATAAATCCATTTATTTTTTCGAAAAACTAAATATGAGTAACCAACTTTAATGAATGAACAAAAAATTTTAAAATGAAAACCCTACCAATACAACGAATTGCGCACATAATCAAACAATTAAAAATCATTTTTATGTTATGATGAGTCTATATAGTATATAATAGAAACTATATTCAATTAAGGACATGTTTCTGTCCGAGGAAATAGTAGGTAATGTGCGGATGTGTTTTCATTTACAATGTAGGACTGTAAGTGGAAAGGCTTTTTCTTGTGTTGCAAAAAATAACACTTTACCTACATAAGGGGATTCAATTCCTACAAAAACAACATGTATGTGAAAAGGAGAATTGGAGATGCCAGAAACTATCACTCAAACAAAGCCGGAGCAAGAAGTAGTACAAGTTGCTGCTAGCCAAGCACAATTAGATGTACTTGATCAGCTATTAAAGCCTGAAGTACAAGAATCTTTAACAACGTTAGTAGAACAACTTCCTAAATTAACAGAACTTGTTAACATCTTAACGAAGTCTTATGACTTTGCTCAAGCGGTAGCGACGGATGAAGTCTTAAAGAACGATACAGTTCACGCGGTTCAAGAAATCATGGAACCTGTAACAGAAACAGTAAAGACAGTTGCCGCAACTGCAATTGAAGCAAAAGATCGTGCGGAAGAAAGCAATGAAGTAATCGGTCTGTTTGGCCTTTTAAAAATGTTAAAAGACCCACAAGCACAAAAGCTATTCCGTTTTGTGAATGCTTATCTGCAAGTTACGGCAGAACGCAATAATCATAAATAATTCTTTTTTACACAACAATTCGTAAAAACGGGGGATATTTATTATGACTAAAAAAATCGTCATCTTAGGCGCAGGTTACGGCGGACTTCTTGCCGCTCAAAACATTCGTAAATACTACAGCAAGTCTGAAGCACAAGTTACTGTAATTAACCAATACCCAACGCACCAAATCATTACAGAACTACACCGCCTTGCAGCTGGTAACATCACAGAGAAGGCAATTGCAATGCCAATTGAAAAGCTTCTAAAAGGATTAGATGTAGATTTAAAAATCGCAACTGTTGAATCTTTCTCTGTTGATAAGAAGGAAGTAAAACTAGTAGGAAGCACAACACTTAGCTATGACGCACTTGTTGTTGCATTAGGAAGTAAAACGGCTTACTTCGGTATTCCTGGACTAGAAGAACATAGTATGGTATTAAAATCTACTGCAGATGCAAACAAAATCTTTAATCATGTAGAAGATCGTATCCGCGCTTACGCTGAAACAAAGAATGAAGCAGATGCTACAATCTTAATCGGAGGCGGTGGCTTAACTGGCGTTGAGTTAGTTGGGGAGCTTGCGGACGAAACACCAAAACTTGCGAAGAAATACGGCGTAAATCCAAAAGACATCAAATTATTACTAGTAGAAGCAGGTCCAAAGATTCTTCCTGTTTTACCAGACGACTTAATCGAGCGCGCAACGAAGAGCCTAGAATCCCGCGGCGTTACGTTCTTAACTGGTCTTCCTGTAACAAATGTAGAAGGCAACACAATTGACTTAAAAGACGGTCAAAAAATCGTTGCAAATACATTCGTTTGGACAGGCGGCGTACAAGGAAACCCACTAGTTGGCGAATCTGGCCTTGAAGTAAACCGCGGTCGTGCAACTGTAAACGAATTCTTACAATCAACTTCTCACAGCGACGTATTCATCGCAGGAGATAGCGCAGTATACTTTGGCGAGGATGGCCGTCCTTATCCACCAACTGCACAAATCGCATGGCAAATGGGTGAGCTAATTGGTTACAACTTATTTGCATACTTAGAAGGAAAAGCATTCGAAACGTTCGCACCAGTAAACTCTGGTACACTTGCAAGTTTAGGACGCAAAGATGCAGTTGCGACAATTGGAGCAAACTCTATCCCATTAAAAGGTATGCCTGCAACATTAATGAAAGAAGCAAGTAACGTTCGTTACTTATCACATATTAAAGGACTATTTAGCTTAGCTTATTAATCCAATCTGCCTGAACGAATCATTTCGTTTAGGCTTTTTTATTGTATTCGTCAAAAACGATGTATTTCCTGCAAAAACAAAACCCTTACGTCATTTTTTCAACGTAAAGGTCACTTGTTATTCTTTATCTTCACCAATAATACGTACTTCTCTTTCTAACTCTACATCAAACTTTTCTTTTACTGTTTTTTGCACAAACTGAATTAAATCGATGTAATCTTGCGCTGTTCCGTTATCAACATTCACCATAAATCCAGCATGCTTTGTGGATACTTCTACACCGCCAATACGCTTTCCTTGCAGACCGCTATCTTGAATCAATTTTCCAGCGAAATGATTTGGCGGGCGTTTGAATACACTACCACACGACGGATACTCAAGTGGTTGCTTTGATTCACGTAAATACGTTAATTCATCCATTTTCGCTTTAATTACTTCATACTTGCCATCTTCAAGTTCAAAAGTCGCTTCAAGAATAATGTAATCCTTATTTGCAAATGCACTTTTACGATAGCCAAACGCAAAGTCATCTTGAAGTAACGTCTTGAATTCTCCTTCTCTTGTCATAACAAGTGCTTTTGTTAATACATATGAGATTTCACCGCCGTACGCGCCTGCATTCATATATAAAGCACCCCCAACACTTCCAGGAATACCACAAGCAAACTCAAGTCCCGTTAAACGATAATCTAACGCTATTCTTGATACATCAATAATCGCTGCTCCGCTTTGCGCCACAATAGTCTGCCCCGTTACAGTTACATCAGTTAGTTTCACTAAGCTTAGCGTAATGCCACGAATACCGCCATCCTTAATAATCACGTTCGTTCCATTTCCTAAATACGTAATCTTAATACTATGCTCTGCTGCAAATTGAATAACATGCTGCACTTCTTCATACGTAGAAGGTGCTACAAAAATATCAGCCTTCCCGCCTAATTTAATAAACGTATGGTTGCGTAACATTTCATCTTGCTTTATATTTTCTGCTTTTAATTTCGTACTTAACTGTTTGTAAATTTCATTTTTGTTCATTTTGAATTACCCTCTATTTCTATTAAATAATTGATTTTGGGGCAGTAATTCTTACACTATATATCTTACACCTAATCAAGAAAAGATGGAACGAAACTTTAAAAGTCAAAAAAATACAAAAAAATACTACCCTCTTTTCAAGGGTAGTATTTCATCTTTATTTTCGTAAAATATCTTCAAGCTGCTGAACCTGCATCGCTACAGCGTCAAGCGTTTCAACAGAACGATTATTTCGTTTCTTTTCTTCTTCTACACTTACCAACACTTCTTCTGTTGCGGCTGAAGTTTCTTGAATAACGCCTGTCGCATGTGTCACATCTTGGACAATATTTGTTGTTTTCACTTGGAAGTTTTCTTGATGTGTGACAATTTCTGTCATCAGTCCATTAATGGATTGAATGAATGAACCAAGATTATTTACATTGGATAAGACTTCAGACAACATGTTATTACATTCTTCTTGCACACGCTCACCTTTTCGAACTTGCTCATCCACTTTGCTTGCCTGCTCACTAAAGTCTCGCAAAATCCCTTGAATTCTTCCCGTAGAACGATTCGATTCTTCCGCTAGTTTTAACACTTCATTTGCAACAATCGCAAACCCTTTTCCATGTTCACCAGCACGGGCGGCTTCAATATTTGCATTTAACGCAAGCATACTCGTTTGATTAGAAATATTTTTTATCACATCTACAATTTCTGTAATCTTTTTCGATTGCTCCATTAGTTCTCCAAAAATAAGACCTGACTGCGTGACAACATCATTTAAACTTCTCATGTTTTCTTCAAAGCTTTTTAGCTTTGTTACACTCACATTTGAAGCATCTAAACTTTCATCTACACTTACAGAAACTTCCCTTACTTGCTGAATAATTTGGGAAATGTTCGTTTCAATTTCACTTAGCACCGTCACTGAACGCGACATCATTTCTGATTGCGACTGCGTTCCGGCCGCTACTTCTTCAAACGCCTCATTAATATCTCCCATTGATGCCATCGATGTATGCATATTATTTTTCAGATGACCAAACTGTTCATCTAGTTTTAACACAGTCGCCTCAATTAGCTGCTGGGTACGCTCCAGTTCTTCTGCTTTTTCCAATACCTCTTGCTTCTCATTATGTAGACGCTGAATTAAACTTTGTCCAATTCGAGTTACTCCCCACATCGCCATTGTTACAATTGCAAGTAACAACGCAAAATTTAACGCTTCAGATGCGGTTGTATAAGCAAAAAACTCTTCTGTGAAAAAGTGACAAAATACGAAGGAACAGAAAACGGCCACTCCTCCAAGCATTAAAATGAGTCGCTCATTCAAGTAGATTAAAGAGACCGCAAGTGTGAAATACACCATTTGAAACATAGCAGGTGTTTCATTGAACGCTTGCACCATAATGAATGACATCGCTAGTAACATAAAAGTCATCACATATTTATAGATAGAAACCATTTTCGGTATAAATAATAGCCCAATGCCAAATCCCATTAAACTAATACCACCAATCCAAAACGCAATTGCTCGTTCTGTAAATGTATATCCGTAATAACTAATCGAACCAAGTCCAAGTACAAAGCTACAAATCATGATGAAGAATAACAAATGGTTCTTTTGCTTCTCTTGCTCAAGGTTAGAAAAACACGTTCTCTTTAACCACTCCATCGGTTTCCCCCTATTATTTTAGCTTCAGCACCGTACTAACCGGATTATGATCGCTGTTTTCGAACTTTAAATCATGTCCTTGTACACTCACAATTTCCACATTCGGAGATACTAAAAATCCATCGATAATCGTAACGAAATTCTCACCTTCAACGTAGCTCTTCACGTTATCGCGAACTGTCCAAACACTATCATCAACTGCCCACTGGAATCCACCATCAGTGAAATCTTCTGGAAGTTGCACTAACCACTCTGGCCAATCTTCTTTAAACTCCGGATCACTTAACTGTACATCAGATAATAACTGATTCCAGTCCCCGCCAAGCACAATATAATCACCATTTTTATAATGCTTATTAATATATTCTTTCAAAAACGCAACTTGTTGTTTTCGAATGCTTCCGCCCTTATCGTATGCAGATAAGTGAACGTTCACCATACGTAAATACTTCCCGTTATCAACTGGGACTTTATGCTCAACAATCGCTCGCTCTAACTCGAATAATTGACGAATCCACATTTCTCTTCCTGGAAGCTGATATCTTGTCGCCTCTTCTACTTTGTATTTTGAGAACGAACCAAGTCCACCATTCGCATACCCATGCGGCTTCGTAATTGGCACCGGTACCCACTGTGCATTAAAGTTGTAACCAAGTGTAGATGCATGATTTGGCAATCCTTCTTGGAACGCCTTATATTGGTTCACATCAAATGAACGAAGTGACTTCTCATCCATTTCTTGCACTAACATAAAATCAGAATCTTCCTTTTGTAAGAAAGATAACATATTATTCGTATTCTCTACCGTTTGTTCTTTACTGCTAGAACGTGAACCTGTTCCTCCATCTAAGAAGAAATCTTGATCCTTATCTAAACCACCGTAGCCAATATTAAATGTCGTCGTCTTAAACTCTTCTCCAACTTTCAAAACGCGTTCGTTATTATTTGCTACCTTTAACTTCTCAACATCCTTATGTTTTACATCCGTAATTGCCACATATGCAAGAAACGCTGCAAAGGCACCGAATATCGTTCCTACTACTCCTAACAAAATCTTCACTATCTTCTTCAAGCTCATGACTCCCTTATTCTCTTTTTGTAATGTGCATACGGAATTATTTTAACATGTTTGTTAGTTTGTTTCATTCAGTTTATCTTAATATTAAGTTTTAATTATAATTGAGGATTCAGCCAAAATTCTGTGTAATTCAGTCACTGTTTCATTTTTCCGGCCAAAACCAAGGAGGATTTGGTCATTTTTCATTTTTTTCAGCCAAAATCAACTATAATTCAGTCAAAACACTATTTTAATTCCTCAAACGAAAGTTCATACTTCCGACTTTTTGTCTCCCCACTATATGGAAAACACATCTTTATGAGTAACTTCTTTGTAACATCACTAGAGTCAATAGTAAGAAATTCTTTCATCTCTTTATTGGTCACTGTTTTTCCAATCAAAAGGGCATAATCCTTCATCGCTTGTACATGTGCCTCTTTAGAAAGAAAGCTACAATTCGAACACTTCCAATTAGCAAAAATGCGATTCATCCTCCACAAACACTTCGGACATTGCACTCCTTTAATCAGCTCATGCACCCCAATCCCATACTTTTTCAAAACGTCTACATATAGCGGCACACACTCACCATAAATACGCTCTGCTAATCGCCGCAAGTCATGTTCACTAAGTAATTCTTCTTTATACCTCATTTCAAGTTCCTCAATTTTATTTAACAAATTCGCACTATGTATCATCTTTCCAGAAAGATCATCATCACCCGCTTGCCGCACAATCGTCCGGTGATGACTAATTACTGCAAGCCAAGCGATTCAACCGGAATGTTCAGCCCTAACCACTTGCACAGCTGTCTCTTCTGCCTATCCATTTGCAAAATTGGATCGGGAAATCCCTCTCTTTTCTCATCCGTCACACGAATCAGCTGATGAAACTCCGAATCAAAAATAAGCGTACCAAAAATATTTTTTACTTCTAAAAAAAGAAGAAATTTTGAACTTAAAATGAGTGTATCTAGTTGAAAGTAGTGACTACCATCGAATAAACGAATATCGTGAAGTATCATATATTTCTCAGTCATCAAAAAAGTAAGTTGATAATCAACAGATTGCTCGCCTTTATACCCCGTCTTTTGTTTCTTTATATCATCTGCAATCTCTTCGCATTTTGGATGATGCTCCGGAAGTCTTCGCCACAATGCTTCTAATTGCAAAAAGTGAATGGGGAGCTTTCGTTCTTTTATAATCATGATCTCGCCTCCTCGTACGCCTTTACCATATACAATTTGATAACTGCTGTATATTTGCTAAAAATGTATTTTCAAGCAAGAAAAATAAAAAGCTGTCCTATACATGGACAGCTAATATATTATGTATTTCTAAAAGATCCGCTTCTGACAAACGAACTTCACTCGCTTTTACGTTTTCTCTTATTTGCTCTGGTCGCTTCCCACCTGGAATAATTGTATTTACTCCATTTTGAGCAAGGAGCCATGATAAAGCTAAGTTCGGCACACTCATTTCTTTTCGATATGCAATTTGTTTTAACCTTTCAACCTTTGCTATATTTTCTCCATATTGTTTCGGAGCAAATAAAGGAACACTTTGTCTCCAATCTCCTTCACTTGGAGTAAAATCTTTCGTATATTTTCCACCTAAAATACCAAACGCAAGCGGCCCATATGGAATAAATGAAATATCATTTTCTTTGCAGTATGGTAAAATCTCCTCTTCAACAGACCGATCTAACATATTATAAGCACATTGCACCGCATTAACTTCTCCATATAAATTCGCCTCCTTTAATTGCTGCAAATTCACATTAGAAATGCCGATAGCTCGAATTTTCCCTTCTTCTTTTAAACGTGACAGTTCCCCAACTGCCTCATATAACTTTACATTTACATCGGGAAAATGAATGTAATATAAATCAATATAATCTGTGTTCAACCGTTTCAAGCTATTTTCAACTGCACTTCGTAAATAGCTTGGTTGATTGTTGATACGATTCGTACCATCCTCTAATCTTTCAATTGCCCCTTTTGTCGCAATTACAACATCAGAACGTTTCTCTTTAAGAGCCTCTCCAACAATCTCTTCAGAACGACCGAATCCGTAGGCATCTGCCGTATCAAAAAATTTCACCCCTACACGCAGTGCTTCTTGGATCATCTCTCTTCCTTTCCCCTCATCAACATTGGCGTAAAGATTGTGACCTCCTACTGCATTTGTTCCAAATCCAATTTCAGAAATCATAATATTTGTCTTATTTAACCGTGAAAAATTCATCCCCAAAACCCCTCACTATTTTAGTATATTTCCATTGTTCGAATATCATCGAACAATGGAAATATATCACAAATTGTAGTATAGTTCAAGAAAACAAACTTAACGATTATAGAAGGTGACTACCATTGAGAACACTGTATCATCCGACCATAGACGAAATTCGTTTATCCTCTATTCTGTACGCCCTGAGTGATCCAATTCGGCTTACCGTTTTCAAGGAACTATCAGGTAAAGGTGAACAATCTTGCAGCGCATTAAACATTCCAGTTGCGAAATCCACACTCTCTCATCACTTTAGAACATTAAGAGAATCCGGTGTGATTCACACGAGAGTGGAAGGTAAACAGCGCTTTATTTCCATTCGAAAGGATGACTTGAACAAACGCTTTCCCGGATTGTTACAAGCGATTTTACAAGCGTCTAAACCATTTTAAAGATTGCCCAGAGTCTGGCAATCTTTTTTGTTATAATAAAGTCAGAAAATTTTAAAAGGTGGGATTTTATGCCTCATACTCATTTACAACAAAAACTTCTGCACCTATTGAATGAAACATATAGCGAACTTAAAATCTCTAACATAAAAGTAGCCGGAACCGGTGTACAAAATGTCGTCTTCCGTGCTGATTCAACTCAAGGGCCATTAGCATTTCGTGTACCATGGGAACGTCAAGTAAACAATATAAATGACGGTTCATTCCATAGCCGACTTTCTTTAGAAAAAGAAGCAAAACTAGCACAATTTTGCAGTCAAAACGGCATACTTGTACCAAAAGTCCATAAGCTCCATCTATCAGATGAGCTCGATTTCTTAATTTCAGACTTCGTACCTTCTAATAACGTACCAATTTGTGCTCATAAAATAGGAGAGTTCACCAGCAAGCTCCACCGTATCCAAGCGGACGAGTTAGAAAGTGAACAACCGACTAGTCAAATTCTCGCGAAACGTATCATCGAAAGGACAGTAGCATTCAACAAGATTACAAACTGTCACATTCAGCTACCAACAATGCAAGAGATAGAAACTATTTTACAAGAAGGAGATTCAGTAAAGCGTTTGTTACATATGGATATTCGTCCTGTGAACTTCCTCGTTTATGATGGTGAAATAAAAGTAATTGTCGACTGGGATAATGCACTCATTGGTCATCCCCTCCTTGACTTAATGAGGGTGAAAGAAACAAATGAACTAAATTTTGAAGAATTCCAAGAAGGTTATGCGAACAAACAAATTTTCAGCTCTCTTCCATCTGCTGTTGCACTCTTTTACCAGCTTGATACAGCCGTTATGCTAGCGAACTTGTTTATTGATCGCTTACATATAAAAGATAAAGGAATATATTACAAACAACGTGTAAAAACACTGAGCAAAGAAATCTATATATCATTATAAACTTCTGGAAATCTCTTTATTTTATTTATATATTTAATATATCAATAGAATGAAAGGGTGTACGAGCAATAGAAAAACAAGGACGTCAATTTAAACTCGATTTTTATCTTATCGGTATTTTAGTGCTACTTGCTGTTTTTAGCGTTATAGCAATAAAAGGCGCACAACCATTACTGCCTGAGAAACTTCAAGGAATTAACTTTGCAAGCAAGCAAATGTTTTGGTTTATTTGCGGCGCTATAATGGCGGGTATTGTCATGATTATTGATTATGATCGCTATCAGCATATTATTTGGTATTTGTACGGCATTTGCTTTATTTTACTGTTAGGTTTGAAACTAGAAGTGCCTGGTGCACTTCGAATAAACGGAGCAGTTGCTTGGTATAAACTTCCAGCCATTGGGAATTTTCAGCCTTCTGAGCCGATGAAAATTATTATTATTTTACTCGTGGCGAAAATTATTGCGAATCATAATAAACAGTTTACATCACCACGTCTCCAGGATGACTTTTTACTAATCGGAAAAGTAGTCGGTGTTGTTTTGCCACCACTTGCATTAATTGCAATGCAACCAGACTTAGGGCATGTAATGGTTATTTCTTTCATTACTTGTACAATGCTTCTCGTTTCTGGTATTCGCTGGCGCATCATTATAACAGTAGCCGTTGCTGGAATGAGTGCGATTACTGGATTTCTACTCATTTATTTTAAGTTTCCTCATTTATTAGGGATGCTATTTGCAAAGGACTACCAATTAGACCGTTTTTATGGATGGCTATCCCCACATGATTATCCAACGCAAGGGTATCAGCTTGTGAACTCCATGCTCGCGATTGGATCGGGGGAACTGACTGGTAAAGGGCATTTACAAGGAAATGTGTATTTCCCAGAAGCTCATACTGATTTTATTTTTGCTGTCGTTGCGGAGCAATTTGGGTTTATCGGTGCTTGTATGTTAATTTCCTTATATTTCTTACTCATTTACCGCATGCTTATGATTGCGTTAGAAAGTAACGATACGTACGGTACATACATTTGCTGTGGATTTATCGGATTAATTACATTCCAAGTGTTCCAAAATATCGGGATGACAATTGGATTGCTGCCGATTACAGGGATTACACTTCCATTTATGAGTTACGGAGGAAGCTCCCTCGTTCTCTCATATATGGTCGGTATTGGTCTGATTTTAAATGTACATTCACGAACAAGAACATACATGTTTGATTCATCAAATGATTAAAAAGGAAGCATCTTACTGCTTCCTTTTTTCTAACTTACAAAAATGTAAGTTAGCTGTTAGTCAATTCGATGTTTTCATTCTTTCGTTCCGGATAAACTAAAGATAATCAATCACTTAACAAAAGGAGCGGATAAACATGGAAAACCAAGATTTATTATTTACACAAATTGTAACGGGATCTTGTTTAGGAGGATTTGTTTTATTAACTTCAATTGCGGGTATCACTAAAGTTGTTCAGCACTTTTTTATGTAATATCTACTACTTCAAAGTCCTCACACAACTTACACTTCAACTACCCTTCTCATAATAAAACACCGTAGCGAAATCGTTACGGTGTTTTATTATTACTGTTTACTTTTCTTAAACATAGAAACAATTGCTACAACGAATAATGAAATCACACCACTAAACAGGAATAAGTATCCAATTGGTATTAAAAAGAATGGCTCTTTCAGCGTCCCATCAGGCGCCACCTCTGAACCAATCATGCTAAATAGTATGAAACAAAATACCCCTAAAAATAATGGAATAGAAGCCAAAATATATTTATTTCTCATAGTATGTTCTCCTTAAACGGAATCTTTTTGTTACTTTTGATAAACATATAATAACCTACAAGAACCCGAAAAACAACACTTTTTTATTGAAAAACAATAAATAAATGTTGTTTAAAAATAAAAACCACCATTCCCTATGAAGATGAACGGTGGTTTTTACCTTCTATTTGGCGATACTGCTTAATCTGGTTCAAGCATAACGCTCTCATATCAGGATGCGTTTTATAATTTTTATACCATTCCACTGCATAATCTAATGTTTGTCCTATTGACCATCTTGGGCTCCAATTTAATTTGAAATTTGATTTGCTCGTATCAAGATTCAGTAATGTTGTTTCATATAGCCTTTCTTTTTGTAAACTTATGATATCCCAACTACCTGATCCCCAGCTCTTTATTATACGAGTTACAACTTCTTCTACAGGAACAAGACTTTCTTGTTTTGGACCAAAGTTCCATGCCCCGGAAAAACGAGTACCTTCAGTTATCAATTTTTCTGTTAACAATAAGTAACCACTTAATGGTTCCAAAACATGTTGCCATGGCCTTACCGCCTTTGGATTTCGAACCATAATTTTTTCTTTAGCTTCAAGAGCTCGTATACAATCAGGAATAATTCGATTTACTGACCAATCGCCCCCACCAATGACATTACCAGCCCGTACACTGGCAATTAATTTCTGATGTTGCTTATATTTATCTTCCGGAAAGTACGAGTTACGATAAGAAGAAATTAAAAGTTCACAGCAACCTTTGCTAGAGCTATACGGATCATGTCCACCCATCGCATCATGTTCCCGATATCCCCATACCCACTTTTTATTCTCATAACATTTATCACTCGTCACCATGATACACACTTTCACCGAATCATTTATCCTAACTGCTTCTAATACATTAAGTGTCCCCATCACATTCACATCATACGTTTCTTTTGGATGAGAATAGGAATAATTCACAAGTGGTTGTGCAGCGAGATGAAATACAATTTCCGGCTCATATTTCTGAAAGACTTCATTTAATTTTTGAGAATCTCGAATATCTCCGCGAATATCAATGACTTCACTTTGAAGATTTGTGACAACAAAGTTATCATGCTCAGTTTGAGGAGCTAAGGAATACCCAATTACAGTTGCCCCCAATTCTTTTAACCATAGCGATAACCAAGAACCTTTGAAACCTGTATGCCCTGTAACTAAGACCTTCTTTCCACGAAATGTATGATTTACCAAGTGATTCACACCTTTAAACAATAAAATTCAGTATAAATGTTTATTTTGCATATACCATCTAATCGTTCTAACAATCCCTTCTTCAATACCTATTTTGGGTTCCCAAGCAAGCAGCTTTTGCGCTTTATGAATATTCGGCTGAGGAACCCATCTTTCATTTCCTCTATAAGGGAGTGCACCATAATTAGGTACTCTATCTGTCTGCAAGTGCTTGAAAATTAACTCGACGTAATACTTTAATGGATGCACTTCTCCACTTCCGATATTAAAAATATCATGTTGTATTCCATTATTTTCAATCGCTAATATGCAAGCGTCAACAATGTTATCGATATAACAATAATCCCTCAATTGGTTACATAAAGTTAAATCAACACTCTTACTATTTAATACTTGTAAAATGATATAACTAAACAATTTATGCGGCGCTTCAGCCTCACCGAATACACCAAAAGGCCTGAGCGTTATAATATTTATATTGTTTTCCAAAGCAATCTGATGCGCAATAATTGTGGCCGCTGCTTTGCTACTTCCATAAATGTCTACAGGGGTTAATACCATATTTTCATCGATTGGTTTCGTCTTATTACCATATTCCGAACTACTTCCAAAATGAATAATTTTTTTACAATCTACTAACTTCGCAGCCTGAACAATATGAATTGTCCCTATCACGTTTGTTTCAACAGCACTCATGTAATCCTGATTTGCTGAATCTACACCATATGCAGCAAGGTGGAAAATATAGTCTGGCTTAAATTGTTTTATTGCATTTTGAACTTGCACTCTATCTTGTATATCTACCTCATACTTTTCAATATTGTGTGATCTGTCTGTTAGACGCCAAGAATTGGATGGTTTTCTAACAAACAAGCCTACGTTAGCCTGTTGTCTTAATAATCTCTTCACTAAATGGGAACCAATAAATCCGTATCCGCCAGTAACAAGAACCCTACTACCTTGTAAAGGACTATTCATAATTGCTTGTTCATCCCTTTTACATAAAATTAAAACCAAAGTTTCGCCTAGAAGAAAATGAAGGTGGATACTGAAAATAATTTTTTATTGAAGTTTTTTCTGTATATAAAGGAGTAAGAGATCTAATAGAAGTGTTTCGGAGTATGTTACATGTATTTCTTAGTGCTTCTATATAAGGAATGTATATATTTTCTAAAATTGATTGGTCTATGTTAAGCGTTTCATGCTTCCATAAATCAAATTCATGTTCATTAAAAATTTGCAGGCTCCCAAAATGGAAAGTAATGAGTTCATCATCATCGATTAACACTTTATTTTTTGCTATATTTACCTCATACTCATCATTTAAAATTAAATTCCATGGTGCCGCATCTATTCCTTTACGTTCCATAATTTTTATGTTAGAAAATAAATCAGGAATATGATTTAAATATTTTTGATCTCCCCATCGATTAAATTCAGTATCATGCTGATCATAACAATACTCTAAACATTTATCCCTCCACCAACTTAGAATATCCATACTATTTTTATCCTTTTTAAATCCGATTAATCCAGCTTGATAACTTCCATGTATACTTTCTAGTTCTTCTGTCCCTCTTTGCGGACAAAGAAATATAGAATACTTCCACCATTCATCTAAAATGACATTCGGGTTCTCAAAGAAGTACATATCTGTGTCACAATATATAATGTGATCAACCTCGGAATAATGATGAAGAATATGAAGGCATAAAGGAGCTTTTAACGTCCAGCAGTATTCTTGTAGGCTCCTTTCTTTTTTTACATATAAAAGTTCTTCGTCTTCTATTTCTTTCACGTGGACAATTGTTGCATGTTTTAAATTCATCTTTACTAACGCTTGATACGTAAAATCATCCATACAACACATCCATATGTTAAAGTTCTTTATTTGCCCTTCTAATGAATAATAACAGGTGAGCGCTTGAATTAAATATTTTCGACTGACGATGAATGAAAAGTTCAAGAAACGATCCCATCGGTTCATGCTTCTTCTTAAATGAGAATCTTTATATAATGTTTGCGCTTCTTCAATATCCTTTGTACTAATCAATTTATCAACTTTTTTACCAATTATTACTTTTAATTCTGTAAAGATTGATTGAATCCGATTTAAATACGGGGTATAAATAAAATCTAGTACACGATTCGGGATTGTAATTTCTCCTAACGACCAAAGATCAAACTCATGTTCATTAAAAATTGTTATGCATGCAAAATGATAGACGACCAATTTATTTGAATCAATATACACATCATTAGAACTTTTAGAAATGTTAAAGTTGTTATTGTAAACACAATTCCACGGTGCCGCATTTATTCCTAAGTTTCTTGATATCTTTACTTTTGGAAAATAAATCGGAATATAATCTAAATATTTTTGATCCCCAAATCTTCCCTTATCCGGCTTTGAACCACACCAATCCAGGCATTTTTCTTTCCACCATCTTACACTTTTTAGTCCGTAGATATCATTTTTAAAGCCAACTAATCCTGCCTGATATTTCCCGTACATTCGCTCTACCCAATCACGATCTCTTTGCGGACAAAGAAAGACAGAGCTTTCTCCCCACTCTTCAAAAATAGCAGTAGCATCTGAGAAGAAACATAGATCACCATCACAATAGAGAATAGATGGCAAATCATAGTTCACTAGCAAATACTCAATTAAAACGGGCTTTAATGTCCAACAATATTCATTCACTTTTCGTTCTTCTTTAATACTTTGTAACCGCTCATCCTCTAACTCTTCCACTTGTAAGAGAACGACATGATCCAAATTCATTTTCTTAAATATAGAATACGCAAATGAATCTATACAACAAATCCACAACGTGCACTCACTTGCATTCTGTATTAACGATTGTTGTAACGCAAGCACTTTTAATACATATTCCTTTCCAACTATGACACAAAAATGATTCTCCTTTTCAGATTGCTTACTACGATTGAACTGAGACTCTTTAATGGACTCTTCACTGCGTTCTCTGATTGAATCTTTCATTGGCCTTTTAAATTGTTCTTCGGTGGTGGTTTCATTGACTGGTTCTCTACTGGATTTTTTCATCGGTCTTTCAATTTTTCCTTCGATGGTGATTTCGTCGACTGATTCTCTACTGGATTTTTTCATCGGTCTTTCAATTTTTCCTTCGATGGTGATTTCGTCGACTGGTTCTCTACTGGATTTTTTCATCGGTCTTTCAATTTTTCCTTCGATGGTGATTTCGTCGACTGGTTCTCTGATTGATTCTCTAATTGAATCTTTGATAGATTCTTTCATCGGTACTTTCATTGATTCTTTAATTGATTCTTTCATGACCTCTTTAATTGTAGAGCCTTTAGACACTTTCGATTCTTTTTTCGTTTTAGAAGGAATGTAAAGCCGTGGTAAACCCTCTTTTCTATCGTTAAATTTCACTGCCCATTCACTCCTTTCAACTATTTTTGTCCGAACTCCAGCTTTCATTTGCATCTTTCAAGTCTTTTGGTGTATCAACACTAATCCAAAATCCATTATATTCAAATACCGCTAGCTCATTATCTTTTATTAAATTACGCAATGGTTCTTCCTCAAGAACACATCCACTTTCATCACTTAAATAACGAAAAATTTCCTTGTTACATACAAAGAAACCTCCATTTACTAACGCATCAAGTAAAGGTTTTTCCTGAAATTCCGTTGCAATTCCTTCTTCTACTTGCAATAAGCCATATTGACTATTTCTCTTAATTCCAGTCAACGTCGCCACTTTCCCTTTCTCTTTATGAAATTTCACAAGTTCATCAATATCAATATGTGCTAATCCGTCACCATACGTTAATAAAAACATCCCATCTTGTACATAACTTTCAAGCTTCTTAATCCTTGCCCCAGTCGCCGTTTCAATTCCCGTATCAATAAACGTAATATTCCATGGTTCTCGCTTTCCAAGTAATTGATGCTGATTCTTTTGAAGATCCAAAATAAAATCATGTTCTTTCCAAGTGTAATGCATGAAATATTCCTTAATTTTCTCCCCTTTATAGCCTAACGGTAAAATAAACTCTTGATGTCCAAATTTACTATACCATTCCATAATATGACAAATTAGGGGTTTTCCTTGAACTCGGACTAATGGTTTCGGAACATCTTCTAAAATCCCTTGCATTCTTAGCCCTTTCCCACCACACAAAATGATGACTTTCATCCCATCTCCCCTGACGCGATCGTATTTAATATATGGCTAATTTAAGTTATGCGGACAGATGACGAACTGTGTCGTTGTACTAGTTGTATAGTAAAAAATGAGCTTGGACAAATAAATTGCAACTTCACTCAGTGGGCTGTTACTGGCTGTTAATCTCCCACCTACATTTCTTTGCTTCTCTCAAGTTTTGAGGCAGGAGTCTTACAGCCAGTTAATGCGGGATAAAAAAAGGAAGCATAACCCTGCATGTTATGCAAAGTTATGCTTCCTGTTATAACAATGTGACTTAACTTATACAGTTGCATACCAATAACCCATAAACTTGCAGAAAGTTTATTTGGGAGGCATAACATTACACAAAGTTTCTATAAGCTATAGCGGTTAGAGTACTCAAAAAATTTTGTTTCAATCAAACATTATCACTGTTTTTTACTATAACTTCACCATTAGGGTACCTGTGCTTAATATAATCTCCTCCCCAATCACAAAGTACCTGCAAAACCTCTTTCAAAGATTCCCCGTACTCTGTAAGGGAATATTCAACTTTTGGTGGCACCTGATTGTATACCTTTCTAGAAATCAAACCATCTCTTTCAAGCTCTCTTAATTGTTCAGTAAGCATTTTTTGCGTAATACCAGTTACCAAGCGTTTTAATTCACCTGTTCGTATTGGACCTCTTGTTAAATGGTACAAAATATGAGCTTTCCACTTCCCCCCAATCACTTCTAAAACTACTTCAATTCTATTGTTGTATTGTTTCTCCATACTTAACTCCTTTTATATTTTGATAGGTACTTTTTTGTGCCTATAGTACTAAAAGGTGTCTATATTACAAAAAAGTGCGTACTTTTTATTTTATCTGTACTATACCATAATAGGTTTTGTTAGCAACTTATGCGAAATATCGATGTGACCTTACACATTAAATATTCCGTTCATAATACATTCAATTTCAAGAATGATGGAGGTAGTAAAGATATGAAAAAAGAAAATCGTACTGCAAATTTTTATGATGTGATTCGTGACCGTCGTTCCGTTCGCTTTTATGATTCTTCAGTTAAAATGACTGATGAAGAAATTAAAGAACTTCTTGAAGAGGCAATGCTAGCACCAAGTGGAACAAACTTAAATCCTTGGCGCTTCATGGTTTTCACAGATCAGGCTCTTAAAGAAAAACTTCTTCCAATGGCTTCAGGGCAACAACAAGTAGTTGATGCATCCGCAGTTATTGTGGTGTTAGGAGATATGGATGCTTACACATTAGAAAACGCTGATAAAATCAATCAAAGAGCTGTAGATGCTGGTTTTATGACGAAAGAAATTAAAGATAGAATTAACAACAGTGTACAGGGGTATTACGGTTCTGTAAGTGAGCAAGTAAAAAAAGAATGGCAAATGCTTGATGGTGGTTTGTTAGCTATGCAATTTATGTTAGCTGCAAAAGCAAGAGGATACGATACAGTACCTATGCTTGGCTACAGCATTGAAGAGTTCCGTAAAGAATTTAATGTCCCAGAAAACTTAGTTAACGTTTTAATGATTGCTGTTGGTAAAGCGAAAGAGCCAGGATTCCCAACAGTGAGATTAGGTGTTGATGAAGTAACTTCTTGGAATGGAGAACTTTAATCATCACTATTTTATAGGGTAATTTCTATATTAGGGGGATTAACCGTCCTCCTAATACTAACCGCACAATAGAAACATTTATGAACTCGATATAGAAATGAAAATACACTCTAATAATAGATATAAAGTATCTATATTAACTATAAAGGAAGGATTTTTATGAAATTAAGTGTTTTAGATCAAACTCCTATTTCAAATGGACATACTCCTCATGAAACGATACAAAATACGATTGAACTAGCTCAACTAGTGGATGGGTTAGGGTATCACAGAATATGGTATTCCGAACACCATGGGTCTGCAAACTTGGCAAGTGCTTCACCTGAAATATTGATTGCTCATATTGCATCAGTAACAAACCAAATTCGTGTTGGTTCTGGCGGAATCATGTTGATGCATTACTCACCATTAAAGATGGCGGAAATATTTAAAACATTAACGACATTGTATCCTAATCGAATTGATTTCGGTGTAGGTCGTGCACCTGGCGGTGATCAATTTTCTACCCTTGCATTGCATGAAGGAAAACAACCAAACTTGTTCAATCAGTACGATAAATTAGTGGAAACAATGATGTTTATGTCAGAGACGATGCCTGCTGATCATTTGTATAATCGTACGCTGGCTGCCCCATTAGGTGCTCTATTACCTGAAGTTTGGTTATTAGGATCTAGTGGAAATAGTGCTGCACAGGCAGGACGATTCGGCATTGGGTATTCATTTGCTCAGTTCATTAGTGGACAATTATCTGCCGAAATGTTGGAGTCTTATCGTACAAATTTCACTCCTTCAGAGTTTCTGCAGACCCCTCAAATTAATGTTGGTTATTTCGTGATGGCAGCAGAAACAGCTGAAGAAGCTGAATATCATGCAGCTAGTTTAGATTTAAATTTATTATTTTTAGATAAAGGAATGCCTTTCCAAATCGTATCTCCTGAGGACGCATTAAATTATTCTTATACTGAAATGGATAAGATGCGTATACAGAAAAACCGTAACCGATTCCTAGTAGGGAGCGCAAAAGATGTCGCAAATACGTTACGTGAACATGATGAGAAATTTGGTATTAATGAAGCTGTAATTGGCACAATCAGTCATAGCCATGAAGCAAGACTGCAGTCTTATCAATTACTTGCAAAAGAACTTTTATAAGAAGAAAGGTGGAAAAAGAAATGATTGAAATTTTAAATCGAATTAACATATTAGCTAAAAAACAAAAAGAAGATGGTTTAACACAAACAGAGTTAAAAGAGCGTCAAGAATTACGTCAAGAATATCTTCAAATTATTCGTGGTCAAGTAAACAGTACAGTTACAGGATTAACAATATTAGATCCTTTAGGTAATGATGTTACACCTGAGAAATTAAAAAAAGAACAACAAAAACAATCATTTAAAAAGAATGATGACGCATGAAAATGACGGCTGGCGTGGAACAAGCTGTATATGCTCTTTTGTTACTTAATCGTTTACCTAAGCAGGCTATGCTGTCAGGTGAGTCGTTAAGTCAGCAGCTACATGTTTCTCCAACTTATCTTAAAAAATTAATGAGAAAACTTGTGCGAGCAGGGCTTGTTTCTTCAGTGCCAGGCGCAAAAGGTGGATTTCGGTTACTAACTGTTTCTGAAAACATTCGAATATATGACGTATACATCGCCGTAGAAGGCTTAGAATCCCTTTACCGTTCAAATGGTATCTTCCATGCGATGTTCCAATTAAAAGAAAACAAAACCTGTCTATTATCCGATGTAATGGAAGAAGCTGAAGATGCTTGGCAATCTATCTTAAAACGTACCACAATTGATTCTTTACATGAGGCGCTTAATAATACCTCTTCAAAGGAATCTCTTACTAAAATTGATTCTTGGTTAAAAGAAAAAGTTGTCTTATAAAATCATTCCATTTTGTTGATTAATGGAAATTTACAAATAATGTTTAGGGGGAATTTGATGTTTGTTAGAGTGGTAACTTTCGATTGTAAATCGGGAATGGAAGAACAATTACGAGAAATGGGCCGAAATATGCTCGTACCTATCAACAAAGATGCAGGCTGTATTCATGCATATTTCTTAGAACCTAGCGTTGAAAACGACAATGCTTCTTTTGGTGTAGTAAGCATTTGGCCAGATAAAGAGACGTTAGACACTATGAAGCATAGTAAAAGATACCGTACTTTAATTCAAAATATGAGTCCTTTAATTGAATCGTTAACAGATTGTCTCTACTTGACAGACTGAATGACCATAATAATACTCAATTTGTAAATGAGAAGGACTAATTTCCCTACCATCTATGTCTGTATAAGAAATTTACTACATGAAAAGAAAATAGATACTACGCGCTATACTGGACATGGTATATGCTACTAATTAGAGTATGTTTAAACTCCTATTAAGCTATCCACAAGAAGATGTCATTCATATCGTCATCTTTAAATTACAATAACCTCTAAATTTACAGAAGCATATTCTTGCACAACAAAACAGGAAGCATAAACCTGCATGTTATGCAAAGTTATGCTTCCTGTTATACAAAAATGTCACTTTACCTATAAGTTGGCCATGAGTTAATTATTAACCCATAAACTGGCCATGAATTCTACAAAGCAGCAAATAAGAATACCTATTAACAGCATAGGGTATTTAAAATTTCAATAAACTTTATTAAATCATTTGAATTCTTAGAAGTACCATTGAGTACCTTTGCTGTATCAATAAACCTATTACCTCCATATTCACTACTCCGCAGTAAATATTTTTTCTAATATCGGGGCAATTATTTTATTCAATAATAGTTCAAAGGATAAATGGTGCATCTGAGCAGGCCTTACTAAATAATTGGTAATCTTAAAGGGATAGGCACTATAAATAGTGCCTATCCCTTTAGGATTAAGAGCATATAGGGGTAGCGTCAGGAAAATGCAGATTTACAACGCTAAGGAAATATCACTTATTAAAAAAGCCGATTTCCATCTCAAGGAATCGACTTTTTTTAGTTATTCTTAATGAACTAACGCATGCGTTAGTTGCATAAGTAAGAGGTTTGAAAAAATAGCCTGTATATATTTGAACGATGAATAACTCACCTATTTTCTTGTGTTCGCTCGCACTATATACAGAAATTTCATAAAAATGAAACATATTATTTATCTGTTTGTTTTTGCTTCTTTTTCAAATACTCCGCACGCAATTTTTCAAGTTGCTGCTTTTTATCAAATTTGGCAGGCTTCTGTTTTTCATGAAACTTTGTCACAGCTACCTGACCTTTGTAATCCAATTGATATTTTCCCACTTTGTTCACCTACTTTTCTTGTCTTTAAAGAGAATCTATTCAACAAATATAATACACCTTATTTTACTGAAGTAGACCTTATTACTTTATTAGTTTTTCTACTTATATCCATATTAATCCAAATATCCCCTACTTAAACTAACCTGTCCCGTTAGTTTAAGTAGGAAACTTCACAATCTCAATAGAGTAAAGCCTATTGGTACATAATCACCTTTAAATTAGACTTCATAATGTCTCATAAGACTTGTATCAAAATGCTTATCGTTGTAAATCCGCATTTTCCTGACTCTACCCCATATTGGAAGCATAAGTTAGCCGTAAACTAAAAGAAGCATAAGTTCGCCAAAACGGCCATCTTATGCTTCTTGTTACAAAAATAAAAAAACCACCAAATATGTATTTTGGTGGAGACGGTGGGAGTCGAACCCACGTCCAGAAATATCGGCACTTAAGCTTCTACGAGTGTAGTCGATATATTAGCGTTTCGCGAATTTTTCGGCCTATCGACAGGCTTCCAAATTGCTAGTCTGATTGTTCTCTTCCTTTGCCCTCAGACGGCGAACTCCGGCGTAGCCCACTAATAAGTGAACCTCTCTAAACTAACCACATGGGCGATGGGTAGGAGAGGCCTTTAGGTGCTATTAAGCAGCTAAAGCGAAATTGTTTTGTTTGCCAGTTATAGGCTTTGACGTTTTAACGAGGCCGATCCCCTCGACTCGCGACTTAAGCTCGAACTATCCCTGTCGAATCCGTAACGTCCCCATATAAGAAAATGGAGCTTACGAAGTATATTCGTGATAGCTACTAATGAGCTGTTTTTCAATGTACAACTTGCTTACATGACTTATTATAGCATACGTTCTCCATTTTACAAATGTAAATTTCTGTATTACATCTTTTGACGATCGCGGAATACACGTGCAATTTCACGCTTTGCTTCTTTCTCTTTTAAATCATGACGTTTATCATATTGTTTCTTACCTTTTCCTAATCCAAGCGCCATTTTTGCAAATCCATTTTTTAAATAGATTTTAACGGGAACAAGCGTATAACCAGTCTCTTTCGCGTAGCCAATTAATTTTGCAATTTCTTTCTTATGAAGAAGTAACTTTCTTGTACGAAGCGGATCGTGGTTAAAGCGGTTTCCTTGCTCATACGGACTAATATGCATGTTGTGTACCCACACTTCACCGTTCTGTACACGTGCGAAGGCATCCTTTAAGTTCACGCGCCCAGCGCGAATTGATTTAATTTCTGTTCCTTGCAAAACAAGCCCTGCTTCATATGTTTCTTCTATAAAATAATCATGGTATGCTTTTTTGTTTTGTGCAATGACTTTCCCTTGACCTTTAGGCATCTCTTTCGCCCCTTCCTTCATTTGTATTATTGTAGCAAAATCTAAAGAAAGACGCCACTCATCACTATATTCTGCAGTTAGAAACATATAAAATAAAACCCCTGCTCGATATGTTTCGTTGCGCAGGGGCTTTACTATTATTTACGCTTCTTCTTTTTTCTCTTAAAGCTTGGTGCATTTTCGAAGAATGATTTTTTCTTCTTTTTGCCGTTATCTTGTTTACCGCGGCTGCTGCTAGCTTCTTTACCTCCGCCTGGGCGTCCACCGCCGCGCTTTTTGTCACGGCCCCGGTCTTCGCTGCCGCGCTCACCACGGCGCCCGCGTCCACCGCGTCCGCCGCCTTTGGAACCGTCGATGACAACTGGGCGATCTTTTCTTACTCGCTTCGCCCCACCTTTCATACCAACGATTTCAAAGTCAATTGCACGTTCATCTTTATTAACGTTAATTACACGAACAGTAATTTCATCACCGATGCGGAAGACGTTTCCTGTACGCTCACCAATCATCGCAAAGTGCTGCTCGTCATAACGGTAATAATCGTCCGTTAAGTAACTTACATGAACGAGACCTTCAATTGTATTTGGCAGTTCTACAAATAAGCCGAAGTTCGTTACGGAGCTAATAATACCGTCATATTCTTCGCCCACTTTATCAAGCATGTATTCTGCTTTTTTCAGTTCGTCTGTTTCGCGCTCCGCCTCTACTGCGCGGCGCTCCATGTTGGACGAGTGCTCCGCAATATCCGGTAAGCTCTCGCGCCATTTTGCTTGCGTCTTCGCATCGATTTTGCCGTTAATGATGTACTCACGAATTAAGCGGTGCACAATCGTATCTGGGTAACGGCGAATTGGCGATGTAAAGTGTGTATAGAATTCGGTTGATAGACCGAAGTGACCTAAGCTCTCCGCATCATAGCGCGCTTGCTTCATGGAGCGCAGCATCACTGTCGAAATGACTACTTCTTCCGGCTGTCCTTGTACCATTTCAAGGATTTGCTGGAGGGCGCGTGGATGAATCTCATTTGCACGACCCTTTACGGCGTAGCCAAAGTTTGTTACGAATTCAAAGAAGCGCTCTAACTTATCTTCTTTCGGATCTTCGTGAACGCGGTACATGAATGGCACGTTCATCCAGTGGAAATGCTCCGCAACTGTTTCGTTTGCAACAAGCATAAATTCCTCAATTAATTTCTCGGCAACAGAGCGATCACGCATAATAACTTCTGTCGGCTTTCCTTCTTCATCTACAAGTACTTTCGCTTCTTTAAAATCAAAGTCAATTGCACCGCGGCGCATACGTTTATCACGTAGCACAGAAGCAAGCTCTGCCATGTCCTTGAACATCGGTACAAGCGGCTCATAGCGCTTAATTAATTCCTCGTCTTCATCTTCTAAAATACTTCTTACGTCAGAGTACGTCATACGCTCCGTCGTTTTAATGACACTTTGGAAAATTTCATGTTTTACAACGTCACCAAGCTGGTTAATTTCCATTTCACAAGAAAGCGTTAAACGATCTACTTTCGGATTCAATGAACAAATACCATTTGATAAACGATGCGGAATCATCGGAATGACGCGGTCAACAAGATAAACACTTGTTGCGCGCTCAGCTGCTTCGCGATCAATTGGCGAATCTTCATGTACATAGTGACTCACGTCAGCAATGTGTACACCTAGTTTGTAGTTTCCATTCTCAAGCTTCGTTACTGTTACCGCATCATCTAAATCTTTTGCGTCCGCGCCATCAATTGTAACGATGACTTCGTTACGAAGATCGCGGCGGTCTTTTACATCTTCTTCTGAAATCGTTTCTGGAACGCTGTTTGCATGTTCCATTACGTCCTCTGGGAAAGTAAGCGGTAAGTTATGCTTATGAATAACGGATAAAATATCAACACCTGGATCATTTTTATGACCAAGAATTTGAATAACTTCTCCTTCTGCGCTCAAGCGATTTTCCGGATAGCTCGTAATTTTCACGACAACTTTATGTCCGTCCACTGCTCCCATAGATGCGCTCTTTAAAATGAAAATATCGCTTGTCCAGCGTTTATTGTCAGGAATAACGAAACCAAAGTTTTTCGATTCCGTATATGTACCTACCAACGTCTTCGTGCCGCGCTCAATAATGCGCACGATCGATCCCTCTTTACGAGAACCACTTGACTGTGAGCTAATGCGAGCAAGTACAGTATCACCGTGCATCGCACCATTTAATTCTGTTGGCGGAATGAAAATATCATCCGTTCCTTTTTCTTCTGGCACAACAAACGCAAATCCGCGCTCATGTCCAATTAATTTCCCGCGCACTAAATTCATTTTTTCTGGGAGACCGTAGCGGTTGCTTCTCGTACGAACGACAAGACCTTGGTCCTCCATCACAACTAATGCTTTAACAAACTCTTTGAAATCCGCTACTTCTTCAATACCAAATGCTTCTTCTAGCTCTTGAACGGTTAGCGGCTTATATGCTTCTTCTTTCATAAACGATAACAATTTATCGATGTTTTGCTGCATAATTTCTTCCAAGTAGAAATACCTCCTTTATATTTCTTTGTTTTATTAGTGTATCCGAAAATTATATGGTGTATAAAGTGAAACTGTAATCAGCCCGACCAATCGGGCTTTTACGTGTAAAAAAGAGGCAACTAGCTGTTACCAGTCTAGTTGCTCCAGGAAGTTGTATATATCCTCGTGCAGCTCATCACGTTGTTTATCAAATGTAATCGCATGGCCAGATTCCTCATACCATTTGATTTGTTTCAGATTCGATTCTACACCGTTATAAATGATGTTTGCACTATCTGTATTAATCATGTCATCTTGACGCGCTTGCACAACAAACGTTGGCGCATAAATCATATCGACATTGTTACGTACGTCTTGAATTAAATCTTGAAGCGCTTTTAACGTGTTCATTGGTGTTCCTTGAAAAGCAATCATTTCTTCGTTAATTTGCTCTGGTGATTTACGCTCACGCTTTTTATATTCGCGCGCATACGCTAATATTCCTTGATACATCGTCTCTTCACTCTTAATATACATTGGGGCACACATCGTGACAACACCAAGAACCGGCATTGCATATGCAAGTTTTAACGAAAATACGCCGCCAAGTGATAAGCCGACTGCCGCGATCTTTTCATACCCTAAATCTTTTAAGTGCTGATACGCCTTCGTTACATCTTCCCACCAGTCTTCTGGACCTGTATGAACAAGCTCTTCTGGCTGTATGCCGTGACCTTTATAAATCGGTGCATGACATGTATATCCTTTCGTCTCTAAATAACGACCAAGCATACGTACATCTGCTGAATTTCCTGTAAAACCATGCAGTAACAATACAGCACGGTCCCCTCCTTCAAACGTGAACGGTTTTGGAGATGCGATTTTCATCATATTTTTTCTCCTCTTTCTGCCTTATAATCTTCTCTATTTGTAGTGTACCATAGTTCCGTTTCGATAATCTAATGAGATACTTTTTTCATATAACAAAAAAGATTCAACCGTTATAGTTGAATCTTTCCGTTCTTATACATTTAAATACGTTACCGCGATTGTTAATGCGAAGAATAATACCGAAAGAGCAATTGTAATGCGATGTAGCACTGCTTCCGCTCCGCGTGCTTTTTGCTTACCAAATAATTGCTCTGCGCCGCCCGAAATTGCCCCGGAAAGACCATTACTCTTACTTGATTGCAGTAAAACAAGTACAATTAATAGAATAGATACGATAATAAGTAAAGCTGAAACAAACGTATGCACTCTTACGTACCTCCTAAAAAGTTTCAATTATTTTAAATGTATCACAAAACAGATGGAAAAGCGAGAACACATTACAGAAGAAATGCAGCAAAGAGTGGACCTAACATACACGTTAAAATTGCTGTTAATGTCATCGTTACTGATCCGATTACTCCTTCATGCTCATTATTTTTCATCGCGCGCATCACCCCTAAAATGTGAGAAGCGCAGCCAAAACTAATTCCTTTCCCAACCGAATTTGTAACGCGGCTCCATTTTAATAAGGTTGGCCCCGCAATCGTTCCCGTAATTCCAGCAACAACAACAAATGCCGCCGTGAGCGATGGAATGCCGCCCACTTCTTCTGATACACTCATCGCTACTGGCATCGTCACTGACTTTGGCAAGGACGATAGTAATAAACTTTTATCCGTTCCCATTAACGTCGCAATCACAACATCACTCGTAATCGCAACAACCGTCCCGACAAACACGCCGCCACCAATTGGCACCGCGTACTTTTTCAAAATATGGCGCTGCTTATAAAGCGGAACCGCAAACGCAACGACGCCCGGCCCTAGCAGCTTCGCAATCCAGCCGCCCCCGCTTTGCATGTACGATTCGTATGGAATATTCATTGCAAGTAATAAAATTGCCATAAATGCCGTCCCCGTAAGAACCGGAATCGTGAAGGGGGATGGAAGCCAGCCATACACCTTCTTCGCTAACATATATAACATAATCGTAATAAGAATCCAACCGATTGCTTTTACAATGCTCACTTTGCTTCCTTTTCCTTTCTATTTGCTAGATATTGTCCTGTATGCCCTGCCGCAATGATAATTAAAAACGTGCTTGCAATTACTGTTAAAAAGAGTGACATTCCTTGATGCACAAAAAAAGAACCGTAATTCATTAAACCAAGCGTTGGTGGTACTAATAAAAACGGCATAATCGCAATGAGCGTCTCTGCTCCTAGTTCAAACCATTTAATCGGGAGCACCTTTAAGCAAAGCGCTAAAAATAACAGCCCCATCCCAATTAAACTGCCAGGAATCGGAAGCGCTAACTGGTGCTGCACCCACGTTCCCAACACATTAAACAAATACAGAGCTGCAATTTGAACAACAACTTTTGTCCATTTCATCTAT
The DNA here is from genome assembly GCF_000712595.1 of Bacillus manliponensis. Classification (GTDB taxonomy): domain Bacteria; phylum Bacillota; class Bacilli; order Bacillales; family Bacillaceae_G; genus Bacillus_A; species Bacillus_A manliponensis. The sequence goes on from NZ_JOTN01000001.1 coordinate 86,688, forward strand.
ATCAAATCCTTATGCTTACTTTCTAACTTAATGATAGTACAAATTGTAAAAAGCTGCAAAGTATTCACTTGACAAGGAAACACCATTGTGGTAAGCGGTTTCATCATTGTTGTATATATGTTTTCGACGTTTTCCTTTTAAATATAAATACTTCACTTAGTAAATTTTTTATTTAAAATCAACCAAATAGAAAAGAAGCTACACCTACAGCTCCTTTTCTTCCTCAGCATCGTCATCCATAAAACGAAACAGAACTTCTAATACAATTGCCGATATTCCAGCAACGATTAAAATTCCATTTGGTGACATTTGTACCGATGTTACGTTTAAATCTGCTAACCAAAAATAGCCGACATACATCGTTAAAAACGATGCCACTGTCGAAATTGTGATTCCTAAGAAACCTAGTTCTTTTAGCTTTGCTTCTGACAACTTACACATATTTAAAATAAGTGTGAATAAAATTCCGATTACGAAAAACCAAATACATAGTGTAACTAATGACATAATGCCCGGATATACAATTTCATCTGGCATCCATTGTTTTAGTACAATCATTAAAAGTGATGGTACTAGAATTGGGAGCAATAACGGAAATACTATTTTAAAAGCAGCAACAACTGCTGTACCTTTTTTATTTTGGTTATCCATAAATAACACTCCTAACATGATGAAAAATTCCTTATCTAGAATATCATGAATGGTTTCGTTGAATGAGATAATTCTTTATTCAGATTAGTTTTCAGGGAAATTTTCTATCGGCTATTTTTCACTTCTTTCGGCGATTCTGTGCCCTCTATCGGCCATTTCACATCATTTATCAGTGATTCTGCCTCACGACAAAAAAACAGACCACCCACCAGGGTAGTCTGTTTCGTTATATTCTACAATTACTTCTTGATGTTGTAGAAAGATTTAGCGCCATCGTAGATAGCGATTCCTTGTAACTCGTCCTCGATGCGTAGTAATTGGTTGTACTTCGCAACGCGGTCTGTACGGCTCATAGAACCAGTTTTGATTTGGCCAGCGTTTGTTGCAACTGCGATGTCAGCGATTGTAGCATCTTCAGTTTCACCAGAACGGTGAGAGATAACTGCTGTGTAACCAGCACGCTTAGCCATTTCGATTGCTTCGAAAGTCTCAGTTAAAGTACCGATTTGGTTAACTTTAATTAAGATTGAGTTAGAGATACCTTTTTCGATACCTTCAGCAAGTTTTTGTGTGTTTGTTACGAATAGATCGTCACCAACTAATTGAACTTTGTCGCCAATACGCTCAGTTAATAATTTGTGGCCATCCCAGTCGTTTTCGTCTAAACCATCTTCAATAGAGATGATTGGGAAATCTTTGCAAAGCTCTTCGTAGAAATCAACCATTTCTGCAGAAGTTAAGCCAGTGCGGCCTTCACCTGCAAGGTCGTATTTACCAGTTTCTTTGTTGTAGAACTCAGAAGATGCAACGTCCATTCCAAGTAATACGTCTTCGCCAGCTTTGTAACCAGCTTTTTCGATTGCTTCGATAATTACTTCTAAAGCTTCACGGTTAGAACCAAGGTTTGGAGCGAATCCACCTTCGTCACCTACTGCAGTGTTAAGACCTTTAGCATGTAATACAGCTTTTAGAGCATGGAATACTTCAGCACCAGTACGGATTGCTTCTTTGAATGTTGGAGCACCAACTGGTAAGATCATGAACTCTTGGAAGTCAACGTTGTTATCAGCATGAGAACCACCGTTGATGATGTTCATCATTGGAGTTGGTAATTGCTTCGCGTTGAATCCACCAAGGTAACGGTATAATGGAAGACCTACATAGTCAGCTGCTGCGTGAGCTACTGCCATAGATACACCAAGAATAGCGTTAGCACCTAATTTACCTTTGTTAGCTGTACCGTCTAATTCGATCATAGCGCGGTCAATACCAGCTTGATCAGTTACGTCGAAACCGATGATTTCGCGAGCGATTTCTTCGTTTACGTTTTCTACTGCTTTCTGAACACCTTTACCAAGGTAACGAGATTTGTCACCGTCACGTAATTCTACTGCTTCATGTTCACCAGTAGATGCACCACTTGGTACGATAGCGCGTCCGAATGCGCCGCTTTCTGTGTAAACTTCTACTTCTACAGTTGGGTTACCACGAGAGTCAAGGACTTCGCGAGCATAAATATCAGTAATGATTGGCATAATATTTCTCTCCTTTTGTATGTTAGAGTTATTTAATAATTGTCTTACCTGTCATTTCTTTTGGTTGTTCTACATTTAGAATCGTAAGCATCGTTGGGGCGATATCTCCCAAAATACCGTCTTCACGAAGTTCTACGCCTTCTTTTGTAACGATGAAAGGAACCGGGTTTGTTGTATGGGCTGTCATTGGTGTGCCTTCTGGAGTTAACTCCTCGTCAGCATTACCATGGTCAGCAGTAATAAGTGCTACACCATCTTTTGCAAGAATCGCTTCTACAACTTTTCCTAAACATTCGTCAGTTGCTTCTACTGCTTTAATTGTTGGTTCCATCATCCCTGAATGGCCAACCATATCACAGTTTGCAAAGTTTAAAATGATAACGTCATGTTTATCATTTTCGATTTCATTTACAAGAGCGTCCGTTACCTCATAAATGCTCATCTCTGGCTGCAAGTCATATGTTGCAACTTTCGGTGAGTTAATTAAGATACGTTCTTCTCCTGGGAATTCAGCCTCACGACCACCGCTAAAGAAGAATGTAACGTGCGGATACTTTTCAGTTTCCGCGATGCGAAGTTGCTTTAATCCCGCTTGCGAAACAACTTCACCTAATGTGTTATCTAGGTTCATTGGCTTGAACGCTACATAACCTTGTACCGTTTCACTAAAGTGTGTCATACAAACGAATTCTGGAATGTGAGGTACTTTTTCACCACGATCGAACTCACGGAAGTCTTCGTTTGTAAATACACGTGCAATTTGAATTGCGCGGTCAGGACGGAAGTTGTAGAAGATGACTGCATCATCATCACTGATTGTTGCAACTGGCGTTTCATCTTCATTAACGATTACAGATGGTAATACGAACTCGTCGTAAATACCATTTGCATAAGAGTCCTCTACGCACTCAAGTGCAGATTTATAAGTAGGTCCTTCGCCGTTCACCATGGCACGGTAACATTTTTCAACGCGATCCCAACGCTTGTCACGGTCCATAGAGTAGTAACGACCAGAAATCGTTGCGAATTGTCCTACTCCTGTTTCTTCAATTACTTTGTTTGTTGCATCGATATACTTCTTAGCTGTTTGTGGCCCAACGTCGCGGCCATCTAAGAATCCGTGGATATATACTTTCTCCACGCCTTCTTTAGCAGCTAGGCGAAGAAGAGCAAACATATGCTCAATGTGACTATGCACCCCGCCATCAGAAAGTAAACCGAATAAGTGAAGTGCTGTACCCTTTTCTTTTACATGCTTAATTGCACTTTGGAATGTTTCGTTCTTATCGAACTCACCTTCACGAATCGCAACGTTCACACGTGTTAAGCTTTGATATACAACGCGGCCAGCACCAATGTTTAGGTGACCTACTTCAGAGTTACCCATTTGACCTTCTGGAAGACCTACCGCTTCACCAGATGCCACTAGCGACGTGTGAGGGTATTGGTTCCAGTAACGATCAAAGTTTGGCTTTTTCGCCTGAGCGATTGCATTCCCGTAAGTTTCTTCACGAAGAGCAAAACCATCAAGAATGATTAAAGCTGTTGGCTTTCTCATTTTACTCCCTCCAGAAGACCTAAGAAGGAAGCAGGCTCAAGGCTTGCGCCACCTACTAAAGCACCATCGATATCAGATTGCGCCATGTATTCTTTAATGTTTTCTGGTTTTACGCTACCGCCGTATTGAATACGAACTGCCTCTGCAGCTTCTGGAGAAACAGCTTCCGCAACAACTTTACGGATGTGCGCACATACTTCGTTTGCATCTTGTGCAGAAGAAGATTTACCTGTACCGATAGCCCAAATTGGCTCATATGCGATAACAGTAGCTTTCACTTGCTCTTCAGTTAAACCAACAAATGCTTTTTTCACTTGGTCAGCTACAAGATCAAATGTTTTGCCGCTTTCGCGCTCTTCTAATGTTTCACCACAGCAAACGATTGGCGTTAAGCCGTGCTCAAATGCAGCGATTGTTTTTTTGTTTACTGTCTCATCTGTTTCAGCAAACATTTCACGACGCTCAGAGTGGCCAAGTACTACATAGCTCACTTTTAAGTCGCTAAGTGCTACTGGGCTAATTTCGCCAGTGAAAGCACCATTTTTTTCGAAGTGCATGTTTTGTGCACCTACTTGTAAGTCCGTTCCTTCAGCAGCTGCTACAAGGCGCTCTAAGAAAAGAGCTGGAGAGCAAACTACAGCGTCAACAGCAGTCGCTGCTGGGATTTGACCTTTTACTTCCTCTACGAAGCTAACTGCTTCAGATAGAGTTTTATTCATTTTCCAGTTACCTGCGATAATTGGTTTACGCATGCCTGCACCGTCCTCTTTTATATTACTTGTCGTTTAGGCAAACAACGCCAGGAAGCTCTTTACCTTCCATGAACTCTAATGACGCACCGCCGCCAGTAGAGATGTGGCTCATTTTGTCTGCTAAGCCGAACTTCTCAGCTGCTGCTGCAGAGTCACCACCGCCGATAACAGAGTATGTATCTTCTGCATCTGCTAATGCTTGTGCTACTGCTTTTGTACCGTTCGCAAATGGAGTCATTTCAAATACACCCATTGGTCCGTTCCATACTACAAGCTTAGAGTTCTTAATTACGTCAGCATAGATTTCGCGAGTTTTTGGCCCGATGTCTACACCTTCCCAGCCTACTGGCATAGAGTCGATGTTTACAATTTTTGTTGTTGCTGTTTCAGAGAATTCTTCTGTGATAACAACATCAACTGGCATATAGAAGTTTACGCCTTTTTCTTTTGCAAGTTGCATAAACTCTTTCGCTAACTCTAACTTATCATCTTCGCAAAGTGATAGACCAATTTCATGACCTAATGCTTTTATGAATGTGTAAGCAAGACCGCCACCGATAATTAAGTTGTCTACTTTATCAAGCAGATGACGAATTACGCCGATTTTGTCTTTTACTTTCGCACCACCGATGATCGCTGTAAATGGACGATCTGGGTTAGAAAGAGCTTTACCTAATACTTCTAATTCTTTCTCCATTAGAAGACCAGATACTGCTGGTAAGTGATCTGCGATACCTGCAGTAGAAGCGTGAGCACGGTGGGCTGCACCAAATGCGTCGTTTACGAAGATATCAGCAAGTGCTGCAAATTCTTTCGCAAGTTCTGCATCGTTTTTCTCTTCACCAGCGTAGAAACGTACGTTTTCTACTACTAGTACGTCGCCTTCGTTCATTGCTGTAACCATTTCTTGTACAGCTGGTCCGAATGCTTCGTCCGCTTTTTTCACGTCTTTACCTAGAAGCTCAGCTAGACGCTTTGCAACTGGCGTTAAACGTAACTCTTCTACAACTTGTCCTTTTGGACGACCTAAGTGGCTCGCTAAAATAACTTTTGCGCCATTTTCGATTAGGTACTGGATTGTAGGAAGAGCTGCACGAATACGAGTCTCATCCGTAATTTTGCCTTCTTTCATTGGCACGTTGAAGTCAACGCGGCAAAATACGCGCTTACCTTTTAAATCTACGTCACGAATTGATTTTTTGTTCATTGGATTTCCCTCCGACTAGTTAGGATTGACAAAACCCACTCAAAAGCTTATCACATTTATTTATAAAACGTAAAGGAGGGAGAGGGAACAAACCCTCTCCCTCGTTTTGTCATTCATTCGCTTATGAATTTGTTAAGAATTAAAGACCTTTTGCAGCCATGTAAGCAGCTAAGTCTACAACACGGTTAGAGTAACCAGTTTCGTTATCGTACCAAGAAAGTACTTTAACCATGTTACCTTCCATAGTCATTGTAGATAATGCATCGATTGTAGAAGATGCTGTTGCACCATTGTAATCGCAAGATACTAATGGCTCGTCGCTGTAAGCAAGAATTCCTTTTAATTCGCCTTCAGCTGCTGCTTTGAATGCTGCGTTTACTTCTTCAACTGTTACTTCTTTGTCAAGTTCAACAACTAAGTCAACAAGAGAAACGTTAGCAGTTGGAACACGTACTGCACCACCGTTTAATTTACCTTTAAGTTCTGGTAATACTAATGCTACTGCTTTCGCTGCACCAGTAGATGTTGGGATCATGTTCTCAGCTGCTGCACGAGCACGACGTAAATCTTTGTGTGGTAAGTCTAAGATTTGTTGGTCGTTTGTGTAAGCATGAACTGTTGTCATCATACCGCGTTTGATACCGAATTTCTCGTTAAGAACTTTTGCGAATGGAGCTAAGCAGTTTGTAGTACAAGAAGCGTTAGATACTACATGGTGGTTAGCTGCATCGTAAGACTCGTTGTTAACACCCATTACTACAGTGATATCTTCGTCAGAAGCTGGAGCAGAGATGATAACTTTCTTAACTGATCCGCCTAAGTGCTTCTCAGCGTCTGCTTTAGCAGTGAAACGACCAGTAGATTCAACAACTACCTCTACGCCGTAGTCGCTCCATGGTAATTGAGCTGGGTCACGCTCAGCGATAACTTTGATTTCAGTACCGTTAACAACGATGCTGTCGCCATTTACAGTTACGTCTGCATTTAAAGTACCATGAACTGTGTCATATTTTAAAAGGTGTGCTAATGTTGCAGCATCTGTTAAGTCGTTGATTGCTACTACTTCTACCTCAGAGTTGTTTAATGCTGCACGGAAAACGTTACGTCCGATACGGCCAAATCCATTAATACCAATTTTAACTGTCATTTGAATTTCCTCCTTGGGGGATGTATATATTAAAGGGTTATTTACCCCTTAGTAACTCTTTTGCTGCACCTTCATCTGTTACTAACAGCGAAGTATGCCCTTGCTTAATTACTGCTTGAATTGCTTTTGCTTTTGATGATCCTCCAGCGACTGCAATGACGCGAGATACGTTCTGTAACTCCTCTAGCTGCATACCAACTGTTTGTACTTTATGAACGACTTCACCTTGTTCATTAAAATAGTATCCAAAGGCTTCACCTACCGCATGACTGTCTTTAATCTTTGTCCAATCTGCTTCTGAAGTACTTCTTCTACGAGCCATCGTTAAGGCATCACCAATTCCGTGAATGACGATATTGGAAGATCGAATCAATTCAAGAATTTCTTTCACAGAAGGTTCTGTCACAATGGATGCGTACGCTTCACTACTTACATGGTCCGGAACATACAACAAGCGATAATTACTCATCGTATTTTGCGCCATTTTCGCGCAGATTGTGTTTGCTTCAAGCTCCACACTCTCTCCGATACCGCCGCGTGCTGGGACAAATAGCATATGTAAATCTTTGCAATCTAGTTGCATCATGTCTGCGACAGCAGCTAACGTTGTTCCTCCAGTCACAGCAACGATATTATTCGCTGTGAGATGATCTTTTATACAAGTCACACAGGCACGGCCCATTTCCAGCTTTACCCACGGTGATTCATCACTATCACCAGGGACAACGAAAACTTCATCCAAATCTAATGTTTCCTTAAGCTGTTTTTCTAAAACCTTTAAACCAGAAATCTCTTTCATAAAGTCTTCCAAAGCAAGAACAACAGCTGTTCCTTCTTCTGTTAATGTCATTCCAGAAGAGGCGACGTGAAGTAAGTTTTGTTCTTTCAAAACTTGCACTTCACTTCGTAATACTCGTTCTGTCATACCGATACTTGCTGATAAATTTCTTCTGCCAATTGGTTGCATGAGCCTCACGTGCTGAAGAATTTGCATTCTCGTTTGCATAACAGGTAGCAGATCAGGCAATAATTTTTTCGTGTACTGAATCCATGAGCGCATAAATTCTCTCCTCACCACATTGGTTCACTCTCTATATGGTCATTATATGTCCCATAGTGACAAAATGTGTCCCACATAGTGTAAAAAAATATTTCCTGCTACAATTAGTATTGTAACAGGAGATACAAAGTTATTCAACTCTTTACTATATTGTTTATATGTTGTATTATGTCACTTTTGTGAATGATTCCATAAGCTACTTCTTTCCCATCTATTTCAACGACTGGAATCATGATTTGATACTTCTCCAATAACTCATCATCTTCATAAATATTTACTTCCTTTATATGGAGCGAAAATTCATCTGTGAGTTCTTGTAGTACTTCTTTCGCCTCTTCACAAAGACAACAATCATGCTTTCCATATAATACAACGTCCATTCCTCTCACCTATCCAATCGTTTTTCGAAGTGAAGACGCAGGAATATTGAGCTGTTCGCGATACTTTGCTACTGTTCTACGCGACACAACCACTTCATGCTCTTCTTCTAACATTTTTGAAATCTTCTGGTCCGAAAGTGGTTTCGTTTTATTTTCGTTGTTAACAAACTGCTGAATAAGCTGCTTCACACGCTTTGTAGACACAACCTCATCTTCTGTTGTCACAATCGCATTACTAAAGAACGATTTCATCTCTAATAATCCGTGCGGCGTTTGTACATACTTATTACGAGTTGCGCGACTAATTGTTGACTCATGCACCCCTAGTATTTCTGCTACCTCTCTTAACGCAAGAGGTTTTAAGTAGTGAGGACCATTCATAAAGAAATCACGTTGCTTTTCCGTAATGACTTCCATCACTTGAAGCAATGTTTGCTTTCTTTGTTTTAAGCTACGGACAATCCACTGTACATGCTGGTACTTCTCAGATACATACGAGGCTACTTCTTTCTCACTATTATGAAGAAGTTCGCTATATTCAGAATGAATCTCAATCTTTGGCATATTTCGTTCATTCATTTGTATAACAAGTGAATCGCCCTTACGCTTTACCGCAAGGTCTGGAACGATATACATCGGCTTTTCTGACGAGAAAGCGAGCCCTGGTTTTGGCTGAAGGGACGTGATTACATCAACTGCTTCTTGCAACTCTTCTTTTGTACATTTTAATAATTGCAATAATTTACGCCAGTCTTTCTTCACTAAATAATCGAAATATTGTTCCGTTATTAACTCCGCCAAATCACTTCCGCTTTGTAAACGCTTTAATTGCAATGTAAGGCACTCTTGAATATTGCGCGCCCCGACCCCTGCTGGCTCTAGTGACTGCACAACTTCCATCATTTCATCAACTTTTGATAACGGAGCTGCTAATAACACTGCCAATTCCTCGTTACTTTCTTTTAAGTACCCATTTTCATCGATACTTAAAATAATGTACGAAAGCATTTTTCGTTCTGTTTCATCTATAGAATAGTACTGTAATTGACTTAATAAATATTGCTGAATTGTCATGGAGTCTACGCTGTAAATTTCCATTCCATTCTCTTGTTGTTTCCCCTTGTTACTACTTTTACTCTTTTTCTCCCGATCAAAGCATCCCATTTCAATAAGGGGATTCTCTAACGATTGCTCATACAAAAACTCCGATAACTCCTGTACGTTATACTGGAGCATTGTAATTGCTTGCCTTAACTCTTGTGTCATCGTCAAACGTAAGCTTTGTTCTTGTAAAAGACTTGCCTTCACTTTCATCTCCCCCTTGTTTCTATTGTACAATAAGTTTGCGAAAAGGAGAATCCTTACTCTGTAACTGCTTCCATGTACTGTTATTTCATATGTATTAATAGACTGGTTCAAATACGACTGTAATTTTAATAATATTGAAAGGAAATGTTAAAAAGGTGAATGAATTGGAGAAATCACGAAGTTATTTATTACCACATACTAATAGTAACTCTTAATACTTGTTTTCACAACAATATTTTTCGTCTTTTCAATAAGTTCTAATAATCAAAAGGAAATGAAACTTCAATCTATAATCAGATGGCGTGAATTAATCGCAATGTATTTACTGTCCGTGAATAATCATGTAAGGGGGCTAATCATGGAGAAACAAGAATTAATCGAGCGGTTTATCGATCTAAGTGTGAAATACTTTGACTTAATCGGAACAGAAACACCTGAACTAGAAACAATTCGAAATGAGCGCTCGAAACTAACAGAATACTTATATACAAACTTTGACTTTGTGAATCAAGCTGTAGATGAACACCTTGAAGCAGAAAAAATGTAATTTTTCACATAGTAAAAACCCCTTGTATTTATAATCAATACAAGGGGTTTTCATTATAACGCGCCTAGAGGGATTCGAACCCCCGGCAGACGTGGTACCGGAAACCACCGCTCTATCCGACTGAGCTATAGGCGCATGAATTTTATATATGGATATTATATCCTGCCCTCTTACCAGTACGCAAGTAGAAAAAAACTGCAATACCATTTCAGTTCGAAAAAGAAAGAGGGCTTTTCCACGAAAGGATTAGCCCTCTTTCTTCTACTATTATTTAACCGGCAATAATTCCTCTTCAGTTACCCACTTATGATTCTTCACTTCTTCTCCGCCAGTAGTTGGAATGAAATCAACCATATAAACTGTCGTTTCTTCAGCTGAGTCAATTGTTGCTTTAGCCCCGTCCATACCCTTCATATGATCAGCATTTACAACAACCTCATCTCCAGGTTTTAACGGTGCTTCACCAGCATCTTTTAATTCTTCATGAATGACCCACTTATGATTCTTCACTCTTTTTCCATCCGTTGTTTGATCATATGAGATTGCATAGACAGTTGTCTCATATGCACCTACGATGATTGCTTCTGCTCCCTTCATTCCTGACATGTGGTCCGTTTCCATTACAGCTTTACTTCCTACTTTATAAGTTGGATTTTCTGCTTCTTTTAAGCCTTTCGGAACTTCACCTGAACTAGAATGATCCATATTGCTATGGTCCATATTACTATGATCTGTTTCCTCATTTTGTGTATTATCTTTTTTACTTTCTTTATCTGCGTCGTTCGTATTTGAACAAGCCCCTAGTAAAAGAACAAAGGCTGCCATGAAAGATACAAAAACTTGTTTTTTAAACATATACATCCTCCTAAAATATTTTGTCCTATCATAACAAGAGAATGTGCAGAAAATATGGAAGAAACTTATTCAATTATCCCCCTACGGTCTGCCAATATAGACCTCGTCCCTTCATAATAGAAAGACGGATTGCTTTCTAATGCCACATAACTTTCACACAATGTACAATATCTTACTAATTACACTATGATAATATTAGTTATATAACAGTACAAAACGGAGATGATTAAATCGTGACTTGGTTTTTTATAGTTTCCTTAATCCTTATGGCCGCTTTTAAAATATTAGTAGCGTCTATGCCAAATTCAGTTGTAGAAAAGATTATTCGTCATTTTGAATTACATCCTGTGCTCGATGATACAAATGCCTCTGTCACAATCAATGGAAGCACATTAAAAGACACGGACAAAACGAAAATTATTCGTCAGTTTAATGAAGCGCTATTTTTAGAAAAATATTACTTTCCGCCTCAACATGAAGGGACTCCAGTAGTGATTAATAGTAAAAAAGGAAAACGCGATGTTACATTCTTTTTATACAACGATGAAGATCATATTGATGTCATCAAACAATATAAGAAAAAAGCAGTTGGATACAGTCTACGTTCCAAAGACTTACAAGACAACCCTCTGTTCACTCAGTTTACTTCTAAGACCGTCTCATGATGGTCTTTTTTCAATACAAAATGTTGTTTAAATTTATGAAATTCGGTTATGATGATGAAGATACAGTAGCAGGGAAATTGAAATTACATAGCGAATAACATGTTATACATACATATGATTTCACTACAACCATTTCGTTTGACCTTTATTGACCATAGTTGTATGATAAGGATAAGAAAGCGTTTAAAGGAGGAAATGACACATGAATTTAATCCCTACAGTTATTGAACAAACAAATCGCGGTGAACGTGCTTATGATATTTACTCTCGTCTATTAAAAGACCGCATCATTATGCTTGGTAGTGCAATTGATGACAACGTAGCAAACTCAATTGTTTCTCAGCTTTTATTCTTAGAGTCACAAGACCCAGATAAAGATATCCACTTATATATCAATAGCCCTGGTGGTTCTATTACAGCAGGTATGGCAATTTACGATACAATGCAGTTCATTAAACCAAATGTATCTACAATTTGTATCGGTATGGCAGCATCTATGGGTGCTTTCTTACTTGCAGCTGGTGAGAAAGGCAAGCGTTTTGCACTTCCAAACAGTGAAGTAATGATTCACCAACCACTTGGCGGTGCACAAGGACAAGCGACTGAAATCGAAATCGCTGCAAAACGTATTTTATTCCTACGTGAAAAGTTAAACCAAATTCTTGCTGATCGTACAGGTCAACCGTTAGAAGTGCTACAACGCGATACAGATCGTGACAACTTCATGACAGCTGAAAAAGCGTTAGAGTACGGCTTAATCGACAAGATTTTCACAAATCGTTAATAGTAAAGAAGCTACCGCAAAGTAATGCGGTAGCTTTTTTTTAGAGAAGTTTAACTTTCGGTGATTATTAAGGGACATATCACCAAAAATGAAAAATTGTACGCTAAGAGTCAACACTCCTGTTGTAGTTCAAAATACGATTGGTCATAGTTTGATCTTCATCATGTAATACCTCAATAACTCATTTGATAATTTATCCTGTTAGCCAGCGCTCACATCAAAAAATAAGGATATACCAGCATTACATACATAATAAGAAATTACCCTTTCTTCCAAATAACAAAACAGAGGGTGACCTCGGATTATTTTAACCCATTAAGATGTTTAGTTCTTTTTATAAACTTCTTTGAGCATACCAGAACCAATTCCTCCAACAATCATCAAAATTAAAGGTCCAAAATTCCAGAAGAAATTTCCACCGTATAAATTAAAATCTAAAGGAGTAAATTGATTTAAAAGCAACATACTTATTTTAATCACTAAAAGAACAATACCTATTAATATTAAAACATCAAATATAAACTTTAATTTTGGATAAGCTAACTGTTTACTATCTTTAATTACTTTATTTGTCAATTCCTCATCGCTCCTTAATAATTCATCAATGGTTACATCAAAGAGATCACTTATTTTAATAATAATTTCGATACTTGGATAATTTTGACCAGTTTCCCATTTAGAAACAGATTGTCGACTGACAAAAAGTTGTTCTGCCAATTTTTCTTGAGACCAACCGTTATTGACCCGCTCTTTTTTTAATTTTTCTCCAAAAATCATATAAGTTATCACCTTTCCGTAATATACAATCAATTATTGTTAAAGCTGTTGTTAAAAGTAAAGATAGCTTTGTTTGCACCGCATTGCAACTTGTAGTTGCCATCTATGAATAATACTAAAAACTACTTATATTTGCTAGTTAGAATCTGTTTTATTCTAACTCTAAAATCTTAGGTATATACAGGTCTTATCTTGGACTAACGCACCGATAAGATGGAAAGATGGCGATCATTAATTGCAAAAAGTTAAGGAGTGGATGGAGGCGCCATAAAAAAATAACCAAACTACACAAATCGCGTAATCTGGTTATTTTCACTTCACTCTATTCACCTTGCACATAAGTAGCTAATGCTTCTAGCGCACCTTCTGCGTCGGAGCCTTCTGCTTTAATGATTAAGTTACAACCTGCACCAATTGCTAAACTCATAATTCCCATTATGCTCTTTGCATTAACAGTTTTGCCGTCTTTTTCGATAAAGATATCAGCATGAAAACGATTAGCCTCTTGAACAAACAACGCAGCCGGACGTGCTTGTAAACCGTTTTTTAATAAAACTTCTACTGTTTTTTGAACCACTTCTCCCTTTCCCCTCTCCTAACTATTTCTTTGCAATCGTTTCCCCTGCACGTAATTTCTCTGCAATTTCATCGATTTTACGCAAACGATGGTTGATACCTGATTTACTAATTTTCCCTCCAGATACCATTTCACCTAGCTCTTTTAGTGTAACATCTTGATAGCTCACACGTAATCTCGCAATTTCCTGTAATTTATCAGGCAGAAAATCAATCCCTACCGTTTCTTCAATGTAGCGAATATTTTCAATTTGCCTTAGTGCTGCACCAATTGTTTTATTTAAGTTCGCTGTTTCACAATTCACAAGACGATTTACAGAATTACGCATATCACGGACGATACGAATATCCTCAAATCTTAACAGTGCATTATGTGCCCCAGCGATATTAAGAAACTCTGTAATTTTCTCCGCCTCTTTTAAATACGTAATATAACCTTTACGTCTCTCTAACGTTTTACTATTTAAGCTAAACTCATTCATCAACTCACAAATCGCATCATTATGCTCTTGATATAATGAGAAGATTTCTAAATGATACGATGATGTTTCTGGATTATTCACAGAACCACCCGCTAAAAACGCACCGCGTAAGTAAGATCGTTTACAACATTTCTTATCGATTAAATCATATGAAATGTTACGAATAAATGAAAAGTCTTCACGAACGATATGAAGATTCGCCAATATCTCACGCGCTTTTTCGACTAACCGAACGATATAAACGTTATTCTTTTTTAATCGCATCTTTTTACGAACGAGCAATTCAACTGTAACATCATAACCTTTTTTGAGTAGTGTATAAATTCTTCTAGCAATTGCCGCATTTTCCGTTTGAATATCAATCGTAAGGCGGCGATTGGAAAAGGAGAGTGAACCATTCATACGAAGTAATGCCGACAACTCTGCTTTCTCACAGCACTCCTTCATCTCGAGCTTTGTTAGCTCTTTTTTTGTCTCTGATGCAAATGACAATTGTTTCACCTCCTCTAATTACTTTAGGAAAGTAATACCCCCACATTGATGTGTGAGGGAATTACAAATCCTGTATTTATAACAATGAATATAAAATGGATGCAAGCTTCAGCGTATCATGACGGACGACCTTGTCATCATACTTTGCAAGATGACTTTGAATAATCTCGATATTGTGTGCCGCAAATTTTTCTTCGTCAACGTGAACTGGCTCTGACATTTCATTTGCATAACGTGTTAATAACCCAGCAGGAATTTCTTGATTGTTAGCAATTACAGTATCAATAAATGGTTGTTCTAAATGACTATGCAGTGCCTCTACATGATCAAATGCCGTATACCCCATTGTTTCTCCTGCTTGTGTCATTACGTTACAAACATATACTTTCTTCGCTTTCGCTTCAATAACTGCCTGACCGATTTTCTGCACTATTAAATTCGGCAAAATACTTGTATACAAGCTACCTGGTCCAAATACGAGTAAGTCTGCCTTTTGAATCTCTGCTAATGTTTCACAAAGCGGTTCCACATCACCCGGTGTTAAAAAGACGCGTTGAATACGCTTACCAAAATAAGGTATTTTCGATTCACCTGTTACAATGCTCCCGTCTTCTAATTCCGCATGAAGAACAACACTTTGATTCGCAGCTGGTAACACACGACCTCTTACATTTAACACTTTACTCGTTTCTGTAATTGCATGAAAGAAGTCTCCAGTAATAGACGTCATTCCAGCTAGCAACAAGTTTCCAAGCGCATGACCTTCTAACCCTTCTCCTGACGTGAACCTATGTTGGAATAGAGCTTCCACAAGTGGTTCTACGTCAGATAACGCAACAAGGACGTTACGTACATCACCTGGAGGGGGAATATCTAGTTCATCACGGAGTCTGCCCGAGCTCCCGCCATCATCTGCAACCGTTACAATTGCAGTAATATCAACAGGATACTTCTTTAAGCCACGAAGCAGAACCGATAGTCCAGTTCCGCCCCCCATAATGACGATTTTGGGTTTTCTCTCTTTTTCCATCGCTTAATGTCCCTTTCTCTTCTCCACATCACGATGGGATACATGAATCGCGTAGTCTTGCTTCAAATGTTTCCCAAGATACTCTGTAAGTGTAACAGAACGATGTTGTCCTCCCGTACATCCAATAGCGATTACAAGCTGACTTTTTCCTTCTCTTTTATAATGCGGTAGCATGAAAGTAATAAGGTCTGTTAGTTTCTCTAAAAACTTGTGCGTTTCATTAAACTTTAACACATATGAAGAAACTTCTTCATCAAGTCCTGTTAACGGCTTCATGTGTGGAATGTAGTATGGATTTGGTAAAAAACGAACGTCAAATACTAAATCCGCGTCAATCGGAATACCGTATTTGAAACCAAATGACATGACATTGACACGAAATGCCTGCTCATCTTCTGTTGAAAATAATTGAACAATCTTTTCTCTTAATTCTTTTGGTTTTAAGTCAGATGAATCTAGCACGATATTCGCACGTGCCTTCATATCTGTTAATAACTCTCGCTCAGCTTCAATTCCTTTTAACGGAAGACCTGTTGGTGCGAGTGGATGCGAGCGTCTTGTCTCTTTATAACGCGTTACAAGTGTGCTATCTTTTGCATCTAAAAATAAAATATGAGGAATGATCCAAGTACGTTCCGTTAAATCATCAAGTGCTCCCCATAAATGTTCAAAAAACTCTCGGCCTCTTAAGTCAATACCAAGTGCTACTTTATTCATTTTCCCTTTTGACTCCGCCATCAACTCAACGAACTTTGGCAATAGCATCGGTGGTAAATTATCTACACAGAAATATCCTAAATCTTCAAAACTTTGTAACGCTACTGTTTTTCCGGCACCAGACATCCCTGTGATAATGACCATTTTAATATCATTTTTTGCTTCCATTGTATTTCCCCCCTCTATCGTTTAGCTCGGGTCTAATCGATACGAAAGTAATTCAAAGTCTGGCGTATATACAAAGGTTCCGTAAATTATACCATTCCCTTTAATTAAATAATCGATAATATGGTAATCACCAGGCGCCATTGCTAAATCATCAATTTTATCAAATTCATGCCAACCGATGATTCCTTCTTCGCTTTCCAGCTTATTTTCTCCTGCAAAGTCTGTCGCTAAGAAAGAGAACATCATCCATTCAGATACAACTTTGTCCCCTTCTTTAATGACAAATGTAAACACACCTTTTAATGATGGGTTCTTTAAATAAATACCGGTTTCTTCTCGATATTCACGAACCACAGATTCTCTGACGGTTTCGCCGTGCTCCATTTTTCCACCGGGAGCAACCCACCAATTCCGACGAGGTTTTTGTAATAGAAGAACTTCATTATCTCTAATTAACACGCAATTTGTCACTCTTTGCAAAATTCTTCACCTCAGCTACTTATGACGAATTTCTCCGCCGTATACTTCCTTTATTATACTATCAAATACTGTTTGTCACAACGAAGGAACTCTTAGCCTGAAATGGATAAAACGATGGAAAATGCCTCCCATCGTTTTATTCATTATCTATATTCTCATAGTATAAGTACACAAGAGTAACGATTATTTACTATATAGTTACAGGAATGAACATTATAAACCTTCTTACAAATCATCAACAATAATATAAGCTGTTTTAATCGGTCCATGTACACCAACAACAAGATTCATTTCAATGTCAGCACTATTTGACGGTCCAGATACAAAATTCACACAAGATGGAAGTTTTGCCCCTTTCACATTTTGTTCATGGATCGCCTTCGTCGCTTGCGTTAGTCTTGGTACAAGTGTACTTTTCGGAACGATCGCGATATTTGCTTCAGGAAGAAGGCTTACATGTCTCCCTTTTTCACCATCATTAAATAGTACGACCGTTCCCGATTCAGCCAATGTCATATCACTAAACGTAATACCAACATCAGCATGCCTAGCAAATTCAATCATCTCTTCAAGTTTCTCACTTTCCCATCTCTTACAAGATAGTTCTCCATTTTCTAGAAACTCACTTAACTTATGTTCGTCAAATCGTTTATCATTTGCATAAACAACCGATTTTGTATTCCATTCCGTCATGCAAGATTGCAGCGTCTCTGTCAGCTGCTCTTGCGTTGTACGCTTTACTTCCGTATGAATGATTTCACAATGCTCAATTAATTTTAATACAAGTTCATCTTTTGTTAATCCCTCGAATACACTCCACTGCGGTGAAATGGTCCAGCTTGGTTTTTCAACCGAATTCGGACGTTCTCTTCCCAATTGCTTAGCTATATGTCCTAAAAAAGCTTCACGATTTTGAATTCCCATTATGCTCCTCCTTTGTCCGGTTTCCAAACCAATCACGAAACGGTTGTTTTTTTGGCGCAGGAAAATCTCTCGCAATTGTCCAAGCTTTTAGCGGTCCGACGCCTTTCTCGATCTTATCCCCTTTTGTAAATGGCATTAACCCGTAAGGAGCAGCCTTTGCTGCAAAGGAGAAAAGCGCTGAACTATTTACAACTTTCTCAAAGCCCTTCATGGAAGCATTCCAAAAGAAAGGTGATAGCTTCTCATCCTCTACAATGCGGCGACGATGTTTAATTAACAAATCATGAAGTGGTATTTTTACAGGACACGCCTCCGTGCAAGCGCCGCATAGACTTGATGCATAAGGTAAATCATCATATTCTTCATATCCACCTAACAGCGGTGTTAATACAGCACCGATCGGCCCCGGGTAAATCGAGCCGTATGCATGCCCACCAATATGACGGTACACAGGACATACATTAATACATGCCGCGCAGCGAATACATTGCAGTACACTTTGAAATTCAGTTCCTAAAATGTTAGAACGACCATTATCAACAATCACTAAATGAAACTCTTCCGGTCCATCTACTCCGTCCGGCTCTGTTAGCCCTGTTATATAGCTCGTCAATTTTTGGCCAACTGAACTTCGGCAAAGGAGCGTCACTAACACATCTAATTCTTCCCATGTTGGAACAATACGTTCCATTCCCATAACTGTAATTAATGTCTTCGGAATTGTTGTAACTAAACGTGCATTTCCTTCATTTGCAACAATAGAAATAGAGCCAGATTCCGCAACCGCAAAGTTACATCCTGTCACCCCAACATCAGCTGTAAAGAAATCATCACGTAAATAATTCCGTACAAAGCGCGCCATTTCAGTTGGATCAGACGTCCCCGTATAACCGAGCTTCTCTTTGAAAATCGCACAAATATGTTCTTTATCTTTATGAAGACACGGAACAACGATATGCGACGGGGGATCGTGATCATTTACTTGTAAAATAAATTCTGCAAGATCCGTTTCTAATACTTCTCCGCCTGCTTCTTCAATCGCTGAATTTAAACTAATCTCTTCAGTTACCATCGATTTTGACTTCACGACTTTTTTCGCATTTTTTTTCTTAATAATCCCTTTTACATACTCCCTTGCATCTTCAGCCGTTTTCGCAAAAAAAACGGAGCCACCATTCTTCTCAATTACATCACTTAGTTGATATAAATAGTAATCAAGATTGCTTAACGTATGTTGACGAATTTCTTCTCCTAAAGCGCGCCACTCTTCCCAATTTCCAAGGCTCTCTGTTGCCTTCAACTTTTTAATTCTCAACCCATCTTGCGCCCTAGAAACCGCTCTGCGCATGAACTCATCGCTAATCCCCGTTTCCGTACGCTTATGAAACGGATCATTCCCGATTTTTAATCCCATCGTTATATCCCCCTTTGCTCATTTCGTTCTTCATTTAATACTTGTGCAATATGCTTTACATCAATTGGATAACCAAGCCTTGTTAACCGCCCTTTTATATTCATTAAACAACTGCAATCCATCCCAATTAATAAATCCGCCTTTGTCTCCATAATGCAATTTACTTTCTCCTCCACCATTTCCTCAGAGATTTCGGCCATTTTCACGGAAAACGTACCGCCAAATCCACAGCAATCATAGTTATGAGGTAATGGTACAACTTCCAATCCTTCAACATGCTTCAGCAACGTTTCAGGCGGTTCCTTAATCCCCATCAATCGGCTCATATGGCAAGATGTATGGACGGTAGCTCGTTTATTGAGAGATGCTCCTAAATCTGTCTTGCCTAACACGTCAACAAGAAACTGCGTAAACTCGTACGTCTTACTCGCAAGCTCTTTCGCCTTTTCTTTCCATATCGCTTCTGTTCCCTCAAATAACGTCTCAAATTCATGAACCATTAAAACACAGGACCCTGACGGTGCTACGACATACTCAGCACCAGCAAATGCCTCAATCATATGCTTAGCTGCCGTTTTCGTCTCTTTATGATAGCCACTATTGTAAGCAGGCTGTCCGCAGCAAGTTTGATCTTTCGGAAAATCAACCTCGCATCCTAAATCTTCAAGAATCTCAACAACATCTTTTCCTACCTCTGGATAGAAAACATCCGCAAGGCACGTAATAAATATCGATACCTTCATGATTGGCACCCCCAAAAATTCCTCTTTCATGTATGTTTGGTAAAAAATACTGAAAATATTTATGAATAATAAAAAAAACGACTGAGAAATCTCAGTCGTTTACTTTTTGCTAAAGTATGCTACAATCGCATACCCTAATACAAATGTTATAATCGATACAACAATCTTCGTCACACCCGCTGGAATACCAGGGAATATAACAACAAGCGAACCAATAACAAGTCCAATAATTACTGCAAATGTCATCGTAGCAAAATGTTTTAATAAATAACTAATCCCTTTACTACTTACAATAAATCCAACTACTGCCCCTGCACCAATTGCTGCGATAATCGGGAAGTTTAATTCCGTTAACGCATTAATTGCTGTTGGGTATACACCAATAATAAGTAAGACAAATGAACCACTAATACCAGGAAGTAGCATTGCCATACTCGCAAGCCAGCCAGAAAAGAATAACCCAATCGCACTTAATAGTGTAATTGTTGTAATTGGCTCCGCTGCTTCTTCTGGCTTTAAGAAACCTGTCATTGCAACAAATGCAGCTGCAATTACAAGAACAACAACGTGTCCAGCTTTAAACGTTTCTTTTACATTCGCTTCTTTCATAAGCATGGGAATAATACTAACAATTAAACCAAGGAAGAAAAATTGCGTTGGTTCATGATGAAACTCTAATAAATATTTAATTACATGACTTAACGTCGCAAACGCTGCTACAACACCTAAACCAAGTGGAATTAAAAATCCTAAATGCTTCTTCCACTCACGGCTAAAAAAGCCGCTAATCGCTGCCAGCAATTGCTCATAAATCCCAAGTACAACAGCAATCGTTCCGCCGCTCACGCCAGGAATTAAATCACTCACTCCTATACAAAAACCACGATATATATTACGCCATTCCATGTTGAATAAACTCCTCATTTCTTTGAACATTTTGGCACAGGCTCTATTATAACAATAATTAAATTTCTAATACAATAAAATATCTTACTTTAATGCACCCATAAACTAGACACATCCCTACTCTAATTCTCCTCCCCCTCTTCCCCTATCTAAAAAGGAATATCCATAAGCATGACGAATTTATTAATTATATTAAAGTGAAATACCGATAGTTCATTAACATATGAGAAAATGAAGCTTCTATTAATAAAGGTTTTACAACCTATTAATATAGGATAACAAAACCTTAACAAAATATTATACTAATAACTACGGAGGTAAAGATGCAAACTATAGATCCAAAAGGCACACTCTTACATCGCTATCCATTTTTAATGATAGATGGTATTACAGAAATCAATACTGAGAAATCTATCAAAGGGTATAAGCTCATTACAAATAACGATTGGTTTATTACAGAAACTCAAAAAACAATGCCTCATATATTAATTGTAGAAGCACTTGCGCAACTTGGTAAATTTGCTGAACCTAAAAATTCTGAAGGCATAGGTTTCCTCTCTTCATTTGATGGTGTAAGTTTTTTAGGAGATGCGTTCCCTGGTAATAGGCTAGATTTACATTATGAAGTTTTACGGAACAAAAAAGGAATTTCTCTTGGAAAAGGTATAGCTTCTATCAATGGACGTACTATTGTAAAAGTGGAAAAAATATTAGTTCTTACACGAGTGAGATAAAATCTTTACACTTAATATATCAAAAAAAAAAGGTAAAGGCCTATATAGAACAGGCCTTTACCTTTTTTCCATTTTACATTTTTATCATTTTCAAGTTAAACGTCATCTTATTAAGCCTTAATAACCAAACAAGCATTATGACCATTCATATCAAAAGCATTGATTATTCCAATTTTCATCTTTGATCGATTTGTTTGCTTTTCATTCTTTACATTTAAAAACGGTAAAGCTTCCTCCCGCTTCATTATATTTAGACCCAGTATAGTTTGCGTAACTCCATTTGTAGCTAATACATTTCCTGTTATTTCTTTATGAGAATCGAAGAAATAATGATGTTCCTTAAAGATATCTTCCATTGCTTGAATCTCAGCTTCATTACAATCTGAGATTCCTCCTGAATGTAAATACACAAAATCTACTTCATATGGCTCTATTTGCGCATCTTTTAAAGCGGCTTGTATAACTTTTTTGTAAGAATTTTTTCTATCCCCTACACATGTATTCATCCCACTTCCTATAACTTCACCTAATATTCTTGCTCCTCTTTTAAGGGCATGTGACTCTTCTTCAAGCACTATAGCACCTGCTCCTGACCTTAAATTTAACTTTTCTTTCACATGATTATAAGCAAGAGCTTTATAAGCCGTTTTTGTAAGAGGAGAAATATCTCCTTGCGTACCACCTGCTAGCATCACTTTTATTCTTCCATTTTTGATCATTCTTACAGAGTTTCCTATAGCTATTAAACTACTTGCTTCTCCAGCCACTATTGTACTTGAGGGACCTTGACATTCATTTTTAAGTGTGATTTCAGCCGCAGGAGCATTAATCATAGCTGATACAGAGTAGTATGGACTCACTCGTTTAGGACCTCTTTTAGAAAACAATTCCATATTTTCCAAAATGAATTGTTCTCCACCATTACCGGCTACTCCGAACATAACACCAACATGACTTGAACTTTCCTCATGTAATCCTGCATGATGCATAGCCTCTTGAGCCGAAATCAATGCATATTGTGTACTTCTATCCAATCGTTTTACTTCTTTTCTTTCAAAAAATTGTGATGGATCATACATCTTCCCTAAATCTTTTTTCGATATAATATCTGCATAGGATTCCTCTCTACAACCCACAAATGTCTTATAGTGTAAATACTCTCTCCATACTTCTTTAAAACTTGTACCTAAAGAATTAATCAAACCATACCCTGTAATCATTACTCTTTTATTCACTACATCCACCTCATAAAAACAAAGCTTACATATACTATACTTCTCTAACTATTCAGCTGATTTAACTTCTTTTTGCTCCACAATGTATTTAACAATACTATCAATTGTTTTAAAGACATCCATATCAACTACCCCTAAATCTAAATCATATTCTTTCTTAAGAGCATTAATGAATAGTAAAACATCCATAGAATCTAAACCATAAGGAGAATCCTTTCCAAATAAAGGTACATCGTTTTGGATTTCTTCAAGACTAACAGGCATTTCATACATTTCTACAAGCTTTTCTTTTACTTTTAACTTAATCATTTTAAAAACCCCTTTTTTCATTTTTTTTATATTTTAAACATAATGAACCCCATAAAAAACCAGCACCAATTGCAGAGAAAACTAAATGATCACCTTGTTTAATCTTATTTTCACTCATAGCTTTATAGAATGCAGAGAACAGTGTAGCTGATCCTGTATTCCCTTGTTCCTGCACTGTCAAAGACGCTTTATCTAGTGGTGCTCCTATAGCACTCATCGCCTCTTTAATAATGTTCAAATTGGCTTGATGGATAATGAAATGATTAATATCTTCCATTTTAAGATTTGCACATTCTATAGCTGAACAGATAGACTTAGGAAGGTTTTCTGTAGCTTTCTTCCATACCTCTCTCCCATTCATTTTCAGGAACTGACTTTTATAAATATCTTCATCTTGTAAAGGAACCGTTCCACCCCCTGTAATTTCAACTGCATGGGATAAATCCGAGCCGATGTTCCACGATAATATGCCATTTCCCTCTTCCGTTTTCTGAAGAATCATCGCGCCAGCAGCATCTCCTAAAAACACTCTTGTCGTACGTTCTTCAGGGTCAGTAATACGGGATAATACCTCTGCTCCAATAACAAGAACATTCTTTATATTCGAATTTTGCAACATATGAGATCCTAACACGATAGAAAAAATACCACCTGCACAACCTGTTTGGTTTAAATCAATTGGAATTGCATTTGTAGCACCTAACTGTTCTTTTACAATCAGTGCCGTAGAAGGCAACCTCTGATCTGGTGTAGTTGTTGTTAATATAATTACATCGATTTGTTCTGGTAAAACTTGTGCATCTTCCATTGCTTGCTTGCTAGCAAATAGACACATGTCTGATGTCACAAGCCCATCTTCTAAGAACCTTCTTTCTTTAATACCTGTTTTTGTTTGAATCCATTCGTCAGTCGTTTCCAAAGTTTTAGTTAACATCTCATTTGTAATTACCTGAGTCGGTTTATAAAATCCAATCCCTTGTATCGTTACAGGGGTACGAAGACCACTTACATTTTTAGTACTCGTTCTTTCCACTGTGTCCACTTTCAACCAATTCCACTCCTTTTTTTGGAAAATCCCCATATATTTCTCTTACCGCAGTTGGAACATCTTCAAGTTGAATAACACACTCTACAATAACCGTCTTTCCTTGATTATATTGTTGATATGCTTCTTTAAATGTCGTCCCTACATCTTCTTGCTTCTTTAAAGAAAGTACCTTGAGCTGTGGGTGCTCCACTCCTACAAGCGGAAACATCCGATTGACAAATGATAGTGGGTTTTTTCTTTTTTTATTTTTATTTTGAAACTGTAACCATCCATATCCACCGTTTTTTAATACTACGTAAATGACTGGAACTCGATTGTTTATAACTGTTTCTAATTCACTACGAAATAGATTGAATGCACCATCACCCACAAAAGCTACAACTGGTCGATCGTCCTGAGCCTTAGCTATACCAACGGCTGCACTTAATCCAAACCCTAAACTTGTTTGTTCACTTGGAACAAATGCATTTTGTCCTTTTTTTAATTTTAAATATGGGAAATAGTACGACCACATATCTTGTAGACCATTTTCATGGACATATATAGCATTAGAAGGTGTATACAATTGTAATCCCTCTAAAACGTGTGCAACACTCAACTCTTTAATATTTTGTAAATAACCCTTCTTTTCTAGCAATGCTTCCTGCTTAAGAATAGCTATTTTCTGAAGCCACTTGTCCTTTTCTAACGGATTTTGAATGAGGGAGGTAAGATAATCTACAGCTAATTCAATATCACCTACAAGCTTCATTCCTCTAAACTCTAAGTTAAAGTCTTCTTCATGAATATTAATTTGAACCACTTCTTTTTGTTTCAAAAGATCTTCCCATCCAAAAAGAGCTGTTTCCTCTAATTTACTCCCTAGCGTAATTACAAGATCTGCTTCCTCCACAATCGGAAGTAATTGCTGAGGACAATATAGGCCTGCTAGTCCACAAAACAAATCATCCTCTTCGTCATAAGCCCCTCTTCCAGAAGCAGTAACAAACACTGAAGAACCTATAATATTAGCAAATTTGTTTAACTTATGATTATCAACTAAACTTTTGCATCCCCCACCTAACAATAAAAGAGGGCGCTTTGATTTCATCAATTTATCTTTTACTACCTTTATAGATTCTAAGTTCGGCATAGGTGCTGAAAGAGAATGAGCTGAAAATTCAGACGAATCAACATCTACATATGCTTCACCTATGTCCTCTGGAATCTCAATATAGACAGGACCAGGTTTCCCATGAAGAGCCAAAAACATTGCCTTTTTTAGCACCCATTCAATAGAACTAGGAGACTCTAATCGATGGCACCATTTTACTAAAGGTGAGATAAATGATATTTGATCTGCTTCTTGGAATGCCTTTCGATTTCCATATATCTGTGTACGTGTCCCAGATCCTATTATTAATATCGGAGCACTTTGAGAATGTGCCTCTAATAAACCTGTCACACAGTTAGATACCGCTGGTCCTTTTCCAACAACACAGACACCTATTTTTCTTTTAGCTAACGCTTGACCTATCGTCATAAAGACAGCATTACGTTGATCCTTATTAACTAAAAATTCAATTCCACATTCTTCAATGGCATTCATCAATTGAAGGTCATCACTTGGTAATCCATAAACTGTTTCAACTTTATTTCCCTTTAAAACATTTGCAACTACTTCATATACACTCATTTGCATCATAACTCACCGCATTCTTGCAAGTGTTCCCTAAAGATCAATGAAAGTAAAATTGGTTTGATGAACAATTCTCCCTGATAAGAAACATAGTTAGCCATCGGTCCATAACCTCCAAACGGATTATTACCATCTTCTATATCAAATAAAGTTTGGTTCACCGAAACAGTATGTTTTCTCTCTAAAAATGAAATTAATTCATCAACTTCTGTTCCATATACAGTTGCTCCCATCGCTCTTTCAAGAAAATAACCTGTATCCAAGACCTCTTTAACTTCTTCTATTTCTTCATAACTCATAATATTAAATATTGGTAAAAAGAACTCATCGATCTTAACTTTATCTTTTAAAGAACTCACCAAGACTGTTGGTTCTATAAACTTTTCTTTATAATTAATACTACCACCATGAATAATGTACTGGCTGTTTTGATTTAAATACTGTGCTACTGTCTCTAAAGTAGATGTATAGTGAATCCTTCCATAATCTGCTTCTTTATCGGAGTTCTCCCCATACTTCAAATTGTTTAATTTCGCTCTTAACAATTTGATAAACATATTTTTCTTTTGTTCAGGTACATAAATTACATCTGGTCCCATACAATCTTGTCCTGTATTAAACATTCTCGCACCTATTAAATCTTGCACTGCTTTTTCTAGCTCTGCAGATTCTGTTACTATAAATGGATTTACACCTTGACCGAAGAAAATGAACAACTGATTTTTTGAAAGTTGTGCTTTAATATTTTCTGCATTTTGATAAGTTCCTGTAAATAGCACCACGTCTGCTTTTAAAGCAGATTCTCTAAGATATTTTCTATAAGAATACTCTTTTAACTCTATTGGTAATTGATGAACTTTTTGAAATAAATTATGCAGCTTTCTAACCTGATTAATAACTAAGCTAGAACTACGAAATTCTATATTCTTTACATACAGCGATGGAATAAGTAAGTACAAAATATAAGAATACAAAATTACGTTAGATGGCATAAAAATTGACATTCGATTAATGTTAGGTGGTTGATTTTGACGCACCTCATCAAAAGCATTTTCTAAAGCTCGTAGTGAACTATCAAACTCTGCCTTAGCTGTTTGATACGTACTAATCTCTGTTAGAATTTTTAAAAACTCCTCTTTGTTCCTCTTCATATATTGCATACATAATAAAATGTTTTCTTTACGCTCATCAAGTAATGTAGTAGTTACTTCCCTCTCCAATATCAAACTTTGCATAGTTCATTCTCAACTCCACTCTTTCTATATTCTGCTGCCCAAATCTTGAGTGCTACAAAATCTACCTTCCCGTTAGGAAGATATGGGAATTTTTCTAAAAAAACAATTTTATCTGGCATTAGTACAGGGTCTAAGTTCTCGGTCACTGCGTTTTTTAATCCGTTATTTTCCAAAGGAGAAGCTTCCAAGAACAGAATCATATATGCCCCTTTCTTTTCATCATGGAAAGTAACTATCTTTCCTTTTATCCCCAAAGCGTCCTCTACATTTTTTTCAATTTTCGCAGGGTGAATAACATAACCTTTTCGAACAACCTCTTCTCCCTTTCTTCCAATAATGAACAGATTTCCATGACTATCTAAATATCCTAAATCATTCGTTTTAAACCAACCATCTTTCAACACTAAATTTGTTTCATTAGGTAAATTTAAATACCTTTCCATTACATCTGGTGTTTTGACCACTATTTCTCCAATTTCTCCATTAAGTAATTGCAAACCCTTTGAATCTATAACTTGAACTTCCACTCCTTCCAAAGATTTTCCGCAGCCATTTTTATGAGTAGTTACATTAAGTGCTACATTCCCGAGCTCTGATAGGCCATATCCATCTAATAACGGTTTTCCTAAAACAGATTGGAACTCATCTCCAAGCTTACTTGATAAAGGTGCTCCACCTACACACCACATGCGGACACATGACTGTTTTAAATTCTCCTTGATTTTCTCCCTTTTTTTAAGGATATTAACCAAGACGTGGTAGGTTGAAGGAATCCCATCAACAACAGTTACACGCCAATCATTAATAGCTTTAATAATAGACCTAATTTTCTTATAGTCACAAAGGACTAAATCACACTTCATCATTCTCCACAAAAACACAATAGATAAACCATAAAAATGAGTGAAGGGAATTAAAGGTAACAATACATCGTCATCCTGATATCTCATTACATCCATTGTTTTCTTCAAATTTAAAGTGAAGGCAGTTCCAGATTTAACAATCCCTTTAGGTTTTCCTGTTGAACCTGATGAGTATAAAATAAGAGCATCTTCTTTATGAATCCAATCAGGATTAATACTATCTCCTACCTCAACTAAAGAATCAATTTTCATTGGAGGGTTCAATTGGATCCTCCTAATTTCGGGTGATAGATTCAATTTTTTATCTGAAATACATACACTGCTTCCACAATCTTTTATAATCTCATTCAATTCCTTTTCGCCGGTCAAACAATCTACTAAAACAATTGACACGGCTAATTCTGTTAAAGCAAAAAATCCAATTAAGAAGTTATAGGAATTCTCCGCCGTAAATAAAACTCTTTCTCCAGCAACTACATCCATTTCTTTCAAATACATTTTATAAGCCTGAATATCTCTTTTAAACTCTTGAATAGAATAAGTCTTCTCTGAAGTATAAATTTTATATCCCATTAGTTCCTACCTCTCATCGTAAAACCGCTTTACTCTCAAATAATTCAGGACCAATTCTGACGGTATTAAATTCATTCTTTAGTAGTTGCGCAAATAAATTCCTCGGTCCTACAACATAAACTTGTTCTATTTTCTGTTTCCTCATCGTATCCGTCACTAAATCCCAACGTACAGGATTATCATAGCCATCTAATAAAGACTGCTTAAATAATTCTGTATCCTTTATTACGTCACCATCCACATCTGATATAATAGCTGTTTCCATCGGCTTAAAATTAACTTGATTATATAATCCTTTCTTCAATTGCTGATGCAGGTCTTTCAAAAGGATACTATGAATTGGCTGTTTCATTGTGTGTAAGGAAACACATTTAGGTTTTGTATTAATTTTCTCTTTAAGAAGTTTAATTGTTTTTGCTTCTCCACATAGGCATACTACTTTTTCTAAAAAACCAACTAACTCTAAATACATTCCCTTCAATTGAAACTCTTTAATAATCGTCTTAGCTTCATTTAAAGACATATTATAAATAAAGTGTGTTTGATATTCTCCATCCATCTGTTTAAAGAATGCTTTTGCTTGCTTTGCTGCTTCATGCGTTAGCCATACTGCTTCATCATAAGCAAGTGTATTTGTTTGAACTGCTGCACTCATCCCACCAAAGCTTACCCCGATTGCAAAATCAGGTTGACAGTTGTAGTGATTATAGTAATGATCTAACAATGCAATGGAGTTAGCCAGAAAGCAAACTTCATATACTTCTGGAGCCTCATCAACTTCAGCCTCCTTAAAAGCATCTACAAGAGAATATCCTAATACTTCGCTAGCCTCCTTAAACCTTTGAATTGCAAACGGGCTATTCTTAATAAAACTCTCAACTTCTTGATAATGAGATGGTGCTAACCCTGGGAGAACAAGACCATTCATCCCCTACTCCTCCTTCATCTGTAATATTCCTAGCATTTCTTGCACATCAGCTAGCGTTACAAGTGGTACAATTTCAAATTCAATATCAGTAAATTCTAAAGACTTATACACAAAGTTCCCTGGTCCTAATACAAATAATTTTTGAACTCCCTTTTTAGATAATTCCTTTAAAGATTGATACCATTGCACACTATTTGTATACTGTTCCACTAAATCATGAGCTACTTTTGATACATGAATAATTTCTTTTGCATCCACATTACTTATTAGTGGTGTAAGTGGTTTTTTCACATGAACATTAGTCATAAAACTCTTATCAAATTCTTTTTTTACACTTTCCAACAAAGAACAATGCCCTGGAGGTCCATAAGGGATTTTAACGGCTAGCGCTCCATAACCTTGAACCTCTTCATTCAATTTTTCTAAGCTCTCAAAATCGCCGTTAACAATCATTTGATTAGATGTAGCATGCATACAAGGCTCTAATATATATCCCTTTTTCGAAAGCTTATCAATACTAAGCTCCATAATTTCTGTGTCTATATTATAAAAAAAATAAACACTATACGACTTATTTTGAAATTCTGCTGCTTCTAGATCACACATAACACGAACCATATTTAATGTATCTTTAAAATCTAGGCATCCACTACAATGAAATGCTGTAACCTGTCCAAGGCTTGGCCCAAGAAAATAATCAACTTTTCCTAATTTCTCTCGTAATAGTTCATATAACGCAGTCGCTATTGTTACAATACTAGGCCTTGCAATAATACCTGTATTTACAATCTTTTCATTATCTGAAAAAAACTGCTCAGCAAGGTCTATTCCAATAATATTGCTAGCTTCCTCAAATTTTCTTTGAACATGTGGAATATGATCATATAATTCACGGAAACTCCCTTTTTTTAAAGTCATTAATGGTGGAAATAACAAAGCTGATTTCATTTATATTACCTCCTTTTCTCTTTACATAAGTCCACCGTCTACTACTAATGTTTGCCCCGTTATATAACTGGCTTTCTCAGATGCAAGGAACGAAACTGCTTCAGCTACTTCTTTTGCAGTTCCCAGACGTTGCATAGCAATTTTCTTTTTAAATTTCTCCATCTGATCTTCCGGGATTCTATCGACCATACCAGTATTCTCTGTATATCCAGGTGCTACTGCATTTACTCGTACATTATAAGGAGCATATTCCTTACCAAGAGAACGAGTTAAACCAATAACTCCTGCTTTACTGGCACTATAAGCGCTAAGTCTCTCCATTCCAGTAAGACCTGCTACAGAAGAAATATTAATAATAGAGCCTTTTTGTTCTGTTAACATATGGAAAGATACAGCATGAATACAATTAATTGTCCCCATTACATTTGTATCTATAATTTCTTTCCATTTATCAATTGGGTTTCCTGGGATTAACGCTCCTCCATAACTAACCCCAGCATTATTTATAAGAACATCGATCCTACCATACGTATTAATAATTCCTTGTATCGTATCTTGTACTTGAGAAAATTCATTTACATCAAGTTTTACATACTCAACCTGTTCATTTCCTGTTGTAGCTTTAATATGCATTACTGTATTTTGCACTTCTTCAAGGGATTGCCTATATCCTAAAATTACTCGTCCCCCCAATTCTGCAAAATGATGTGCAATTTCCCTTCCTAAGCTTTTTGAAGCACCAGTGATAAGTATAACTTTAGATTTCCACTCCATTTTCTTCACCCTATTTTTTTAAGCTTGGAAAAATATCATTTTTCCAGCATTTTTCTAAATATTCCCTTAATTCTTTTTGGATCTCTTCTTTTTCACTTTTTGGAATTATATCCTCCGGTTGCCCGCCTTTCCCACCAGCGTAATATTCCTCTCGCAAAATAGATGAGATAACTGCATCATGATATTCACCATCAAGAAAAAAGTAATCTCGAAGAACCCCTTCAATTGTTACATTATTTTTTATTAGAAAGCGGATAGTTCTTTGGTTGTATAAGCCATTAATAAATTGAATCTTGTGAGCATTTTTAAAGTGGAAAAGGTAATCCATAAGTAAGATAGACGCCTCAGCTCCATACCCCATATCCCATAAATCCGGATCACCAATCACACCACCTAAAATATAACTTCCTTCATACTTCATTGGTTCCCAAGAAACAAAACCAATTTTTTTCCCTTCATGGGTTACTACTGTAGCATAACGTGTACTACTTGACTCAATGTCCATCTTAATCTCTCTTACAGTAGCAAAATCTTGAGCTCCCCTTGCTAAAGCACTTACTTTAGAAGGTCTAATCCATTTAGAAAATAATTTATAATCCTCTTCTTCTAGAGCCTGTAATTGAACAAAATGCCCTTTCATGATACCCCTCCAATATATTCAAATCTTATTTATATAATAAATGCTAAGTTAATTAGGAACACCCGTAATTCACGCAAATAAAATTTTTCTATATAAAAAATTCCATAAGTAAAAATATATTTAACAGACTTAATCAACAATATCGTTTATAGGTAACCCGCAATATTCTAAGCATACTTTTGTAGTAAAATTGATTTGGTAAACGTAACCGCTAAACCTACTCTAGATTTAGCTTCTAATTTTCTCATGCAAGCAGCTAAATGATATTCCACAGTTCTTTTGCTTAAGTGAAGCGTATCTGCAATTTGTTGATTTGTTTTATCTGCAATTAGTTCTTCCATCACACGAAACTCCATTTTTGTTAATACACTAGAAACACTATTCTCTTTAAAAACAAACTTATTTAAGACTATACTTTTTGTTACTCTCGGAAGTGATTGATTTAAATCGTTAGAAACATATAACTTACCTTCTCCAACAGCTGTTAGAGCATTTAACATTTCTTGGAGGTCTCCTTTTTTTACAATTGCCTGAGCCCTCTGAATTATAGGAACTAAATGTTTTTCTTTACTGCTTAGAACAACTATTAGTTTAAGCGAGTCACTTACTATTTCTTTCAAAGTGCTATAATGAATACTATCTGTAATTACAATATCGAATGTATTTAAAAATAATGAGTCTTCTAGCATAAATTCATTATTAAGAACATGGATTTGTATTCTATTGTCTTTTTTAATATCCGAATAAACAAAACAATCTTTATTCCCCTGATCAGCAACCAATACTTTTTTTCTTTTTGTTTTTGTATACATAATCAGTACTCTCCATTAATTTGTTTGTTTAAATTAATAATTGAATTTCCTATATTATTATCAATCTTGCTTACTGAAATATCGATGGTAGATATTTCAGGTGAAATAAATTCTAAAAATACTAATCCCTTACCTCTCATAAGATTACCTCCATATATTTTTATCAATTACAAAAGATGATATTATATTAATATAACTTCTAAACCCATCCTTTAATATCGTTATATTTTTAATATTCAACTAAATATTATGATGATATTCCTTGTAGTGAAGTTACTATTATTTTTGCATCACATTTTTCAAAAAACACACGTTATATATAAATCTAAATAAAATTCTATCTCTAACTAAAATACTGCTTGATTAACTTATTTTCACCTTCCTTCAAATGTAATACATATTAATTTATATAATCAGCACTCTATTACTTACTATTTTTCCTTTTTAACCATTGAACTTTAAGCAACGGAACTTTAAATTTTTTTAAGTCAATAAAAGAACTTATATCATCTTTTAACTCACCATGTATACATAATATTTCCTTCAATCGATCTATAAGCTCTTCACTAATAACAGCTAAATCTTCTAACTGATTATCCCCTTCAAGTGATATATAACCAATTGCTAGCACATCCCCTCTATCTTTAAACTCTTCCTTCAACTCTTGAATGTCTATACTTTCCGCTTTAATAAAACAATCATTTTCAAAGTCAATAAAGTACGCTCCAGGTGAAATAAGTCCTTCTACTATATGTTCTTTAAAGATAAGTACAATCGGTTTTACTTTGTTTAAACTCCTATCATGAAAGGCCTCATAAAGCATTTGAGCCAACACGTTAAGATGCATAAATGGTAACTCCATATCTTGATGCTTTTCTAATAAACTTTCCTTTTTATAAATATAATATTTAACGCTTTCACATAAAGGGTTGATATTATTTATAGTATTCGTTTGCTCATTCTCTTCATGGAGCATTTCATTAGATCCCTCATTAATTGTATTTTTCATTTGATCCATTACAATTTATTCCCCCTTAAGCAGCTCACTTATTGTACTTAAAATATACTTCTCCACTACAGTTAACAACAATGAGTAAAATCAACTTAAAAATAATATAAATAATTAATTATTTTTTTTGTTTTTTTTTACTAAAAACACATAAACTACCCATTCTTATACAAAATAAAATAGAGGGTTCTTTCCTTTACTAGTTGCATAAATCCAATCAATTCCTGCTGTATTTAATAAAGCACTCTTAACTAACTTAAAAACAAAAAGAGCTGCAATATAGTCAAAAATCGGACTATATTGCAGCTCTTTTAAATAAAACCTTGTATCTATTTCATTAAAGATGTATTCTTTAACAAACTTTCTATTATCTGAATCGTACGTTCAATATCTTCATCTGTAATATGCCGATGAATTACAGCTCTTATTCTTCCATAACCCATTTCAGATAAAATGACTCCTTGCTCTTTCGCCTCGTGTAAAAACTTTGCCCAATCATAATTTGGATCTATTACACGGAACATCACAATATTTGTCTGTACTTCTGATGAATCAAGCTCAATTCCATTAATATTAGCTAAACCATTTGCTAATTTTTTTGCTCGATTATGATCTTCATGCAAACGCAAAGACATTTTTTGTAGTGCTACTATTGCTGGCGCCGCAATGATTCCCACTTGACGCATTCCGCCTCCAAGCATTTTTCTAATACGTCTTACCTGCTCAATATATTTATGTTTGCCCGCTACCATTGAACCAATTGGTGCTGATAATCCCTTTGATAAACAAAATTGTAAAGAATCTGCATACTGCGTAATATTTTTAATGTCTATACCTAAGTTAACTGCTGCATTAAAAATACGTGCTCCATCCATATGAATAGGAATATTTTTTTGCATAGCAAACTCCTTAACTTCTCTTAAGTATAAAAGTGGTAATACTTTCCCTCCACAACGATTATGTGTATTCTCTAAACATATTAACGCCGGCAACGCAAATTGTGGATCTGTCTCATCAATTGGAAAAGCAGCTTCTAAATCAGATAATAAAAGTCGACCATCTGGCTGTGTCTTAATGGGATGATACATGATTCCGCCACAAACCGAAGCCCCACCTGCCTCATAAATATAGATATCTGATTCATCTCCAACTAAAACTGTAGAACCTCTTGGACAATGCGCTAAAATTGAAGCAAGGTTGGCCATTGTGCCACTTGGCATAAAACAAGCAGCTTCCATTCCTAGCATATCAGCAGCTAATGCCTCTAATTGATTAACCGTTTTATCTTCTCCATATACATCATCACCTAGATTCGCATTTTGAATTGAATCTAACATCTCCTCAGTAGGTAATGTAACTGTGTCACTTAAGTAATTAATCAATTGCTCCACACTCCTTCACCTCTATGTTTAAGCTATTTATACATTTTTCTAAAAGAGATTGTAATTCAACAGAATTTTCAGACGTAGCAATCACATGCCCTACTCTTCCATAGGCATTTTGAGCTTTTTGTACAGTTTCTCCAATAACAGTTCGGCACTTCACTTCTTTAATTCCTAACATATCTTTTATTTGTTCGAATCCTAGAACATTCGTTATTTCTCCTTCATTTGTTGGTACAATAAAACGTATGCCTGCATATAAAGAAGACACTTTATCCAAATTTGGCGCTGTTCCCGTTACAGTTTTCAATTGTTCCTTAAGCAAATCCACTTGTGTTGCATAACGAATGAGTTCGGGAATCATTCCCCCAGCCAGCCGACCATTGAATTCTACTAAAAATACATTATCTTCTTTTATCTTAACCTCTAAATGACAAGGACCGTTTTGCCAATTTACCTTATTTAAAATAGAAGTAATTCCCTTTTTAACAATTAACTGTAAATCCTTTGGAATAACAGCAGGGAATATATGTCCCTCTTCAACAAAATAAGGTTCCTGTCCTACACTCTTTTGAGTAATCCCAAAAATATGAGACTTTCCATTGTAAGAGAAAATCTCTACGCTATATTCTTGTCCCTCTACATACTCTTCAATTAACACATTTTTTATATTTCTCTGTGATCTAACGTTATGCGTTTTACTCAAAATCTTCTCTACCTGTAGTTGAACCTCTTCGTATGAATAACATTTCAATACATTATTCGATCCACTATCGTCCACAGGTTTTACAACACATGGAAATACTATATGATCTTGTATTCCCTCCAAATCATTAACCGCTGCAATACTATGAAACCATGGCGAATATACATGCGGTACATTTTGTAACAGTGAACGCATTCTCGCTTTATCCCTACAATTTTTCACAGTATCTAATGGATTCCCGACAAGTCCCAGATCCTTCGCTATAACTGCTACCGTCTCGATATAAAATTCACTGGTTGTTGTAACACCACTTACTTCGAACACCTCAAATTGTGACCTAATCATTTCTCTAACGACGTCAATATTGTTTGTGTCACATTCTAAAACAGTACACTCCATCTCCTCTAATCCTATATACCGTCTAGGGTTATTAGTGATAAATACAGGACTAAATCCTATTTCTTTCGCTTTCGAAATAGCTAACATCCCCGTTCCAGTAGTATTCGCCTCAATAAATAGCAGCTTTTTCATTCATACACTTCCCTTTATTAAAATGAAAATAACTCCAATTATTAACATCTTGTATAGTTTCTATTTCTAGTGGATTAAAATTTAAATGCTCCCTATTTAATTTATGCTGAAAATAAAACTCCTCGTCGTAAATTGTGTTAACGTAACGATCCCCTCTATCTGGAAAGATACATGTAATTTTCTTTTCCTTTGGGACTTGTGTACTTAACCATCGAGCAACTGCATACACACTACCAGAACTATTTCCTGCAATAATTTTTTCACGACGTGCTAATTCTAAAGTCCAATTAAAAGCTTCTTCATCATTTAACCAATGCACTTCATCAATCACAGAATAATCCACATTAGGCGGCTGCAAACTATTTCCTAATCCACCTTGCAGACGATCAGGTCTATCTTTCTGATAGAAAACTGCACTTCCCACTGCGTCAACAGCCAAAACTTTTAAATTAGGATTATGAAATTTAAGGGCATTAGCAGTACCACATAAAGAACCACCGCTTCCTACAGCCCCAACTAAATAATCAATTTGTCCTAACTCCTCTACGATATCTTTAGCAAGTTGACTATATGATAAAGGGTTTTGAGTATTCTCATACTGTTTAGGCCAATATGCATTAGGATATTTCATAAGTAGTTTGTTTAAATACTGTAACCTCGCCACTTGCCATCCACCAGTTTTCCCCATCTCTTTTACAATGTGCACACGGGCACCTAATGCTTTAAGCTTTTTATAAGTTAAATCATCAATACGAGGATCCGTGACAATATGAACATCATGTCCTAAATAAGTACCAACTAATGCAATTCCTAAAGCAAGAGTACCAGAGGAGCTTTCTATAATAGGAGCTCCTTCTTTTAATAACCCTGTATGCTTTGCTTCTAGAATCATTTGTTTCGCTACTCGATCTTTCATACCATAAGGATTGTACATTTCCAATTTTGCATAAACATTGGTGTGTCGCTCATCACCGAGTCGAAGTTGAATTAGCGGTGTCTTACCAATTAAATCAATAATAGTATCTTGCATTTTTTCTCCCCCTTTTTCTTATAAAAAAGATGATGATATAGTATGAAATATCTCTGTTGGATAACCCAGTTCTTTAATTTTCAATAAACCGTTAGACACCTTTTCTAAATAAGAAGCATCTTCTTTAGAAATTAAAATACCTATATAAGTTCCACTATGTGCTGTTACAATTCCTAAACCTCCAATTTCCTCACAAATGGTACGCATTTTTTCCAATGTCTCTTTCTTGTGAAGCTTCTGATTGAGTTCTGCGCTTCTAGTCGTAACACGTCCTACTGTATGCAAATCATGATTTCTCAAAGCACTTAGCATGTCGTCTAATAACATTTGATATTCCTGCTTTTCAGTAGATGTAAATGGTTTCGGAAGGCCATTAAAAGCAACTGTATCAATTTGTCCCCCTTCGTCTATGGCCAGAATAGTTAAAGGTGGACACTCAGCAATCCATTCCTTTAACTTAACTTCTTTATGATAAAAGGACACAATTCCTGGATACATAACCCCATCAGTTGGTTCAATTTCTCTTAACAACATTTCTAAAATTGAAGCTGGAATTTTGATTTTAAAACACGATTCAATTGCTCTTGCTACTGCAACCATATCTGCTGAAGAACTAGCAAGCCCTTTACCATGAGTAATATCACTTTGCATCCTAATATGCCCTCTAACTGGCAAATCGAAAAATTGCAAAATCCTTTTTGCTAACTTTAAAGATTTCGTTTGGTTTGATGGATAAATACTAAGTTCTTTTAAATGAGGTGTAGAGAAAAATTCACATTGAGAGTAACGTTGAATAGGTAGCGTTACTAAGAAGTCTCTATTATTCGGCAAGACACCTTGTAACAATTCCCCAAAAGTTCCACATGCCTTTCCACGTCCTTTATTTGTAACAACCGTTTTTCTTTTTTTTAACAATAATTGACTGGATTGCCCCATCATACATTCTCCTCATAAATAGAATCCCCATTCTCAAGTACACTAATTTTATTTCTAATACTCTCCGTGATGCTATTGAATTTCTTCCTTAAAAATTCTTCTTTTTCAGATTGATATATTAATATATCTGCTACAGCTTCTGGGTTTGTAGAACCCTTTGTTTTCTTAAACTCTAGCGCTCGCTCAACACCAAATATATTTTCTAACTCCTTTTGTGTAACTGTATTGACACATCCATTATCCAGACAAACTTCATCTAACAATTCAATAGAAGCATATTGAGGAGCAATATGATTTTCTAAAGACTTTGTAACAAATTTGCCTGCTACAACCTGCGCTTTTCGATACGGGATATTATTTTTCTGTGTTAAAAGATTCGCTAATGTAAACCCCCCATAATACTCTAAAGCACAACATTGTTTCATATTTTCTTCTTTAAAAGAGATATTTTCAAAAACTAAAAGGAGTAGATCTAATAAGCTCTCTGCTTCATTAAACAATGTAGATAAGTTTCGTCCTGCCTCTTTTGAAACTTCTACCAAATTACTATAAGACGTATTTCGTTGTCCTAATAAGAAGTCTATATGGTAAGAGATTAAGTGACTTGTCTTTCCTCTCAGCCTTTCAAGAATAGGAAAATTTCTCTTTTGAGGCATAGATGAAGAAATTCCAGTCAATTCATCTGGTAGATCTATAAACTGATACTCGCTGCTTCCCCACTGTATAAAATCTGTTAGAAAACGGCTCATATTACTAGCAAAAAATGAGAGGCATTCTGCAACTTCTAACGCCCAGTCTCTGGATGCTACGCCACTTAATGCATGTCCAACATACGATTGGAATCCTAGGTCATTAGCCATCTGATCACAATCCCAGTTATACTCTTGACCTGACATAGCACCTGAACCTAAAGGACATTGATTATTCATATTCTCTAGTACACCAATCATCTTTTTCATAGTGTCTAATACATGGCGACTAACAGCCGTTAAATAAAACCCCACACTTATGATTTGTGCAGATTGATAGTGAGTATAACCAGGCATTATCATATAAATATGCTTTTTAGCTTTCTCCAACATAAGTTGAGCAAAAGCATCCACTTTTTCAATAAGCTGAATCCACTTTTCACGTGTATACATTAGTTGTGCACAAGCCTGAAAATCATTACGGCTTCGGTCAATATGCCAATTTACAACAGGCTCATCTAAGTGCTGCTCTATTACTCTTTCTATGCTTAACGCAATATCTGTCATATTGTATTTTGAAATATTAAGGATAGAATCTTCATTTACTTTCTTTATAGATTCCCATACTCTATGAGCATCTGTTTCAGATAAAAGATTCATTTTTTTATAAGCCTTAAGTAAAACTTTTTCAATATTCAAATAATGATTCACGTAGTTTTCTAACTCATATTGGAATTGTGGAAGTAATACTCCTTGAACATATGCCTCATGAGGAGGTTTTTGAATTCGTCCTGTCACTTGTTCCTGCATCATTCTTATCTCCCCTCCAAAAATTTTGAAATTAATTCACCTATATATTC
Organism: Bacillus manliponensis; assembly: GCF_000712595.1. GTDB lineage: Bacteria > Bacillota > Bacilli > Bacillales > Bacillaceae_G > Bacillus_A > Bacillus_A manliponensis. The sequence goes on from NZ_JOTN01000001.1 coordinate 126,766, forward strand.
AACCTGCGGTAATTGCATTAAGTTATTATGATGTCCTTTAATTGTAGAAGTATATACCTCTCCCTTAGTTCTATTTTTCCAAGACTCAATATTAACTAATTGATGAAAAGAACTAGGATCTAATTCTTCACAATTGAGCAAAAATAAATCAGAATGAATTGGTTCACCAAATTCGTATTGATCACTTGCCATATTATTTGTCGCCATTACTTTTATAATACGTTTAACGTCCTCTAACTCAGCATTTCGAGGGATTGTCCCTTTCTCTTGAGCTGCTTTTAGAACAATTTGATACTTTTCAGTCTCATTTTCTTTATTAAAATCTTTTTCTTTTATTCCTAAACTATATGCCCAAACAGCTAGTGGATCTTGGCGACTTACCTTTTTCATAGAACAATCAAATGGATGTGCATCTATTAAACCAACAAATGATACACATTTTCTTTTTGATTCTAATATTCTTGCTACTTCTACAGCTAATGTTCCACCCATAGACCAACCAGCTAAACGATAAGGTCCCTTAGGTTGAATTTTGAGAATTTTTTCTGCATACAACTTTGCCATAGCAGCAATAGTTGTTAACGGTTCCTTGTTCGTCTCATACCCTTGTGATTGTATTCCAAATACACTTATATTTTTATCAATATATCTAACTAATGGCACATAACATAATGCGCCTCCTCCACCTGGATGAATAAGAAATAATGGTGGTTCTTCCGAATCAACTTTTTTCAAGGAAATGATAAAGTCTTCTTGCTCTAACTTTTTCATCTTCTCTTTGTATTCAGATATTCCACGTATTGTTCTATATTCAAATAAACAAGAAATCGGTAAATGGATACCTAATCTTTTTCGAATTAACCCTATGATTTCAATAGCTTTTATACTATGTCCACCAAGATCAAAGAAATCTTCATTTACTCCTACAGATTGTAGATTTAGTACTTCTTCCCAAATACCCACCAACTGCTTTTCAAATAAATTTCCCGCGAATATTTTTTCTGTATTTACTAAATCATTTTTATCAAAAGGCAATATTTTTTTATTAACTTTTCCGTTTAACGTAATAGGAATTTTCTCCACCCAAGAGATTACTTGTGGAATCATGTAGTGTGGGAGTGTATTCTTTAGTCTTTCTTTTACTTCATTAGCAGTTACATGCGTGCCTTCCATACGAGTTATAAATGAAAAGATTTTTTTATCACCTTTTATTTTTTCAACTACTACAACTGCATTCTCAATCTCTGGCTGCTCTAATAATCTATGTTTAATCTCGTCCAATTCAATTCGGAAGCCTCTTATTTTAACTTGAGAATCCTTTCTTGAAAGAAAAAGCAAATCACCATTTGATAATTGCTTAACCAAATCACCAGTCCTATAATACAAATTGCTTTCTCCGTTAATATTAAGGGATAAGAATGCCGATTTATTTAATTCATTATTATTTAAATAACCTAATGCCAATCCTTTTCCACCAATAAATAGTTCACCTACCCCACCTTTAGGAACCGGTTGCAATTCTTCATTAAGAATTAACAAATGATATCCAGGTAAGGCGCGACCAATTGGAGCAGTACTCTGATTATACTTTGGTTCACTTATCCAATATGTAGAAGCTACTGTAGCCTCTGTTGGACCATATAAATTTACCAGTACAATATCTTTACCTAACTTTTCATAAAACAATTGAACTAACTGACCGCTAAGAGCTTCTCCTCCTGTAAATACATGTCGAAGTTTGTTTTTTTCCCTAAATTCATCAACATGTATTAACTTATTTATTAAGCTATGGAATAATTGCGCTCGTGTAACAGATTCTTTAATCATTAGATCTGCTAAATAATCAATATCAAATTGATGATCAGGATGTGTAAGGATTAACGTACCTCCCCCTATAAGAGTTGCAAATATTTCAGTTACTGATGCATCAAAACTATAGGTAATATTTTGTAAAACTCGTTCATCGCTACTAATAGGAAATGTTTTTAACATTCCTTGAATATGATTAACAAAGGAGGCATGCGAAACCCCTATTCCTTTCGGTTTCCCTGTCGATCCAGAAGTATAAATTACATATGCTAATTGCTTTTCCGGAGGCTTATTTAAAGTCCATTTCACATTCTCCTTGCTACCATTACAAAAAATAGAATCCGATTGAAGAAGTGATACACCAGATATACCTTTTAAATCAGCACCATCTGTTATAATGAACTTAGTGCTAGAATCCTCAACAATTAACTTTATCCTTTCTTTTGGTGAAGCAGTATCAATTGGGAGATATGCGCAACCAGACTTTAAAATACCAATTAGTGTAGCAATTTGTTCTGGAGATCTTTTTAAACAAACCCCAACTATGCTACCAGGTTCAATACCTTTCTTTTGCAATTCATTTGCAACTTGATTAGATCGTTCATTTAAATCTTTATAGGAGAAAGAACCTTGAACGCCTTTTATGGCTATCTTATTTGCATATTTGAAGACTTGTTCTTCAAATAATTGACTTATGAACCTGCTATTATCGAATTCCTCTTCCTTTCTTACTATAAATTCACATTGTTCTTTCTCACTTAACATACTGACTTGTGCAATAGGCTTGTTAGGTGACGCGAGAAGTGCCTGCATGCATGCTATATAATTTTGAAAAAAGTGCTCAATTGAAACATGATCAAAAAGATCCGTACTATATTCAATCTCTCCATTTATTTCATCTTCAGCACAAGAAACATATAAAACGAGATCGAATTTAGAAGTACCTGTATTAATTTTTTCATGTTCTATAAAAAGAACATCAGACTTACTAACTTCGTTTTTTTCATGTAAAGTAAATAATACTTGAAAAATTGGATGATAACTTGTATCACGTTCAGGACTTACTTCCTGTACGATCCTTTCAAATGGTACATCACCATTTTCATGAGCTTGAAGAAATGATTCAAGTGTATCTCGTAACGCTACTTTAAAACTTTCCTTCGATTGGATCATTGTTCTAACTGGTAATGTATTTACAAAGAAGCCAATTAAATCTTGTATCTGTTTATCTTTCCTATTTGTAATCGGTGTTCCTATTACGATATCTTTTTGTCCTGAGTATCTGTATAACAATATATTAAATATTGTTAAAAAAAACGTATAATATGTTATATTGTTTGCTCTACAAAACTCTTGCGCACTAATAACTAAATGTTCTGGTAACTTAAATTTATAATTTTCACCTTCATAAGAAGGTTTTTGCGGTCTTATTCTATCTGATGGAAGGTTTAAAATGGATGATGCATCTCGTAAATAATTCCCCCAAAAATCTAACTTCTTCTCTATGTCTCCCTCTCCTAAGCTCTCTTTTTGCCAAGCCGCATAATCTGCATATTGCAAAGGCAGCTCATCCAAATCAAACATTACTCCTCCATTTAAATAACTATAAAATTCCAATAGTTCTTTCTCAAATATATTAATAGACCACGCGTCAAATATAATATGATGTACATTAACTAAAAGATAATGATACTGCGCTTCTACGCAAATTAGCTCAAACTTTATAAGAGGGCCTTCTTGCAAATCAAAGCTCTCTTTTGCAAATGCCTTCAAATATGATTGTAACGTTTGAATTTTTTTAATTTCATCTAGATTTTTTTCCTCTAACCTTAAATGAGGACATTCAACAAAAACTTTTTGGAACAGTTCACCCTCTCTTTCCTCAAAGGTTGTACGTAATACTTCATGTCGGTCAATAATCATTTGGAGTGCTTGCTCTAATATTTTTTTATTGATGCCCCCCTTTATTTTTAAAATAAAGGGGATGCCATACGTCACACTATTCGGAAACATCTGTTCAAAAAACCACATTCTGTTTTGCCCATAGGAAGCAGGAAGCATGTATACTTCATTTTCAATTTTTAATTGTCCCAAATTTTTCACTTCCTTCTTATTCTTTAACCTTCTGTTTAACTCGATCAAGTTTTTTCATAACAATACCTTTTCTCTTTTTACTATTTAGTAAATAAGTTGCCATCTCTTGCACTGTTGGATTTTCAAAAACAACTCTTAAACTAACTTCATAATTTAAACACTCACGAACAATAGAAATCATCTTCACAATTAGTAATGAATGTCCACCTAATTCAAAGAAATTATCGTTACGATTAATTTTCTTATTAGGTAAAAGCTCCGACCAAATCTTTATAATCTCTTTCTCTATCAAGCTGGGTTCACTTTCTTCTAATTGTTCTTTCTGTTTCACTACATATCTTAATAGTTGTTTCTTATCCACTTTTCCATTTTTCGTAACAGGTACTTTATCAATCGCGATAAATTTATTTGGAATCATAACTAATGGAAGTTCTTTCATCAACTCTCTTCGTAATTGATTAAGATCTATCTTATCCTTCTCTTTAAATACAACATATGCATCAAGCCTTGTTTCCCCTGCCTTATTAACATCTACAACTAAGCATTGTGTTACATTCATTTGTTTAGTAATTACAGCTGCAACTTCTCCTTTGTTAATACGAACGCCTCTTATTTTCACTTCTCCGTCATTACGTCCAATAATCTCAATTCCACCATCTGGACGAAATCTTCCCATATCCCCAGTGCGATACAATTTATCTTCCGATTGCTTTGTAAACTCATTCTTACAAAATGCTTCTATATTCTTATTAATGTACCCCTTCGTACAATAAGGCGTTCTAACGATAATTTCGCCTGGTTCCCCTACACCACAAAGTTTTCCTCTTTCGTTTACAACTAATAATTGTGCATTAAAAATCGGTTTACCTATTGGTACTACATCAAAAGTTAATTCCATTGGCACTTCATAAAAGCATTTTGCAAGTGTGGTCTCTGTTTGTCCATAGAAATTATTTATTTGTGCATCAGTTATCTCACGCCACGCCTGTACTAAAGTACTTTGTAAAGGCTCTCCTGCAAAAAAGATATGCCTTAACTTATTTAAGCATCCCGTATTTACCGAACCATATAACCAATTTCTTGAAAGGGATGGTACCGCGTGCAATAAAGTTATTTCTTTCTCCTGTAGCCATTTCAAAATATTATCCTCTTCTTTGTTCGGAATACAAAGAGTTGCACCACTTGTTAAAGGTAAAAATACATCCCTTAGATATACATCAAAAGCCACATGTGTTAACTGCCCTGTTCGATCCATTGGCGTTACTTCAAATTGTGTTCTTTGCCAATACAAAAATTGTGCTAAACCATTATGTGTTCCCAATACTCCCTTTGGTTCACCTGTCGTACCAGATGTAAAGAAGATATATGCATCTTTATTTATCAAATCCGTATCTAAATTTATATTTGTTACTAAATTTGTTTCAGGAAACAGATAAGTCTTAATTATTGGTATCCCCAGATTTTCTGCAATTTTTTCGTGTTCAGATTGCATCGGTTGTGTAGCTACAATACATGCTGTTTGAGATATTTCTAGCATTCGCTTCATGCGCTGCTCTGGCACTTGATAGTCAATGTTTAAGAAAATATTCTTTACATGCAAAACACCCAAAATTGATGAGATCATTTCAAAACTTCTTTCCCCATATACTCCTATTACTTTTTCCATTCCAACATTTTGTTCTAAAATTGCATTCGCAATTTGTAGAGAGCGATTTTGTAAATGGTGATACGTATATTGAGTTTCTCCCTCTTCAACAGCTACGTGATTAGGTTGAGTTGAAGCCCAGTACTTCACACTCTCGATAACTGTTTGAAAATTTTCTTCCTCCAGTTGTACTGTTGGATCTGGCAATACCGCTTCTACATGAGGAGTGATTAAAGAAAAGTCTCCTACTAAATTAGATGGATTTTCTAAAACTTGTTCTAGAAGGTATTCATACTGGTTTAATAATTCTTCCATTCTTTCAATAGAAAACATATTATTCTGGAAAGCTAAAGAAATATTAAAATTGTCGAAAGTTTCTTCAATATAAAGTGTCATGAAAAATTTTGACTCAATGGAGTCCACCGCAACCTCTTTTACCTCCATATTTGCTAACCTGTAAGTTTTTTCTTCTTCAAAATTTCTATAATTGATTAAAACATCGAATAGTGGGTTTCTACTCAAATTTCTCTCCGGTTGAATCTCTTCAACAATCCTTTCAAAAGAAACATCTTGATGCGAGAATGCTTCCATAACAACTTGTTTTACTTTTTGTAATAAACTTGTATATTGCTCATTGTTATCCAATTCCACTTTTAGTGGTAGCGTATTTAGATACAATCCAACTGAACTTGATAACTCTTCTAAGTTCCGATTGACAACTGGTGTACCTAAAATGATTTCTTTTTGTTCTGATAGTTTGCTTAACAACATATTAAATGTGGTCAGAAAGTTCATAAATGTAGTGATTTTTTGCTCTTTACTAAACGACTTAATTCTCTTAGAAACATCCTTTTCAAGTACTTTATGGATTGTGTAATTCGTCTGTTGAGACTGTTTTAATTGCTTATCCGTCGGTAACTGTAACAAAGGAATTTGTCCTGCTAATTTTTTCTTCCAATATAATAATTGCTCTTGATATTCTTTTTCCTCTTTATATTTCATTTGCCATACAGCATAATCAGGATATTGTGTAGGTTCTTCTAATAACTCCAACTTACCCATATAAATCCGAAGTAGCTCTTCTTTTAAAATTTTTAATGACCAACCGTCACAAATAATATGATGGAATGTTAAAATTAATATATGTTCACCAGCACATCTAACTAACTTCCCTCTAATTAAAGGGCTTTTAGACAAATCAAAAGTGTTCTGTAGTTCCTTTTGAATTACTACTTGTAAATCTTGCCCCTCCAAATCCTCCTTCTGTAAAGTAATATTCAGATTCGACAACACTTTTTGTTGAGGTATACCGTTCTCCTCAATAAAAATCGTTCTTAAAGACTCGTGTCTATTAATTAGTTGATTAATACTATTATTTAACTTAGCCTCATCTACTAGTCCACTGAATTTTAAGACAAGTGGCATATTGTACTTTGCATCATGGTTTAATTGATTTAAGAACCAGATTCGCTTTTGAGCATCTGATAATGGGATATCCGTAGTTCGATCAACTTTTTGAATACGCTCTCCAAGCCTCCGTACGCCAAAATAAGGTTGAACATTCTGACTTATTTTTTCAATAGTAGAATTTTTGAATAAATCTTTGACTTGCAAATTACTATTAAACTCTCTATTAATATCTGCAATAATTTGTACCGCTAATAATGAATGACCTCCTAATTCAAAGAAATCATCCTGAGTTCCAACTCTCTCCAAACCTAATCTCAACTTCCAAACTTCTTCCATTTTTTGTTCTACTTCATTTCTAGGTGCTATAAATTGAGAGTTTATTACTAAATTCTCCTTGGATGGTTCTGGAAGAGCCTTACGATCAATCTTACCATTCGCATTAAGTGGGAATTTTTCCAATTTCACATAATAGCTTGGTACCATATAATCTGGAAGGTTCTTTTGCAAAATTCGTTTTATAGAGTTTGCACTTTTGTCCTCATTTCCTTCTGTATAATAAGCTACTAAATGTTGCATATTGGTATCAGTGCTCTTAACAAGCACAACCGCTTCTTTTATGTTGTCTAGCATTCTCAAATTATTTTCAATTTCACCAAGTTCGATACGCATTCCCCGTAGTTTAATCTGATTATCTTCTCGACCAACGAACATGATATTTCCGTCAGCTCTCAAATACCCTCTATCACCTGTACGATACATAGCTTCTCCTGGATAAAAAGGATCCGGAATAAAGGCTTCCGCCGTTCGTTTTGGATTATTCAAGTATCCTCTCGCTAAGCCAATACCGGCAATATACAAATCACCTACAGTACCAATTGGCACAGGCTTTAAATGACGATTAAGTACATAAACACGGTTGTTATCAATTGCCTTACCTACCGAACAAATTTCAGCATTTTGACTATTAACTGGAGCACAATCAAAGCATGTAGAATCGATTGATACTTCTGTTGCTCCCCAAGAATTAAATAAATTTCCTGGAACCTTTTCATAAAATTCATTAATAAGATTAGTCTTTAAAGCTTCACCACTCGACACAACTACCCTTAAGTTAGATAATAACTTTCTTTGTTCAGGTGTAATTAAATCGACTACCATTTGTAACATACTAGGCACAAATTGTAGTACCGAAACGTTATAATGAATTGCACATTGTAGTATGCTATTAGGATCTTTATGCATATCTTTCGGAATAAGAGCGATAACCCCTCCTACCATTAGTGGCCAAAAGAATTCTACTGCAGCATCATCAAATGTTAAAGTTGTCTTTTGTAGAACTACTTCTTTTTCTTTTAATTGATGTTTATTTTGCATCCAGTTCATCCTGTTTACCCAACCTCTGTGTGTACTACTAACACCTTTCGGTTTTCCAGTAGACCCTGACGTATAATAAACGGACACAAGGTGATCTGGACTTAATGCAACATGTGGTTTTGTAACTGGAAACTTATTCAAACTCTCTTCATTTAGAGAGAATTCCACATACTCAATACCTTCACTTTCCAAATTCGCATTTGACTTTTGTGTCAAACATAGAGTTGCATTTGCATCGTTTAATATAGAATGTACACGATTTGCGGGAAGCTCCGCATCGATTGGAAGATATGCTCCACCAGCCTTTAAAATTCCTAACATAGCTACAACAAGCTCCAGTGATCGATCAATCCTTAATCCAACTGGTGCGTCGGCTACAATTCCTTTTTGTTGCAGACAATGAGCCATTTGATTAGCTTTCTCATTTAACTCTCTATACGTTAACTGTTCCCCTTCATATTTGACTGCAATATAATCTGGAGTACACTCTACCTGTTGTTCAAAAAGTTCATGGAGACAAACATCTGGAAATGTAGTCTTCGTATCATTTAACCCCTTAATTAAAAACTCTTCTTCTTGCTTTGTAAGTAGTGAAAGATTTTTTATCGGTAAATCTGAATTTTCAGTTATATTAGAAAGTAAATTCAGAAGGATAGATGTGAATCTTACAATCGTTTCTTTATCAAAAATATCAGTCCGGTATTCCCATTTTCCAAAGTATCCTTTCTCATCCCTCTCAATAAATAACGTCAAATCAAATTTAGCTGTTCCATTATGAATCAAAGTTGGATCACTAATCTTTAAATCCGATACCTCCACTAGTTGTGAAGCCAAATCTTGAAAAGCAAACATGTACTGGAATAATGGCGTCTGATTTAAAGAGCGCTGCGGTTGGATTTCTTCTACAATTTTCTCAAATGGTACATCACTATTAGAAAATGCTTCAATAGATGTCTTTCGAACTACTTGCATTACATCTTCAAATGACATTTCTCCATCAATCTTATTGCGAATGACTAAAGTGTTAACAAAGAAACCAATTAGCTCCTCTAACTTTGGATGGTTACGACCTGCTATAGGTATGCCTACAGCTAAATCATTTTCACCAGAAAGACGGTACAGAAAAGCTTTATATAAAGAAAGCATTGCCATAAACAGCGTACTGCCTTTTTCTTTACACAATTCTTCCAATCTAGCAATTAACTCTTTTGGAAATCTAAATGAATCTACATTCCCTTCGTGACTATTAGAAGATGTTATACCTTGATCCGCTGTTAGTTGAATAAAAGGTGTTTCAGCAGATAATTTTTCCTTCCAATAATTTAGCTGTTTTTTAAACCCAGGGCTATCCGCTAAGCCTTTTTGCCAATCAATATAATCACTGTATTGAACTCTCTCTTCTACATGAGCGTTTTCTAAGGTAATATTTCTCTTATAAAATTTAAATAGTTCCGCTTTAAAGACACTATGAGACCAACCATCTGAAATAATATGATTGATATTAAAATAAAAGATATATTGCTGTTCATCAATTTTAAATAACTTAAAGCGATAGAGCGGATCCATTTCTAGATTAAATGGAATTACTGAATCATATTCCATCTCCTTCTTAGCCTCAATCATTCCCCACTCTTCACCATGAGCAGATAAATCCATTACATGTAAAGCACAATTTGTATGTGGATTGATTGTTTGATAAGGAACTCCATTCTCTGTAAAAAAGTTAGTTCTTAAAATATCCTGACTTTGTATTAAATCATTCAAACTTTTTTCTAATGACTCAACATGTAAATTCCCTTCTATCTCTATATAGTTAGGTAGATTATATAAAGGATTTAAGCCTTCTAGTTCATTAAGAAACCAAAGCCTTTTTTGTGAATGGGAAAGTTCCATCCGTGACTTAGGCGTGCTATTTTTTGTCAACTCGACTAAGTTCATTTCAGCATTTTGCTCCTCAATAAATTTACTAATTTCTCGAATTGTCGGATATTCAAATACATGTTCCAAAGTAATAGAAATATTTAAATCCTGTTTTACTCGAGCAACAAATCTTACAGCAAATAAAGAGTTTCCTCCTATATTAATAAACTTTTCTCTAACGCCTACCTCTTTTAAATAAAGTAGTTCTTTCCAAAAATCAGCAACTATTTTCTCTAACTTCGTTACTGGCTGTTCCTTTTTTTCAACAATACGTAGTGTTTTAGGGTTAGGAAGTTCTTTTCGATTTACTTTTCCATTCAAAGATAAAGGTAAATCCTGTAATCTAATGAAGAAAGATGGCATCATTTGTTCAGGTAATAATTGCTCAATCTCTTGTTTTACTTGTTCTTCATCCCAATCTTTTCCCTCTGCTACTGTTACATAGGCTGTTAAATACGTATGATCCTCTTCATAAAAAGGCTTTACAATGCACTGCTTAATATACGGAATGCGCTCGATAACAGCCTCAATTTCGCCTAATTCAATTCTTACACCACGAATCTTAACCTGGAAGTCACTTCTCCCTATATATTCAATTCCACCATCCTTACGTAACCTACAAATATCACCAGTTTTATATAATTGTCCCTCATCTTCAAATGGACTCTTAATAAATTTCTCTTTCGTTAAATCAGGTTTATTATAGTATCCTTTGGCAACACCTACTCCACCAATATACAGTTCACCATTAATTCCCGGTTCCTCAATTAAAACTTGATTTTCATCCATGATATATAGCTGAATGTTGCTAATAGGATAACCGATAGGTACTACATCTCCATCCGCCAATCCGTTACATTTCCAATGAGATACATCTATAGCTGCTTCAGTAGGTCCGTATAAATTATGAAGCTCTACTTTATCCATTTTTGAGAAAAAAGCTCGTTCCATCGACTTCGTTAGTGCTTCTCCGCTGCAAATAACTCTTTTTAAGGATGTATCCTCTTTCTTCATTACCCATGCATCTAAAAAAACTTGTAGCATAGATGGCACAAAGTGAATAGTTGTAATGTTATAATCACCAATTGTTTTCATCAAATAGCTTGGATCTTTATGTCCATCTGGCTTGGCCATAACTAGTGTTGCACCAGCAATTAATGGCCAGAAGAATTCCCATACCGAGACATCAAAGCTATAAGGTGTTTTCTGTAACACACGATCTCTTTCATCTAAAGAAAATTCCTTTTGCATCCACTGAAGGCGGTTATTAAGAGCGACATGTGTATTCATTACCCCTTTTGGATTACCAGTAGAACCAGACGTGTAAATAATATACATTAAATGATCCTGGGTTACTAACGATTGAGGATTCACCTTAACTTGTCGATCCAGTTCCTCACATTCATCTAAAGTAACAATTTGCGCTTCATGAGAACACCCATGAATCAATTGACTTTTATCTTTCGTTGAAATAATAAATGATGGTCTAGAATCTTCAAGCATATACTCCAATCTTGCTTTTGGATATGAAGGATCTAACGGTACATATGCCCCTCCTGCCTTCAAAATTCCTAGTAATACAACTACCAAATCTAAAGAACGTTCCATATAAACTCCAACGGGCTCCTCAAGCTTTAGACCTTTTTGTATCAAAAAGTGAGCTAACTGATTCGCTTTTTCATTTAATTGTTCATAAGTCAAAGCTTTTTCTTCAAAAATTACTGCCAATTTTGTAGGATTCAACTCCACTTGTCTCTCAACCAATTCATGAACACATAAGTCTCTATTCTCAAATAAATGTGAGCCATTTGTGATAGCCTGTCTCTCAATTCCATTCATTTCATTCTCTCCTCGTTTTATCCATTAAATTTTTTTCACAACAAGACATACATTATGTCCACCAAATCCAAATGAGTTACTTATTGCGATGGTCACCTTATGCGCTTGCGCTTCATTTGGAACATAATTTAAATCTAATCCTTCATCCTGTTCTTTATAATTAATAGTTGGAGGAACAATATCATGTTTCAAAGATAAGATACTTGCAATTAGCTCTACAGCACCAGCTCCTCCAAGTAAATGGCCCGTCATGGATTTAATCGAACTAATTGGAACCAACTTTGCTTTATCCCCCATCAACTTTTTGATAGCCATTGTCTCACAATAATCATTTAGTTTTGTGCTTGTTCCATGAGCATTAATATAATCTATATCTTCGCGACCAACATTTGCCTCTTCTAGGGCAAGCTTCATTGCCATTAACATCCCTTCACCTTCAGCATCTGGAGCAGTAATATGATACGCATCTGTTGTTGCTCCATATCCAGCTAACTCAGCTAATATTGTTGCCCCTCTTTTCTTCGCAAACTCTTCTGATTCTAGAATCAACACTCCCCCACCTGTACCAATTACAAAACCATCTCTATTTTTATCAAATGGTCGACTTGCTTCTTTTGGATTGTCATTTCTCGTAGAAAGTGCCTTAATTCTAGAGAAAGAAGCTATATCCATTGGAGTAAATTCTCCTTCTACTCCTCCGACAATCATTACATCGGCTTCATCGTACTGTATGGCACGCATTCCTTCACCAATACAATTTGCTGCTGTAGCACAAGCAGTTACAAAAGATCCACTTTTCCCCTTAGCACCAAACCGGATGGCAATTTCATTTGCCACAGCATTATTTAACATTCCAGATGCTAAATAAGGACTGACTCCTCTTGGACCTTTGTCTAATAGCTTCTTATAATTTTCAAGAATCATGTGCATGCCACCAGCACCTGATCCTACAATGGTTCCTATACGATAAGGGTTTAGTTTATTCATTGGCAGGTTTGCTTGCTTCATAGCTTGTATTGCAGCAGCTCCTCCATATTGCGTAAACGTATCCATTCGGTTAATTTCTTTTGAATTAAAATAGCTTTTTGCATCGAAACCCTTCACTTCTGCACCAATTCTAGTTACATATCCTTCTGCGTCAAAAAAACTTATATAGTCAACTCCACTTACACCATGAATTAAATTATTCCAAAAAGATTCCACATTGTTACCTATCGGTGTAATAACTCCCATTCCTGTAACCACTACACGCTTTTTCATTAATAATCCCCTTTGCCTGAATTTAATATTATTTTACAAAATAAGATGTATATAAAAATCCGTATTTCCCGCAACCTTTTTCAAAATAAAAAATGAATACTGCGCTGAATATTTTTTACAGAAATTTCAGCTAAATAAAACTTCACTATCTCTAAACCTAATATCGTATAGGTAATTCTCTATATTTCTAATTGACTAGTATTCTATAATATTGCAACTATAATCACATCCGTATTTCTCGCATCTTTTTTGAGATAAGAAATTAAAAACCTTTTTATTATTCTTCACAAATAAAGCAAACAATCTGTTTCTATATTAAACAACCCCTCATATATTTTTATAATCTTCCCAGACTTTTTCATCTATAAAGAAGCTTCAATTACGCAATAAAGTGAAACTTCACTCAGTCGGGGTTTTCTTCATCCCCCACTGATTGTTAGTTGAACCAATCGGGCTTTTACTGGCTCTTAATCTCCCCCCTAAACTTCTTTGCTTCTCTCAAGTTTTGAGGTGGGAGTCTTACAGCCAGTTAATGCGGGATAAAATATTTCTAACATCTCTCCTTAACTACAAATATTCCTATTACTTTTTCATGTGATTGTTTAATAAAAGTATAAATTTTCCTACAATTTTATATATCCGTATAAAGCGCAATAATTTACAGAATCTATTGACTCTTAAATTAATTTCTAATACGTTAAAAGAAAAGTAATAAAAGGAGGGTAATATGCTTACAATTCCGAAGTATCTAGACAATATTCAACCAATATCAAAATCTGATGTTCATTTATGGTTATTACATCTCGATTCGTCTGCATATTTGCTAGAAAGCCACTTATCGGAAAATGAGTTACTGAAAGCAAAGCGGTTTCTAGATCAAAAGGCAAAGGAAACTTTCATTATTTGTCGCGGTACTTTACGTCTCTTACTAAGTTGTTACTTACAGCGAGATCCGAAAGAGATTGAATTACATTACAATTCATACGGTAAACCTTTTATAGCACCTTCTCAAAATAAGGATGGTCTAAACTTTAACATCTCACACTCTCAAAATATGGGAGCCTTTGCTTTCTCTAAAGATCGAATAATTGGTGTTGATATTGAGGAAATAAATCCTACTATCAATATTGATGAACTTAGCTCGATTATTATGAACGAGATAGAATTAGAGTGGTTTCGTACACTCCAACAATCAGAAAAAGTTCATGCCTTCTATCATCTTTGGACTCAAAAAGAAGCCATTTTAAAAGCTCAAGGTACTGGCTTTCAACAACCACCAAACAATTTCTCAGGCCATTTAACTTCAGAAACTGTTTTAAGAAATATGAAAGTTAAAAATGGGATACTTAACAGTTTTTTGGTCAAAGATAGTTACTCTACTTGTATTTGTACAGATGATGCCGTAGATGTTCATACTATATATCTACCATCAGTTGCGTCCCTAAATCTAACTTAGGTAATTTATTGATTCTTTGACATATTTTTATTTTTCAGTATATAATCGTTATAAAAAACACCACATAATTACAAAAAAGATAATTAGTTCCTTTAACTAAAGAAAACTTTATCATATCCCTATTTCATAGCTTATATCAGATACCTCTTCAAAGACTTTCATTTATTATTAATAAAAACAACTTAATTGATAAAAGTAACTGTATGAAATTGAATGAAGAATTACAAAGGGGCAAAGGAATACTAAATACAACTTGAGTCTTCACAAAAAATGCAAGTTTAACATAACACCTAAAGATAACATCATAGATTAACTTAGACGGCTACCTAAGGAATAAAACTCCTCATTTAGAGGGGAAAAATAAATAATTTAATATAAAATATAAGGAGATAAAAAATGGATTTTATTTTAGAAAACAAATGGACATTTCTCATTATTGCTGAAGTTGTATTTTGGATTTCAATTCTAAGTTTCTTAATATTAAGGTATTGGTTTGAACTTAAAAAATCTAGTTTAGCATTCTTTATTTTGTTTATTGTGAATGACTTGTGGATTGCTACAATGGGATTTTTCGATTACTTAAAAACGGGGAAATTTTCAAACTACCAAATTATTATCGTCGTGATTATTGTCTATGCACTAACTTATGGAAAAAATGATTTTAGAAAGCTTGATGCTTTTATACAAAAAAAAGTTGCAGGTTGGAAAGGCAACCCTATCCCAGAAGTTAATATTCCAAAAAGACTATCTGGAAAAGAACATGCAAAAAATGAAAGAAAACAATTTTTCTTTCATTTCCTTACTTATGTAGTAGTTCATGCTATATTTATAATAATATTCGGTCTCTCTAATCAACTTCATGATATCCAAAATATAGGAAGTTCACTATCACAATGGTTCGAAGAAATTCACCCACAATTACCGACTAATAATATGGCTGTAAATAACTTAAGTAGAATTTGGACACTTATACTAGCTATTGATGGGGCAATCTCTTTATCCTACACATTCTTCCCTAGAAGTGAAGAATCTAAAAGCACAGCATCTTAAATCTCATTAGAAAATAGTTTCTATTCAAAACTAATAAATTAAGCAATAAAGTAAAGAACCTTGATTAATCAAGGTTCTTTACTTTATTGCTCAGCAATTTACCTTTCCCTCTCGCTCTAGCATAGCCAAATATAATTACATAAGAATTTATTATTATTATCTTACTCCCCAAATTCTATAATTAACAATTTATAATGGAATATTCCCATGCTTTTTTTTAGGTATTTCTTCTTTTTTTGTTCGTAACATATCCAGTGCTTGTATCAGTTTTATACGTGTCTCCCTCGGATCTATAATATCATCAACCATACCGTACTTTGCAGCAACATAAGGATTTCCAAATTTATCACTATATTCATCAATCAGCTCCTGACGTCTTACTTCAGGTTCATCACTATTCTTAATCTCTTTTGAAAAAATGACATTTACCGCTCCCTGTGACCCCATAACTGCAATTTCTGCATTTGGCCATGCATATACGATATCTGCTCCAATTGCTTTACTATTTAGTGCCACATATGCTCCTCCGTAAGCTTTTCTTAAAATCACAGTAATTTTCGGTACGGTTGCTTCAGAATATGCATATAAGACTTTGGCACCATGACGAATAATACCACTATGCTCTTGATTCACTCCTGGAAAAAAACCAGTTACATCTTCAAATGTAATCACCGGAATTTGAAAAGAGTCGCAAAAACGAATAAATCTTGCTGCCTTATCAGATGAGTTAATATCAAGACTTCCTGCTAGTATTTTTGGTTGATTACAAACTAGTCCAACTGATTCTCCATTTATACGTGCAAACCCTACTACAATATTTTTAGCAAAACCTTTTTGCACCTCAAAAAAAGATGCAAAGTCTACTACTTGTTCAATAACTCGCCGAATATCATAAGGACGTTGTGCATCATTTGGCACGATATCTGCTAAATCTATACGATAATCTTCTTCTGATTCTTCTTTTAACATAGGTGGCTTTTCTTGACAATTTTGTGGAAAATAAGACAAAAGTACACGTACAAAGTATAAAGCTTCCTCTTCATCTACCGCTGAAAAATGTGCATTTCCGCTAATTTTATTATGAACTCTAGCTCCACCTAAGTTTTCTGATGAAATCCTCTCACCTGTTACCGCTTCGATTACCTTTGGTCCAGTAATAAACATTTGACTCTTTTCTTCAACCATTATTACAAAATCTGTAATAGCTGGTGAATAGACTGCCCCACCTGCACACGGTCCTAAAATTACTGATATTTGAGGGATAACTCCTGAATATTTTACGTTTCTGCGGAAAATTTGACCATATCCATCCAAAGACAATACCCCTTCTTGAATACGTGCACCTCCAGAATCATTTAACCCAACAATTGGTACACCATTTTTTGCAGCTAAATCCATCACATTAGAAATCTTCTTAGCATGCATTTCTCCAAGTGCGCCACCAAACACTGTAAAATCTTGTGAGAAAAGATAAATCGGACGGCCGTTTATTTTACCATAACCAGTAACAACACCATCACCTGGACCACTTTTTTTATCTAATCCAAAATCTGTACACCGGTGTTCAATAAAAGGTTGTAATTCTACAAATGTACCTTCATCTACTAATAGTTCAATTCGCTCCCTAGCCGTTAGCTTTCCCCTTTGATGTTGTTTATAGATTTGTTCGTCACCACCCCCCATATGGATAGTGCTTTTTTTGTCATATAATTCAGTT
This sequence comes from Bacillus manliponensis, assembly GCF_000712595.1. Taxonomy (GTDB): domain Bacteria; phylum Bacillota; class Bacilli; order Bacillales; family Bacillaceae_G; genus Bacillus_A; species Bacillus_A manliponensis. The sequence goes on from NZ_JOTN01000001.1 coordinate 144,340, forward strand.
ATTTTACTGTAAATATCAATCAATTAGGGTCACCTCCCTTGTCACATAGTTCATACAATGTGCCATAACTAGAATTCGGATGAATAAATGCTATTTTTGCACCCTCAGCTCCAAGTTTAGGTGCTTTATTAATTAACTGTATTCCCCGTTCCTTCATATATTGAATCCTCTTTTCTAGTATCGTTGTTTCAAATGCTATATGATGTATCCCTTCTCCACGTTTCTCTATAAAATGCGCTACTGGACTTTCTTTACTTAATGGTTCTAATAACTCTAATTTACTTTCACCAATTTCTAAAAAAGCTACTTTTACTTGTTGTGATTCCACTTCTTCTATTCCTAAAAGCTCTAAATTCAAGATATCCGTATAAAATGGTAATGTTTTCTCCAAAGACTGTACTGCAATTCCAATATGACCAATTTTCTCAAGCATGTTTATTCTCCTTTTCAAAATGAATACAAACCCACTGCATATATTCAAATACTATTTCAGCAACATTTGAATGCCCTTTTGTTTCATCTCACTATTACTTATTACAAATAAAAGACCTAATCAATTTTATACATTACTGGATATAAAAACCAAAAGACAATTGATAATCCTAGCAAAGAAATACCACAACCAAAAATAATATTTAAGATTTCAACATTCCACATAAGAAGAAGCGATGTAAGCCCATAAGAAAGTGGTATCAATCCCATCGATGATAAAGTAAGCAAACTCATAATTCTTCCCATATATTCCTCTTCAGTAAAATTCTGAATAATACTAATAACAGGAATGATCGTCATTTGTATCAACATTCCAACTACACACAACACAATTACACTAGTCCAAAGTTCTGTGGACTTACTAAATATTAAAAAGCTTACTGATAAACATAAAAGAAGCATAAGAACTAGTTTCCCTCTTCTTTTCTTGATATTAAGTAATACCATAATTATAGATCCTACTAGTACTCCAACTGATAAACTTCCCTCTAAAAAACTGTAGTGCATCGCTCCTCCCTTTAATACTGTATCTACAAAAATAGGAAGCCCAATGAAAAGAGGACCAACAATAAAAAAGTTTACAAAAATAGAGATAAATAAAAGTGATGATAAAACACTAGATTTACGTAAGTATTTAATCCCTTCACGAACTTCTTTACTAATTTTCATTTCCTTTACATTTTTCTTTTCATCATTTTGAATATTAACCATCGAAACCGTAATTGTACTTAGTAACAACATACTAGCAACAAATATAAATGCTATAGTATAGCTAAATTCCCCTATTATTATCCCCCCTACAAATGGTCCTATAATTACTGATAACTGATTAGTGGTATAAATGATAGAATTTGCCCTTGCAAGTTGAGACGAATGAACTATTAGAGGTATTATTGAATCTCGAGTAGGATTAAAAAATGCACTTAGTACACCAAATAAAAATGCATAAATAATAAAGGTCACTAGCGGAACCTTATTAAACAGAATAAATATTAAAACGATAGAACTTACCAAAATTGTTCTAATTAAATCAGATAGGAGCAGTACCTTTGATTTATTCCAATGATCTGCAACAACCCCTCCTATAAAAAGAAATAACATTTGGGAAATACTCGAACTAATCATAACAGCTCCCACAGCTGCTCCTAAATTTAAATCCTTCACTATATACCACGTTTGTGTAAAGATAAACATTGAAGCTCCTAAACTGGAAAAGCCGGTGGCAATTAATAGTAAAAGAAAAGCTTTATTTCTAACGAGAGATGATGAATATTCTTCATACTTCACCATAGCTTCCATATTATCTACTCCTCTTTCTTATTTGTAGGTCGCTATACTTTCGGCTTTCATCTATAAAAAAGAAGGGCCTAGCCCTTCTTTGCTAAGCACCAATCTTAAATTCTTTTTTGTCCTTACTCTTTTTAAAGAATTTGTAATTGAGCTTCATTAATGCTTCATATACAACAGGAACAATCACTAGTGTTAGTATTGTTGAAGAAGTCAACCCACCGATTACTGTAATTCCTAGTCCCTTTGAAATTAATCCACTTCCGTCTGATACTCCTCCAAAAAGCAATGGAGATAATGCTCCTATTGTTGCAATGGCAGTCATTAAAATTGGTCGTAACCTCGTTACCCCAGCTTCAAGGATTGCTTCTCTTATTGGAATACCTTGTTCTTGATTTCGAATCACTCGATCTATTAATACCACAGCATTAGTTACAACAATTCCAATTAACATAAGTGTACCAATCATTACTGAAATGCTAATTGGTTCCTTCGCGATTAACAGTCCTACCAAACTTCCAATTAATGCATATGGTAAAGAAAACAATATAGCTAACGGTGCTAATCCTCCACCGAAAGTAACAACTAGAACAAAGTATACAATGACAATTGCACTAATCATTGCAATTCCCAATTGTGTAAAAGATTCATCAATTTGCTCTGTCACTCCACCAATATTGATTTTCACACCAGCTGGTACCGACAATTTGTCCATTTCTTTTTCAATACTTTTTGTAACCTTTCCAACGTCTTTATCTGTTATCTCAGCTGATACTTTTGTATAAACTTCCCCATTCTGTTTTGTAATAAAAGCTGGAACCTCACTTACTTCTCCATCTAATATTTCATTCAAAGCTACCTTTTGATTCAACATTGTAGGCAATTGTTGACTTACTAACTCTTCTTGATTAGTTAAAACAGTCCCTTCTACAACTTTAATTTCTGCTTCTTGCCCATCGACTTCCAAAATTCCAATTTTTTCTTCTTTAGGCGGAACTAATTTCCCAAATACTTGCTCCGGTCGAATCCCAAAATCAGTCATTTTTTCTGTGTCCAAATTAAAGTTCACTTGATTTAAAGAATCGGACAAATCTAATTTGACATTGGCTAAATTCTCATTCTTTGATAAATTACCTTTAACTTCATCCGCAACTGGACGAATGTCTTCAACAGTCTTTCCGTAAACAAAAACATCCACTTTACCATTGCTACTACCTGAGCTTTGGAAGCCCCATTCACCCTCATGCATTTTCTTTAGATCCTTGACAATCGCCTTTTGTTCTTTGTTTATATCTTTTAAACCATCTTTATAAGTAATAAAAAACATTACTTGCTTCGTATCTGCTGGATTTAAAGGGTTTCCTGCACCATAAGATGCCTGAACCATCTTAATATTCTTTCTTTTTAATAGATATTCTTCTGCTTTTTTCACATCACTATTAATCGTATCCTCTGTAGATCCAGATACTGGGTTATATGTCGCTAGTATCATTTTGTCACCACTTGATCCAATGAAGCTAACCCCAATAGCTGGGATTAAGAATATACTGCCCACAAATAACGCGCTAGCAAGAAAGAACGTAACTAACTTATGATTTAAACTCCAATTCAGTACTTTGTAGTAACCTGTAATTGATTTCTTTGAAGATTCTTTCTCAACCACTCCCGCTTTTTTCTTAAGCATTAAATGTGCCATCATAGGCACGACAGTAATTGAAACTAATAGTGAAGCTAATAGTGCAAAGACAATAGTTAATCCAAATGGCATAAATAACTCTCCAACCGGTCCATCAACTAGACCTAGTGGCAGGAACACAGCAACTGTTACGATCGTAGAGGACATAATAGATGAAAACATCTCTGAAGTGGCAGCCTTAATTAATTTTGCACCACTTAATTTCTCTCCTGCTAGAGTCATACGTCTATATATGTTCTCTATAACTACAATGGAATCATCTATGACACGCCCAATAGCAACTGTCATAGCTCCTAATGTCATTAGATTTAAAGTAATATCTAGCTGTTTTAATAAAATTAAAGAAATAATTAGTGACAAAGGTATAGAAATAACCGCAATGATTGTCGACTTAATATCTCTTAGAAACATTAGAATAATTAATATCGCAAAGGCCGCACCCATTAATGTTTTGTTTAGCATCATCCCGACAGAGTCTTCAATCGGTTTCCCACTATCTAAAACAGAGTTAAACTCTAATGATTTGTTCTTATTTTCTAATTTTTTAAGTTCTTTTTTTACACCTTCTACAACCTCTACTGTATTACCACTACGACTCTGAGATACCTCAATACTAATACCTTCTTTTCCATTAGTCCTAGAGACAGACTGTGCCTTCTCAACCATTTTTACATCTGCAATCTCTTTTAAAGAAACAGAAGGAACATTTTCAGAATTTGTGATTTCATTATTCAATACAGTTGAAATAATAGGTATACGTAAATCACTAATTGTTTCGACACTATCTCCATTTCCATTAACTTTAATAACTTTTTCCTTACCATCAAGCACTTGCATTCCTAAATTCACATCATTTTTAACCGTTTTTAAGTATGTTGTTACCTCTTGTGGTTGCAAACCATATTGTTCTAATTTATCTTGTTGAAATTTAATTTCCACTTCTTTATTTTGTTTTCCAACAACTTTAACATTAGAAACACCTGCTACTCCTTCAAGCTCAGGTACGATTTCCTTCTCAGCTAGTTTGCTTAAATCTTCTAATCCTCTTTTACTATCAGTTAAAGATAATACGTATACAGGTAGATCATTAAAATTAACCCTTGCAATGTCTGGATTTTGCGCTCCTTCCGGGAGTTCTATTTTAGAAACAATTTCCTTTATCTCACTTTCTGCTTTTTCCATATCTGTCTTAAAATCGTACTGGATTGCTATTGTAGAAGCTCCCTCTAATGAAGTAGATGTAATATTTTCTACACCTTCTAAATTCGATAATTTCTTCTCAATAGGTTCTGTTACTTTATTCAATACTTCTTCTGGTGAAGTTCCAGGGTATACAGTTGTAATATTCACCAGTGGCTCATTGATATTTGGAATTGTTTCTAGTTTCATAGAAAATCCCGCATATGTTCCAAATACGATAATAAAGCATGTTACAATCCAAACGGCAAGTTTATTTTTAATCGAGAATTCAATAACTGATTTCATGCATTTTCTCCATTCATATCATATTTTTTCAACACTATACTTACATTGTTCCCACCAAATCCAAATGAGTTACTCATAGCAACATCAATAACACAATTAAAATTCTCCTCTCGAATAATATTTAATGAAACCTCTTCATCTAAGTGATCACAATTGACAGTTCTAGGAATAATGTTATGCTGCATCGATAAAATCGTAGAAATAATTTCAACTGTGCCTGAAGCCCCTAACATGTGTCCTGTTAAAGACTTAATAGCGTTAATAGGGACTCTTTTTCCATATTCCCCAAACGCCCTGTGAATAGCGTTGTTTTCCATAATGTCGTTATATATAGTACCTGTGCCGTGCGCATTTATATAATCTATTTCATTAGGAGCAATATTTGCTTCATCCAAGGCCTGATGCATCGCTAAAGCTGGCATTATTCCCTCTGGATTAGGAGCTGTAATATGATAACTATCTGTATTGCAACCGTATCCTACAATTTCAGCATAAATAGGTGCATTTCTCTTTTGCGCATGTTCTAGACTTTCCAAAATAATAATTCCAGCCCCTGCTCCCAACAAAAAGCCGTCCCTATCTCTATCAAAGGGCCTACTTGCCATAGTTGGCTCTTCATTCCTTCTCGTCATTGCATTTATCCTTGCAAGTCCAGCAACATTTAATTCTTTAATACCATCCTCAGTGCCACCCGCAACCATAACATCTGCTATACCATCTTGGATTATCCTTACAGATTCTCCGACCGTATTTACCCCAGTTGCACAAGCGGTTGATAAAGCATATGAGACTCCTTGCACCCCAAACCTTTTAGCAAGCATAGCTGGTACATAGTTAATCATGCTACCTACAAATTTATTAGCATCTATTTCCTTAATACCATGCTTGATATAGGCAAGATAATTATCTTGTACATACTGTTCTCCCCCATTACTTGAGCCAACTAGAACACCAACACGATATGGGTCTATTTGATAACTTTCTAATCCAGAATTTCGCCAAGCCTCTAAGGCTGCAGATAAGGCAAACTGCGCGAATCCATCTAAATTTTCTTCCTTTTTGATTCCCCTCACTTCAGCTGCAATTTTTGTAGCAAATTCCTTTGTATTAAAAGAAAGAATTTTTCCTGCACCACTTTTCCCATTCAGTAAGCTATTCCAAAAATCTGTAACATTATTTCCAATTGGTGTCACAACTCCATACCCTGTAACTACTACTCTTGGTTTCAATTCCTCGCTCCCCTCAAATAGTTTTTCTTTCATTTCCCATTGTAAAAATTTAATGGAAATAAAACCCCCGTATATCCCGCATAATTTTCGATCTAAATAAATCAATTTTTTATTTCTTTATATTCATAATCCACCAAAAATTATTGTCAAATAAAAAACAGCCATTCTGTCATCAAATACTTTCAACAGAATGGCTGTTTTTTCTATAAATTATATAATTACGACACAATTCCTAAACTCTATAAATAAAAAATGGGCTTGAATTAATTTTCAAACCCATAACGTAAAACTAAAGAATAAGCCTTATTAAAAGCTTACTTTTCAACTTTCAGTTCTTCTAATAACTCTTCTACGTAATGCTGTGCACTTTGTGCTGCAATACTTCCGTCACCAGTTGCTGTTACGATTTGGCGAAGCATTTTCTCACGAATGTCTCCTGCTGCAAAGATACCAGGTACACGTGTTTCCATACGCTCATTCGTTTCAATGTAGCCATTTTCATTCGTAATACCTAACTCTGCAAATGGTTTAGAAAGTGGAAGCATACCGATGTAGATGAAGACACCGTCTGTTTTGAACTCTGTCTCTTCTCCGCTGTTTACATCAACAAGTGTAACGCTACCTACTTTTCCATTTGATTCGTTAATTTCTTTTACAGTGTGATTCCAAATGAAATCAACTTTTTCATTTTGGAATGCACGATCTTGTAAAATCTTTTGTGCACGTAATTCATCACGGCGGTGAACAACTGTTACTTTCGTTGCAAAGCGCGTTAAGTATACGCCTTCTTCAACTGCAGAGTCGCCGCCACCAATAACAACAAGCTCTTTATCTTTGAAAAATGCACCGTCACATACTGCACAGTATGATACACCGCGGCCACCAAGTTCTTTTTCACCCGGTACACCAATCTTTTTGTACTCTGCACCGCTTGCAATAATGATTGCACGTGCTTTGTATTCTTTTTTACCAGCGATTACTGTTTTATATTCTTTACCGTCGATGATCTCTTTCACATCGCCGTATGCATACTCTGCACCAAATTTCTTCGCGTGATCAAACATTTTATTTGATAAATCCGGTCCTAAAATATGATCGTAACCAGGATAGTTTTCTACTTCTTCTGTATTTGCCATTTGTCCGCCTGGAATACCACGCTCAAGCATAAGTGTACTTAAGTTCGAACGGGACGTGTAAACAGCAGCCGTCATCCCCGCTGGCCCAGCTCCGATAATAATGACATCATAGATCTTTTCTTCTGACACAGTATTCAGCTCCTATTCGTTTTCGCTCATTTTGTACCTTCATTATACTCATTTGGCATACTTTTTCCTACTCATATGCTTATGCGTGCGCGCGTCTAACCGCCTGTACGTACTTTCTCACAGTCGCTGCCGATATATTATATATATTCCCTATTTCAGCCTGCGTCATCTTTTCGCATTGCTCACCACGCACAACATACTCTACCGCTGCCGCAAAGGCATACACATTTGTAAATACTTTTCCTTCTGTGTACAAACGAATAAACGTACAGAACCAATAATGTAGACACTCTTCAATTAAAGCATCATCTTTTTTCGTGTAATTATACAACGCGTCTGCTATATGAACACAATGCTCAAACGCCTTCATTTCTTTCGGAAGACTCTTATTACTATTCGTTAAGAAAAAGTATTTTGCGAGCTGTGAAACAATTGGAATGCGCTTTGCCGACTGCATAACATCAAAGAAAAAGCCGACTTTTTCTGGCGTTGTTAATTCATTCATTAAATAAAGAGCTAACATCTGCTCTTCTAACGTCTCGCTATTTCGGAATGATTGCTCTAACTCATGAAACAAAACATTTTGTGTGTCATCCACTAAATTTAGTGTATTCCACGGTTCTTTATCTTTTTTATCTGGATGTAGCTCCACGACATGTTCCCACATTTTTTCAGCTGTAACTTCATCTTTCACCATATACGCTGAATATGCAAACCAGTAATAAAAGCTAACATCACCTTCATACCCTTGACGCTTTAGGAGTTTTAACCATCTATAAGCTGGCTCAAACTTTCCAATTGTCGCAAATGTCGTCCCCAATTTCAAACGATGTTCAAATGACATTGGGTATACGCTCTCCAGCTGGCTTGCTAGGCGCTCTACTTGCTTACTTTCACCAATAGAATATAGAAAAATGAGCGTATTACAAAGAGCATGTATATTCCCTGGATTTTTCTCTAAAATCATTTCCGTTAGCTTTAAAGCTTTGTCCACGTTCCCTAACTGAAAATGTGCAATCGCTAAATTGTTATGCCCTGACCAAAACTCTGGATACTGCGTCGTTACAGTCTCCAGCAATGCAATCGCTTCTTCTAATTGTCCGTTTCGAATATAACCGTTCGCTTGCTCTTGCATTAAGATTAACTCATCTTCACCTTCGAAGTCATCTTCTCCAATGCCTTCCTCTTCCATAATCTCTAACAGTTCAAGAGTCTCTTCAACAAATTCTTTATCTTCTGCTACTTCTAAATATTGTTCCGCATACTTCTTCGCCTGTTGAAATAATCCAAGATACGCAAAATTATTTGCTAGAAAGTAGTAACACTGCTCCATATCTTTATTCGTACGAATCAATTTTAGCAGCAACTGATTTGACTCTTGATACTCTCCCGTCTCCGATAATGCGGTCGCCAATTGGCATAAAATAAACGGCTCACTTTCACCTTGTGCCGCTCGTCTTAAATATTTCACTGCATCTTCTAGCTTATGGTTTTGATATGCCCGCATTCCTTTTTTATAAAAGAAATCAGCTAATTGATTAAACGAGATAACTTGTCCGCTATCTTTTCTAAGTTCTTGTTTTTTCCCCATATATCCTCCATCGTTTCTTCGGTCATACTTTTCCTGTATATATAAGTATAAACGATTCCCCCAAAAACAAAACAATATATTATACTCAAATTCTTCCTTTTTATTCACAAAACCAAGAGGAATGATTTAACATTCCTCTTTTGTTATGATTGGTAACAAATCGCTCATTTTTTCAAGTACATAGTCTGGATTGTACGACTCTAAATATTCTCTTCCTTTAATCGTCCACGCTACAGCTGCTGTTTTCACTCCTGCATTTTTCCCGCCAACGATATCATGATGATTATCTCCAACCATCAACGTTTCTTCTGGCTTTGCTTCTAATAAACGAATTGCTTTTTGAATCGGCTCTGGATGTGGCTTTACATTTTCAACATCATCAATTGTGACAATGACATCAAAAAATGAATCTAACTTTGTAAGCTTCAGTCCCATATTCGTCGTTTCTCTAATTTTCGTTGTTACGATTCCAATTTTATATCCTTTTTCACGCAATATTTTCACTGTATCGTAAACGGTTTCATATTCTTCAACTAACTCATCGTGATGGTCATGATTAAACTGACGATAACATTGAATCAATTCTTCTACACGATCTTTATCAATTGAGCTAAATGTATCATGAAGAGACGGACCGATAAACGGCAATACATCTTCTCTTTTATATTGATTCGGATAGTACGTATGTAACGTATGTAAAAAAGAAGAAATAATCAATTCATTTGTATTAATAAGTGTCCCATCTAAATCAAATAGTACTGTGTTTATTTTCATGTTCTCCATCCTTCCTCAAATTCCCTGCATATGAAAGAAGCAGCGCCTATGATAGGCGCTACTCATTTATGATTCTAAATACCTCTTCTTAGAATGCCCCATTACTCTTCTTACAATAATAAAAAGGATAGCAGCAACAATTAAACCAATTGACATCATTTGTGCAACGCGTAGTCCGCCAATCATTAAGCTATCTGTACGCATTCCTTCGATGAAGAAACGACCGAACGAATACCAAATGACATATGTGAAAAACAGCTCGCCGCGGCGTAAATTTACTTTTCTTAATAAAAGTAAAACAATTACACCCGCAATATTCCATAACGATTCATATAAGAATGTTGGATGATAATACACACCATCAATATACATTTGGTTAATAATGAAATCCGGTAAATGTAAGCCTTCGAGGAACTGTCTCGTTACTTCATCACCATGTGCTTCTTGGTTCATAAAGTTTCCCCAGCGTCCAATTGCTTGCCCAAGCAAAATACTTGGCGCTGCGATATCAGCCAGTTTCCAAAATGAAAGGCCACGCATTTTCGCAAAGACCACTCCCGTCACAACAGCTCCAATTAAACCACCATGAATGGCAAGTCCACCTTGGCGAATGCTAAGAATTTGACTCGGATATTGTGAGTAATACTCCCATTCAAATATAACGTAATACAATCTGGCACATAAAATCGCAATCGGCACAGCAATTAATACTAAATCAACGAATGTATCTTTTGGAATACCACGCTTCTCTCCTTCACGAACTGCTAACCACAGTCCAAGAAGCACAGCTGTACCGATAATAACACCATACCAGTAAATCGGAAACGGTCCAAGCTGAATCGCAATTCGGTCAAGCTGTGGAACAGATGCTAACAACATACCCATTACTCCCTTCACTATTAGTCTTGTTTACCTACTTCAATCGCACTCATTAAGCGCTCTGAAAATTGCTGTGCTGCATTGACACCCATGCGCTTCAATCTAAAGTTCATAGCTGCTACTTCAATAATAACCGCTAAGTTTCGGCCTGGTCGTACTGGCAACGTAATTTTCGTCACATCTGTATCAATAATTTTCATCTTTTCTTCATCGAGACCAAGGCGATCATAGTTTTTCTTTTGATCCCAAATCTCAAGATTAATAATTAAAGAAATGCGCTTATGGTTACGAACCGCACCCGCACCAAATAACGTCATAACGTTAATGATACCTAAACCACGAATTTCTAATAAATGTTCAATTAAATCTGGCGAACTACCAACTAACGTATCTTCATCTTCTTGACGAATTTCTACACTATCGTCCGCAACAAGACGATGACCACGCTTTACAAGCTCAAGCGCTGTCTCACTTTTACCAACACCACTTTGTCCTGTAATTAATACGCCAACTCCATATATATCAACTAATACACCGTGAACCGCCGTCGTTGGTGCAAGCTTACTCTCTAAATAATTCGTTAAACGACTTGATAAACGCGTCGTCGTTTGCAACGAACGAAGTAAAGGTACACCCGACTCACGAGATGCTGTTAATAACTCTTCTGGTACTTCTTGATCACGCGTTACAATAATACAAGGTGTCTCCTCTGTACAAATTGCCTTTGACCTTACTTCCTTTTGCTCTTTCGTTAACGTATGAAAAAACGTAATCTCTGTCTTTCCAAGAAGCTGTACACGATCAGCTGGATAATATGTAAAGAACCCCGCCATCTCAATACCAGGGCGCGACAAATCACTCGTATCAATCGGACGATGAATCCCTTCCTCACCGCTCACTAACTCTAGGTGGAACTGCTCTATCAAATCTTTCGTACGAACCTTTGGCATAATAAACCTCCACTGTGACTTATAAGTCATGTTTTCACTCTATTCGATATTGTATCATTTTTTATAGGAAACAAGAAATGATAGCGGCGCGTTTTTCATTAGCACTTCGCCATCTTTGTGGATTCAGTCAAAGCTGGACATAATTCAGTCACTTTCCGTTGACATAAAAAATAAGCTGCCATTGGCAGCTTATTTTTTATCCGTTAACGGCTCAACAATCACTCTATCGATCAGCATATTCAAAATAGAAATAAAGATTGAAGCGATAATCGCAACGCTAAATCCTGATATATTAAAAGCGTCACCTAATAAAGAGTCAGTAATTGTCAGTGTAATCGCATTAATAACGATTAAGAAGAACCCAAAAGTAAGTACCGTAATTGGTAATGTAATAATAATTAAGAGTGGTTTTACAAATACGTTTAAAATCGCCAAAATGACGCTAGCGATAATTGCTGTTTGTATATCGGCAATATGAAATGCGTCAGGAGTAATCATTTTTAAAAGACCTGATACAACAATTAACACAACGCTATTTACAAGAAGCGATATGATCCACCTCATTTTCTTTCCACATCCTTTTCGCTTGGCACAATGATAATCCAAATCATATATACAAATAATAATACGCCAAATCCAAAGAAAACACCAAGCACAAACAATATGCGAAGAAAAGAGGCATCAATTTTTGTATAATCCGATAAGCCGCCTAACACACCTGCAACGGTACGATTATAATGAGAACGATACAATTTACTCATGAGATAGCACCTGTACACCTTTTATGATATTCCACACAATGATGATAAGATTTACAAGCCCAAACAGTAATACCGTAACCACCATAACAACCCCAGCTTGTTCAAGTGAATTAGAAACAAGAAACATCAAAAACATCACAAAGAAACAACAGAATGGTAACACATGTGAGATCAATGCTTTTTTTGCATGTTTTCTTACGATTTCATGCTGCGAAACGAAGTACACAACGATAGGAAATAAAAAAGGAGCAACGAACACACTAAAATAACACCCTGCAGCTAACATTTTATCCGTAGAGTTCAGAACATCATCTCCTCTTCCAAAAAGAACCGTATACAAAAGAATATATCTTCCGTATACGGTTCATTCCCGTTCTTTATCCCAGTTAACCAGGATAATAATTTCACTTTATTGCACTATTTCTTCTACTTTGTCTTTCATACGTGCTTTGTCACGATTTAAAATATCTTTTAAATACTTACCCGTATATGAGCGCTCTTCTTCTACAACTTGCTCCGGTGTACCAGCTGCAACAATTTGTCCACCTTTATTTCCACCTTCAGGACCGAGATCAACGATATAATCTGCTGTTTTAATTACGTCTAAATTATGCTCGATTACAAGGACCGTTTCACCATTATCTACAAGGCGCTGCAATACCTTTAATAAACGAGCAATATCATGAGCATGTAACCCTGTCGTTGGTTCATCTAAAATATATAGCGTACGTCCCGTTGAACGGCGATGCAGCTCAGAAGCAAGCTTAACGCGCTGTGCTTCTCCGCCCGATAATGTTGTCGCCGGTTGACCAAGTGTCATATAACCAAGCCCTACATCCACAAGTGTTTGCAATTTGCGCTTAATTTTCGGGATATTTGCGAAGAATTCCACACCGTTTTCAATTGTCATTTCTAATACATCAGAAATGTTTTTATCTTTATATTTTACGTCCAATGTTTCCCGATTATAACGTTTTCCGTGACAAACTTCACACGGTACGTACACATCTGGTAAGAAGTGCATTTCAATTTTAATAATACCGTCGCCACGACAAGCCTCGCAGCGGCCGCCTTTTACGTTAAAACTAAAGCGCCCCTTTTGATAACCACGCACTTTTGCCTCATTTGTTTGTGCAAATACATCACGAATATCATCAAATACACCCGTGTATGTTGCTGGATTTGAACGAGGTGTACGTCCAATTGGAGACTGATCAATATCAATTACCTTATCTAAATGCTCAAGCCCTTTAATTTCTTTATGAGCACCTGGTTTACTTTTTGCTTTATATAACTTTTGCGCAAGTGTTTTATATAGCACTTCATTTATCATTGTACTTTTTCCTGATCCAGACACACCTGTTACCGCAACGAATGTACCTAGAGGGAATGACATTTTCGCATTCTTTAAGTTATTTTCCTTCGCACCAATAATTTCAACTTTACGTCCATCACCTTTACGGCGCTCGAGCGGAACTGGAATGAATTTCTTCCCGCTTAAATATTGCCCTGTTAAAGAAGCTTCATCGTCCATTACTTCTTTCGGCGTTCCAGCTGATACAACTTGACCGCCATGAACTCCTGCACCTGGACCAATATCTAATAAGTAATCTGCAGCCATCATCGTATCTTCATCATGCTCAACAACAATTAACGTATTTCCTAAATCTCTCATCTCTTGAAGCGTATGAATAAGTCTATCATTATCGCGCTGATGTAATCCGATGGACGGCTCATCTAAAATGTATAATACGCCGGTTAAACGAGAGCCAATTTGTGTTGCTAAACGAATGCGCTGCGCCTCTCCGCCCGACAGCGTCCCCGCGGCTCTGCTAAGCGTTAAATATTCTAATCCAACATTCACTAAGAAACTTAAACGCTCCTCTATTTCACGTAAAACTAAGTGAGCAATTTTTTGCTGTTTTTCTGTCAGTTCTATATTTGCAAAGAAATCATGCGCTTCTTGTACAGAGAACTTCGTCACTTCTGCAATTGTTCTCTCACCAACAAATACCGCTAAGCTTTCTGGTTTCAAGCGGCCACCTTTACATTTTGGACACGCTTGTTCTGCCATGTACTTCTCCATTTGTTCACGAATGTAATCGGAGCTCGTTTCACGATAACGGCGCTCAATATTTGGTATAACACCTTCAAACACAATCGTGCTTTCTTTCACTTGTCCAAAATCATTAACATAACGGAAGTAAATTTTGTCGTCACCGCTCCCGTATAACACTTTATCAAATAGATGTTTCGGTATATCCTTTACCGGCATATCCATATCGATGCCATAATGGTCACAGACAGACTTTAATAACTGCGGGTAATATTGAGAACTTGATGGCTCCCATGGTGCAATCGCGTGGTTATTTAGCGATAGATCCCAGTTTGGTATAACAAGCTCTTCATCGACTTCAAGCTTCGATCCAAGCCCATCACAAGAAGGACAAGCACCATACGGACTGTTAAAAGAGAACATGCGCGGCTCAAGCTCACCAATTGAAAATCCACAATGAGGGCATGCATGATGCTCGCTAAATAATAGTTCTTCTTCTCCCATTACATCAATTAAAACACGGCCTTCACCAAGCTTTAGCGCTGCTTCTAAAGAGTCCGCAAGGCGTGATGCAATTCCTTCTTTTATAACAATGCGGTCTATGACAACTTCAATTGAGTGCTTTTTATTTTTATCTAACGTAATTTCTTCTGATACGTCCATCATTTCGCCATTAACACGAACACGGACGTATCCTTGCTTTTTAATATCTTCAAGAAGTTTTACATGCGCTCCTTTACGCCCAGATACAATCGGCGTAAGCACTTGCAACTTCGTACGTTCCGGATACTGCAGGACGCGGTCGACCATTTGTTCAACCGTTTGCGATGTAATTTCAATGCCATGATTCGGACAGATTGGCGTTCCAATGCGCGCAAATAATAAACGTAAATAGTCATAAATCTCTGTTACCGTTCCAACTGTTGAACGCGGATTGCGGCTCGTCGTTTTTTGATCGATAGAAATGGCAGGTGACAAACCTTCAATCGCATCTACATCTGGCTTATCCATTTGCCCTAAAAACTGGCGCGCATACGCTGATAACGATTCTACGTAGCGGCGCTGTCCTTCTGCATAAATCGTATCAAATGCTAAAGAGGATTTCCCTGATCCGGACAATCCCGTCACAACAACAAGTTGATTTCTCGGAATGGTGACATCAATATTTTTTAAATTGTGTGCTCTTGCACCTTTTACAACAATAAAATCTTTACTCATCTCTCGTCACCCTTCTGCTTTTAATTCTAATAGTGAATCACGAAGCTGCGCTGCACGTTCGAAATCAAGCGCTTTTGCCGCTTCTTTCATTTCTTTCTCTAAACGAGCAATCGTATTCGCACGCTCTTCCTTCGTCATCTTTTTCGAAGTAAGTGGCGCTGCTTCGTACTGCTCTCCATCTTCAGCTGCTGTCGTTGCACGGATTACGTCACGCACACCTTTTTGAATTGTCTTTGGCGTAATACCATGCTTTTCGTTATATTCTTCTTGAATTTGGCGACGACGCTTCGTTTCATGAATCGCGATTTCCATCGACTTCGTAATACGGTCTGCATACATGATAACATGGCCGTTCTCATTACGCGCTGCGCGGCCAATCGTCTGAATAAGAGAACGCTCAGAGCGAAGGAATCCTTCTTTATCCGCATCTAAAATTGTAACAAGTGACACTTCCGGAATATCGAGACCTTCACGAAGTAAGTTAATCCCAACTAACACATCAAATTTCCCTAAACGAAGATCGCGTATAATTTCAATTCGCTCTAACGTTTTAATTTCAGAGTGTAGGTAGTTTACTTTAATACCAATTTCTTTTAAGTAATCTGTTAAGTCTTCCGACATCTTTTTCGTAAGCGTCGTTACAAGAACACGTTCATTTTTCGCAATGCGATCTTGAATTTCAGCTAATAAATCATCAATTTGTCCTTCAATTGGCCTTACATCAATATTTGGATCTAGCAGACCTGTTGGACGAATAATTTGTTCAACAACATCTGGTGAACGTTCCAATTCATAAGGTCCTGGTGTTGCAGATACGTATACTACTTGGTTTGTTTTCTCTTCAAATTCCTCAAACATAAGTGGTCTATTATCCATAGCAGACGGTAAACGGAATCCGTGGTCAACAAGCACTTGCTTACGCGCTTGGTCTCCGTTATACATTGCACGTACTTGTGGTACGGTTACATGTGATTCATCCATTACAATTAAGAAATCATCCGGGAAGTAGTCAATTAGCGTATACGGTGTTGACCCTGCTGGGCGAAGCGTTAAATGACGGGAGTAGTTTTCAATGCCGGAGCAAAATCCCATTTCCCCCATCATTTCTAAGTCGTAACGCGTTCGTTGTTCTAGGCGCTGTGCTTCCAATAACTTTCCGTTATCACGTAACTTTTGTAACTGCTCTTCTAACTCTTGTTCAATATTTTTAATCGCTACTTTCATCTTCTCTTCACGCGTAACGAAGTGAGATGCAGGGAAGATTGCAACATGCTCACGCTCAGCAATCACTTCACCTGTTAATGCATCAATTTCGCGAATGCGATCTATTTCGTCACCAAAAAATTCAATACGAATGCAATGCTCGTCACGGGATGCTGGGAAGATTTCAACAACATCACCGCGCACGCGGAATGTTCCACGCTTAAAGTCAATATCATTGCGTGCATACTGAACATCAACAAGCTGATGCAGCAATTCATCACGTCCCTTTTCCATTCCAGTACGAAGCGAAACAACAAGCTCACTATACTCTTCTGGGGAACCTAAACCATAAATACAAGAAACACTCGCTACAATAATTACGTCTTTACGTTCAAATAATGACGAGGTTGCCGAGTGGCGCAGTTTATCGATTTCATCATTAATTTGCGCGTCTTTCTCAATAAACGTATCCGTTTGTGGTACATACGCTTCCGGTTGATAATAATCGTAATAACTAACAAAATACTCCACTGCATTATTTGGGAAGAAATCTTTCAACTCACTATATAACTGTCCTGCTAATGTTTTATTATGCGCCATAACAAGTGTTGGTTTGTTCACTTCTTGAATGACATTTGAAATCGTAAATGTCTTTCCCGTTCCCGTTGCTCCAAGCAACACTTGATGTTTTTTCCCATTACGAATCCCTTCCGCAAGTTCTTGAATCGCCTTTGGCTGATCACCTTGCGGGGAATATTGTGAGACAATCTCAAATTGTTGTTCCAAAAACACCGACCTCCTCATCAAAAATCTCTACTATTATTTTACCACGAACACCACGAAAAAAACCAAGAAAACGAACAGATATTCGGTAAATAATTCGACAAAAAAAGAAGGATCGCTCCCTTCCTTCTTTCAAACACTATAACTCTGGTACTGTAATCAATTCATATGTATTCCCTTTTTCACACTTTGTTAACGCATATACTGTTCGATCTTCCCTTTTTTCTTCGCTCATATCTCGGCATGTATCAAATTCAATCTCCTTATCGCCAAGTTTATCTTGTGAATTATCTTTTACATATTCAATCTCTTTTCCGTTATATTTTACCGTTTCAAAAATGGGATCCCCTTCTTTTGTATAATGAACAATTTGCACCTCATTTTCTTTTCCTTTTTTCATATTCGCTATAAATTTCTTAAACGTATCTATATTCTCGATGCCTTCCATTTTTACAATTACATCGCTTTTTTCATCTACTGTACTCGGTTTTGAGCAACCAATTAAACTAAATACAAGTAAACATATACAAACTACCATTCTCATACCGTCATCTCCTTTTCATAACGCTTCTCTATTCATATTCTGAACCCCTGCAAAAAAAGAGCTACTTTCTGCGAAAATAGCCCTTTCCCTTTTTCTTCTTTCGGAATACCACATATGAAAATGAAATCACGAATTGTTGGTTTTTCTACCTCTAAGAAACGTCTTAAAGTAGTCTGCCACTATAATACTCTTCAATACGAGCCGCACAAAATCAGAGGCTGACTGCGATGACTTCGTTTCAGAAGCTATTTTACCGGCATAGCGGATTTTTGGTAATCGGCTTCAGCCTCTTTTTTCACTTTTTCACAAAATTTAACAACGACTTTATCACCTGCAAAAAATAAAAATAGTTTGAGGAACGCCTTTAATGGCTTATTGGTACAAGTATATGTAAACCGAGTTTTCTGTTCATTGATTTTACTTAATTCATACTTAGCGGTAATTTCGAACATCTTAGCTAACGTGAAACCAACTTTAAGGTTCTTTTGATCAGGAGTATTGAGGTATTCTAGCGTTTCCACATCGTATTCTTCAATTCTTTTACCTTCTTTATATTTTTGACGGTATACACTTCCAACCACTTCTTCGGTCACTTTGACTGGTTTGTTCTCCAGAACTTCCGGCATAATCCTTTGCATATTTTCCAGTGGTCCCTCTAATAAGCTCCATACGTAATCAATCGGAGCATCAATTTCAATTTCCTTTATCCATTGTTTCAACTTAAATCACCTCGAATTTTTTTTTGAATGTATTTATATTTTTATTTAATCAGAGAAAATCCTTTTAGCTAGGAAAGGAAAAACATCGGCAAATGAAAGGACCGATGCTTAATGTTTTGTTTTTTTGAAAATAAATATTACCTAATTTCACGACCGGGGTAGGGATCAAATAATGGAAACATTTCATACTTTTGATTCAACAACATTGTCATCCCTCCAGTTCAAGTCTAATTTGTAACAAGAAGAGAATAATCCGCCTCAAATAGAACATTTGTTCTTTTTGTTTTTATTATAATACATAGCAAAAGAAACATGCAACACATATTCTTTTGCTAACGCCAACCGAAATTCCTCCTCTCCCTACTCATCGGGCTTCACTCTTCTCACTCCTTGAGTAAGAGGACTTCTTTCGGAACGCGTTAAAATAAAGTGAAACTTCACTCATTAAGGGTTTTCTTCATCCCCCAATTAGTGTGAGCCCGACCAATCAGGCTTTTACTGGCTGTTAATCTCCCACCTACACTTCTTTGCTTCTCTCAATTTTTGATGTAGGAGTCTTACAGCCAGTTAATGCGGGATAAAGATTTCATTGAACAACAATAAAATTCCCGCTATAAAACCCGCTTTTTTCAGCTTAAACATATAGCGTATTAGAAAGAAGCTCATCACGGAGCACCAAAATATAATTTCCGCACCAATTAAAAATGCCCAGCGGTACTCTGTAAGTATACTCACCTTTTTCCTTCCATTCTTTTTATATAGAATGCAAATGCTTCATCCATGTAAACTAATAATTCGTCTTCAATCGGATACATATTCATTT
Source organism: Bacillus manliponensis (assembly GCF_000712595.1). Taxonomy (GTDB): domain Bacteria; phylum Bacillota; class Bacilli; order Bacillales; family Bacillaceae_G; genus Bacillus_A; species Bacillus_A manliponensis. The sequence continues at coordinate 164,095 of NZ_JOTN01000001.1, forward strand.
GCTGCGACTGTTCCTTTGACTTTCGAACTTCCCATAACTTATCTAAAAACCGTTCATCACCATTTGCCATTTCATTGCACTTTTTCATGATTTTGTCTGTCACGGTTTGTACTGCAATATCGTCTATACTCTTTCTAGCCTGCATAAGCGTGCGCATCTCTTTCAGTAAAACGATCCACTCTTTTACATCATCACGAGCTTCGCTCATATTCGGTAACCGTTTTAAAAATTGCTGCTCCTCTTCGGAAACCAACTCTCGCTGATGCGGAGACTGCTGTGATAGCTGAATTAGCCCAAACATCATATTCCAATCGAGCTCCCCTTCTATTTCTACCGAATACACAACCGCTTGAAGCATCTTCTCCATTCGCTGAAACTTTTTCTGTTCTTCCTGTACGAAGGAAAGTTGTTTTTGCAACGTACTTTTCAAGTCCCAATCATTGACTGTAAACATATGAATAATCTCTTTTAACGGAAAGCCCATTTCTTTTAAAAATAAAATTTGCTGCAATTTCATCACATCTTGCTCTGAATATAGGCGATGACCACCTTCAGTTTTTCCGCTCGGTTTCAGCAGACCACGCTCATCATAATATCGTAACGTGCGCACTGTAACGCCCGTTTCTTTCGTTAATTGTTGAATTGAAATCATCTTCAGCACCCTTTCCTCTTTCATTTTAAAAAATGACGTTACGTCACTTTTAAGGGATTTTTCTGTAAAAATAATAAATAAAAGGTAAGATGATACTAGATTACTAACAGAGGAGAAGATTCTATGAATTCCCGTGAAATCTGCCTTTATTGTAACGAAAATAGTTAGTGCATCATTTTCTTCCTAACAGATTTATGGCTATCTCATAATAAAAAATATACATGGAAGCAGGCGTTCATCTGCTTGCTTATTCCTTATATACTTCTATATTCAGTTGCTTTTACTTCTAGTCTTCTATAAAAAAACCCCTGCTACATGGCAGGGGGGGTACTCATCCTCTTTCATCCGATTCATCTTCCACTTCGACCAATTGATTACAAACAAATACATAATTTGTCCAATAACAAAAAGGACAAAAGGTACACCAGGGTTCCCGTTTACAATAAGGTCGTAAAGCCCCCACACCGCTAAACTAATCCCATAAAATATCCCTAAATATTTAAATGCTTTGATTGATGTCTTTCGTACTCATCTTGCATTTGCACCATAACTCCCCCTTATTGCAATGTAAAAATGTCTTCTACACTTACTTGAAAATACGTTGCGATTTTTAAGGACAGTTCTAAGCTCGGATTATAGTGATGATTTTCAATCGCAACAATTGTTTGCCTTGTTACATCCATTGCTTTTGCCATTTCAAGCTGCGTAATTCCTTTTTCTCTTCGTAATTCTTTAATTTTATTTTTCACAGGCATTTGCTTCATCCTTTAAAGTAAAGATATCTTTACTTTAATTGTAAAATTTCTCCTCCACTTAGTAAAGATATCTTTACATAAAAAGAAAATAAGTACGTTACACTTCAAGAAAACTCCCTCTCTCAAAATCTTACAATTTATTAATATATAATTAACGCATTCGTAATATTAAAGTGGAATATTCCAATGTTGATAGTTTTATTGCCTTTTATAAGTATTTTATCTATATTAATTTTGATTACTAACAAAGACGTACATAATAGAAGGGGATTTACACATGAAAACAAAATTATTAAAAGCGGTTACATCTTTAACAATTATGGGTGGCGTATTACTAAGCACAAATCATTCTACTGTAAAAGCTGAAGAGACAAGCTCTGTTGTCTTTCACGATGTGCCTCAAACACATTGGTCATATACAGCAATTATGGATTTAGCAAATGCAGGAATTATTGCTGGATATGGAAATGGTGTATTTGGTTTTGGAGATGATGTAACTCGTGAGCAAGTAGCTCGCTTAATTTATAATGTTTACGGCATCGAAGAGCAAATTGAATATAGCAATCCGTATGGAGATATAAACGAAAATTCCACTATGTTTATGGAAGAAATTTTAACTTTAACAGAAATTGGCGTATTTAGTGGCGATGAGAATGGAAACTTCCGTCCGAAAGCTTCCTTAACACGTGCAGAAATGGCACAAGTTCTTACAAATGCTTTCGATCTTCTTCCACTAGAGCAACACACATTTACTGACGTGCCAACGAACTCATGGGCAAACGACGCGATTAGTGCTGTATATTCTTACGGAATTACATCTGGTACTGGAAATGGGAAATTCGAACCTGCTACGAAAGTAACTCGCGAACAGTATGCACAATTTTTACACAATGTATTAAGTAATATGGAAGAATAAAAATAGCAAAAGAGCCCTATAGTGAAGGGCTCTTTTTCTTCTTAAATCAATACCTTAACAAGTATATATCCAAATACCGATAGCAATACCGATCCTATCACCCCAGCGTAAAACGCCTTCAGTCCAAGCTTACGAAACGTTTGAAATTGTACATTTAAACCAAGCCCAGCCATCGCCATTGCAAGAAGCATATAAGCAACTGTTACAACAAATTCAGCTACTTCTTCTGACACAATTCCTACCGAATTCAGGGCACTCATTGCTAAAAATCCAAAGATGAACCATGGAATCGGAATATCACGCCATGAACTCTTTTTTCCTTCATGACTTGTTCGATGAAACCAAATACCAATTCCAATTGCAACTGGAACGAGAAGAGCAACTCGCGTTAACTTCACGATAATCGCAATATCTAGTGCACCGCTTCCGCCAGGCGCTGCCGCTGCGATGACGTGAGCAATTTCGTGTAATGTTGCTCCAGAAAATACGCCGTATTCATAGGAAGATAAGCCGAAAACGGAATATAAAACCGTATAAAGCAGCGTAAAAATCGTACCTAAAATTGCGATTGTTGCTGCTCCTACGGCAATCTCATCATCTTTTGCTTTCACCTGCGGACCAATTGCAACAATTGCTGCCGCTCCGCAAATCGCTGTTCCGCACGCTGTTAACATACCTAACTTCTTCTCTACCCCAAATGCACGCGTTAACATATACACCGTAACAAGTGTAAAGACAATTACTAACACCGCAATTATTAACACTTTCGGACCAGCCTTTATAATATCCGCTATATTTAAGCGCATTCCGAGTAAAATAATACCAAGGCGCAGCAGCTTTTTGCTTGCAAAGTTCGTTCCTATAGTTGCCCCGACTGGAACGCCAACTGATGCACGCCACGCCATCCCAAGTAAAATTGCGATTACTAACTGTCCCATAATTGCAAAAAACGGCATATATGATATATATTTTGCGATAATAGCAATGAGCAATGTAATGGATATACCTTGCCCAAAACCGAGACTTTTCTTCTTTTGTAATAAAACCGCCTCTCCCACTTTCAATCACTCCAATATTCGTATTCATACTTTTATTGTAAAAGGGATGTTATCATAAGTTAAATATCAATATACTATCTCAATCATAAGTAAAACTGATGATTAAAAAGGAGCCTCGCTATGAATGTCGATCTTTTAAAAATCTTTGTCACTGTTGCTGAACAACAGCATTTCTCACGTGCGGCAGAACTTCTAAACTTATCACAACCTGGCGTTAGCATGCACATTCGTAATTTAGAAAATGAATTTGGAACGACGCTTTTTCACCGCTCGCCCAAGCATGTACAAATGACAGAAGCAGGTAACATTTTATACATTCGTGCAAAACAAATCCTTAGTCTATATGAAGAAGCAAAAAAAGAAATTAACGAACTTCATAACGTCGTGACGGGGACTCTTCGTATTGGAGCGAGCTTTACAATTGGTGAATACTTATTACCTAAAATACTTGCCGGCTATGCTAATGAAAATCCGCATGTTGAAGTGCATACCTTTATTTCCAATACCGAAGAAGTGCTGCAAAGTTTACGATCCAATCAAATTGACATTGGGCTTGTAGAAGGCCAGGTTGTGTATGCCGACGTTAAGGCGGAACCTTTTATGGAAGATGAAATGAAATTAATTTCTGCATCAAACCACCCACTAACAAAAGGAGAACATTCACTCCAAGATAGAGTATGGGTACTACGTGAAACTGGGTCTGGAACAAGAGCTTACAGCGACCGCTTTATTCATGATCATCAATTAAAAATGAAACGTCACTTCACTTTTAGTAGTACACAAAGTGTAAAAGAAGCAGTAGCCGCCGGGTTAGGCATCGCAATTTTATCCGACTGGACAGTGCGAAAAGAATTGCAAGCAGGAGAAATTGTTCACATTCCTTTGCCCCAAAAACTGATCCGTCCTTTTTCCATTGTTCGCGGTAAATACTACCTCGGATCAAAAGCGATTACAGTCTTTTTAGAACATGTGCAAGCATTTGTAAAAAAAGAAGATTGACCTTCACATTAATGTAAAGGTTTAAAATAGATTAAGAAAGGGGCCAAGTAACAGTGCGCATTGGAGAATTAGCAAAACAAACAGGGGTTAGTGAGCGCTCTTTACGTCATTATGAAGAAAAAGGATTACTCCCTTCCAAACGGCTCACAAATGGGTACCGTGACTTTGACGAAAGTGCCCTTGAAAAAGTTCAGCTCATTCAAATGTATTTGAGCCTCGGTTTGAACTTAGAAGAAACCGCACGCATGATTCATTGTTTAGAAATCAAGCCAGATTTATACGACAATCCATGTACCAGCATTCTGAAACTATATGAAGAAAAATTAATCGAAGTAACAAAACAAATCGAATTACTTTCTCATATTCAATCAAATTTACAAAAGCATATCACACTTTTAAATAAGCATACAGAAAGGGATTGATACAACATGTTCGTTATACACGGTAGTTCTCGCCAAAATGGTAATACAGAAGCACTTACAAAAATGATGACAGAAGGAATCGATGCAGAGCACATTCATTTACGTGACTACAAAATTGAGCCTGTTAAAGATCAGCGTCACGATGCAGAAGGTTTTCAATTTATCAATGATGACTATGAAAAACTAGTAAAGAAAATGTTAGAGCATGACACAATTGTGTTTGCAACACCTCTTTACTGGTACGGTATGAGCGGTCATATGAAAGACTTCGTCGATCGCTGGTCACAAAGCTTGCGTGATCCATCACTTCGCTTTAAAGAGCGTATGAAAGGCAAAAAGATGTACGTTGTAATCGTTGGTGGCGATAACCCTAAATTGAAAGCTTTGCCGCTTATTCAGCAGTTCCAATACATCTTTGATTTCGTTGGTACTTCTTTCTCTAACTACATTATCGGATCTGCAAATGCGCCAAATGAAATTGAAAATGATATAGAGGCAAGCGAAAAAGCGAAACAATTTAACAAATTATTCCGTTAATTCATTTGACAATTTTTATAAAATAAGCATACAATAAAAGTAACTTATGAAAGGAAGGTACTTTGTCTAATGATTTTCTAATTCTCTTTTTTATTCATCCATCACACATAGTGAACAAAAATGATGAAAACTAGAAGGGGATTAGTCTGTCCATTTGTCTGTACTTTCCGATGTAAAAATGTGCATCGCTTATTTGCGCACACCATTTTTACATATACGGACGGATCATACCCTCTCTAGTAGAACTAGGGAGGTTTTTTTATGAACATTTTACATGCACAAAACATTGAGAAGAGCTTTGGTGATCGTACCGTATTTACGTTGCCATCACTTGAAATATACGAAAATGACCGCATCGGTATTGTTGGCGTAAACGGTGCAGGTAAGTCAACATTGCTTCAAATATTAAGTAAAGAATTAGAACCGGATTGCGGAACTGTTACCCACTATGGATCAGCAGCAATAATTCCGCAACTTGGCGAACAAGAAACAGAAGGAGCGTCTTCCTTTGCAAAAGGGACATGGAATGTTAACCACGTAGGCAATGTAATGAGCGGCGGTGAACATATGCGCTTAAAAATCGCAGCAGCACTAGAACAAGACGCATCTATCTTATTTGCTGACGAACCGACAAGCCATTTAGATTTACATGGTCGTGAGCAGTTAGAGAAGTCATTACAATCCTATAAAGGAGCCATTGTCCTCATTTCACATGACCGTACGCTACTCGACAGCATTTGCACAAAGATTATTGAAATCGAAGACGGCACTATTCATGAATATAAAGGGAATTACTCACATTACCGGGCACAAAAAGAAAGGGCACGAATAGAACAACAAGGCGAATATGAGAAATATATAAGTGAAAGAAAGCGACTTGAACAATCCATTATGAAACGCAAACAACAAGCATCTGGAATGATGAGCATTCCAAGCCGATTTGGTTCTGCCGAATCAAAGTTCTTTAAAATGGCGGCAGCAAACAGTCAAGGCAAAGTGATGAAAGCAGCAAAGACATTGGAAACGCGTCTTGAAAAACTAGAGAAAAAAGAAAAACCAAAAGAAATTGTCGGTTCGAAATTTGATGTGCAGTATCATGCGCCGATTCATAGTAAATACGCACTCCATTTTCATAAAACAACAAATAAAATGGGAAAGCGCACACTGTTTCAACATATTACTGGCAGCATCACACCAGGCAGTAAACTAGCGATTATCGGCAAAAACGGAAGCGGTAAAACGACACTCTTTCGTATGATTTTAGAAAACGAGCGTGGCATTCAATTATCAAAAAGCTGTAAAATTGGTTATTTTGAACAAACGTTATCTATTTTACAAACTGAAAAAACAATAATCGAGAACATTATGGAGGAGACAAATTACAGCGAAGCTTTCGTTCGGACCGTACTTGCGCGTCTTCTCTTCCGCCGCGAAGATGTGCATAAGCATGTTTCTGTTTTAAGCGGTGGTGAGCGTATGAAAGTCGCATTAGCAAAGATTTTCCTTGGTGATTACAATATGCTGCTTCTTGATGAACCAACAAACTATTTGGATATCCTCGCACAAGAAGAACTAGAAGACATGTTAGCAGAGTACCCGGGAACTGTATTATTTGTCAGTCACGACCGTACGTTTATCCGTAACGTCGCTGATCATATTTTACACATTGATGAAGATGCGCCAAGAGTCTTTCACGGAAATTACGAACAGTATACAACGAAAACAGAAAAAACTTCTGTCAATCCAGCAGAACAAGAGCTAATGCGCCTCCAAACAAGGTTAACAGAAGTTATTGGGAGACTCTCAATGCCAAGTAAAAATGACAATGCCGCACTGCTAGAGCAAGAATACGAAAGGTTGCTTCAGGAAATTCGAACTTATCAGCAGTCTATTTGATAAAGTGAAACTTCACTAAGTGGGGGTTTTCTTCATCCCCCACTTAGTGTTAGTTGAACCAATCGGGCTTTTATGGGCTGTTTATCTCCCACCTAAACTTCTTCGCTTCCCTCAAGTTTTGAGGTGGGAGTTTTTACAGCCCGTTAATGCGGGATAAATTTCGTTTCATTTCCTAAGAAATATACAAATGACGACATTAAGGGGAGAAATCTATTATGCAGTTACACATTACGAAAGAATTGAATGAACAAGATAAAAATCATGTGAACAATAAACTTTATGAATATAACTTAAAGCATTTCCCAAAAGATTTAGGTGGAAGATATAAAGAAATTCAGCTTTTCCTTCGAGATGAAGATGGGAAGGTTCATGGGGGTGTACTAGGAGAAATTTGTTGGAACTGGCTAGAAATTCATACTTTCATGCTTGATGAAGATATACGTAAGCTTGGATACGGATCTAAGCTATTATTAGAAATAGAGCACATCGCAATCAATAACGATTGTGATTTTATTAAAGTAGATACACTAAGCTTCCAGGCATTAGATTTTTATAAGAAGCACGGTTATGAACAATTTGGCGTTCTTGAGAATGTTGGTAGGGATCATAAGCATTATTATTTGAAAAAAGATTTATAAAGTGAAACTTCAATCAGTGGGGGTTTTCTCCATCCCCACTGATTGTTAGCCCTACCAATCGGGCTTTTACTGGCTGTTAATCTCCCACCTAAACTTCTCTGAACCCTCTAAGTTTTGAGGTGGGAGTCTTACAGCCAGTTAATGCGGGATAAAAAAATGCTCAGCGTTCATTCGCTGAGCATTTTTTATATTTACGATACACGTACCGCTGTACCGCTAACTACAACCATTAACATACCATCGCGTACTACTTCATAATCGATATCAATACCGACAATCGCATTGGCACCCTTTTGTTTTGCAACTGTTTTCATTTCTTCCATCGCAATATCGCGCGCTTCTTTTAATTTTTCTTCGTATGCACCAGAACGCCCACCAACAACATCACGAACAGACGCAAATAAGTCACGTACAATATTTGCTCCCATAATCGCTTCTCCATTTACGATGTCGATGTACTCTGTTATTTCTTTCCCTTGAATTGTCGAGGTTGTTGTTACAAGCATGATTTACTTCCTCCTATGACTTCACTATTTGTTTGTACCTATCTCTATAATATACTTTTTTATATAAAAATACTTATGTAATAGCTACTTCACTATTTACTTCTTTCATTTGTCAGATTCCCTTAACGCATAATGTTATGAGCTAAATTGCGCTTCGTACAATTTACTATAACCCCCGCCTTTATGTAGGAGCTCCTCATGCGAACCTTGTTCAGCAATGCCATCTTTATTCACAACGATAATTCGATCTGCATTTTTAATCGTTGCGAGCCTGTGGGCGATTACTAATGTTGTGCGACCAACCGCTAATTCAGCAAGTGACTTTTGAATCGCAAGTTCCGTTTCTGTATCGAGTGCAGAAGTCGCTTCATCTAAAATTAAAATCGGTGGATTTTTCAAGAACATACGAGCAATTGCGAGACGCTGCTTTTGTCCGCCTGAAAGCTTCACCCCTCGTTCACCAATTACTGTGTCTAATCCAGCTGGCTGCGAATAAATTAAGTCTTCTAATTGTGCTCGTTTAACAGCTTGCCAAATTTCAGTTTCTGAAGCTTGTAAGTTTCCATAGGCAATATTCTCTCTGATTGTCCCAGAGAATAGGAAGACATCTTGTTGTACAATCCCAATTTGTTTACGAAGTGATGACAGTGTCATTTCCTTTATATCAATACCATCGATTGTTATAGAGCCATCTGTAATCTCATAAAAGCGTGGTAATAAGCTACATAACGTTGTTTTTCCAGCACCAGATGGTCCAACAAACGCAACCGTTTCTCCCGCATTAATTTTCAAATCAATATGTTTCAAAATCGGTTCTTGTTCCTCATATCCGAAAGTAATGTTGTTATATTGAATATCACCATGTACATGTTTTACTACCATTGCATCCTTTGCATCTGCGATATCAGGTTCTGTTTCTAGCAGTTCAACATACCTTTTAAATCCTGCAATTCCCTTTGGATAACTTTCAATAACAGCATTAATCTTTTCAATTGGACGGAAGAAAATATTTGTTAATAATACAAAACCAACAAATCCGCCATATGTTAGTTCCCCTTGTAAAACGAACCAAGTCCCGCATACTAATACAAATAAAGTAACAAGGCGCATTAACATATAACTAATTGATGAATTTAACGCCATAATCTTATACGCCATAAGCTTTGTCGTACGAAAGCGAGCATTATTTACTGCAAATTGCCCTTTTTCAAACTCCTCATTGCCGAATGCTTGTACAACACGAATTCCACCAACATTATTCTCAATACACGCATTAAAGTCCGCAACATCTGAAAATAAGCGTCTAAACGTAACTGTCATCTTACGATTGAAATACAGTGCTAACCAAAGTAAAAATGGAATAACGAAGAATGTAAGCAAGGCTAACTTCCAGTTAATCATCATCATAAATGAAAATGCTCCAATTAATGTCATAATGGCAATAAATAAATCTTCTGGTCCATGATGGGCAACTTCACCAATCTCCATTAAATCATTTGTAAGGCGTGAAATTAAATGACCGGTCTTATTATTATCAAAAAATCGAAATGATAGCTTTTGAACATGATTAAATAACTTTTGACGCATATCCGTTTCAATATTAACTCCGAGCATATGCCCCCAGTATGTAACAACGTATTGCAAACCGGCATTTAGTACATAAACTGCAAATAAACCGATACAGGCCCATAAAATCAATGACCAATTTTGTCCTGGCAGTAATTTATCAATAAATTGATTTATAATAAGCGGAAACGCAAGTTCCAACAAACCAGCAATTACAGCACAGGAAAAATCAAGTATAAATAAGCCCTTATATGGCTTATAGTAAGAAAAAAACCGACGTAACATAAACTCCCTCCTTCATCCAAAATAAAGTGAAACTTTAATCAGTGGGGGTTTTCTCCATCCCCCACTGATTATTAGCCCGACCAATCGGGCTTTTACGTGCTGTTTATCTCCCACCTAAACTTCTTCGCTTTTTCTCAAGTTTTGAGGTAGGAGTATTACAGCACGTTAATGCGGGATAAAAAGACTTTTCCTAATAGCAAAGTCTCAATAATTGATAACCGTTATCAATTATATCATAACAACCTTTACAATATCTATCTATGATATAAGCTTCTAGTGACGAACATATAGAAGTAAGCAGAGTCTCTCTTTAATCTAATAATAAAATGCAAAAAAGATCTATAACCATTCTCTTTATGAATGGTTATAGATCTTTTGAACAACATTTATATAACTTCCGTATCCCATTTATGATTTTGTCCTACAAATACAACGCCAAGTTCATGATGCTCACCAGCGTAAATCGCCTGCTGAATAAGGCGACGTTCACCTTTTGTATCAATTACTTCTAGTTTACAAAACGCCCCCGTTGTACGGGACTGAAGTGCATTATAAAATTCATCAACAGTTGTTGGGATGGATCCATTTACTTTTGCAATTACTTCACCAGGCTGTAGTCTCATCTCTGCTCCAGCAGTGTTAGGAATTACCCCTAGTACAACTAAACCATTATTGCGCACCGCAAAATATGGTTCGCGGTTTTCATCTTGAATTCGCTCTTGCATCGCAATTGTAAAGCGACCGAGCATCGCCGCGCCCATCGCGACAATCGCAAAGACAGATGAAAAGTAACTTGCCGCGCCTAATACAAGAACAATAACTGCTAGTCCTAGTACACGGCGTCCCGTAAATAATAACGCTTCTTTCGGTTCAAAGCCCTTCACTGTGCGAATAAATCCAATTAGAAATGGAACAAGGACAATTGAATATGTCTCTTGTCCTAGCGAAACAACTGGCCACCACGAAAGAAACTGTGTAATTGCATCGCCTGGTACAAGGAAAAATACTGGTACCATCCATAAGCGCTTCGCTTCATGAAGACCAATATTTAAACCGCGCTTCCCTTTTCTTAGCTTTGGCATAGAGTGATTCGCTGCCTGCTTTGAAATTAACAATCCTTCGACAACTAATAAAAGCCCGAGTAAAATCGCGAGTGAAACAATGCTTGCTTCTTCTCCACTCTTTAATTGTAAAAATGAGATTGGTAGCTTTGAAGATAATAAAGTTATCGCAATCGCAATGCTCACAGTGTACGCTGGAGATATGTATCTATACTGAACAACAAGTGCAAATAACACCATCCAAATGGTCATTGCAAGTAAGCTAGCCTCTGAAAAAATAAGACCTGCCCCTACTGTTACGACAGATACACATAATCCATATCCAATTGCCGCAAACAATGACGTTCGCAGTTCATACCACATATCATACACTTTAAATGAAAAATCCTTTCGCTCTCGGTTCATGCGGAAATAACCAACGAGAGCACAACTAATAAAGAATACGTAAAACGCAGGATTTAAGAATAGACGCCCAATCCCTCTTCCAATTTCCAATAACAATTCTTCCACGAACGTACTCACCACCATTTGTAAAATAATCTCTTTTTATTTCTTATATTATCATAACTTGCGGAGACAGTTGGCTGAATAAATAAAAAAGTGACCGCATTATCACCTGTTTTGACTGAATAAACGAAAAAGTGACCGCATTATCACCTGTTTTGACCGAATAAACGAAAAAGTGACCGCATTATCACCTGTTTTGACTGAATAAACGAAAAAGTGACCGCATTATCACCTGTTTTGACTGAATAAACGAAAAAGTGACCGCATTATCACCTGTTTTGACTGAATAAACGAAAAAGTGACCGCATTATCACCTGTTTTGACTGAATAAACGAAAAAGTGACCGCATTATCACCTGTTTTGACTGAATAAACGAAAAAGTGACCGCATTATCACCTGTTTTGACTGAATAAACGAAAAAGTGACCGCATTATCACCTGTTTTGACTGAATAAACGAAAAAGTGACCGCATTATCACCTGTTTTGACTGAATAAACGAAAAAGTGACCGCATTATCACCTGTTTTGACTGAATAAACGAAAAAGTGACCGCATTATCACCTGTTTTGACTGAATAAACGAAAAAGTGACCGCATTATCACCTGTTTTGACTGAATAAACGAAAAAGTGACCGCATTATCACCTGTTTTGACTGAATAAACGAAAAAGTGACCGCATTATCACCTGTTTTGACTGAATAAACGAAAAAGTGACCGCATTATCACCTGTTTTGACTGAATAAACGAAAAAGTTACTGGCCCCTTCTTCTTCCCGCCAACATACGAAGAAGCCCACAAACTTAGCTTGTGGGCTTCTCTTTATTTCGTCATTAACTTTAAGGCTGCTTGTAACTGCAGGTCATTTTCGCCAGAGCGGATTTTTTCAATGATCGCATTTTGAATTGCTTCTGCTGTTTTTTTGTCGAGCTTTCCTGTAACTTCAATACCTTTCTCCGATTGGAACGCTTTTACGGCAGCTTCTGTTTCTTTACTGAAGTAACCATCTTCGCGTCCTGGCTCATAGCCAAGGCTCTTTAGCATGCTTTGCGCGTGCTTAATTTGTTCATCGTTGTCATTGTATGCTAGCGCCTCTTCAATTTGGATTGGCGTTGCATGATAGTAATCTGGCTGTTTCACTTCAACAGTTGGTTTAATTCCTTTTTCATGAATCCAATTCCCATCTGGCGTTAACCATTTGAACATTGTCAATTTAATGTTACTACCGTCAGAGAATGGGACAGCTTGCTGTACAGTTCCTTTTCCAAACGTGTTCTCTCCGACTAACTCATACCCTTCGCCTTCTTTTAATGCACCGGCTAAAATTTCAGATGCGGATGCACTTCCGCCATCAATTAAGACAGAGACTGGATATGACTTACGTTCTTTTTGTTTCGTATATACTTTTTGTTTTTCACCATTTCGTTGCTCAACTTGCAGAATTGGCTTCTTGTCTGTCACAAAATGCTCTAAAATCTCTTCCACACTTTCTAAATAACCACCTGGATTGCCACGCACATCGATGACAAGTCCTTCAATATTTTTGCTCTCAAGCTCTTTTAGCTGCTTTGTAAATTCATCTGCTGTTTTTTCTGAGAATGACGTAATTTGTATGTAACCAATATTTTTGTTATTCTCTTCTTTCACCGAGCTAAACACAGTGAAAATTGGAATTTTATCACGCTTAATGTTAAAGATTAACGGCTCAGAAACACCAGCACGTTTAATTTCGAGCGTAACATTTGTCCCTTTCTTCCCGCGAATCTTCATAACTGCTTCTTCACGTGTTAACTCCGAGACACCATTTCCATCAACAGATAAAATTTGATCGTTCGGTTTAATACCGGCCTTTTCTGCTGGTGAATCTTTAATTGGCGAGACAATAATCAGTTTATCATCCGTCTTATTCACTTCCGCACCAATTCCTTCAAGCTCTGGATCAAGCGATTGCTCAAATTGCTGTGCTGTTTTCTTATCCATATATGTAGAGTATGGATCTTTTAACGTAGCGAGCATTCCTTGTATCGCTCCTTCTACAAGCTTCTCATCTTTCACATCTTCCACATAACGCGAATCGATTAGCGCATATGCTTCACCAATCTTATCTAAATCTGATTTCTGTTCACCTGTAATAGACTGTGCCATGTAAGAGCTGCTTCCGAGCCAAGATAAGCCCACAAACATACTACCGGCACCCAAAAAAAATGTAACAAGCATTCCTATAATTGCAACTCTACGTTTCAATACGGAATTCCCCTTTCCGAATACACACTGGTGTATGAAAAGGCATCACACTCTGTGTGATGCCTTTATCTACTTCTACTATATGATAAGCTTGTACGAAATATGTTTGCAACTTTTTTAAACTTTTAAGAAGCGACGAATTGACATTACACTTCCCCACATACCAATTAAAGCTCCAATTAACATTAATAATCCTGATAATTGGAAAATAAATGGACTAAATGGAAGAACTTCAAACATCGTTCCGCCTAGTTGCTCGTTAAACATACTTTGCAATGAATTGTAAGAAATTGCCACAATAACAATTGGAATGATTGATCCTAATAATCCTAGGAATAATCCTTCTAATAGGAACGGCCAACGAATAAACCAGTTTGTCGCTCCAACAAGTTTCATAATTTCAATCTCTGTACTGCGTGCGTAAATTGTAATTTTAATTGTATTAGAGATTAAGAACATTGCTGTAAATAGTAAACCAGCAATTAACACGATACCGATATTACGTCCTGTTTGTACTGTATCAAACAACTTCTCTACCTTATCTTTACCATACTCAACTTTATTCGCAAATTTCATCTTTCCGATTTTCTTTGCAATTGTTGCTGTATCTGTTGGTGTTTTTGCCTTTACAACGTATACATCTTTTAACGGATTATCTTGTTCAAATAACTCAAATGACTTTGAGCTATCCCCTAAACTCTTTAACAGTTTATCTAACTCTTCATCTTTTGAAGAGAATTCAATCGAATCAACTTGCTTAATTTTCTCAATATCTGCTTTTAATTTCTTTTGATCTTCTTTTTGCGCTGCTGGGTCAATTAATACACGAATTTCTACATCTTCCTCTAGCTTCGTCGCAAGATGGTTCATGTTCATAATCGCTGTTAAAAAGACACCTACAAGCAATAACGTAACTGTTACTGCACTTACAGAAGCAAATGTCATCCAACCGTTACGAGAAAGGTTCTTCACTCCTTCTCTTAAATGACGAAAAAGGGTTTTATTCTTCATAACCGTATCCTCCCTCCATCTCATCTCGAGCAATTTTTCCGCTCTCAATTGCAATTACACGATGACGGATTGTATTTACGATATCAGCATTATGAGTCGCCATAACAATTGTCGTTCCACGCTCATTAATGCGTTTGAAAATGTTCATAATCTCAAGTGCCGTATCAATATCTAAGTTACCAGTTGGTTCGTCGGCAATTACAACTTTCGGCCTGTTAACAATCGCACGCGCAATTGCTACACGCTGCTGCTCTCCACCTGAAAGCTCATTTGGAAGTGCTTCTGCACGATCTTCAAGACCTACAAGTCCTAATACTTCTGTTACTCGCTCACGAATTACATCTTCTTCCTCTTCAATTACTTCTAACGCAAACGCTACATTTTCATAAACAGTTAACTTCGGAAGTAATTTAAAGTCTTGGAAGATTACGCCTAACTGGCGACGGAAATACGGTACATCACGCTCTGCTAATGATTCAATTACTAAACCATTTACGTTAATTGATCCTGTTGTTGGTTTTTCTTCGCGGTACATCATTTTAATAAATGTAGATTTACCTGCACCACTTGGTCCAACTACATATACAAATTCACCTTGCTTAATTTTTACTGTTAGTCCATCAATGGCTTTCATACCATTTGGATACTCTTTATAAACATTCGTCATTGTTATCATTATTTATCACCCAATACTAATGATTTTTTTTTGACACTCTTTTTCCTTTATCGCTATAACAAACATTCGCGCTATTACGATGATATGTATATTTTCCGGCAAAATTCTACAGAAAATACTACGTTCTACATTGTAACACTATTCATCTTCCAGTTCAGATACAATTTCATTACAGTTCTGTTACACGAAGCATTTTATACGACAACATGATAAAATCTTCCGTCTTCAAACGGAAGATTTTGGGAAAGATATTATTTATGCTCCGCTAACCATTCTGCTACTTTTGTTGCCTCTTCACCTTGAAGCATACCAGCTGGCATTGAGCCACGACCTTTTACAATGATTTGCTCAATTTCTTTTTCATCAAACTTACTGCCCACTGTATCTAAAGGCGGTGCATTTAACCCTTGCAAATCGTTACCGTGACAACCAGCACAACTTTTTTGATATAGCTTCTCTCCGCTATCTGTACTTGCAGTCTCCCCTGATTTTGTAGAAGGTTTCTCTTCTTTATTTCCACATGCTCCTAATGTAAGTGCAACTGATGCACCAAGTACGACAGCCAACAATTTCTTCTTCATCTTTATCGCTCCCTGTTGTTATTACTATCTACACATGAAATACTACCTTACATATTGCTCTAAAATTGTTTCAATTTCTTGAACAAACTCCACAAAAAGAAATTTCCTTTAGAAAAAGAACGAAGGAATATTTCTACATACTGCATAAATTGCACGTATGATTTTATTATTTTCTACTTTTTACAAGGTCATACTCTTACGACTATGATAGAGATACACCCACCAAAAAGAGAAGTTGTCATCGCAACTTCTCCCCTCTCAGATAAAAGAAAGTTCTTTCCCCTTATCTCTTCATACTTTTCCTCAACCACAGCCAACATTCCGTTGGCATTTTTTTTATTAAATGCGGGAACGTAAGTATGCATCAATAAAGGAGTCAATGTCTCCGTCCATTACCGCATGTACGTTACCAACCTCAGTATTTGTACGGTGGTCTTTTACAAGAGAGTATGGGTGGAACACGTAAGAACGGATTTGGCTTCCCCATCCGATTTCTTTTTGCTCACCACGAATTTCATCAAGCTCAGCTTGCTGTTCTTCTAATTTTCTTTGATATAACTTCGCTTTTAACATCTTCATCGCTTTTTCACGGTTTTTAATTTGTGAACGCTCAGATTGACATGTTACAACCGTATTTGTTGGGATATGTGTAATACGAACAGCAGAGTCAGTCGTATTAATGTGCTGACCACCTGCACCGCTCGCACGGTACGTATCTACTTTAATGTCCTCTGTACGAACTTCGATTTCAATGTCACCTTCGAATTCTGGCATCACTTCACAAGATACAAATGATGTATGACGGCGACCAGATGAATCAAACGGTGAAATACGAACAAGACGGTGTACACCTTTTTCCGCTTTTAAATAGCCGTACGCATTATGACCACGAATTGCAAGTGTAACACTCTTAATACCAGCTTCGTCACCTGGAAGATAATCTAACGTTTCTACTTTAAAGCCACGCTTTTCAGCCCAACGCGTGTACATACGAAGTAACATAGAGCCCCAGTCTTGAGACTCTGTTCCACCAGCACCTGGATGTAATTCTAAAATCGCGTTATTTTTATCATATGGGTCTTTTAATAGAAGCTGTAACTCATATTCGTTCATTTCTTCTACTAATGTCTTTACTTCAGATTCTAACTCAGCATGTAAATCTTCATCATATTCTTCTTTTACAAGCTCATGTGTTACTTCTAAGTTCTCAAACATGTCATTTAGTTCATGGAACTTCCCAACCATATCCTTTAACGCATTCGCTTCGTTAATAACAACTTGTGCCGCTTTTTGATCATCCCAAAAACCTGCACCCATCATTACTTCTTCTAATTCAGCAATGCGTGCTTCCTTACCAGCGAGGTCAAAGAGACCCCCTGAAGTCCGCTAATCGCTTAGCCATTTTTTCTAACTCTTGTCTGATTTCTACTAATTCCATCATATCAGTCACCTCTATAGTCATTCACTATCATTTTTCCATAAAGCATGGTTGACTCTCTCTGCTTTTTCAGAGAGAGTCAACCCCGTTTTGTATATGGGTTATCCAGCGACAGCGGCTAGAACAGTCAGCTGTTTCGCGCCTTCCTGTTCTAAAGAGCCACCTTCACTTTTCTTATTGTCCAGCTGCGCCTCCTAGCCTCTTCTGTCTAAGAACCTTCCGCACGAGAAAGTACAAATCACTTTCTGTGCGAAAGGACCTTAGCCAATGAAGCTAAACAGTCGGCTCCGCTTTTCTTATCACCCACAGCAATTTTTATATTTTTTTCCGCTTCCGCATGGGCAGTCTTCATTTCGTCCTGTTTGGTCATTTTTTACGACTGGCTTCTTTTTTGTTTCTTCGCCGTCAGCGCTTGGGCGAACTGCTTGACCTTTTGCTACTTCTTGGCGCTCTAAGTTTTGTTCGATTTCAGCTCTCATAATATAACGAGAGATTTCTTCTTCAATTGAAGCAATCATTGACTCAAACATTGCGAATCCTTCCATTTGGTATTCACGAAGCGGGTCGATTTGACCGTACGCACGTAAATGAATACCTTCGCGAAGATGATCCATCGCATCGATGTGTCCCATCCATTTCGTATCAACAACGCGGAATACAACTACCTTTTCAAATTCACGTATTTGTTCTTCTGGAAGATTCGATTCTTTTTCATCATAACGCTCTTTCACTTTTGCATAGATTGTTTCAATCATTTCTTCTGGTGCAAGAAGACGTAATTGCTCTTCTGTTACATCTCCCTCTTGCAGAAGGTTTGCATTTAAGTATTCAACAAGCCCTGCAATGTTCCAATCTTCCTCTAGCTCCTCTTGTGTATGAACCCCGACAACACGTTCTACTGTTGACTTTATCATACCTTCAATGATGCCGCGTAAGTTATCAGATTCCATTACTTCTTGACGCTGCTTGTAAATGACTTCACGCTGCTGACGAAGAACATCGTCGTATTGCAGAAGCTGTTTACGAGCATCATAGTTGTTACCCTCTACTCGTTTTTGTGCAGATTCTACTGCACGAGAAACCATTTTACTTTCGATTGGTTGTGAATCATCCATACCAAGGCGGTCCATCATCGCTTTCATATTATCAGAGCCAAAGCGACGCATTAACTCATCTTCCATTGATAAATAGAACTGCGTTACACCAGGGTCTCCTTGACGCCCTGAACGACCACGTAACTGATTGTCAATGCGGCGGCTTTCATGACGCTCTGTACCGATAACCGCAAGGCCACCAGCTTCTTTTACGCCTTCACCAAGTTTAATATCTGTACCACGACCGGCCATGTTTGTTGCAATTGTTACCGCGCCTTTATAGCCCGCTTCTGTAATAATATCTGCTTCACGCGCATGGTTTTTCGCATTTAATATGTTATGACGTACGCCTTTACGTGTTAACATTTTTGAAATTAATTCGGATGTTTCGATTGCAACTGTACCAACAAGAACAGGCTGTCCATTGCGATGACGTTCAACAATATCGTTGACAACAGCATTAAACTTTCCTTCCATCGTTTTGAAAATTAAGTCCGCACGATCGTCACGAACAATCGGTTTATTCGTTGGAATTTCAATAACGCTCATATTATAAATATTGCGGAACTCTTCTTCCTCCGTCTTCGCAGTACCTGTCATACCTGATAATTTTTCATACATACGGAAGTAGTTTTGGAATGTAATTGTTGCAAGCGTCATGCTTTCATTCTGAATCTCTACGCCTTCTTTTGCTTCAATTGATTGATGCAACCCTTCACTATAGCGACGACCTTTCATAAGACGACCTGTGAATTGGTCAACAATTACGATTTCTCCTTCTTGTACAACATAATCTGTATCACGATGCATAACAACATGCGCACGAAGAGCCTGATTAATATGGTGCAGCAATGTTACATGTTTCAAGTCAAATAAGTTTTCAATATTGAAACCTTTTTCTGCCTTATTAATACCTTCTTCTGTTAACATAACATTCTTCGTTTTTTCATCAAACGCATATTCTTTTTCATTTGTTAATGTACGAACGAATGCATTTGCATATAAGTATAGCTCTGTTGATTTTTGAGCCTGTCCCGAAATAATAAGCGGTGTACGAGCTTCATCAATTAAGATGGAATCGACTTCATCGATGATTGCAAAATGAAGTGGACGTTGTACACGTTGCTCTTTGTATAGCACCATATTATCACGAAGGTAGTCAAACCCAAGTTCATTGTTTGTACTATATGTAATATCAGCTGCATAAGCCGCTTGCTTCTCTTCACGAGACATACTGTTTAAGTTAATTCCAACTGTTAGCCCTAAAAACTCATGCAATTGACCCATTTCACTTGCATCACGCTGTGCTAAGTATTCATTTACTGTAACAACGTGAACACCTTTTCCTGTTAAGGCATTCAAATATACAGGAAGTGTGGAAGTTAATGTTTTTCCTTCCCCTGTTTTCATCTCAGAAATATTTCCTTCATGTAAAGAGATACCACCCATTAACTGGACTGGATACGGACGCATACCAAGCACACGTGTTGCACCTTCACGAACAACAGCAAAAGCCTCTGGCAATAGATCATCCACCGTTTCACCTTTTGTCAAACGCTCTTTAAACTCAATTGTTTTTCCTCTTAATTGCTCGTCTGATAATTTTGCGATATCTGGTCCTAGTGCTTCTATTTGATCCACGATTTTTTGCATACGTTTAACTTGGCGCTGATTTGAATCGAACACCTTTTTTAAAATACCAATCATGGGAATACGCTCCTCTTTTCTTATAATGAAGTACAAGTTGTCACAGACATATGTTATATACTTATACTTAGTTGAATATTTTATCATACTACTTCATTGTATTTTCATACGTTCATTTTTTCTCACCCTTATATATGGGGATAAAAATGGAAACCTATCAATAATTGTAACACTTATTTTATCTCTATGACAACAATCGGCTGTACAGAGCGTATGCAAAAAAGCGCAGCTGCAAGAGCTGCGCTTTTAATTATTTATGTTGTTTCAATTAAACCATATTTCCCATCTTTACGGCTATACACCACATTCGTTTCATTTGTAGCTGCATTTGTAAAGACGAAGAAGTTATGACCTAACATATCCATTTGTAAAACCGCTTCTTCTACATCCATTGGTTTTAAATCAAATCGCTTCGTACGCACAAGCTCCATCTCTTCATCAACTGTATCTGCCACCGCTACTGCTGTTTGCTCTGGAAGAATAAATAAGTTTTTCGGAGATCCTTTTTCACGTAACTTACGATTTACCTTTGTTTTATGTTTGCGAATTTGTCGCTCAATTTTATCAAGTACTAAATCAATCGCAGAGTACATATCATTGTTTGTTTCTTCTGCGCGAAGTAATAAATCCGGGAATGGAATTGTTACTTCCACACGTTGCTTGTCAGAGTATACTTTTAAGTTTACCTTAATCTCTGGAAATGTATCAAAATAGCGTTCTAATTTCCCTAGCTTTTTCTCTACATATTCCTTTAATGCTGGAGTTACTTCAATATTTTCACCGCGAATGTTAAATTTCATAGATGAACTCCTCCTTTCAAGCCTATGTATAGGGTTTCGACAAAAGTGCGAAAACTCCTTCTACATGTGTAAAAAAAATTATCATTTTTTGTAGAAAAGAAATGAAATATCTTTCCTACTATTAGTTTAACCTTTTTATATGATAGTTACGTTATATACGTGTGAAGAATTCGTTACGAATTTTTTACAAAATTTTGTCTGGAAGAAAAGAGCGAAAAACTTTCTTTTTAGATAAAAGAGTAGCGCTAGCCAAGCATTGTAATAATCAGGAGGTTAGGCAGCAATAATAAAAACCTCCGTGTTAACGGAGGTTCATTCGTTCTTATATGAAACGCTGATCCTGACTTACAGCACCTTGTTTCAAATATATATTTCTAAAAATAAGGGCAACTACTTATACTTTTACAACGTTTGCTGCTTGTGGACCACGCGCACCTTCTACGATATCAAATTCAACTGCTTGACCTTCTTCTAAAGACTTATAACCATCTTGTTGGATTGCAGAAAAATGAACGAACACGTCATCTCCCTCTTCTCGCTCAATAAACCCAAAACCTTTTTCTGCATTAAACCATTTCACTTTTCCTTGCATGCTTCTTCCATTCCCTTCAATCTTAAAATCAGGGTACTTACCCCATACCTTGAATATAACGAATCCGAAAGTGAAAAGTCAAAGAAGAGTTATCGCCTTTTTATCTTACCTTTCGACATCACCCACGGCAGAGCGTAAGTGATGATACGCTCTTAGCTCCTTTTTCATAAAAACACCTTGCTGCCTGCCTCACCGTAATGCCCGTTGTATATACGTCATCAACTAGTACAATATTAAAATCTGTAAAGTCTTCTTCTAAAGTAAAGTAAAACGGACACGATGACGTTAGACGTTGTTTCCTCGTTTTCTTACTCTGCTTCTCTGTTTCACTTCTCATAAATGAACTTTTCATAAGAGGAACTTGTAAACATTCAGCAAGAAGTTCCGCTTGATTAAATCCCCTATCTTGTTCTCGTTCTCTACTTAACGGAATTGGAACGACTTTAAAATTCAAAAAATACGTTTGATAGGCGCTACGTAAATCAGCAGCAAATAAAGAAGCAAGTACAGCATCACCACGAAATTTAAAGCGAGCTAACACTTCTTCCATCCAATCATTATATACGTATAACGATCGATTCTTCACATACGGTAAAACATTCTGCTCTCTCCAGCGCATGCAATCATAACAAACGTCCCCTCTCTTATATATATCAAGAAGATCTTTAAGCGGCCGACCACAATCTTCACATACCTTTCCTATTACATAAGAAAACCGCTTCTCACAGTGCGAGCATATACAACTTTGATGCTGCTTTACAAAAAATGAAAACCAACTAACTTGCTCCATAAAAAAATCATCACAAATTAAACAGTGCATTATTCAATCAGCCCTTGATGCTTTGCTCTACTATTCATTTGCTGAATATGGCGTCTAGCCCGCACCATCACTTCTGTTTTTCCGTAATGAAAATAGATAACTTCACCATTTGGCGCGGATATACTTCGTCCTGCACGTCCTGCAATTTGGACAAGTGCACTCTCTGAAAAAACTGTTTCTTCTGCACCAAGTACAGCTACTTGTAAATTCGGAACAGTAACACCACGCTCTAAAATTGTCGTTGTCACAAGGAGCGGAATCTCACCGGTACGAAAGTCGTTTACTTTCTCTTTACGTGCCTTATCTTCAGCATGCACACCTTCAATCTTCACATTTATTTTCTTTAAAAGAGTTGTTACTTCGTCAATATATGAAACGTGTGGGAGAAATAAAAAGATGGGGTATTGTTTTTGGAGATATTCGTTGATCCATTGTAGTAAAATACGAGGAATTTTCTTCTTGTGCAACGTATGTTTCCAGTTTCCACACCAACGAAATTCGGGGACAGGAAGCGGATGACGATGATAACGTGCGGGAATAATCACTCCTTTTTGTTTTCCAGATTGTATCTTTTTCTTCCATGCTTCTGATGGCGTCGCTGTTACATATATACGTGCGGCAATTTCTGTAGAAGCCCATTTTACAGCATGCTGCAACGTTTCATCTATCGCATATGGAAATGCATCAATTTCATCAACAACCATCACTTGAAATGCTCTATAGTAGCGTAATAACTGATGGGTTGTTGCAATTACAAGCTGTGCATTCTTCTTATGATCTTCACTTCCGCCATACAAAGCGGCAATAGAGACAGATGGGAAGACACCTTTAAGACGCGGATACAGCTCAAGCACTACATCGGTACGAGGAGTTGCAATGCAGACCCTCTCTCCGCTCCGAAGCGCTTCTTCTATACCATGAAATAGCATTTCCGTTTTACCAGCACCGCAAACAGCCCATACAAAAAAGGATTCTTTTCTTTTAACAGCTTCTAACACACCTTTTGATGCTAACTCTTGTCCTATGGATAGCACTCCTGTCCACTGCAATGCATCCTCTATACATACACCGTTAAACCTTTGTAAAAAACGGACAAGCTTCGTACACTCGCTTACTCGCCCCATCACAATACACTTTCGGCAGTATGTACATACTTTACCGCACCGTTTACAAAGAAAGGATGCAAATAAACGGGACACATCATTTCCGCAGCGTTGGCATACATAGTGTCCTCTCTTCTGAATGATTCCTCTTACAATCGAAACAGTTCCTTCTTCTTGTAAACGATACAAGCGTTCTTCCGAAAACGGAGTTTCCTCTAGTAATATTTGTCTTCCTTCTAACAAATATATCACCCCCATCCTCACTATACTTCTTTTTAAGAAAACGTGAAAACGTAAAAAAAGCCGATAACCCACTCCTAAAATAGTAAGCTATCGACTTTATATTCAAGTTTTATGTCCTAAAAAATCTTATAATCTACCGTATCCAGCAAAATGTTTCTGGTTATAAGAGTTACTTAAGTTAGATACCGCGATACCACTTGGACCCGCATGAATCATCGTACCGTCACCAACAACAATACCGATATGAGAGATACCTTTTTTATACGTATTAGCAAAGAATACTAAATCTCCTGGTTGTGGCGAGCTAACTTTTGTTGCAGAGCTATAGAAGCCTGCTGCCGTTTGTCTACCTACACCGTAAACGTAAGAGATGAAACCACTGCAGTCGAAACCGCTTGGAGATGCGCCGCCCCATACGTAAGGCACACCAATATATTGCTGAGCTTTTGCCACAACACCACTTGCATTTGAAGCTGGTGCTGCTGGCGCTGCTGGTTTTGCTGCTGGCGCTTGAGCTTGCCCACCACCGTTATTTGCTGGTGCTTGAGCTTGTCCACCACCGTTATTTGCTGGCGCTGCCGCTGTTGCCTGCTGAGCTTCTTGTTGGCGCATTTCTTTCTCAGCTAAACTTTGTAAGTATAATGCTTGTTTCTCAAGCTCTTTCACTTGTGCTTCTGTGCTCTCAAGCTCATTCACAACTACGTCCATCTTTGCAGTAAGATCGTTTACTGCTGTTTGTTGCTCCGCTTTTTTCGTATCAAGCTCTTGCTTTACTGCTTCGATTTCAGTTTGTGCCTTCTTTAACTCTTCTTGCTTTGTTTTTACAGTCTCAACGTCTTTTTTAATGCTGTCTTGATCTTTCTTTTGCATTTCCATAATCTCTTTATCAGACTGCATAATTTGAGATACAGATGTTAAACGGCTCACTAAATCAGCAATGCTAGTAGAGTTTACAACAACATCTGTTACAATGTTTGATTTTGGTTGCTCTTGAAGCGCTGCTAAACGTCCTTTTAACAGTTCTTCACGTTCTGCGATTTTCGTTTGTAATTCCGCAATCGTTTTGTTCTTTTCTTCGATTAACTTCTCAGCATCAGCAACTTGTTTTAACGTCTCGTTTAACTTTTGCTCGTTTTCAACGATTGACTTATCTAAACCTTCAATCGTTTTGTTTAATCCATTCATTTGCTTTTGAAGCTCATCGCGTTCTTGTTTTTGTTTATTTAAAGTTTCATTTTCTGTGTTAATTTTAGCTTTCACGTCTTCAACTTTTTCAGCTGATACCATTGGTGTTACTCCTGAAAACGCCATTAATCCTGCTAACACGCAAGATGCAATTTTGAATTTTTTCATTGTATTTTACACCGCTTTCTTTTTTTGTTTTCCGACTTGGCTCTAATAGAATTTATACCATAGTTTCCATATTTTTTTTGCAATGTTACGGTTTTGTAAAAGAAACGTAATATTTTGTTTGTCGTTTCTTGGAATATTCGTATTCTTTGGTAATAAATTGTATATTTTTGCCGATTTATTACATAAAAGTGCAAAATAAAAAAGTGCAAGGAGCAATGTGATCCTTACACTTTTTTATTAATCAACCCACTTTTCAGCCCATTGTTGTACTTCCTGCATGACCTTTTCAAGCGCCTTTCCTTTATCCGTTAAGCCATATTCAATACGAACAGGAACTTCCGGATAAACAGCACGTACGACAATTCCTTCACTTTCCAATTCCTTCAAGCGCTCTGATAACATTCGATCACTCATATTTGGAATAATATCAGCAATTTCTCTAAATCGCTTCGGTTCTTCTAATAGTGACTTAATAATTAACCCAGTCCACTTTTTACTTAGAAGCGTAAAAGCAGATTCAAACTTCGGACACAAACAAGGATTATGCTCCATATGTTTTCACCTCACCTCTATTATAAATGCACTCCTTACAAAAAGTAAGTAATAAAACTTACCTTTTATGAAATGCACGAAATGATTATCCATCCATTACATAAGTCCATTTTGATTTTTTGACATATACGTCTCTTCTATACAGACCATACGCAAGGACATTGATATACAACCTTCCTTGATTTCTCCATATGTAACTGTCAAAAAACTGACCGTTACTATGAAAGTGAACCTTCACTCAGCCAGCAAATAACGAGATAAAAAAGAAACTTTATTTTTATTTCTAGCTGTTATGAAAAAAGCCCTCTACAAAAGAGAGCTTCACGTTCATTATTTTGTGTACCAACCTAATCCTAAAGAACCTTCTCCTAAGTGCGTACCGATAACTGCACCAAAGTAGCTAATACGAATCGTAGCATGTGGGTACTTCTCTTCTAGTTCTTCTTTCCACTCAATAGCTTCTTCTTCGCGATTTGCATGAATGACAACTACTTCCATTGGCAAGCCTTTACTTGCTTGCTCATCAAAGATTTCCACAATTCGTTTTAACGCCTTCTTACGCGTACGAATTTTTTCAAATGGAATAATTACTTTATCACGGAAGTATAAAACAGGTTTTACTTGTAATAAGCTTCCAATAAATGCTTGAGCACTATTTAAACGCCCCCCGCGCTGTAAGTGATGTAAATCATCAACAACGAAGTATGCATCTATCGTCTTCTTCATTTCATCAAAACGAGCAATAATTTCTTCCGGGCTCTTTCCTTCACTTGCCATTTTCGCGCCTTCACGTACGTAGAAACCTTGTACTTCACAACTAATTTCAGAGTCGTATGTATATACTTTTACATCTTCAACCATTTGTCCTGCTGTTGTTGCGGTTTGGTATGTACCGCTAATACCGCTAGAAAGGTGAATACTTACGATAGCATCGTACTCTTTCCCTAGCTCTTCAAACAATTCAACAAATTTCCCAATCGCTGGCTGAGATGTCTTTGGGAGCTCTTCTTCTTCACGTACTTTTTCATAGAACTCTCCTGGTGTAATCTCAACTTCCTCTTGATAAGACTCCGTTCCAAAAATAACATTTAATGGAATCATATGTATATTGAGTTCTTCACGAATATGCTTTGGTATATATGCTGTACTATCTGTCACAATAGCTGTTCTCATTTTCGTACCTACCTTATAAAAAGTTTTATTATCTAATTGTACATGAAAATAGACAAAGGTGCATTACTTGATAAAAAAATGCCAATTTAAGATTATAATCAATATTTTAACAACTTACAACAAAAAAAGCCAAATTGTAATATAATTTCCGATATTTCGATGAAAAAAGATTTGAAACTCATAACGCCCCATTTTACAATAAAGAGTACTATTTAAATTTATGGTCTGCATTTAAAGAACATGTTACACATTGCATTGTAACGATCAAGACCTATAGCTGCCTCATTTCCTGCTTTCAAGCAAAAGAATAGAATGAGGTCAGGAGAATTTTTCCTTGTCCGTCATTCATAATGAACACCCGGCACAAATATTTTATTCAGATAGGGGCGAATATCATTGCTATTACAATACTTCACTGTGAAAGAAGAAGGCGAACACGAAATTGTCATTCAAAAGTCTCGCTTTATCTGTTATGCCAGTCGTGCAACAACGGAAGAAGAAGCACAAAACTTCATCCAAAAGATTAAAAAGCAACATTGGAACGCTACGCATAACTGTTCCGCTTATTTAATTGGGGAACAAGATCAAATTCAAAAAGCAAACGACGATGGTGAACCAAGCGGTACTGCCGGTGTACCCATGTTAGAGGTACTAAAAAAACGTCATTTGAAAGATACTGTTGTTGTCGTAACACGTTACTTCGGTGGCATTAAACTTGGTGCTGGTGGTTTAATTCGCGCTTATGGGAAGTCTGTGAGTGAGGGACTCAATCACATCGGTGTTGTAGAACGTAAACTTATGCGCGTTATGCAAACTGAGATTGATTACACGTTACTCGGAAAAGTCGAAAACGAATTACGAAATTCCATCTACACAATTAAAGATATTCACTACTTAGAAAACGTTACATTTGATACGTATGTAAAAGAAGAAGAAACTGGTGCATTTACTGAATGGATGATTGAATTAACAAATGGGAAATGTACCATTAATGAAGGTGAATTACTATACCTCGAACAAGATGTATAATACATTTTATTCTATCATTTCATTAAAAGGAGCTTTTTTATGCAAGAACGTCAAAGTCATCTCCGAAGAAAAAAGCAAAAAAGAAGACGTAGAACCATTCTCTTCTTTCTTGCCTTAATAATTGCTATCGGCGGTTATTATGTATATAACTCTTATTCTTCTTTAATGGGAATTTACAATGGATTTAGCCGTGAAAAATCCGATCTTCGTAAAGAGGAAGTAAAAATTACAAGCGAACCATTTAGTTTATTAATTATGGGAATTGAAGATTACGCAACAGATGGGGACAACGGGCGAACAGATTCCTTAATGTTTGCTACAGTGAACCCAAAAACAGAGCAAGTATCACTCATGAGTATTCCACGTGATACACGCGTTACAATTGTCGGACGTGATCAAAAAGATAAAATCAATGCTGCTCACGCTTATGGTGGAGAAAAAATGGCAATTGAAACTGTCGAAAACTTTTTACGTGTCCCTGTCGATCATTACGTAAAAATTGATTTCAAAGGATTTAAAGGTGTCGTTGATGCAGTTGGTGGTATTACAGTTAATGTTCCATTTGATTTTTGGGAACGTTCTGATGAAGACTACTATAAGAAAATCTACTTTAAAAAAGGGGAGCAACGCTTAAATGGCGAGGAAGCTCTTGCCTATGTACGTATGCGAAAACAAGATCCAAACGGGGATTTTGGCCGTGCTGAGCGTCAGCGTCAGGTGGTTCAAGCAATTTTACACGAATTAAACTCTGCATCTACAGTCTTTAAAATTAATGACTTAGCAAAAACAATTGGAAAGAATGTAAAAACTGACATTCCAGTATCCGATGGCTTAGCATTAGCAAAAAAATTCTCTGATTTTGATGCCAACGCGATTGAAACACTGACGTTAGAGGGAGAAGATCAAAGAATAAATGGCATCTATTACTTTACTCCAGATGAAGTAAGTGTCCAAACCGCTCGTCAAAAATTTATGGAAAACTTAGGGCAAGCTGAACCCGAAGAATCTGCCAGCTCTGAAACGACAGATGCTACAATAGAAGAAGAAAGAGATTCGGACTCTGTACGTACAACAAGTACAGAGTGGCAAATGTCTCATTAATTCTTCTTCAACAAATTCACTATTTAAGAACGGAATAAAGCGTGTATAACAAAAAGCTATCCCATTTGTAGTTAAAACGGGATAGCTTTTTTCTTACATATTCAACACGAAAAATAATCGAAAGAGTATACTTTCCTTATTTCTCATTAAAATGATCTAAAATCGCAGCTACGATACGTTCTGATGCTTTTCCATCACCGTACGGATTAGATGCTTGTGCCATTTTCGCATGCGCTTCTTCATTTGATAATAGTTCATCTGCTAATGAGAAGATTGTTTCTTCTTCTGTTCCTGCAAGTTTTAATGTACCTGCTTCAATACCCTCTGGACGCTCTGTTGTGTCACGAAGCACAAGTACCGGTACACCAAGTGATGGCGCTTCTTCTTGTACACCACCAGAATCCGTTAAAATTAAATGTGCACGAGACGCAAAATTGTGGAAGTCAATTACATCTAGTGGTTCAATTAACTGGATACGATCATGATCTCCCAAAATTTCTCCTGCAAGTTCACGAACAACTGGATTCATATGTACTGGATATACAACTTGTACATCTTCGTATTTTTCAACAAGACGCTTAATTGCACGGAACATGTTACGCATCGGCTCACCTAAGTTTTCGCGGCGGTGCGCCGTCATTAATACAAGGCGATTATTTCCAATCTTGTCTAGTACAGGATGCGTATATGTTTCTTTTACTGTTGTTTTTAAAGCATCGATTGCTGTGTTTCCTGTAATGAAAATTGCTGCTTCTTTTTTATTCTCTTGTTGTAAATTCGTCGCAGATTTTGATGTTGGTGCGAAATGAAAATCAGCTAATACACCTGTAAGTTGACGGTTCATTTCTTCTGGGTATGGAGAATATTTATCCCATGTACGAAGCCCCGCTTCCACATGACCAATTGGAATTTGATTATAAAATGCCGCAAGACCTGCAACAAATGTCGTTGTCGTATCTCCATGTACAAGAACAATATCTGGTTTTGCTTCTTTCATCACTTTATCTAAACCCTCTAAACTACGCGTTGTAATATCAATTAATGTTTGACGATCCTTCATAATATTCAAATCATAATTTGGTGTAATCCCAAAAATATCTAATACTTGATCTAACATTTGACGATGCTGTGCTGTTACCGTCACAATCGATTCAATTTGTTCTGGATGCTTTTGCAATTCCAAAACAAGTGGCGCCATTTTAATTGCTTCTGGACGTGTTCCAAAAATCGTCATTACTTTAATACGCTCTGTCATATCATTGCCTCTTTTCTTTCATCAATAATTATTGCTCCACACTATCATTATATAGGAGAATCCAAAACGGTAAAAGGAACCATTTTAAACGGTTTGTGATATCCCCCGATTACAAACTGATGCACGGCCCACAGAATAGTAATCCACCGCATAGTTTTTCACATCCTCTATACGATAACAATTCCTTCCATCAAATAAAATAGGCTCCTTCATTAAATTTACGTACTTGTTCATCTCGTACGTACAAATAACATCCCATTCTGTTACAATAAATGCTAATTCCGCTCCTGTAATCGCCTCATCTATACAAGTTGTATACTTAATTTGATTGAAGAAAGTCCGCTTTGCATTTCCTATTGCTTGCGGATCATATGCAACTACATGGGCACCTTGTTGAAGAAGTTCGTTAATAATAACGAGAGATGGTGCCTCCCTTATATCATCTGTATTTGGTTTGAATGATAAGCCGAGCACTGCCACTCGTTTTCCTCTTAAATCAACTGTATCTTTCGCTTTTTCAACAAGAGCCATCTGCTGTTTATTATTCACTTCAATCACCGCTTTTAATAATTGAAAATCATGGTGAACATTCCCTGCAATTTGAACGAGCGCTTTCGTATCTTTCGGGAAACAAGAACCTCCGTAACCAATGCCCGCATCCAAAAAACACGAGCCGATCCGATGATCCATACCAATTCCTTTCGCAACCTCTCCTATATCCGCACCTACTTTTTCACATATATTTGAAATTTCATTAATGAAACTAATCTTCGTTGCTATCCTCATTATATGAAAGGACAAATGAAACAACTGTTAAAGGTTTGTAAAAAAAAGAAGCTGCATATTTGCAGCTTCTTTTTACTTGCTATAGCCGTCTGGATGTGAAATATGCCACTTCCATGCCGTTTCAATAATCTCATGTAAAGAATATTTTGCTTTCCAGCCAAGCTCATCATAAATTTTTTGTGAAGAAGCAATAAGCTGGGCTGGGTCACCAGCGCGACGCTCACCATATAAGATATTCGCTTTTTTACCCGTTACTTCCTCGCACGCTTCAATAACTTCTTTTACAGAAAAACCTTTACCGTTCCCTAAATTGTATACTTCGTTTTCTTTCTGTTCTGTTTGCAAACTTTGAAGTGCCGCAATATGCGCTTCCGCCAAATCTGTTACGTGAATATAATCACGAATACACGTACCATCTGCTGTATCATAGTCCGTTCCGAAAATCGAAATCGCTTCGCGTTTTCCTAATAAATGTTGCAATATAATTGGAATTAAATGTGTTTCTGGATCATGATCTTCACCGATTTCCGCTGAAACATGTGCACCTGCTGCATTAAAATAACGTAGTACAACATATTTAAAGCCGTAAGCAGCATGAAAGTCTTCTAAAATGTGCTCAATCATTAACTTTGAACGACCGTATGGATTGATTGGATTTGTTACTGTATTTTCCGTAATTATATCTGTTTCAGGAATACCATACGTTGCGGCCGTAGAAGAGAAAATGAAACGATTCACGCCATGCTCCATCATCTTTTCTAACAACGTAATCGTTGCATTCACATTATTTTTGTAATATTTCAGCGGATTTACAACAGACTCACCAACAAGACTGTTCGCTGCAAAATGCATAACTGCATCAATTGCATATTTATTAAATACACGATCTAAATCGATTGGTTGACTTAAATCTCCAACTTCTAAAATAGCACGCTTATCAACGCTTTCACGGTGTCCCGTCGTTAAATTATCTAGCACAACAACTTTAAAGCCCTTATCTAACAATTCCTTTACGGTATGGCTGCCAATATATCCTGCACCACCAACGACTAAAATCATCTATACTCCCCCTACACTATTTATGTTATGAGCACTGCTCTCGCTGTCTCCATTGTAATATCAGTTACCATAAGTTAACACGAAACATAGTCGTTTCAGCGTGTAACACTTATAATAAAACAAACTTATTATATCATACAGCTTATAATGGGGGACGTCGCGAATTGTTCCTTGCTTATGTCTATCACACTACAGTTGTCCTCTGTTTTATAATTTCCGAAGAGAGATCAACTTCTAAAAAACGAATGACCAATAGACCTCACCGTAAAATATGTATTCCGTTCCATGTAGCAATCTTCTCGTCACCATTTACAAAAGCCCTTTCATTGTCATATATTTAATCAATTGTAAATGAACGGTAAATGAAAAAAAGATTGAATTCTACTTTTTTTGTGATACGATATGATATGAGTCGAGAAATATAAATTGTGATTTTTTTACAATAAGAAATTTCAATACGTTAAAATATAAAAGGTGGGGTATTAATGGACTCACAGATCATTTATGCAGTGCTCGCATCGTTCATTACCGTACTCGCTGTTACCCCTTTAGTCATTAAGTTAGCATTCAAAATTGGGGCTACAGATAAGCCAAATGCACGTAAAGTGCACCAAAAAGTAATGCCTCGTCTTGGCGGACTGGCAATCTTTATTGGTGTTGTTGTTGGCTGTTTCGTGAGCGGACTATATGAACAGCGTATTTTATCAATTAGTGTCGGTGCTGTAATTATTGTTGCCATCGGTATACTAGATGATATGTACGAATTATCTGCAAAAGTTAAATTTGGTGGACAACTTATTGTTGCACTGATGATTGTGAAGAACTTACAAATCTCAGTTCTCTATATTCCAGTTTTAGGGGAAACTGAACTTGGTTGGCTATCTTATCCGATTACAGTATTTTGGATTGTCGGTATTACAAATGCAATTAATTTAATTGATGGGCTAGACGGTTTGTCCGCTGGTATTTCATCTATTGTTCTTGCAACATTAGCATATATGGCTGCTACAAGTGTAACAGGAGCTGGTAATGCAATTATCTTGCCACTGGCACTTATTGCGCTTGCAAGTACAATTGGATTCCTATTTTATAACTTCCATCCCGCGAAAATATTCATGGGAGATACAGGAGCTCTATTTTTAGGATACTGCATTTCTGTACTATCACTTCTTGGACTATATAAAAGCGTAACATTATTTAGTTTTATCGTTCCAATTATTATTTTAGGTGTTCCTGTGTTTGATACGACGTTTGCAATTATAAGACGTATCGTAAATAACAAACCGATTTCAGCACCAGATAAATCACATTTACATCATCGCTTACTGGCGATGGGATTCTCACATCGAACGACAGTACTTATCATTTATGCATTCGGTATTTTCTTTAGTGTAAATGCGATTATTTTCTCTAGTGCAACATTATGGATGTCAATTGTTCTCTTATTCGCTCTTATCCTAATTACCGAAATTGTAGCTGAAGTAATCGGCCTTGTACATGAGCGTTACAAACCAATTATTTCATTTTATAAAAAGGTAAAGAAACGAGAAGAATAAGAACAGTATTGCCTATAAGAAAAAAAAGTATACAAGCGGTAACATTTCTTTTTGAAAATGTTACCGCTTTTCTTTTTCCAAAATATAATTGTTTGAGATTCCTGTAATTGGAACAGACTACAACTATAGTTACATATATCGTAAACTTGAAATTCGGGTGAACAGCATGAAAAATCGGACGCTTGTAATTTTTTTCATTCTTTCTTTTTGCTTTGTTTTACATACTCCTGTATTTGCTTCGGAAAAAGTAGCCTACTTAACATTTGATGATGGTCCTAACAAGTACACACCGATGGTTTTAGACATTTTGAAGAAAAAAAATGTCCACGCCACTTTTTTTGTTATTGGTGGACGTATCGCACGTTCTCCTGAAACAATGGATCGCATCGTACGAGAGGGACATTCTATCGGCTTACATAGCATGTCGCACGATGTAAAGCGTTTATATAATGGCGACCCTTTTGCTCTCGTTGCTGAAATGGAGCAAACGCGCACCATTGTACGAGCGACGACCGGTCTAGATTCTCAGCTCGTTCGTGTTCCCTACGGAAGCATGCCTTATTTAAAAGAAGATTATCGAAATGCACTTGTGAAAGAACATTATAAAATGTGGGACTGGACAATTGACACATATGATTGGAAAAGTAACGGGAATCCTTCAAATGTTGTACAACGACTAATAAATCAAACAGATGAAGAAATAGAAGTTGTACTTATGCACGATTCTGCCGTTACAGTCAAAGCTCTTCCTCAAATTATTGACTATTTACATTCACAAGGTTATACACTCCTTCCTTACGATCCTTCCTCTCACATAAAGGTGAATTTTTGGAAAGACAAAAGATTATGACAGCTTTAGTACACACTAAAGCTGTTTTTTCTTTTCACATTCTCTATTTTTGTGTACAATTTTAACTAATGATAATCTGGCGAGGTGAAAAACGATGAAACGAATAGACCTCATCTTTGATGCACTGCAAAATAAACGATATAAAGAAGGCGTAACAGCATCAGAACTCGCTACTCATTTACAACTCGACCGAGCAAATGTAAGTAGTGATTTAAACAAGCTTGTGAAAGATGGACGCCTATATAAAACGGGAACACGTCCAGTTCTTTTTTTCATTAACACAAACACAGATTTGGAAACGCCTTCAAAACAAACGACATCACTAGATACATTCGCAAAAGAAAATAAAAGTTTAAAGATTGCGATTGAAAAGGCAAAAGCTGCTGTTCTATATCCACCAAACGGGATGCATACGTTAATACTTGGTGAAACTGGTGTTGGGAAATCATTCTTTGCTTCTTTCATGCACGAGTATGCAATTGAAGTAAAACAATTAAAAGAAGACGCTCCTTTTGTAGTCTTCAACTGTGCTGATTATGCCAACAACCCACAGCTTTTACTTGGACAGCTATTTGGAATTAAAAAGGGAGCATATACAGGAGCAAATGAACAAAAAGGATTGCTAGAGAAGGCACATGAAGGCATTCTGTTCCTCGATGAAGTACATCGCCTTCCACCAGAAGGACAAGAAATGCTCTTTACCTTTATCGATAGAGGGGTTTATCGACGTTTAGGTGAAACGGAAAGCGAAAGAAATGCAAACGTATTAATCATTGCGGCCACAACGGAAGAACCAAATTCTTTTTTACTGAAAACATTTACGCGCCGTATTCCAATGACATTAACGTTACCACCTTTAAGAGAAAGGTCTTATGAAGAGCGATTCTCACTACTAAAGCTCTTTTTCAAAAACGAAGCCCTTCGTCTAAGAAAAGAAATTCACGTAAGTCCAAATGCAATGCGTTCATTTGTCTTTTATCAATGTCCAAATAACATTGGACAATTAAAAACTGACGTACAAATCGCCTGTGCAAAAGCATACTCTGATTTTGTAACAAAAAAGGGAGAGTACATCCGTGTTTCTAGCACAGATTTACCGTGGTATATGAAGGAAGGTTTATTTATCGAACGAAAAAGCCGTCACCTCTTCCAAGTACCAAACGAAACCTTTGTTTTCAGTGGGAATGAACATGTGCGTCAACAAGATGATAATTCATCACGCTCCTCTATTTATGAATTCATTGATCATAAATATGAGGAACTACAAGCACGTGGCATTGAAGAAAATGAACTAGAGCTATTAATTGAAAATGACATACAAAGCTTTTTCATGAAATACTTCAATCAAATGTCCAAAAAAACAAATCATGAAAATGTATTTAAAATTGTCGATCCAAGCATCGTAAATGTGTGTGAAAAGATTGCAGCACTTGTGGAAACACGTCTAGCAAAGACGTTTGATGAAAAAGTTTTTCTCGCTTTAAATCTACATGTACAGACAACTTTACAACGTATACGAAGTGGAAAACAAATTCACCATCCACAGCTCAATCAAATTCGTTCGAAGTATAAAGAGGCTTTCTCTGTGGCAATGCAAAGTATTCAACTGTTAGAAGAAAAATTACAAGTAACAATGCCGATTGATGAAGCAGGATTTTTAACAATGTTCTTCGTTGTTGACCCAATTCCAGCTACACAAACAGAGGTGAAGGTGCTCGTTTTAGCACATGGGAATGGTATCGCAACAGAAATGGCAAACGTAGCAAATGAATTGCTTGGGATTGAAGATGTAACAGGAATTGATATGCCGCTTCATGAATCTCCAAAAGACTTTTTAGAGCGCGTAAAGTTATATATGAAAACGCTAGAAAAACATATTAGCGGTTTGCTCTTACTCGTTGATATGGGGTCACTTGCTTACATTGGAGATTTATTACAAACGGAGTTTCATGTTCCTGTTCGTGTGCTTTCCATGACAAGTACACCACACGTATTAGAAGCAGCAAGGAAAGCACAGCTCGGCTATTCATTAGATGCTCTATACGATACAGTGAAAAATTTAACACCTTTCTATCTTGATATACAAGAAGAGAAGAAAAAATCAAACATGCAAATGAAATCGGTCATCTTAACTGCTTGTTTAACAGGAGAAGGAAGCGCACTAGCCATTCAAAAGATGCTCGAAAATTACTTGCGATTTGATAAAGAGATGATAGAAATTATCCCAATTAGTATCGTCCATCAAAAAGACTTAACAAAGATGATTGAGAACGTAAAGAAAGAGCGGAATATTATTTGTATCGTAACGAACTTTGACGTCCAAGTTCCGTGTTTAACATATCATTTCCAAGATATCGTCAATTACAAAGCGATTCAGCCGATTCAAGAGCTCATTATGTATGAAGAAACATATACAAAAATGGCTGATATGTTAGGGCAACAAATGAACCGAACTGACGGTGCTCTCATCATTAAAACGATTCGTTATGCGTTAAATACGATTCAAGAACTCATTAACTTACAACTAAATCCCGACAGCTTAATGGGAGTGATTTTACACATGAGCTGTATGGTCGATCGTCTCCAAAAAGGAGAAGATTTACTTCCTTATCCAGAGAAAGAAACGCGTAGGCACGATGAATATTGGATGTATATGAAAATCAAAAAAACACTGCAACCTATTGAAAAAACGTTCGAAATCAAGATTCCTGATGATGAAGTATTTTACGTGATGGATTTCTTCCTTAAAAATCAGCCGGTATAAAGTGAAACTTCCCTCAGTAGGGGGTTCTTCATCCTCCACTGAGGGTTAGTTGAACCAATCGGGCTTTTACGGGCTGTTAATCTCCCACCTAAACTTCTCTGAGTCCTCTAAGTTTTAAGGTGGGAGTCTTACAGCCCGTTAATGCGGGATGAAAAGATTAAAACCTTACTTTTTTAGGTTAGAAAGAGCTGTTGGCTTTTCAAAAATAAATAGAATGCAAACATGCCAAGAAACTGATTTCTTGGCATGTTCAATTAATGAATGTTTTGAATCTGTCCACGTATCTCCCCTTGTGGATGTTTCTCTGTGTGCACATTCACGTACGTATTTCCATTCTCCATTTCTCGTATCAATTCATGAATCGTTTTATCTTGCAATGGCCCTTCTAAGTCTTCATTTGTTAATATACCTGTTATAATTCCCGTATCAACACTAATGCTTGCAGTTAGTGGTCCAAATAAAAACGCTACGACTGGTCCATTTTGAACTTCCGTACCGAAATGGATGTGTACCGCTGTCACCTTTTTAATACGCTTTAGTGTTAATTTATAATAAAGCTTTGTGCCATCGTAATTCAAAATAAACTCCGTAACCCCATATGCAGCGGTTTGGACAGGGGGCACTTCATGCCTACCTTTCAACCTAGCAAAGAAATGTTTTTTCATCGCAGCAATCTACCCCTTTAACAAAGTCATTCTTCCCTTACCTATTGTATTGTGCACAGGGGTGGAAATATAACCATTCATTTTCAAATGAAAAAGAGGACTTTTAACAGTCCCCTTTCAAACGGCTATCTATTTAAAATCATCTTCATTACTTACCGTACTTCACAAGTTCCATTCCTTCTGGCAATGAAGCTTCTGTTAAAATACGCAATTCCTCAACACGTTTCATAACGTAAGATGAACGTCTTACAAGCTCTGGGTCAACATATGCTGGATGTACCATAATCTCAACTGTCATTCCATCTTGCACACGCTCCTTTAGTCCTATAAAGTAATTGTCTACAACGCCATCCGCATAAAAATCGGTAAGTAACGTATCAGAGAACGGACGGATTAGACGATCTTCTGCACAGCATCGTACTGGCAAATCATACTTCTCTGCCAGCCTTTCTACTACATTATGTAAAACTGGTATTGCATGAACGTGATGATGACTATCCAGATGCGTCGGTTTTAATCCATAAGATAGGAACTTTTCAATTTGTGCTGTCCATTCTCTTTCTACATCCTCTGGATTCATTACTTTACCTTCCCAAACCGTCGCCTGTTTATGAAATGTACCATCTTCTTGTACAAGAGATGGCACATCATCTAACAATGGTTTTCCCGCAGTTAATACAAGATGGATTCCAACACCAAGCGTTTTATGATGCTTCGCAAGCTGCACTGCATGTTCTACTCCTGGCATATTCATCATCATCGTTGCCGAGTTTACCAGTCCATTTACATGCCCATCAATAATCCCGTAGTTTACACCTTCTGAAAGACCAAAGTCATCTGCATTTACAATTAACTGAATCATGCGTATACCTCCTAAATGATATAGAAATCCAACAACCTAATAAACCTTCTTTTTACGTTTGGAGAGCAACGTTAGCCATGCATAGTAACGGTCACGGCCTCTCAATACACGTAAGAAACAAGTTCGAAACTCTTCCTATTTTATATACAAAAGCTAGCAAGTTGATATAGAAAAAAGCGGCTACGATGAGACCGCTTTTTTCTATATCATTTCTCGCACTCTATTTCTCTATTTTTTGAAAGAATTGCGGAAGATACTCTTTATGTGCTTCTAACATTTCATCTAAAATTTGTTTTGCCACTTTATCAGATGGTACAAGCGGATTAATTGTCATCGCAAGAAGCGCTTTATGATAATCGCCTGTTACAGCTGCATCAATTGTTACACGCTCAAATGATTTAATTTGCTGCACTAAGCCGCGCACTGCTACCGGTAGGTCACCAACAACAACTGGCTTCGGACCATCTTTTGTAATGACACAGTTTACTTCAACAGCGGAGTCATGCGGAAGATCTGCAATTGCACCGTTGTTTCTTGTGTTTACCGGTTGGATATCACCTTTATTATTATAAATAGAAGTAATTAAACTACATGCTGCGTCACTATAGTAAGCACCGCCGCGCTTCTCTAATTGTGGTGGCTTAATGTCTAAGTTCGGATCTTTATAAAGCTCAAATAAATCATCTTCTAATTGTTTTACGACTTCTGCTCGCGTTCCTTTTTCAAGAGCTGCTTGTTTTTCTTCTTCTAACATTTCGCTCGTTTTATAGTAATAGCGGTGGTATGGGCATGGAATTGCACGAAGCGCACGAATGAAATCAGGCTCCCAGTCAAGCGCTGCAATATTTTGCATTGAAATTTGCTTCTCTGGATCCGTTACTAACTCTAGTACACGATCCATCACGTTCACACCATCTAAATATACATTTAAACCATATACCATATGATTTAAACCAGCAAAATCAACATGTACACGCTCTGGTTCTACTTCAAGAAGTTTTGCAAGTCCCATGCGAATACCAATTGGTACGTTACATAACCCAACAACTTTTTGAATGTTCGTATGACGAAGAACTGCTTCTGTTACCATACCTGCCGGATTTGTAAAGTTAATGAGCCAAGCATTTGGACATAGCTCCTCCATGTCTTTACAAATATCTAAAATAACTGGTATAGTTCTCAGCGCTTTAAATAATCCACCTGGTCCGTTTGTTTCTTGACCAATTACATCATATTTTAATGGAATCGATTCATCTTTCCCGCGCGCTGCTAGTAAACCAACGCGAAGCTGTGTCGTAACGAAATCCGCATCTTTTAATGCCTCACGGCGATCAAGTGTTAAATGAACTTCAATTGGTAAACCAGACTTTTTCACCATACGTTTTGCTAGATTTCCAACGATCTCTAGCTTTTCTTTTCCTTCTTCTACATCTACTAACCAAATTTCACGAACAGGAAGCTCATGATAACGTTTAATAAAACCTTCAATCAATTCTGGTGTATAACTAGACCCGCCGCCGATTGTTGTAATTTTTATTCCACGCATGCTTCTTGTGCCCCTTTCACTCCGATAGTTTTATAAAGATCAATAAACTCTGAAGCTAGTTCTTTCACTGTAATCGCATTCATTAAGTGGTCTTGCGCATGAATTAATAGAATAGAAATTTCTGTTTTATCTCCTCTTGCTTCTGCTTGAATGAGCTCTGTTTGGAAATGATGTGCTTCGTTTACCGCTTCCTTCGCTTTTCCCATTGCTTCTTCAGCTTCTGCTAACTTTCCTTGCTTTGCATATTGAAGAGCTTCCATTGCATAGCTCCTTGCGTTACCGCTGTGTAAAATAATTTGAAATGGAATTTGCTCTGCTGTTGTCATAAAAGACGACCACCCTTCTATATATTCGAAATACACTACATTTTATTCACGATTTTCATATAAAGCCTTTCTTTTTCGGTGTTCTTTCAGTGCATTACCACTTACTAGAACAAGATATGTTCCTTGCGAATAGCTGAGTATCCGCAAGGAAGAAAAATTACATTTGTACGGAAGAATCATTTCCTGTTTGATTTGCAGTCTTCTCAGCACGTACGTAAGTGCGATCGCACATTAATACGAACGGTAAGTACATTGCAACTGCAATCGTGAAGTTGAATAGCTGTAATAAAATCCCTCTAATACTTCCACCAGTTGCAAGGTATCCACTAAAGATTGGTGGAATGTTCCAAGGCACTAATGCAACTGTTTTTGGTACAAGGCCAGTTGCCATTGCGATATACGTCGTAATAACTAGAACGACTGGTGTAAATACGAACGGAATGAATAAAATTGGATTTAATACAATAGGTGTACCGAAAATAACTGGTTCGTTAATATTGAATAAACCAGGTGTAAAGGATACACGGTTCATTGCACGCAGCTGTGAGCTTTTCGCTACAATAAAGATTGCTACTAAGAATGCTAACGTCGCACCAGAACCACCCATGTAAATGAATACATCAAAGAATGGTTTTGTGAAAATGTATGGTACATCGAATGCAGAAACACCTTCACCAAATTGCTTAATGTTTTTCTCTAAAGCTGGTAAGTAAATTGGATCAATGATACCACCAAGAATGTTTGGACCGTGTAAACCAAAGAACCATAATACGTGAACAAGCAAGGCAACGATAATTGCACTTGGTAATGTTGCCGCTAAACCTTGCAGCGGCATTTGAATTGTTTCAAATACCATTTGGTGAATGCTTGTATCTGCTAATTTCACAGCTAACTGAATACTTGCAACAATAAATAAGATAATTGTTGCTGGCAGTAATGCCGCAAACGACTTAATAACTGCTGGCGGTACACTTTCTGGCATTTTAATTGTAATGTTCTTCTGAAGTAAGAAACGGAACAACTCTGTTACAACAAGTGCCGTAATAATTGATACGAATAACCCTTGTGCCCCTGTCCAAGCGAAATCAAGACCGCCTTCTTTTGGCGTTGTTGGGGAGATGACAATTAAAGAACCGAATGTAATAATTGCTGCTGATAGTGCATCTATCCCGTAAGATTTTGCTAAATTATAACTTACTCCTATTGCAACTAGTAATGCTAAAATTGCAAAGGAACCTGTCCACATTCCACCACCAATTTGTTTCCAAGTATCTCCGAAAAGATCTTTCATAAAATTTTGGAACACATCAATTGGTAAAGTATTAACAAGTGTTGCCAATGAACCAATAATAATAAGTGGCATAACTGCGATAAAACCATCACGAACTGCTACTAAATGACGCTGTGAACCAATCTTCCCTGCAACTGGAACGACATATTTGTCCATGAATGCAATAAACTTTTGCATTTTTTACTCCCCCCTAATTATTATTTTTTTAATGTAAGAGCATAATCTAGAACAGCTTCGCCATTCATCATGCCGTAATGCATAGCGTTAATGACATCGATGCCGATATTTCTCTCATCTGCAAGCGGTTTCAAAGAAGACAACATATAACGAACTTGTGGTCCTAATAATAATACATCGGCTTCATCAATATTGTTTTTTACTGCATCCCCAGATACAGCCCAAATCTTTCCTTCTAACCCGCGAGCTTTCGCAGCCGCTTCCATTTTTGTAACTAACATACTAGTAGACATCCCTGCTGAGCAACAAAGTAAAATATTCATGTGAAAATCCCCCTATGAGTAATCATTTCTTTTTTTATTTGTACACCTTTTATTAATGCAAGTACCGTGCCAACTTTTTGAAACCGCTTTAATAAAGGCCTTTTTTCGACTGTTTTCGTTGTGTGTTAACGTTTTCATTTTGTGTGTCACATAAAAAATGATTGTGT
Source organism: Bacillus manliponensis (assembly GCF_000712595.1). GTDB lineage: Bacteria > Bacillota > Bacilli > Bacillales > Bacillaceae_G > Bacillus_A > Bacillus_A manliponensis. Next base: position 207,032 of record NZ_JOTN01000001.1, read on the forward strand.
GTTGCTAACTTAACACACAATGGATACAAATTGGCATGAAATAGAGTTTGTGTTTAGTTATCTATATGTGTGTTTTGTAGAATAGTAGGAGTTTTTGTTTAGAAGATTTTGTTGGATTGTGTAAAACAGCCGATTAGCTTACTAGAATAGCCGATAGACCACTTCCAAATAATAAAAAAAGAAGGGTTCCCCCTTCTACAGTACCTTCCTATATAAATGAATGAACTCATTCACTAATTCCTTCACTGTCATCGCATTCATTAAATGATCTTGCGCGTGCACCATCAGAAGGGTTGGCTCTGTTTTTTCTCCGCCAGCTTCTTTTTGAATGAGTTCTGTTTGTAATTTATGCGCTGCTTTTAATTCATTCTCTGCTTCTTGTAATTTTATTTCTGCCTCTTTAAATTCTCCTTGCTTTGCGAGCTGAAGGGCTTCCATCGCGCAGCTTCTAGCGTTCCCGCCATGTAAAATCAAATGAAATGCTATTGTTTCTAACGTATTCATATGTTTTCTTACGCTCCTTGTTCTTCTTCTAATTTCTGTTTATCCCATATTTTCAAGAATGGTAAGTAGATACAAAATGCTACCGCGAAGTTAACAAGCTGCAATACAACAGCAGAAATCTTGCCACCTGATGCTAAGTAACCGCTAATAAAGATTGGTGTTGTCCACGGCACGGCAACTCCGCTTGGTCTTGCAACGAGCCCCCATTCCATCGCAAAGTATGAAATAATTGTTAAGACAACTGGTGTAAGAATGAATGGAACAAGAAGAAGTGGATTTAATACGATTGGCATACCAAACGTTACCATTTCATTAATATTGAAAAGACCCGGTCCAATGGAAAGCCTACTTAAACTCTTCAGCTGCTGGCTACGCGCAAAAAGGAGCATTGCAAACACAAGTGCAAGTGTTACCCCTGATCCACCCATAAAGATCCATAAGTCAAAGAACTGTGCTGTAACTGTGTTTGGTAACTCTTCTCCAGCTTGATAAGCAACGCGGTTTTGATCCATTAACGATAACCAAATTGGGCTCATAACCCCACCAACAATGGCCATCCCATGAATTCCACACGCCCATAATAAATGAATAAGAAGTACAGCAATAATTGCTCCAAATAAACTTGCTCCAAGCGCACTTAATGGCTCTTGCAGTAGCTGTCCAACGATATTGTGCATGCTTTCAAACGAAGTATTTTCAACAATTAAGCGTAAAATCCACACGACGGTTATGACAACAAACCCTGGCACAAGTGCAGCGAACGAACGAGTCACTGCTGGTGGCACACTTTCTGGCATTTTAATAATAATCTTTTTTTGTACGACAAATCGATAAATTTCAGTAGATATAATAGCTATAATCATCGCCACAAACAAACCTTGACTTCCCATTAGTGCAGCAGGAATCACACCTTCAACAAGTGCTGCTTCCTTCATTCCTTCACCTAAAAAATTAATTTGAAACGGTGTTACAAGTAAAAACGATACAACGGATAACGCTCCAACTGCCAGTGAATCTACTTTATATTTCTCTGCTAATCTGTAAGCGATTCCAAAACTGGCTATTAATGCCATCATACCAAATGTTGCATTAACAGGGTACCCTAGTGCTTTTTGCCAACCATCTCCAAATATATTGGCCATAAACTCACTATAACCGTTAATCGGTAACGAACTAATAATGAGGAAGAAAGATCCGATAATGAGAAATGGCATCGTTAAAATAATTCCATCTCGTACCGCTTGCAAATGACGCTGCTCTGCAATTTTTCCTGCCACCGGCATAAAGTACTTCTCTAAAAACGCAATCATCTCTCCACTCTCCCTTATACTCTCATTGATAGCGCTGCTTCTAAGACCGCTTCTCCATTGCAAAGCCCATAATGCATCGGGGCAATGACATCAACAGGAATACCTTTTTCTTTACAAAGCTCTTTCATCTTTGGAAGTAAATAGCGTACTTGTGGACCAAGCAGTAATACATGAGCAGCATCGATATGATCATGGACTTCCGATTGAGATACAGCCCAAATTTTCGCATCTACCCCTTTTGCCTCTGCCGCTTTCTCCATTTTTGTCACAAGCAAACTTGTCGACATACCAGCATTACAGCAAAGTAAAATATTCATTCAATCCCTCCCTTTTCTTTAGGTGGCTAAAATCGTAGCAGCATCAACTTTATGTACATGACTAGGTTACAAATATATATGTCTATATTACTTAGGATATGACAAGCGTATTGAAGAAATTTAGTAACTACTCAGTTACTCTATAAAAAACAACAATCCTTTTTTAAAACGGGCCAGTGGGACTGGCGATGTATAGAAGCGGTCAGTTCCTTTTCCTACCACGTGCAAAGTTTGAAAACAAAGAAAGCAGCAAGGTGTAGGGCAATTTTTATCTTCATAGCAGCAATTTGTTCACTTGGATAATCCCCTTTACCAAACTTTTAAATTCAGTGTAGGTCTTAGTAGTTACGAAATTTATATATAAATACAAGTTAAAGAACGAACCCACTTTCTTTTTTGGTAGAACAGTAGGTCCCTCCATGTGCACCTTTCCCTACCGCGCGCCAAGTTACAACAGATGGATGAAGTGCGTACATTTCCATTCTTATATACGGGCGTTTGAAACAGTTAAGTTGGATATGCAAAATTAGTATATAAAAATTATACATATAACAAAAAATAATGAGTTTTCCTTCTTTTTTTACTTTATAATCTTCCTAGAAAATAGAAGAACAAATCTGTATAATGGGGCAGTATGACTTTTTAACTGGAGGGTATTTATATGAAAGCCTATCGCTTTTCACTTATTTTATTATCTTCCATCCTAATTGGTGGTATTATAGGTTATTTCATGGGCGCTGACGCGGTAATGTTAAAACCATTTGGCGACATTTTCTTAAACTTAATGTTTACAATTGTTGTACCACTTGTATTCTTTAGCATCGCATCATCGATTGCGAATATGGATGGATTAAAACGTTTCGGAAAAATTATCTCTAGCATGATTGGAACGTTTTTAGTAACAGGATTCCTTGCTGCAGTATTTATGATTGCTGTTGTACTTATTTTCCCACCTGCTCAAGGTGCTGTTATTGAAATGGCAAAACCAGAACAAGCAGAAACCATTAGTGTAGCTGACCAAATCGTTGGTATTTTCACTGTTTCTGACTTTGCTGACTTGCTATCTCGTCAAAACATGCTTGCCCTTATTTTCTTCTCTATTTTAATGGGTATCGCAACTTCTACGAGCGGTGAAAAAGGAAAACCATTTGCAGCATTCTTAAAATCTGGTGCAGAAATTTCAATGAAAGTTGTATCGTACATTATGTACTATGCTCCAATCGGTCTTGGTGCATATTTCGCAGCACTAGTTGGTGAGTTCGGACCACAATTACTTGGAACATACTTCCGCGCGTCTGTTATTTACTACACAGCCGCAATCGTATATTTCATCGTCTTCTTTACACTGTATGCATATGTCGCAGGACGTAAACAAGGTGTGAAAGTATTTTGGAAGAACATGGTGTCTCCTACAGTAACATCACTTGCAACTTGTAGTAGTGCCGCAAGTATTCCAGCAAACTTAGAAGCGACAAAGAAGATGGGTATTTCTTCTGATATTCGTGAAACTGTTGTCCTACTTGGTTCAACACTTCATAAAGATGGTTCTGTTTTAGGTGGCGTTATTAAAATTGCATTTTTATTTGGAGTATTTAACATGCAATTTACAGATCCGAAAACAATCGCAATCGCAATTGTTGTTTCCATGTTAGTTGGAACTGTAATGGGTGCAATCCCAGGCGGCGGTATGATTGGTGAAATGTTAATTCTTTCTCTATACGGCTTCCCACCAGAAGCTCTTCCAATCATCGCAGCAATTAGTACCATTATCGATCCACCTGCTACAATGTTAAACGCGACAGGTGACAACGCTTGTGCTGTGTTAACAGCTCGTTTTGTAGAAGGTAAGAACTGGCTGAAAAAACAAATTGCTTAATAAATATAAAGAGGGTGCCAAGTTTAGCACCCTCTTTACATTTCAGTTTCCGCTAACAAAGGAAGTACATTATCAAAAATATGTGTATCTTTCTCTTTTCCTGTTACATATCCGCCATAAAAGCGACTCCACAACCAATCATTTCGAAACATCGTCATTCTATCATACAATTCATTTGCAAATGCTGTTTCATCTTCTTCTAATAAATATAAAATTGTTAAACCGTAAGCAGCCGGTGATTCAAATGAAGCAGCTGGTTTTCCACTCTCCAAATGATATCTTCCATATAATTTTCCTTCTTGTTCAAACGTTTGTTTTAAAAACTTCAAATACGCGTCAGACTTTAATCCAGCTAGACTACGGTGGTATGCAACGTAAGATTGGTCAATAAGATTCACTTCTTTATCATATGTGAATGAACCATCCTTTTCATACGTTTTTGGGAATGCCCAGCCATGCCTTGGGTAATCAGCTAAAAACTGAACAACCTCATTATAATCTTCCTCCGTAATTTTCCCGTACTTCTTCATATAAAAGAATGCTTTTGGATTTACATATGAAGTCGTTAACGTCTCATTACTTACCTTAGCTTCTGCATCATAGTAATCGACAAAGAATCGTCCTTTTTTGTTATGTTGCAAAACCGCATCACTAATACGATCAGCAAGCTGTTTATAACGATTTTCATCATACAATTCATACGCTCTATAAAGTTGCTCAATGATACGTAAATCATCAATAAGAGCATTTGTCCTCGTTTGCCTTTCGCCAGAAGGCTCAATTTTCCATAACACGATATTTGTCTTATCTAAAAACTCAGATTGAATCACTTTCATCTGCTCATCAAATAACGATTGGTCCTTCTTATCGAGTGCATATTGTAACCAAAGGCCGGCAGATTCCGATAAAGCTTCACGCCCTGCAGCAATATCTGTACCACCTTCTTCACTCTCTAACCGATATGTTGCTAACGTTCCATTTTCATTCAGCATATCGCGCATAATAAATTTTTCTGTTGCATTTCCATATGTACGAATATAAACAGCACTCCCGATAAGGATGACAAATACAATAATTGCTATGTACCATTTCTTATTCAACGTATTCCCCCCTTATTTCTACTATACACTTTCTTTTTCATTGTAGGCAGTTACTTCACTGTTATACGCACATAAAATGAAACTTCAATCAACGGGGTTTTCTCCATCCCCCGCTGATTGTTAGCCCGACCAATCGGGCTTTTACTCTCCCCCTAAACTTCTTCGCTTTCTCTCAAGTTTTGAGGTTGGAGTCTTACAGCCTGCAAATAGTGGAATGAAGTAATCTCCTTTCGCCTGAAACATCGCTAGATCCCCTATTCAAACTTTAAAAGAAAATTCTCTATAATAAAAAAGGTAACCCTCTTACGGATTACCTTTCCCTTTCTTCCCTCTATTTTATCTACTTATACACTTTCTTTTGTTGGTCGATATAAAGTTTGTACAAGACGATCATATTCCTGACGTGTAATTTCTTTATTGTACAATTTTAATAGTAAGTCTTTATGTTCTTTTGAAAATGCCATTTTTTTAATGACTTCAGGATACATGAAAACTTCCCTCCGTTTCATGAGAACTCTTCCATTTAATCATTGATTACCGAAAACAGAACTTGTGTTCGCTAGATTATTATAAAAGACTTTTTCAAAAAACACAACAAAATAATAAATTCTTTCTATATACATTCACTTTGCGTCTCACACAGCTCATCCACCGCTGAAAACACAAAAGGAAATTCTAATTATCTACCTTTATTTCTAATCTTTTATCCTATTACTCGGTCGCGGCTAAAAAAGGCTCTGACCGTTTCTACACTCCGCCGGGAGCTCTATTCAACCCTAAAAAAGACGGTTTTTTATTTTTTAGAATATTTCAACATTATATTATCATAATCCCTCTAAAAATACATATATATTTTTTGGATTTTTTTTGAATAAAATCTATCTATCAGTAAGAAAATAATGGCAAAAAGAAGAGGAGTAAATATATGGATACTGTTACATTATCGCGAGCTTTCTTCGGTTCATCGTTAGCATTTCATATCATTTTCGCGACACTCGGTATCGGACTTTCTTTAATGATTTTTATAAGCGAAGTGTTATATCAAGTAAAGAAAGATTCTGATTATGCGGTAATGGCAAAAAGATGGACGAAAGCTTTTGCTATTCTTCTCGGCGTTGCCATTCCAACTGGAACGATTGTTGGTGTGCAAATTTCCTTACTTTGGCCAGGTTTTGCAAAAATTGTCGGACAAGTTATTTCCGTTCCGTTCCAAATTGAGATTTTCGCCTTCTTTTTAGAAGCGTTATTTATGTCCATTTACGTATATGCAGCCGATAAGTTACCACCTGTTATGCGATTAATTTCGCTCTTTTTTGTTATGCTCGGCGCTACAGCTTCTGCGGTACTTATTACATCAGCGAATACGTGGATGAATACACCTGCTGGCTTTTCTATGAACCCAGATGGCTCTGTTTATAATGTGGACCCTTGGAAAGCATTCTTTAATCCAAGCTTTTTCACCAGTTCTTTTCATGTTGTCATTACTGCTTATGCAACAGGGGCCGCTGTTATCGCTTCGATTGCAGGCTTTAAACTATTAAAACGAAGTAGTGAAAGAGAAATTGCTTACCATAAAAAAGGGCTATTTTTAGGATTAACAGTCACTTTTATTACAGGTGCCATTATGTGGATGTCTGGTCATTCTTCTGCTGTTGCCCTTCATGAACATTCACCTGAAAAGCTAGCGGCAGCTGAAGGTTTATTTGAAACACAGTCCCATGCTCCGCTTACAATTGGCGGCATTGTTGATCCAAATACACATGAAATGGTATATGGTCTTGAAATCCCTGCCATGCTCAGTATGTTAGTCGATTTCTCCCCTGATACTGTTGTAAAAGGATTAGAAGAGTTCCCAGAAGAAACATGGCCACCATTTTATACACATGTCTTTTTCAATTTAATGGTTGGCACAGCAGCATATACATTTTTCATTGCCGCTCTTGCACTTGCATATTGGTTCTTTATTTATAAGAAGAAAGGGGCACATTTTCCGAAGTGGCTTCTTTGGACGATTGCTGCTTGTGGACCAATTATGATGCTCGGCATTGAATTTGGCTGGATTTTCAGCTGTAGCGGCCGCCAACCTTGGACAATTTATGGGATGCAGCGCACGATGGATGCCGCAACACGTGCTGATTTTGTTGGCCCGTTATTTATTGTCTTTGTCTTGTTGTACATTTTCCTTGGTGCTTTAACAATTTTTGTTCTGCGCACATTCTTTAAACGTCATCCACTTGTAAATGATTTAAATAAAGGTGGAGGTGAGTCACATGCATGAAGCGAGTATTGCCATCCTTATTTTATGGGCATTGGTATTCGTCTATAGTATTTTAGGTTCTATTGATTTTGGTGCGGGATTTTGGGGCATGGCGTTTGCTAAACATCCAACTCTTGCAAGTAAATTAGCTAATCGTTACTTATCACCAACATGGGAGGTAACAAATACATTTCTTGTTTTCGTTGTTGTAGCGTTTTTAGGTTTCTTTCCAAAGGCTACTTTCACACTTGCAACTGTAATGTTTGTACCTGTCACATTAATTCTTGTGCTCGTTGCCATTCGTAGTACGTTTATGGTATTTGCCTACTCCCTTCCAAAGTATGAGCGAACAATGCGTATCATTTCAGGTATTACCGGCTTGTTAGTTCCGGCACTTTTAATTACAGTGTTACCTGTTACAGAAGGTGGATTTATTTCTATTGAAAATGGAGAAGAGACACTTCTATATGGAAAATTATTATCCAGCCCTGTTATCTATTGGTATATGCTATTTGGGCTCACTTCTGAATTATTTTTATCAGCACTGTTTCTTGCCGACTTTGCGCGAGAGCAAAAATCAGAAGACACATATCGACTATATCGAAAGTGTGCAATCTTACTTGGACCCGCAACACTTGTAACTGCCATCGTTGCTCTTGCAGTGATGAACCCAGAATCAAGCTGGCTCCTGGAAGGATTACTAAAACAATTCCCATGGTTCGCCATCTCCTTACTATGCTTTGTTATAGGCTATTCTTCACTATGGTGGACAAATAAAAAACATGGCGGACTTGGCTGGCCACGAGTGGCTGTACTAGCAGTTGTCGCACAATACGGATTTGCAAGCTACGCATATGGCGCTGCTCATTTGCCGTACATCATTTATCCAGATGTGACTGTATATACAAGCTTTACAACGACAGAAACATTTTATGCCCTACTCATTTTGTACGCAGTCGGCATCGCGATTTTACTTCCAGGCTTTATCTTCTTCTGGAATTTGTTCCTAAAAGACCGGACGTTTTTAAAAGAAAAGTAAACGAAAAATCCCCTCGTTTATCCGGACGAGGGGATTTCTATATATGTTAAGTTAGGTACACATCATTATAGAGAGGAATAACTTTTACTGATATAAACGGCGGCCCGTTTCTTTAAACTCTTCGGCCTTTTCTTTCATTCCTTGTTCAATCGCTTCTGTCGTCTCTAAATCATTCTCTTTCGCGTACTCGCGAATGTCGTGCGAAATTCTCATACTGCAAAACTTCGGCCCACACATAGAGCAAAAATGGGCAGTTTTTGCGCCTTCAGCTGGCAATGTTTCATCATGATATTCCATCGCACGCTCTGGATCTAGTGATAAATTAAATTGATCGCGCCAACGGAATTCAAAACGTGCTTTCGATAATGCATCGTCACGTTGATGCGCAGTTTTATGACCCTTTGCAAGGTCAGCTGCATGTGCCGCGATTTTATAAGTAATTACTCCTTCACGCACATCATCTTTATTCGGTAACCCTAAGTGCTCTTTTGGCGTTACATAGCATAGCATCGACGTTCCAAACCAACCAATCATTGCGGCACCAATTGCCGATGTAATGTGGTCATAACCTGGTGCGATATCTGTCGTAAGCGGCCCTAACGTATAGAAAGGGGCACCGTGGCAAATTTCAATTTCTTTCTCTACATTTTCTTTAATTAAGTGCATCGGTACATGACCTGGTCCCTCAATCATAACTTGAACATCATGCTTCCATGCAATTTTTGTTAACTCACCAAGCGTTTCAAGCTCTGCAAACTGTGCCTCATCGTTTGCATCAGCAATTGAACCTGGGCGCAATCCATCTCCAAGTGAGAAGGACACATCATATTGCTTCATAATTTCACAAATTTCTTCAAAGTGTGTATATAAAAAGTTTTCCTTATGATGGAATAAACACCACTGCGCCATAATAGAACCGCCTCGTGACACAATTCCCGTTACACGCTTTGCCGTTAACGGAATATAGCGAAGTAATACACCAGCATGAATCGTAAAGTAATCTACACCTTGTTCTGCCTGCTCAATTAACGTATCACGGTACACGTCCCACGTTAAGTTTTCAGCAATCCCATTTACTTTTTCAAGCGCTTGATAAATTGGAACTGTTCCAACTGGCACAGGTGCATTACGAATAATCCATTCGCGTGTTGTATGAATATTTTTCCCTGTAGAAAGGTCCATAATTGTATCAGCACCCCAGCGCGTTGCCCACGTCATTTTCTCAACTTCCTCAGCAATAGAGGAAGTTACCGCTGAATTTCCAATGTTCGCATTTACTTTCACATGGAAATTCCGTCCAATAATCATCGGTTCTGCTTCCGGGTGGTTAATGTTCACTGGTAAAATCGCACGGCCCTCTGCAATTTCTTTTCGAACAAATTCTGCATCTACACCTTCTCGAATCGCAACATACTCCATTTCAGACGTCACAATTCCCTTTCGTGCATAATGCATTTGTGTCACATTTTCACCTTGCTTTGCCCGAAGTGGTTTACGTCCCATTTGCGGAAATACTGGCGTATGATTAGATGCTGCCTTTATCCCATCATCTTCAGGCTTAATGTCTCGTCCTTCATACTCTTCAACATCACCGCGTTCAATAATCCAATCACGTCTTGGTGCTGGAATCCCTTTTTCCAGTTCTACTTTAAATTCCGGATCCGTATAGGGACCACTTGTATCATATACACGTACTGATGGATTCGGAACACCATTTGTTTCACTTTGTGAAATCTCACGCATCGGTATTTTCATATCACTGCGTGTTCCTTCTACATATACTTTTTTGCTCCCTGGTAAACTTGACTTCAATTCAATTTGCTCAGCTGAAACTGTTTGTTTCATTGCTTGATGCCTCCCCTTTTGTTTGAATATCCGTCCTTCTCCCTCTCGCAACAGTCGGTTAAGCTTTTTTGTCTAAAGTTAAGTGGCTAGCCCTTTGCGTCTAAGAACCTTCCGCACGAGAAAGTAAGGAACACTTTCTGTGCGAAAGAACCTTAGCCAATCAGAGCTGAACGAGCCACCACCGCTTTTCTTTAGACAAACAAAAAAGCCAGGTCCATACGTAAATAAGGACCTGGCTCAATAAGACATCATTATGTAAAGCCGTTAACTTCCCCACGCTGGTACGAGCCAGATCAGGTCCAAAGGGTTAAGAAGTTATTACACTTCTCTCTCAGCCCAATTTGCATGGGCACCCCTAGTTTCATACTGTATTCATTTTTCATACTTTCTCATCATACATCATAATTCGAAAAATGCAAACCATTTTTATTTTCTGTTTTTTAACTTTATGGAATCATCCACGTTAAATAATATGCCTGTACGTATGTCATAATACCTACAATAGTTACAAAGAAAAGACTATGCTTAACTGTAAAACGGAATAAATCTGACTCTTTTCCAGCAAGTCCAACCGCTGCACATGCAATTGCGATTGATTGCGGTGAAATCATTTTACCAGTTACACCACCCGTTGTATTTGCAGCAACAAGTAATACTTCACTAACACCAATTTGCTGAGCTGTAATTGCTTGTAAATTTGCAAATAACGCATTTGCTGACGTATCAGAACCTGTTAAAAATACACCGATCCAGCCAAGGAATGGTGAGAAGAATGGGAATAAACTACCTGTTCCCGCCAGTGCTAACGCTAACGTAGACGACAAACCAGAATAGTTCGCGATAAACGCAAAGCCAAGTACAAGTCCAATTGATAAGATTGGCATTTTTAATTCCTGTAACGTTTCTTTAAATGTTTCAGCCGCTTGCTTGGCACTCATCTTTAGTAAAAAAATTGAAATAAAGCACGCAATTAAGATTGCCGTTCCTGTTGCCGAAAGAATATCTAATTTTAAAATTGCTTCATAAGGCGTTGGCTCATTTACAATTGGCTCCGCCTTCATCACTAAATTATGCAAGACTGGTACTTCGAACTTAAAGACGAGACTTTCTAATGCACCGCCTGGCATAAATAATGTTTTAAAGAACTTTTGACTCCAAATTACAACCATAATAGTCACCACAATAAACGGCGACCAAGCTTTTACAATCTTTCCAAATGTTAAGCTTCCTGCTTGAGGTATTTCCGTCGTTGCTGCAACCTCTCCATTTGCTTGTTTTGACTGATAAATCTCCTTTGGCTGCCATACTTTCAAAAATAGCGCTAAACTTACTAAACTTACAAGTGCGGATGTGATGTCCGGTAACTCCGGTCCAAGAAACGTTGCTGTAATGAACTGCGTAATCGCAAACGATCCACCAGCAACAAATAAAGCTGGCCACGTTTGTTTTACACCTTTTAATCCATCCATTAAAAAAACGATAAAAAATGGTACAAATAAAGAAAGGAATGGCAATTGGTGCCCTGCCATTTGACCAATTTTATGTGCATCAATACCTGTCACTTGGCCAGCTACTGTAATCGGAATCCCCATTGCTCCAAACGCTACCGGTGCTGTATTCGCAATTAAACAAAGTCCAGCTGCGTATAATGGATTTAATCCAAGCCCGGCAAGAAGCGCTGCTGTAATCGCTACCGGCGCACCAAACCCTGCCGCTCCTTCTAAAAAAGCCCCAAATGAAAATCCAATTAAAATGACAAGTAAACGATGATCATTTGTAATTGCTAACACAGATGAACGAATCATATCAAACTGCCCGGTCTTTACAGAAATTTTATATAAAAATACTGATGTAATAATAATCCAAGCAATTGGCCAAAGTCCATATGCAAAGCCGTATCCCGTTGCTGCCATCGCCATTGTAAATGGCATCTTATATACAAAAATAGCAATTAATACGGTTAATAAAACTGTAATAAATCCTGCTGTATGTCCTTTCATACGAAACACAGCAAGCGCTAAAAAGAAAAAAACAATTGGAATTAGTGCTACTGCTGCCGAAAGCCAAATGTTATGAAATGGATCATACACTTGTACCCATGTCCCCATCACTCATCTCCCCTTCTATTATGTTATCCCCTATTTTTATATTTCTTCTCTTCATCATAAGGCCATCCGGTCATCATACCTTTATAACAAAATAAAAAAACGATTATAGAAACCGTTTTCAAGAAGAAATGTTAATTATACTTTACCATATCTTTCCCCGTCCAAAAAGATATTTTTTCAATATTGTTACTAATTCCTCATTTAAACAAACGTTTGATAAAAAACACTCGCATTTCGCGAGTGTTTCTTATCCCACTATTTGCGGGCTGATACTCAGAGGGGCTCTGCCCTCCTGAATGAAGTTTCACTTTATCTCTTTCTTCTTCGGCGCTTCTTCCTCTTTTTTCTCGTACTAATATAGTCTGCTACAATATGTAATGTACTGGCTACAATTACGCCCATAACAAACGTAATAAGTGCCACTTCATGCGCCTTTGCTAACTCTAGTAATCTTCCCTCTAATATTGTTACATTTAATACGTATAAAAAAGGTGAAAATACAATGAGCATATAAAGAAGGCGTATGAGGTCACCGATAATAATTGTATGTGTTAACGGTGAACGATGTGGCATCACCACTTGATATGGATACCAAAAAATACGAAGAATCCCCCATTTTTTATAGGCTGAACTGTGAATATCCAAGTCCGGTGTTAAAAAGAATGTTCCGACAAGAAAACCAATTGCAAATGTAAGTAAAAAATCAAGCGTTGTTAACCCATACAAAATGAGTATAAGCAATACGATTGGAAGAGAAAGCAAGTTAATTTTTGTATGTGTTTTCCCTGATGGCATAGTGCACTTCCTTCACTCGATCCAATGTCCAAACTGAACATCATTGATCTAATTGTTGATCAATAAGTGACGTATCCACATCTGTACCAAACCATTCTGCAAGTTTCGTGCGTGCTTGTTCCTTTACGTCTTCATTTACGTACATCGCAACTTGTACGAGAGCCGCAGTTAATGCACCTAAGTCATCCGTATACCCAAGACCTACAATCATATCAGGAATCGCGTCTATCGGTGTAATAAAATAAGCAAGAGCTCCGATAATTGTCACTTTTACACGTTTTGGGACATCTTTTCGCTGTAAGACATAAAACAGTAGTAGACTTGCATATATAACTGAATGTCCTGCTTTTTTTGCTACACTTTTCACCTTGTTCCAAAATGATTGAACTGTAAACTTTTGTTCCATATATGTGCCCCCTACTTTTTGCTTTTATTATACGTAAATCAATCATATTTTTCCAAATACAACACAAAACATATTCAAATGCTTTTCCAAAGTAGAATGAAACTTATCCTATTTATATATCTTAACAAAAAACAACAAAAAGAACAAATGTTCTATCTGTTTTCATATAAATATATATGATATTTTTCAACAAATCTATCACAGTTGCTGCAATACGCAGAATCCTACTCTCACTCACTATCTTTTATTTCAAACATTGGGCGTCCCACAAAAGGGCACTGACCGTTACTACGCACGGCCAGGTCCTCTATTCATCCTAAAAAGAAAGAGCTTTTAAAAACATTTTTTAAAAGAATTCCTCTCAAAATGTTCAATTTATTCTCTTTTTCTCAATTTTGTTTGTTATATTATATGGTTGACGAGCATATAAACGAATGTTAAAGTTTTGAATGTCAGCTATTAAATTAAATACAAAAACTGTAAAAAGTTACACTGTTCCTAACACCCAAAGTTTGTAGTATAATACAATAATGACGTTATGATTTAGGAACAAACAGAAAAAAGGCAAGAAAACAATAGAGGGTATGCATAGTTCAAAGCATATATGGATGATAGAAATATGGCTACATCCATAGCAACAAAAACTATGTATTTTTTATTTTAGCATTTTTGCTCCAAAATCGACCAAGCCTGATAGAGAAAGGGTGAAAATGGATGAAGGAATCCTTAAAATTACAATTTCAGAACGTGCGCTTTACACTATTTGTAGCTTTAGCCGTATGGTTAAAAACATACATTATTACGCGCACTAGCTTTGATTTAAAAATTGAATCTGTTATGCAAGAGTTAATTTTACTCATTAGTCCATTAGCAATGTCATTACTTGTTGTTGGTCTAGCGTTATTTGCAAAAGGGAAAAAACGTAACTATATTGCACTTGGAATGAACTTTTTACTGACATTTATTCTTGTTGGTAACGTAATGTTCTACGGATTCTTCAACGATTTCGTTACATTACCAGTACTAGGGCAAACATCTAACTTCGGTAGCCTTGGTTCTAGTGCAAAGGAATTATTAAATCTTAAAGTTATTTTAGCTTTTGCTGACATTATTTTCTTTGCAATCCTTTTAAAGAAGAAAAAGGATTTTGCAAAAACAGAGCGTGTTACACGTCCGGTGCGAATTTTATACTTTGTATCAACAGTGGCTGTGTTCTTCGTAAACTTAGGTCTTGCTGAAGCTGAGCGTCCACAACTATTAACACGTTCATTTGACCGTGTTATGTTAGTGAAAAACTTAGGTGTATATTTCCACCAAGCATATGACATTGGCTTACAAGCGAAGTCAACGTCTCAAAAGGCATTTGCAGATAGCAGCAAACTGCAAGAAACTGAAAACTATGTGAAAACAATGCATACAAAGCCTGATCCGAACATGTTCGGTGTAGCAGAAGGTAAGAACGTTATTGTCGTTTCTCTTGAATCATTACAAACATTTTTAATTGGAGCGACTGTAAACGGACAGGAAGTAACTCCTTTCTTAAACCAGTTTATTAACGAAAGTTATTACTTCGACAACTTCTACCACCAAACTGGGCAAGGTAAAACATCTGATGCTGAATTCTTAGTAGATACAGGTCTTTATCCACTTGACCGTGGCGCTGTATACTTTACACACGGTACAAATGAATATACAGCATCACCAGAAATTTTGCATCAAAAAGGATATCACACATCTGTGTTCCATGCGAATAACGCAACGTTCTGGAACCGTAACATGATGTATTCATCAATGGGTTACGATCGTTACTTTAATGAATTAGACTACACAATTACAGAAGAGTCAAAACTAAACTGGGGATTAAAAGATATCGAGTACTTTGATCAATCTGTTGATATGTTAAAGGAAATTGACCAGCCATTCTATAGTCGCTTCCTTACATTAACAAACCACTTCCCGTTCACATACGATGATGATACAAAATACATCGAGCCATATAACTCTGGTAACGGCGTTTTTGACCGTTATATGGTAACAGCACGTTACTTAGATGAGTCATTAAAGCTATTTGTTGAACGTCTAAAAGAAGAAGGTCTGTACGATAACACAGTTCTTGTGTTCTATGGTGACCATTACGGTATTTCTGAAAACCATAACCGTGCAACAGCACAGTTCTTAGGTAAAGAAGAAATTACAGAGTTTGACCATATTAATTTACAACGTACACCATTATATATTCATGTACCAGGACAAACAGAAGGAAAAACAATTTCTGCTCCTGCTGGTCAAATTGATATTAAACCAACAATTCTTCATTTATTAGGAATTGATACAACAAATGACATTAACTTCGGTCACGATTTATTCTCACCAGATCGTACACCTTTTGTTATATTACGTGATGGAAGCTTCATTACAGAGCAATATATTTACACAAACAATACATTCTACGATCGCTTAACAGGTGAAGTAGCCGATGTACCAAAAGAAGAAGCTCAAGCATTGAAAGATCGTGCTCAAAACGAATTGCGTATGTCTGATCAAATTATCGAAGGTGATTTACTTCGTTTCTATGAAGGTCAGAACATAAAAACAGGTGAAATAAAAACTGTTATTAAAGAAGAGAAAAAAGAAGACAAAAAGGACGCTGAGTAATCAGCGTCTTTTTTTATCTTTTAAAGACGATTAAAAACAAAAAACTTTCTTTTTTGGGTGGAATAGCGGACCTGGCCTTGCATAGTAACGGTCAGGTCCCTTTTGGCGGACGACCAATGTTTGAAACAAATGATAGCAAGCAAATGCAGAATTTTAAGTGTTTGCGGAGCCTTAATGTAGTGAATATGTGAGAAACATGTTGTTGCATTTACTTGAACGAAGGAACTAGTCATCATGAGTAATGTACAAAGATTTTTCAAGCTATTTAACTCAGGTCTTTAGACATTATTACACAATCTTTACCTTATATTTACATCCACTTCATAAACGGTCTCTATAATAAAAAATGTAAGCTATGTCCCTATGAAACAAGCTACCCTCCTTATGCAAATGATTTTGCATACAACGTTCTTTTTGGAACGTTGTCTTTTTTTTAAAAAAAGAAGGATTCTTTTCTCTATTTTTCGAATTTGTATATACAAAGTAAGAAATTGTAAAAGGCGGGGACGTATAATGGCATATGAACGTTTTGTATTATGGAATCATACAATCATTGATACAGAAGCTGAAAGAACATCTATTGAGTTAGAAGAACGCGGTTTACAATTCGGAGACGGTGTATATGAAGTTATTCGCATATACAAAGGAAGCTTACATTTACTAGAACCACATTTAACAAGGCTATATCGTTCTATGGAGGAAATTGAGATTACACCGTCATTCTCAAAAGCAGAACTCATTGCTTTTCTTTATGACTTAATTACAAAAAATCAATTTAAAGAAGATGGAACGTTATACTTACAAATTTCACGTGGTGTACAATCTAGAACTCATCCATTTTCTTTTGATACGAAACCTACCGTATATGGTTATATTACACGAAAAGAACGCCCTGCTTTATGGCTAGAATACGGTATTCGAGCTATATCAGAGCCTGATATCCGCTGGCTTCGCTGTGATATTAAATCACTAAATTTATTACCAAACGTGATGGCAAATACAAAGGCAGAGCGAAAAGGTTGTAAAGAGGCATTATTTATTCGAAATGGTCTCGTTACCGAAGGAAGCCACTCTAATTTCTTTTTTGTAAAAAACGGTACGCTTTATACACATCCTGCGAACCATTTAATCTTAAACGGCATTGTCCGTCAGTATGTCATTTCTTTAGCTCATACACTTCAAATTCCAGTACAAGAAGAGCTCTTTAGTATTCGGGATGTGTATGGAGCAGATGAATGTTTCTTTACTGGGACAACGATGGAGATTATGCCAATGACACATATAGACGGAAATGCGATTGCCAATGGACAAGTTGGTAAATTCACAAAATTGCTACAAAAAACTTTTGAACAAAGTATTTCTAATTCGAATGTCACTTTTTAATAAAAACGTATAATATTAGAAATTTTTCTGTTAAATATATGTATTTTACTTGAAAATCAAGGTATAAATTGGTACCTTGATTATTTTTTTGTTTTTTTGCATTATATTCGGATATTTTCATGATTCTTGACACAAATCGACAAGCATTTTAGAATTTTTTTAGTTGGTAATTTTTTCATTGATAGAAAACACTTGCAGAAAGGATTCGACAAACTATGAAAAAGTATCTTGCCGGTCTTGCAGCAGTATCTGTAGCAGGTGCAGCAGCTCCAGTAATGGATAATAGCGTTCAAGCAGCTACAGATCAATCGCCAAAGACCACACAAACAGTTCAAGCCACTTCGCAAAAAAGCGGAGCACACACAGTAACAGCTGATGCATTACACGTTCGCACAGGTCCAAGTACTTCTCATGCAATTATGTCTAAAGTGTACAAAGGGCAAACGGTACAAGTCATTGGAGAAGAAAATGGTTGGCTAAAAATTAGCTACCAAGGAAAGACCGGTTTTGTAAGCGGACAATTTGTCTCAAAAGATAGCAATGCAACAACAAATGTAAACACAACTGGCACTAAAACAGTAACAGCCGATGTATTACGTATTCGTACAAGCCCAAGCACTTCCAGCTCTATTATGGGGCGCGTGTATGAAGGGCAAGCACTACAAGTTGTTGGCGTAGAAAATGGCTGGCTAAAAATCAATCATAACGGAAAAACAGGTTATGTAAGCAGTCAATTCGTTGCAGATGGTGGCAATGCTACAAACTCTACACCTAACAACAATGCAAATGTTCAAGCAGCTAGTGGTAATTATACAGTCAATGTCTCTTCCCTTCGCGTTCGTACAGGTCCAAGTACTTCTCATACAACTTTAGGATCTGTTCGTAAAGGACAAGTCGTACAAGTAACTGGTGAAGTACAAGACTGGTTTAAAATTAACTATGGCGGACAAACTGCCTACATTAGCAAAGATTATGTTTCAAAGGGTGGCTCTGATGCAAATGCAGGCCAAACAAATGGACAAAATAATAACAACGTAACTGTTCAAACAGGCGGTACATACGTTGTAGACACAACCTCTTTACGTATCCGTACAGGCCCTGCTACTTACCATAGTGTAATTGGTGGTGTCTTAAAAGGACAAACATTACAAGTAACTGGTGTCGAAAACGGTTGGTTTAAAGTGAACTATCAAGGAAGAACTGGTTATGTAAGCAGTGAATATGTGAAGTTCGTTCAAGGTGGTACACCATCACAACCTGAGACAAGCAATCCATCTACAGGTACTGCTGTTGGCGATTACTACATTAACGTAAGTGCATTAAATGTACGTAGTGGCGCTGGTACGAACTACGGCGTGATTGGTGCGTTATCAAAAGGAACGAAAGTACAAGTTCTATCTGAGCAATCCGGATGGAGCAAAGTTAATTACAACGGAAAAACTGGTTATATTGCGACAAAATACTTATCACAAACACCAGTTTCAGGTGGACAAGTAACACCACCAACTTCTGGATCAAACGGTGGAAACAACACTGGTAGCACTAATGGTGACATGTCATCATTACTTGCATATGCAAAGTCAATGGAAGGAGTTCCATACGTATGGGGCGGTACTTCAGCAACTGGCGTTGACTGTAGCGGTTACATTTATCACGTATACAAAAAGCACGGATATTCTATTAGTCGTCAAAGTGTAGCTGGATATTGGAACAGTTTCCAAAAAACTTCCAATCCGCAACCTGGTGACTTAATTTACTTCCAAAACACATATAAAGCTGGTCCTTCTCACATGGGTATTTATCTTGGTGGAGGTACCTTCATTCAATCTGGTGATAGCGGCGTAAAAGTTGCATCTTTAAGCAACTCATATTGGAGTAAACATTTCTTAGGATATTCTAAACCTTATTAATTTATAATTTTAAAGCCTTCTAGATTACTAGAAGGCTCTTTTTTTATCTTTATTACGAACGATCACTATTGTAAGCGCCCACATTATAAGGAAATAAGTGTGGATATTTTCCCATTTAATACATCATATTTTCTTATAATCATCCTCAAATGCTCAAAAATGATGAACTTTCAAAGAAACATCATGACAAAATTATGTATAATATATCCTTTATGTGCTATCTTACTATATTTTCTTTCTATTGCGAATAATTGTTAGATGTTTGACCTCTGAAGTCCATTGTGATAAGTTACTTAAGATAATATTTTCATAGAAGTATATGAAATCGTTCTTTTATACTTCTGTACTATGAGAGAGGAGATTCAATCGCATGAATGTTTTATGGGGAATTGGCGGCGTGATTGGAATTTTAGCAATCGCTGTTTTACTATCGTCTGACCGTAAAGCCATTAAATGGCGCACGATTTTAGTTGCACTTGCTCTTCAGATTATATTCTCATTTATCGTTTTAAAATGGGATGCTGGAAAAGCTGCTTTAAAATTTGCTGCTGACGGTGTACAAAGCTTAATTAATTATTCTTATGAGGGTATTAAATTCGTTTCTGGAGATTTAATTAACCCAGAAGGCCCTTGGGGATTCATTTTTGTTATTCAAGCACTACTTCCAATCGTCTTTATTAGCGCGTTAGTAGCAATCTTATATCATTTAGGTATTATGCAACGTTTTATTAGTATTGTGGGCGGTGCATTAAGCAAGCTTCTTGGTACTTCCAAAGCGGAAAGCTTAAATGCTGTAACGACAGTATTTTTAGGACAAACAGAAGCACCGATTTTAATTAAACCGTATTTAACACGTCTTACAAATAGTGAGTTCTTCACAATTATGGTAAGCGGTATGACAGCTGTAGCAGGTTCCGTTCTTGTTGGTTACGCAGCAATGGGTATTCCACTTGAACATTTATTAGCAGCAGCAATTATGGCAGCGCCATCAAGTTTATTAATTGCGAAGCTAATCATGCCAGAAACAGAAGAAGTAAATAACAATGTTGAACTTTCAACTGAACGTGAAGATGCAAACGTTATCGATGCAGCAGCACGCGGAGCATCTGAAGGTATGCATCTTGTTATTAATGTTACTGCAATGTTAATGGCATTTATCGCTTTAATCGCCCTTCTAAATGGTATGTTAGGATGGGTTGGTAGCTGGTTCGATATAAAACTAAGTCTTGATTTAATCTTCGGTTATCTTTTATCTCCACTCGCACTCCTAATTGGTGTGTCACCAAATGAAGCAGTACATGCGGCTAGCTTCCTTGGGCAAAAACTTGCAATCAACGAATTCGTTGCGTATGCAAACTTAGGAAAAGAGATGGCAGAGTTTTCCGATAAAACACTTATGATTTTAACATTCGCAATTTGTGGATTTGCAAACTTCTCTTCGATTGCAATCCAACTAGGTGTAACAGGATCACTTGCTCCTTCACGCCGTAAGCAAATTGCTCAATTAGGAATTAAAGCTGTAATGGCAGGTACATTAGCAAACTTATTAAACGCTGCAGTAGCTGGTATGATGTTTTAATTCACAGTCCCTTTTCAATCGAAAAGGGACTTTTTGTTACCTTTATATCTTTTTATAAGGTTTTAATAATTCATATCTTTCTTTCTTACTCATAGTTTGTTACGATTGGATGTGCGGACAACCTAACAATGAAATTCAGGATAACATGCTACACGAACATCGTATCGTTACACTCTCATTGTAACTCTGTTAACTTCTAGTATTTTACATACTTTTCTCATGATTCATTTTTTCTCTGAATGCACATATTACAAATAACCTACAACTGTTAGGGAGGGAATAAGATGAAAAAAACATACAATAAAGCCTTATCATTATGGATTTTGCAAATCCTTTTTTATTTCTCTACGGTACATATGACTGCATATAAATATGCACTCACTTTTACGATTGCGTACGTACTAGTCAACATACTTTTCTTATTTTTACAGGATAAACATGCTTTTGTCCTCTTTGTTATTGGGATGATTATTTCTGTTTTCTACCTCTTTTATGAGGCGTGGATCTATTTATGGAGTAGCCCAGATCAATTGTACTACATGATTGTCCACTTTCTCATGTCATCAAATTTCTTTCTTATTTACATTTCAACTTATATGTTAAAACAACTTGTTCGAGAAAATATGGAACTAAGCAAACGAGTAGATGTACTAGAACAATATATCGGAGAATCAAAAATATTAACGAAGCAAGAATTCCAAAGACGACAAGCATTATTAGAGAAGGCTATGCGTAGACGAGAAGAAACGGGAATGATCCTCTATTTCGATTTCACTTCTTTTAGCAACTATACAAAGAAAAGCGTCATGGACCGCGTTGCTTCTCTCCTTCTTGACACAGTGCGCCAAGATTTTGATCTCGTTGGAAAATACGACAATAACAAATTAGTTGTTTTTCTACAAAATACAAATGAAGAAGGCGCATCGATAGTGATGAATCGTTTAAAACCAAAATTAAAACAATGGTTAACTGAAGATGCTACTACGCAGATTACAATTGAGAAAGAGCAAATTGGAACGAAGGAGTCGTCGGCCTTATGATGACGTTAATTCTCCTTCTATTATTTATTTTGTTTTGTGTTCTTGCTTTTTGGATTAGCATCGTATTTTCCATTAAGTATGTTCTTATTTTTACAGCATTTTTATTTTCAGGGTTACTCGCATACTACTCTTTCTTAACAGTAGCTGGCCTTGTCCATCGCAATCGAAAAATCAAAGATCGTACACTCTCCCATTATCCGAGCGTAGATATTTTAATCCCTGCTCATAATGAAGGAGTTGTTATTAAAGATACATTAGAAGCAATGGCAAACATCGAATATCCTGGTAAGCTGAATGTTTACTTATTAAATGATAATTCACAAGATGAGACTAGTGAGATTGCTGATTTATTTGATGCTGCATACGCACACATTCACCATATTCGCGTACCACCGGGTGAACCGAAAGGAAAATCACGCGTACTGAACTATGGACTTAGTATTTCAGATGGATTATATTTTTGCGTATATGATGCTGATAATCAACCAGAACCACAAGCTCTCCGCATGCTTGTAGAATACGCAGAAACAACAGAGGATGCCGTTGGTGCTGTTGGTCATGTCCGTACTGTTAATGAAAACCGAAATTGGTTGACCCGAATGATTTCATTAGAATTTCAAATTTTCCAGCTCTTAATGCAATCTGGGCGTTGGCTACTCTTTCAGACAGGATCGCTAACAGGAACAAATATGCTTCTCCGCCGTGATTTGTTAGAAGAGCTAGGCGGCTATGATCCCTATGCAATTGCAGAAGATGCCGAGTTAACATTGCGCATTACACAAAAAGGATTTTTACTACCAATCGTCCCAGAAGCAGTTACATGGGAGCAAGAACCTGAGCATTTAAAAATACTAATAAAACAACGAACCCGCTGGTTACAAGGGAATTTATATATTTTAGAAAAAATGTTCTCCTCCTTTGCTTTCTTTAAAGGAAAACTACTTGTTCATTCACTACAACAAGTATTAGTCTATATCGTATTTTGGTTATTTTTAATTATCTCAAACGTTTGGTTCGTTCTTGGTATATTAGGCCTATTCCAAATTAATTATGCTATACCGCTTTTATTTATGTGGTATGTTGGTTACGTCACCTATGTTGCCCAGCTTTTCAGTGCACAAAGTGTCGACAACACCTTCACACCCATTAACGTATTTATTAGTACAATCATGTACTTCACATATGCCCAACTCTTCACTTATCTATTTATTCGCAGCCTCATCCTCTACTTACGAGCAAAAAGTAAAAAACAAGTCATCGGATGGGACAAAACAGTAAGGTTTAAAAAATAAAAAGCAGAAGCGGCTCGTTTAGAACAGGAGGACGTTGGAGCTCCTTCCTGTGAGGCGCTTTTTGCCTCACAGGAAGGCGCGAAACGACCGACTGTTCTAGCCGCTGGAGCTGGATTCCAATAAAAAGCAGAAGCGGCTCGCTCAGAATGTGAGAGGGGATGGAGCTTCTGACATAGAGGCGTTCTTTGCCTCGGCGAAAGAAGCGAAGCCACCGAACATTCTAGCCGCTGGAGCTGGATTCCAATAAAAAGCGGAAACGGCTCGCTCAGAACGTGAGAGGGGATGGAGCTTCTGACATAGAGGCGTTCTTTGCCTCGGCGAAAGAAGCGAAGCCACCGAACATTCTAGCCGCTGGAGCTGGATTAATTAAAAAGCGGAGATGGCTCGTTCAGCTCTGACCGGCTAAGGTTCTTTCGCACAGAAAGTGTTCTTTACTTTCTCGTGCGGAAGGTTCTTAGACGCGAAGAGCTTGCCATCGGAGCTGGATTCCAGTAAAAAGCGGAAGCGGCTCGCTCAGAATGTAATTTAAACAAACGTTTGATGAAAAGAAAATAAGCATAGAGCGCCGTATGCTCTATGCTTGTTTTTTAGCCGTATAAATTATGTATGTTCAGACAAATACCCCTTAGCTGGAAACAGCTCTCCGTCCATCCCCCAACGAACGAAATGCTTTCTCACGAAAAAAGTGGCTCTACCTTTGCGAAACGAATTGCTTCTCTCGCTCTTCTGTAGACTTTTCTATTTTTTGTTCTGTATGCTCACGCACCGTACGGTGAGCAACGCGCTTTAAACAAATATGTTTCCACTTTCTTTCGTAACGCTTCATAACTCTAGATGTCCTCCCCTTGTTGCACATTAAAAATTGAAATCGCTTACAACAAGTAATATAGCATATATTACATAAAGTGACAACACATTTCCGTCAAAAAATTGTCAAAAGTATACCTTATCTCTATTTTTCAACCAAAAAAAGACCCCCCATTTATATAGAGGGGGCTTTTTGGGTTAAACTAACACTCAGTGAGAAATATCCCCCACTGAATGAAGTTTTACTCCATATTTACAAATGCTTTTTCTTTTTTCCTTCTTTTTGTAATTCCTTAAAGAGCGCAGCCGCCATAAAGAAAATAACAAATGTGAATGGGAATGCAGCAATAATAGATGCTGTTTGTAATGCTGTTAATCCCCCCACATATAAAAGGATTCCTGCAAGTGCCGCCTGCACGATACCCCAAACTAACTTAATGCGATTAGATGGGTTTAAGCTACCATTTGTTGTTAACATACCAAGAACAAACGTCGCTGAATCAGCAGATGTAATAAAGAATGTTGAAATTAATAAAATGGCAATCACTGATAAAATTGGACCAATCGCTCCTAATTCATGGAACATCGCAAATAATCCAATTTCTGTACCAAATTCTTGAATTTGTTCATATAAATTTGTTCCTTGGAATAGCTCCATATGGATACCTGTTCCACCGAAAACTGAGAACCAAAGTGCACCGATAATTGTTGGGACAAGGAGAACACCGATTACGAACTCACGAATGGTACGCCCTCTTGAAACACGAGCAATAAATGTACCAACAAACGGTGACCATGCAATCCACCATGCCCAGTAGAAAA
The DNA here is from genome assembly GCF_000712595.1 of Bacillus manliponensis. Taxonomy (GTDB): domain Bacteria; phylum Bacillota; class Bacilli; order Bacillales; family Bacillaceae_G; genus Bacillus_A; species Bacillus_A manliponensis. The sequence goes on from NZ_JOTN01000001.1 coordinate 232,077, forward strand.
TTGTCCAAGACTGAATCCATTCGTTACCTGCTTCATCTAATGGACTTAAACGGAAACTCATACTCGGTAAGTTTTGCAAATATGAACCAATTGTTGATGTGAAGTAATTCATAATAAAGTTTGTAGGTCCTGCAAACAATAAAATAAGCATAATAGCAAATGCCAGCATGATATTCGCATTACTTAAATATTTAATCCCTTTATCTAGACCTGTTTGTGATGAAATTAAATATAGTACTGTAACAACTGCGATGATGACAAGTTGCGTTCCTAGTGAATTAGGAATATCCGTTAAATAACTAATTCCACCTGAAATTTGTTTGGCACCAAGTCCTAAAGATGTCGCAATACCAAATACAGTTGCAAAAACAGCTAATACGTCAAACGTATGTGCAAGTCTTCCATTTTCACCAGACTTGAAAAGTGAGCCTACTGTTGAACTAATCGTACTTGGCTTTCCTTTACGGAATGTAAAGTATGCCATACAAAGAGCAACAAGCGCATATAATCCCCAAGGATGTAAACCCCAGTGAAAAAATGAAAAGCGCAGTGCTAAACGAGCACTCTCTTCTGTAACTCCTTCTCCAACTGGTGGAACGTATAAATGGTTTAAAGGCTCTGCGACACCCCAGAAGATTAAACCAATCCCCATTCCAGCACTAAATAACATTGCAAACCAAGTTAAATAACTATACTCTGGCTCGTCATCATCTTGACCAAGACGAATGGAACCATACTTTGAGAAGATTAACAAAATCGAAATTCCTAAAAATACAGAAACAGAGATGATATAAAACCAACCAAACTTGCTAACTAACATCGACTGAATTGCATCTGTTACATTTCCTAAACTTGCATTTCCAAGCACGGACTCAGGAATAATTCCCCATAATGTAAAAGCAATACAAATTGCTAATGAAATAATAAATGTTTTCGTAAGTTTCCTCATAAAATCCCCCTTCAGTCTCTTTTTTATATCAAATTAAACAATTCCAATATGAAAAATCGGATAAAGTGAAAATTCAATCCGTGTGGGGTCCCTATCCCCCACTAATTATTAGTTGAATCAATCGGGCATTTGCGGGCTGTTATGCGAGGTAAATATTAATAGAAGGAAATCGACAAATTCTTACCTATTTAAAACGATACGATCCTATATGAGGCCTTTCTCCTCATTCAATCCAAATTCACCCGAAAATATAAAGTATTAATTGTACAAATTGAAACGAAATACTCTTTTTTCATTATTTTAGCTGCCTCTTTTTGTAACAATTCAGCAGGTTTTTTTTAGGAATTAGACGTTAGTTTGTGAAAAACAAAACAAATTATTTATATTTATATAATCATTTTAGGCATAAATGCTTGTCAGACTCAAGGAATGCAACCTTATCGTAAACAGTATGTAATACTACAGAAATATTATTAACTCTACCGAAAAAAAGTATGCGTACGAAAAAATACAGTAAAATCCACTCATCTTCTGAATGAAGCGGAAAGAAAACGTTTTTTTGTCTTGTTTTTTTATATTACAAAGTATTAATGACTCGTTACGAATGGTTTGTAATTGTGTGTTTTCGAAAATCACTGGAAAAACAGTTGCTATAATGAGGACACGAAAACAAAAGCAATGGAGGCTATTCATGAAAAAGTTATTTAGTATAGCAACAGCAGCAGTTTTTGGTCTTGGGATTTTCACTTCCTCTGCACAAGCAGAAACAATCGTAACGACAGATGTACTGAACGTACGCGAAAACCCAACTACTGACTCACAAATTGTAGGAAAAGTATTAGAAGGCTATAAATTAGAAGTTACAGATACAGTAGACGGATGGCTACAAGTCCAATTAAACGGTAAAGAAGCATTCGTAAGTTCTGAATTTACAAAGGATGTGTACTATGTAACAGCTGGCGTGTTAAACGTTCGTGCTGACGCAAACACTGATTCAGAAATTCTTGGTAAGTTAACGAAAGATCAAGCGATCGAAACAACTCACCAAGTAGAAAACGAATGGTTACAATTCGAATACGAAGGGCAAACTGCTTATGTTCATGTTCCTTACTTAACAGGTGAAGCTCCTGTTATCGAGAAACAAGAAGTGAAGCAAGCACCTGAAAAGCAAGAAGCTTCAGCTGCACAACCAGCTGCTCAGCAAGCAACAAAGCCTGCTGAACAGCCAGCTCAAGCAGCCCCTGCTCCAAGCAGTGGCCGTGAACTACAAGTTGTCGCAACAGCTTATACAGCTGACCCAAGCGAAAACGGTGGCACATATAATGGCCGCGTATTAACTGCAATGGGTCATGACTTAACTGCAAACCCAAATATGAAAGTTATTGCAGTTGATCCAAACGTTATCCCACTTGGTTCAAAAGTATGGGTTGAAGGATACGGAGAAGCAATCGCTGGTGACACTGGCGGTGCAATTAAAGGTAACCGTATCGACGTTTTACTAGGTTCTAGTGAGGCTGCAAAGCAGTGGGGCCGTAAAACAGTAACTGTGAAAATATTAGACTAAAAAACTGCTATTGTTGTAAAAAACGAAAAAACAGCTCTCATTGTGAGAGCTGTTTTTTTAGTTTTTACTGACTCTACATTTTAAACATGTAGAGAAACTGACTCTTCTTTTCTGTAGCACAAATTTTGCTACCAAAAAAACAAAAAGAGTCATTTCCTAATAATTCGAGCAAAACATATACCTCTCCTCAAAATTAGACAGAAAAACAATTAAAGTGACAAGAATATAAAAAATATTTCATTTATGTTACAAAAATGTATTGCCTATTACACAGTCTGGTAATATAATGAAGTTAAGAAGATGAAATTACAATTAAAACCTATCATTTGGAGGTTGTATGAATATGAAAAAAGTTATTTTGTCAGTTTTAATGTCTACTATGTTAATAGCTCCTATCACTTCTCATGCAGAAGCAAATGATTACATACACAATAATACTGCAAAAGCAGAACAAACAATTCAAAAATCAGGCTGGATAAAAGAGAACAACTATTGGTATTTTTATAAAGATGGAAAGATACAAACTGGTTGGGTATATGATAATGGCATCTGGTATTTCTTAAATAACGAAGGACAAATGCAAACTGGTGCTATTGATGATGGAAATAACGGTTACTTACTAAAACACGATGGTGCTCTCGTTACAACTCCTGGCTGGGTATATCAAGATAGTGCTTGGTATTACATCAATCAAGATGGAACACTCCATTATGGACTTTTAAACGATGTTGGTAAAGTATACTACTTTGGTGAAAATGCGAAAATGCATACTGGATGGATAGGTGAATCTATCTACGGTGCTTATCATTACCAAGACGGTTCACGTGCATTTGGATGGCACTTCATTGATCAAACATGGTACTATTTCGGTAACGATGGTATCACACATAACGGTTGGCTTTACGACAATGGGAAATGGTACTATCTTATAGCTGGACAAATGCATATCGGCTGGTTACAAGATGGTCATAACTGGTACTATTTAAAGAAAGATGGTACGATGACAACAGGAAAGATAGTTATTAACAATATCTCCTACTCTTTCGCGAAAGATGGAAGATTACTGAAATAAATATTAAGAGTAGAGGGTTTCCTCTACTCTTTTTTACTATGATACAAAAAGAAGGTGCTATAACATATGAATATAAATAAGCCTGTCAACTGGATTGGTACACCAAAAGCATACATTTATAAAGATGATATTACATATGATGCCGTTGCAATTGATTTCGCGGTAGAGCAAGATGACGCACGTTATAAATTAATCATCTTAAAACATCGTAATGATATGCAATATAAAATTATAAAATATGGCGTAAAGCCTGGAGCACAAAAGCCTTTTCCAATTGATACAGGACATCATTACAAAAATGAAACAAATCCGCTTATTGAAAGTATTTTACAAGACCCTTATGTACAAATGGTATTACAACAAAAGCCGATCTCATGAAATAGAGATCGGCTTTTCTTCTTATTCCCCAGTTGGGCCTGAAATATTTTCTGTTTTCAATGTTTCATTCTTACCTAAAGAGTGATACAAAATCTTTCCTTCTTTTGTTACTGTTACGAAATGTTCATTATGAAAACTCTTAAATTTAGTAGAACCATCACCATAATGAATATAATACTCTTCATACGTTTTCACAGTATACTCGGATGTACTCGTCCGCTTTACATCACGTACTTCAAATTGTAATAGCTCTTCTGTAATCCCTTTTTTAAATAGATACTTTAAGTATTCGCGATCTGTTTCGTACCCTTTCCCACTTCTATTATAATGATCTTCAATTAAACTAAAATCATTTAAGTTAATTGCACGAACATTTTCTCGAATATGGTTATGAACAAATTCTCCAACTTCAGTTTCACTTACTTGTGTAGGAAATTCAAGATAATAACTGCTGTCCGTACCGATTTTTACGCTTTCGGTCGCTGATACACCCCAGCTAAATTTCTTCTCTAAATGCACTTCAACAGTTTCATCAGTTGAAACAGGTCCAAGTTCATAGCTACCATCATCTAGTTTGCCACGCTTCTCTCCGTTAACGTAGATTGTTGCATCATCCTGATCTGACTCAATGATTACATAATGTCCTTCAAGCGGTAGTTCAACTTCTACTTTTCCATCTTGCTTACCTGCTAATTCAACCTCTTTTTCACTTTCTAATGTCGTGAGATCAGATTTTGCAACAGCCTTCACACGATGAATGCCAGGGAAGTATGGACCAACTTCTTTTGCAAAATCTGCATTCTTAATTTTCCCTATCTCTTTATCATTCACATAAATCGTTGTATCTTTTGCATTTGTTTGAACGTCCATATAGTACGCTTGCACTTGTAATTTATACACCGGATACAACATCCACTTCTTCCCTTTCTCTACAACTTGAGCATCTGGAAAGCTATCTTCCTTTTTCACAACTAACCCATCAACCGTTTGTGTATTTAAATACGATATGAACCCATCATAGTATGATGGATTTTCTTTCATATAACGTAAATATGACTTCACATCACCTTCTGTTATTTTTACTCGTGTGTCACTCGCTTGCATCATTGACACTAACGCTTTTGTATCTTGTTTCTCTACAGCTTGGATAAATGATTTCACTTGTTTTTCTTTTGAAAATTGATACGCACCAAATTGGTAAGCACCAAACAGAAGCGCTACTATTACCGCAACGCTAATAGCAAAACTACTCTTCCATTTTGATTTTTTCTGCTTTTCTTCTGTTACAATATTTTCTTGTTGAACTACGTTTTCTTTTGCATTATCTATTTTCTTCCCACAATTTGAACAAAATTGTAACGATATGTCTAAAGTGGTACCGCATTCTTTACAAAACTTCATAAATATTCCTCCTTACTTCTTTACTAGCTTCATACCAGCAAACGAAGCTGCATACGCAATGACAAAGCTAAATAATAACAAATACATCGGATGGTTTTGTACAGAAAGTAACGTGCCATCTATTTGAATAAATTGAGCTAACATCCCCTCTGTTTTCCCATTGATTGTAATGCTTGATATAAAATTGATCGTAACTGCTGTTATTGCATATGTGCCACTCAACACCGATAATGTCATGTACATCTTTTGTAAATGATTACGCGCTAATTTTCTGCCAGCTAAAAACAGTAATGCAATAGGAATGAGTGTTAATAACAAACCACGGTGAAGCTTGCCATTCAATACTTCCGTTTCTTGTATATCAGTCACACTCGCCCCTTCTGCTACAAATAAATCCTTCATAGAAGTACCACTAATCGATACCCCACCCACATAAGAAAAATCTAAGAAAAGCTCCTCGCTTGAAAGCTCGCCCAGTGATTCATTAAATTCTCCCCGGAACTCTTCTCCTAACACTTCACTTTCAATTCGCAACGGGGAAAAGTGAGCTGCACCCCATGCTTTTGGTGCTATTTGTGTAGCAATCATAAATGTCTCATCATCGTTTGAGCTTGTGTAGTCTGGTAATATATTCATGAAGGCTCCTACAAACACGACACTTGAAATCATTAGTCCCACTATTGCACTCATAAAGCCGTAATACATAGAAGAACCATACGGAAGCAATTTCTCGATATAAGCCGCTCGATTTGTACGCCCTGCATATAGTAACATTCCGATAAAACTAAATAACGTTCCATAAATCACACCAGCTATTAAACTAGCTACCGATGAATACCCTATGTTCACCACTAGAGTATTTTCTAACAGATTATCCATTGTAATTTCATTAGCTGCTATAAAACTTACAATCATTAAAAATAAACCATAAATAAGACCAGTCATACATGCTGTCATCCCTTTTTCTACTACAGATGACATTTGATATTTTTTTTGCAGCCACATTCCAACTCCACTAATAGTAAGAATAGGAATACATATTAGAATAAAGAATGGTATATCTAACAAGAGTTTGCCCCCTGTACTTTCTACCGTTATACTAAGCAAATGATAATTTAAAATACTATTCGATATTCCACCAAAGGAATCTGATAGCAACCCGTTCATGACATATGAAAAATCTGAATCCCCAAAGATTTCACCTAATGTTCCTTGTATGGCATTACCTAGTACAAGCTTACCAATCCAAGCTACAAATAACATTGCTAAACTAACAAGAGCACCACCAAACACACCACGCTGCAAAACTCCTTTTTGATCAACTGTTGAAATCCCCTCTATTTGAATCGTTCTTTCAACGGTACGTGTTTTTGCAACGACTTTTAATGTAGGTTCCCCGCACTTCATGCAGTATGAGTCTTTCACTTCATTTTGACTACCACATGTGCGGCAGTATGTAGTGTCCGCTTGCTGAAGTGTAACTGTATTTCCGAAAGAATTCATCATTACTCCATCATGAGAACAATAATTTGCAGATTCTAATTGTTCTGTTCCACAAATTTTGCAATACATACTCATCACTCCTTACTTTGTTTCATCCCACAAGCAGGACAGAACATTGATTCTTTCGCAATACTTACTTCACATGATAAGCATGATACTGTTTCTACTTTTCGCTGCTCTACAAGCATTGTATTTTTTTGACCACATTGTCCACAGAACTTATCAGTAGCTGCTAATGTACCCCCACAAGTACATGTACCTTTTTTATGTTGTTCTTGTTGTAGATTAGCAATATTATCATAAGCATTATATATAGAAATATCGATATTTTGTACTGGTACAATCAGCTGTTTCAACTCTTCTTCTCGCAAACTTCCATTGCGCAACTGCACATACGTACGCTGTCCAAGCTCCAGCAAAATTTCTGCCTTTTGTTGCAGCTGACTATTTATCTCCTTTTTTAGTTGTGCAATTTCTTGGGCCGTTTGCAATTTTATTTTCCCTTGCTCAATACCTTCTTGCAACTTGTTCATTCCGTTGCCTAATTTTGTTTGTAAATCCGACATTTTAATCCCTCCCAAAATAAAAAAAATAACATTTCCATAAAAAATATATTTTAGCATAATTTTCAAATGATGAGTTGTTTTCGATTTGATTTTTTCTATTTTTACTGCAAATTTGTTTATAATGTAGAAGAACGAAATTTTTTGTACGGAGGAATCTTATGCTTCAACATTCGATTACGAAAGATGAAATTATGGAGCTAGCCCATACATTTGTAGAAGGGCTTAGTCCCAATCAAGAAGCTGATAAAGAACACGTCGCAAATGCACTTAGTCTATATAGAAGCGGCCTTGTGTATAACGTGGACTTTGATGGCTATACGCTCTCTGGGACTGCCGAAGCTGATGGAACCATTTATAGCGTAAACATTCTCATTCAAAAGCCAAGTGACAGTTACTGTGACTGTTTTTCTGCAACGCAGTGTGAACATATGTTAGCTGTTTTACTATCTGCAGCGGCAAGCTTCGGAAAAGTAGGCGATGTACTGACATTATTTAAAAAGAAAAATAAGCCTGCCCTCCCTCCTATCCGTACAGCGCGCCAAGTACTACAAACAACATTATTTGAAGAAACGGATTATGGAAGCTGGCTTACTTATTTTGAAAAGGAATACACTTCCTACAAGGCAGAACAAACAAAATTATCGTATAAACAAATGTACTTTCTTATGAATATCTTTTCAGAGTTTTATACACGCATAGAACGAAAAGCACCTCGCGTTGTAACTGTACATGAACTATTCAAATTACACGCAGCTCTTTTTTCCTTTGAAAAGTTACTACAAGAAATCGAAGAATTTGAAGAAAAGGGAGGATATTCTTATCATCAGCCAGTGCAAATTGTTCGCCTCTTTGTTGATAAAATAGACGGTCTTATTCGTGATTTACGAACAGAATCAATCCCTGCGAAGTTAAAGCCAGCATTGCAAGAAATTGCTCGCGCCATTCATTCTATTTTCTTCGCAACAACATCTTATATTCCAGAACGCTTCTTCCTTTACCATTACGCATGGAGTGAGCTTCTATTTGAAGAAACTTTTATAAAGGAAGAGAAAGAACGTATTGATGAAAAGATGCAACCTGTTTTAAAAGCTTTAGCATATACCCATCTGCTTTTCCTACAAAAGCAAGATGACGATGCAATTGATATGTTATCCAACCAAACACCAAAGCTTGTACACCTTTACTTCCACTGGATTGAAGATTTACTACATTCTATGCAGTGGGATCGTGCAAAAAGGTGGATATCATTTACGTACAACCAAGTAAAAGAAACGATGAAAGAAACAGATGAGCCTTACTTTATACGAGAAATTGTCCATATGTTTGTTAGCACCTATGAAACATACGCAACACAAACAAATGAGCAAGCTGGATATGAAATGATTTTACAAGAACTATTACCATACAGCTTCGATGATTATGAGCAATACATTCTTGCAAAACAGCAATATCATACGTGGACAGAACTTCATTTATTCTACGGATTTGATGCGATTGAATATTTAAAAGAACCGCTCAAGGAAGTGGAAAAAGCAGCTCCCGAAGCCGCCCTTCCGCTTTATCATATCGCTGTCGTAAATACAATTGAAGAAAAAAATAGAAAATCATATCGCCGTGCTGTTCGTTACTTAAAGAAATTGCGTACATTGTATAAAAAGTTGAAACGTACAGATGAATGGCAAACATATATAGGAATGATTGCCTCTTCTCACTCACGATTACGAGCATTACAAGAAGAAATGCGGAAAGGAAAATTAATTGATGATAATACCAACTGAAATCATCCTCCGGCTTGAACGTATAAACAACAATTGGTTTCTTTGGGCAGAAGACGATACTGGGTTGCCTTTATCAGTGCATAACTGGAAGCAGCAAGCATTTACGTGGCATGCCTCTTCCTTTTACGGAACGGCTTTACAAGAAGGTGTGCATGACGGACGCAGTGGTATCATAATGAATCCTGTTCAAACATTAGAATATATTGCAAAAAAACCAGCGAATTCATTCATGCTCCTGCAGCTAAGCGAAAGCATTACGGAGTCTTCACACATCGCAACTGAAATGTGGAGTGCCTATATGACCGGCGATTTTCTTCCTGATATGGAAAGTTGGGAAAAAGCACCATCTTGGAAAATCAAGGCGACAAATGTTGTAGATGACAGAGTGCAGCAGCTCTTTTCAGCCGCTGTAAACGAAACAGTTCGCCGCGATACACGCTCGGGCGATGCATGGGACGAAGTAAAGCGGCTCTATGAACATTACGACTTTACGAAAAAACAACTACAAACAGCGATTCACGAAGAAGATTGGCTTCGTAAAATCGGATTTATCGAAGACGATCTCCCATTTGTAGTTGGACTTCGCTTACAAGAGCCAAAAGAGGACTTTGAAGCGTGGAAGCTTGAAACAATTGTTACGGCGAAGCGAGGAACGCAGCGCGTATACGTCTATACAGATATCAACTCGTTACCTAAGCGCTGGCAACCTCACGATGAACGTATTACAGAAGCACAAGAAGGATTTGGTAATCTTGTACCATGGTTAATGGAAGATGAGCAGTTTCGAACAGAGCTATATGAACAAGAAGCATGGAGATTTTTAACAGAAGCAAGTCATGAGTTGCTAGCTGCTGGCGTTGACATCCTCCTGCCGTCTTGGTGGCAAAACGTGAAAGCAACAAAGCCGAAATTACGTGCACTTGTGCAGCATGATACGAAGAAAAGCGAATCGTTCTTCGGTATGAATACACTCGTTAATTTCAACTGGCGCATTTCTACTAATGGAATTGATTTATCAGAGGCTGAATTTCTAGAACTCATTGAACAAAACCGAAGACTTATCAATATAAATGGCGAATGGATGCGCCTCGATCCTGCCTTCATTGAAGAAGTAAAGAAATTAATGAAAAAAGCAGACAAATATGGCCTTGAAATGAAAGATGTCGTTCAGCAGCACTTACTAAAAACAACTGAAGTAGAAGTTACCGAAGATGACGATCCGTTCTCAGAGATTGAAATTGAACTAGACGACTATTATGACAAGCTCTTTGAACGACTCGTAAAACTTGGGGACATTCCAGAAATTGAAATTCCCGCGTCCTTACAAGCAACATTGCGTCCTTATCAAAAGCAAGGTGTCGAATGGCTCCTTTATTTAAGAAAGCTTGGGTTTGGTGCGTTGTTAGCCGATGATATGGGCCTCGGAAAAAGTATCCAGACAATTACATACTTACTTTATACAAAAGAACACGATTTAAAGACTGGTCCAGCACTTATTATTGCACCAACATCTGTACTTGGAAACTGGCAAAAAGAGTTCGAGCGGTTTGCACCGCATATGAACGTAAAGCTTTATTACGGAAGCAATCGTCCAAAGGGTGAAGATTTCACACAATTTCTGCAAGATGCTGATGTTGTATTAACATCTTATGCCCTTACGCAGCTTGACGAAGAGGAACTAAGTAGCAACTGCTTTGATGCCATCATTTTAGATGAAGCACAAAATATTAAGAATCCGCACACGAAGCAGTCCCGTGCTGTGCGAAACTTACGAGCAAATCATAAGATTGCTCTAACCGGAACACCGATGGAAAACCGCTTAGCGGAATTATGGTCTATTTTTGACTTTTTAAATCACGGCTACTTAGGAAGCTTGCCGCAGTTTCAGCGCCGCTTCGTGTCACCAATTGAAAAAGACCGTGATGAGACGAAAATACAGCAAGTACAGCGGCTTATTGGTCCGTTCTTACTGCGCCGCACGAAGAAAGATCAAAACGTGGCACTTAACTTACCTGATAAGCAGGAACAAAAAGCATATTGCCCATTAACCGCTGAACAAGCTTCCCTTTACGAACAACTTGTTCAAGATACATTAGCGCAAGTAGAGGGCTTAGCAGGAATTGAAAGACGCGGATTCATTTTAATGATGTTGAACAAATTAAAACAAATTTGTAATCATCCATCTTTATACTTAAAAGAAGAAAACCCAAAAGATGTCGTCGAGCGCTCATTAAAAATGGAAACGTTAGTAGAACTGATTGAAAACATACGTGACCAAAATGAAAGCTGCTTAATTTTCACGCAGTATATCGGTATGGGCAACTTATTAAAGAATGTTCTAGAAGAACACTTTGGAGAACGCGTTCTATTCTTAAATGGTAGCGTACCAAAGAAAGATCGTGACAAAATGATTGAGCAGTTCCAAAACGGTACGTATGGCGTCTTCTTGCTTTCTTTAAAAGCTGGTGGAACAGGTCTTAACTTAACAGCAGCGAACCATGTTATCCATTACGACCGCTGGTGGAACCCTGCTGTCGAAAACCAAGCGACAGACCGAGCTTACCGCATCGGACAAAAGCGCTTCGTTCATGTGCACAAGCTTATTACAACCGGAACACTTGAAGAAAAAATCGATGAAATGTTAGAACGAAAACAGTCACTAAACAACGCGATCATTACAAGTGATAACTGGATTACTGAGCTATCTACAGATGAACTGAAAGAATTGCTTGGCGTTTAAGGCTTGTTTGACTGAATAAATCAAAGAGTGGCTGATTTCTACCCCGTTTTGACCGGATAAATCAAAAAGTGGCTGGATTCCGCTCCGTTTTGGCCGAATAAATCAAAAAGTGGCTGATTTCTACCCCATTTTGACCGGATAAATCAAAAAGTAGCTGAATCCACATACTTACACAAAAAAGCGAATTCGTAACCATTACGAATTCGCTTTTTTTCGCTTCCAAAACAAGCTAGCGATGAAAATACCTGTTAAACCACCGCATGTATCTAATACAGAATCTTGCCACATTGGTGTTCTGTCTCCAGTAAATCCTTGATGAATCTCATCAAACCCTGCATATGCTGCGACGAGGACGAGTGCGAGCCAAAACGCTCTTTTTCTTTGTACTTCTGATTGAATAAGTGCTGTATACATAAGCACGCCAAGAATAAAGAACACACCAAAATGTGCACCTTTTCGAATAAAGAATTCAACAAAACCGCCGACTCCTTTATTTTCAATACTAACAGGTGTACCTCCGCCGTAATCAATCGATACTCCTGAGAAATTTTTCTCCACAAATTCTGTATTGATATAATCTTCGATCCCAGAGCGCATATCTTGCTTGCCGTATGGCTGCGCTGAAGAATAAAAAATAATTCCCATCCATATGAAAACAGGAATCCAAAATAGCCATTTTCGATTCATAGCTTCTCCTCACTTCCTTGTTTAAGGGTATCAAAAAAAAATAAAAATTTCACGCCAAATTTATGTAGCGCAACTTATATATAAAGCGAAAGGAGGTGAGAGACATGGCGGTTCAAACAATCGTATCCGACATGAATTTACGTCTCGTTTTAAACGGCGGAAAAGATGAGAACGGAAAAGACATCATGAAAAATAAACAGTTTAAAAACATTAAGCCTGATGCTGACGCTGAGAAAGTACATGAAGTTGCACTTGCACTTGCTTCGCTACAAAACTTCCCATTACATGCTGTTCAGCTTATTAGCACAGCAGACGTATCTAACCAATAATAAAGTGAAACTTCACTCAGTGGGGGTTTTACGGGCTGTTAATCTCCCACCTAAACTTCTTCGCTTTCCTCAAGTTTTGAGGTGGGAGTCTTACTGCCCGCAAATAGCGGGATAAAAGGAGGAGATAACAAATGAAAACATTGGAGCTAATCTTTTTGAAAGACGACGGCAAAACAACAAATTTTTCGCTCGATAATCCTGTTACACCAGTGAATGAACAAACAGTCAACGCTGCGATGAACACCATTCTTGCATCAGGTATCTTTACAACACTTGGTGTACAAGCTCGTAAAAAAGAAGCGCGCCTTGTTGAGCGCAACGTCTCTGATATTATGATTCAAGCATAAGGAAAAAGGAGTAACCGCCTCGGTTACTCCTTTTTCTTCTCTGGCATATCAACCGGAATAAAGTGGTCTGCAATACCAACCGATACATATTTATATGTATCTTTTCCTATTGAGAATTCAGTCGTATACGTCGAGAAGAAAATATAATCACTTCGCTCTGTATAGTGATCAATAAGTGTATCAACTTGTGGTTCCACATATTTCTTCGCAACATTTTGACCAAATTTCGCTAACTCACCAAATAGTCCCCCTTTATCTTCCTTCTCAATTTCCGTTAGCTTTTGACTTACGTCATTTCGTTTCATAAATTGCTTTGCTGCCCAGCTTGTATATGCACTTTTACTCGGGTTGCTATTTGCTAAATACACGAGTAGCACAATCAATAAAATCCCGAAAATATACTTTTTCTTCATGATTATCACCGCCTACCTTTTTTCTTATATTCCATAACAAGAAAAGAGAATCCTTTCGCCTATACATATGAAACGAGTATATAAAATAGACAAACTAGGACGTTTAACAAAATCCCAATTTAAAGCAAAAATTTACGTTTTTTTACAAATAATTCAAATTCTATTTATATTTCACGTGTATAATCAAATGCGTAATATAATTATTAAAAGAGGGGGATGCATATGGAAAAACATACACTTGGTGATTATACCATTTCACTTAAAACGATGATGTTACAACCTATCGCTCACTCAGTCTATCAAACAAAAATTTTCGATACTGATGGTCAATTTTATTCAAAGAAAACACCACTTGAACTCATTAAAGAAAGCTGCCTTACTCAAACCTACAGTACATACGAAGGGCGAAGACAGGCCATTCAAAAGAAATACGACATTAAAAACAATGTACCCATTCCACTCGATCACCGCAACTACCTCTGTGCTATTCCAACAGCATCCCCTGAGCGCTGGGACTGCTCCTGGCTTTTTTACGGACAAGTTGCACGCTTTGATCCTCATGGGAAAGACACAAAAATTCACTTTCATAATAAAGATTTTAATGTGCTAAAGGTTGGCTTAAATAAAATAAAAAGACAATATATGCGCACTGGTGACCTTTTAGCAAAAATGAATTTGACGGATCGGAAAAATAAATTGTAAGGAGGCAATATGTTTGCCTCCTTTTTATCCCGCTATTTGTGGGCTAACAATCAGTGGGGGATGGAGCCCCCTACTGAGTAAAGTTTCACTTTACTACTTCTTCCGCATTTTCTCTAGTGCCTTTCTATAAATCCAGCGCACTTGATGATACGTAATACCAAGTTCTTCGGCAATTTCATCCATTTTATTTCGATTGTAAAAATATGAAGTAACTACAAAACGCTCCGTTTCATTTAACATGCTTGTATACTCAAAAAACACCTTCTTATCTTCAACCTTTCCACTCACATATTCCATGCTATCTTGTTCCATCATCGTATGACGAGTTTCAAATCGTTTCTCTTTCTTTAACTGTTCAATTAAATAACCACGCACATTTATATATGCATACGATGGAAAACTCCCTTTTTCCCCATCATAATTAGCATAAGCCCTCCAAAGCCCAATAAGCCCGCACTGATAATACTCTTCATGATTTTTATAAATACAAAGCTTCTTCAGTTGCCCTTTAATCATATTTTCATAAAGCATAACAGCATCTTCAAACGTCGCTGGTTTCATACACTGCTCATTTCTAAAAGGTACACCTTCTTTGTATTCCGCGGTACCTTTACAGTACAAAAAGCCAGCTTCTTTTTCACCGTGAGTTATTGCAAATTTCCCTAGTGAAAATTGCAGTTTCCTTTAGCGAAATTTGCAGTTTTGTAGCTGTTAGCTTAAATTAGGGCAAAAATAAAAAGGCTCTTATAGAAGAACCTTTTTACGTAATCTAAGATTACATTCCAAACATATTACCTAAAAGACCAAATCCTACAGAAATCAAGAAGAAGATTACCATAAGAATTGTTGCTTTATTTTTACTCAAACCAGCAACAATGTGTAAGCCCATCCCTGTTACAATTAATCCCCAAATTGTAAAGATTTCAATGGAATTCGCAATGGTACCAATTGTTGTTTTTGGATCAAACAATGGTCCTAAGCCAGTGTACATCACTTGCCCATCTCCACCTAAAGCCATTGCAAAAATGGCATTTAAAATCACACCAAGGTACGAAATGATGCTTGCATATACTGTAATAGATAATAGCTGTTTATAAGAAGTATCATTTCCCATAAGCATCATAATAACTTTGTAGATCCCTGCTCCAATAAAGAAAGTCACCGGAATACCAATGATTCCTCCAAGCGCTCCTCCAACATATGTGAACGTCTTAGCCATCCCTGTTGGATCTTCTGCAAATACTTTTACCATCTCAGGTGTTTGAATAAGCGCATGAGTTACAGCTAAAGAAGATAACGTACCTATCAATACGATTAAAAAGAACGCTCCCCATACAGGGCTATTTGTCTTCATTCTCTCAAACTGCATCCCTGGTGAAGTAATCATTCCGAATAATGAAGGTTTCTTCGTACTTACTTCTGCGTTTACATTTGGTTCCATGTAAAAGCCTCCCTTTTATATTTTTCCCCGTTCTTACGGGTGAGTCATCTCTACTTTTGTAGTAGAGATGAACCACCCATAAGAAACAAGGTTATTTACTCATAACGTAATGCTTCAATTGGATCAAGCTTCGCTGCTTTGTTTGCTGGCATTAACCCGAAAACCACACCAAGCGTCATTGAGAACAACATACCGCCAACGACAACTTCCCATGAAACGAGCGGTGGCCATTTTGCAAACACTGATACGAGGTATGCTCCGCCGTATCCAAGACCAATTCCAATGATTCCGCCAAGCAGCGTTAACATAACAGATTCAATTAAGAACTGAAGTAAAATTTGGCCACGCGTTGCACCAAGTGCTTTACGCACCCCAATTTCACGCGTACGCTCTGTCACGGATACAAGCATGATGTTCATTACACCGATACCACCAACGACTAATGAAATACCAGCGATACCACCGATAATCATCGTCATAATGCTTGTTACTTTTGAAATGCTAGCTTGTATTTCTTCTAGATTCACAACTTCATATTCACCTGGAATATCACTTGGCTTGCGCGCATTTAACACCTCAACTGCACGTTTACCAGCTTCTTCTAACTTATTAACATCTTTTGCTTGTACGGCAATATTTTGAATCTCACTTACACCATACAACGTTGGCCAAATTGAGATTGGTAACAATACTTCTGTCATACCAAACCCCATAAACTCATTATCAGACTTATATACACCAATAATCTGCAGAGGCTGACCTTTCATTTCAATAATCTCACCGACAGGATTAGAGTCTGGGAAGAATACTTTTTTTGCTTCTGTATTAATCATGACAACGTTGTTACCATTCTCAACATCTGATTGCTCTAATGAACGTCCTTCAACAACTTTGATTTTGTTCACGTCAAAATATTCGCTATCAAGTCCAGTAATCGATGTCACTTCTTTCTTCTCATTAATATCAAGTGGTTCCATACTAGAGTTCGTTGTAACAACATGTGCAATCTCTGGAAGTTGTTTCAACTCGAAAATATCTTCATCCGTTAGTTCTGGGCGTTCTCCCATTCCCATCGCAAACGGATCATTAATATCCGCTGTAAATGTAATCGGAATCACTTTATTTCCTGAACCGGCAAACTGCGATTTTAACATCGCTTCTCCGCCCTGCCCAATCGCAACAACGGTAATAATTGAACCAACACCAATAATAATCCCAATCATCGTTAGTGCTGAACGTAATTTATGTGCAAGAATAGAACCGAGTGCAATTTTAATACTATCTAGTAAACTCATATCGCACACCTTCTATCTTCTGTAATGAGTCCGTCACGCAGCATGATTCTTCTTGATGAATACTCTGCTACTTCTTCTTCGTGTGTAATCATCACGATTGTTGTACCTTCTTTATTTAACTGTGTAAAAATGTCCATTACTTGTTCACCAGACTTTGTATCAAGGGCACCTGTTGGCTCATCGGCCATAATGAACGTCGGTTTATTTGCAATTGCACGTGCAATTGCTACACGTTGCTTTTGCCCACCTGATAATTCATTTGGTAAGTGATGAACGCGGTCGGATAGTCCAACCTTTCCTAACGCCTCAAGAGCACGCTGACGACGTTCTGCCTTTTTCATTCCGCCATATATAAGCGGTAATTCCACATTTTCTACCGCTGAAAGACGTGGTAGTAAGTTGAAGTGCTGGAATACAAAACCAATATATTCATTACGAATAAGGGCTAGTTTTTTCTCATCTGCTGTTAAAATATTCACGTCATTTAGTACATATTCACCTTTTGTTGGACGATCTAAACAACCGATAATATTCATAAGAGTTGATTTACCAGAACCAGATGGTCCCATAATCGAAACAAACTCACCGCTTTTAATCTCTAAGCTAATGCCGTGTAGAATTGGCACTTCAAATTTTCCTTGATTATACGCTTTATGAATATCTTTTAACGTAATCATTTCTTCGTCACTTCCATTCCGTCATACAGTTTGTCGGAAGGATTTTGAACCACCTTTTGTCCTACTTTTACACCTTCAAGAAGTTCTACATATTTACCATCAGTTGCACCTTTTTTCACTTCTTGCTTTTTCAGTTTTCCTTTTTTCTCTATGTACACATAGTTTTTATCGCCTTCTTCAATTACACTGTTACTTGGAACAGCGATCATCGTTTGGCTGTTTAATTCCACTTGTAAAGATACGTGGTAACCTGGAGATAGTCCCTCTTGTGTATCTAATGTTGCTTTATATGTGTAATAAGACATGTTCTGTCCTTGTTCTCCTGCCATACCTTGCGCTTCTGCACTCGTTGGATATTCACTCACCTCAACGATTTTACCAGTCCACTCTTGCTTCTGAGCTGCTTTTGCTGTTACTTTAATTGGTTGATCTTTTTGAATTTGTGATTTTTGAAGTTCTGTTACTGTTCCATGAACTTGGAATGGGTCTTTAGAAGCGACTTGTAGAAACGGTGTTCCTTGTCCACTCATCGCTTGGCTAGAGCCTTGCGCTGCGTCTTTATTTACCTTTTGAACAACACCATTGAAACTGCTGTATACCGTTAATTCACCTTGCTTTTTCTTTAACTCTTGTTGATGAAGAGCTCCTTTTTCCTTCTCAAGCTCTGCAACCTTTTGCTGCATTTCTAACTCGCTTAGCTGAGCTTCTAACGGCTCTGTTACCTCTTTACCTGCTCCGCTATCTTTTGCTGATTTAATATCTTTTTTTAAGGAATCGATTTTCTTCTTACCTTGATCAATATTCATTGTCGTCATCTTTTGATCAAGCTCTGCTTGCTTCATTTGTAAATTCATTTCTTCATTATCATAAGAGAATAACTTATCCCCTTGCTTTACTTCTTGACCTTCTTTTACTGCAATCTCCTGTACTTTTCCTTTTGTTGGATCCGCGTAAAAGTTTTCAATATTACCTGGTTTTACTTCCCCTGCAATAAGCTTCGTATTACTTAATGTTCTTTCTGTTACCGCTGTTAATTTCACATCAACGTCTTTTCCGACTTTCTTATTTTTCATAACGAAAATATTTACTGCTACAACGGCAACAACTAATGCGATAATACCAGCAATAATCCACTTTTTCTTTTTATTAGGTGTACGAGCGGTTTCTGTTATCATAGTTCCTCTCCTTTATACTCTTCATAAAAACATTTGATTACGCAAAACTTTCTGACTATTAAAAACGAAATTATTGCATTCCTTACACGACTTTTACAAAGTTTTACATAACCAATACTATTGTAACAAAAATTTTAAGTTCTTGAAACAGGTTCATATGAATAACTTCCTTAAAATTACTTTAAAAATCACTTTAAAATATGAATTTCAAATAGATAAAACTAAATATTAGCATAATCTCATGTGATATACACACCTCTCTCTTTCAGTTGCATTACAAATGGAACTTCATGTACACTTTAATTTGTAATATTACTGTACCTATACACGAGTTATAATAAAATGATTCCCAAATTGGATGGAGGATTATAATGGAAAACGCAACACAACAAGATCCATTAAAATATGCACAAAGTCTTATGTTGCAAATGATGGTGGCAATTCATAACATTTGTGAGGAACACAACATTCCATACTGGTTAACTGATGGAACACTGCTTGGTTCCAAACGACATAAAGGATTCATTCCGTGGGATGATGATGCAGACCTTGCAATGCTACGAGAAGATTACGAAAAGTTTTCCCGTATTGTAGCTACACATCTTCCTGCACCGTTTCAAGTAGAAACAGTAGATATTAATACACAAGGAAAACATAACTGGCTAAAAATCGTATATTTAGGTGGATTTGAATGGACAGACTGGGATGGTGTAAAACGACAAGGTCTTTCTATCGACATCTTCCCGTTTGATTATGTACATGAAACAAGCAAAGTTCAAAAGATTACCCATCGACTTGCTCGCCTTGAGTATCCGATGCAAGTGAACTCCGCAAAAGACTTCATTTGCCGCATCATTAACAATATGCAAATACAAAAAATCTATGCGAAGTTCACAAAGAAATCAAACATCGTCACATATGGTGTAGAAACACCGTTCTTCGGCTGGGCATACTTTGAAGTAGATAAAATCTTTCCGCTTCAAAAAGGTATCTTTGAAGGGGAATGGTTCCAAACTCCGAAAGATACACATGAATATTTAACGTTATTATATGGTGATTACATGCAACCACCGAAAGAAAGCGAACGCCGCATTCATATGGGTGACCTACAACTTACAAATGAAGACGAAAAATAAACCGAGCTCCTATAAGGAGCTCGGTTTTTCCTTTATACAAGAGAAGCAATCGTTTCTTCTACCTTCTCTAAATCTTCAACAGAATCAATTTCAAAGCTATCGTAACTACCGATTTTGTGAAGATGTACATTTAGCTTATCGATGTTATCTTTTACGATATTATCCCAGTACAGTTCACTGAAATCGCCACTTTCAACAACTTCTTCTAGCTTCTGCACAATATATGTGCCATCTTCTTTTGACCAGTATGAAATTCCACATAAGATGTAGTCATCACTACCGTCACCAATTTCAATGTCGTACACTTTTCCATCTTCATCGTGTTTAATAATCCACTCATTTTTAAAGTCATCTTTCTTTGCACTTAAGTATAAAGAAGACTTAGGGTTCTCTATGAAAATGTTGCGGTGTAAGTATACATCTGCATCCATTACGTATGCATCTTGTAAGTAGTCACGCACTAAGTACATCGTATAAATATTGTTGTATACATCATATTTATCGTTATGCACAAGCTTTACATTGTACTTATCAACAAGATAATCAAACTTCTCCGCTAAATATCCTGTCACAACGATAATTTCTTCGACACCTGTTTGTTTTAAATATTCAATTTGTCTCTCTAGCATCGGTTTTCCGTTCACCTGTACTAGCGACTTTGGCGTTGTTAATGTTAACGGGCGCAAACGCGTACCCATGCCAGCAGCTAAAAGAATGGCTCTCATGCTGTTTCACCTCGGTATTTTTTTGTTTTTTTCAATTCATCTGGGTCTGCTACTGTTAATATTGATCCGATTAAAATAGCCGCGCAACAAATCATAAGTTTCCATGAAAACGGCGTTCCAAGTACTACAACAGAAATGACAACCGCCCATGCTGCATACGTAATATTCATTGCCATCGCTCTTGTCGGTCCAATTTGATAAATCGCTTTATAATAGAAGACATACGACGCTGTTCCAACTAAAGCAATAAAGATAATTAACAGAAACTCCATGCTCATTATAACGTCTACTGTTAAGAAATGACCACCAAAGACTGGCAAAATAAACAATCCATATGTCCCTGCTGATACGAGCTGACGAATTTGAAGCGCCTCTTCTGGCGATACTTCATCATCTTTCATACCATATGCACAAATGACACACTCAAGCCCCCAGCCAACTGTACAAATAAGTGCAAACATAAAACCAAGTGCGAAATTCTCTGACGTAAAGCCTTCACCTGTAAATCCAAGTAAGAAAATAGAGACAATACTAATCACAAGGCCAATCCAGTTTGGCAAACGAAGACGGTCCTTTAAAAATAAGAAAGCAAAAAACGCACCAATCGCCGGGTAAATCGCAGAAATCGCAGCCGTATACGAAGCGCCAATATATTTAACCGCTAATACATAACACGTCATTCCAACTGGTCCACCAAGCAATGCTCCAAGCATCACAAAACGACCGCTTCTCGTTTTCATTTTGGAAAGGGCTGTTTTTAACTGCCCTCTCATCGACATATAGACCATCATCCATAAGCTCGACATAAAATCATGTAAAAACGTACTCACAAGCGGAGCGAGGAAAATAACCGTCTCTGTTGAAAGCATTAACTGCGATGATAATACAATTCCAATTAAAACTGTATCAACTGCCCACGCAAATCCAGAAAACAGACCATAAAATGCACCTTTACTTTGTGTCAATTTCATCCTAATATCCCCCGTTTATATGAAGACTGAGAAGAATTGTAAGTTTTTCTTCGCTCGATTGTAGCGATCGATGCCATACGTTCCAAAATCGCTTCCCTTTGCTTCTTTAATATTTGTCCAAATGCTCCATAAGAAGTCTTGGAAAATTTTATTCATCATAATGCGCTGTTTATGCTCATCTTTCACTTGTCCGCCAAAATAATAATCTAAAAACAGCTCTTCTTCCTCTTCAGAAAATCCTGATTCTAAGCTGTGAGCCGCAAGATCCCACATCGGGTCGTTCATACCGCCATATTCCCAGTCGATTAAATATATCTTCTCTTCGCCGCTTTTAACGAAGTTTTCTGGAACTGTATCGTTATGACATGGCGTAAGCTCTACATTCATCGCCTCGTACATTTCCTTTAACTTTACTATGTGGCTTTTTACTTCTTCATAATCATCGAAGTTTTTCCCGTTCACCTTTTTCAGTAACCCTTCATAATGCTCGATTTTCTCAAAAACGTTAAACTCACTTTGCATCACAGCACCTGACGTATGAAGCTGCTTTAATACAGAAGCAGTTAACATCATATTGTCACTACGTCTTGCTGTTTTTGGATTTAACGTTTCCGCATTTTCAATAAACTCCGCTAACTTTACACCTGTTTCTGCATTGAAATAAAGAAGTTCTGCATCAATACCTAAATCACTTGCCACTTTCGCATTCACTTTCTCATCATGGCGACTAATCATCTCTTCCGTTCCGCTTCCAGGAACACGGAGAACGTACTCTTTCTCATTTGCGATTACTTTAAAGTTCGTATTTGTCATCCCGCCAAACGGCTGAATTTCTGTTACTTCATCAATAGAAATTTGAAGCGCCTCTGCTACGTAACGCTTAATTTGTTTCTCTTTAAACTCCGCTTCTTTTCTCTTTAACTGACGATATACTTTATTTTGCACGTGTTCATATTGCTCATTCGTATCAATCTCAGCCCATACAACGCTCTGCAGCTTCACATAACCGATATCATACGTTCGCGCAACATCTAATAATAAATACTCATAATTCACATATGGGTTTTTATTATAACGGTACGCCTCTAACATTTTCGCAAACACTTCACGTGAAATTTTTGACACACCAATCATCTCACCATCAATACGGTTCAGCTGGTGAATGTCCTTTGAAATTTTATATAAATGTCCATTTTGAATTTCAACGAACGCCTCATCACCAGAGCCACTCTCATTTGTAATGAGAACACAATCACGCTCTGGATATTGAAGCACTTGCATAATCGCT
This sequence comes from Bacillus manliponensis, assembly GCF_000712595.1. Lineage (GTDB taxonomy): Bacteria > Bacillota > Bacilli > Bacillales > Bacillaceae_G > Bacillus_A > Bacillus_A manliponensis. The sequence goes on from NZ_JOTN01000001.1 coordinate 255,214, forward strand.
CGCTCTTCAATGACAATATCATCTTCAATTAGTAAAAAATCATCGTCAATTAGCTCACTCACACAAACAAGTGAAGCCATAGAACCTGTCCACTTATACTTATGATTCTCTGTAAAATACACATCGCTTGTTCCTTCATAACTCGCAAACGCCTCTTGTTTATATCCAGTAACAATTACAACCTTCTCAATCCCGTTACGCTTTAACACATCTAAGTGACGATCTAAAATCGTTTGCTCCTCAAGTTGCAGCAAACAAGACGGCTTTCCAATTTCTTTTCGGTTACCAGCCGCCAAAATAACAGCTTGCGTCACCTTTTTATACCCTTGCTGATGCATACGAATTTTCTTCCCTTGCAGCTCAGCTAACTCACGATGCAAGAATGAAAGCCCCTTCTCATGCAAATAATAACTCATCCGCTTACCTGATTTTTTACTGTAAATATACTCACGCTCAGCTAAATCGTTCATAATATAATTCACTTTACCAACAGACATCTCACAACGCTCCGCAATTTTCTTCTGACTCATATGCGGATCCTTATTAATAATCTCTAATATATTCAGCACATGTTGCATCGCATATCCTCCATCTACAATACGTTCAATTTTTGAATGTATTTGTATGTTATCACGGATTGATTAGATTGTAAATGTTTTGTAAAGGGATAATGAAGATTGTAAATAATATTCAGAAATTAATTTAAACAAACGTTTGATTAGTACAAAAAGGCTATAAACAATTATAGTTTCCCATTTAAACAAACGTTTGATTAAACAAAAAAACACCGCCACCTCATATAGCGGCAGTGTTCCTTTTTCTTCACGATGCAATCATCTCTTTCAGGAGATTCTCTTTCACAAGCTCATACGCTTCTACTTCTTCTGGCGTCATTTCTCGCTGTGATTCTTCTTGATGAAAATCGGCTCCATATTCTCTTATAATCCAGCCTGTCTTACTTTTGCAGTCTTCTCTGTACTGTTCCTTTTCTGCTTCAGTTGGAAATAAAGCAGGCGTGCTAGTCATAAATGTCTCAATGTGCAGTGGCGTATACTCTTGCCCTTGCTTGTCCAACAAATTAATGACGACTCCTACATCTGATACACTACGAACCGCAAACTCATACATACAATTACTTACAGTGACTGTAGCTATGCAAAAATACGACTTCTCCATATTCGAGAATGTTAGATCCAATTTCATTCCCCCTTTTATTTAAGTCACTTTTATTATCCAATATCAATATTAAGGCTGTATAAATTCCATGTTAATAATTTGTATTTTTTACCAAAACAAAAGAGGTGACTATTTCACCCCTTCTTTACAATTCTCGTTATAGTACGTTTGCCACCTCCACGCATCTGTGCACATCTCTTCAATTCCGCGCGTTGCTCTCCACCCTAGCTCTCGCTCTGCCTTATTACAATTCGCAAAACTAACCGCAATATCGCCCGGTCTTCTTCCTATCACCTTATAAGGAATCGGAATACCTGAAGCTTCCTCAAATGCGCGCACAACTTCAAACACGCTATATCCTTTTCCTGTGCCAAGATTATACACATTCACTCCATCTTCCTCTAGCACTTTCTCTAGCGCCTTCACATGACCCTCCGCAAGATCAACAACGTGAATATAATCGCGTACACCTGTCCCGTCCTCTGTCGGATAATCGTCTCCAAATATACGAAGTTCCTCTAACTGCCTTACCGCTACTTGCGACACAAAAGGCATTAAATTATTCGGAATACCATTTGGATTCTCACCAATTCGTCCGCTCTCATGTGCACCACACGGATTAAAATAACGAAGGAACGTAATGCCCCACTCATCATCTGCCACAGCTACATCACGCAATACTTGCTCTAACATGAGCTTCGTTCGTCCATATGGATTTGTTGCACCTAAAGGGAAATCTTCCATAATCGGCGACGTTTCAGGCGCACCGTATACAGTTGCTGACGAACTAAAAATCATCTTCTTCACGCCGTGCTGTTGCATCACATCACATAAAACAACCGTGCTTGTTATGTTGTTATAATAGTACATAAGCGGCTTCGCAACAGACTCCCCAACTGCTTTAAAACCTGCAAAATGAATAACCGCATCAATCTTGTGTGCTGAAAAAATACGATTCATTTCCTCTCTATCTACTACATCCACCTCATAAAACGGAAACTGCTTACCCGTTATCGCACTCACTTCATGTAAACATTGCACCGAACTATTTGAAAAATTATCTACCACAACAATCTCATAGCCACTATTTAATAATGAAACGCACGTATGACTCCCAATATACCCAGCTCCGCCTGTAACAAGAATCGCCATTACAAACACCCCTTTTTAATTATATTAATATAATATAAAGATAATAAAATTTATATTAGATAAGAAAACTAGATAACTTCCCCCTCATCTACATAATAAATTAACCATAAAACTCCAAATTCCTTCTTAATTGTGCTTTATTAAAAGATACTTCTTACTACTCTATGTAAAACCGTTTCAGTTATTATTTATCCTGTCGCACTTACAATTTCGTTACTCAAATGTAAAATTCCCCACCACCTTTCATTTACACACCTACTTCATTTAGTCCCACATATAAAGTGAAACTTCACTCAGTAGGGGTTTTCTTCATCCCCCACCTAAACTTCTTTGCTTCTCTCAAATTTTGAGGTGGGAGTCTTACAGCCAGTTAATGCGGGATAAAAATAAACCCAGCTACTTAGAAGCTGGGTTGTTTCATTATTTATTTAATTCTAGGTGTTGTTTTAATGTATTCGATACATTTTGGCGCTCTGCATCTGGAACGAAATAATACCAAACGCCACCTTGCTTACCGCCATCACCGTTTATTTGAATATCTTCTGAGTTTTGTAAACAGTTTTTATAGTTCTTTTGCATATCAAACATTTGATCTTGCGTTAAGTTCGTCTTCACGTTCTTTTGAATTGCCGCAAGTGCGTCACCGTAATTTGCTAAAGAAGAGAAGCTTGCTCCTTCCTTCGCAACAGCTTGCATCACTTGACGCTGACGCATTTGACGACCAAAATCACCGCGAGGGTCTTGCTTACGCATACGTGTATATGCTAATGCTTCTTCACCATTTAAATGAATATTCCCTTTCGCGAATTGATGTCCGCCCTCTGTAAACTCTAAATCATTGTATACAGTAACACCACCAACTGCATCAACAATATCTTTAAAACCTTCCATATTGACTTCAACATAATAATCAATTGGTATATCTAAGAAATTCTCCACAGTCGCAACAGACATATCTATTCCGCCAAACGCATAGGCATGATTAATTTTATCTTTCTTTCCTTTACCAACAATCTCTGTATACGTATCACGTGGAATACTTACTGTTTTCATTGAATTTGTTTTCGGATTTAACGTAATTAACATTAAAGAATCAGAACGACCACGGTCACCTTCACGCTCATCTGCACCAATCATTAAAATGGACACAGGCTCTGACTTCTCAACATCAACAATTGCATCACGCTTTGGAGAACGATCACGATCTAGTGGCTTATGTACTCCACTTAGCGTATCTGAAACATTAGAATACACGTTATACCCATAAATGCCTAAACCAACAACAATGACACCTACAATTCCTAAAATCCAAAACAGGAACTTCTTCATCTCTCCAACCTTCTTTCTAATTGTACACAAACCACTTTACTTCATATCCATTTTAGAAAACTAAGACGAATATATGAAATAAAAACGACCTAAAATCTTTGCGTACATATTCCTTATGAAACATAAGTTTATTATACGATATATCCAACTTTTTACCAGTAACACCTCCGTATTTCTTAAAATTCCCGAACAAAAAAGACACGCTCCAATCTACGTGTCTTCTCTTCATATTATTCCTGTTTTTCACCAAGTGCAAATGTAATTTCCGCTTCACAAGCAACTTCACCGTTCACTGTTGCTACTGCTTTCCCTTTTCCGATTGGGCCGCGTACGCGCGTCATTTCTACTTCTAAGCGAAGTTGATCACCTGGGCGTACTTGTCTTTTAAAGCGGCAGCCGTCAATGCCAGCAAAGAACGCAAGGCGTCCACGGTTCTCTTCTTTCTTTAATACGGCAACTGCTCCGACCTGTGCAAGTGCTTCTACAATTAATACACCTGGCATTACCGCATAACCTGGAAAGTGTCCATTAAAGAATTCTTCGTTTGCCGTTACATTTTTAATACCAATCGCTCGTTTTCCTTCTTCTACTTCTAAAATTTGATCAACGAGTAAAAACGGATAACGATGTGGGATAATTTCTTTAATTTGTTCAATATTCAACATGTTCTCTCGCTCCTTTTTATCATTTAGTATTAGTATCTGGTTCTATTTTCATTATCCCATTTTCTTTCTCATTTGTCATTATAAAGTGAAACTTTAATCAGTGGGGGTTTTCTCCATCCCCCACTGATTATTAGTTGAACCAATCGGGCTTTTACGTGCTGTTTATCTCCCACCTAAACTTCTTTACACTCCTCAAGCTTTGAGGTGGGAGGTTTACAGCACGTTAATGCGGGATAAAAAAAAGAAGCAGCTCATCTGCTTCTGGTCATTTTATTAAAAAAATGCATACACTCTTCTACTCTATATATTCGGTATAACAATCATTATTACAGCTCGCATGGAGGAAAAAAGAGTGTATGCCCAAGTTAGGGGAAGTTCATATACAAAACCATATATGTACTTCATATGTCGTATTCCCGTTCATTATATTATAATTTCTTGTAATATGAAAAACCCGAAAAACCGACATTTTTTAGCAAAAAATCTTGTATTTTGTCTATTTTCCTTTCATTTCCTCTCATTTTCTTAAAAACGTTATATTTTTAATATTAAATATAAAAATCCACTAAACAAATATGCTTAGTGGATTTTCTATCATTTTATAACAATGCACGACGCGGTAATTTATCGATATTCTCAAGCATAATGCCTGTTCCAACCGCAACGCAGTGCATTGGATTTTCAGCGATTAATACTGGTACTTTTAATTCTTCTGCAAGAAGCATATCGATACCGTGTAATAATGCACCGCCGCCTGTTAAAATAACACCGCGGTCAATAATGTCTGCAGATAATTCAGGTGGTGTACGCTCTAACACACCTTTTGCAGCTTGTACAATAACAGCTGCATTCTCTTTTAATGCTTCTGTAATCTCTTCAGAGCATACTGTAATTGTACGAGGTAGACCCGTTACCATGTCACGTCCGCGAATATCAAGAGTTTCGCTGCGTGCACCTGGGAATACTGTACCAACTTTAATTTTAATATCTTCTGCTGTACGCTCTCCGATTAACAACTTATACTTGCGTTTAATGTAGCTTAAAATTTCCATGTCGAACTTATCGCCCGCCATCTTAATAGAGGAGGAGGTAACAATATCACCCATAGAAAGTACTGCAATATCAGTTGTACCTCCACCAATATCAACAACCATGTTACCGCTTGGTTGGAAAATTTCCATTCCAGCACCAACAGCAGCTACTTTTGGTTCTTCTTCTAAGTATACTTTTTTACCGCCAGATCTCTCAGCAGCTTCACGAATTGCTTTTTGTTCGACAGATGTGATGTTTGTTGGACAGCAAATTAAAATACGAGGTTTAGATAAGAAGCCTTTTACATCAAGTTTGTTAATGAAATGCTTTAACATTGCTTCTGTAATTTCAAAGTCAGCAATTACCCCATCTTTTAGCGGACGAATTGCTACAATATTACCAGGTGTACGCCCTACCATGCGTCTTGCTTCTTCACCTACAGCTAATACTTTTCCAGTATTACGATCGATTGCTACCACAGACGGTTCGTTTAATACGATTCCTTTACCTTTAACATGAATTAATACGTTGGCCGTGCCAAGATCTATTCCGATATCTCTCGCAAACATTCCTGTTTTTCCTCCTTGATATTCAATCAGGTTGAACCCGAATTCTTATGCACCTAATTTTTAATTTTATCATAATTTTAACAGAAACGTAACATTAGAAACAGGAATTGTAATGAAAATATACCCTATTTCTTCGGAATGTTTGCCTTGTGCAAAGGATTAACGCACAGGATTTTCGGAATCTTCTTTCTGATACTTCTGCTTTGTTGCTTCGCCGCCACGCAAGTGACGAATGGACTTGTGATAATCTAAAATTTCCTTCACTTCATTTGCGAGCTCTGGATTAATTTCTGGTAAGCGCTCTGTCAAATCTTTATGAACAGTACTTTTTGACACCCCAAATTCTTTCGCAATAACGCGAACTGTCTTTCTTGTCTCCACGATATATTTTCCAATCTTGATAGTTCTCTCTTTGATGTAATCGTGCACACCACTCGCCTCCCTAAATTGGATGTGAGAAGTGTGAAATGAGACTCGCTGCACAGGACTAAGAAGTAAGTTTGAATGCTGATTATAAAGATGAAACATTTTCGGGTTTATAATAAAATGATCCACGATTTCTCACCTCAAACACTCTCTTAGCTTTCGTTTATAACATTGTATTGCTCGCCTTGTATTTATATGCTACAAGTTCTGTATTTTTGCGGACTAAGTGTAGAAAAAAGTGAAAGAACTCTCTCTTTTTCAAATAAGGAAACACCTTTCAACTTACTCCGTCTAACGGCGACACCTTTTTTAAAAATAAAAAAGGACAACCCGCTCCATGCGGATTATCCTTTTTCAAGTAGAGAAACAATGATTCTCACTGTATTAATGTGACTTTTTAGGCTCGCCTAACTTTGCTTCGCCTGTAAATTGTGTATCAACTTTACCGTTTGCATCTTTCGCATATATCTTTACGAAATATACGCCTGGCTCGTCTGTTTTATACGTAAACGTGTCTTCTTTTTGATAAGACACTTTATCTACTACTTTATTATCTCTGTAAATAGAGTATGCATACGTAACATCTTCGCTATCTGTTTTTGCTGATACTGTAAATTCATGATCACCATTTGCTTCGATATGCGTTTCTGAAATTTGCACGCTCTTTACTTTCTCTTCCCCTGCTTTACTTTCTTTTGTTTCTTGACCACAACCAGCTAAAACTGTAACTGCTACTGCGAACCCTACCATTAACTTCTTCATATACAATTACTCCTCCTTTATGGACACATCAACAACCATTTTACCAAGAATTACAGAGGAATTGTACTTTATAATGATTATTCTTTTTGACTATTTATTAAAATTTTTTCCAGGCTCAAAAAATAACGCCTTTTTTAACAGGCGTCATTCTTTTCTCTTACATTCTTCAAGAATTGTGCGGCGGGGGACTTTCTTTTTGCTAGCTACAATCTGATAAAAAGAAAATAAAATAACCAATAAAATAAGAGCAGTTACAATAACAAACAAAAAGGACATCGGCTCGCCTCCTTCTATACATATTTATATTCAAGAATTACACCCAAATTCCTTGCCATCATCACGTTTTCCTTAAATTATAATTTATTTTTATATAAAAATAAAAAAATCAACTCCAAGTGCAGGAGTTGATTTTTTGCTCATTTTATATTGCTTACTCAGCAGAATTTGAATGTTCTTCTGTTTGTTGATTAGAAGAACCACTTGTTGACTTCTCTTCTTTCTTCTCTTCAGAAGAACCGCTCGTTGATTTCTCCTCTTTCTTCTCTTCAGAAGAACCACTTGTTGATTTCTCCTCTTTCTTCTCTTCAGAAGAACCGCTCGTTGATTTCTCTTCTTTCTTCTCCTCAGAAGAACCACTTGTTGATTTCTCTTCTTTCTTCTCCTCAGAAGAACCACTTGTTGATTTCTCTTCTTTCTTCTCTTCAGAAGAACCGCTCGTTGATTTCTCTTCTTTCTTGCCTTCAGAAGAGCCGCTTGTTGACTTCTCTTCCTTCTTCTTATCTTCACCGTCTACTTTAATATCTGTAACAGACTTTTCAATGTAACGCTCTGGGTTTACCGCTACGTTATTTTTGCGGACTTCAAAATGAACGTGATAACCAGCGTCTTTGTTCACTTCATTTAAACCAGATTTACCGATCACTTCACCTTGTGCAACGCGCATGCCTTCTTCAACCTTTACGCTACCTAAACTTTGGTAAAACGTCGTCACACCATTTCCGCTATCAACCGTTACAACATACCCAAGAAGCGCATCTTTCTCTGCTCTTGTTACAGTTCCGCTTAATGCAGCTGTTACATCAAACTCTTTTCCATCTTTTGCTGCAATATCGATTCCTGTATTTGCAGTGTATGTGTTGTTATAAAAGACAAGTGCTGCTTCCTGCTCTGCTTCAGTTCCACTACGATCATAAAACTTTTTCTTCAAAACTGTTTCTGTTCCTTTTGCTACTGGCATCTTCAACATTTCCGAAGAATTAATAACCGGTACTGCTGGATTTTCATCTTGGCTATACGGATTTGCTTGTTCTTTATTTGGCTTACTTGGATTTGCAGCCTGGTACCAAAGCGCAACAGATAAAATTATCGCTGCACAAGCAATGTATAATGTTGGAAAAACCCAGCGTTTTTGAAACATATGAACTACTTTTCGAGAAGACTTCTTGTTTTCCCTCTCTCTCATTCTATCATCACCTCAGCAATCATTTTGAACAAGAATACCGCTTCCTATACACATTACAACTCATTATCTTTCGACAAAAACTGTAAAAATATGTATCCATTCTGCAAAATTTCCGAGGAAATGATAAAAAATAGAAAAAACTGAGCACCTTGGCTCAGTTTTTAGTCTAGTTGTTTCTTTTTATAAGTGAATAAACAAGCAATAAGAGCTATTACCACCCAAACAGAAACATTTAATATATGCATATCAATCGCAGCGAATCCTTTTCCTTCAAAAATACTAAGTAGTGCTAAACCAAGATGATCCATTGGTAAAAATGATAAAACCTCTTTTATAAATTCATTGTCAATCATACGTTGTAATACAGGAGTACCTATTAACAACATCATGAATGGTGTTCCAATTACAGATACATGAACCATATTTTTAGATACTAGCCCAATAATTGTCCCAACTATGATGGTAAACAACGTCCCCAACAAAAGAACAATCCCTAATAAAAGTTGATTTACTTTCACTATATCTAATATAAACAGACTGGCAACACTTAAAATAACAGATAAAAGAATAACCGGTAACGCCTTCCCGCATAATACCTCTAGTGCGGAAGCAGGAGATAGCATAACAACGCGTAACGTGTGCTTTTCTTTCTCTTCAGCAATTAACGTCGCTTGCACAAGCATTGTTACCATACACCAAATCATCGCAATGACAATCACCGCCAAAACTTCTTTTCCTCCTTGCATCTGTCTATAAAATAACGCTAGCGCAAGTGGTACCATTGTCATTAATAACATTTGTGCATTACTCTTTAAATCTTGCATCTCTTTTCGGAAAATAGCTGAAAATCTCTTTAATGAAAATGTCATTATAATCCCCTCCCAGTTACTTCAATGAAAATGTCTCCTAACGTTGGCTCATACGAATGAATTGATAATAACTCCCCATTTTTCATCCATTCAGAAATTCGTTTTGCACCAAGTTCATCTTTTTGCACTGTTTCTTTTCGCTTTTCTGTTAATACAACTTCAATTTTATCTTTCGCATACTTTAGACGGAAGTTTTCAGGTGTATCAAGCGCCACAATTTCTCCTCCGCATAAGAAAGCAATGCGATCACAAAGTGTTTCTGCTTCATCCATATTGTGCGTTGTTAAGAAGATTGTTGTTCCTTCCTTATTTAACTCTCGTAAGATATTATGAATGTTTTGTACGTTCACCGGGTCTAATGCAGATGTTGGTTCATCTAAAAAGAGCATATCCGGCTTATGAAGAATTGCTCTCGCTAACGTTACGCGCTGCTTCATCCCCTTTGATAGCTTCTTCACGAGCGTCTTCTTATCATCTAACAGGTTCACTTGTGCTAACACTTCGTCAATACGCTCTTTTTTGCAATCATATAAATCACAAAATAATAGTAAATTGTCATAAATGCTTAATCGTTCATATAGACCGCTATTATCTGTTAAAATGCCAATTCGTTTATAATCAATGCTATTGGGTCCTGTAATATCTCTTCCTAACACGCTCACTTTTCCAACGCTATGAAGTAATTGAGATGTTAAAATTTTCACCGTCGTTGTTTTCCCAGATCCACTTGGCCCAAGAAAGCCGAAAATCTCACCTTGTTTTACTTCAATATTTAAATTACGAAGTGCCGTCTTACTATCGAATGTTTTCATTACATCCTTCATTTCAATTGCTAACGCCATCTCATCATCCCCTTTATTCGTTTCGCTTTTCTTGATTCAATCATATGCGAAAGAAAAAGAGGGTGCAGTAAAATACCGGTAAAAGGAGTATTTTTACCGGTGGATGGAGCATTATTTTCGCTTATTGGAACATCATTTTTATGAATGGTGCAATAGAAACTCTGAATGGAGATGCTTTTACATTCCAATGACACCTTTTAGTTCTTCCATTCTTCCTTTTGAAAGTGGAATCGAACTTTTTCGCTCATCATCTAAAATTAAACTAAAGCTATTGCGTGTCCATGTAATCACTTCGCGTACACGTTGTAAGTTGACGAGATAGGAACGGTGACAACGGAAGAAACCAAATGCCTTTAAACGTTCTTCTAACTCACTTAACGTAAGAGCACATGTAAAAGCACCATCACGCGTATGAATATGCGTCGTACCATTTTGTGTTTCAATAAAATGAATTTCTGTTGGATCAAGTAAAATGATTTTGTCATTTACTTTCGCTGGAATGCGTTCTAATTTCATTTGTGGAGTCATTTGCACAACATTTTCTGTACTCACTTCTTCTCCATCTTCCTGCTCAATTTCAATTTTCTTTACCCCATCTTGAGTAAGAACGTATACATCTTCTGTTAAAGAAAGCGCATCGGATAGAAAAGCCGATGTAATAAAGATCGCCTTTCCTTCTTCCTTTAACCTTATTAATGCCTTTCGGATAATAATTGTACTTTCTGTATCAACATTTTGCTCAGGCTCTTCAAATATAACGAGATCAGGATTGTGAATCATAATGCGTCCAATATGCAGACGACGTTTCTCAGAAAATGATAACTTTTCAATTTTAATATTCAATCTATCAAGCAATCCCACTTGTTGGGCTACTTCTGTTATACTTTCAGCCCCTTCATACAAATCTGATATAAATTTTAAATATCGATTTACCGTCAAACGTTCGTATGCTTCATCTTCTAAAAAACAAAACCCAATTCGCTTATAATCTTTTTTCTGGAGTGGCTGACCATCAAATAAAACCGTACCTGTTGATGCTTTTTCTCGCCCAATAATAATGGAATGCAACACTTTAGCCGTATGATGATTGCATTGTAGCACTACACATTGCTCTTTCTCTATCTCGAGCTGAATCATCGGCAACTGATTTGTTTTCCCTAGTTTTTTCAACTCCAATAACGTCATGTTTTCTCCCCCATGATTGGTTTTTATCCTATTGTACCAAATATTGGTTTATGTTTTTTCGTTCTATCGTCTATTTTTATGTTGGTTTCGGCGATTTTCGTACTTCTTTCGGCGATTCCATTCATCTATATAAAAAGGGCCTACAAAATAGGCCCCTTTTCTTTACTTCACCATTGATTCTTTCAGCTGATCGCGCAGCGCTCGCTTTAGAAACTTCCCAACTGATGTTTTTGGAATTTCATTCACAAATAAAATATCATCTGGCATCCACCATTTTGGAAATTGTTCACCTAGTAGCTCATATAAAGCTTCTTTCTCTACTGCTTGTCCTTCTTTCACAACAACACATGCAACAGGGCGCTCTTGCCACTTTTCATGCGGAATAGCCACAACTGCTGCTTCTAACACTTGTTCATGAGCCATAAGTGCATTTTCTAAATCAACGGAAGAAATCCACTCTCCGCCGCTTTTAATTAAATCTTTCGTCCGGTCTGCAATTTTAATAAACCCTTCTTCATCAACTGTTACAATGTCACCAGTATGAAGCCAGCCATCTTTCATTGATTGTTCTGTGCGCTCATCGTTATAATAGCTCCCTGCAATCCATGGACCTCTTAAGCAAAGTTCTCCCATCTCTTGCCCATCCCATTTAATCTCACCATCTTGACCAATAACTTTCATTTCAAGACCTGGGAACAAGTAACCTTGGCGCGAGCGTAGTTCGTAATACTCTTCTTTCGATAAATCCTTTTGATACGATTTCGGGCAATTAATTACAACCGCTGGACTTGTTTCCGTCATGCCGTATATTTGGCGGAATGAAATCTCATATTTTTCTTCATATGTACGAATCATACCTTTTGGTGCAGCCGAACCACCTGACCAAATAGAGTAGACGCTACTTATATCATATGGATGCTTTTCTAACTCTTGTAATAAACCAATCCAAATTGTTGGTACACCAGCTGTGACTGTTACTCTTTCCTTCTCAATGAGCTGTGCCAAAATTTCCGTCGTAAACTGCGGCCCCGGTAACACAAGTTTTGTACCAAACCACGTGCTTGCAAATGGCAACCCCCATGCATTGACGTGAAACATTGGAACAACAGGCATACATGTATCTCTTTCTGATATACTGCCGCCATCAACAAGTCCAAGCGTATAACTATGTAATGACACGCTGCGATGCGTATATACAACGCCTTTTGGCTTACCTGTTGTTGCCGATGTATAGCACATACCAGCAGGTGCTTTTTCATCTAAATCTTTTATAAATTGGAATGTCTCATCGCCTTCTTCGAGGAGTTGTTCATAATGATAAACCGGCGATAGTGTTGTTTGAGGTAAATGTTCTTCATCTGTCATAATAATAAATGATTTTATGTGAGGAATTTCATGTTGAATGCGTTCAATTGTAGGGACCATGTCTTCATCTATAAGAAGAACTTGATCTTCTGCATGATTAATAATATAAGAAATATGTTCATCTGAAAGTCGCAAATTAATTGTATGTAATACAGATCCGATTCCCGGAATCGCAAAGTACGCTTCTAAATGACGGTGATGGTTCCAAGCAATCGTTCCTACTTTATCACCTGTTTCAATCCCCATCTTATGTAACATACTTGCAAGTCTTCTCGTACGCTTTCCAATTTCTTTGTATGTTAATGTTTGAATACGTGCTCTTGTGCGTGATACGACCTCCTTTTTCGGAAAATACTTTTCAGCTCTCTCTAGCATAGCTGGAATGAGTAATGGTACATCCATCATCATCGCGCATACCTCCTGTTATTATGAAGCTTAAAATCGTTTAACTGTATTATAACACGATAGCGTAGCAGAAAAGCCGGCTACAATTCTTTCGTTTTCTACAAAAAATGACATGCGATTTTGCTGCTTTTGAATTTTATCGGCGATTTTTTTATTTTTTCGGCTATTTTCATATTACTTTCGGCTATTTTTGCTGCTTTTGAATTTTTTCGGCTATTCCGTTCATCCACATAAAAAGAGCCCACAAAGTAGGCTCTTTTCCTCTACTGCCTCGCCATCAACTTTCCTTCGTAGGCATTCAACGTTTCAATATTTACTCCTTTATAGTAGTGAGTGACGATATCCGTATATTTCTTGCCTTCTTTCGCCATACCGTTTGCGCCGTATTGGCTCATTCCAACGCCATGGCCATAGCCTTTTGTTGTGACGATAATTTGATCACCTTTTTGTTTCCAACTAAAATCAGATGAGCGAAGGCCTAGTTTTTCACGTACTTCTTTACCCGTTAATGTTTTGTCATTAAACACAACTTCTTTCACACGTTTTCCTTCTGTACGTTCTTTAATGGTACCAACTTTACCATCTCCTGCTATTTTAACGCCAAGACGCTTTTGAAACTCAGATACCTTAAAGGTTTGTTCACTCGAAAATTTTGGTGCATCCTTATCCCACGGACTATCAACGCTTTGTAAATACGGGTAGTCATTCCCCCAGTAATCTACCGCATTTTCTGTATAACCGTTACTCGTTGAGAAGAAGGAGGCTGAAATAGGGGATCCGTTATACGTTAAAACTTGTCCGGCTGTTTTTGCGACGGCTTCTTCAACTTTTCTCATCCTGCTTTCATATTCTTTTCCCCATAGCTGTTTTAGTTCATCTTTACTTTTATATACTTGGTTATCAACAGTATCAATTACATCTGCATTATTCTTCTGTTTCTTTCCACTTAACATACGTTGTACCACGAATGTACGCGCTGTTAACGCCTGTGCTTTCAGCGCTTCGATTTCGAAGCTTGCCGGCATTTCCGAGGCAACTACACCTGTCACATACTCTTCTACTGGTACTGTTTCCGTTTTATTTTGTGCACTTCGAAATACGTTCACTTTTACGTTTGTATTCACCTGGGCTGGAACAGGATTCGTCTGTTTTGTTTCATTTGCTTGTTTCATTTTCGGCACTTCACTCTCTTTTGTAAAAGGGATAACAAGCATCGTTGGAACGATTAAAACGAGCGCTGCAATAAGCGCGATAGCAACAAAAAGAGATTTAGAAATCTTCATCGTCTTCCTCCACAGCTAAAATCATACTCACTTCATTTTTATGGGAAGAGACAAGCTTTTAGAACAAGCATTTTTTTCGGAATATTAGAAAAGAAATAGGCATAAATATTGAGAAGATTGACTATAACAGTAGTAAAACCTTTTCTTTTTCGATAGGAGAGCGCATCTAGCCTTACGGAGTAACGGTCAGGGCCCTTTTCAATCACATGCCATGTTTAAAATAAAAAGAACGACTGTCATTCGTAAAAACTTACATAAAAAAATAGCCCCTATGCCTATAAGACATAGAAGCTACTATCCTTATGCGTGAAGATCAGATACTTGTTTCTCCACAACTTCTTCTGTTTGTTCTTTTACACGTTCAACATCTGCACCTAATGCAGCTAACTTACCATGGAAGTTTACATATCCACGATCAAGGTGTTTTAACTCTGTTACGCGTGTGTATCCATCAGATACAAGACCCGCTAAAATTAACGCAGCAGCAGCACGTAAGTCTGTTGCAGCTACTTCTGCACCTTGTAAGTTACCTGGTCCATTCATGATAACAGAACGACCTTCAATTTTAATATCTGCATTCATGCGGCGGAATTCTTCAACATGCATGAAACGATTTTCGAATACCGTTTCTGTAATCATGCTCGTTCCTTCCGCTTTTAATAATAATGCCATCATTTGTGATTGCATATCTGTTGGGAATCCTGGATGTGGCATCGTTTTTACATCAACCGCTTTTAACTTATCTGGGCCGATAACACGTAAGCCGCCATTCTCCTCTGTAATTGTAACACCCATTTCTTTCATCTTCGCTGTGATTGGGCTTAAATGTTCTGGAACAGCATTTTCAATTAAGACGTTTCCACCTGTAATTGCAGCTGCTACCATAAACGTCCCTGTCTCAATGCGATCAGGAATAATAGAGTGATTTGCACCATATAATTTATCAACGCCTTCAATGCGAATAGTGCCTGTTCCTGCACCGCGAACTTTTGCACCCATTGCATTTAAGAAGTTCGCTAAGTCAACGATTTCAGGCTCTTTCGCTGCGTTTTCAAGAACTGTTGTACCTTCTGCTAATACTGCCGCAGACATAATATTTTCCGTCGCACCTACGCTTGGGAAATCTAAGTAAATTTTTGCACCTTTTAATTTTCCTTCGATAGATGCTTCAACGAAACCGTTACCAACCTTTACCTTCGCTCCCATTGCTTCGAAACCTTTTAAATGTTGGTCAATTGGACGTGATCCAATCGCACAGCCACCAGGAAGTGCAATACGTGCATGACCTTTACGCGCAAGTAAAGGTCCCATTACTTGCACAGATGCACGCATTTTACGTACATACTCAAATGGTGCTTCAATATTTAGTTCGTTTGATGCATCAATTGTCACTTGATTATTTTCAAATGCAACCTCTGCATTCAAATGACGTAATACTTCGTTAATTGTGTAAACATCTGAAAGTGGTGGTACTTCAGATAGTACATTCTTTCCTTCACTCGCTAATAGGGCTGCAGCGATTATAGGTAATACAGCATTTTTCGCGCCTTCTACACGTACTGTGCCGTTCAACCGCTTTCCGCCACGGACGATGATCTTTTCCAATTTATTCCCCTCCGTGTCCTTTTTTTCACGTTATCTATTCAATACTCAGAAGTTATGATCGGTGTGCCAACCACAATGGTATTTTTTTTATCTGTAGACCTTACTGCTATTTGCACATTTATTTTCTCTCTATTTTTTGAAAGAGCGTCATCCCACTTTTCATTATATGCGGAGATGGATACAAATGCTCTTTCTTCTACTTGCTCAATCGCTCTTGCTGAAAGATCTTCCACAACCTCTTTTGCCTTATTTTGCAAAACACCTTCAATCTTATCATTGAGGGTACCTTCAATACAAGTATAAATTGTAGGTTCTGTAC
The DNA here is from genome assembly GCF_000712595.1 of Bacillus manliponensis. Lineage (GTDB taxonomy): Bacteria > Bacillota > Bacilli > Bacillales > Bacillaceae_G > Bacillus_A > Bacillus_A manliponensis. The sequence continues at coordinate 271,660 of NZ_JOTN01000001.1, forward strand.
TAAAAATTTTATCCATTTTTTTAATATATTTTGGGTTCCATATTTTTCCGCTTACTTCATAAATGATGAAAGTGTTTTCTTTATTATTTTCCGTCATCCAAGTAACTACTATTCTCTCCTCATGAGAAGAAAAACTTCTTTTCGCTACTGCCTTATAACCTTCTTTTGACTGTTCGAACTCCCACTTCTCAACATCGGCACGTTTACCAATATTTTGTACAAGCTGTTCAAATGTATGTATATTCGAAATCGTTTTCGTTTCTTTTGCAAGCCATGACCAACGCTCAAGTGCCGCACCGTTTCGCTCTATTACTGCAATCATGTTTTCCATTTTTTCTTCTTCACTTATAGGTGTTACTGCTTTATACCCAACTAAAAAAATCAAAACAGACACAATCATACAAAGAAACAATTGCACTTTTTTCACGTTCATCCCCTCCTACTCCCCATTGTTAACGGAGTAAAAAGGTTCTATACGTTACTTCGTCGTATAAAAACCGACAGAAAAATAACTATTCTTAGGCGAGCACATTAAAACATCACTTCACCAAATATGTCAAACTTTTCGAATATCCTAAATAATCAAGGAAAAAGTTACTCACCGATGTACCAATAGCAATTGTTAGTAGAATAAGCAACACTCTCGTTTGCATTACTTTTCCGCTCTTCATAAGACGCTCGATATGAAGGCCCTGCAGCGCCCACCACGTAATTGTAATAAACAATAAATGCGACAGGATAGCAATTAGTGCTTGTTGCCCTAAAATTTGCGCCATGAACAATCGACCCTTTCTGTTTATTTCCTTGCCGACAGTCAGAAGTCTAACTGCACAAACAAAAAGCAAAATAAAAAGTGCAGAGGTCTTCTCTACACTTTTCACTTCAGACTATTGTACCATGTTCCGAACAAAGAAGAAATCCTTCGTAAGAGGGAAGTTATCATAAAAGAAATTGTAACCAAGAGCCGGAAGCACCCCAAGTAGCACAATCATACAAGCACAAACTACTGCAACAACCTTAATATTTAGCGGTAATTCAATCGATTTTTCACTCGCTGGTTTCCTAAAAAACATTTGCTGTACAATGCGAAAATAATAGATGAAAGATATAACTGTTGTTGCCATCATAACCGATGCCAGTACATAATGGGCCGGATGAACAAGAAATGCACCTAGAAAGATATTCACCTTCCCAATAAAACCTGCTGTTCCTGGGATACCTGCAAGCGATAAAATAAAAATTGTCATCATAACCGCGCTACTCGGCGATTTTTTATACAAACCTGCAAAAGATGATAAATTTTCATTTCCCGTTTGTAAGATTATCCCGTGAATGATTGCAATCGCCCCAATGTTCATTAGTGCATATGCAAGCATGTAAAACCACATACTATCCATCATGAAAGGCGACAGTGCAACAAGTGGGACGAGCAAATATCCCGCATGAGCAACACCAGAATACGCAAGCATTCGCTTCACATTTTGCTGCCTCAGCGCAACGACGTTTCCAATTATCATCGTGATACATGCGAGAGCAGCAATGTATATATTCATATTTCCGAGCATAGACGTTTCTTCCGTTCTTGCGGGAATCACTCCAAAAATCATCAGCACAACTCTAACGAGAAGAATAAACCCTGCCATTTTAGATACTGTTCCTAAAAAAGCGGTAACCGGTGTCCATGCTCCTTCATATACATCAGGCGCCCACATATGAAATGGCGCAGTTGCAATTTTAAATGAAAGTCCAACAAAGATAAGTACAAACGAAAGTGATAGAAGCAAATAAATATCGCCTCCTGCCCCCTGGCGCAGCACCTCTTGCATCTTAAGCATATTCGTCGAACCTGTTATTCCATACAGATAACTCATACCAAATAACGTAACCGCTGTACTAATCCCGCCCTGCACGACGTATTTCATCGCTGCCTCGTTTGCTGCACGGTTTCGTTTTCTCATGCCAACTAAAATGTAAGACGATAGTGACAATAACTCAAGTCCTATAAAAAGAGTCATGAGATCTACACTAGATGCCATAATCATTGCGCCAAGCAGCGCTGTTAAAAATAAGTAGTAATACTCTCCCTTGTCTTCGATTTCTTTATCACCCTGACCGCTAATCGCCATGCATAAAACGAGTAAGCCACCTACTAATAAAAGCGTCTTAAACCCTTTTGAAAATCCATCTAGCACGAAAGAACCGTCTAAAATTTCTCCAGCTGGATTGTCATATAAAAAGGTGAGCGAAACGAACGCTAGCATAACCGTGACAATCGCACCGTATACGAGGTGGCGCCGATCAATGCCAGGCTTTGCGAATAAATCAAGAAGTGATAGAAGAATTGCCCCGCCAAGAAGGATAAACTCTGGCGTCATCAAATGCCAAGGTAAACGAAGTAACATATCCATATCCACCTTCTACCACCCCCCTATCAATTGTAAAGTTTCATTTAACGGTGTACTTAATATATTAGGCATCGTTCCAATGATGACAATACAAGCGAGTAACACAAGGATTGGTACGTATTCAATTCCGCGTACATCTTCCGTCTTTGACCATTTCTTCTTACCAAATGTAACTTGTAAAGCCGCTCTTAACATGTAAACAGCTGTTAAAATAATGCCAAGTGCGCCAATCACTGCAACAATTGGCTGCACCTCGAACAACCCTAAAAAGGCAAGAAATTCACTAATGAATCCTGACATACCGGGAAGTCCAAGCGCCGCCATACTCCCCGCTAATAAAAATCCACTTAATACCGGGACTTCTTTTGCCAAGCCGCCGAGCTGATCCAAATGGGATGTCCCAAAGCGCTGCTCAATCATGCTAAGCAAGAAGAATAAGAGCGCGGCAATTAATCCGTGCGATATAATTTGAAATAACGCCCCCATCATACCGCTCATATTAAACGCGGCAAGCCCAAGCAAGACGATTCCCATGTGCGAAATACTCGAATATGCGAGTACACTGCGGAAATCTCTTTGAATGAAAGCAAGGAAGGCACCGTATAAAAGATTCACTACACCAAGAATCGCAATACATATGCTCACATTTTGAAATTGCTCTGGAAATAATCCAACTCCAAAGCGAACCATTCCATATGCCCCAATTTTTAATAAAATACCCGCATGGAGCATAACGACCGCTGGGTGCGCCTCTGTATGAACACTTACCATCCAGCGATGCAGCGGAAAAACAGGTAACTTAATCGCAAACGCAATCATAATTGCGAGAAATAAATTGAATTGTAGTGTCTTCCCCATCTCCCCAAACGGTGATGCTTGTTCTGCGATTATATTTGCCAATTCACCAATATTTGTTGTCCCTGTTTTAGCAAATAAAATAGAGAAGGCAATTAACAAAATCGCCGAGCCAATTCCGTTATAAATTAAATAATGGTACGCAGCTTTTTCACTGCTAAACTTGCCCCATTTTCCAATAAGTAAAAACATAGCTGGCAGCGTTAATTCAAAGAAGATAAAAAACAACAATAAGTTTTCTGCCGCAAACACACCAAGCATACCAACTTCTAATAGGAGTAAAAGAATATAAAATCCTTTCATATTCTTTTCAATCGAGAGCCCCGCAATCCCCGAAAGCGTAACTAACAGCGCTGTTAATACAAGCATCACAAGCGAAAACCCATCAATGCCAAGCTCATAATGAATAGAAAAATAATCTTTTTCTAAACCTGGAAACCTCCCAAATTGAATCCAATCTACCTTTACAGAGAACGCCTTTAAGCTCGTTCCGAAACGATACAAAATTGCGATAACAGACGCACATAACAACGGGATGAGTGTACTGATTATCCCAGCCATCTGAATAAATCGCTGCTCTTCCTTCCTTATAAATAGAAGACATAGCACACCAATTAACGGGGAGAAAATACATAGTGATAGTAGCAATGAACTCATCTAAAATCCCCCCCTGTCATAAGTAGTATGAAGACAAGAATGGCTAAGCAAGCAGCTGTCACCGTTCCATATGTTTGTACCTTTCCGTCTTGCACTTTCGCCCCAGCTATGCCGACACCTTTTATAATACCTGCCATAACTTGCGCCGCTCCTTCTACAACATACGTTTCGAACAGCTGTAGCACTTTCGCTTTCCATTTTATAAAACGAACGACAGTCACTCCATATAACTCATCGATGTAATACTTCTCTTTTAACAAGTTGTGCGCCATTGAACCTTTACGAATTAACCAGTTGCGAGAAAACGATCGTTTCCCATATATGAGGTATGCGAGAAAAATCCCCCCAAGCGAAACGATTGTTGTAACGAACATAATCCAAGTCGGACCATGACCTGGCGCCGCCTCTTCCCCTAGCCAATCAGCAAGGAATGTGCCAAACCACGGCGTGTTGATATAACCAATACATACTGAGAATACACCGAGAATCATCATTGGCATCGTCATAGTAGCCGGTGATTCCTGCACATTGTGCTGCGTGCTCCGCGCTTCCCCTGCGAAGACGAGAAAGTATAAACGAAACATATAAAACGATGTAAATAACGCTGCAAGTAGCGCTAAAGCGAACAATCCATAATTCCCACTCTCCCACGCTGCAATGAAAATTTCCTCTTTGCTAAAGAAACCAGAAAGCAGCGGAACACCACTAATTGCAAGCGTGCCGATCAGAAATAACGTAGCCGTTACTTTCATCTTCTGAAATAAACCACCCATTTTTTCGATATCTTGTGTATGCACAGCGTGAATGACGCTACCAGCCGCTAAAAATAGTAACGCTTTAAAAAAAGCGTGTGTTGTTAAATGGAAAATTGCGGCCGTATACCCACCCGCGCCAAGCGCAAGCATCATATAGCCAAGTTGACTAACAGTTGAATACGCAAGAACACGTTTTATATCCGTTTGTACAAGCGCAATCGACGCAGCAAAAATGGCGGTAAACCCACCAATGATAGCAACAGTTTGCATCGCTACTTCGCTTGCTACAAATAACGGGAACATAACAGCAACTAAATATACGCCAGCCGCCACCATCGTCGCCGCATGAATGAGCGCCGACACAGGCGTTGGTCCTTCCATTGCGTCAGGTAACCACGTATGTAGCGGGAACTGACCAGACTTCCCAATCGCACCAACAAAGATTAAAATCGCCGTTACAGTCAGCATCGTCCCTGATATATCTCCGGCTTGTACCGCTTGAAAAATAACGTCGTACTCAAAGCTGCCCGTTTCTAAAAACAACAAGATGATTCCAATAAGCAGCCCAACATCTCCAATACGCGTCATAATAAATGCTTTTTTTGCTGCAGCTTTTGCCTCTTCTTTAAAAAAGTAAAACCCAATGAGTAAAAACGACCCGAGGCCAACGAGCTCCCAAAAGATGTACAGCTGTAATACATTTGTTGAAATAACAAGGCCAAGCATCGCAAATGTAAACAGTCCTAAATATGCGTAAAAGATAGGCAATCTTTCGTCTCCATCCATATACCCTTTCGCATACACATGTACAAGCAAACTTACGATTGTGACGATAAACAGCATAAGTGCATTTAATGCCGTCACTTCAAATCCAAACGAGATGTTTACATCGCCAAATTGTAACCAAGTCCAACTCTCTTTCACTGTTTCATTCGACAGACGTTCTATTAATACAAGAACTGCACCAACAAATGAAAGAAAAACGAAGAAAATAGCTATAAAACTACTACTCTCTCTTAATTTCCTTTGCAAAATAACCAGTAAAACGAAGGATATGAGCGGAAAGAGTGGTATGAGCCACGCATAGTCCATCATTGGTTCTCCCTCCTTTTCTAATGCTTTAAAGAATCCATTTCATCGATATTGACCGTTGTACGATTTCTATATAAAGCTATTAAAATAGCAAGCCCAACCGCTGCCTCTGCCGCAGCTACGGACATTGTAAATAGCGAAAAGACTTGCCCCTCTATATTTGGGAAGAAACCGAACTTACTAAATGCAACTAAGTTTAAGTTAGCCGCATTTAACATGAGTTCAATGCACACAAGAACAATGACGGTATTTCGCTTTGTCAAAGCTCCGTATAAGCCGATGCAAAAGAGAATAATCGCAAGCGTAAAGTAAGCAGATGCAGGTACACTACTCATCTAAATCCCTCTCTTTCTCATCTTTCCTTGCTAACACAATTGCCCCAACAAGAGCCACAAGTAGAATAACTGATACAAGTTCAAACGGAATAATATATTTTGTGTAAAGCAGCTCACCGATTTGACGTGTATTATTTTCGTGAAGTGCCGATCCATTCTCGCTTGAAGAAAAATCAAGATTATTCACCGCAAAGTACATCACTGCTCCAAATGTACAAACAGCTAGTAGCACGATGACGCTTCGCCAACTAAACTTCATTTCACTTTCATCGTTATGCTTTGTGAGCATAATGCCAAAAATCATAATAATCGTGACTGCACCGGAATAAATTAAAATTTGCACAACACCAACAAACTCCGCTTCTAACATAAAGTAAAGACCAGCGATGCTAAGAAATGTGAACACAAGCGAAAGCATCATATGCATAACCTTTGTCACACTCAGCATAAGAACACCGCCAATAATTGCCGTTAGGGATAGCGCAAGGAATGCTAAAAACTCACCACTCATGCTTTATTCTCCCTTCTGACATTTTCATCATTTTCATTTAACCACTGTAAATTTTTAAATAAATCATCACGTGTATACTCAGCAAGTTCAAAGTTATTCGTCATCACAATCGCTTCTGTTGGGCAAACTTCTGTACATAAATCACAAAGAATACAAATCTCGAAATTAATATCATACGTATCAATAATTTTGCCTTTCTTCTCCGGGTCCGGATGCTTCTTTCCCGTTAACTGAATGCAATCTGTCGGACAAATATTCGCGCACTGATTACAAACGATGCATTTTTCAGGATAAAACTTCTGAATCCCGCGAAACCGGTCCGGAAGCGGGATCGGTTCATTGGGATAATCATACGTAACTTTCTTCTTACTCAAATTGCTTAACGTATACTTTAGCCCCTTTAATAATCCTTTCATGTATTCTCCCCCCTGTATTAATCCAAATCATGAATATACAGACAACTACTCTTTTTGTTTCAAACACAGCTCGTGCCACTCAAAAGCACTGACCGTTACCTCGCAACACCAGCCCCTCTCTTCCTTCCTAAAAAAGAGGTTTTAGGTTTTAGGCTTTAGGTTTTTTAATTAAAAAAACAATTCCTTTATAATGGCTGTTATGAAAATATTCGCAAGCGCAACTGGAAGCAAAACCTTCCATCCAAATTCCATGAGCTGATCGCCACGTAAGCGTGGGAACGTAACTCGAAACCAAATAAGCAAAAACACAATACAGCTAAATTTCAATGCGAACCAAACTGCACCCGGAATAAATGTTAAGAACGGAAGCGGCTTCCATCCCCCCAAGAAGAGTACTGTAATCAGCGCGGACATTCCGAAGAAATACACGTACTCAGATAACATAAAGAAAGCCCAGCGAAACCCTGAATATTCCGTATGATATCCAGACACAAGTTCCGATTCCGCTTCTGGAAGGTCAAATGGCGTTCGATTAAGCTCTGCTACCGCCGCAATTAAGAAAATAACAAACCCGATTGGCTGAACGAAGATGTACCATATCTTTTCCTGCGACTGTACAATTTCGTTTAAATTCAAACTTCCCGCTAATAGAACAACACCAATCACACTCATCACAAGCGGAATTTCGTAGGAAATCATTTGCGCGGCCGCACGCATACCGCCAATTAATGAATATTTGTTGTTTGATGCCCAGCCGGCTGTAACGACACCGATTGTCGTAATGCTAGATACAGCAATGTAATACAACAATCCAACACCAATGTCAGCAAATTGTAGATTTTCCGTAAATGGAATAACAGCTAGCACCATAAATGCTGGTGCAAACGCAATAACAGGAGCAAGTAAAAAAAGTGGCTTATCGGCAGCTTTTGGCACCGTATCTTCTTTTATAAGCAACTTTAGTACATCCGCTACCGTTTGCAGCAGACCAAACCGCCCACCAACTTGGTTCGGTCCAATGCGCCCTTGCATAAACCCCATTACCTTTCTTTCTGCCAAAATACCATATGTAACAAAGCCAAGTACGACAAACAATAATAATGTCGCAAGGCCAAAGAAGATGAAAAAGTTGGTCCAACTTGTAGGTGATTCTAAGAGGTGTTCTACCATCATCCATCAACCTCCCCAAGCACAATATCAATGCCGCCCAAAATGGTAATGAGGTTCGCGATGTTTTCTCCCTTTAGAAGTTCTGGTAAAATTTGTAGGTTATAAAAAGAGGGACGGCGGAATTTTAAGCGATATGGTTCTTTCTTCCCATCGCTCGCGATATAACAGCCAATTTCTCCACGCGGTGATTCAATACGCACAAATGCCTCGCCTTTTGGCGCTTTAATAATGCGCGGTACTTTTGCTAAAATAGCACCTTCTTTCGGGAACTGTTCCACCGCTTGTTCAATAATTTTGAGAGATTCTTCAATTTCTTGCATACGACAGACGTAACGATCTAACGCATCGCCCTTTTCACCAACTGGAACGTCGAAATGAAATCGGTTATAAATTGAGTATGGTTCGTCTTTACGCAAATCCCAATTTACACCTGTACACCTTAAATTTGCGCCGCTTAGCGAATATGAAAGGGCCTCTTCTGCACTATATATCCCAACGTCTTTTACACGATTTAAAAAAATTTCATTCCCACTCACAAGATCATGGTATCCTGCTAACTGCTCTCTCATATATGGAACAAACTCGCGAACTTTTTCAATCCATCCATCCGGAGCATCCCACTTTACACCACCAACGCGCATATAATTAAACGTCAAACGGGCTCCGCATAGTTCATTTAGTAAATTAATGATCATTTCCCGTTCACGAAACGCATATAAAAATGGACTTACCGCTCCGATATCAAGTAAGTTTGTTCCCCACCAAACGAGGTGACTCGCAACGCGTCCAAGTTCCATCGCAAGTACGCGTAAATATTCAGCTCGCTCCGGAATTTCAAGTTCCATCATCGTCTCCACCGCGTGACAAACCACATAGTTATTGGTCATTGCAGATAAGTAATCCATTCGGTCTGTATACGGAATAATTTGTGTATACTGTAAGTTCTCCGCAATCTTTTCTGTGCCGCGGTGCAAATACCCAATGACCGGCGTCGCTTCCTTAATCGTTTCTCCATCAATTTTAATCACGAGCCGAAAAACACCGTGCGTACTCGGGTGCTGCGGTCCAACATTTAAAAGCATTTCTTCTGTACGAATCATAGCTTCACACCCCCTGTTTCTTCTATTGATTCGCTTTATTTCTAAATAACCAAACCCCCTGTTTTACATCGCCAGTTACTAATGAAGGTCTACTACCTCCTTTTGTTTCAAACATCGCACGAGGCAGTCAAAGGTACTAATCGCTACTATGCATGGAGTAACATACTCTCCAATCTAAAAAGACAGGTTTTAGAGGTTTTAAAATCTTTACAACTCCATATCATACGGCTCATAATCTTTTCGAAGTGGGTGCCCAACCCAATCATCTGGCATCATAATCCGCTTTAGATTCGGATGTCCTTCAAAGGTAACCCCTAGCAAGTCATATGCTTCTCGCTCGGGCCAATCCGCACCGCGCCATAGCTGAGCAATAGAAGGAATTTTCGGCTCCGCTCGATCTAATTTCACTTTGACAGCAACAGACTGCTTCTTTCCATATGAAAACAAGTGAACATATACTTCCATATGCGAGACAAAATCCGTTGCATGTAATTCGGACATATAATCAAAAGCTAAATCTTTATGACTCTTCAATAATTCCATCACGCCATAGTAATGTTCTAACTTTACAACAAGTGTCGGAACATCTTTTGAAAGTGCATTAATATACGACTCCTCTAACACATTTTTGCCAAGTTTCGCTACAACTTCTCTCACATAACGATCTAAATACGGCTGATTGAGAGAAGGCTTGACCGGTTCTTCTGCGACGCTTTCTTCTTGTTTACTAGCCGTGCGCGCTTTGGCGGCTGCCGCTGCTTTCGCCTTCGCTGTAGCAATTGCCTTTGCTTTCTCTTCAGGTGTTACTTCTCCATTCTCCATCGCCTTCTTCTTCGCTAATGCTGCCGCTTTTGCTTTGGCCGCCGCTGCTGCCTTCGCTTTCGCTTTTTCTTCTTCCGTTACTTCTCCGCCCTCCATCGCCTGCTTCTTCGCTAACGCTGCCGCTTTTGCTTTAGCCGCCGCTGCTGCCTTTGCTTTCGCTTTTTCTTCTTCCGTTACTTCTCCACTCTCCATCGTCTGCTTCTTCGCTAACGCTGCCGCTTTTGCTTTGGCCGCCGCTGCTGCCTTCGCTTTCGCTTTTTCTTCTTCCATTATTTCTCTACTCTCCATCGTCTGCTTCGCTGATGCTGTTACCTTCACTTTTTCTTCTTCCGCTGCTTCGCCGCTCTCCATCATTTTTTGTTTAGCAATTTCTTTTGCGCGCCTTTTTGCCGCTTCTACTGCGCGGCGCTTCTTCTCGGCTATATCTTCTTCCTCTATTTGTTCCACTGCTTTCTCCATTACACGCTGCTTCGCTTCTTCAAAAACTTGATTTCTATCTTCCCCATCCATTTTTGATAACGCTTTCTCTATTGGTTCTTCTATTAGTTTCTTCGCTTCAAGGCGCCTTCTCGCTTCTTCCTTTGCCAATAATGCCGCTTCTCTTTTTAACTCATTTATATCTTCCTTACTCTCTTTCATCGGTTTGTCACCTGCTTCCCAGTCTTCGCTTCATACCGAATTTTTTCTTTTAATTTATTTATCCCATAAATTAAAGCAGCTGGATTTGGCGGGCAACCTGGAATGTATACATCAACAGGTACAATTTGATCAACACCCTTTACCACTGCGTATGAATTAATATATGGTCCCCCCGCTGTCGCACAAGAGCCCATCGCAATAACCCATTTCGGTTCAGGCATTTGATCATATAATCTTCGAACGATTGGCGCCATTTTTTTCGTTACTGTACCAGAGACAATCATCACATCAGATTGACGCGGAGAGGTTCGAAAAAATGAACCAAAGCGATCTAAATCATAATGTGATGAGCCAACTCCCATCATTTCAATTGCACAACATGCAAGGCCAAAAGTCATCGGCCATAACGAATTACTACGAGCCCACCCCTTTACTTGCTCTAGCGTCGTGAAAAAAATGTTTCTCTCTAACTCTGCTCGTTCATTTGGATGAAGTTCCTCAAAATTTATAGCCATTTTAACACCTTCTTCTTCCAAGCATATGCAAGACCAATGAGTAACATAATAACAAAAATGAGCATTTCCACTAATGCAAACAAACCGAGGTTATCATACGCCACTGCCCACGAATATAAAAACACCGTTTCTACGTCAAAAATGACAAAGAGTAGTGCAAACATATAGTAGCGAGCATGGAAGCGAACATTTGCATCGTGAAAAGGCTCAATCCCACTTTCATATGTTGTTATCTTTGCTGCATTTGGCTTATGAGGCCGTAATATTCGTCCTGCTGTAAGAGCAACTACAGGAAGTAATATACCTAATAACAAGAAAATCATCAAAATCATATAGCTGTTTTCATATACATGCTCCACTGCTTGAAACTCCCCCTTCTACTTTTGAAAGCTTCACTTAGTACAAAGTATGATGATTTTATTCTAATTATTATTTTTTAATTTTTCTAAAAATAATAATCAAACGTATTATATCAAACATCAAATTACGATGTCGACATAATAAAAAATTTTAGAAAACGCTTTCTATTTCATATTATTCTGCCCTTTCCCTTCGTATCCTTTGTTATCCTTTCTAAAAGATGTAAAATAAAACTATAAAAGATATATATTTAAAAGAACATCGTAGGTGAATGGCTTGAAAAACAATAGAAAACGTTATGTATTTATTTTAGTAGGCTCTTTGTTGCTTCATCTTATCGTAAGCTACATACAGTTCTTACGACTATCCATATACGAATCATCTTTTCATGTTATAACAAGTGGGTTCCTCTTATTCTTAAACCTCATTATTTTAGGGGGATTAGCTTACTTTACATCAAAACATAATGGGCATTCTTATACATTTTGGATGCTCATAACAACTGGCACATTTTTTTATTTCATTGGGGATATTATCGTTTCCTATCAGCGGATTGTTCTTAAGCAATATGAAACGTATGTAGAACTTTCTGATGTATTTTACTTACTATTTTTATGTCTCTTTTTACTGGCATTTTTTTATAAAATCATGCATGAGAGAACAATATGGGAAAAGTTATTTGCCTTATGTGATGTTGCTATTATTACTACCTCCATCTTTATCGTCAATAATTATCTCTTGATTGAAATGGCTATCAATCAAAATGCAACATCCATCATGTCAAGAATTATACAATTTATATATCCAATACCTAATTTAGTGTTTCTTTTAATTAGTTTTAGCTTACTCTTTCGCCCATTATCGTTTCTTTGTAAGGCAGCTGCTTCTTATTTGAGCGGTGGTTTACTCGTTTACGTAATCGTCGATTTTCTTTATTCGTATATGAAGTACTTTATCTCGTTTACGGGAGCATTCGCCATCGCACCGCTATATCAAGTTGCTCTTACGATGATTGCAATTTCCTGCGTCTTTTCAAGTAAAGAACAATGTGTGGACGAAAGTGTATTAAACCAGAAAATTGGACAAAAAGTACAACTAGCACTTCCTTATATTTCTGTTAGTGCTTTATGTGTATTTATCCTGTTTGATCAGACGTTCTCGTCGGTATTGATTGTTGGACTTATGCTTACATTTTTCTTTGTATTAGTCCGGCATTTACTTGTTCGCAAGCAAAACAAACAATTATTACGAGAACAAGAAAATTTTAACTTAAAGCTAAAGCAAGAAGTAGACGAACAAACGCAACACCTCGTACACCAAAAGAAACAGCTGCTTCACAGTAAGCAAATGTTTAAATCATTGTATGAACATCATCCAGATCCTATTTTTACGTTAGACTTACATGGTCATCTCTTACGTGTCAACAATGCTGGGTTAACATTACTTGGTTATAAAACAGATGAACTAACAAAGCAATCGTACGATACGCTTATTTATGAAGAAGACTTTCCAATTTTTAAAACTGCCCTTTGGCAAGCGGCGCATGGGCATTCTACTTCTTACGATGTGAGAGCATATCATAAAAATAGAGATATTTATTATTTACAAGTTACGGTCGTTCCTATTATTTTACATGAACATATTTCCGGCATTTATATGATGGTGAAAGATGTAACAGAAAGTAAACGACAGGAGGAACAAATTAACTTCTTAGCTTATCATGATACATTAACAAAGCTAGCAAACCGTCGTGCCTTTGAGGAACAATTAGAAGAAGCTATCCAAAACGCAGAGCAAAACGGTCGTTCTTTAGCCCTTATGTTCCTTGATTTAAACCGCTTTAAACTCATTAACGATACGCTCGGGCACAAAGTAGGTGACCTTCTCTTAATTGCAGTTGCTGAGCGTCTTCAGCAAATTGCTACGCCTAACATAAAACTAGCAAGGCTTGCAGGAGATGAATTTACTGTTATCGTAGAAAATGTAGAACACGTATCACATATAGAACAAATCGCTCATGCTATTTTACAGACGATGGATAAACCGTTACATATTGAAGGGCATACATTAAAAATCACACCAAGCATCGGTATTGCAATGTATCCAGAAGCTGGTGAAGATTCTACTTCATTGTTACAGCATGCTGACATGGCCATGTATGATGCAAAAAGTAAGGGGAAAAATAATTTCTCTATATACACTGATGCTCTATATAAAAAGCTTGAACGGAAATTACAACTTGAAAAAGATTTACCGCTTGCACTTACAAACGATGAATTCTTTCTCGTCTATCAGCCTTTACTATGTACTGAGTTGAAGAGAATTATTGGTGCTGAAGCGTTAATAAGGTGGAATCATCCAAAACTTGGTCTCATTTCGCCCTCTGAGTTTATTCCTATTGCCGAAGACACAGCTACCATCATCCCCATTGGAAAATGGGTATTACGGCAAGCTTGCCGTCAACTCAAAATTTGGCATACACTTGGATATGCTCACCTAAAGATAGGTGTAAACGTATCCGCTAAAGAATTTCAACAAGAATACTTTACACAATCCATTTTACAAACGCTACAAAACGTGGAATTAAACCCACATTATTTAGCACTAGAATTTACAGAACGAACAACGATGATAAATGAAAAAGAAGCATTAATCAAAATGCGAGAGTTGAAGACACACGGTATAAATATTGGAATCGATGATTTTGGAACTGGCTATTCATCACTGTCTTACTTGCCACTCTTCCCAATCGATACATTAAAAATCCCAAGGGAATTGACACAGATGAATCGGCATGAAAAAGAAGGAAAAGCAGTTGTATCAACCATTCTCTCACTTGCCCATACACTAAGCCTTTCCGTTGTTGCAGAAGGTGTTGAAACGAAAGAACAAATGCAATTTTTACGCGAACACGGCTGCACGTATATTCAAGGTTATTACGTGAGCAAACCGCTGAATGGAAAACAAATGATTCAATTTCTCCAAAATGAACAGAGCAGGAACACTTAAAGTTCCTGCTCTGTTTTATTATGGTTTGAGATTTTGTTATAAAATACTGCGGTTGTTGTCATCATATAAGGTGATACCCAAAGAAGACCAATGCCTAAAGTTACAATTGCTAATAGCCACCACCCTATAAAGCTTATCCATAACATAAATAAATCCATTTTACGCCCTTTCATTAAGCGTTTACTTTCTTTCATCGCCTCGAGTACGCCATATTCCGGATAATCAATCATTACATGGAACGTCAACGCATACGAGAAATACATAACAATGATACCAATAATGGATAGAATTATTGCAGTAAAACAAATCAGTATTAAAAATTCATCATTTGTACTACTACCATCTCCCTCAATTAAAGCCACGAAGACGCCAAATAAAGCAAGTGGAAGCCATGTTCCTGTATACACACATATAAGGATCATTGCTTTCATTGTCTTCATCATCTTTTTAAAACCACGAAACCCTTCAAATAGAGCATCAATTGTTACATCTTGTGTTCTACTAAGCTGTAGAAATACATTTGTATATCCGTACACCGTAACGCCATAAGAAGCAAGTGTTACTACTAAAAGGATAACATACAGAATAACAAATACAAGAAGACCAATCGCCGTCATCTCCTCTCCCTCAAACGCACCTACAAGTCCTGCCGTTAAGAAAAATATCATCATACCAGGAATCATAACGACAAGGCTGGCAAGCATCGACACAGCATAGCTTACAATAAAATATAAGAGAGTTCCTCCAACCCCAAGGCCCCATTTTCCCTTTAATGACTGCAATGCCTCTCGTTTCATTTCACTAATCACTTTTCCATCCCCTTCTATCAAAATTTTTCTATGTATGAAATGCTACATTAAAATTGTATCATTTATTGGAATTTATTGTCTGAACTTCTTTATGAAAACATAAAAAATCCGTAAAGGCTAAGCCTTTACGGATTTTTTTACTTCATATTTGAAACGTCCAAACGGTTAACTGCACGTTGCAGTGCAAGTTCTGCACGTTTGAAGTCAACATTTGCTTGTTTATCTTGCAGACGTCCTTCAGCACGACGCTTCGCTTCGTTTGCACGATGTTCGTCAATATGGCTTGCAGTTTCAGCAGATGGTGCTAACACTGTTACTTTGTCAGGGCGCACTTCAATAAAGCCGCCGCTCACTGCTACATAATCAGTGTCTCCGCCGCTTTTCAGACGAACTGCACTAATTTTAAGCGGTGCAACAGTTGGAATGTGACCTGGTAAGATCCCCATTTCCCCACTTTCTGCCTTTACGCTTACCATTTCAACTTCTTTTTCGTAAACCGGTCCATCAGGAGTTACAATACTGACTGGAAATGTCTTCATAATTCGTCCCTCCTAAGGCCTTATGCCATCATTTTCTTCGCGTTTTCAATAACTTCTTCAATACCACCAACAAGACGGAATGCGTCCTCTGGAAGGTCATCATACTTTCCTTCTAGAATTTCTTTGAAACCACGAACTGTTTCTTTTACAGGTACATAAGATCCCTTTTGTCCTGTAAACTGCTCAGCAACGTGGAAGTTTTGTGATAAGAAGAACTGAATGCGACGAGCGCGATGTACAACTAATTTATCTTCTTCAGATAACTCATCCATACCTAAGATAGCGATGATATCTTGAAGCTCTTTGTAACGTTGTAGAGTTTGCTGTACTTGACGAGCTACTCCGTAATGCTCTTCTCCTACGATTTCTGGAGAAAGCGCACGAGATGTAGATGCTAATGGATCTACCGCTGGGTAAATACCCATTTGTGTTAAACGACGCTCTAAGTTTGTTGTTGCATCTAAGTGAGCGAACGTTGTTGCTGGTGCTGGATCCGTGTAGTCATCCGCTGGTACATAAACCGCTTGGATAGACGTGATAGAACCTTTATTTGTAGATGTAATACGCTCTTGTAACTGACCCATTTCAGTTGCAAGTGTTGGTTGGTAACCTACCGCAGATGGCATACGGCCAAGAAGGGCAGATACTTCAGAACCTGCTTGCGTGAAACGGAAGATGTTATCGATGAACAGTAGTACGTCTTGTCCTTGCTCATCACGGAAGTGTTCAGCCATTGTTAAGCCTGTTAATGCAACACGTTGACGTGCTCCAGGTGGCTCGTTCATTTGTCCGAATACCATCGCAGTTTTCTTGATTACGCCAGAATCGCTCATCTCATGGTATAAGTCGTTACCTTCACGAGTACGCTCACCTACACCAGCGAATACAGAGATACCACCGTGCTCTTGTGCGATGTTATTGATTAATTCCTGAATTAATACTGTTTTACCTACACCGGCACCACCGAATAGACCAATCTTACCACCCTTGATGTAAGGAGCAAGTAAGTCTACTACTTTAATACCAGTTTCAAGAATTTCTACTTTTGTAGATAACTCTTCGAATGAAGGTGCTTGACGGTGGATTGGATCGCGACGTACGTCTGCTGGAACTTCACCATCTAAGTCGATTGCATTACCTAATACGTTAAATACACGTCCTAGTGTTGCATCACCAACTGGAACAGAGATTGGTTGCTCTGTATCTGTTGCTTCTGCACCACGAACAAGGCCATCTGTAGAAGCCATTGCTACTGTACGAACTGTATCGTCACCAAGGTGAAGCGCAACTTCTAACGTTAAGTCAATTGCGTCTTGTTTAATTCTAAGGGCATTGTAGATTTCAGGTAGCTTTCCGCCGTCAAACTTAACGTCTACAACCGGACCCATGATTTGCGTAACGCGCCCTTTATTCATCGGGTTCCCTCCTAGCTTTCTTTAAATTAGCCAACTTTCTGCGAGCAGTCGGCTTTTATTTTATATTGGTTTTATAAGTTACATAGCTTTAGCAGCTCGCTTAATATAAGTTAAGCGAGCCGGCTTCGCTTCTTCCGCCGAGGCAAAAAGCGCCTCTATGTCAGAAGCTCCATCCCCTCTCACATTCTGAGCAAGCCATCTCCACTTTTTACTATTCTAACGCTGCCGCGCCACCAACGATTTCCGTAATTTCTTGCGTAATCGCCGCTTGTCGAGCACGGTTGAATGAAAGTGTAAGTGAATCGATAACTTCCATTGCGTTGTCTGTAGCACTCTTCATTGCTGTCATACGCGCTGCGTGTTCACTTGCTTTACCATCTAGTAATGCACCGTACACTAAGCTTTCTGCGTATTGAGGCAATAGAACTTTTAAAATATCTTCTTCAGAAGGCTCAAATTCATAAGCTGTTGTTGGTTTATCCGATACAACATCAGTAAGCGGTAAAATTTTCTTTTCCGTTACTTCTTGTGAAATTTTACTTACGTAGTGATTGTAATAAATGTACAACTCATCGTAAGCGCCGTCCGTAAACATCGCTACCGCTCTTGAAGCAATATCTTTAATATCAGAGAAAGCTGGTTGGTCAGATAGACCTACTACTTCATCAATAATATTAAAGTTACGACGTTTTAAGTAATCACGACCTAGACGACCTAAAACAATAATAGAGTATTGATTCGCGTCCATGTTGTGACGTTCTTTAATGGTGTTACTCACTTCACGTAAAACGTTACTATTGTATCCACCTGCTAGTCCACGATCAGATGTAATAACGATATATCCCGTACGTTTTACAGGGCGCGCCGTTAACATCGGGTGATTTACCCCTTTGCTTCCTTGCGCTATGCTCGCTACTACTTCTTGAATTTTATCCATATACGGAACGAAAGATTTAGCATTTTGCTCTGCACGGCTTAATTTCGATGCAGATACCATTTCCATCGCTTTCGTAATTTGACTCGTTTTCTTTGTCGAGTTAATTTTCGCTTTTATATCGCGTAAAGATGCCACAGGTTTTCACCACCTTTATTTCGGAAGTTGGCATGAATAGAGAGGCTTCCCTCTTTCTATTCTTGTTGCAAGATACACTTGCTTATAAGCTACAGAAAGAGTATGTGCACCTATTCTTTCTGTAGCCAATCCGTCAGCACTCTATGTAGGAGTTGCCTGTTTGTATAGGGAGCAGAGCCGGTGTACAGTCGGCTCTGCTTGTTGTTTTATGAATAGCGAGCGACTTAAAGTCATCTCCGCTTTTTATTCAATCTAGCTGCGATGGCTAGAATGTTCGGTGGCTTCGCTTCTTCCGCGGAGGCAAAAAACGCCTCTATGCCAGAAGCTCCATCCCCTCTCACATTCTAAACGAGCCATCTCCGCTTTTTATTATTACTCAGATACTACGAATACTTTTTTGAAGCCGTTGATTGCAGCAGCCATTTTTTCGTCATCCGCAAGCTTTGTAGTTGTACGGATTTCGTCTAGTAATTCAGCAGCATTTGAATCTAACCAAGCATGGAATTCTTCTTCGAAACGAGTGATATCTGTTACTGGGATATCATCTAAGAAGCCGCGTGTTAATGCGTAAAGAACCATAACTTGTTTTTCTACTTTTAATGGCTTATGTAAGCCTTGTTTTAATACTTCTACTGTACGTGCACCACGGTTTAACTTCGCTTGTGTTGCTTTATCAAGGTCAGAACCGAACTGTGCGAACGCCTCTAACTCACGGTAAGACGCAAGGTCAAGACGTAGTGTACCTGATACTTTACTCATCGCTTTGATTTGAGCCGCACCACCAACACGAGATACAGAAGTACCCGCATCGATCGCTGGACGCACACCAGAGAAGAATAGATCAGATTGTAAGAAGATTTGTCCATCTGTGATGGAGATTACGTTCGTTGGGATGTATGCAGATACGTCCCCAGCTTGTGTTTCGATGAAAGGTAGTGCAGTTAAAGAACCGCCGCCTTTTGCATCACTTAACTTCGCTGCACGCTCTAGAAGACGGGAGTGTAAGTAGAATACATCCCCTGGATATGCTTCACGACCTGGCGGACGACGTAATAGTAATGAAAGCTCACGGTATGCAGCCGCTTGCTTAGATAAGTCATCATATACAACTAATACATGTTTACCATTGTACATGAACTCCTCACCCATTGTTACACCAGCGTATGGAGCTAAGTATAATAATGGAGATGGTTGAGAAGCAGATGCTGTTACAACGATTGTGTACTCTAACGCACCATGGTGACGTAGAGTTTCTACTACGTTACGAACCGTAGATTCTTTTTGTCCGATTGCAACATAGATACAAACCATATCTTGATCTTTTTGGTTCAAGATTGTATCGATAGCAACAGATGTTTTACCTGTTTGACGGTCACCGATGATTAACTCACGTTGACCACGTCCAATTGGTACAAGCGCGTCAATCGCTTTAATACCTGTTTGAAGAGGCTCATGAACAGATTTACGATCCATTACACCTGGTGCTGGACTTTCGATTGGACGAGTTTTTGTTGTATTAATTGGGCCTAAACCGTCTACTGGTTGACCTAATGAGTTTACAACACGTCCGATTAATTCTTCACCTACTGGTACTTGCATGATGCGGCCAGTACGGCGAACTTCATCACCTTCACGAATTTCTGTGTAAGGTCCTAAAATGATAATACCTACGTTGTTTTCCTCTAAGTTTTGTGCAAGTCCCATAACGCCGTTAGCGAACTCTACAAGCTCACCAGCCATAACGTTATCAAGACCATGAGCACGTGCGATACCGTCACCAACTTGAATAACTGTACCAACATCGCTAACTTCGATTTCAGACTGATAATTCTCGATTTGTTGCTTTATCAGTGCGCTAATTTCTTCAGCTCTGATGCTCATGCGCTTCACCCCTATCTATTCTTCATAAGTTCACGCTGAATACGTGCTAACTTTCCTTGTAAACTTCCATCGTAAATACGGTTTCCGATGCGTACTTTAATACCACCTAGTAACTCTGTATCTACAACATTTTGAATGCGAATTGCATCTTTTCCAGTTTTCTTTGCAAATGATTCTGCAATTGCTACTTTTTCATCTTCAGATAGAGGACGAATAGAGTAAACAGTTGCATCTGCTACGTTACGTTCTTCGTTCGCAAGTGTAACATATTCATTTGCAATACTAGATAATATTTCAATGCGTTTGTTATCTACTAAAATGCATAGTGTGTTTAAAATAGATTCTGAAAGAGACGAAAACACGTTAGAAAGAACAGCTTTTTTCTGCTCTTTTGAAATGTTTGGTTGAGATAAGAAACTATGTAATTCTGCATTTGTTTCAAATACATTTTTCACAAGGCGTAACTCTTCTTCAAACAGTTCTAAGACGTGCTTTTCTTTCGCGATTTTAAAAAGAGCGACTGCATAACGTTTTGCTACAATGGCATTACTCATCGTGCTTCGCCTACCTCTTTAATATACTCACGAATTAATTTCACTTGGTCTTCTTCTGTTAACTCTTTTTCAATTACTTTAGAAGCAATTTGAACGGATAACGAAGCGACTTGTTCTTGTAGCATAGCAATTGCTTGCTCTTTTTCGCGTTGAATTTCTTGTACAGCAGACTCTTTAATAGATTCTGCTTCTTGTTTCGCAGCAGCGACAATACCTTCGCGTTGTTCCTCTGCTTGCTTTTTCGCTCTTTCAATTAGCTCTTTCGCTTCAACACGTGATTGTTGTAACATCTCACGTTGTTCTTCTACTAACTTTTTCGATTCTACATGATTTTTCTCAGCAGCATCGATTTCACTAGAGATATGCTCTTCACGCTCTTTCATCATTCCCATTAACGGACCCCAAGCATATTTGCGAAGTAACATTAATAGAATTAAGAAAATGAAGATTGTATATAGAACTGTTCCAAATGGCATACCAGCTCCAGCCCCTAATACTAAAGTTTGCACAAGGATTCACTCCCTTCGAGTATCTAAAGTAACTATATTAAAAAATCAAATAAACGTTTCGTTCATAAAGCAATGGCGAAGAAAGTTCTTAAACACTCTTCGCCATCTATGTAAGGGGAATGGTCCCTTATTTGTTCATTACCATGAATGCGATAACTACTCCAATGATTGGAAGTGCCTCAACTAATGCAACCCCGATGAACATGATTGTTTGAAGTGCGCCACGTAATTCAGGTTGACGAGCAACACCTTCGATTGTACGTGATACGATAAGACCGTTACCAATACCTGCACCTAATGCTGATAAACCAATTGCAATTGCAGCTGCGATTACACCTAAACTCATTTTAAAATGTCCTCCTTTGTATTATAAAAAATAGTTTTTACTTACTTAAAAATATATTAATGGTCATGGCTTACTTTATGAGCCATATACACCATTGTTAACATTGTGAAAATAAATGCCTGGATTGCACCTACGAATACACTGAATCCCATCCATGCTAACGATGGAATGATTGCACCTACGAATCCTAAAGGACCGCTTACCGCTAATCCAGCTAGTAATGTTAATAAAATCTCACCTGCATAAATGTTACCGAATAAACGAAGACCTAAAGTTAATGTGTTCGCAAATTCTTCAACAATTTTTAAAGGGAGTAAGAACTTCATCGGTTGAACATAACCTTTTAAATATTCTTTTGTACCCTTCATCTTAACTCCATAATAATGGGTGAGGGCAACTACCATCACGGCTAATGCTAAAGTAACTGCTGGGTCAGACGTTGGAGATCTCCACCACGCGACGTGATGTTCACCTTCCACTGTTGCAATCATAAATGGCAAACCAAGAACGTTTGACACGAAGATAAACATAAGAAGTGTAGCACCAAGCGTTAAAAAGCGCCCACCTGTTTTCCAGTCCATCGTGCTGTTAATCATATTTTTAATAAAGTCTAAAATCCACTCGAAGAAGTTTTGCATTCCGGTTGGACGAAGAGCTAAACTGCGTGTACCAATCACAGCGATTACAAAAACAACTGTAGCTGCAACAGTAAGCATGATGACAGCCGATAAGTCGAACGTTATTCCTAGAAATTCCACTAATTTACCGTGTTCCACTAGTAATTCACCTCTCTTCCCTGCTCTTATACTGTAAATAAAGAAAATCTATGATCATGACAAGATACCCTGTCAACAATCCCACACCTAAGCTCCATATCGCAATCAAGTGCTGATATTTCGCTGCAAATAAAATTAATAAACCGAAAGTAGCAAATCTTGAATATGTACTAACAGCTGTAGCTTTAAACTTAACTTCCTTCCCGTTCGTTACGCGATCTAATAGCTTGTCTGTTTTACTGGCAACGATGCGCAAACTAAGAAAACTGAAAATCGTTCCGATAATCAGCCCTAGGAATACTTCTTTGTAGGAGGTAAAGCCCCATCCTAATACAAAAAGCGCTAAAAAGTTATAAGTATATTTCTTTTGTCGTTGAACAAGTCCGTGTACATCTATCATCATTACTCTCCTGAATAAAAATGTCGAATGAGCCGCGTCATAGCGTAAATTCCTGTCCCGAGGCCAAGCAATAAACCAACTATGAGAAATAACGGAAATGTTCCAAGTTGACTATCGATCCATTTCCCACCGAAAATACCGATTAAGATAGAACCTACTAACTGGGAAAGGATTCCTGTCATTAAAGCATATGCTTTTACTGGACTTCGCTCATTATTTTGCAAGGATTCATCCCTCCAATTTATAAGGAACTCACTCTCAATGTGTTTATAATAACTCATTTCCTTGCATAAATCTTTCATAATCAAAAAAGTTTACTTTTTCGACATAGAATAGATGAAAAATTGTCACTGAAAGCCCTACCATCTACTCCCGTTGTTAGCATACAATAGGGTATTAACAGTGTCAACGACAAATCGAAAAAAATCAAAAAATTTGAGTATCAGTCATTTATTGACAGAAATGAAAACGTTCCCCTTCTAAATACTGTTAAAAACCTCTGAATCTCACCATTAATATAGAAGAAAAAGTTCACAAGTTTGTCAATATTACATTTCCTGAATGTATAATTTTATTTCTGTAATATAACTTTTAAAAGATGGGGCTCCTTTATTATATGTAATGCATATGCAAGTTATGTTGCATAATCATACACTATTAACATCATTTTAACCTTGTTATCCTTCCCTACATTTATATAAGGAAACAACGTGCTATCTGTACTCAATCTTTATTTCAAATCGGTCTATACATACATAGCGGTCTCCCTATCTTTATAACGTTCAATTCATAGTATGGAAAGTATAATAATATAGAAGAATTCTTTTTCAATAGTAGAAACTATTTTATCCCCCCTCCCCTACTTAAGGTATATATATCCAACTTGACCATTTCACACAAAAGTAGCTGCCACGTATATAAGAATGACAAACGTACTCATTTCATCTATTTGTTGTAACATAGGGGCGCGGTAGGAAAAGGCCCTGACCGCTACTGCACATGGAGGAACATCCTCTTCTACCGAAAAAGAAAAGGGCTTTTTCGTTTTTTAACTTGTATTTATATGGAAGAAGACTGAAATTCTCTCACTTTTCCCGTTATAGATTCATGTTGAGAAAACACACTTACATCTTGCAATTTCTTTTTATCCATTTCATAACGAGATATATACAAATAAAAAAACAGACGAGAAGAACTCTTCTCGTCTGTTGTCTTACTTCGTTCCGAATAAACGGTCACCAGCATCACCAAGGCCTGGAACAACATAACCATGGTCATTTAGCTTTTCATCAAGTGCAGCAAGATAAATATCTACATCAGGATGTTCTTTATGAACAACTTCTACCCCTTCTGGAGCAGCAACGATACACATTAACTTAATGTTTTTTGCACCGCGCTTTTTCAGTGAGTTGATTGCCTCTGCTGCAGATCCACCAGTTGCTAACATTGGGTCAAGTACGATGAAGTCACGTTCCTCTACATCCGTTGGAAGCTTCACATAGTATTCTACAGGCTGTAATGTTTCCGGATCGCGGTATAAACCAACGTGTCCTACTTTTGCTGCTGGGATTAATTTCAGAATTCCATCTACCATTCCTAATCCTGCACGTAAAATTGGAATTAAACCAAGTTTTTTACCAGCAATCACTTTTGATTTCGCCATGCTAACAGGTGTTTCAACTTCGATTTCTTCTAGTGGAAGGTCACGCGTAATTTCAAATGCCATTAAGCTTGCTACTTCATCTACTAATTCACGAAAATCTTTCGTACCTGTATTCTTATCGCGAATATATGTAATCTTATGCTGAATTAACGGGTGATCAAATACATACAATTTTCCCATGTGAACTCTCTCCTTCAGATGATATTGATGTGTACGAAAACGCTTTTTTACACTATGTACGATTTTATAGAAAACCTAGTTAATATTCAAGTTTTTATTATGAAAAAGAAAAAGAGAAAACCCCTCTTTCTTTTATATAGGAAAGAAAGAGGGGTTTTTTGAATTATTATAGTCCCGGATACATTGGGAATTTATCTGTTAAAGCACTTACACGTTTACTTGCTTCTTCAAGCGCTTCCTCATTTTCATGATTCTTTAACGTGTATGCCATAATTGATGCAATTTCATCCATTTCTTCTAAACCGAAGCCACGAGATGTTACCGCTGCTGTACCGATGCGGATACCACTTGTTACAAATGGACTTGCTGGATCAAATGGAATTGTATTTTTGTTAACTGTAATACCAACTTCATCTAGTACATGCTCTGCTACTTTACCTGTAATTTCTAAGCTACGCACATCAATTAATACAAGGTGATTGTCCGTTCCATTAGAAACAAGTGTAATGCCTTCTTTTTGAAGACTTGCTGCTAAGCGTTTTGCATTATCGATGACGTTTTGTGCATATGTTTTAAATTCTGGCTGCAATGTTTCACCAAATGCAACAGCTTTCGCTGCGATAACATGCATAAGTGGACCGCCTTGAATACCAGGGAAGATGGATTTATCAATTTGTTTCGCAAACTGTTCTTTACATAAAATCATACCACCACGTGGACCGCGTAATGTTTTATGTGTCGTTGTCGTAACAAAGTCTGCATATGGTACTGGGTTTTCATGTAAGCCTGCTGCTACAAGACCAGCGATGTGTGCCATATCTACCATTAAGTATGCGCCCACTTCGTCAGCAATTTCGCGGAACTTCTTAAAGTCAATTGCACGAGGGTAAGCACTTGCACCTGCAACGATTAACTTCGGCTTATGCTCTTTCGCTTTCGCTAATACATCATCATAGTTAATGCGATGCGTTTCTTGATCAACACCATACTCGATGAAGTTGTATTGTACACCACTGAAGTTAACAGGGCTTCCGTGCGTTAAGTGACCACCATGAGATAAATTCATACCAAGTACTGTGTCACCATGCTCTAAAATTGTGAAGTATACAGCCATATTTGCCTGTGCACCAGAGTGTGGTTGAACGTTCACATGTTCCGCACCGAAAATTTCTTTCACACGGTCGCGTGCGATATCTTCTACTACATCAACATGTTCACAACCACCGTAGTAACGCTTACCTGGATAACCTTCTGCATACTTGTTCGTTAATACAGAACCTTGCGCTTCCATTACTGCTTCACTTACAAAGTTTTCAGAAGCAATCAGCTCAATTTTTGAACGCTGTCTCCCTAATTCCGCTTCAATTGCAGCAAATACTTTTTCATCTTGACGTTTTACATGCTCCATCTGAATCCCCCTTTTCTTAAGCGAACCACACCATTTCCCAACATTTTTCTCTTATTTTTAAGAAAAAAACGAAAATTCAAGTGATAATTCATTCTAACCTTCATGTTTTCATCTACATTCTAACATGAGTTCACAAAGGATGAAAATAAAAAAGGTCAAAAAATGACCTTTTCTTTCTTACTATTTTTTAAACGTATGTAACTTAGCTGCAAGTATAAGATTCTACTTCTGCCTGATACATTGCACGTGCTCCTCCGATAAGCTTCGGACGAACCTTTGCCATTGTCACGTGCGCATGCCCAATTTCTTTTACACTTGTACGAATTGGAACAGCAACATGTTTTAAATGCATACCAATGAATGTATCACCGATGTCAATACCCCCATCGGCTTTCACAAATTCTACTACAACTGGATCCTTCATATTGTGATAGGCATACGTTGCAAGAGCCCCACCTGCCGATCGGACAGGCGTAACGGTTACAATTTCGAACTGATGTTTTTCTGCGACTTCTCTTTCAACTATTAATGCACGATTCAAATGTTCGCAGCACTGAAAAGCAAGGGCAATACCATGTTTTTCACGAAACTGCTTTAGTTCAGAGAAGATTGCTTCTGCTACTTCCATCGTCCCCGATGTTCCAATCTTTTCTCCAAGCACTTCACTTGTACTACACCCAACTACAAAAATACGACTACTTTGCAAAAAAGCTTGTTCTTGAAACTCTGAAAGTGCCGCTTGCATCTGTTCTCTTATTTGTACAATTTCCATCATTACGCCTCTCCCTTTCACAGGTTGGTTCAACATATTATATTACTCACCGTTAAAAGTTAGCATACTATTACTTCGTTTCGTACGTTTTAATTTTCCCTACACGATTTTCGTGACGGCCACCCTCATAATCTGTTGTTAACCAAATTTTTGCGATATCTCTTGCTAAACCTGGTCCAATTACACGCTCACCCATTGCAAGCATATTGCTATCGTTATGCTCTCGCGTTGCTTTTGCGCTGAACGTATCGTGTACCAATGCACAACGAATGCCTTGTACTTTATTTGCCGCAATCGACATTCCAATACCTGTACCGCACACTAAAATACCGCGATCTGCTTCACCTTTTGCAATCATTTCTGCTGCTGGGAACGCAAAATCAGGATAATCAACAGAGCCTGCTTCACATTCACATCCTAAATCAACATATTCCATGTTTAATTCTTCTAATAGGCTAATGATTTCTTTGCGAATATTCATTCCACCGTGATCTGATGCTACTACTACTTTCATTTTAAAACCCCTCCGTATAATAAAATGAGACTTCTATTCATAAAATAGAAAGTTTTTTAAAGCAAGCTCTTACAGACATATGTAAGCCGTAAGAACAGTATTCTATCCAATATCGTATTATACACGAAAGCTTAACTGTCTGAATGTTTTTTCAGTAAAGTTTTTATAAGTATTTCCATCTCCGTTAACGTCTGCTCATATACTTGTAACGATCCGCCATAGGGATCAGAAATATCTTTATTTATTCCCTCAACAAATTCATATAATGTATATACTTTCTCTCTCATGTATGGATGATGCTGTAAAATTAATTGCCTGTGAGATGATGTCATCGTTAAAATGACATCAGACCAGTTCAATAACTCTGTTGTTACTTGCTGGGATTGATGCATAATCGGGACGCCTTTCCCATTTAAAGCACTTTTCGTATGAGAAGAAGCATCGCTCCCTACGGATGCATACACACCAGCAGATTGTACTTCCCATCTTCCCTCACTATGATGGCGGAGTAAAGCCTCTGCCATCGGACTACGGCATGTATTCCCTGTACAAACGAATAATACTCGCTTCACCTTCAACTCCTCCTTACACTGACTATCCTTTATTTATCATAACTCACATTTTAAATGAAAAAAAGCGCACTTCTTCTATATCTTTCAACAGAAGAAATGCGCCTTATTCATATATACATGAAGCCCTAATTTCCAAGTACTCAAATATACTAACATAGAATTTTAAAAAGTCTACTATTAATTGAAGTTTCCCTTAAATTAACAAAAAAAAACAAGGAATCCATTCCATATCGGGCATGAATTCCTCATTAATCAGCAATGTTATTTCATTGTCACTTTCATTACTTCAGTTGCACCTTTAGTAGCCGTAACACCTACAGTTGTGTTAATTGACTCAGTCGCATCTGTGTTTGTAATTACGATTGGTGTAATTGTGCTCTTTGCTTTTTCATGAATTAATTCTAAGTCGAAAGAAATTAATTTGTCGCCAGCTTTAACAGCTTGTCCTTCAGAAACGTGCGCTTCAAAGCCTTCACCATTCATCTTTACAGTTTCTAATCCAACATGAATTAAAACCTCTGCACCATTTTTCGCTTTAATACCAATAGCGTGTTTTGTATGGAATAATTGAACGATTTCGCCATCAACTGGAGATACGACTACACCTTCAGTTGGATCAATTGCAATACCGTCACCCATCATACGACCAGCAAATACTGGATCTGGTACTTCATCAATATTTTTCACTTCTCCAGTTAATGGAGCTACGATTGTGTCTGCTTTTGTTTTAGAACCAAGTCCAAATAATTTCTTGAACATCAGGTCGGCCTCCTTTTATACACCTGTAAAATAGGGAAGTTATTTCTAGCTAATTATTCATTACATACTACATATATGTAATAAAACGCTTTCGATTAGAAAACGATAACACTAGTTGAAACCTTATTGTATCTCTTTAAAAAAATCCAGTCAATTCAGACTGTCTGAATATGCAACTTCCACACCTTATTGTCTCCTTTCTTCCACCAATTGTCTAGAGGTCTTTACAACCATTTTTGTGAATCCCTTAAAAAAATATCAATAAGTTACTTGACTTAAGTAAGTAACTGTTTTATTATAACTTACATAAAGTAAGTAAATAAACTTTTAGGAGGTTTTATAAAATGAGTTTAGGTCTTCTTATTATTCGTCTTGTTATCGGTATTACATTCATGGGTCATGGTGCACAAAAATTATTCGGTTGGTTTGGTGGTCACGGATTAAAAGGAACTGGCGGCTGGATGGAATCTATCGGCTTAAAGCCTGGTGTTTTTATGGCATTCATGGCAGGAGCTACTGAATTATTAGGTGGATTCTTATTTGCTGCTGGTGTCTTCACTTCCGTCGGTGCACTTTTTATCGTAGGAACAATGTTAATCGCTATCTTCACTGTTCACGGCAAAAATGGATACTGGATTACACAAAACGGTTTTGAGTACAATCTTATGTTAATCGCAGTTGCAATCGGTGTGGCATTAATTGGCCCTGGTGCTTATACTTTATTTTAATTCCTATTCAAGATACTCCTCTTCCGATGTGAAGAGGATTTTTTTATACAACATTTAGCAGGAGTTTTCCCCTACTATCTTGTAAAGAAACAAGGAGAGATTCAGATTTAGGAAGGAGCTACTATTATGCTATCCATTAATCCAAACGAACAAACAGAAAAGGATAATTACAAATTACTAACAGGAAGCATCATCCCTCGGCCAGTTGCTTTTGTTACAACAACTACAAAAGACGGTGTACTAAACGGAGCTCCGTTTAGCTATTTCAATATCGTCGCTGCAAACCCACCGCTTATCTCCATCTCTGTGCAGCGCAAAAATGGTGTTCCAAAAGATACCGCTCGAAACGCAATGGAAACAGAAGATTTTGTCGTCCACGTCTCTGACGAATCATACGTCGAAGCCATCAATGAGACCGCAGCAAACTTACCACCAAATGAAAGTGAAATCGAACTTACCAAACTAACACCAATTGAAAGCGAAGTAATCTCTACAAAAGGAGTAAAAGAAGCGAGCATCCGTATGGAATGTGTATTAGAACGTGCAATCCAGCTTGGCGGGACAGAAGATTCACCAGCATGTGACCTATTAATCGGACGCATCGTTCGCTTCCATATCGCAGAGCATCTATATGAAAATGGACGTATCCATGCAGAAGGTTTAAAGCCAATCAGTCGTTTAGCGGGGCATAACTACGCAAAACTCGGGGACTTATTTGAATTAGTAAGACCGTAACTATAAGCGAAAGTGACACAAAGAAAAGGTGCTCTTTAGAGCACCTTTTCTTTGTGTGTATTGAGTTTTCTTCTAAGAAAGCCTAGAGAAAATTATCTTATGTAAATATTACCACATAGAGTATATGCGTAAACTTGAGAAATACATTATTAATACTACACATCTTCCCTATCTTCAACCAATACAAGCTCTTCCTTCGTTCTTTTTCCAACCTTCACAACAAAGAAATATAACGAAAGAAGCGTAATAATAAACACAATTAAAAATGGGTATGGAGAATGGAAAACACGAGCTGCCGCCGTTTTTCCTTCTACAAATTTTAACGAGCTCACATCAAAAAACTCCGCAAATCGTTGTATGCCAAGTACACTAAACCAAAATATAAAAAAACTAAGAATGATTCCGAAAAATTGTTTTATTTTTGTCATACGATACGAACTCCTTCTAAAAATAAGACTGTTTATCCGATGACGAATTTTAGGCATGTTCATTATGAAAGCTCTAAAAAATATATACTATTGCAATAGTATATCCGTATGATTGTGCTTTCACGATAAAAATAGTAACTTCATACCAAATCCAACAAGAATGGTGCCTCCGATGATTTCACCGTATGTACCGAGAGCTTGCTTCACATGTCTACCAATCAGCAAACCACACCATGTTAACAACATGCTGACAAAGCCAAACAACATAATTGTTATGAATGTTTTTGCCCCATAAATACCAAGGCTGAGTCCAACCGAAAAGCTATCGATACTCACACTAAATGCAAACAAAAACAAACTTGCACCTTCTGGGGCATCTCGTTTCTCTCCTTCTTCTAACATGGTCGAATATATAATGTAAAAACCTAACCCCATTAGCAATATTCCACCTAAAATGCTAGCAAAATGACCAAACTGATCCGATAAAAACCTACCAAGCATCATACCTAAAAATGGCATTATCATATGAAATACTCCGATGGTAATACCGATATAGATGATTTGTCTTAAGCGTAGCGCAACCATCCCCATACCAAGGCTCACCGAAAAAGCATCAAGCCCTAATGCAAACGCCATAATAAATAGCGGTAACAGTTCACTTATGATGTGTTCAATCGACATCTCGTCCCCCCTCGGACTTGCTACTTTACAATATGCATACCGAGGAGGAATTAGAAGTTATAGATATGGAACTAACCTTCAAAAATAACGTGATGTCCTGCCGCTTTCGTTAGGCGATTCATAATCGCACTACCGATTCCACTATTCGGGAATGATTCACTAAAAATAATATCTACACCACTGCTATCAAATGTACGAAGTGTATCATATAACTTTGTTGCAACCGTAGATAAATCTGTGCGCAAACCACAAGAAAGCACTACATCTGCATCATATACATGACTGTACTCTTCTGTTGTTAATACACCAACTTTATAACCTTCTGCTCGTTTCTCTGTCACCAGCTTTTGAATAAAGGAACGAGATCCTTCTACAATAGAAAGAGGTGCCTTCGGTGCATAATGTGTATACTTCATACCAGGGGATTTTGGCTTTTCTGTCTCATCTAATAAAGCCGGATCTACAGCAACTTCTCCAATTACTTCTTCCAATTGCTCTTTTGTAATACCGCCTGGGCGTAAAATTGTCGGGACGCTGCTTGTGCAATCTAATACAGTCGATTCTACACCAACCCCCGTCGCTCCACCATCTACAATCCCAGCAATTTTCCCTTGTAAATCTTCATATACATGAGAAGCTAACGTTGGACTTGGTCGGCCAGATCGATTTGCACTTGGCGCTGCTACTGGTACATTTGCTTTTTCAATTAAAGCTCTTGCAACTGGGTGATCGGGCATACGAACTCCCACTGTTTGTAAACCAGCCGTTACTTTTTCAGAAATTCCTTCTTTTCTAGGAAGGACAAGCGTTAATGGTCCCGGCCAAAAATGCTTCATAAGCTCCTCGGCTACCGGTGGAATATCGGTAACAATATGCGATAACTGCTCTTTTGCGCCAATATGTACAATAAGTGGATTATCACTTGGCCTTCCTTTTGCTTCAAAGATTTTCACAACAGCCTCATCACTAAGTGCATTCGCACCAAGCCCATATACTGTTTCAGTTGGGAAAGCAATTGCTTCATTTTCTTTTAAAAGTTGTGCCGCTTCTTGTAATTGTGGATAACCATTTTCTGTTTCCACAACATTATCCACAGACCACATTTTTGTATTCATTTTTTCCACGTCCTTTTTTCGCTTGAAATGCTTGTTATTTGTAGTGTACTATGAGCCAGAGCCAAAAGACAAACAAGGTTTATCCACAAAATGTGGATAAACCCAATTAATCAGTGGATAACTTTGTTAATAGCTGACAATTTAGTATAATGACTTTTGGTTGTTTTACATTTTTACAAAAATGTTCTAAACGCCTAATCCCTTCTGAAACTTGTTCTTTATCAACAGGATAAAACTGAAAGAACTGAAATATTGTTAAAGATTGTGGATGTTTTGTGAGTAAATATAATTGCCTAATACTTTTTTCCTTAGTATACTGCAAAAACGTTTCGAAAAAATGTAAAAACGTAACGTTATCCACAGCAGGTGTGAATAAACAAGAACGAATAAGAGCATCCTGCTCAACCTGTTCGTAACCAATAACAGCTTGGATATTCCCATCCTCTTCTAACAACATAAACTGTCCATACAACTCATTTATTTTATCATCTTCCATTTTAGCTTGTCCCAAAAAATCACGTATTTTCTCACAATCCATTTTTGTCGCAAATCGAACGCTCTTCAAAAAATCCCTCCTCATATTGTTACATATGAGAAGGGATTCCTTTTTAGAACTTATTTTGAAAAAAGTGATGAGAAAGCTTCTACTACAAATAGTTTCACTTCTGTGTCCTCTTCCTCCTCCACCTCAATTTTTTCTTTCTTATCTTGTTTGTCTTTTATCTCCTCATCTTCTTTTTCTTCCTTATCTTGTTCGTCTTTTACCTCCTCATCTTCTTTCTTTACCGTTTCTTCTACAGTCTCTTCTTCTTTTGTTAACACTCTCTTTACCTGCTGCTCATTCACCACAACCTTTTCCTCAAGCTCGTTTAAGTTCACTTTCTCTTCTTCTATAGTTTCCTGTTTTTCTTCATCTACTTCTTCTTTTGGTACTTCCTCAGAACGCCCCTTTGCTTTAACAGCTGTCCCACTTGAAAAATCTACAAAACACATTGGAGGAAATAATACGCACCACCAGTTCGCACCTTCCCCCTCCCCAATTGTAATCAGCACTGCTTCATACTCACCTGCGGGATAGATGAAATTCCCATACATTTTTGTTGGAAATTTAACATGCTTGCTGAACTTCACTTGGAATGGTTCTTTGCTCCCTTCACTTTTCAATGTATTTGCAACTGTTTCTTCAAGCTCCGGCAAACGATTTTTAATAACCTCTTTCGCTTCTTCAAATGACTTTAAATCTTCTACCCATCCGTCTATTTGTGCCTTCACCTCATCGCGTACTTTCCGCTTTAACTCTTGATCTTCCTTAGAATCACTGTTTGCTAAAATACGTAACCGAATTGCTTCATCCGGAATTACTAAAGGACCTTTCGCATCAGCTTTCATATATTCAAAATGCCCAAGTACTTGTGCACCGATTAATAAAATAAGGAAATATGTAATCACTTTCTTTTTCATTTTCCCCACCGTCCCTTCAGTAAAACAGTGTGGACAACTTAGATGATTTCTAAACTAGTAAATTGGGAATCTAGAGAAAAAGATTTAAAAGAGAAAAACCTTTTCTTTTTTGGTTGGAAGAGAGCAGCTGTCCATGTGTAGTAACGGTCAGGGCCTTTTCTGACACTTCTTTATTCAATATGCATACAAAAAAAGAGGAGTTTCCTCCTCTTTTACATTTCGGCAAATACCATACGGTCTTTGCCATTAATATCAAATACAACTTCTACCTTTGCATGCGGGAAAGTTTGCTCTAGCAAGACTTTTACATCTTCCCCTTGTCCAACTCCAACTTCAAAAGCGACGATTGCTTCTTTTTGCAAAACATTTGGCAATTCATCCATAAAACGGCGATAAAAATCGAGACCATCGTCTCCACCAACAAGCGCACGCTTCGGTTCGTGCTCTTTCACAACTTCCGAAAGACCACGCCAATCTTCTTCTGGAATATATGGTGGGTTAGAAACGACAACATCTAATTTTTGATCCGTTTCATAAAACGGTGATAGTAAATCACCATGATAAAACGTCACACTTGCACCTAACGTTTCCGCATTTTTCTTCGCCACTTCAATGGATTCCTTTGCAATATCAACTGTGTATACATGCAGATTTTTATTTTCTAGTGATAGCGTAATTGAAATCGCGCCACTACCTGTTCCAATATCTGCTACATGTAAAGGTTTATCACCAAACTTATTTTGAATTCGGTTTAACACACCTAATACAAGCTCTTCTGTTTCTGGTCTTGGAATTAACACTTCTTCATTTACAAAAAACGAACGTCCGTAAAACATTTCATGCCCAATTAAATATTGAACAGGTTGCCCAGCAACATGTTGTTGAACGAAACTACGAAACATTTCTTCTTGCTCTTTCGTTAACTCTTCACGCATATTCATCATTAAGCCTGTTCGGTTCGTATTTAATACGTGACAAAGAACCAGTTCTCCCGCATTTTCATCTCGTCCATTTTCACGTAAAAAAGAAGAAGCCCATTTTAGGGCTTCATATAGGCGCATTACTCAGCTGCCTCCATACGCTTCGCTTGATCTTCCATTACTAAAGCATTGATGAAGTCATCTAACTTACCTTGTAAAATTTGATCAAGTTTTTGAATCGTTAAACCAATACGGTGATCCGTAATACGGTTTTGCGGGAAGTTGTACGTACGAATACGCTCAGAACGATCACCTGTACCTACAGCTTGCTTACGGTTTTGATCATATTCTGCTCGCGCTTCTTGTTGGAATTTATCGTAAATACGTGCACGTAATACTTTCATTGCTTTTTCTTTGTTCTTAATTTGAGACTTTTCATCCTGACATGATACAACTACACCAGTCGGTAAATGAGTTAAACGTACCGCTGACATTGTTGTATTAACACTTTGTCCACCAGGACCACTAGAAGCGAACGTATCAACACGGATATCTTTCTCGTGAATATCAATTTCTACTTCCTCTGCCTCTGGTAATACAGCTACAGTCGCTGTAGATGTATGAATACGGCCACCAGACTCAGTTTCTGGTACACGTTGTACACGGTGTGCGCCGTTTTCAAACTTCAACTTCGCATACGCACCTTTACCATTAATCATGAAGATAATTTCTTTATATCCACCAAGCTCTGTATAGCTTGCTTCGATAACCTCTGATTTCCACCCTTGCACCTCTGCGTAACGGCTATACATACGGTATAAGTCACCAGCGAATAAAGCTGCTTCATCTCCACCAGCAGCTCCGCGAATCTCAACGATAACGTTCTTATCATCGTTTGGATCTTTTGGTACAAGTAAGATTTTTAAGCGCTCAGCTAATTCCTTTTCTTGTCCTTCTAGCTCAGAAACTTCTTCCTTCACCATTTCACGCATATCAGCATCTAACTTATCTTCTAGCATTGCTTTTGCATCTTGCAGTTGCTCACGAACATCTTTATATTCACGATATACTTCCACCGTCTCTTGAATATCAGATTGCTCCTTTGAATACTCACGAAGCTTATTCGGATTACTTACAATCTCAGGATCACTCAAAAGCTCATTTAACTTCTCATAACGATTCTCTACAGCTTGCAAACGATCTAACAAATCAGTCACCTCAACATCCTATAATCTAATATGAATAGTATATGGTACAAAATAAAAAAAACGCAAATTATTATTTTTAAAGCGGAAGCGCCTCACTATTTACATATGAAAACTCTTCCATACATCCTCAAAAAAACTCGCCTTATCCAGCGAGTTTCACTTTAATTTTGCTTTTTCGGCATAGCGTGACAATGACGGCAGCGTGGTTCATATGACTCTGATGCCCCAACTAAAATAATTGGGTCGTCAAAAGAAGCTGGTCTTCCGTCAATTAAGCGTTGTGTACGACTTGCTGGTGATCCGCATTCTGCACATACCGCCTGTAATTTCGTAACATGTTCTGCAATTGCCATTAGCTGAGGAACTTGTCCAAATGGTAGACCGCGGAAATCTTGGTCTAAACCTGCTACAATTACGCGATAGCCACGGTTTGCTAACCCTTGCACCACTTCCACAATGTCCTCATCAAAAAACTGAACCTCATCAATTGCAATTACATCAACATCGTCTGTCACATGGTTCAAAATATCTTTCGAAGCCTGAACCGGAATACCTTTAACTTTCAAACCATTATGTGATACAACATCTTCTTCACTATAACGATCATCAACAGCTGGCTTAAATACAATTGCACTTTGTTTTGCAAATTGCGTACGACGTACACGTCGGATGAGCTCCTCTGATTTTCCGGAAAACATACTTCCACAAATCACTTCAATCCATCCATGTCTATTCACTAAGTACACGAGAGCTCCTCCTTTCGTCTACTTTTTCTTAAATAAGTTAAGTACAAATTCATATTATCGAAAAAAAAACAGACAAGCGAATAAATGCACTTGCCTGTTTTATGTTTGTTATTACTTAAGACCGTATTTCTTGTTGAAGCGGTCAACACGTCCGTCTGCAGTAGCAAACTTCTGACGTCCTGTGTAGAATGGGTGAGAGTCAGAACTGATCTCAACTTTTAATAATGGATAAGTGTTTCCATCTTCCCACTCGATAGTTTCGTTAGAACCTTTAGTAGATCCGCTTAAGAACTTGAAGCCTGTGTTCGTATCCATGAATACAACTTTCTTGTAATCTGGGTGGATTCCTGCTTTCATTCTTTTCATCTCCTTCCGCCCTGAATCATTTTCGAAACAGAGTTTTTTCATCTTTAGCTGCGTATACAACTATAATGATGAAACACACATGAGGAAATTATAACAAGGCTATCCTCATTTTGCAACTACCTGTTTTTAGCATAACAAAAATTTATTTTTAAACTTATGCCTTTGTTGTTACATACCTTTTTGTATCAGCAGCGATACTTTCCATAAACTCTTCATTCGTCTTTGTTTGACGAAGCTTACGTAAGAAACTTTCCACAAAGTCTGGCGTATCACGCATCGTTTTACGAATTCCCCATAGCTTGTCTAAATGCTCTTTCGGAATTAATAAATCTTCTTTACGTGTACCAGAGCGGCGAATATCAATCGCTGGGAAAATACGACGCTCAGCTAACGAACGATCTAAGTGAAGCTCCATATTTCCTGTTCCTTTAAACTCTTCATAAATTACATCGTCCATACGTGAACCTGTATCAACAAGAGCTGTTGCTAAAATTGTTAAACTTCCGCCTTCCTCAATGTTACGGGCTGCCCCGAAGAAACGCTTTGGACGATGGAATGCCGCAGGGTCAATACCACCTGATAACGTACGTCCACTTGGCGGAATAACAAGGTTATAAGCACGTGCTAAACGAGTAATACTATCCATTAAGATTACAACATCTTTTTTATGCTCAACAAGGCGCATTGCACGTTCTAGTACAAGTTCAGCAACCTTAATATGATTTTCTGGCACCTCATCGAAAGTAGAACTTACAACGTCCCCTTTTACAGAACGTTCAATATCCGTTACTTCCTCTGGTCGCTCATCGATTAACAGTACAATAAGCTCTGCCTCTGGATGATTTGTTGTAATACTATGTGCAATTTCTTTTAACAAAATTGTTTTACCTGCTTTTGGCGGCGCAACGATTAAACCACGTTGTCCAAATCCAACTGGTGCAATTAAGTCCATAATACGTGTTGATAATTTCTTTGGTTCCGTTTCCAATTTCATCTGACGGTCTGGATATAACGGTGTTAACGCTGGGAAATGTACACGCTCTTTTGCCGATTCTGGATCATCTCCATTTACCGCTTCTACTTGCAGTAATCCGAAATAACGCTCATTTTCCTTTGGAGGTCTTACTTTACCAGAAACTTTATCTCCGTTACGCAAATCGAAACGACGGATTTGCGAAGCTGAAATATAAATATCTTCAGAGCTCGGAGAATAGTTAATCGGACGTAAAAATCCGAAACCTTCCGATTGAATGATTTCTAGTACACCTTCCATAAAGAAGAATCCTTCTTTCTCCGCTCGCGCTTTTAAGATTGCAAAAATCAACTCTTTTTTCGTTAATTTACTATAATAAGAAATCTTAAATTCTTTCGCTAGCTCATATAATTCCTTTAATTTCAAATTTTCCAATGCTGCAATTGACAAATTCATTCAGACACCACACTTTAAATTATTCTCTTTTTCACATGGGTAGGGTGATTTTAGGAAGGCAAATAATAAATGAAAGGCAATAAATTCAAGTAGGGTAATATTAACTATTGTAACCTTTTTATCTAGTTTTAATCAATACGTTGTAGCACAAATAAAAGAGCAAAACGAGAAAAATTCCCATTTGCTCTTTTAATAAGACCTACTATTTAATCACCAAATTCGGTTTTTTATTTAAACTATGACGTCCATCCACGAAGCGAACCGTACCAGACTTCGCACGCATAACAAGTGAATGAGTTGTCCCTACACTACCTTTAAATTGAACACCACGAAGAAGTTCACCATCTGTTACACCTGTTGCCGCAAAAATCGCATCATCGCCCCTCACTAAATCTTCCATACGAAGAATACGATTTACATCTTGAATACCCATTTTTGTGCAACGTGCTAGCTCTGCTTCATTTTGAGGAAGAAGCTTACCTTGAATTTCCCCACCTAAGCATTTTAACGCAACAGCTGCTAATACACCTTCTGGTGCACCACCAGAGCCAAATAAAATGTCAACGCCCGTACGATCGAATGCTGTATTAATCGCACCCGCTACATCGCCATCGTTAATTAATTTAATACGTGCACCAGCTTTACGAATTTCTTCAATAATTTTTTCATGACGTGGTCTATTTAAAATCGTTGCAACTACATCTTCAATATCTTTATTCTTCGCCTTTGCAACAGCACGTAAATTATCGATTACCGGTGCTTCAATATCAACTACACCGACAGCTTCTGGTCCAACTGCGATTTTATCCATGTACATATCTGGTGCATGTAATAAGTTTCCATGGTCCGCTACTGCAATAATAGCAAGTGCATTCCATCCGCCAGCTGCAACGATATTTGTTCCTTCTAATGGATCAACCGCTACATCAACACGTGGACCATAACCTGTTCCAAGCTTTTCACCAATATATAACATCGGTGCTTCATCCATTTCCCCTTCACCAATTACAACAGTACCTTTCATTGGTACCGTATCAAATACATCACGCATAGCTGAAGTAGCTGCTCCATCTGCCTCATCCTTTTTACCGCGTCCCATCCAACGTGCCGATGATAATGCCGCTGCTTCTGTTACACGTACTAACTCCATAGATAAACTTCTTTCCATCCTGAATCTCCCCTTTGTGTATGACATACAGCGCCACTTATATGCCATATTCTATGTTTGTTTTAAACGTTTTTCATTTGTTCAATTTCTTGCTCTGTCATTTTCTCACGCCACAAATTTGCACCAAGACCTTTTAATTTCTCTTCTAAATTTTCATAACCACGATCAATATGTTCAAGTCCTGTTATTTCTGTAATCCCATCAGCCATAAGTCCAGCAATCACCAGTGCTGCTCCAGCTCGTAAGTCACTCGCTTTTACTTTTGCCCCTTGCAACGTAACAGCGCCACCAACGATAGCTGAACGGCCTTCTACTTTAATTTGTGCATTCATACGTCTTAACTCATCAATATGTTTAAAACGCGCACCATAAATTGTATCAGTCACAACCCCCGTACCACTTGCACGTGTTAACAACGTTGTGAACGGTTGTTGTAAGTCCGTTGGAAATCCTGGGTAAACGAGTGTTTTTATATCAACAGTTTTTAAACTTTGACTTCCGTCTACCGTAATTTGATCATCTTCTGTCTTGACCTTTACACCCATTTCTCGCAATTTCGCTGTTACAGATTCTAAATGTTGAGGAATTACGTTTCCCACCGTCACCTGCCCGCGAGAAGCCGCCCCTAAAATCATATACGTTCCCGCTTCGATACGATCAGGAATAATTGAGTGATAACAGCCATGTAATCTTTCAACACCATCAATACGAATTACATCTGTTCCCGCACCTTTAATGCGTGCACCCATACTTGTAAGTAATGTTGCAACATCAATAATCTCTGGTTCTTTCGCTGCATTTTCAATAACCGTCCTACCTTTTGCTCGTACAGCTGCCAACATAATATTAATTGTCGCACCTACGCTTACAACATCTAAATAAATGCGCGCCCCTCTTAATTCATCTGCTCGTAAATAAATAGCACCTTGTTCATTTGTTACATGAGCACCAAGTGCCTCAAACCCTTTAATATGTTGATCAATCGGTCTTGGTCCTAAATGACAACCACCAGGCAAACCGATAACAGCTTTCTTAAAACGCCCAAGCATTGCCCCCATTAAATAATAAGAAGCACGAAGTTTTTTCACCTTACCGCTTGGAAGGGGCATTGCAACCATGTTAGAAGGGTCGATTGTCATCTCTTCCTCTCCATGATATGTGACTGTGCCACCAATTTCTTCAAGTAAGTCCCCTAATATTTTTACATCTGAAATATTAGGTACTCCGCCAATTGTTACAGGTGTTTCCGCTAAAATAGTGGCCGGAATAAGAGCAACCGCACTATTTTTCGCACCACTTACACGAATTGTCCCTTGCAAAGGTCTTCCACCTTCAATTAACAACTTGTCCATTTGAAGCTCCCTTCTTGTGAATACGTCCCCCATCCTATTCATTTGCCGTAGCAAAGAAAGCTGCATGAGATTCACAATGTTCTCATTCGCTAACACTACAAGATTCTTTTTATATAATATTTATTTCGGATACATCCAAGCTGTTTCAAACAAG
Source organism: Bacillus manliponensis (assembly GCF_000712595.1). Lineage (GTDB taxonomy): Bacteria > Bacillota > Bacilli > Bacillales > Bacillaceae_G > Bacillus_A > Bacillus_A manliponensis. The sequence continues at coordinate 312,961 of NZ_JOTN01000001.1, forward strand.
CTATATTTACATCTTCCAATGAAGTCTTCACCATTATTTATTACATAGGGAAAGCGCAGATTTTGTCTAACTTTGTAAAATGTTGACGCTTTCATTATACAACGAAAGGAAACCGCCTAAAAGACTAGACGGTTTCTTAAACGAATTTTTATTCTTACGCTTGACCGTTTGAACCAAATTCGCGCATTTTACCGATAACTGTAGCTTTAATCGCTTCACGACCAGGTCCGATGAATTTACGTGGATCGTAAACTTCTTGGTCTTTATTTAATACTTCACGAACCGCTTTTGTAAACTCGATTTGGTTTTCAGTGTTTACGTTGATTTTAGAAGTACCTAAAGAGATAGATTTTTTAATATCAGCTGTTGGGATTCCAGTACCACCGTGAAGTACTAATGGTACACCAGTTAGGTCACGAACTTGTTCCATTTCTGCGAAGCCTAAGTTTGGCTCACCTTTGTAAGGACCGTGTACAGAACCTAATGCTGGAGCTAGGCAGTCAATACCTGTAGCTGCAACTAATTCTTTACACTCTTGAGGATCAGCATAAATAACGCCTTCAGCGATTATGTCATCTTCTTGTCCGCCAACTGTACCAAGCTCTGCTTCTACAGATACGTTACGAGCATGTGCATATTCTACTACTTTTTTAGTAGTTTCGATGTTCTCTTCAAATGGATGGTGAGAAGCGTCGATCATTACAGATGTGAAACCTGCATCGATTGCTTCTTTACATTTATCGAAGCTAGAACCGTGGTCAAGGTGAATTGCTACAGGAACAGTGATGCTCATGTCTTGAATTAAACCTTTAACCATGCTTACTACTGTATTGAAGCCGCCCATGTAACGAGCTGCACCTTCAGATACTCCTAAAATAACAGGAGATTTTTCTTCTTCTGCAGCAGCTAGGATTGCTTGCGTCCACTCTAAGTTGTTCATGTTAAATTGACCAACTGCATATTTTCCTTCTAGCGCTTTGTTTAGCATTTCTTTCATGGAAACTAAAGGCATGGTGAATCCTCCTAAAAAACGTTTTTTGTATCCGATAAATCCTGTCATTGGTATTTTAACCAACATAAGGAAATTTATGTGTTAAAAACATATACCGGACTTTTCTACACTCAATAGAATACCAACTTGTATCCAAAAACTCAACCGCCTTCCACCAACCTCTTCCATATGAAAACGCTTTTTTCTATTTTTTTTATAAAAAATTCATACTATGCCTGTACAGCTAGCTCATTTCGCACTACTTTACGAACTTCATCAATATCAAAAGGCTTCGCAAAATGCATAAGCGCACCTAAATCTTTCGCTTCTTGAATCATGTCTAGCTCACCATACGCAGTCATTAAAATAACTTTAATATCCTTATTAATATCTTTTATACGTTTTAAAATTTCAATTCCATCCATCCCAGGAATTTTCATATCTAAAACAACTAAATCTGGACAGTCTTTATTTACGATGTCTAAAGCCTGAAAGCCATTTGCTGCTTGGAATGTTTGATAACCCTCTTTCTGGAACACTTCATGTAACAGTACACGAATACCATATTGATCATCAACAATTAAAATTTTGCCGTCCATTTTCCTCAACCTTTCTATGTCATACAAAAATTAAGATCTCTATTTTTTCTACTTTCGCTATCTTTCATCAAAATCCTTCTTATTCCCTCTTCTTTTACATTTTACACCATCTTTATATCAACTCCCTACTTTTTAATTTTTTCTAAAATGAGGTTTCATCACCAAAAGTCGCGGGTGACAAATCAATTGGGAACTAAACTCCGAGTAGGCGCTTCCCTCGCTATCCCTATCCTCCGCTCCTTATATAACAAAAGATCAACCACAAGTTATGGTGATAAGCCAAAATAAGATATAATATAAAGAAAGACTTACACTCCATCCTTTTCTAGTAGATAAAAGCTTTGCGCCATATATAATAACGGTCAGAGCCTTTTTGTATTACTTGTGAAATGGGCTGGAGGTCATTCATGATTGTCTACATAAGCACAACTTTACTGTTCGAAAAATAAAAGGAGTATGATTATGTTTAAAATCTTTTCTACACAGTTAAATGGCTACTTCACACGAATTAGCCAAAACGAAGAAGCAAATATAGAAGATAGCGCTCGCTTACTTGCCCAAGCAATGATTGGTGATGGCACAATTTATCTACACGGTACGAAAGAAATGGAAGGTGTAGTTTGCGAAGCTTTATACGGGGCTGAGCCACTAAAAAATGCAAAACGCCTTTTTGAAGGAGAAGCAAAAGCAAACGTAACATCAGCAGATCGCGTACTTCTGATTAGCCGTTCCTCTACAGATGAAGAAATCATTTCATTAGCAAAAAACTTCCAAGAAGAAGGTAACTTTATCGTTGGTATCTCTGCTTTACAAGAAGGTGAGCAATCCCTTGAGCAATTCACAGATGTACATATTGATACAAAACTGTTAAAGGCACTTATTCCCGATGATGATGGCTCACGTTACGGATTCCCAAGTTTAATGATCGCTCTGTTTGCGTACCATAATTTAAAGTTTACAATTGATGAGATTATGAACGAGTATGAATAAGAAGGAAAACCTTAAAAAACTTAAAAACTCTTTTTTAGGGTGGGATAGGACGTTACTCCATGGCTTGTAGCGTTCAGAGCCTGTTTCTGCTTCATGCGATGTTTCAACACATGGAGCCAGTAAGATTAGGGCTCTTTTTTCTACGTGGCCGTTTTTTGAGAGTACCTTTTCATTCACTATTTAGAAATATATATAAAGACAGCTGTAAAATGTATTTTTTTCTTTACAGCTGTCTTTTTTTCGGCTATTCTATTTTTCCAGCTATTTTTTTATAGTGTGACAAATACAAAAACAGGCATCCATATATGGACACCTGTTTCTTATATTACTTGCTTTCTTTATTAATGATAGAAGCTTGTACAAAGTCACGGAACAATGGTTGCGGACGGTTCGGACGAGATACAAGTTCTGGGTGGAACTGAGCCGCTACGAACCATGGATGTTCTTTAAGCTCAATGATCTCTACTAAACGGCCATCAGGGCTTGTTCCAGAGAATAAGAAGCCTGCTTTTTCCATCTCTTGACGGAATTGATTGTTGAACTCATAGCGATGGCGATGACGCTCATATACGATTTCTTCGCCGTATGCGCTAAATGCTTTTGTTTCTGCAGTAAGCTTACATGGATATAAACCAAGACGAAGTGTACCACCTAAGTCTTCTACATCTTTTTGTTCTGGTAATAGGTCGATAATTGCATATTTTGTATCAGGGTTAATCTCAGAAGAGTTCGCACCTTCTAAACCTAATACGTGACGTGCAAATTCAATTGTAGCAAGTTGCATACCTAGGCAAATTCCTAAGAATGGTACTTTATTTTCGCGTGCGTACTTAATCGCTGCGATTTTACCTTCAACACCACGGTCACCGAAACCACCTGGTACAAGGATACCATCTGTATCGCCAACCATTTCTTTTACGTTTTCTGCTGTTACATGCTCAGCATTTACCCATTTTACTTCTACATCTGTGTCGAAGTTGTAACCAGCGTGACGAAGTGCTTCTACAACAGAAATGTATGCATCTTGAAGTTCTACATATTTACCAACAAGTGCAATTTTTGTTTTCTTAGTTAGACTACGTACCTTGTCAACTAACGCAGTCCAATCTGTCATGTCTGCTGCTGGGTTGTCTAGTTTTAAGTGATCACAAACGATTTGGTCCATATTTTGCTCTTGAAGAGCTAATGGAACTGCATATAACGTATCTGCATCACGTGCTTCAATTACAGCTTTTGGATCGATGTCACAGAATAATGCAAGCTTGTCTTTCATATCTTGAGAAACTGGCATTTCTGTACGAACAACGATAATGTTTGGCTGAATACCTAAGCTACGTAATTCTTTTACACTATGTTGCGTTGGCTTTGTTTTCATTTCGCCAGCTGCTTTTAAGTATGGAATTAACGTACAGTGGATGTACATTACATTGTCGCGACCAATATCACTCTTAATTTGACGAATCGCTTCTAAGAATGGTAAAGACTCGATGTCACCAACAGTTCCACCAATTTCCGTGATAATAACGTCTGCATTTGTTTCACGGCCAGCGCGGAATACACGTTCTTTAATTTCATTTGTAATATGAGGAATAACTTGAACTGTTCCTCCTAAATATTCACCACGACGCTCTTTTTGAAGAACTGAAGAGTAAATTTTACCTGTTGTTACGTTACTGTATTTGTTTAAGTTAATGTCGATGAAACGCTCGTAGTGACCAAGGTCTAAGTCTGTTTCCGCACCATCATCTGTTACGAATACTTCACCATGTTGATATGGACTCATTGTTCCTGGATCTACGTTAATATATGGATCAAACTTCTGAATTGTTACATTTAACCCACGATTTTTTAAAAGCCTTCCTAGAGATGCTGCTGTAATACCTTTTCCTAAAGAAGATACTACGCCACCTGTTACGAAAATATACTTAGTCATAAATGTACTCCCTTCTACTTTACCCTTATATAATCACCGCCGCACATGGCAGCGTATGTACATAACACTTTTATAGTCTTTATTGTTAGACTCTTTTTTATCCCGCATTAACGGGCTATAGGACCCCCACTGAGTGAAGTTTCACTTTATTTCTAATCAAAAAACAAAAAAGAAAATTGCTCCCCTTATTACAAAACATAATAAAAAGGGAGCAATTTTCTTTTATATTTAAACTAAAATACTATAATCGTCTTTTTTAAAGAGCCCAAAAATGATTCTACATGGACGCTCATAAAAAGTCAAGAATTAGAATTCTTCCTCTTCTTCTTCCGTTTCATCGTATTCTAGTTCTTCTTCGCCGAATTCGTCGTCTAGCTCATCAAGATCTTCATCTTCATCTTCATCATCTTCATCATCTTCATCATCTTCAAGTAATTCATCAAGATCTTCATCAGCTTCTTCTTGGAAATCTTCATCTTCATCAACGAATTCTTCCTCTTCGCTACTATCAACATAGTCATCGAAGTCCTCATCTTCATCAGCTTTACGCTTCTTCTTAGGTTTTGCTTGAGGTAAGATTTCTTCATCAATTTGCTCGTATGGATACCAGCTACGTAGTCCCCAACGATTCTCTCCTAAATTAATGAAGCGCCCGTCGATGTTTAAGTCTGTATAAAATTGTGCAATCTTTGCAGCAACTTGTTCTTCAGATAGTCCCAGCATTTGAGCGACTTCTTGAACTAGATCTTGAAATGGTGTTGCTTGTCTCTTATCCTCTAATAAGCTGTATACCACTTCGATCATGGATAACTCTTTTAGCTCTTCTGGTGAATATTGCTTTAAATTCACTTATGCGGCACTTCCTTTCATTAAAATATAATCCTATATATAAAGGCCTGTTCAAAAAAAATCCATACTATTCATTATAAACAAAACTACTATAAATATGCCACAAAAAAATAGGAAACCAAAACGATTTCCTTTTTCCTTCTACAAGAGCATCTATTTCGCTCTTCTTTTACATACTACGAACACCATTTAATACGTATTTAATTTGCAAATCTGTATATTCCTCGAGGGTATACATCTTCTGAAGTGCCCAGCGTCGGAATCCCCACATTTGTCCCTGAATAAAAATATTATGAGCTACTAGTTGTACTTCTTTTTTTGTTAACACGAATATTCCATTTACAACGCATTGTTCTAAAATATGTTCGAACATCGCTACCATTTCAAATTCTTTTTGCAATACATACGGAAGTGATTCTTTTGGGAGAAAACGTACTTCTTGATACATAATTAAAACTTCTTCTTGAAGCTCGTCCATTACTTTAAAGTAATTTGTAATTGCCTGCTTTAGGCTATCAATACTACCTTTTTCCGTATAAACAACTTCTTCTAATCTCTCTTTTACTTGCTCATATATGCTATCACATACTAAATACAACACGTCATCTTTCGTTCTTATATATTCATATAATGTGCCAATACTAAACCCTGCCGCTTTCGCAATTTCCCTCGTTGTCGTACGTGGAAAGCCTTTTTGTTTAAAAAGCTGTACTGCACCTTTAATCATTTGTTCACGGCGAAGCGCTATCAACTTTTCATCTTTTACCGACGCTTGTATGTTGTGTTTGGTCATCCTTGTCACCTCTCTTTTCTTGTGTAAGAAAAAGCGCAGGTTCCCCTACGCCACTCTCTTTTACTTCGTTAACATTCTCGAAATAACTAAACGCTGAATTTCCTGTGTTCCTTCGTAAATTTGTGTGATTTTCGCATCACGCATAAAGCGTTCTACAGGATAATCTTTCGTATAACCGTAACCACCAAATACTTGCACTGCTTCTGTCGTTACTTTCATCGCTGTATCCCCAGCAAAAAGTTTCGACATCGCAGATTCTTTGCCATAAGGTAAACCTTGCGACTCTAACCAAGCTGCTTGATATGTTAATAGACGAGATGCTTCTACACCCGTTGCCATGTCTGCCAGTTTGAAACCAATTCCTTGTTGCGCGATAATCGGCTTTCCAAATTGATGACGATCTTTCGCATATTGAACAGCCGCATCAAGCGCTCCTTGTGCAATCCCAACAGCTTGCGCGGCAATACCATTACGCCCACCATCTAACGTCTGCATTGCAATTTTAAACCCTTGCCCTTCTTCGCCAAGTAAGTTCTCCGCTGGAATTCGGCAATCTTCAAAAATAATCTCTGTTGTTGGCGAAGAACGAATCCCTAATTTGCTCTCCTTCTTACCAACAGAAAAACCAGGTGTGTTACTTTCAACAATGAATGCACTTGTGCCACGTTGCTTCGACTCTGAATCTGTTAAAGCAAATACAACATAAATATCAGCGTAACCGCCATTTGTAATAAAGATTTTTGATCCATTTAAAATGTAAGAATCCCCATCACGCTTCGCTGTTGTTTTCATGCTACCAGCATCTGAACCTGACCCTGGCTCTGTCAAACCGTAAGCCCCCATTTTCTTACCTTCAGCCATCGGGCGTAAATATTTTTGTTTTTGCTCTTCTGTTCCAAATGTGTAAATTGGCCACCCCGCAAGTGATGTATGTGCCGATAACGTTACACCCGTTGAAGCACATACGCGCGATAACTCTTCAACTGCAATAACATATGCTAAGTAATCGCTTCCAATTCCGCCGTACTCTTCAGGCCACGGAATACCCGTTAAACCAAGTTCCGCCATTTGATCAAACAAAGCACGGTCAAAACGCTCTTCCTCATCACGCTCAGCAGCTGTTGGTGCTACTTCATTTCTTGCAAAGTCGCGAACCATTTTACGGATCATTTCATGTTCTTCTGACAATTTGAATTGCATCCCTTGCTCCCCCTTATAACTGTCTACTAATAACTAAACGTTGAATTTCACTCGTACCCTCATAAATCTCGCAAATTTTCGCATCGCGGAAAAATCTCTCAACTGGATATTCTTTTGTATAACCGTAACCACCAAATACTTGAATGGCTTCCGTCGTTACATCTACCGCTGTTTTAGACGCAAATAATTTCGCAATTGATGCTTCTTTACTGCATGGCAATCCTTGCGCTCTTAGCGAAGCTGCTCTATATACTAAAAGGCGCGCCGCTTCAACACTTGTTGCCATATCAGCTAATTTGAAACCAAGACCTTGCTGCATAGCGATTGGCTTTCCAAATTGATAACGCTCCTTTGCATAAGCAGCCGCACATTCTAGCGCCGCTTCAGCAATACCGAGTGCCTGTGCCCCAATACCAATGCGTCCAACATCTAAATTAGACATCGCAACTTTAAAGCCCTGTCCTTCTTCACCAAGTAAATTTCCTACTGGTACTTTCATATCTTCAAAGGTTAACTGCACTGTACGAGAACCATACAGCCCCATCTTATGCTCATCTTTCCCAATAATTAAGCCCGGCGTATCTTTTTCAACGATAAATGCCGAGATACCGCGCGTCCCAGCTTCTAAATCTGTAGACGCAAACACAATATATGTATCAGCTTCGCCACCGTTTGTAATGAATACCTTGGAACCGTTAATTACATAATGATCGCCTTGCTTTACTGCGCGAGACTTTAAGCTGCCCGCATCCGAACCTGCGCCTGGTTCCGTTAATGCAAATGCTCCTAAATATTCACCAGTTGCAAGCTTAGGAACATACTTTTTCTTTTGCTCTTCCGTCCCAAAATATAAAATTGGATTCGTGCCAACAGATGTATGTACCGCTAAAATAACACCCGTCGTCGCACTGACCTTTGAAATTTCATTGATTGCTAAAATATAAGAAATAAAATCCATTTCTGCTCCGCCATACTTCGCAGGAATCGGGATTCCCATAAGTCCAAGAACACCCATTTTTTCTAACACTTCGCTAGGAAACACCCCTTGTTCCATCATTGGAACAAAGGGAGCGATTTCCTTTTGAGCGAAGTCACGAACCATTTTTCTCATCATTTGCTGTTCTTCTGTTAATTGAAAATGCATATCCTTCACCTCAGCTCGTTTTCTGAAAAGATTACATCACCTGGTAAGACCACTACTTTATAAAAAAATATCATTACTCATATACGTAGAAGCCGCGGCCCGTTTTACGACCTAACCAGCCAGCATTTACATATTTTCGAAGGAGTGGGCATGGGCGGTATTTGCTATCACCTAATCCTTCGTGAAGTACTTCCATAATGTATAAACAAGTATCTAAACCGATAAAGTCAGCTAATGTTAACGGTCCCATCGGATGATTCATACCTAACTTCATTACCTCATCAATCGCTTCTTTCGTTGCCACACCTTCATACAATGTGTAAATCGCTTCATTAATCATCGGTAATAAAATGCGGTTAGACACAAAGCCTGGGAAATCATTCACTTCAACTGGTACTTTCCCAATTTCCTTCGTAATCGTTTCAATTGTTTCGTATACTCCGTCCTCTGTTGCTAAGCCGCGAATAATTTCAACAAGTTTCATAACAGGAACCGGATTCATAAAGTGCATTCCAATTACTTTTTCAGGGCGTTTCGTAACAGCCGCAATTTCTGTAATTGGTAAAGAGGACGTATTTGTTGCCAATATTGTATGCGCTGGCGCTAACTCATCTAAATTCGCAAAAATTTTCTTTTTAATATCCATTCTTTCTACAGCTGCCTCAATAACAAGGTCTGCTTCTTTGACGCAGTCAAGTGATAATGTTACCGTTAATCGCTGCAGTGTCGCTGCTTTATCTTCTTCACTCATGCGCCCTTTCTCTACTTGCCTGTTTAAATTTTTCGTAATGATGCCTGTTCCCCTATCTAATTGCTCCTGCTTTAAATCTTGCATATATACGTTATATCCTGCCATTGCACATACTTGTGCAATACCAGATCCCATTTGCCCTGCACCAATTACAACAATATTTTGTACGCTCATTTTTCCATCCCCTTTTTATTAATGAACTTCAATCATAATTGCATCGCCTTGACCGCCGCCGCTACAAATCGAAGCGATACCAATGCCACCGCCGCGCTGCTTTAACGCATGAATTAACGTTACGATAATACGAGCCCCGCTCGCTCCGATTGGGTGTCCCATCGCAACTGCCCCGCCGTTCACATTAATCTTCTCCGGATCAATCCCTGCAATGTTTGCACTTGCAATAGCCACTGCAGAAAACGCTTCATTAATCTCAAATAGGTCGATATCTTCTACTTTTTTCCCTGTTTTCTTTAATAGTTCGTTAATTACATATCCTGGGGTTCTTGGAAAATCTTTCGATTCTACTGCAATTGCCGTATGCGCCAAAATGGTCGCGATTGGCTTCCTTCCTTCTTCCTTCGCTCTCTCTTCGCTCATTAATACAAGCGCAGCACCGCCATCGTTCAGTCCTGGCGCATTCCCAGCTGTAACTGTTGCTTCTTTATCAAATACAGGCTTTAACTTTGCTAGCTTTTCTACCGTCGTATCTTCACGAGGAGCCTCATCATCTTTTACAATAATTGGATCACCTTTTCGCTGCGGCACTTGTACAGGGACAATTTCTTCCTCAAAGCGTCCTTCTTTACGTGCAGTAGTTGCACGCATATGACTACGATACGCCCACTCATCTTGTGCCTCGCGGGAAATTCCATCTTCCTTCGCTACATCTCCGCCATAAACTCCCATATGAATGCCAGAGAACGCACAAGTTAAACCGTCCGCAACATTTAAATCGATTACTTCATTATTTCCCATTCGATATCCCCAGCGCGCGCCGCGTAAAATATACGGACTGTTACTCATCGATTCCATGCCACCAGCTACAATTAATGACTGATCACCGACGCGAATCATTTGATCTGCTAATGTAACAGCACGTAGACCAGATGCACATACTTTATTCACTGTTTCCGTATGTGTTTCCCACGGAATGCCAGCCGCCCTTGCCGCTTGACGAGAAGGAATTTGACCCTGACCTCCTTGAATAACCGTTCCAAATACAACTTCTTCAATATCACTCGGCTGAACGTTTGCACGCTCTAGCGCCGCTTTAATTACAATTCCTCCAAGTTCCGTTGCTTTTACATCCTTTAATGCTCCTCCAAACTTTCCAACTGGTGTTCTTGCAGCACTTAAAATCACTGTTCTTGCCAAAACAAATACCCCCAATTTTTTAAAGTTTTGCGGCGCTGATTGAACGCTCGCTCGGTGCAGCTGTTGTATGAGAGGGGGAATCCCCCCTCTCTCTAAAGTTGTATAAACTCTTCGTTACATTGCTTCTTTTTTCGGTCCGATAACAGAGCGTTCTAAAATCTCTGTTACATCGAGTGTTTGCACTTGCTCTTCTACTTCTTTCGCCTTCGTGCCGTCACTAATCATCGTTAAGCAGTACGGACAACCAGTACCAATGACTGTTGGTTTCACCGCAAGGGCTTGCTCTGTGCGGGCAACGTTAATACGAGATCCTGCAGTTTCTTCCATCCACATCAAACCGCCGCCGGCACCGCAGCACATACCTGTCTCACGGTTACGAGCCATTTCTACAACTGTTACACCTGGGATTGCTTTTAAAATATTACGAGGTGCTTCGTATACTTCGTTATAGCGGCCTAAATAACAAGAATCATGGTACGTAATCGTTTCGTCAACGCGGTGAACAGGCTCTAAGCGTCCTTCTTCTACCCACTCCGCTAACAATTCTGTATGATGATAAACTTCAGCTTGCAAACCAAAGTCTGGGTATTCATTTTTAAACGTATTATAAGCATGTGGATCAATCGTAACGATTTTCTTCACACCTGCTTTTTCAAACTCTTCAATGTTTTTCGTCGCCATTTCTTGGAATACAAATTCATTTCCAAGGCGGCGCGGCGTATCTCCTGAGTTCTTTTCTTTGTTTCCAAGAATCGCAAAGGAAATGCCAGCTTGATTCATCAGCTTCGCAAAGGAAATCGCGATCTTTTGGCTACGGCTATCGTAAGATCCCATTGAACCAACCCAGAATAAGTACTCGAATTCTTCGCCAGCTTTTGATTTCTCTTTTACCGTTGGAACAGTTACTTCATCGTCACCTTGACGCCATGTTTCGCGCTCTTTACGATTTAGTCCCCAAGGGTTACCTTGACGCTCAATGTTTGTCATGGCACGCTGCGCTTCCGCGTCCATTTTCCCTTCTGTTAAAACAAGGTAGCGACGCAAGTCAATAATTTTATCAACGTGCTCGTTCATAACCGGACATTGGTCTTCACAGTTACGACACGTTGTACAAGCCCAAATTTCTTCTTCTGTAATGACTTCACCAATTAAGCTTGGGTTGTATGCAAGTGCACTTGCAGATTCTTGATGCCCTTGCCCTGAAGCCATCATCGCTAATTGATTTCCTTTTGTATTGTTAAAGGCAACAGTCGGAACCCAAGGTGCCTTCGAAGTTACGGCTGCACCTTTATCTGTTAAATGATCGCGAAGTTTTAAAATTAAGTCCATCGGCGATAACATCTTACCTGTTCCTGTTGCCGGACACATATTTGTACAGCGACCGCACTCTACGCACGCATATAAATCAATAAGCTGCGTTTGTCTAAAATCTTCAATTTTCCCAACACCAAATGTTTCTTGTGTTTCATCTTCAAAATCAATTTTTTCTAGTTTTCCTGGGTTTGTTAAGCGACTAAAGTATACGTTCGCTGGCCCAGCAATTAAATGAGCATGTTTTGATTGTGGTACATAAACTAAAAACGTTAATAAGAATAATAAGTGAATCCACCAAGCAAAGTAGAATACAGCAATCGCAGCTGTCTCACTTATATTAGAGAAAACGTAAGCGATTACAGAAGCAACCGGTTCACTCCATGCAAATTCGCCACCATGGCCGTACCAAATAAGACTCATACCGTTACCAAGTAAAACAGACAGCATTAAGCCCCCGATAAAAATTAAAACAAGACCTGATTTGAAATTACGCTTTAAGCGAACAAGCTTCTCAACATATCTTCTATGAAAAGCCCAAAGAACTGCGATTAAAATCGTGAGTGTGACGATCTCTTGGAAGAATGTAAATGCAGGGTATAGTGGTCCAAGTGGAAGATGTGATCCTGGTGCTAAACCTTTCCAAATGAAGTCAATTGCTCCAAGTTGGACGAGAATAAATCCGTAAAAGAACATAACGTGTATGATACCGCTCTTCTTATCTTTCATGAGCTTCTTCTGTCCGAAGACGTTCACTTTCAGAAGATCCCATCTTTCTTTAAAGCGGCGATCAAACTCTACTTTCTTACCTAATTGTATGTAGGCCATCCTCGTCCGTATGAGATAAACGAACAAATAGACCGCATACCCAATAACAGCAATTGACGCCAACCAATTGATAATTAATAAGGTGTTCATTTCTCCAGCCCCTCTCTTTGTAGTACCCTCTCTTTTCGAAGATTCAAAAATAAATAATTTTCTGAATTTATTTCCCCTAATCTCATTATATTATGAGTGAGCATTCAGTCAACAGTTTTTTGTTATATAACAATATATTTTTCAGAAAAAAAACCATCTTTTGCATAACAGCATGTAGATGGGATTCTCATGTATATATGGCCTATCCACTTTCAAGAACGTAAAAAAGTTTCTAATTCCTCATCATTACATAAATCATTTTCAATACAGAGCTTTGCTGTGACTTTTAAACTTTCAATCAAACATGCGATGTCCATCGTTTCATAATGCGCCGTATCTCCCTCTATTCTCACATCATCTTCATCATAATTTATAAAAACTTTCAACAAAATTTTATCCGTCTTCACTTCTACAATATGTACAACGAAAAATTTACGCTGTAAATCAATTGTAACGAAATCAAAGTGCTCAACTAAGTCTAAACTTGCATAACTCGTAAAATCATTCTCCACTCAAATCCCCCCAATCTTTACATAGTGTTCTATATCACTTCAGAATTTCCTTTTCCACAAAAAATAAGAATGTCTTCCCTCCCTTTTGCTCAACCTATAAAAACATAACCAAACTGAAAAGTATGGAGGTAATTTGACGATGATCTTTTTATCTCTCTTTTTTATATTTCTTTTGCTATGGCTCGTATTTGATTTTACATACGGTAGAAAGTTATATATTCAGAAGTTAAAGCCACTGTCGTTTCCACTTCGCCATAGTAACTTTCAGCTATATACATCCGGTCAAACATTATACGATAACTTATTTTTTGATATTGCACATGCAAAAGAACATATACATATTTTATTTTTTATCGTAAAAAATGATGAAGTGAGTCATACCTTTTTAAATCTTCTTATGAAAAAAGCGAAAGAAGGAATTGAAGTACGTTTATTACTTGATCGTCTTGGAAGTCATTATGTATCAAAAGAAACGATTACACAATTACGAGAGCATGGCATCGCGTTTTCTTTTAGTCATAAAATCCGTCCACCCTTCCTTTTCTTCTCTGCCAATCAAAGGAACCACCGGAAAATTACAATCATCGATGGAGAAATTGGTTACTTAGGAGGATTTAATATCGGAGAAGAATATTTAGGGCACGATCCAAACCTTGGGCCGTGGCGGGACTATCACCTACGAATAACAGGAGAAGGCGTTCTTGATTTACAAAACCAATTTTTACACGATTGGCAAGGTGATACGAAAGAAAAATTACTACAGGAAGCACGCTTTTTTAAATCGTTACAAAAAGGAACTACTCCTCATCAGTTCGTCCCAACAAATGGGGTGTATTTAGAAGAAACGTTTTTACACTTAATCCAAAAAGCAGAAAAAAAATTATATATCGGTACACCCTATTTTATTCCAGGAAAAAAAGTATTACATGCTCTTCAAACTGCAATGAAACGGGGTGTACAAATTACGATCCTTGTCCCTAAAAAAGCAGATCATCCATTTGTACGGGAAGCAAAACTTCCATACTGTCGCAATTTAATTGCAGCTGGCTGCAACATTTATGAATTTCAAAACGGTTTTTTTCACGCTAAGCTCATTATGATAGATGATCAAATTTGTGATATTGGTACAGCAAATTTTGATATGAGAAGTTTATATATCAACCATGAAATCAACTGCATCATATACGATTCCTCCTTTTTAGAACAAGTAAAAGCAGCCATTCAACAAGACATAGAAGCTTCCATACTGCTTTCACTTCAAGATGTTTCACCGAAAACACTTTTAAGTAAAATGAAAGAATGGATTGGCACTGTCTTTTCATATTTTTTATAAAGTGAAACTTCACTCAGTGGGAGTTTTCTCCATCCTCCACTGAGTGTCAGCCCGACCAATCGGGCTTTTACGGGCTGTTAATGCGGGATAAAGCAAGGAAAGGTTTGATACAAATGAAAATACGATTTGGCTACGTCTCACACGCACTTGCGCTGTGGGACTGCTCTCCATCAAAAACAATGACTTTTACAAGGTGGAAAGCACTTGAAAAACAAGAACGAAAAGAAAAGTTATACGAGATAACAAAACAAAATTTATTACATACATTGCGAATTTTACATTATAATATCGCTCATGAAATCCCATTATATCGTCTCTCTTCCTCGATTGTTCCACTCGCAACACATCCAGAGGTCGACTTTGACTACTTAAATCTCTTTAAAGAAACATGGAAAGAAATAGGACAGCTAATTAAAAAACATCAGTTACGTATCAGTTTCCACCCAAATCAATTCACTCTATTTACGAGCGATAAACCACATATTACAAACAATGCTGTACACGATATGACTTATCATTACAATGTATTACATGCAATGGGGCTCGCTAATTCTTCCTATATTAACATTCATGTTGGTGGTGCATATGGCAATAAAGAAAAAGCTCTACTTCGCTTTCATGAAAATATAAAGAAACTTCCTAACCATATCAAAAAACAAATGACACTCGAAAATGATGATAAAACATATACAACATCGGAAACGTTATCTGTTTGTCAAAAAGAACAGATCCCTTTCGTTTTCGACTATCACCATCACGTTGCCAATCTTTGCGAAGAATCGCTCGAATTATTACTACCTTCTATTTTTGATACGTGGGATCACACAAATGCACTGCCAAAAGTTCATATTTCATCACCAAGGTCGCCTAAAGAATTCCGTGCTCACTCAGATTATATAGATCTTTCGTTTATTCGACCTTTTTTATCTACTGCTAAAGAACTCGGGCGAGACTTCGATGTTATGATTGAAAGTAAAAAGAAAGATTTAGCCCTTTTCCAATTAGTAGAAGAGATTTCTTCGATAAGAGGCGTAAAAAGAAAAAGTTCCTGTGTAATAGAATATTAAAATTAAAAGATTTTCCTATAATTGTTATGTGTTATTATTTATATTATGGATAAAGTGAAACTTCAATCAGTGGGGCTCTATCCCCCACTGATTGTCAGCCTGACCAATCGGGCTTTTACGGGATGTTAATCTCCCACCTAAACTTCTCTAAATCCTCTAAGTTTTGAGGTGGAAGTCTTACAGCCCGCAAATAGCGGGATAATTTCATGGAATTAGGGGGGATGATATGCAACAAATAACAAAACATATCATGTTCATTACAACTTATAGCCTATTCTTTCTTATATGGATTTTAGCAGTCCCCTCTCATACTCTTATACAAGAATGGGGAACTCTATTTCTTTTTTACTTTGCATCCGCACTTTCAGCTTACTGGATTTTCAAAAGGATTCGATCTAGTACAGGGCATATAAAAATTTTTTGGTCACTTATTTTATGCACATGCATATCCGGGTGTTTAATGGAAATTAGGTTGTTTTTAAAAGCTTCATCTATTTATGAACAAGAAATCTTTTCTTTTGATGCAGTACCTTTTTTTCTATTACAATATGGTTTACTATTTATTGCGTTTACATATGAATTTATTAATAGACATTCCATAACAACATTTTTGCAATTTTTATTTGATAGTGTTTTTATCACTTTTACAACGTTTTATTTCATGTTTAATATTGTGCTAAATGTTCCAAGTATCAAAAGCCTATCCTTAGAAATGTGGCTAGGGACATTTTATTTTATTGCACAATCTCTCTTTGTATATGCTGTTATCAGTTTGTACAAAATGGGTCACAAGCACATTGCAAGTGGGAGAGCATTAGCACTAGGATTTTTTATAATCCTTATATATGGTTATATACATACCTTTAAAGAAGCCCGTGGATCTATCATTTCTCCAGAGTTTACTTATTTTATTCATACAGTATCTTTATTACTGATTGGATTTGCTAGCTTGTTGTATGAGGAGAAAACAGCAGTTCATGTGCAAAAAAGGAAATTGTACGCTCGATTGGATGGCCCTCGTGCATTCCTTCCTTATTTGTGCATACTCGCAATTTTATCCTTTGTAGTTTCGGATATGAAAGAGCATCAAAATATATTAATAGGATTAGGCATTTCACTAGGACTATTATTATGTAGACAAGCTCTTATGTGGAAAGAACATAAAGATTTATTATATACATATCAAGGGTTAAATGAGCAACTAGAAGTCAAAGTGAAAGAAGGCATTCAAGCACTAGCAAAAAGTGAACAACAATATAAATCATTATTTAAAGAACATCCAGACGCTGTATTTTCACTTGATATGAATGGAAATTTCCAACGTGCAAACGGAGCTTGTACAGAATTATTTGCTTCTTATTACAATGAATTTATCGGACATTCTTTTAAAGATTTTATTGTAGATGAAGATTGTCATATCGCCAAAGCCGCGATGTTCCGAGCGAAAAAAGGGATGTCTCAAACATTTGAAGTACGCACCTATACAAAAAAAGATACATACCATCACTTACATATTACGTTAATTCCAACAACAGTTAAAAAAAAGGTTATTGGGATGTTTGGAATTGCTCGCGATATTACAGAGTTACAACAAAAGCAACAACAAATTGAACATATGGCGTTTCATGATGCACTCACAGGTCTTCCAAACCGAAGAAAATTTGAAGAAGATCTACTCGTTGCACTGCAACGCGCGAATAAACAAAAAACAAATGTGTCCGTCTTATTTATCGACTTGGACCGCTTTAAAAAAGTAAATGATCGCCTTGGTCACGATATTGGAGATTTATTGTTAGTTGAAGTTGCAAACCGATTAAAACGGTGTTTACGTGGTAATGATGTTGTTGCACGACAAGGTGGAGACGAGTTCACAATCTTTTTATCGGATATGCATAAAGAAAATGCCGCCTCTCTTATTGGCGCGTGTTTATTACAAGAACTTAATAAACCAATTTATATTAAGCAGCATGAGCTACATATTACACCAAGTATCGGCATTTCATCATATCCATTTGATGGAACGGATCCAACTGAATTAATGAAAAATGCTGATATTGCTATGTACCATGCAAAAGCAACTGGAAAAAACAAAGTCGTCCTTTTCTCAGAAGAAATGAGCATACTTGAAACTGAAGGGTACTTTTTAGAAAGCGAGCTTTCTAAAGCATTAAAGCAAGACGAGTTTTACTTACAATATCAGCCACAAGTAAGTACGACTTCAAACGAGATTATCGGATTTGAAGCACTTGTTCGTTGGAAACATCCAAAGCTCGGCGTTGTTCCGCCAGCTCAATTTATTCCTATCGCGGAGGAAACAGGATTTATTATTAAGCTTGGTGAATGG
This sequence comes from Bacillus manliponensis, assembly GCF_000712595.1. GTDB lineage: Bacteria > Bacillota > Bacilli > Bacillales > Bacillaceae_G > Bacillus_A > Bacillus_A manliponensis. The sequence continues at coordinate 331,070 of NZ_JOTN01000001.1, forward strand.
GTTCTTCGTACAGCTTGCAAGCAAGCAAAAGAATGGCATGACGAAGGTTTTACTCATTTAACAGTAGCTGTCAACTTATCACCAGCTCAGTTTAATCATGTAAACTTACTTCCAACAATTAAGCAAGTTTTAAAAGAAACAGCTTTATCACCAGAAACATTAAACTTAGAAATTACCGAAAGCATTGCCATCAATAAAGAAGAAACGGTTATTCAACGACTTCAAGAGCTCCAAACGCTTGGTATTAAAATTTCAATTGATGACTTTGGAACAGGATATAGCTCTCTTTCTTATTTAACGAAATATCCAATACATACACTAAAAATCGCACGAGAATTTATTCATGAAATCGAAAACAGTCCATTGGAAGAAGCTATTACTTCTTCTATTATTACATTAGCGAAAAACTTACAGCTTACAGTCATCGCAGAAGGCGTAGAAACAGATGAACAAAGACTATTTCTACATAACCAACATTGCGATCAAATTCAAGGATTTTTAATTAGTAAGCCTATTTATCCAGAAGAAGTGTGGAATTTATTAAAAGTAAATGTACGACTTCAAACGAATTAACAAAGCCGCTCTACATAGAGCGGCTCTTCATATCCAACCTTTTTCTTCAGCAATCGTAATTGCTTCAATTCGATTTTTTGCTTGTAATTTCATTAATACATCAGAAATATAATTGCGTACGGTCCCCGCTGAAAGGTATAGCTCGCTTGCAATTTCATTTGTTGTCTTCCCTTCTCGGGCAAGCAGTAATACCTCTTTTTCACGCTCCGTTAACGGATTTTGCTCTTGCCAAAGTCCATACATGAGCTCTGGAGAAATTTCACGTTTTCCTTCTATCACTTTTCGAATAGAAGCAGCTAAATCTTCGCTCGGACTATCTTTTAACAAATAACCGTGCACATTTGCTTTCATCGCTCTCTCAAAGTATCCAGGTCTAGCAAAAGTCGTTACTATCATCACCTTACATGCTAATCCTCTTTCTTGAATAACTTCAGCTACATCTAACCCCGTTTGCATCGGCATTTCAATATCCATAATCGCTACATGCGGCTGAAGCTTTTCAATTAACTTAAGCGCCTCTTCCCCATTTGCAGCTTGCCCAACAACTTCTATATCATCTTCTAAATCAAGAAGAGCTGCTAATGCCCCGCGCAACATTCGTTGATCTTCTGCTATTATGATTTGAATCATACCGTCTCCTCAACCTTCCTTGCCCTTATCACAACCGGTATTTGTATCGTAACTGTTGTTCCTTCCTGCACACTCTCTATTGCTAACATGCCATCAATGAGCACTAACCTTTCTTTCATCCCTAAAATGCCATTTCCATCTCCACTTGTTTTCATACCGATTCCATTATCTTTTACACGTAAAACAATATATCCTTCCTTTTCACATAAATGGATTTGGCATTCTTTCGCTTTACTATGCTTTACAACATTTGTTACGACTTCACGTAAGCACATCCCAACGATATTTTGTTCAAGTTTTGATAAAGCATCTACCTTTGCATATTGTTCCACGTGTAACAATATGTCGGCAGCTCTTAAAATATTTTGCGCATGCTCTATTTCTTCTTCAATTGTAATCATACGCATATCAGAAATTAATTCTCGCAGCTGTTTTAAGGCCGTTCTTGCTGTTTGTGAAATTTCCTTTGCCTCCATCCGCGCACGCTCCGGATTTTTCACCGTAAGCTTTTCAACAAGTTCACCCTTTAATGTAATAAGAGATAGAGTATGGCCTAACGTATCATGCAAGTCTCTTGCAATCCTTTCTCTTTCTTCACGTTTTACAAGAGTCTCAATATGTTTATTCGCTTCCATTAACTGCACTTGCAATTCTTTTTTTTCATAGAAATTGCGCATTCCAAAAGGTGAAACTAACATAAGGACAAGCATCGGTGCTACATTTAAGAAGGATATATCATCACCTCGTAACAGAAAAACAAGAACGAGCATCGTTACGAGTAATGATACTAAAAGGCGAAATGACTTCTTTGTTGGTGCAAATCCAATTGCATACGCTGTAAAAAACCCCATAAAAATATGATGCGGCTCATAAAAAAAAGCATAGAAAAATGTAGTCGCAATTTGAATACAAGCCCACATGACAAATGTTTTACTTACAAAATAAAGCTGGCGATATGCTACGATAAACAAAAGCATCATACCGCCACCTACGTATAATTCCCATCCCGATTGCTGAAGTAATGTCGCAATTGGAAGTGTTAAATATACGAGCCACATATATGGAAAGAAACCCATGTGTCTCGGAAAAATCTCAAATTCCCTCTCTTCTATCACTTATACCGCTTCCTGTCTTTTTCGTATATAAACAGAAATTACGACGAAGATGACAAAGTATCCTGCTAACACAGCAATATTTTCCCAAGATATTGATTTCCCAGCTACAATATCCCATGCACCGCTACCAAAATGATATGTTGGTGTCCATTCTCCAATACTTCTTAACGTACTTGGCAATACTTGAATTGGCATCCAAAGTCCCCCTACAAGCGCTAAGCACATATTTAAAATGTTAGCCAGGCCTGTTGCCGCATCTACCTTTCGAATGGAACTAATAATGGTGCCAAGCGCTAAAAATGGTGTGACACCAATTAATAACCATAAACCAGCACCTAACCATTGAGAGAGAGTTAGCTCAATATCATTGATCAAAATACCAGCTACGAAAATTATGACAATAGAAAAGAAGTTTACAATGGTTTGTGCAACAATTTTCGCTCCTAAGTATGCCCCTTCAGAGAGTGGTGTAATTTTGATTAGTTTCGTCCAACCTTGCCCTCTTTCTTGTGATAATCCTACTCCAAAACTAAATAATGCCGTTGCAACAATACTAAAAGTCGTCATAGAAATTAAATAGTGAGCTTTCCACGCTGCGTCGTTATCTGGCACACTCACTACATTTGTAAAAATATAATAAAAAATAACGGGCATGAGTAAAGAGAAAAGAATAAAAAATTTATTACGAAACGTACGTAATACTTCAATTTTACTTTGCATTAAAAATGCCCTCATACAGCCTTCTCCTCCTCTTTTTCAACAAACTGCTGGAATGCTTCATCTAATCCACCGCGTTCTACTTCAATCTCCATAACAGGCACATTTTTAATGAAAATTTCTCGTAAAGTCATATCTGCATCATCTGTCATTAACATAAAACGCTGCTTTTCTCGATACACATCTGTTACATAAGGTAGACTACGGAGCATAGTTAGCGGCACTTCTTCTTTCAATTCAAACGAAATCTTCTTTTGTAAAATAGTTGATTTCATCTCATTTGGCGTACGATCAGCAATTACCCTTCCATTTGCTAATAATAAAATGCGGTCCGCAAGCGCATCTGCTTCCTCTAAATAATGCGTTGTTAAAATAATTGTTTTCCCTTCATTCGTTAAATTCCGCATCGTATCCCAAAATGATTTTCTCGACGCAATGTCCATACCCACGGTCGGCTCGTCTAAAAAGATTACATCTGGATTTCCTGCAAGCGCAAGCGCAAAGTTCAAACGTCTTTTTTGCCCACCCGATAACGTTTCACAACGCTTTTTTCTTTCTTTTTGTAAATTTGCTAACTGAAGTAACGTCTCTTTTTTCATCGGATTTTGATAATAACTACAAAACAAATCGATTACCTCTTCAACAGAAACGCTATCGATTACGCTCACTTCTTGAAGCATCCCACCAATTTTATTGCGAACATCTTTATGTGTTGGATCATTCCCACATATTAAAACTTTTCCTTCCGAAGGTTTCTGCAATCCAAGCATCATCGAAATCATCGTTGTTTTTCCGGCACCATTTGGACCGAGAAGTGCTATAATTTCTCCCTTCTTCACAGAAAAGGAAACATCATTGACTGCTTTTTTATCTTTAAATACTTTTGACACACCATTCACTTCAATAATATGTTCCATCTCTCCACCTCCATCGTTAATTTCATTTTACGAAGAGGAGAATTCCAAAAACAGTAATTTAAGTAATAATATACATATGACAAACGTCATATACTACCTTCACACTTCTCCATTCAGTAGCAGGAGGAAAATAAACATGTTACAATCATGAGAGATGTTTATTCGAGGAAGGACAGTGGTTGTTTATGATCATTCGTAACGAACAAGATTTAGAAGGCTTACGAAAAATCGGCCGCATCGTTGCGCTTGCACGTGAAGAAATGAAGAAGCAAGCAAAAGCAGGCATGACAACGAAAGAGCTAGATTTAATTGGTAAAAAAGTATTAGATGAGCACGGTGCGGTTTCTGCACCTGAAAAGGAATATAAATTTCCAGGTACAACTTGCATTAGCGTAAATGAAGAAGTCGCACACGGTATTCCAGGTGAACGTACATTACAAGAAGGCGACTTAGTAAACGTTGACGTATCTGCAGCACTTGATGGCTACTATGCAGATACAGGTATTTCATTTGTAATCGGTCAAGATGAAGAGAAAGAAAAGCTTTGTGCAGCTGCTGAAAGCGCGTTTTGGGCAGCAATGAAAAAAGTAAGAGCTGGCGCAAAACAAAACCAAATTGGCCGCGCTGTTGCAAATGATGCACGCCAAAACGGCTACACAGTAATTCAAAACTTAACAGGCCATGGTATTGGACTTAGTTTGCACGAAGCACCAAATCACATTTTAAACTACTTCGATCCAATGGATAGCGCCCTTTTAAAAGAAGGACTTGTGTTAGCAGTTGAGCCATTCGTATCGATGAAAGCAGACCATATTGTAGAACTAGGTGATGGCTGGACATTTGTTACTCCGGATAAGAGCCTTGTTGCACAGTGTGAACATACAATTGTGGTTACAAAAGGTGAACCAATTATTTTAACAGCATTATAATAATAAAAGACTGACATTTTTTCATAACATTCGAAAAAGTGTCAGTCTTTTTAATATTTAAATAAATTAATTCTATTTTATTGAAATAAACTACATTTAATTATATAATCTTTAACGGAAGAAATGATCTCGCTCATTTCTTCCTAAAAAAGAGCTTTCAATTTAAAATACCACTTTACACTAACAATATTTTACAAACCTTCTTTTCACACTACATTTTTTATTTTTATACTATGGAAAACCGGTTTCATATGATTCCTTATTTATAGAAATAGACTTAGGAATACTGAAAAAGATTTCAACTCATATGATGACCTGCTCTTTTATTCTTCATTTCCAAAAGACAGCAACCTTCTATAAACAGATAGGTCTGATGTCTTTTCTTTGTCTGCTATAAGCTTTTATATAAGCACATCGTCTTAATAAGATTATTACTTCATTTGAAGTGTAATATACCATAATACTACAGCTCAATATTTCAAGGAGGCGAAAGAATGAAAAAAACTTTTAACGTATGTTTGATAGCATTCTTAATAGTTTCACAGCTTTTAAATTTCCCTTACCATCAAGTAATGGCAGAAACATCAAACCTACATACACTATTTGATTCTATCGAAATGAAAGATAGCAATCATATTTCAATCGATGCAGCTTCGAATCCTAATACAAAAATACAACCTGGATCGACTGTACAACTAGAATACGCTTGGTCTCTCAAAGAAAATCACACACTAACAAACGGTGATTCTTTATCATTAAAAATTCCAAGTGAGCTACAAATTCAACAAGATATACAAGGTAGCTTAATAGGAAATGAGCTTGAAATTGGACAATATTTTGTTACAGCAAGCGATAATACATTAAAGCTTACCTTTAATGAACAAGCCAAAGAAGGAAATGGCAAAATTACATTTGCAGCGATATTTAACCCTGCTGCAGACAATAAAGAAGAAACGATTCAAATTACATTCCCACTAGGTGCGAAGTCACGATTTATTACAGTGCCAGTTGAAAGAATGGAAGAAGAAATTACTACAAGACAAAACCAAGAACAACCTTCCGAGCAAGACGAAACATTAGAGAACGCAGAAGAGCTTACTCAAGAGCATGCTGTAACGCAAAATGGAGTGGAAGAAACTAATGCTGAAACAACAGAGTCAGAAGATGGCCCGAAGCAGATTACGGAAAATATTTTGACAAGTGTCAAGATGACAGATAAGAACGGAAAACCGTTTGATGATAAAGAAAATCGTCCCACTACGAGTGACATTACAAAAATTGAGTTCACATGGGATTTGCCAAATGACCTTGGTGCAAAAAGTGGTGACTACTACACCTTCAAACTACCGGAGCACTTTGCTATCTACAATGATGTTGAAGGTGACTTAATTGATGGAAGCGGTGAAAGTGTCGGCACTTATACCATCAAAAGAGATGGTACAGTAACGATGACTTTCAATGACTACATAGAAACACATTCCTATATTTCCGGAGCATTACAAGTACAAACAGAATTTAACAAACAAAAGATTAAAGGTTCTACAACTCAAGAGATTCACTTCCCTGTTACAGAAGAAGGTATAACAATTCCGGTTGAATTTAAACCAAATGTAAAAAATCCAATGGACAAAAGCGGATTGCCAAACAAAAAGTTTAACGCCAATGAAATCAACTGGACTGTAAACATCAATAAAACGAAAGACACTCTTATGAATGCAGTCATGAAAGATGCTATTCCAAAAGGGTTAAGCTTAGATACAAACTCAATTGAAGTTTACTATTTGAATGTAGATATTGATGGAAATACGACTCTTGGAGAGAAAGTAAATTCATCAGCATATACTATTTCATCACCAAGTGAATCGAACTTAGCAATTGCTTTTAACGATACGATTAATCAAGCATATCAAATTCGATACAAAACAAAGATTACCGATGATAGTAAAACAAACTTTACAAATAAGGCTACTCTATCAAGTGATAATCAAAAAGACACAGAAACAAGCGCTACCGTCACTGCATCTCATGGAACGCACTTAAATAAAACAAGTAAATATGATCCAACTGACCAAACCATTACTTGGACGATTACCTATAACGGTGACGAAAAAACGATTAAGCAACAAGATGCACTTCTAAAAGATTTATTTGACAACTCACACGAGCTTGTTGAAGGTTCCGTTGTAGTTAACAAAGCAGCATACGATGATAGCGGAAAGCTTGTAACAGGTGAAATCGTAAACAATTACACTGTTACTTCCCAAAAAAACGATAAAGAAAACGGTTTTAACCTACAATTTAATGAAGATATTCATAACGCCTATGTTATCACTTACAAAACAAAACCAATTGGTAACGTGACTACAGATAATAAAATTAAAAATACTGTTACGACAGGTGGAGGCTCTTCTAGCTCTAATACAACGAATACAACGCAACAAAATGTTATCAAGTCAAACACAAGTGTAAACTACAAAGACAAAACAACATCTTGGAAGATTGAAGTCAACAAAAACAATTATGAAATGAATAATGCTGTTATTACAGATACATTTGATCATGGCGGTCTCACTTTACACAAAGATACCTTTACCATTACAAACCGTACAGCTGGGAAACCACTTGTAGAAGGTGAAGATTATACGTTAGAAGTAACAAAGGATGGCTTTAAAGTAACGCTAACAAAATCCTATGCTTCTAAAATGAAAGATACACTGGAAATCACGTATACAACAACGTTTGATTATCCTACAATCCAAGATAAATATACGTCATTTAAAAATACAGCACATGTAAGCTGGAAAAATGAAAACGGGAAAGATGAAAGCAGTACATCTTCTAAAGACCTTAACCCTGACCAATTTACAAAAGCAAACGGCTTTAAATACGGCATTTATAATGCTAAAACGAAAGAAATCACGTGGTATATCGGATTAAATTATAATAATGTCACAATCGACGACCCTTACATAACTGACATACTAAAGGGTAACCAAAAATTCGTACCGGGCTCTATCGAAGTGCGTCACATGCTATTAACTGGTTCTCCTGATGGAGTTTCTCTAGGTGGCCTTGTTGATTCTAGTGAATATATAATGGAGACCCCTACAGAAAGTAATAAAAACACATTAAAAATTCATTTTAAAAATAGGATTGATTCACCATATTATATTAGTTTCAAAACAACAGTCGAAAATGAATTTATTACAAAAGAGTATAAAAATACAGCCGAATTAAAAGATGGTACAAAGAATGTTTCCTCTGTAACAGGCTCAACAACTATCACTCACGGCGGAGAATTCGTTAGTAAATCTGCAAAACAAGATGGTAATTACATTAACTGGACAATCAATATTAACCGCAGTCAATCTACTTTAGAAAATGCAAAGATTATTGATAATCCAACTGATAATCAAATCCTTGTAGCAGATTCATTCCATTTATATGGAACATCAGTTGATGCAAATGGAAACATAACGAAAGATCCAAACAAAAAGCTAGAACAAGGAAAAGATTACACACTACAAATCAATACTGATAATGAAACTGGAAAACAAACCTTTGAACTTACCTTTTTAAATCGAATTGACGAGGCTTATGTACTAGAATATAAGACTCTAATTTACGCTGACAACGGCGAAAAAGTAAGTAATAAAGTTAAACTTTCCGGAAGTAAAATTACAAATCAAGACGTTGAAACCTCAGAAGAAATCATTGTAAAAACTTCTTCTGGTTCTGGAACAGGTGGCAGTAAACGAGGACACTTTGAGATTAAAAAAGTTGATGCTGATAAACAAACAGTTCTAGCTGATGCTGAATTTACACTATACGATAAAGCTGGAAAGAACGTAATCCGAACTGTTTCAACTAAAGAAAATGGTATTGCTGAATTTAAGAATTTACGTTATGGAGAATATTTATTAAAAGAAACAAAAGCTCCAAAAGGTTACGTTATTAGCGATGAGCTAGAAAAAGGAATACTAATAAAACTCGATTCTAAAACTGATGGAAAAGAATACGAGACATTCAAAAACGACAAATTTGTAGGTGAAGCTATCTTAACAAAGATTGGCGCTGAAACGGGTGAACATCTACAAGGGGCTATATTCTCTCTACTTGATGAAAATAAAAAGCCTGTAAAAGGATACGAAAGATTAGACGCTACTGATGAAAAAGGTAAGGTTCACATTAAGAACTTAAAACCTGGAACATATTATTTGAAAGAAATAAAAGCTCCTACTCATTATGAATTGAGCAACGAGCTAATTGACTTCAACATTAAAGAGAAACAAACGACAGTCGTCTCAAGAACGGCAACGAATAGTCTAAAAAAAGGATCCGTTATCTTAAAGAAAGTCGGCGAAGATGATAAGGAAACTGGATTAAAAGATGCTACATTTGATTTATTAGATAAAGACAAACAAGTTATCTCAGAACATAAAGGGAAAAAGACTTTAGAAGATGGGACGCTTCGAATTGACAACTTAACTCCAGGAGTATACTACTTAGTTGAAAAAAGTGCTCCTGAACACTACCAAGTAAACCCTAAACCTATTCAGTTTGAAATTGTAAGAGGGCAGGAAACACCATTAGAACTTGAGCCTTTCGTAAATGAACTATCTAAAATCGGCTCAGCCCAATTAACAAAAACAGGTGAAGGACATAGCGGCGGTCTTCCTGGTGCTGTCTTTAAACTTCAAAAGCAAGGAAGCAAAGAAGTAATTGCAACAAACTTAGTGACTGATAAAGACGGAAAAACACCGATTGTTAAAGATTTAAAACCTGGAAAATATGAGTTTGTAGAAATACAAGCACCAGCTGGTTATGATTTAAATGCAACACCAATTCCGTTTGAAGTACAAAAAGGACAAACAACGTTAATTGAAAAGACCGCTCACAACTATTTATCAAGAGGTAGCGTCACATTAACGAAGGTTGATGCCGATACAAATGCAACGCTTCAAGGCGCGATATTTAAATTGCTTGATGGCGGCGGAAATGTCGTTCATACAGACTTAGAAACAGATAGTGAAGGGAAAATTACTGTCCATGGATTATTGCCAGGTAGCTATCAATTCGTGGAAACGAAAGCTCCTACTCACTACGGCTTAGATGTAACACCAATTTCAGTGACAGTTAGTGCTGGGGAAATAGCTACAGTGACTGGAAAGAACAGCTTAATGAAAGGCGGCGCAATTTTAACGAAAGTTGATGCCGATAGTAAGGAAGTTCTCGAAGGTGCAGAGTTTAAGCTAGTAGATAGCAACAATAATGTCGTTTTCACCGATTTAAAAACGGGTAAAGATGGTAAAATTACCGTTAAAGATTTAAAACCTGGTGATTATGAATTTATTGAAACAAAAGCTCCTATTCATTACGATATCAATAAGAAGCCAATTAAGGTAACGATTGAAAAAGGGCAAACACAGTTTGCTGGAGTTACTGCTGAGAACAGCTTAACAAAAGGTGGTATTACTTTAACGAAAGTTGACACTCATAGTAAAGAAACACTTGAGGGTGCTGTATTTAATGTACTTGATTGTGATGGAAATATCGTTCGTAAAGATGTAACAACAAATAAAGATGGTAATTTGACTGTCTCTGATTTAAAACCTGGTGATTATCAATTTGTAGAAACGAAAGCTCCAACTTATTATGACTTAAGTACAGAGCCGATTCCATTTACGATTGATAAAGGGCAAGAGAAGTTAGCTGAAATTACAGTGGAAAATAGCTTAACAACAGGAAACGCATTATTAACAAAAGTTGATGCTGAAAGTAAAGGAGTACTTGCAGGTGCTACATTTACTTTATTAAATAGCAACGGCGATGTAATTCATGCTGATCTAACTACTGATCAAGATGGAAATATCTTTGTATCAAACTTAAAACCTGGTAACTATCAATTTGTAGAAACAGCTGCTCCGCAAGGATATGAACTAGATAGCACACCGATAGCATTTACAATTGATAAAGGGCAAAAGCAAACGTTAGAAGTAACTGCTCTAAATAAGCCAATTATGAATGAGTGGGAAGATTCAAATGATGATGATCCAAATAGTACCCCTAATGAGGATGGTTCCAACAACAATGGAACGAATCACAATACCTCTGATACAAAGGGCGTAAAAGAAGATAGTCTAACAGATAAAACATCTAACGGAGAAAAGCTTCTACCACAAACAGGTCATCAAAATAGCAATCACTTTATCGTGGCAGGATTTATGCTATTACTAGCTGGCGCATTTAGCTTATTAGCAATGAGAAGAAAAAACGAATCTAATTAATAAAGGGAGCTGTCACTATGTGGCAGCTCTTTTTCTCATATTTTTCAACATTTTAAAACATATATCCCCTAAATTTATTGAAAATTCTTACAAATAAAGATAAAATAAACTCATTATCCACCCCTTTGTCAGTCAGATAGAACAATAGAATGGGAGAGGACAATATGAAAAAGTCATGGAAACAAAAAATAGTAAGCATGTTGCTTGCTGTATCACTCACTTTCAGCCTAGCTCCGCTTGGACAAGTAAAGGCTGATTCTTCGCCACAATCCACACAAGTACCATCTATTACGGAGCAGGTTGATGCGAACCGCGCCATTGAGCATGTACGCTTTTTATCCGAACGAATTGGTCCACGTCCTGGTGGGACAAAACCAGAGCAATGGGCCTCTCGCTATATTGGAATGCAGTTACAATCTATGGGATATGAAGTAGAGTATCAAAAGTTTAATGTACCAGATCAATACGTAGGATTCATTGACTCATCTTTATCTCAATCAAGAAGTTGGCAAGCAGGTGCAGCGCCAAACTCTCTTATTTCAGCAGAAGCTATAACAGCTCCACTTATTTTTGTACCGAATGGAACTAACTTAGAAGATATCCCAAATGAAGTAAACGGTAAAATTGTCCTATTTGAAAGAGGTGCAACAATAGCAGACTACAATAAACAAGTTGAAAATGCGGTTGCAAAGGGCGCAAAAGGAGTGCTTTTATACAGCTTAATTGGTGGTCGTGGGAATTACGGACAAACATTTAATCCAAGACTAACAAAGAAACAATCTGTCCCTGTATTTGGACTTGCTTATGCGCAAGGAAATGCATTTAAAGAAGAATTAAATAAAAAAGGGAATGTGACTCTTTCTTTAAAAGCAACACATGAAGCAAACTTACAATCTACAAATGTCATTGCGAAAAAGAAACCAAAAAAGAGTACTGGAAATGAAAATGCTGTTATCGTAAGCGCGCATTACGACAGCGTTGTTGGAGCTCCTGGAGCAAATGATAATGCTTCTGGAACAGGGCTAATGTTAGAATTAGCACGTGCATTTCAAAATGTAGAAACTGATAAAGAGATTCGCTTTATTGCGTTTGGTGCAGAAGAAATGGGACTCATCGGTTCAAGACACTACGTGAAACAATTACCACAGACAGAGCGCGATCGTATTTTAGGCGCTTTTAATGCTGATATGGTGGCTACAAATTATGATAAAGCAAAGAATTTATATGCAATGACTGTTGATGGATCACCTAACCTTGTATCCAATGCAGCATTACAAGCTGGACAACAGTTAAACAATCCACTCGTTTTACAGGGAAAATTCGGTTCAAGTGACCATGTACCATTCTTTGATGCTGGTATACCGTCAGCTCTATTTATCTGGATGGGAATCGATAGCTGGGATCCACTTATCTATCACATCGAAAAAGTATACCACACACCAGAAGATAATGTGTTAACTAACATTTCAGCAGAACGTATGAAAATGGCTTTAGATGTTATTGGAACTGGTGTTTATAATGTGCTTCAACAACCGGCTGCGCAAGAAGAGCAACAAAGTCAGGAAGCTGCCTAAAAAATAGTAAGAGCCACCATAAAAATGGTGGCTCTTACTATTTTACGGTAACATCGCTCTGTTCTAACCGAGCTGCTTCCGCTTTTCTTTATTGTCTAGCTTTCGCGGCTAGAATACTCGGTGGCTTCGCGCCTTCCTCTGAGGCAAACTACGCCTCTACGTCAGGAGCTCCATCCCCCTCCTATTCTACCGATCCGCTAACGCTTTTCTTTATTACATCTTCTCCGGCGCAGATACGCCTACTAATGCTAATGCATTTTGAAGAGTGATACGTACAGCATGCATTAAGTCATAGCGTGCTTGACTTAATTCCATGTTATCTTGATTTAATACTTTTTCTGCATTGTAGAAGCTGTGAAGTGCAGCCGCTAATTCAAACACATAGTTTGTGATGCGGTGTGGTAAGCGCTTTTCTGCTGCTTCTGCAACTGCTGCTGGGAATTCTCCCAGTTTCTTCAGTAAATCTACTTCTTTTTCTGAAGAAATCAGCTTGTAGTTTACATCTCCGCCTTTTGTTAAGCCTAACTCTTCTCCTTGGCGAAGGATACTGCATACACGTGCATGTGCATATTGTGAATAGTATACAGGGTTTTCATTTGATTTTGATACAGCTAAATCCATATCAAAGTCTAAATGAGAGTCACCGCTACGCATTGCGAAGAAGTAACGCATTGCGTCCACGCCTACTTCTTCCATAAGCTCACGAAGTGTAACAGCTTTACCTGTACGCTTACTCATTTTTACTTTTTCACCGTTTTGGTATAGTTGTACCATTTGGATGATTTCTACTTCTAACGTCTCTTTATCGTAACCAAGCGCTTGAATTGCCGCTTTCATACGTGGGATATAACCGTGGTGATCCGCACCCCAAATGTTAATTAATTTATTAAAGCCACGCTCTAATTTGTCACGGTGATACGCGATATCTGGCGTTAAGTATGTGTAAGAACCGTCATTTTTAATTAATACGCGGTCTTTATCATCACCATATGTTGTAGAACGGAACCAAGTTGCGCCTTCTTCTTCAAAGATTTCTTTGCGCTCTTTTAACACTGCAAGTGCCGCATCGATTTTTCCGTTTTTGTATAGTGATGTTTCAGAATACCAAACATCAAAGCTTACGCGGAAGCTTTCTAAGTCTTTTTGAAGTTTTTCTAACTCATACTGTAAGCCGTACTGACGGTAGAATTCATAGCTTTCTTTCTCATCAGCATGTACGTAACGATCACCGAACTCTTCTGCTAAACGCTTTCCGATTCCGATGATGTCTGCACCGTGGTATCCATCTTCAGGCATTTCTTTCTCTAAACCTAACGCTTGCATGTAGCGTGCTTCAACAGAAAGAGCTAAGTTGTGAATTTGGTTACCTGCATCGTTAATATAGTATTCACGAGATACATCGTAACCTGCTTTTGCTAACACGTTACATAACGTATCACCAACTGCTGCACCACGAGCATGTCCTAAGTGAAGGTCACCTGTTGGGTTTGCAGATACGAACTCAACTTGAACTTTTTCACCTTTACCCGTGTTTGTTTCACCGTAAGCTGCATCAGCTTCAAGAATTGTTGAGATTAAGTCTGTTAAGTAGCTGTTATCCATGTAGAAGTTGATGAAACCAGGGCCCGCGATTTCAATCTTTTCGATAGAAGCTTTCTCTTTTTCGAAGTTTGCAATTAACTCTTCTGCAATCATGCGAGGTGCTTTTTTCGCTACGCGAGCAAGTTGCATTGCCATGTTTGTAGAGAAATCACCATGTGTTTTATCCTTTGGTGTTTCTAATACAACGTTTGGAATTTGTTCTTCTGTTGCAAGTTCTGCTTTTACAACAGCAGCTTTAATTTCATCTTTAATCAATTCTTTTACTTGTTCTAAAGAATTCATTTTTTCTCCTCCTTTAAATTAATCGTAATTGTATATCGGCCAGCTTCTTGTTCACTAAGAAGCAAAGCGTACGTTAAAAAGAGTTGTCCCTTTTTCTTCTCATCTGACCATTTGAAAAGAACGTTATCTGTTTTTGTTTGCAATGCAAACGTCCCAAGTTCACTCGTATATGTCCCTGTCGTCCACTCACCTTTTCTATGAGTTTGGCGCATCGAAACAGCACCTGAACGCATGATGAGAACGTGATCATCTTGGATTTTAATAATTGTTTTCACTTCGCCTTGTTCGTTTGGCTCTTGGAATGTTACGTATGTACCTTGACCCTTTACATAGTATAGACCATTTGCATCAAAAGAAATAGTTTCCTTCCGTGCGCCTTCTCGAATCTCTGTGACGAATTGAACTTGTACTGGTAAGCCTGCAAGTTGCTTCTCCACGTCTTGCACACCTTTCACGATAATTTTGTCTAACTTCAGCAATTAAAGCAGTCGCTAAAGCTGTTCTAAAAATAAAACACTTTTTCTATCATATCAAAAATAGATGGTTTCTGTCTGCTGAAAAATGAGGAAACAAAAAAGAAACCGTTCTCTTTCCTACAGATGGAAATCATAGTAAAATTTATTTTAAATCAGAATTTTCTAATAAATAAACTTATTCATAAGGCAGGCGATATTATGCACATCTTTTTCAAACGTTTATCACAAGAGCGCCATCGTTTAAGTCAACTAGAAACACAAGTGCTCGACTATATTATACAAAACCCAAATCACGTCATAAACATCAGTATAGACGAATTTTCGAAAGTTCTATTCGTCTCTACAGCTACAATTAGCAGGACGTGTCGACAACTCGGATTTAAAGGGTTTCAAGACATGAAATATATTTTGCATACATATAAGCAGCAAGAACCTGTCCATATCACTACTCCTTCCTCCTCTCTCTTTTCTAAACATATGGAAAGAATACAAAATGAGATGGACCGAACACTCCAGCTCATTCACGAAGAAAAGATTGAAAAAGCTGTGCATTATATTGAAGAAAGTAGACATGTAGAATTTTTTGGAGTAGGCAACTCTCTTCCCCCTTGTGTAGATGCTGCCAGAAAGCTAACCGCTTCTGGAAAGCTGTGTAATGCGCGAAGCGATTGGGATGAACTAAGAAATGCCGCCTATCGTTTAAATGCGAGCGATCTAGCAATTCTCGTCTCTTATAGCGGCGAAACATCATCTATTCTAGAATTCGCACATATTTTAAAAGAACGTAATGTGAAAACTATCGCTATAACAGGACAACATAATAACCACTTACAAAAAGAAGTTCACTTATCTCTACAAGCACATGTCACCCACTGCTATTATGATGATATTGATATGAGTTCCCGTTTTCCACTTAGTGTTGTACTAGATTTTATTATCCTCTCCTACTTACATAGAGAAACCGGCCAGTAAATGGCCGGTTCTTTTTTGTATTCTCCATACAAAAAATGTATCCCCTTACATTGTATGTGAAACACCTTGTTTCCCTTTTTCAAACCGATTACTTTTAAATGAGAAAGGGGGATTTTTCATAATGAAAACAAAACTATGGGAGTTCTTTCAAGGACTTGGAAAAACATTTATGTTACCTGTTTCTTTATTAGCCTTTATGGGACTTCTACTCGGTATTGGCAGCTCCTTTACAAGCCCTTCTACAATTGAGACCTTTCCATTTTTCGGGCACCCTATCTTGCAGCTTATCTTCAAGTTCATGTTAACAATCGGTGGATTTGCATTTACATATTTACCAGTCCTTTTCGCAATGGCGATTCCACTTGGTCTTGTTCGCTATGAAAAAGGAGTCGCTGCATTTTCGGGCTTTATCGGTTATGTTGTCATGCATTTATCTATTCATTTTTATTTAGCAGAAACAAAACAGCTTGTTGACGCAGAAAAAATGCGCCAAGCTGGTCAAGGTATGGTAATGGGAGTTCAAACGATTGAGATGGGAGTGTTAGGCGGGATTATTGCTGGTATTGCCGTTTATCTTCTCCATAATCGATTTTATACAGTAAAGCTGCCTGATGCATTTGCCTTCTTTGGCGGTGCGCGCTTCGTCCCAATCATTACATCCTTTACAATGGCAATCGTTGGCTTATTACTACCAATCATTTGGCCAATCTTTGCACTTGGAATTAACAGCATTGGTTCACTCATTCAAAATGCCGGCATATTTGGTCCGTTTTTATTTGGTGCTGGCGAACGTCTATTACTACCATTTGGATTACACCATATCCTCGTAGCTATGATTCGATTTACAGAAGCTGGCGGTACGGAAGTAGTAAATGGTCAAACCGTATCTGGTGCTTTAAATATTTTCTATGCACAACTTCAGAGCGGCGCACCATTTAGCCCAAGCGCAACTGCCTTTTTATCACAAGGAAAAATGCCAACTTTCATGTTTGGATTACCAGCTGTTGCACTAGCAATTTATCATACAGCTTATCCTGAAAACCGCAAGAAAATTAAAGGCCTTTTGTTATCTGGTGTGCTTGCTACTTTTGTAACTGGAATTACTGAACCGATTGAATTTCTGTTCTTATTTATTGCACCGCTTTTATACTTACTTCACGTCGTCATGACAGGTCTTGGCTTTATGGTGATGGCGCTTTTAGATGTAACGATTGGAAATACAGATGGTGGAATTTTAGATTTTGTCATTTTTGGTGTTATGCAAGGCATGGATACAAAATGGTACCTCGTTTTAGTTGTCGGAGGCATTTGGTTTGCTATCTATTATTTCGTATTCCGCTTTGCTATTTTGAAATTCGACTTAAAAACACCAGGGCGCGAAGAGCATAAACCTGATGAAAAACAAAAATCTATCAAAAAAGACTCTCCTGAAAACGCAATAAAAATCCTTGCTGCTTTAGGTGGAAAAGAGAATATACAATCACTTGATAATTGCGTAACACGTTTACGCCTCGTTGTAACAGATATGAACATAATAGATGACGAAACTTTAAGAAATTGCGGTGCAATTGGCATCATTAAATTAGATGCTCATAACCTACAAGTTATAATCGGCATGCAAGTTGGTGCACTGAAATCTGAGCTCGATCAACTTTTGTAAGAGGTGATACAGATGAACTTTGATGCAGTAATAGATCGCTCCGGCACGCATTGTACACAGTGGGACTATATTGAAGACCGCTTTGGTAAAAAAGATATCTTACCATTTTCTATTTCAGATACAGATTTCTCCTGTCCACCTGAGATATTACAAGCTTTAGAAAAGCGGATGCACCACGGTATTTTCGGTTATACAAGATGGAACCATACTGATTTTAAAAGTGCCATTCAGCACTGGTTTCAAACAAGGTTTTCCTGTCATATTGAGCAAAACTGGATTGTATATAGTCCATCAGTTTTATATTCCATCTCTCGTCTTATTGAACTATTAACGGATGAAGGTGATCATATTGTGGTGCAAACTCCTGCCTATGACGCCTTCTTTCCTGTCATTGAGAAGAACGAGCGCTCACTTCTTTGTAATGAACTTCTATTAAATAAAGGACGATATACAATTAACTTTTCTGATTTAGAAGATAAACTATCAAAAGAGAAAACGAAAATTCTCCTCCTTTGCAGTCCGCACAATCCAACTGGACGCGTCTGGACAAATGAGGAGCTACAACAAATTGTTTTACTTTGCGAAAAACATAACGTTTATATTATTTCAGATGAAATTCATATGGATGTTGTTCATAGTTCACACCCGCATACACCAATTGTAGACGTAGCGCACGATGTAAATCGTGTTTTCATTTGCACATCAGCTAGTAAAACATTTAACACACCTGGTCTTGGGGGTTCTTACATAATCATTGCTGATGACGCTGTTCGAGAACAGTATCTTACGTTATTAAAACAACGAGATGGGCTATCCTCCGCCCCTATATTCGGCATAAGTGCTACGATAGCAGCTTACAACAACAGTGCAAATTTTGTAGATGAACAAAATACGTATATTCGAAAAAACTTCCTCATTGTACAAAACTTTTTAAGAAAGTATTTACCAACAGTAACACTCACACTTCCAGAATCAACATACCTCGCTTGGATTGATGTTTCACAACTGCCTTACAACATGGACGAATTGCAGCATGCGCTTGTGCACCATGGTGAGGTTGCAATTATGCGTGGTGATACGTACGGAGCTGCCGGCAAACACTTTATTCGAATGAACATTGGTTGTCCCTCTTCAAAATTGCTTGAAGGGCTACATCGATTGAAAAAGGGAATTGATGCTTTGCAGAAAACAAATATAACAGAACCGCTGTTTTTAACACCTACTTTCCAAGAGCGCATATGGGGTGGCAGCGTACTGAAAAATGTGTTTCAATACGATATCCCTTCCGAAAAAACAGGAGAATGCTGGGCAATTTCTGCTCACTCGAACGGTCAAACTTTCGTAAAATCAGGCACATTTCAAGGGTACTCCTTACAAGATTTGTGGAACCATCGTCGACATCTGTTTGGAAATTTTGATAGCAATCAATTTCCTCTTTTAACAAAAATACTTGATGCAAATGATGATTTATCAGTGCAAGTACATCCACATGATGCATATGTACACCGATACGAAAATGACTCCTACGGAAAAAATGAATGTTGGTATGTTATTGATTGTGCAGAGGATGCTGAGCTCATTATTGGACATAGAGCAACGTCGAAAAAAGAATTACTTTCTTATATTGAAAATGAAAATTGGGAGCATTTATTAAGACGCATCAAAATTAAACAAGGGGATTTCTTTTACATTCCGGCTGGTACAATTCATGCTATTTGCAAAGGGGCGTTAATTCTTGAAACGCAGCAAAGCTCTGACACTACATATCGTTTATACGACTACAATCGTATTGATAAAGATGGAAAACAACGAGAGCTTCATCTCGAAAAGGCGATTGATGTCATAACAGTCCCTTTTGCACATGAAAAAATAGAAGCAAAAACGGAGCACTTTTTAGGTTATAGCATCACAACGTATGTTCAAAGCCCATATTTCTCCGTCTATAAATGGGATATATGCGAAAAGGCAACATTTATACAGGATCAGCCATTTTTATTAGTAAGTGTAATTAATGGAGATGGCGTATTGAAATCTGCACATATGAACTACCAACTTCAAAAAGGAGATCATTTTATACTTCCATACAACTTAGGGAATTTTCATATTCATGGAAAGGTAACGCTTATTGTCTCACATCCATAGTAGAGAAATTCTTCATATTCATGTTACAATTATTTTTTCAGAATATACAGAAAGAAGTTGGTATCATGTTTCCAGCAAAGCTTAAGCAAGGAGATGAAATTCGAATCGTTTCACCATCCAGTAGCCTCGGTATCGTCTCAGAAGAAAATAAAGCACTTGCTACTAAAAAATTAAAAGAAATGGGCTTTTATGTCACCTTCTCTACACATGCTGAAGAAATAGATCGCTTTTTCTCTTCTTCTATTCAATCAAGGGTACAGGATTTACACGATGCATTCGCTGACCCTAACGTAAAAGCAATCATCACAACACTTGGTGGCTATAATGCAAATCAATTACTACATCATTTAGACTACGAACTCATCCGACATAATCCAAAAATTTTGTGTGGCTACTCAGATATTACAGCGCTAAGTAATGCCATTTATGCAAAAACTGGTGTTATCACATACTCTGGTCCATTTTTTTCTTCCTTTGCGATGGAAAAAGGAATTGCGTATACAATAGACTATTTCCAAAAATGTTTCATGTCAGAAAAGCCGTTTTCTATTACACCTTCTGCTACATGGAGTGATGATTCTTGGCACCGTGAGCAAGAAAATAGGAACTTCTTCTCCAATGAAGGCTATATTGTAATACAACAAGGCGAGGCAACAGGAACGATTGTTGGAGGGAATATGAGCACACTCCATCTTTTGCAAGGGACAGCATACATGCCTAACTTACAAGATTGTATATTATTTTTAGAGGAAGATGACTTAACCGGTAATGCCACTCTCAAAGTATTCGACCGTTACTTACAATCTCTCGTGCAGCAGCCAAACTTTGAACATGTACGTGGCATCATTATTGGGAAGTTTCAGCGAGGGGCACATATTTCTATAGAAGACTTACGAGATATTATCGCTACAAAAAAGGAGCTATCTCACCTACCAATTATCGCAAATGCGAATTTTGGACATACAACACCCATTTTCACATTCCCAATTGGGGGAAAAGCAAGTTTGCTTGCAAGTGCAAAGCATACGAAATTAACTATATTAGAACACTAATAAGGCGCCTCCTTAAAAAGAAGCGTCTTTTTTATAGTCGATTTGAAGGAATTTCCTTATAAAAAAATTTTCCGTTTCAATCGATTTTGTATTATTATTGAATAATACAAAATTTTATACTAAACGAAAAAGGAGACCATTTTATGGTTATCTTACAAGGATTATCACTATTACTTCTCGTACTTTTTCTCTTTACACTATTTAGCTACCGTGCCCCTTATGGAATGAAAGCAATGGGAGCTCTTGCAGGTGCAGCAATTGCCAGCTTTCTTATTGAAGCTTTCCACTTTTATATCGGTGGTGAAATGCTCCACAATGAGTTTTTACAAGGCGTCGGAGAAGCTTCTGGAGGTATGAGTGGCGTAGCCGCGGCAATTTTAGTTGCATTTGCAATTGGGGTATCTCCTGTGTATGCCGTATTAATCGGTATTGCATGTAGTGGGTTCGGCATTTTACCTGGATTTTTCGCTGGTTATACCGTTGCTTTCGTTGTAAAGTTTTTAGAGCGAAAATTACCTGCCGGCGTTGAATTTTTAGCTATTTTATTTATCGCAGCTCCACTTTCACGCGGAATGGCTATGATTATGGATCCAATTGTCAATGCAACACTTGGAAATATTGGAAATATGATTTCTGTCGCAACAACAGAAAGCCCAATTGTTATGGGGATTATGCTTGGAGGACTTATTACCGTTATTTCTACTTCCCCACTAAGCTCAATGGCTTTAACAGCTATGCTTGGACTAACTGGGTTACCAATGGCAATTGGAAGTTTAGCAGTCGCAGCCTCTGCACCGATGAATTACATTTTCTTTAAACGTTTAAAAATTTGCTCGAAAAAAGATACAATTGCAGTCGCAATCGAACCTTTAACACAAGCAGATATTGTAGCAGCAAACCCAATCCCGATTTATGCAACGAACTTCGTCGGCGGTGCACTTGCTGGTATCATCACATCACTATTCCAAATAGTTAACAACGCGCCTGGTACAGCTTCACCAATTCCAGGATTACTTGTTCTGTATGGATTTAACGATGCACTAAAAGTAACAATTGCAGCTATTTTATGTGGTATCGTTACCACGATTATTGGTTATATTGGAACGATCGTCTTCCGTAAATATCCAATCCGTACAGCGGCTGAAATTCGCGGTACTTCTGAAGAAGAAAATGCAGCATAGAAAAAGAATCCCACGCAAACCTTTAAAACAGAAGGTTACGTGGGATTCTTTTTGTTTTCATCTCGTTTTTATTGATATCCAGCTCCAGCGGCTAGCTCTTCGCGTCTAAGAACCTTCCGCATAAAAAGGCAAAGAGCGCCTTTTATGCGAAAGAACCTTAGCCGGTCAGAGCTGAGCAAGCCGCTTCCGCTTTTATTTCACCCAACCAAGCAACATTTCGCGCACAAATTTGCTGGCTGCTACTGGTGTTTGATCACTGTGATCATATACAGGAGCCACTTCTACTAAGTCTGCTCCCACTACGTTTATATTTGAATTTGCAATCGCAACAATGGAATCTAATAGCTCTTTTGATGTAATACCACCAGCTTCTAGTGTTCCTGTTCCAGGAGCGTGTGCTGGGTCTAATACATCGATGTCAATT
Source organism: Bacillus manliponensis (assembly GCF_000712595.1). Lineage (GTDB taxonomy): Bacteria > Bacillota > Bacilli > Bacillales > Bacillaceae_G > Bacillus_A > Bacillus_A manliponensis. The sequence goes on from NZ_JOTN01000001.1 coordinate 353,603, forward strand.
GTAACATACACTGGGCGTCCAGCTAGTTTTGGCAATACTTCTTTTAATGGCTCTAGCACATCAAATTTATATAAGTTCATGCCTACTTCTTTTGCCCATTCGAATTCTTCTTTCATTCCAGAACGAATTCCAAAAGAATATACGTTTTCCGGACCAATTAAATCACACACTTTACGAATTGGTGTAGAGTGAGATAACGGCTCTCCCTCATACGATTCACGTAAATCTGTATGAGCATCCATATGGATAATTGCTAAGTCTGGATATTTTTTTGCCATTGCCTTGAAAATTGGCCAAGACACTAGGTGTTCACCGCCAAGACCTAGTGGAAACTTACCTGCATCTAATAGTTTTGTTACATATTCTTCGATCATGTCTAAACTACGTTGTGCATTACCAAAAGGAAGTGGAATATCTCCTGCATCAAAATATTTCACTTCTTCTAGTTCACGATCTAGATATGGACTATACTCTTCTAATCCAATCGATACTTCACGAATACGTGCTGGGCCAAAACGAGAACCAGGACGGTAACTTACTGTCCAGTCCATTGGCATCCCGTAAATCACTGCCTCAGACTCTTCAAAACTTGGATGACTTTTAATAAATACTTTACCTGAATAAGCTTCATCAAAACGCATATTCTTTTCCTCCTTATGTGGAACTTAAGGTATCCCAACCTTTCATTATTTCTCAAATTTGGAGCTTATCTACTCCTCTTTATCGATATCAAGAAAAGCTCTATTACCTTCTGAGCCTTTAAAATTACTTAATTAAGTCGCCTACGAATTTCGGTAGTACGAATGCTGCTTTGTGTAAGTCTTTTGTATAATATTTCGTTTCAATCTCGTGGAAACGCTCTTCGCTTACTTCTAATGGATCATGCTTTTTAGATCCAATTGTGAACGTCCAAAGTCCGCTTGGATACGTTGGAATGCTCGCTGTATATAAGCGTGTAATTGGGAAAATTTCTTTTACATCTTTGAAAACGTTTGTAATTAACTCTGGTGTGAACCAAGGATTATCTGTTTGCGCTACGAAGATACCATCTTCTTTTAACGCTTTTGAAATTCCAGCGTAGAATCCTTTTGTAAATAAGTTTACAGCTGGTCCTACTGGTTCAGTAGAGTCAACCATGATTACATCGTATACATTTTCACTTTCTGCGATATGCATGAAACCGTCGCCTACTTTTACTTCTACGCGAGGGTTGTCTAATTCACCAGCGATTTCTGGTAAGTACTTTTTAGAGTACTCGATAACTTTTCCATCGATTTCAACAAGAGTCGCTTTCTTTACGCTTGGGTGTTTTAACACTTCACGAATAACACCACCATCACCGCCACCAACAACAAGAACGTTCTCAGGGTTTGGATGAGTGAATAAAGGTACGTGTGCTACCATTTCATGATATACAAACTCGTCCTTTTGTGTTGTCATAACCATGCCATCTAAAATAAGCATGTTTCCAAACTCAGCTGTTTCTACCATATCTAACTTTTGAAATTCTGTTTGCTCCGTATGTAATGTGCGGTTAATACGCGCAGTAATTCCAAAATCTTTTGTTTGTTTTTCAGTAAACCATAGTTCCATTTTGCGATCACGCCTTTCATTGCAATTTTTCTCGGACATCCTTAATGTCCCCATACAAAAATAAAACAAAACATGTAAAAAGTATAGTTAAAAATAAAAAAATACAAAAAAATATATGCTAGCAAAATAATTTTCCAAATACAGATTTGTATTCCAAAACTTGAATTTTTTATCATTGTTATATATTTGTAAATTTTTCTAACAGGAAGTTGTATTTTCACTTCTTCAGTTTCATAATGAAAGCAACAAAATATGAGAGGAAGCGTTTCTATGGAACAACCGCTTATTTTTGCCCATCGCGGCGTCAAAAGTACCCACCCTGAAAATACGATGATTGCTTTTCAAGAAGCTGAACGCGTAGGGGCACATGGTATCGAACTTGATGTTCACCTATCAAAAGATGGTGAAATTATTGTCATTCATGATGAAACTGTCGACCGCACAACAAACGGTACTGGACTTGTATGCGAGCTCACAACAGATGAATTACAAGCATTAGATGCAGGAAGTTATAAAGACTCTTCTTTTGATGAAGCTCAAATTCCAACACTTCGCGAAGTGTTTATTTGGCTCTCTACAACAAACTTACAACTAAACATTGAGCTCAAAACAGACGTCATTCGTTATGTTGGTTTAGAAGAAAAAGTCGTTGATCTCGTTCGAGAATTCCATTTTGCAGACCGTATTGTTTTCTCTTCTTTTAATCATGATTCCGTTCAAGTATTAGCTGAACTCGCACCAGAAATTCCGCGTGCTATTTTATACGACGAACCTCTTGCTTATCCAATGAAAGAGGCGAAAGAACGTGAAGCAACCGGACTTCATCCAAACTTTACTTTACTAACAAAAGAATTTGTAAGAGAAGCACAAAAACAAGGGTTTGTGTTCCGTCCTTACACGATTAATGAATATGATGATTTACGAAAAATGATAGACTATGGTGTTGATGTTATCATTACAGATTGGCCATCACGTGCCTTTGAGCTTCTTTCTTAGCAGAGAAGCTCTTTTTTCTGTTTAAAATCTTTCAAAACCCTCAATACTAATTAAAAACATATAATACGAGGGGAATGAGAAAGATGGAGCTAACAGCAAATGAAAAGCAGAAGAAATATGTACGCCTGCTCCTTACTATTTGTCTATCATGTGTAATCTTCTTTGTACTTACTATGTTTATTATGATTGTCGTTGCAAAAATTATGGGACCTCCTCCTGTAACAACACCACAAACAACCGTTTTTTATGCAAATGATAGCTCAATCATTGGAGAGAGCCGCGGTGCTCAAAACCGCTATCATGTTTCTCTTCGTGAGATTTCACCGCACATCAAAAATGCGACTCTTTCAATTGAAGATCAGCGCTTTTATGAGCATCACGGCTTTGATTTAAAGCGTATATTAGGGGCAGCTATCGCTGATATAAAAGCAATGGCGAAAGTACAAGGAGCAAGTACCATCTCCCAGCAATATGCACGCAATTTATATTTAGACCACGATAAAACGTGGAAACGAAAAATACTTGAAGCAATGTACACCGTTCGCCTTGAAGTGAACTACAGTAAAAATCATATTTTAGAAGGATATTTAAATACGATTTACTATGGACATGGCGCTTACGGCATTGAAGCTGCTTCACGCCTTTATTTCGATAAAGATGCAAAAGACCTTACCCTTGCAGAAGCAAGTATGTTAGCTGGTATTCCAAAAGGCCCTAGCATCTATTCACCGTACTTAAATGAGGAACGGGCAAAAGAAAGACAGATGCTTATTTTACGTGAGATGCAAGACCAAGGATATATTACAAAAGAAGAGGCACAAGTAGCAAAGGCAGAGCAATTAGCTCTTGCCCCCTTCGAAAAGGAAGAAGTTGCAGAAATTGCACCTTATTTTCAAGATGCGGTTCAATCTGCACTAGTAAAAGAGGCTGGACTTGATGAACAAACAGTAGAGCGCGGTGGATTACGCGTATATACAACGCTCGATCCAAAATTACAGACGATTGCCGAGGAAGCTGTAGCTGAAATTATCCCAGATACAACAACGCTACAAACGGCTGTCGTATCGATGAATCCAAAAACAGGTGAAGTTGTAGCACTTGTTGGTGGACGTGATTATAAAGAAAGTCAGTTTAACCGGGCCACACAAGCTTATAGACAGCCCGGCTCCACTTTTAAACCATTTCTATACTACGCTGCTTTAGAGCAAGGATTTACCCCGGCAACGCGCTTAAAAAGCGAATACACTGTATTCACTTTAGGAGATGGAGTTTCAAAATATAAACCAACAAACTATAAAAATTACTACGCAGATGATTTTGTCACCATGACACAAGCACTCGCTGTTTCAGATAACATATATGCCGTAAAGACACATTTATTTTTAGGTGACGAAACACTCGTCAAAACAGCGAAGAAATTCGGCATTAAAAGTGCAATGAAAGATGTCCCTTCCCTTGCGCTTGGCACATCTCCTGTAAAACCAATTGAAATGGTGAACGCCTACAGTATGTTCGCAAATGGTGGAAAACAAGTGAAGCCAACATTTATTAAACGTGTTGTTGACCATGAAGGGAATGTGTTATACGACGCTCATTTAGAAAAAAAACAAGCGTTAAATAAAGACAATGCATTTGTCATGCAAGAGATGATGAAAGGAATGTTTAATAAGAAGCTAAGCAGTTATGCAGCTGTAACAGGACAATCAATACTCCCTGAGCTATCGCACACATATGCGGGAAAATCTGGCTCAACGGAAACAGATAGCTGGATGGTCGGCTTCACACCTCAGCTTGTAACAGGCGTTTGGACAGGATATGATATCCCAAAAACGATTTCTAATACAGCAGAGCAAGGCTACGCCAAACATATTTGGGCAAGTGTAATGGAAAAAGGTCTAGAAGACAAAGCAAAGAAAAAAACGAAAAAACCAGCAAACGTTATTGGAGTAAACATCGACCCAACGAACGGAAAAATCGCTACAAAAGAATGCAAACTTGCAGTAAAGATGTATTTCGTAAAAGGTACCGAACCAACAGAACACTGCATGGATCACGTTAATGACCATGACGAATTTGAAGATGCTTTAAAAGAGAAAAAACAAGAAAAAGAGAACTGGTGGAAGAAGTATTTTCCGTGGTAGCTGAAACCCTGGTGGTTTCAGCTACTTTTATTTTTATCGGCTATTTTGTGCACTCTTTCGGCTATTTTTCATCTTTATCGGCCATTCTGTGCACTCTTTCGGCCATTCTACTTCTTTTTACCTAAAAACAAAAAAACACCGGAAATTCCGGTGTTTTCTTCTATTCCCCTAACAACTCACTACGCAACTTCTCACTAGAAAAGTTCCATACTTCTTCGTTATGGCCTTTTAAAAACTCACCAAGTACCTTTTTCGAAGGTGCATCCATGTGATCTACCATAATGTATCGCTTTAGGGATTTATCCATTTTGTTTACGTGCTCAGGAAGCGACTTATAACCGCGACGAATCTCACGGTCTACCGTCATTTCGCAAGCAGTTACACCAGCGTAGTAAGCACCTTTTGCTGTACGCTCGATTGTTACCCATACAAGCCAGAACGGTTTTCCGTTTGGTACTTCTTCTTTATTTGGTAAAAACTTAATTCCTTTTTCGACGACGCTACGCGCGTGCATCGCACCGATATCAACAAATGCTGTTCCTTCTTCAACGTCAACAAAAACTGGTGAGATGTTTTCTAGGCTAAGCGCTCCAACCCCAAATCCACCATGTCCGTCTGTTGAGTCGTTTTTAATAATATTAAAACCAATTGTTTTCTTTTTCTCCGCCATGGAAATTCCTCCCTATTTATTAAAATAGTCCGAATAACGGTGCAACTATGCTGTGCATCACATTCAATACAGCTGGAATCACCGTATTAAAAATCGGATGAATTGTATATTGATCTAATGGTGTAACTACAAGAATTAAGAAAATAATAACACCATACTTTTCGTATTGCGTCATTTTTGCCCTTATATTTGAAGGCATTAAGTCTTCAAGAATACGATATCCGTCAAGTGGTGGGAATGGTAATAAGTTAAAGATAAATAACACAATGTTTAATTGGATAAAGATTTGGAAAAATAGTACAAGTGTCTCAGCGAAAGAACGCGGTGTTAGATCTAATATGCCGAAAGTAGCAAGCGCATATAAAATCGCAAGTCCAATTGTTCCTAAAATTAAATTACTAATCGGTCCTGCCACAGAAACTAAAATACCAGCAAGACGCGGTTTTTTAAAGTTATATGGATTCACTGGTACAGGGCGAGCCCAACCAAATCCTAGTAATAAAATGGCAATCGTACCAAGTGGATCTAAATGTGACAGCGGTGATAACGTTAAACGCCCTTGATTTTTCGCTGTCGGATCGCCAAATTTATAAGCAACGTAAGCGTGAGCAAATTCATGCACAGATAATGCTGCAGCCATTGCTAAAAGTAACAACGGGATTTGCTCTAATGGATATGCAAAAAAGTGTTCCATAATTCATCTCCTTATTCATCTATATCTAAAAAGAAAATATTCGTTTTTCTGATTGTTCTCTTCCATAATCCGTTATAATAATATTGTAATTTACATACAAAGGAGCGAAATATATGCCATACGTAACAGTAAAAATGTTAGAAGGACGCACAGAAGAGCAGAAGAAAGCCCTTGCTGAGAAAGTTACAGCTGCAGTAAGTGAAACAACTGGTGCTCCAGAAGAGAAAATCGTTGTGTTCATCGAAGAAATGTCAAAAAATCATTATGCAGTTGGCGGTAAGCGTTTAAGCGACCAATAATGGATAAGAAGCAGTTTTCATACTGCTTCTTATGCTTTTCCTTCTAACAACTGAATAATCCGCTCTTTGTACTTCCCTCTTCTACCGTCTGTATAAATTAAATCATGTGGGTAGAATAATTTCTTATCTTTTCGCTTCTTCCCAGTAATTGCTTCCACAATATCGGATTCACGCGATAGTTCACGAAGCTCTCCGCTTGGTGTAAGAAGTAAGATTGGTAAGCGTTCCTCTTCCTCTCCAGCGCGATAAAAATCGTACGGTAAATCAGATGTAGAATCGACAACTAAATAATATTCTGGATCAAGTCCAATTTTTTTAAAGAGACGGTTTAATTCCACCCAATTATCAAGACCATGCTCTTCGGTAAATTCGACGTACTTGAATAAATCCCTGTTCATAAAGCGGCGACATAAATCACGTAAAATTTCATCCTCTTCATCCTGCCATACTTGGAAGTAATAATACATAATATTTTCGTCGAGCTTTAAGTAATCTTCCAATTTAATATCTTCTTCAAATAGAGAATAAAAGTGAACAGGATAATGAGAGAATGTATACCCTTCTTCATGAAGTGCTTTTGCCCTATGCAAAATCTTCGTTAAAATAACCTCTGCACTACGCGTTACAGGATGGAAATACACTTGCCAATACATTTGGTATCTACTCATAATATAGTGCTCTACAGCGTGCATTCCGCTCTGTTTAATGACAACTTGTTTTCCGTAAGGACGCATCACTCGTAAAATACGCTCCATATCAAAGTTTCCGTATTTTACACCTGTGAAATATGCATCTCGTAATAAATAATCCATTCGGTCCGCATCAATTTGACTAGAAATCATACTAATCGCTAATTTATTATCAGACGTTTTTGCGATAACCTCTGCTACCTTTACCGGAAACTCTTTATCCACAAGACTAAGCACTTTATTAATTTCTGTATCGCCTACAATAATCTGCTTTGTAAACTCTTCATGATCAAGTGAAAATACTTTCTCAAACGAATGAGAAAATGGACCATGCCCAACATCATGAAGCAATGCGGCACATAAACATAATAATCTATCTTTTGCATTCCACTCTGGTCTGCCATCAAATACATCATCAATCATACGACGAATAATTTCATAAACACCTAATGAGTGAGTAAAGCGACTATGCTCCGCACCATGGAATGTAAAAAATGTTGTACCAAGCTGTTTAATGCGGCGTAAACGTTGAAACTCTTTTGTCCCAATTAAATCCCAAATCACACGGTCACGTACGTGCACATATTTATGGACTGGATCTTTAAACACTTTCGTTTCACTTAGTTTATCGCTTAAATATGCCATCAGACTCACTCCTTTCGTCTTTCTTATATTTTCTCTATAAACTTATGCTGCTCTTTTCGCTATCTATCTATGTTGATATAAGCCAGACAAAAAGAGCATTGCTTATTACTATATATCGACTCTTACTTACTAACAAAAGGACTCACTAATCATAAAACCTTCTCCCTTTTTTCAAACATCGCGCGTGGTTCTAAAGGGCACTGACCGTTACTATGCTCAGCCAGTCCCTCTCTTCTCACTCAAAAAGAAAAGCTTTTAAGAGCTTTCAGAGTTTTATACCTTTATTATAAACGAAACATAAAAGAGAAAGAAATGAAAGACTGCTGAAATCAAGGATTTCCTTTATAAAAAAGAAAATCACCTTCATAAATTGAAAGTGATTTTCTCATTATTATTTTTTTAGAATAAGGTTTTTAAGTTCCTCTAGTAACATCTCTTTTCCTAGTGGAGCATAACCTTTATTTAAGTCTTCTGGGCTAATCATGTAAACGCGGTCGTTTTTCACAGCGTTCATATTTTTCCAAGTTGATTCTTGCTTGAATTCTTCTAAACGTGCTGAACCATCACCAGTTGTGAACACAAATAAGTGATCTGGGTTGTAGTCTACTAATGCTTCTTTTTGTAATTGTAATAAAGGTTCTTTCTCTGGTGTACCTTCAACAGCTGGTAACTTCATATCGTTAAATAACACGTCACTATGACCGTAGTTACCGTACACACGGAATGCATTTGGATATGCAGCCATTACCATGAACTTTTCATCGCCTGTTTTCGCAACGATTTCTTCACCGATTTTTTTCGCTTTTTCATCATATTGCTTTAACCAAGCGTCTTTTTCCTTTTCTTTTCCTAACACTTCAGCTGTTTCTGTAAAGAATCCACGCCAATCTGTTAATTCTGTGCTAAGCATAACTGTTGGTGCTATTTTAGATAAGTTATCATAAATTTTTTCTTGACGATTGTTAATTAAAATTAAATCTGGTTTCGCAGCTGCTACTGCTTCGATATTAATTTGGTCACCCCAGTAAGAACCAACTGGTTCTACATCTTTTAACTGGTCTTGTAAATGAATATCGATTTTTTCTTGTGATGTGTTTGCCGTTACAACTGGCTTCATATCAAAAATTAATAGTGCTTCTGTTGCACCACTTAAATCAGCAATACGCTTTGGTTCAACTGGAATAGCAGTTTCCCCTTTTTTATGTTTTACAACGCGAGTTTCTGCTTTCGCATCAGCTTTTTTCTCTTCTTTTTCACCAGAAGAACACGCTGCAAACAGGACAGAAGTCATTGCTAAAACTAGAGCTAGTAATGTTACTTTAAACTTTTTCATGTTGCTCTCTCCCTATTGTTGTATTTTACACTTCATAAAATATAAATTTAGTGAAGTATATGACTTATGTATATAAAACCTTATTGATAGGCGTTACATAAAATGATATAACGCCTATCAGTAAACACACATTAACTACACTTCAATCAGCGTACACGGCTCAAACAGACACGAATCAGTACCATGCTCAGCTAACCACTCTCCCCTCACTCCAAAAGAAAAGGTCTTGAGGGTTTTAAAAGTTTCTTTTACGCTTCTTTACGCATCTTTTGCGTCTTTTGCGTCATCATCATTAAATCGTATGTTAAACAAATTGGCTTACAGTTAACAGGACAAGCAACAATTTGTGCTTCAATTTCAAACACTTCACGAAGCGTTTCGCATGTCATAACCTCTTCAGGCGTTCCTTGTCTTAATAACTTACCATCTCTTAAAGCAATCATATGGTCTGAGAAACGAGAAGCGTGGTTTAAATCATGAATAACCATCACAATTGTGCGTCCTTCTTCTTCGTTTAACTTTTTCAGTAACGTTAATACTTCCAATTGGTGCGCCATATCTAAATATGTCGTCGGCTCATCTAACACAAGTAAATCCGTACCTTGCGCAAGGGCCATTGCAATCCAAACACGCTGGCGCTGTCCACCTGATAAAGCTTCTGCTGGACGGTTCGCAAACTCTTTCATGTTCGTTACTTCAAGAGCCCAGTTAATGTATTTATAATCTTCTTCTGATAGTGTACCGAATCCCTTTTGATGAGGGAAGCGACCATAAGATACAAGTTCAAACACAGTAAGTCCTGTCGGTACTTCCGCTGTTTGTGGTAAAATCGCCATTTTTTTCGCAATTTCTTTCGTCGGTTGTTTATCGATTGCTTTTCCGTCAAGATAAACAGTACCGCGCTTCGCCTTTAAAATACGTGAAGCTGTTTTTAACAATGTAGATTTTCCACATCCATTAGGGCCAATAATTGTTGTAACTTTCCCTTCTGGAATTTCAACTGATAATTCATCAATAATTAATGCTTCATTATATCCAACAGATACAGAATCGACCGCTAAAGTTGGCATACGAAAGCCTCCCCTTATCTTGTTTTAACAAGTAAATAAATGAAATACGGCGCACCGATAATAGAAATGACGAGGCCTACCGGTATTTCGGATGTTGGTAGTAAGCTGCGTGAAATAAGATCAGCAAACAATAACAATACTGTCCCAATTAATGCCGCAGTCGGTAACATAATTTGATGTTTTCCCCCGACTAAACGGCGTGCTAAATGCGGTGCCATTAAACCGATGAATCCAATTCCACCGGCAACAGCAACAGAGGCACCAGCTAAGCATACAGCAATCAATAATAATTTTCGGCGCTCTTTTTCAACAGCAACGCCAAGACCAGTTGCTGCCCCATCGCCTAAATTCATGACATTTAATAAGTGAACTTTGCGAAACGCAAGTGGTAAAAAGATTAACATCCACGGAAGTACACTAAGGACAAATTTCCAATCTGTTCCCCAAAGACTTCCTGATAACCAAATCGTTGCAAAGCGAAAATCATTTGATGTCATTTTCATCGAGAAAACGATACTAATCGCACTACACCCCGCCGCCACAGCTATGCCGACAAGAATCAACCTAGTAGGTGAAACACCATCTTTCCACGCGAGCATATAAATAATAACAGCTGCTAAGATTGCACCTACTAAAGCAAACAGAGGCAAAACAAAGACAGATAAAAAGGATGTCATCGTTACTTTTCCAAAGAAGAAGTAAACGAAAATGACAACCGTCAAACCAGCTCCAGCGTTAATACCAATAATCCCTGGATCAGCTAGAGGGTTTCTCGACAATCCTTGCATAATTGCACCTGATACCGCTAATGCGGAACCAACTAATAACGCAATAATCATACGAGGCATACGGAAATCAAATAAAATGGTTTCTTGCATATCTTCGCCGCGGCCAATTAATGTTTGAAACACTTCGGCTGGAGACATTTTAAATGTTCCTATATTTAAACTAACTAAGAAAATTATACAAATTAATAATGTAAGAATCGTTAAAATCGAAACGTTCTTTTTTGTTAATACAGTTTGCATTACATCTTTCCTCTCCCTTCTTTACGTGCTAGGTAGAGGAAGAATGGTACACCTATCATCGCTGTAATCGCACCAATTGGTGTTTCAAACGGCGGATTAATAAGACGCGATATCATATCGGCACATTCAATTAATAAACCACCAAGGACTGCTGAACATGGAATAACCCACCTGTAGTCCGAACCGACAAGAAAACGTGTAATGTGTGGAATAACAAGTCCGACAAAACCGACAGAACCAGCCATCGAAACAGCAGATCCAGTTAAAACAAGAACAACAATTGTTCCCACAAACTTAATCAGCTTTGTATTTTGCCCAAGGCCAATCGCAATATCCTCACCGAAGCTTAAAATAGTGATGTACCTCGATAACATAATTGCAATAACAAGACAAACAAGTCCTATCGGGAGCAATGTTTCAATACTAATCCATTTTACGCCCGCAACACCGCCCGCATTCCACATACTCACTTCTTGGGAAAGGTTAAAATATAAGGCAACACAAGAAGAAATCGCTCCTAGTAATGCACTAATTGCAGCACCAGCTAACGCTAACTTTACAGGGGTTAATCCACCTGGAGATGCGGCACCAATTCCATATACAATGCTTGCTCCAAATGCCGCTCCAACAAAAGAAGCAATAACAAACATCAAATACGGAGAATTAGGGAAAAATGCATACATAATTGCAATACCAAATACCGCTCCATCCGTAATCCCCATAAGAGATGGTGAAGCGAGTGGATTTCGCGTCATCCCTTGCATAATTGCACCTGATACCGCTAAAAAGGCACCGACAGCCACACCACCAATTGCTCGCGGTAACCGGATTTCTTGAATAACATTATGGTATGTTACAGAAGGGTCAAATTGGAATATAGCCTCCCAAACCGTTGCGAAGCTAATATTTGCTGCTCCAAACGAGATTGATGCCGCCATACTAAACGCTAATAAAATTGTTCCTACTATTAAGATCATAGAAGCAATAAGCGGACGACTCTTAATCTCTTTAACATGTATTTTCTCTTGTTGTAATTCTCTTGCGCTGGTTTCCACTTTGACACCATCATCCTTACCAAAAACTATATTTAACAAACTAAAGTTTTATCTCTTGTACAATAGATAAAATGAACTTGAGAATCATTATCAAAATTATCTACTCCTATTCTATAAATTCATACTAAATTCTGTCAACCATTAAATAAATAAAAAAGAAGGATACGATCGTATCCTTCTTTTTTATTTATTTAATTTATCTTCGATTTTCTTAATTAGATCATCTTCAGTTGGCGCTGCAACTGGACGATTATTTACAAAGGCAAATGATTTTTTTCGTCCTGGACCACAGTAAGACTGACAGCCGATTTTAATATCCGCACAATCGTCTATCTTTTTCAAACGCGGTACTAACGTCTTAATATTCGTTGCCTGACAATCATCACACACACGAAATTCGTTTCCCATTTTATATAACACTTCCTCTATAATTAAACTTTTCTCAAGTACATTATAAAAATAAACACTAAGTCGTATTTTACCGTTCTTTGAAGCACGATGCAAGTTTTCTTACTAATTCCCCAATAAGGAAATCTCCTATACAATCCTTATCAAAATCTACCATATTTTTAAAAGCTTTGTATAAAAAATAACGCTTTTGTCCATTCTAAAAATAGGAAATTCATAAAAAGAAAGGGAGATAAATCTATGAAAGTAAGACAAGATGCTTGGACAGAAGAAGATGATTTATTACTTGCTGAAACGGTACTTCGTCACGTTCGTGAAGGTAGTACACAACTAAATGCATTTGAAGAGGTGGGCGATCAACTGAACCGCACTTCTGCTGCATGTGGTTTTCGTTGGAACGCTGTCGTTCGTTATAGTTATGATCAAGCGCTACAAGTAGCAAAAAAATATAGGAAAGAAAAAATGCGTGCCGCTGGTGGCGAACAAGCGAAAAAGCGCCTTCTATATACACCGCCAACTCCAATGGTCGTTACAGATGAAGAAGATGAACCTATCTTACAAGAAACAGCGCAATATGTGCAGCAGTCGGTACCGGTACAAACAGAGCCAATTAGAGTAGCAAAAACAAACACTTCTATTACAATGCAGGATGTCATTTCCTTCTTACAATCAATGGGAACATCTGATGTAAAAGCAAATGCTCTTGAAAAAGAGAATGAGAGATTAAAACAGCAAATCGCACAGCAAATGCGTGAAAATGCAGAGCTCACACAAAAAGTAGAGAAGTTAGAGCAACAATCTCATACTGTTCAAGAAGATTACGAAACGTTGATGAAAATTATGAACCGTGCACGTAAACTAGCACTTGATGATGAAGAACGTCCACAAACGTCGTTTCGAATGGATCGAAATGGAAATTTAGAGAAAATCGCAGAATAAAAGGTCCTATGCAAAGGACCTTTTTATTTTGTCCCATTCTTTTATAATCATCCCTCATACTATTTTTGTTATAATAAATATTGTTATTTTACAGATAAGGGGTTAGTTATATGAGCGATTCTCGTTCGATTTTATCTCAAGAGGAATGGCGCATCGTTGACCAATCAAGCTTAGGACCACAGTTTCATGCACTGCAATCTTTCGCAATGGACGATACACTATGCACAACGGTTGGAAACGGTAATTCACCTGCTACAATGCGCTCTTGGGTTCATCACAATACAATTGTTCTTGGCATTCAAGATACACGCTTACCTCACTTGCAAGAAGGTATGGAATTTTTAAAGAATAAAGGATTCAACTTCATCGTTCGTAATTCGGGTGGACTTGCCGTTGTGTTAGATGAGGGCGTATTAAACGTTTCCCTTTTATTCCGTGAAACGGAAAAAGGCATTGATATTGATCTTGGCTATGATACGATGTGGCATTTAGTAAAAGAAATGCTAAATGATTATAACATTACAATTGAAGCAAAAGAGATCGTCGGTTCTTATTGCCCTGGCAGTTACGATTTAAGTATCGATGGGAAAAAGTTTGCTGGTATTTCGCAGCGTCGTATTCGCGGCGGGGTTGCTGTACAAATTTATTTATGCGCAGACAAGAGTGGTTCAGAGCGCGCTGCACTTATTCGTGACTTTTATAACTTAGCGATTCAAGGAGAAGAAACAAGATTTACGTACCCAGAAATCATACCAAGTACGATGGCTTCGTTATCTGAGCTTCTCGGCGAAGAACTTACAGTAACCGACTTAATGATGCGTCTTCTACAAACATTGCAGCGATTTACAACAAAATTAACACCATCACAACTGATGGTAGATGAAATGCCTTTATACGAGCAAAACTTAGAGCGTATGATTGAACGCAACAACAAAGCATTTCATTTGAATAAATAAGAAAACCCGGCATATGCCGGGTTTTCTTACAATTAGATTGCTTGTGCCGCTGTAATTAAAGCAAGCTTGTACACTTCTTCTTCGTTGCAACCACGAGATAGGTCATTTACTGGCATGTTTAAGCCTTGTAAGATTGGTCCTACTGCTTCGAAGTTACCTAAGCGCTGTGCAATTTTGTAACCAATATTTCCAGCTTCTAAGCTTGGGAATACGAATACGTTTGCATCACCTTTAATAACAGAACCTGGAGCTTTCTTTTCAGCTACAGATGGTACGAATGCAGCGTCAAATTGGAACTCACCATCTAATGTTAGTCCTGGCGCCATTTCCTTTGCAATGCGAGTTGCTTCTACAACTTTTTCTGTTTCAGAAGATTTTGCAGAACCTTTTGTAGAGAAGCTTAACATTGCAACACGTGGATCGATGCCGAATAATTCAGCAGTTTTTGCACTTTCAATACCAATTTCAGCTAAATCTTGGCTGTTTGGTGCAATATTGATTGCGCAGTCTGCAAATACATACTTCTCATCGCCACGTACCATGATGAATACGCCAGAAGTTTTTGAAACGCCTGGTTTTGTTTTGATGATTTGAAGTGCTGGACGAACTGTGTCAGCTGTAGAATGAGCTGCACCACTTACTAATCCGTGTGCTTTGCCCATATATACAAGCATTGTACCGAAGTAGTTTTCGTCTTTTAAAATTTCGCGAGCAGCTTCTTCAGTTGCTTTTCCTTTACGGCGCTCAACGAAAGATGCTACCATTGCATCCATTTCTTCATATGTAGCTGGATCATAAATTGTAACGCCTGCTAATGTTAAGTTCATGCTAGCAGCTTTTGCGTTAATATCTTCTTTATTACCAACTAAAATTGGTTTTACTAACTCTTCTTTTGCTAAACGCTCTGCAGCGCCTAAAATTCTTTCATCTGTTCCTTCAGGGAATACGATAGAAATATCTTTTCCTTGAACTTTTTCTTTTACAGTTGTAAATAAATCGCTCATGAATAAACCCTCCTACGTAATAAAAAGCTCTATCTCTAAGAATAATCCTTTTTACCTTTAATTTAAACTTTTAGCTCCTAAAAAATAGGCGAAAATAAAATGATTATATTTTCCCAAAATTAAGTCATAGATTCCCTCTTTCTAAAATGATCAATTGTGACAATTTTGTGCGCCCAAGACTCTTAGTATATGTTTTACATTCATATATGATATAGTTAACGTGTAAAACTTGATTATTCGAGGTGAAGAAAATGGCTGAAGCAGCACAAACGTTAGATGGTTGGTATTGTTTACATGATTTCCGTTCAATGGACTGGGTAGCTTGGAAAGCATTATCAAGTGAAGAGCGTCAACAAATTATGTCCGAATTTTTAAACATCGTTGAAAAGTGGAATAGAACAGAAGAAGAAAAACAAGGTAGTCATGCTTTATATACAATCGTTGGACAAAAGGCAGATATTATGTTCATGCTTTTACGTCCAACAATGGAAGAATTAAATGAATTAGAAACAGAATTTAACAAAACAACATTAGCACAATATATGATTCCTACATATTCTTATGTATCTGTTGTGGAATTAAGTAACTATCTTCCAGCTGAAGAAGATCCTTACCAAAACCCGCAAATCCTTGCGCGTTTATATCCGGCTTTACCAAAAGCGAAACACGTTTGCTTCTATCCGATGGACAAGCGTCGCCAAGGCGAAGATAACTGGTACATGTTACCGCTAGAAGAGCGCAAGAAATTAATGTACAGCCACAGTAAAATTGGTCGTCAATACACTGGAATCGTACGCCAAGTCATCACTGGCTCTGTCGGATTTGACGATTACGAATGGGGCGTAACATTATTCTCTGACGACGTTCTTCAATTTAAAAAGCTTGTATATGAAATGCGCTTTGATGAAGTAAGTGCACGCTACGGTGAATTTGGTACATTCTTCGTTGGAAATATTTTACCAACTGAAAAAGTAGAACAATTTTTACACGTATAATAAAGAAACAGGGACGATAAATCGTCCCTGTTTCTTTATTTACATAGCCTCGTCTGAAAAACATAGTTTGGTTGTCATATATACTTCTCTTTTCTCATAGGTATGAACTAGTAAGTTTTCATCTTGTTTATTACGAAATCCTCTTTCAGCAATCTGAAAAGAGAGGTGAAACATATGGGCGTTATTGCATACACAGAAGAAGAAGTAAAGTTATTAGCACGATTAATGCGAGCTGAAGCTGAAGGTGAAGGACAACAAGGTATGCTCATGGTGGGTAATGTCGGTGTGAACCGCGTTCGAGGAAATTGCTTAGACTTTAAACAAATTCGAAGTATAAAACAAATGGTTTTCCAAAGCCCTGGTGGTTTTGAAGCGACGCAAAAAGGATACTTTTATCAACGAGCGCGGGAAAGCGACATTGCTCTTGCAAGGCGGAACATTCAAGGTCAACGTTTTTGGCCAGCCAATTTTGCATTATGGTTTTTCAGACCAGAAGGCCCCTGTCCTCCAACTTGGTATGATCAACAAAATTCTGGTCGTTTTAAAAAACATTGTTTCTTCCAACCATCCGGAAGCGATTGCCCAAGCGTCTATTAGTTAACTCTTATCTATTTTTAAGGAGGGACTGATTTATTATGGCACAGCAACAAAATCCGTACTACGGCTCTTTTTATCAACCGTCTGGAACGTATTTACCACCGCAAGGACAACAACAGCAACAACAAGTAGCAGGAGCACAGCAACAACAAATGGTAGCAGCACAACAAGCGGTGCAACAAGGGATGCTACCGCTCGAACAGTCTTATATTGAAAACATTCTTCGTTTAAATAAAGGAAAGCAAGCAACAGTTGTTATGACGTTTGAACGAAATAGTACGCTTGGTACACAGTCTTATACTGGTATTATTGAAGCGGCCGGACGTGACCATATCGTAATTAGCGAACCAAAGACGGGAAAACGTTACTTACTCCTTATGATTTACCTTGATTATGTAGAGTTCCCTGAGGAAATTACATATTTACCAGGGCAAACTGCAACTTACGCTCCAAGACTATAGAAAAAAGCTGGCGCTCGCCAGCTTTTGTTTTTTTATAAACCTTTTGCAATCGCCGTACCAAGTAGTACCCAGCCCACGATAAAGCAAACACCACCAAGCGGTGTGATTGGGCCAAAGAATTTAATCCCCGTTGTGCTAAGTAGGTATAAACTTCCAGAGAACATAATAATTCCTGCTACCATAAACCACCCTGCTGTGCTAACTAGTGAAGATTGAAATTTCTCCATTAAAAGTGCAACAACAAATAATCCACCTGCATGAAACATTTGATATGTAACACCCGTTTTCCACACATCTAACATCTTTTGTGATAACTTCCCTTCAAGTCCATGTGCACCAAACGCTCCAAGCACAACAGATAATGCTGCCATAATACATCCTAATAATAAGAAAATTTTCATGCTAATTCCCCTTTTTATTTTTATATTAAAGAATTTTCTTTTTAAAAATCAAATAAAGAATTACCGTTTGCATCTTCCTCTTTCACATATACAGGCTCTCCTTGTATAGAAGCCATGTTAGAGATCGGTTGAACTGGTGTGTTTTGCGAAATGATATGTGATTGTACCGGTGGCTGAACATGTGTAGTTCCCTCTGATTGCTCCTCAAGTAATAAATCACATAATGCACGAACTACTAGTAAATGTTCTTTCTGCTTATGAGATTCGCTTCCTTGTGCTTTTGAAATTTCACTTGCCATTTTATTTAAAATCTTGTTGCTAGATATTTGCATTCTTACTTCACCTCATATTGTAATTCTTTCCCTTGCTTCTCTATGAAACAAATTACCTTTATCATATCACGTTCTCTTCGATTTTCCTCATCTATATGTGACTATTCATAATACCAGCCTTTCTCTTATTCCTCATTTTTGCCAGAATGAACAAACTACCTATATACTGTAAATGGAATATAAGAAAGAGGTCGATAACATGAAAACTTTTCTTTCCGCCTTACAATGGGCATTATTTATTTTAACCGGTAGCCTCATTGTACCGATTAGCGTTGCAGCAAGTTATGGACTTGCTGATATAGAAGCAATTGCTTTTGTACAACGAACACTATTTGTTCTCGGCTTCGCCGGCCTATTACAAGCAATTTTTGGACACCGCTTACCAATTCAGGAAGGTCCTGCTGGACTATGGTGGGGGATTTTCTCTCTTTATGCCAGCCTTGGTGTTGTTTTATTTGGCTCAGGAGATGAAACATTACGCGTCCTACAATATGCTTTTTTACTTAGTGGTATGATTTGTATTTTACTAAGCTTATTTGGACTAGTTGAGAAATTAGTCCGTTATTTCACACCAACTGTAGTTGGAACATACTTATTTCTTCTCGTCGCACAATTAAGTGGTTCCTTTTTAAAAGGGATGTTTGGATTAGATGGTGAACATACGAAAGTACAAGGAAGCGTATTTATTCTTTCTCTTATCGTCATTTTACTATCATTTTTCCTTATGAAGTTACCTGTTCTCGGACAGTACTCTGTCCTATGCAGCATTATAATTGGCTGGGGACTTTTTACATACTTTGGACTTTCAAATCCAGTCACACCTGTGCAAGATATCATTCGCTTTCCGGAAATCTTTGCTTTTGGTATGCCACGTTTAGAATGGAATATGGTCATTACTGTCATCTTCATCACACTTCTATTACTAACAAATATGCTAGCAAGTATTCGTGTTGTACAACATATTGTTTCAAAGTATGACGAAAACACTCCGCAAGAACGTTTTACACAGGCCGGTATCGTAACAGGTATTAATCAATTACTTGGCGGATTGTTTTCTGCAATTGGTCCAGTTGCTATTTCTGGTTCAGCTGGTTTTATTGCAACAACAAATATTTATAAACGATTGCCATTTATAATAGGCTCTTGCCTCATTATTGTTATTAGCTTATTGCCAAAAGTAACATCGTTCTTTGCAGCTATTCCTGTCGCAGTCGGCTATGCCGCTATTTATCCTGTATTTGCAAGCATGATTGGCATTGCATTTCGTGAATATGAGCGGGTAGAAAATAAGGAACAATTATTCCGCGTTGCTGGATTATCTATTTTTACAGGAATAGGTGTAATGTTTATTCCAGCACAAGCTTTTTCAGCACTTCCGCCATCACTAGCTTCATTTTTAAGCAATGGACTTGTACTTGGTTCTGTCATGGCAATTGTACTTGAGATTATATTTTCACGTTCTAAAGCAAAAGAGCAAAGCTAATTTCACGCTTTGCTCTTTTCATATTTCACAATTTGGAAAACTTCTAACGTTGCACTCTATTTTCGTAGTTGTTACGATAGAAGAAAGAGAGAATACACCTATGAAAGGAACGTTCCCATATGTCTTATAAAATGATAGTACTAGATTTAGATGATACATTACTACGTGACGATCACACGATTTCACCACGTACGAAAGAAGCGTTAATGGAAGCTCAGGCCCGCGGTGTGAAGGTTGTACTTGCTTCTGGTCGCCCAACCTTCGCAATGCGTGCAATTGCAAAGGAGCTTCGTTTAGAAGAATACGGAAGCTTTATTTTATCTTATAACGGTGCAAAAATTATTAACTGTGCAACAGATGAGGAACTTTTCAGCAGTACACTATCAGCTGAAATCGTTCACAGTTTATATGATATTAGTAAAACTGAAAATGTTGGCATTCACTCTTACATTGGCGATGATATCGTAACAGAAGCAAATAATCCATATACAAATATTGAAGCTGAAATTACTGGTATGCCACTTATAGAAGTTCCTAGCTTTAAAGAGGCAATTACAGCGCCTGTTGTGAAAGTATTAATGGTTGAAACACCAGAATATCTTGCAGAAGTTGAAAAGAAATTACAAAAAGAATTAGAAGGTAAACTGAGCGTTATGCGTTCTAAGCCGTTCTTCTTAGAGTTTACAGAAGCTGGCGTGACGAAAGGTACAAGCTTAAACCAATTAATTCAAACGCTTGGCATTACACGTGAAGAAGTTATTGCCATGGGTGATAGCTATAATGATCTTGCTATGATTGAGTTTGCAGGCCTTGGCGTTGCAATGGGCAATGCGCCTGATGATATTAAAGAAATCGCAAACTATGTAACAGATACAAACATGAACGACGGTGTTGCAAAAGTAGTAGAGAAGTTCGTACTACAAACTGAAGTTCTTGTATAATAACTTGTTCACAAATCCCCTTTGAAGTCAATCCTTTCAAAGGGGATTGTTTTAGCTTGTGAATATATTTTGAACTTTATACCATTATCATAGTGCAAAGTGTGTTTTCGTATATAATAGAGTAAAGAAGTCTAGTTTCTTATGTAAAAGAATAAAACTTTACTATATACAAGCTTTGCTTAAAAGGAGGACATTTTATGTTATCGACACCAATTGGACGTCTGCGCGTTATTGGATTAATTGAAGGTATTTCTTTCTTACTACTTTTATTTGTAGCAATGCCGTTAAAATATATGGCTGGCTATGATAAAGCTGTTTCTGTAACAGGCATGGCACATGGCGTACTATTTATTTTATTTGTTTTCGCTGTCATCCAAGTGATGATTGTTCATCGTAAGTCAATCGTATGGGGAATTGGAGCATTCGTTTCTTCTATCATCCCATTCGGTACATTCGTACTTGATGCAAAATTAAAGAAAGAACAAAATAAATAATACAAAACCGGTCGCGTTCGTTTAGCGGCCGGTTTCTGTTTTTATTAAATTTTGAGAGAAAAACTCTAAGCGATGGCAATTTGGACATTGATATGCCTCTACTTTCAATTGTCCATGAATCAGTAGCCCTATATCATTAAAAAATAAATTACTTACAGTTGAACCTCGCTGTAATTTTTGTTCGCCAATGCATATCATTTTTACTTCCTCACAGCGAAGGCAATTCATATCCTTCTCTACACTTTCTTCTACTGGAGGTGTATATACATCACCTATAAGCAATTCACATTTTTCACAATACATCGCGTGTACAGCATTTTCAGCATTGCAATATTGGCACTTCTTCATCTAGTAGACCTCCTAATATTTTCTATCTATTAGGAATTCGCCAATCGATCTCTTTCTCCCCTATGTTAGACAAAATTCCGTTAATTTTTGAATACGGCTTACTTCCAAAGAAACCTCGCCTTGCTGATAATGGGCTTGGATGTACAGACTCAATAATATAATGATGTTTGTTTGTAATGAACTTTTTCTTTGCTTGCGCATGGCGCCCCCACAATACAAAAATAACAGGTTTCTCACGTTCATTTAACAATTCAATAACACGATCTGTGAATATCTCCCACCCTTTTCCTTTATGAGAATTTGCTTCACCTTGACGGACTGTTAATACTGTATTTAATAGTAACACACCTTGCTCAGCCCATTTGACTAAATACCCGTTATTTGGCACTTCATAGCCAAGGTCATCTTGAAGCTCTTTATACATATTCAGTAAAGATGGTGGAATTTTCACTTCTGGTTGCACGGAAAAACTTAAACCATGTGCTTGATTTGGTCCATGATATGGATCTTGTCCTAAAATAACAACTTTCGTATCTTTATAGCTTGTATAATGCAGCGCATTAAAAATATCAGTAGCTGCTGGATAAATAACCTGTGTTTTATATTCTTCATCTAAAAACTGTTCTAGCTTTTGATAGTATGGCTTTTCAAATTCAGTCGACAATAAAGGTGTCCAATCATTTTGTAATCGTTTCATCATCTTTTCACTTCCTATTTCCTTTAATTCACCATGTCTTGCTTTGTAAAGACAACAAACGCAACAATAAGTGATCCAACTGCCCAAACTGTTAAGTTTAATAGCGAAAAGCTAAGCGATAATCCTTGCAGCGTTGGCAGCTGCCCAGATAAATAATCAATTAATGATAAATTGACACTAAAAATATATTTTGCACCTTCCCAAGATGATGCAAAACTACTTAAAATACCACCTGCAATTAGCGCAGCGAGCATAACCCCCATACCTGCGGGTGTATTACGAATTAAAACAGAAATCATAAAAGAAATTGTCCCAACAACAATCGCAACAAACCATGCCAATCCGTACGCCATTAAAATGTATTGCCACTGCGGAATAAGATGAACAAAGTTTGTATTTAATGTTTCACTTTCCGCTGAAAATCCTGTAAGCACGGGTAAATTCCAGCCTCCGTATCCAAATACAATACCTGATATTAAATAGGAAATAACACCAACGAGAAGCAATATAAGTGATACATACAAAACCATCGTTACATACTTACTAAGCAGTATTTTCCACCGCCGAATCGGCCGCGTTAATAACATTTTCATCGTACCATCACTTCGTTCTCCGGATACAATATCGATAGCAACAATCATAACAAGAAGTGGGATAAACAACGTAATTGCTTGCTCAATGAATATACGCATAAATGTTGGTGCCCCTGGTGCATTTGGATTAATATCATGATCTAAATAGTACTGTTGCTGCTCAACACGTACCTTTAACCAGGCACGCCATTCTTCTGGTATTCTTGAACTATTTAATCGATTTTGCGAATCAACAATTTGTTGCTGAAGAGCTACTTTCCAATCATCTGTTCCAAGGCGTTTCACTGTCGTTTGCACTTCGCGATACTGTGCATACACAAACAGCGGAATTAAAATAATGAGAATAAGAGTAACAACAGCAATGCGTTTCTTGCGGTAAATTTTTTCCGATTCGTTATATACAAGATTGGCAAACTCACGCATGTTGTTCCCCCCTTGTCAATTCAATAAATAAGTCTTCAAGGGTAAAGACAACTTCTTTCACACTATGAACTTCTATATTATGCCCTACAAAATGTTTATTATAAAAACTAATACGACTCGGGTTCATTCTGCATAATAAACGCTCGTCCTCTATCTTCACTTCACTTACTTCATCAGCTTCCTCTAACAATGCTTTCGCCTTTGAAACGGGCGTAACATGCCACTCAACGTGGTCACTCGTCTTCTTTACAAGTTCTTCAATAGGAGCAACTGTAATCATGCTCCCCTTATGAATGATTGCAACGCGGTCACAGATCATTTGTACTTCACTTAATAAGTGACTAGAAATAAATACACTCATATTCTCTTTTTGAACTAAATGATGGATAAACTCACGAAGCTCACGAATACCAGCTGGATCTAATCCATTAGTTGGTTCATCTAATATAAGTAACTTCGGTTCACCAAGAAGAGCTTGTGCAATACCGAGCCTTTGCTTCATTCCGAGAGAGTACGTTTTTACTTTATCGTGAATTCGTTCATCCAGACGTACCATTCTTGCAATTTCTTTAATCCGCTCATCAGAGATTCCGCCGAGCATGCGGGCAAATTGCTTTAAATTTTCCCATCCTGTTAAATATGTATAAAGCTCTGGATTTTCAACGATACTACCAATTTGACTCATCGCTTCTCGAAAGTTATCTTTCACGTTATAACCACTAATTTTAATTTCGCCTTCTGTTGTACGAATGAGCCCAACAATCATTCGGATTGTTGTCGTTTTACCAGCACCATTTGGCCCTAAAAAACCAAAGACCTCTCCTTGCCTTACATCAAACGAAATATTCTTCACGAGCGTCTTTTTACCAATTACTTTTTTTACGTTTCGGACAGATAAAACTGCGGTCACTTCTCTTCACCCCCGTCAATCTCTAGTTTACTCACTATATTTTGGACTAAACGTTCTGCCATAAACTCATATCCTTTTTCATTTGGATGAAAATGGTCCGTATATAATAAGTCGCTTCCTCTACTTTGGAATAAATCAAATGTTGGAATGATATATACATTGGGATAATCTAATGCTATCTTTTCTAAAGAAGAATTCCAATCAACGACCATAGGTGAAGATCCTTTTAACCCTTCAACATCTTCAAACGGATTGTATAACCCCATCCAAAAAATCGGACTGTCTGAATTTAACTCTCGGAGCTTAGATAAAATTTGCTTTGCATCATTTTGAAACGTCTCTGTGTCTGGTTTATATGTCGTTAAATCGATATTGCTCATACTCTCAAATCCTGGGAACAAATCATTTCCACCAATCGTTAACACAATCATATCTGCTTGTTGAATAGAATAAGTCGTTCCCTTACTTTCAAGTTGCGTTAGTAAATCTTTTGTTTTTGCCCCGCTTACCGCTAAATTTGTGAGGGAAACCTTTTGCTTATAATCATGCTGCAAACTATCTTTCAGTCTGCCAATATACCCAGTACCTTCCTTATCACCAACACCTCTTGTTAACGAATCACCTAAACTAACAATATTCAATGTACCTGATGATTGCTTTCCTTTTACCTCTTGCATTTCAGTAGATTTTTCTACATTTGAAGGTGTTGGATACAGCACATCTTTCACACTCATGATAAAACCATAAGCAAATAAACAAAAAGATACGATAGTAACAAACAACGTTCCTTTTACGACTTTTGAACCCATGTCACAACCCCTTTTTATTCCTTCTAGATTGTCCCTAATTATACCAAACGCCTTTTTGAAAAGCGATTTTTGACGCCTTCAATCATAAAGTGAAACTTCACTCAGTGGGGGGGGTTTCTTCCCCCCCTCTGAGTGTTAGTTGAACCAATCAGGCTTTTACGGGATAAAGAAAAGAGTCTACCAAGAACTACATGCTCTCGATAGACTCTTCTGCACCAATCTTCACTTGTAAACCTTCATTTACAACTTGTAATACTTCTATCATGCAGTGTGAAAATTGATTTTGTAACCATTCTTTTATATGATGTCCTTCTCCCTTTTGTACATAACAAAGTACAGTTGGACCTGCACCGCTTAATGAAACACCATATAAATTTGGATGTTGTAATCCGCGAAGTGCTTTCAGTTCTGGGACAAGTTGTTCCCGGTACGGTTCATGGAATAAATCTTGCTGCATCATTTCACCAGCAAGCTCCCAGTCTTCTTTATATAAAGCAATAGCAAGTACACTTGCAATACTACTGCCGCGAATAGCTTCTACATATGATAATCTACTTGGCAATACATCTCTTGCATGTACAGTTTTCAGCTCATAAGAAGGAATAACCGCAACAACTTCAATTTCATGAATACTTTTTGCTAGAAACGAAATATTCGTTCCGTCATATGTACCAACGATTAATCCGCCGTATAACGCCGCACCAACATTGTCGATATGACCTTCCATTTCTGTTGCAATTAACAATTTTTCACTTTCAGCTAATTGCAATTCACAAAGTTGATTCGCAAGTTCAATCCCAGCAATAATAGCTGATGCACTGCTGCCCAGCCCTCTTGCAAGTGGAATGTCACTAAAAAGATGAAGCTTACAATACGGCAATGTTTTTTTATAACGGGCTGCTACTTTTAATGCTGTTTGAAACAATAAA
This sequence comes from Bacillus manliponensis, assembly GCF_000712595.1. Lineage (GTDB taxonomy): Bacteria > Bacillota > Bacilli > Bacillales > Bacillaceae_G > Bacillus_A > Bacillus_A manliponensis. Next base: position 379,536 of record NZ_JOTN01000001.1, read on the forward strand.
TTCCCTTCATCTTCTGGAATACCTTGTAAAATAGATGTTTTCGCCTGGCATTCCCATTTATGATGAGAGAACACTTTAACCGTTAAATATTTGCTAACTGCAAGACCGATAGAATCGAACCCTGGACCAATGTTGGCTGTGCTGGCTGGAACACGAATTGTAAACATCGGAGCTAACTTCACCTTACAACAGCTCCTTGAATGTGTTCAAACACAACTTTTTCATCATTTGGCAACACAACTGGCTGAATATTCTTCGTATCAATTGCAACATTTGGATCCTTAAGCCCATTCCCTGTTAATACAGCCACAATACGACTTCCCTTTGGAATTTCTCCCGTTTGCACCTGCTTATAAATACCCGCAATTGATGCACAAGAAGCAGGTTCTGCAAAGATCCCTTCATATTTTGCTAATGATTCGTATGCATGAAGAATTTCTTCATCTGTCACTTGATCAATTTTCCCACCGGAATTGTTTGCTGCTGCCACCGCTTTATCCCAGCTTGCTGGATTTCCAATTCGAATAGCTGTTGCAATTGTTTCTGGCTCCTCAATCGCATAACCTCTTACAATTGCTGCTGCTCCCTCCGCTTCAAATCCACGCATTTCTGGTAAACCTGTCGCACACTTTGCATTATACTCTTTAAATCCCTTCCAATACGCTGTAATATTCCCAGCATTCCCCACTGGAATTGCCAAAATATCTGGCGCCGCCCCAAGTGCATCACAAATTTCAAATGCAGCTGTTTTTTGACCTTCAATACGGTACGGATTTACAGAGTTTACAAGCGTAATTGGCGAGTCATCACTTAAATTCCGAACCATTTGCAATGCATGATCAAAATTCCCATCAATACTAATAATTTCAGCACCATACATAACAGCTTGCGCTAACTTTCCATAAGCAATCTTCCCATTTGGAATCATAACAATACAAGATAAACCAGCACGAGCAGCATAAGCTGCTGCAGATGCTGATGTATTTCCTGTAGAAGCACAAATGACAGTTTTACTTCCTTCTTCTTTTGCTTTTGCAACCGCCATTACCATACCACGGTCTTTAAAGGACCCTGTTGGATTAGCTCCTTCTATTTTTCCGTAAATCGTTACGCCCCACTTTTCTGAAAGATTCTCTAACAATACAAGCGGCGTGTTTCCCTCATGTAGCGTTAGCGCTGGCGTATGCTCTTTAACAGGTAGAAACTCTTTATATGCGTCAAGTAGCCCTTTCCACATTAGCGAGCATCCCCTTCAATACGGTAATTGGCCTTCACACAATCCACTTCTTCATATGTTTCTAGCTTATTTAAAATATATTGATAGTCAGCAAGGGACGCTCGGTGTGTAACAATTACAATCTCAGCCGCGCCTTTTTCTTGTAATGGCATTTGAATAATCTTTTCAAAGCTTACGCTTCGCTCTGAGAATAAAGAAGTGATTTTTGCAAATACACCAACTTCATCTTTTACATGTAATCGTAAAAACTTCTTCACAAAGATATCATCGCTATCCTTTAACACCTTCTCATATTGAGGGGAAACTGCGCTATTTCCTGTTACACCAAGGCGTACATTTTGCATCACAGCTACTAAATCCGATACAACTGCTGTTGCTGTTGGCAAACTGCCAGCTCCTGGTCCGTAAAACATTGTTTCTCCAACCGCTTCACCATATACATACACAGCATTATATTCATTTTGAACAGCTGCAAGTGGATGTGAATTGGGAAGAAGTGTAGGCTCTACTGTTACCTCTAATTTTTCGCCATCACGTTTTGCTACGCCAATTAATTTAATTGTATATCCAAGGCTTTTACTATATGTAATATCCTCTTCTGTAATCGACGTAATTCCTTTTACATTTACATCGCCTAGTTCTACATTTGTTGAAAAGCCAAGAGTCGCCAAAATTGTCATCTTTCTTGCCGCATCTAAGCCCTCAACGTCTGATGTTGGATCCGCTTCTGCAAATCCAAGCTGCTGCGCTTCTTTTAACACGTCGTCATACGCCCTCCCTTCATCGGACATTTTTGTTAAAATGTAGTTTGTTGTCCCATTTACAATTCCCATCATCTTCGTAATGCGGTCAGAGGATAACCCTTCAACAATACTTCGTAAAATTGGAATTCCGCCTGCAACACTTGCTTCATAAAATAAATCCGCTCCATTTTCTTTTGCCACCATTAAAAGCTCTGCACCATGCAGTGCCATTAGATCTTTATTTGCAGTGACAACATGTTTACCACTCTTTAATGCTTGTAAAATATATGCTTTCGTTTCATCTATACCGCCCATCACTTCAATCACAACATCGATGTTTGGATTATCTATAATTTCACTTGGATTTGTTGTTAATAGATTTGGGGTTACTTGGACATCTCGTTCTTTTTCTATATTTTGTACTAATACTTTTGCTACGGTTACAGGGCATCCTACTTGATGCATAAGACGATCTTGATGATCGGTAATAATTCGTACGACACCACTGCCTACTGTTCCTAGTCCTAATAAACCTACTCGAATTTCATTCATGTTACTGTCCACCCCTTAAAAAATTTATAGTTAGATGAAATTATATAAGTTAACTCTATTAAAGACAATATATTTAGAACATTTTGAAAAATATATCATTTCCTATACAAAGAAAACGCTACCAAATACCACATTCACTTTATAAAATATAGGGGGTTTCTTGATAGACATAATAATTAAGCCAATTTGAAAAAAGTAAACTCCCATGACTCCGCCACTTTACAATTGGCTTTTCTGATGGATTATCATATTTAAAATAATTTTTCGGAACCTGAATTGGTAACCCTTTCTGAATATCTCTTTCATATTCCTGTTGTAACGTACAAGGGCCATATTCACTATGACCGAGTACAAAAATATGCTTTCCATCATGATTGCTGGCGAGGTGCACCCCTGCTTCTTCAGATACTGCTAACAATTGAAGATCCTTTACCTTTTCAATATCATGTACACGCACTTCTGTATGACGGGAATGTGGTGCAAAAAACGTTTCATCAAAACCTCTTAATAACTTCACATGTTCTTCTTTCACTTCATGTTCAAACACACCAAACATCTTCTCCTCGAGTGGATACTTTGGAACACCGTAATGATAATACAACCCAGCTTGAGCACCCCAACAAATATGGAGTGTTGATGTTACATGTTTATTGCAATAATCCATAATTTTCGTTAGCTCTTCCCAATAATCGACCTCTTCAAATGGAAGTGTTTCAACAGGCGCACCGGTAATAATGAGCCCATCAAATCGCTCTTCTTCAATATCCCGAAACGTTTTATAAAAGCTTGTTAAATGCTCCTGTGCTACGTTACGTGACGTATGTGATTCCATATGAAGAAGATGAACATCTAATTGTAACGGTGTATTCCCAACTAAGCGAAGCAACTGCGCTTCTGTTTCTTGCTTCGTTGGCATTAAATTTAAAATCGCGATCTTTAAAGCTCGAATATCTTGTGTTTCTGCCCGCTCTTTTGTCATGACAAAAATATTTTCACTTTGCAATATTTTACAAGCAGGTAAATCTTTATCAATTATAATTGGCATTTTTTCTTCCCCCGGCTAATGCTTCTGTTAAATCTGCAATAATATCTTTTACATCTTCAATACCGACTGATATACGAATTAAATCTGATGTTACACCAGCTAAATACTGTTGCTCTTCTGTTAATTGACGATGCGTTGTACTCGCTGGATGAATTACGCACGTTCTTGCATCAGCTACATGTGTCACTAATGTTGCTAACTTTACATTGCTAATAAACTCTTTGGCCGCTTGTAATCCGCCTTTAATGCCAAATGTTAATACACCACTTGCGCCTTTTGGTAAATACTTTTTCGTCAAAGCATAATGCTCATTATCCGCGAGTCCTGGATAATTCACCCATGCAACGCGTTCATGAGAAGAAAGCCACTTTGCGACAGCAAGCGTATTTTCACTATGGCGCTCCATTCGTAAGTGAAGTGTTTCAAGCCCAATGTTACTTAAGTACGCATTAAACGGACTCATACAGTTCCCATAATCCCGAAGTAATTGCACACGTGCCTTTACTATATAAGCTGCCGCTCCAAAGTCTTGTACATAGCGAACGCCACGATAACTTTCATCTCTTTCAACAAGTTCTGGAAATTTCCCCTTTGTCCAATCAAAGTTCCCTCCATCAATTACAACACCACCTAAAGACGTGGCGTGACCATCGATATACTTTGTTGTAGAATGTACAACAATGTTTGCTCCATGTTCAAACGCATTGCATAAGCACGGTGTAGCTAGTGTGTTATCCACAATAAGCGGAACTTCTAACTCTTTCGCTGCCTTCGAAAACTCTTCAAAGTTTAAAACATTCATCGCTGGATTTCCGAGCGCTTCCCCATATACTAGTTTCGTTTTCTCATTTGCAAGAGCGACAATTTCATCAGCTGTCATATTTGGATTAAAGAACGTCACCTCAATCCCAAGCTTTTTTAAACTCACTGCAAACAGGTTAAATGTGCCACCATACACTGTAGATGAACAAAGTACATGATCTCCGCTGCTGCATATATTTAAAACAGCTAACATAATTGCTGCTTGCCCTGACGCTGTTGCAACTGCCCCAACTCCACCTTCTAAATCCGTTAATTTCTGTTCAAATGCAGCTAATGTCGGATTCCCAATGCGTGTGTAAATATATCCTTCTGCTTGCAAATCAAAAAGTGCTGCTAAATCATCGGATGTGTCATATTTGTAGGTCGTACTTTGATATAACGGCAAAACACGTGGCTCTCCATTTTTTGGTGTATAACCACCTTGTACACAAATGGTTCCTTTTCCCCATGACTCCTCCACTCTGCAGTCCCCTTTCTTTTTAAAAATAAAAAAGCTGCATCCCCCTAAATAAGAAAGATGCAGCTTTGACACACGATCTACCATTCGCTGATTCTTATCTGTCAGGATGTTACCTGTAGGATTTGGCACAGTTCCGTTTCGCGGCTGTTGCCAAGGTTTCATAGGGCCTAGTCCCTCCACCTTTTCTTGATAAGACTTATGCAATTAAGACAGATTGTATAACAATAATTTTAAAGCGTCAATTATTTTTCTGAATATTTTTTAATAACAAATATTTACGAATAACTAAAAATTCTATACATTTAAATTATGAATGAATAACCATTCATAATTTAATCAGGAGGTTGGTTATATGAAAATCGGGGATATTATCACATTTGAAAAAAGATTTACGAAAGAAGACGTTGAGATTTTCAGTAAAATTTCTGGGGACGCAGGTGAACATCACGTTACGCCCGATGAAAATGGTCGTGTCATGGTTCAAGGCTTACTTGTTGCAACGTTACCAACTAAAATTGGTGGTGATTTAAATTTTATCGCCCGCAATGCAGATTTCACATTTTTACGCCCTGTTTTTACAGAAGACACAATTCGGTGTGAAGTAACGCTTATTCATTATGAAGAGCAAGAGGATAGAATTATCATGGCTTCAAAAGCAGAATGTTTCAACCAACATGATAAGAAGGTGTTAGAAGGAAAGTTTCAAGGTATTATACGGAAATAACAAAAGAGAGGGCTATTCCCCTCTCTCACTTAAAATGTATTTGCCACTTTTGCAGCTTCTTCAAGTCCATTTGCAATAATTTCTTCAGCACGATCTACAAATTGATTATGTCCTTCGATAATAACTGTCTCAATATCTCTTGCACCGAAGAAGCCCATCATTGCAGCTACGTATTTTACAGCCATCTCAACTTCTGCTGCTGGCCCTTCAGAATAAACACCGCCACGCGCATTTAATAATGCAATTTTTTTATCTGTTACAAGACCTACTGGGCCCTCTGCTGTATATTTAAATGTTTTACCTGCACGGTTTAAGTAATCAATATACGTATGAAGTACCGCTGGAATTGTTAAGTTCCATAAAGGGAAAGCAAATACTACTTTATCAGCTGCAAGAAATTGATCTAAATATTTATCAGCAACTGCTACTGCTTTTGCTTCTTCTTCTGTTAAAGCAAATCCTTTTCCAGACTTGAACGTACCATTAATCATATCTACCCCAACGTATGGTAGCTCTTCCTTATATAAGTCTAACTCTACAATTGTATGAGTTGGATTTGCTTCTTTATAACTTGCTAAAAATGTTTCATATAATTTTACACTTACAGCTTGTTCAGCTGGGCGATTGTTTGCTTTTACGAATAAAACTGTTGTCATGTTAATCTTCCTCCTATGAAAAGACGATTACTTTGTTGTTGATACATACATTATATCTTTTCAAAAAAGGAGCTTCTTCCGTATATAGACGTATCTTTTTATAAAAAAGCTTGTCTTTTCGTCCTACGACTTTTGTCTTATTCCATACCATGTTTCACAGCATATAATGCCGCCTGTGTACGATCAGCTACATCTAATTTATTTAAAATATTACTTACATGCACTTTCACTGTCTTTTCCGTAATTGTAAGCACCGCTGCAATTTCTTTATTACTCATTCCTTTTGCCAATAACTTTAATACTTCATTTTCTCTACTTGTTAATGATTCAAATTGCATTTCATTCTTTTGTTTTGGCATACCTTGTAATAACAATACATTTGCAATATCTGGATGAAGTTGTATATTTCCTTTGTAGGCACTTCGAATCGCTTCAACAAGTTGATCCGGTTCTACATCTTTTAAAATGTAGCCACTCGCTCCAGCTTGCAATGCTGGTAAAACGTGATCTTGATCTGAAAAGCTTGTTAAAACTAATACTTTTATACTTGGATTATCTTCTTTTATATATTTTGTTGCCTCAATACCATCCATCTCCGGCATAGATAAATCCATTAAAACAACATCTGGATTTGTCTCCTTCGCTTTTTGCAACGCTTCTTTTCCATTACTTGCTTCCCCGACTAATTCAATGTTTTCTTGTGTTTTTAAGAAAAAGGATAAACCTTTTAGCACAACCGTATGATCGTCCACTAACAATACTTTTATGTTCACGTGCTTCCCTCATTTTCTATATAACGTTTACAGTGGTACTGTTACTTTCACATTCGTCTCACCTGGTTGACTGACAATCGTAACATGTCCGCCAAGCATTTGTGCTCTCTCATGCATTGTTGTCATACCAAGTGTTCCTTTTTTTACAGGTAAAATATCAAAACCTTGCCCATAATCGACAATATTCATCGTTACTCCTCTTTTTGTCACTTTCATATAAACGGCTACTTCACGTACATTAGCATGCTTTGTAACGTTATTAAATGCTTCTTGTCCAATACGCCAAAGTGATTCTTCTACTGCTCTTGGTAAATCTACGACGCCTTCTACATGCTGAAGTATCTTTAGACCTAATCCTTCTCCGTACTGTTTTAATGCAAGCAACAATCCATTCTCTAAACCAGCTGGTCGCAGTTGCCAAATGAGCGTCCGCATCTCTTGCAATGCCTCTTTCGTCAGTTGCTGCATATCATGAAGTGATTCGCCCACCTCTCCATTTGACTTTCCTACTAACGCTTCAATCCCTCTTGCCATTAACGTTAGTGAGAACAGTTTTTGACAAACCGAGTCATGTAAATCCCGAGCTAATCGGTTCCGCTCTTCCATCCGTGCAAGTTCATGATGTTGCTCATTTAAACGTATGTTTTCAAGTGCCAGTGAGATATGCTCTGCAATCACCTGTAAAATATCCATATCATGATGATCAAACTCATACTTTCTCACACTACTTACAAATAACACACCAAAAATTTGATTCTGAATGAAAATCGGTACAGCAGCTGCCGATTTATAAAAGGACGCCTCTCCTACCACCTCATCATGTGTAACATGTATTGATTTCCCTTCATTTATTACCGCTTGAATGACTTGTAATTGTTGTTTAGAAATCGTTCGACTTTCTTCATGTAACATACCTTTTTCATAAGAGGTATGAATGGTTACTTTCTTGTTTTGTCTTATAAAGAAAGTAACAGATGGCCATGAGAACACAATACCAACTTGCTTGACTGCTTCTACAAGCAATTCGCTACGAGTTTGCATTTTTCCAATATGCTGAATGACCTGTTCTAGCTTCACATAATAACTCGCTCTTTTTTGTTCACTTTCATACAACTTCGCACGTTTTAAGGCCGTTCCAATTTGCAATGCAACTGACTGCAAAAGCGCTAATTCTTCCTCATTAAAATGATTTTTTTCTGGTTTTGCCACATTTAGCAATCCAAACTCTTCATTACCAGCCTTAAGTGGGACCGTCGCATGATGAAGAATTCCATTTGTATCTCCCCAGTTTTGTTCAATTGCAGTCACAATCCGTTTGCATTCAATAATATTAACCGCACGCTCTAGCTTTCCATCAACAAAGCGGCGCAAACACCAACATTCTCCTTCACACATCGGCTTCTTATTTTGAAAAGAAAGTGCAGGTGGTAAATTATAATCGATAATTTTTGTGTAACGCCCCTCTTCATCAGCAAGAAAAATCCATCCCGTCGTTAACCCTGTTACCTGTAATAATTTTTTTAATACTGCTTCCAATACGCCATATGTATCGTTAGACGCATTTAACGTTTCCGCTATTTCTTTTAATATGATTAATTCATTCGTTCGACTTTCTCGAAACATAATACATCCCCTAGCTTCGTATACCTTTATTTTTCATTATTGTACCAAACTAAATAAAAAGTAAAACCTACATCGTTCTTTTTCACTTTGTACTTATTGCTAACATTGATATAATAAAGTGAAACTTCACTCAGTGGGGGTTTCTTCATCCCCCACTGAGTGTCAGCCCGACCAATCGGGCTTTTGTGGGCTGTCAATCTTCCATCTAAGCTTCTTCGCTTTTTCTCAAGTTTTGAGGTGGGAGTCTTACAGCCCGAAAATAGCGGGATAAATTGAAAAATGTAGTTGATAACTAAGGGGGATTACGCAATGACACTAAATAAAGCACTTACGATTGCCGGATCTGACACAAGCGGAGGGGCTGGTATTCAAGCAGACTTAAAAACATTTCAGGAGCTTGGCGTTTACGGTGTAACATCTCTTACGACAATCGTAACGATGGACCCACACAACGGCTGGGCACACAACGTATTTCCTATTGCAGCTTCTACGCTAAAACCACAATTAGAAACGACAATTGAAGGTGTTGGCGTTGATGCATTAAAGACAGGAATGCTTGGTTCTGTAGAAATTATCGAGATGGTAGCTGAAGCGATTGAAAAACACAATTTCAAAAATGTAGTGGTTGACCCGGTTATGGTATGTAAAGGTGCTGACGAAGCACTTCACCCAGAAACAAATGAGTGCTTACGCGACGTCCTTGTTCCAAAAGCGTTAGTTGTAACACCAAACCTATTTGAAGCATATCAATTAAGTGGTGTGAAAATTAACTCTCTAGACGATATGAAAGAGGCTGCTGAAAAGATTCATGCATTAGGTGCAAAATATGTATTAATTAAAGGTGGCAGCAAATTAGGAACAGAAAAAGCAATCGATGTACTATTTGATGGAGAAACATTTGAAATTTTAGAATCTGAAAAAATTGATACAACATATACACACGGCGCTGGCTGTACATACTCTGCAGCAATTACAGCAGAACTTGCAAAAGGAAAATCTGTAAAAGAAGCAGTGAAAGTTGCAAAAGAATTCATCACAGCTGCAATTCGCCACTCATTCAAGTTAAACGAATATGTTGGCCCAACACATCACGGCGCTTACCGTAAATATGGCGTTGGAAAAGAGCTTGTATAAGAGATTTCATTAAAAAATAGCCCCTAGTCGTAATCATCGACTTAGGGGCCATTTTTTAATCATGCTAATGTTTGTAATACATGTTCATAGGATTGATAAGCTATGAATGCTGCACCAAGTGAGCCAATTAAAAGTAAAGCTAAACCACCTAATGTTATATATGTGCCGTAGGCTTCTTGAAACCCTTCGTTCATTACAATCCCTCCTTACTTTTAAAGACCTATAAAGTTAATTTATGCAAAATGCCTATTTTTTGTTAAAAATCCAATAAAGTGAAACTTCACTCAGTGAGGATTTTCTTAATCTCCCACCTAAACTCCTTCGCTTTTTCTCAAGTTTTGAGGTGGGATTCTTACAGCCCGTTAATGCGGGATAAAACAATGCGATTGCAAAGTTTACAAAAATAGCTCTTACTATACTTTGACGTATAGTAAGAGCTATTTTGCAGTACCTATCGTTAATACAATTAGCCAATGTAACGAATTTGTTTCACGTGAAACTTAACAGCATCTTGAAATTTTCCCACCCTTTGCGTTAAACCTTGCTTCTTGTGCTTCAGAAAAGAATTGCTTTTGACAAAGGATAGGTTCTTCTGGATGATGTTCCTTCATATGTGCAACATATTTTTCATAGCTTGGCACTCCAACAAGTAAACTAATAAATTGCTTTCGATACTTCCAAACTTCTGCTATTTTTTTACGCATAATCGCGTGCCTCTCCTCCATCTCGTGGAATATATGGTGATTCTTTAAGTGGAACATCTTTATTTTGTAGTACCTTTATCCATAAACGAATTGCTGAAATTAGAACAGTAATTACAACGACCATGAACAATCCACATAGTGCTGCATCTACGTAATCATTGAAAATAATTTGTTTCATCTGAGCGACATCTTTCGCTGGTGCTAACACTTCTCCTTTATTTAAAGCATCTTGGAATACTTTCGCATGAGATAGAAAACCAATCTTCGGATTTTCATGGAATAGCTTTTGATAGCCTGCTGTCATCGTAACAACGAGTAGCCCTATTGTTGGTACGAGCGTAACCCACACATATGCTTTTTTCCCCATTTTAAATAGAATGGTTGTTCCAAGTAAAAGCGCAATTCCAGCTAGCATTTGGTTGGCAATTCCAAACAATGGCCATAACGTATTAATACCTCCAAGCGGATCGACAACACCCTGATACAAGAAATAACCCCAACCTAATACACAAAGTGTCGTTGCAATAACGTTCGCAATTGTAGAATCTGTTCTTCCAAGCGGCTTATATACATGGCCTAAAATATCTTGAATCATAAAACGTCCAACACGCGTCCCCGCATCAATTGTCGTTAAAATAAATAACGCTTCAAATAAAATCGCAAAGTGATACCAAAATGCCATCAGTGCTTGTCCACCAATAACTTGTGAGAAAATATATGCCATTCCAATCGCTAGCGTTGGTGCACCTCCTGTACGAGATAATACAGTTTGTTCACCAATATTTGCTGCGAGTTCTTTTAATTCATTTGGTGTAATTGTAAAGCCCCATGAAGAGATGACTTGTGAAGCCTGTGCAACATCTACACCGATAAGGGCAGCTGGACTATTAATCGCAAAGTATGTTCCTGGCGTTAATACACAAGCTGCAATCATCGCCATTAAAGCAACAAATGACTCCATTAGCATTGCTCCGTAACCGATTGGACGAGCATGACCTTCTCGTTCCATCATCTTTGGCGTTGTACCAGATGAAATGAGTGCATGGAAGCCAGATACCGCACCACATGCAATGGTAATAAATAAAAATGGGAATAAGCTACCAGAGAATACAGGTCCTGTTCCATCTACAAATTGTGAAACAGCTGGCATCTGTAGGTCCGGTGCTACAATTAAAATACCAAGCGCAAGCCCAACAATCGTTCCAATCTTTAAAAACGTACTTAAGTAATCACGTGGTGCCAGTAATAACCAAACTGGTAGTGCAGAAGCGATAAATCCATAAGCAATTAGCATAATTGCAATTGTTTCACCTGTAAATGTAAACATTGGACCTAGAGTTGGATGCTCCGCTACATACTGCCCTCCAACGATTGATAAAAGGAGAAGTACAATTCCGATAGCTGACCCTTCACCAACGCGTCCCGGACGAATATAACGCATATAAACACCCATAAAAAAGGCAATTGGAATTGTTGCCGCAATTGTAAACATTCCCCATGGACTTCCGATTAAAGCTTTTACAACGACAAGTGCTAATACAGCTAATAAAATAATCATAATTCCTAAAATACCAACCATTGCAATGAACCCTGTTACAGGGCCAATCTCTTCTTTTATCATCTCTCCTAATGATTTTCCGTTACGACGAGTAGAAGCAAATAAAATAACGAAATCTTGGACCGCTCCAGCTAATACTACCCCAACGATAATCCAAAGTGTCCCCGGTAAATATCCCATTTGTGCTGCTAAAATTGGACCTACTAACGGGCCTGCTCCAGCAATTGCTGCGAAATGATGGCCAAATAGTACCCATTTATTTGTTGGTACATAATCCTTTCCATCATTTAAAACTTCAGCTGGTGTTTTCCGTTTATTATCTAGCTCAAATACTTTTTGTGCGATAAATTTACTATAAAATCGATAGGCAATTGCATATACAGAAACTCCTGCAACTAACAACCAAATTGCATTAATCGTTTCTCCTCGTGATAACGCTAATACTGCAAATCCTGCTGCTCCTACTGCCGCAATAAGCCCCCAAAGTAAAATCGACTTTAATGCCTTCACTACGAATCCCCCCTAATAAGATGCCTTAGTGGGAATTATACTAAATTTTCTAAATATTTTAATTATATACAACCTATGATGAACCATTTCATTTCCAACATGTTCAAATTCATCCATAAAATGAAATTACCATAAGAAGATCCTTATGGTAATTTCATTTTATAACTCAATTTTATTTCGGAGCCTCTTTACATAGTTACGGCTAACTGGTATTGGTTGTTCATCATATTTTGTTAAATATAAATTATATGTTCCATTACAATATGGTTTTAAATCTTGTACATAAGTCACATTAATGAGATAGCTTTTATGCACGCGTAAAAAATCATATACCGCTAATTTCCCCTCTAATTCCTGAAGCGTATATGTTGAAATGTATTGGTTATTCGTTGTATAAATTGAAACTGTTTTATTTTCTTTATTTTTGCTCACATACACAATGTCTTTTGGAAAGATATAAGAAATTCCATCATGCATTTCAATTGGAAGTTTTCTTAAACGACTCTTCTCGTTCTTCTCTTTTTCTTGTTCAATTGTATGCAGTAAAAATTGCAAATCTTCTTGTTCAAACGGCTGTAATAAATAATAAAAAGCATGAAAACGAAACGATGCAACTGCCTCTTCTACATTTGCACCTATAAAGACAAACTTTGTATGCGAAGATATATCATGTAATAAACCTGAAATTTCAAAGCCTGTTCCATCTGCTAAATGGACATCTAAAAAAATAAAATCAGGAACATACCTTTTTGCCATCTGTAATGATTCCATTCCTGTTTTCGCTTCAAAACATTCTATATTTCGAATATTTTCTGTAAACAGTTCTCGTAATTGTTTCCTATTTTCTTCTGACTCTGTTACAAGTAAAATTTTCATTACTCCCCAACCACCTAATTCTCCATATTCTTTGTTGTATACATTCGCCCTCTTGGTAAACAATCCCTTTTCTTAATAGTATATTCATATAAAATATAACATTTTTTTACTACATAAAAAAAGAGAAGCTACTCGCTTCTCTTTTATACTAACTCACGCTGTTTTGTTTCTTGACCAAGTATAAGTACTGCTAATGCACCAACAACAATAGCGACACAAAAAATCGTAAAGATTACAGAAACGGGTGCGTTTGTTGTAACTAAATAACCTACTAATAGCGGCCCTAAAATACCACCAATGCGGCCAAAGGATGCTGCCATTCCTGCACCTGTTCCACGAATTACCGTTGGATACTGTTCCGGTGTATATGCATAAAGGGCTCCCCACGCTCCTAAGTTAAAGAAGGACAATAACATACCTGCTGTTAGTAATACAGCCAATGAATCAGCCACTCCAAACAAGTAAGCACTACCTGCTGTGCCAAGTAAATATGTTATAAGTACAAATTTACGACCAAGACGCTCAATAAACCAAGCTGCTGTGAAGTAACCTGGCAGCTGGGCTAATGTCATAATTAATACATACTGAAAACTTTTAATCAAACTAAATCCTTTTAGCACCATGACACTCGGTAACCAAAGAAACATCCCATAGTATGAAAAGACAACACAGAACCATAAAATCCACAGCATAATCGTTGCTTTTCTGTATTCTCCTGACCAAACAGATTTCATATTCTCTAATACAGATGGTCGTTGCTTTACTTTTTCAAATTGAGGTGAATCCGGTAAATTCCATCGTAAGTATAATGCATAAAAAGCCGGTAATGCACTTAAGATCATTGCCATTTGCCAACCATATGTCGGGATAACGAAGTAAGAAATAAGCGCTGCGATGAGCCAACCTCCAGCCCAAAAGCTCTCTAATAATACAACGATTTTACCGCGTTCATGAGGCGCAACACTTTCTGATACAAGTGTTGAAGCAACTGGTAACTCTCCCCCAAGTCCCATTCCAATAAAAAATCTCAGCAGAAGAAACATCGCTAATGTTGTTGTAAAGGCCGTTAAACCACTACCAACAGAAAATAATAAGAGCGTAATAATGAATACAGATTTACGGCCAATTTTATCTGCTAATATTCCAAATACAAGCGCACCAACTGCCATTCCAATTGAATTAACACTTCCAATCCATCCAACTTGCTCAGCAGTTAAACCCCAATCTTTTTGCAGTGCCGCCATAATAAATGAAAGGATTCCAACGTCCATCGCATCGAATAGCCAGCCCAGACCAGCAATTCCTAAAAGCTTACGGTTGGAAATCCCTATATTTTTCTCCACTAGATTCCCTCCTTACACAGGTGTCTTTACACTTTATTTTACACATGTATATTATATAAGTAAAATACTTTATTACGTATTTACATCGTTTCTACAAGCATTACTTTTCCCACAAAAAAAACGCCTCATACGCAGGCGCTTTTTACGTAAAAACTATTTTTTTGTACGTACTACTTCTTTTAAAAACTCAGCCAAAACAAGTTGACGACGCCAGCGTGTTGGGTTACTGCACAAACGATAAAACCACTCTAAATGAACGGCTTGGATCCATTTTGGAGCACGTTTTACTTCTCCAGCCCAAACATCTAAGCTTCCACCAACACCAACAGCTAGTTTTGTATTTAAACGGTTTTTGTTATTTTGAATAAAGTTCTCTTGCCTTGGGAATCCAAGTGCAACAAGTAGAAGATCTGGCTTTGCCTCTTGAATACGTGCTACAATCTCTTCTTCTTGCTCTTGTTTAAAGTAACCATCTTGCGTTCCAACGATAGATACCGCCGAATATTTTTCTGTTAGTGTATTAGCAGCTCTTTCCACAACATGCGGCTTTGCTCCTAATAAAAAGACAGATGCTTTTTTACCTTGTTTTGATAAGGCTGCAAATAGCTCGTTCATTAAGTCAAAACCAGCTACACGCTCCTTAAGTGGTGCCCCTAGCATTGCACTAGCCTTTACAACCCCAATACCATCTGGCGTAATTAAATTTGCTTCTAATAAAGTTTTATGGAAGCTTGAATCTTTTTTGGCACACATTACAATTTCTGGGTTCGCTGTTACGACTTGAAATGTATGGGCTTGTTCCTTTTCTAACTCATTTACTAAATATTGAACCGTTTCATCCATCGTCATCGTTGAAAAAGGAACACCTAAAATATCAACTGTTTGTAATCCCATCTGTACAACCCTCTCTATTTCAAATATCTTCTTGTCCAAAATGACATAATTTTCATCCCGTATTAACGGGATAAAAATCGGCAGGGGATACCCCAAAAGTTTCAATTTATTTCTTATCTTTCTGTACTTAACAATAACCTTTCATACGCGTGATGCGTATCTTCGTATAAATTTCGCAACGAGAAATTAGTAGAAGCATGCTCGTATAGACGTTCACCCATCTCCGCTAGCTGTCCGCAATTCCATTTTTCATACGCTTCCTGTAATGCACTTGCTAAAGCACTCGCATCACCACTTGGAGTAATCCATCCATATGTCTCATCTACTATTAATTTCTCCATATCACCAACATCAGTCGCAATAGCAGGTACACGCTGATTTGCAGCTTCTAATAATACCAGTGGGAAGCTCTCGCTATACGATGTTAACAAATTAATATGTGCAGATGCATATAATTCTTTTATATCTGTACGATGGCCTAAAAATAGTACTTTATCCTCTAAAGATTTTTGCTTCACAATTTCTTTTAATTCCTCTTTGATTGGACCATCACCAGCTAATAATACTTTTATATTTGGAATGTTGATACGCTCAAGCGCCTCAAATAAAATTTCATGTCCCTTTACAGGATGCAAACGTGCAACTTGAATAGCTGTGAATGTACCATCTTCTATATCAAATTCTTCTTTTTTATCATACGGTTTTGCTGGTGCATTGTCATATTCAATCCCATTATAAACTGTACATATTTTTTCTTCCGGAACTCCAAGTGATACTGTATTGTTCTTAAAGCGTTCAGTAATCGCAAAGAATAAATCTATTTTCTTAAAAGAACGCAAATTTAACTTTGTGAAAATCCAACCTTTTAAACCACGCTTCATAAAATCAAGCGTTGGATCACTATGAACGGTCGTTACCCACTTAGCATTTATCTTGCCTCTTACAAGGGACATATAAAAATTGGCTCTTGCGCCATGTGTGTGTACAATATCAAAACGCTCTTCATTAATAAATTTGCGTATTTTTGAAAGAATAGATATATCGTAACGAGATGATTGCGAAAAAACATGTACTTTAATTCCGAGTTCTCTTGCTTCTTTAGCAATTGCACCTTCTTCAAATACTGCTAATTCTACTTCGTCTTTCGGAAACTGCGACAAAAGTGCAATAATATGCGTTTTCCCGCCGCCTTCTTCTGCTCCAGCATTCATATGCAACACTTTCATCTATTTCTTCCTCCATCATCATGTTCTCTTCTCTTTACTATAACAAAAAATAAAAGCTAACGTGACGCTAGCTTTTATTTTTCTATCATTCAATTTCTAAATCAACAATTAAATATGCTAAAATTACAGCAAAATAAATGCTTACACCAGGAGCAGTTAGTACGTGTCCTGACATAAATGCCATCCCTAGCGCTAGTCCTAAGGCAGATCCTAATAATGCATACTTTACTGTAAATATCTCTTTAAATCTCGTTATTAACGCCCATAGGATTCGGATACCAAAGTACAAGAATGGAACTAACATAAGTGCAAAACCGATGATTCCAAAAGCATAGAACCAATCATGGAAGTCCCTTTCAATTAACTTTGGATATTCTTCGAAGTTCCCTGAATAACCCATACCCATTAGCTTTTGAGACATCGGAGCCTCAGCATAGTATTCTTTGTACATTTGCTGGAATAACTGACGTCCACTGAAAATGAGTGCTTGCTTTTCTTCTTCTTTCTTTACTTCTTTTTGATGCTGAATTTCTTCTTCAGTTTTAGGCTCTTCTTTTACTTTACCTTCTTCTTTCTCTTTCGCTTCTTTTACATCTTCTTCATAATCAATAATTTGGAAATGGAATCCAATATTCTTAAAGGCTGGAGAAAATGGCGTATATGCTAAAACACCAGCAAAAACAACTGTCGCAATTAAACCATTTAATAGGTATAGCTTCTTTTTAGGATCTTTTCTTTGCATAAATGCTTGTACAAAACACATAAATACTGCAACAGCAAGAGCTCCAACAATAGCCGCATACCCTACCTTTGTACCGATAGCAAATAGAGAGAAAATTGTTAGTAAAGTTGGAATCCAAAAATACAACTTTTTAATACTTGTTGTTTTTTGAATCGAGAATAAAATTACAATCGGGAAAGCAATCGCTAAAATAGCTCCTAATTCATTTCCAGCATAAAACCAACCGCGAGAACCAAGCTTAACCCATTCATAGCTTTTAAAATCTGTGTTCGTTGCAATTGAAACAACCATTACAATATTAATCACTAATGCCGCATACATAATATAATTCTTTGTTTTCGAATATATATCTTGTTTTGCCTTTACAGACTTAAATACAAAGATATAACAAGTTAGCATGACTAAAGGATAAACAGATTTCGCTAAAAACTTTAATTCTTCTCCTAATAAAATTGGCGATTTAATGAAGAAGTTATTTATAAAACCGATAGATAATACCACTGCAACTATCAGTAAATAGATAACATATTTTCGATTTTCTTTTTCCCTCGCCTGAAGTAAAATGTATACTCCAGCAAGTGCCATAACAAATAAACGGAATACGACGCCAATTGTTGTATTAATTTTTAATACTTGAATGCTAAGTGACGTTAGCAAGTCTATAATTGGCTGTAGTAAAATAAAAATGAGAATAAAATTTTCAAATTTATTACTTAAACTATTGTTCCCTAACATCTCAAACCCCCATAAGTGTCATTACATTATCCTAATTTATGTCATACTAATATAGAATCTCAGTCGTCTCAAACACTTATTATAACATAATTTATCAATAAACTACTTTCTATTTTTAACCTTTTCATTTATATAAAAAGAAAAGTAATAAAGTTCAACTAACAATCGGGCTTTTACGAGCTATTAATGCGGGATCAAACCGCTTACTGTAACCTTTAAATAACGTACCTTCAAACGCTTTCTTTTCTTATTGTTTTGTTTTTTCTGCATGTAACAAAACAATAATTGTTATTTTGATAACTTTAGTGTATATTTTTTCTCTGGAATATCTTTCAGAGGAAGGGATTAGGGGCTATGTTTTTAATTGAAGTGTTTACGTTTCTTGGTATTATTGCAGCTGCTATTTCTGGCACATTAGTTGGTTTAAAAAAGGAGCTAGATTTGTTTGGTGTTCTTTGTTTAGCTGTTACCACAGCTCTTGGCGGCGGTATTATTCGTGACATTTTAATTGGTCACTTACCTCCTGTTGCATTTATACAACCCATTTATTTCTTTATTAGCGTATTAACCGCTCTATTTACTTGTATGTTTTTTGAACGTATTAACAAGCTTCAAACTGTCATTATGCTTTCAGATGCAATTGGCCTAGGCGTCTTTACGGCTATTGGAGCAAACGCTGCGATGGATCATCATATGGAAGCTTCGTTCTTAGTTGTTTCTATGGGCGTAATTACAGGAATTGGCGGTGGCATTTTACGCGACATTTGCACACAAGATATTCCTTATGTATTCCGAAAAGAAGTATATGCAGTTGCTTCTATTCTAGGAGCAATTAGCTTCCTCATTACATATGAAATGGGGGCGCAAGTACTAGCATTTTACATTTGTCTTTTCGTAACCTTTACAATACGTGTCGTTACGGTTATATACAATGTTCATTTCCCTGTTTTCTTCAAAACATATGAGAAAACACCTAAAGGACATTCATAATATCATACTCCAAGAGAATTCAAATTTGAGTTCTCTTTTTTGTTTTTATCCCGTATTTATAGGCTTACAATCCATAAAGTTGGAAAACTCCCATTAATTGGTGTTTCATTTTATTACAGTTACTAAAGTCCTAATGACTCATATATAATTAATTTATATAGAAATAGAAATTTATAGATATTTATCTTAACAATATTTATAATGAAGTAAGTTTTTTAAAAAAATTCGGAAAATTAAGAGGAGAGAGCGTTTTGTTAGGACTATTCAAAACAACGGAAACAAAAGATAACAAACTTAACTTAAATGCACTTTGTAAACAGCAATCGGTCACTTTCAATGTAACAAAGAATTCAGAGTTAGAGGCCCAGTTAAAATTATCTTGTTTTACAAAAGAAAATTTACAAGTAGTAAGAGTGTTACAACCCTTCATATATGAAAAAATAGATTGGATAACAGAGCAATTTTACGAAGGTATTGTAGATCAACCAAACTTACTTGAAATTATTGAAACACACAGTTCTATCCCTCGATTGAAGCAAACACTAAAAAAGCATATTATGCAACTATTTGACGGTGTGATAGATGACTCTTTTATCTCTCATCGCATCGCTATTGCAAAAATGCATGTAAAGATTGGTCTACATCGTAAGTGGTATACAGCGGCTTACCAAGGACTATTTCGCTCAATCATTAAAATTATTGAAACAAAAATCTTACAGGTTGAAGATTTTTCACATGTAATCCAAGTATTAAATAAGCTCTTTTCCTTAGAACAAGAAATTGTAATTGCAGCCTATGAAGCAGAATATGAAAAGATTAGACTTCAACATGAGGAAGAAAAGAAACACTCCCAAATGAAGATGAGTCATGTCGCTACAGAATTAGCAGCTTTATCCGAAGAAACAAGTGCTTCTGTCCAACAATTATTATTACAATCAGAAACCATTGTAGGAATAGCAAAAACAGGAACATCATTAGCAACTCAATCTGAACAAAAAGCAAACAATGGAAAAACGCAATTGAATGTCCAGCACGAACAAATGAAAAATATGAAGCAGAATATGGATTCGATTATTAAGGAGACAAACGAGCTTCTGGCAAACTCAAAACAAATTAACGAAATTATTGATATTGTTAAATCTATTGCTGATCAAACAAATTTACTTGCTCTAAATGCAGCTATTGAATCTGCACGTGCTGGTGAAGCTGGAAAAGGATTTGCAGTTGTTGCTGGTGAAGTTCGTAAATTATCGGAGCAAACAAAAGAATCGATTTCTAATGTTACAGGTCTCATCAAAAAAACAAATGAACAAATTACACATGTCTCTTCTTCTGTAGAAAAAATCAATGAATTCGTTTCAGAAGGTACAAGTAGCATGAAAGAAACTGATACATACTTTGAAAAAATTGTAGAAGATATGCACTGTTCCAAAGAACAAAATGAAAAAATTGAAGATGAACTTGAAACGATAACACATGTGATTAAAAATATTGAAGAAGCTTCGTTAAAGATTGCCTCAACAGCTGATAACCTGATGGTACAGCTACATCAAGAAAAATAAGAAAAAGCGGACTCTTTTCTACAAATTGAAATTTCAATCGGTGGGGGTTTCTTCCCTCCCGCTGATTGAAAACTCCCACCTAAACTTCTTCATTTCCCTTAGGTTTTAAACAAAAGGCCTTAGAGTCTAAAAATAGCGAGATAAAATAAGAATAGAACCCAATTGAGACATCTTTCCTCGTTTTATAAGAAACAATAACTAACAAAGTAAAATATAAATTACCTTTCTCTTGCAATATAAGTAAATTTTCTTTTAAACTACACTACATATGAACCATTCACCGTACTTATAAAAAAATCTTCAAATTATATTTTCACAAAGGAATAATCCTATACAAAAATAGAAACAACAGGAGTAAACTATTATGAACAAAAAATTCATGCGAGAATCAAGAGCAATAAAAACAACTAGAGTATTTCCAAATGATTTAAATAATCATCAAACATTATTTGGTGGGAAGTTATTATCAGAAATTGATAGCATCGCTTCAATTGCAGCAGCTCGTCATAGCCGTAAACATTGTGTAACAGCCTCTATTGACTCTGTCGACTTTTTAACTCCTCTTCATCAAACAGATTCCGTTTGCTATGAATCATTTGTATGCTACACAGGCAAATCTTCTATGGAAGTTTTCGTAAAAGTTATTGCTGAAAACTTATTATCAGGGGATCGCCGCATTGCTGCTACTTGTTTTATTACTTTTGTTGCCTTACAAGATGGAAAACCGTCTGCTGTTCCTGGTGTTATCGCGGAAACAAAAGAAGAACATTGGTTATACGAAACAGGTAAGGACCGAGCAGAAAAGAGGAAACTAAACCGCGTCAAAAGTAAAGAAATGGCTGAAGTATTGACATTAAACAAACCTTGGAATGTGTAAAAACAATTAGGCCGTTCTCTTTCTTACATGTAAGGAAGAGAACGGCCTATACTTCATTCCTTCTCCTCTATCATTTTTAATGTGATTGCACGTTCTTTTCACAAAAATTTGCTCCCAATAGGAAATCAATCGTATAATTACAAAATGTAGAATATATTTCAATTTAAATTATAGAGAAGGGTCCAGTTATGCAAAAATCAATTTTCAAAAATATTTTGTATAAAATTACGCTGAATATCTTTAACGTTATTCTCCCCCTACTTGTTGGTCCATACGCGTACCGCGCATTAGGAGCTCAATCAATGGGGACTGTAAACTCTGCTGATACAATCTTTAACTATTTCTATATTTTTGCTGTATTTGGCATCTATCAATATGGATTACGTGAAGTAAGCTTAATTAAGCATGACACTAAAAAAGTAAATCAGCTATTTACAAGCCTATATATGATTAATATAACAACTAGTCTTCTCGCACTAGTTGCATTTTTGTCATTCAGTTACATTGGTTACGGTAACGAAGCAGTATTTCCAGTTTTAGTTATTTTCGGTTTTAATTTCATTTCAAACATGTTTTATGTTGAATGGTTAAATGAAGCCCATGAAAATTATGACTTTATCACAATTAAAACGATATTTGTACGATTAACTTATGTTGTATTGCTATTTCTTCTTGTACATACATCAGAAGATTACATGCAATTTGCAGGGCTATTAGCACTTTCAACATTTTTAAATCATTTCATTAGTTTCGTCTATATTAAACGCAGGGTGAGATTTGATTTTTCAAACATTACAATTATCCCGCATTTAAAGCCGTTACTACTTGTTGTTATTTTTTCAAACGCAAACATTTTATACACACAGTTAGATCGTTTTTTACTATTCGAATATTTAGGTCCCAAATATGTTGCCTTTTACGTGATGGCATTTCAAATGATGACCATTATTAATACGCTAATGATGAGCGTAATTCAAGTTACAATCCCAAGATTATCTTATTTATCCGGGAATGCGAATGAACGGGAATACGAAACACTATTAAACAAAATTTCAAAAGTATATTTCATTACACTGTTCCCATCTGCACTTGGTTTAATTTTAATTGCACATAGTGCCGTTGTTATTTATGGGGGAGCAGAGTTTGCATACGCAGGAGATACATTAGCAATTTTTGCATTGTACATGGTTTCATTAGGTCTTGAGTCCATCCTCGCAAACCAAATTATCTATGTAAAAAAGAAAGAACATATTTTAGTTCGCTTCTTATTCATATGTGGAGCTATAAACCTTGTATTAAATATCGCTTTAATTTACTTTGACGTATTTACACCGGCAACAGCGATTTTAACAACAACCATTTCAAACTGTGTATTGATTGTTTTAGAGTATGTTTACGTAAAAAGAAACTTAAAAGTAAATTACACATTCTTTGATATAGATAAACTAAAATATCTATTCTATTCTTTACCATTCATTCCGTTAACATATGTCGTAAGCATATTTTTCAAAGACCCAATACCGTTTACAGCAATAACAATTTTAGTAAACATATTGGCTTATGCAATCATCTTGTTTATAACAAAAGATGAAATTCTGAACCTGTTTTTAGATAAAGTAAGAAATAAATTCAAAAAAGCATAATGCTTAGCTGAAACATTTTAAAGGAGCTGTTCTTGTTGAAATTCTCTTTAATCATGGCCACTTGTGGCAGACGTGATGATATTCTTGATTTATTAAACTCACTTGAAAAGCAAACATATAAAAACTTCGAATTGATTGTTGTGGATCAAAATGATACACCAATCTCTGATTTATTTGAGGACTATAAAGAAAAATTTGCTATTAACTATATTTATACACCTATTAAAGGGTTGTCTCGTGCACGTAATACAGGGTTAAAAGTAGCGGATGGTGATTATATCGCTTTCCCGGATGACGATTGCATTTATGAAGCAAACGTATTAGAAACAATCGCAACAACATTTCAAAATAATAAAGATATCCAATTCATCTCTACTAATACAACAAACATTGAAGGCACAGGCTCATTAGTGCACGCTCCAGAAACGGATATCACTTTAAATAACAAATACGGATTTATGGGCCCATCCTTTACGTTATTCTTCACGAAACAATTTGTACAAACTGTAGGAACTTTTGATGAAGATTTAGGTGTAGGTTCTGGAACAATTTATGGAGCAGGAGAAGAAACTGATTTTGTACTACGTGGTATGAAAGAAGGGTATATCGGAATCTTTAAGAAAGATTTATTCGTTTACCATCCTGTAAAAGAAGAAATAATTAATGAGCAATCATTAAACAGAGCCATTTCTTATGCAGGTGGCTTTGGTAGGGTCATTCGTTTACATTATGGATTCCCGTATTTCTTACGTGCGGTAGCTGCTGCTACATTCCGTACAATACAAAA
The DNA here is from genome assembly GCF_000712595.1 of Bacillus manliponensis. Taxonomy (GTDB): domain Bacteria; phylum Bacillota; class Bacilli; order Bacillales; family Bacillaceae_G; genus Bacillus_A; species Bacillus_A manliponensis. Next base: position 403,752 of record NZ_JOTN01000001.1, read on the forward strand.
CATCTCTAATGATAAACGAAAATTCCATGCTAATCGTTTAAAAGGAATTGTTCGTGGATATATGAAATAATAAAAAGAAGGTGATTATCTTCCATAAAGATAATCACCTTCTTTTTTGTAAAGGGGACAATTTTTTCGAAATAATTGGGGTCTTTTTTTACATCATGTGTAAAAACATCTATAGAACTATATTCATATACTCTTTAGCTGTCTTACAAGTTTGAGTATATAGAAATTCAGCGGAAACACCTATCGAATTTCCTTACAATAAACTTACACCTTTGTAAGGAAGAATAGAAATTATACATTCCAGTATTGCCCTTATACACATCCAATTTGAAATCATATACAATTGGGAAAGGATAGCTTTATAAGCAAGAATTTAGTATTATTGGGCAAGGTATTATTTTTAAGGCAGGACGGAGGACAATATGAGCTTATTAACAGTTGAAAATTTAGGGCATACTTTTGGCGATCGTACATTATTCAAAGATGTATCGATGCGCTTATTAGCAGGAGAACACGTTGGATTAGTTGGAGCAAACGGTGTTGGAAAATCAACATTTATGAGTATTATTACTGGTCAGCTAATCCATGATGAGGGACGTGTAGAATGGACGCCAGGTACACATTACGGATATTTAGACCAACATACCGTATTAACGCCAGGTAGAACAATTCGTGAAGTTTTAACGGATGCATTCTTACCTTTATTCGAAAAAGAAAAAGAACTAAATACAATTACTGAAAAAATGGGAACGGCAACACCAGAGGAATTAGAAGAACTTTTAGACCAAATGGCTGAAGTGCAAGATGCTCTTGAAGCTGGTGGATTCTACTTATTAGATATTAAGATCGAGGAAGCTGCACGCGGCCTTGGTATTGATGCAATCGGCTTGGACCGTGACGTTTCTGCGCTAAGTGGTGGACAACGTACCAAAGTATTACTAGCAAAATTATTACTAGAACAACCAGAAGTTTTATTACTTGATGAGCCAACAAACTACTTAGACGTTGAACATATTAATTGGCTAACGAATTATTTAAAAGAATATCCACATGCATTCCTCTTAATTTCCCATGACACGGAATTTATGAACAAATGTGTAGATGTTATTTTCCATCTAGAATTTTCTAAGATGACGCGTTATACGGCAACGTATGAAAAGTTTTTAGAGCTTGCTGAAATTAATAAGAATCAACACATTCATGCCTATCAAAAGCAGCAAGAGTTCATTAAAAAGCAAGAAGATTTTATTGCACGAAACAAGGCCCGCTATTCAACAACAGGACGTGCAAAAAGTCGTCAAAAACAACTCGATCGTATGGAACGTATTGATCGCCCTGAAACAGCGATGAAACCGGAATTCTCATTTAAGGAGTGCCGTGCAAGTAGCCGCTTTGTCTTTGAAGGAGAAGATGTAGAAATTGGTTATACACAACCATTACTACCAAAACTAACAATGACAATCGAACGTGGTGAAAAAATCGCGATTGTTGGTTGCAACGGTGTCGGAAAATCAACATTATTAAAAACAATTCTTGGAAAAATTAAGCCATTAGGAGGAAAAGTCAGCCTTGGTGATTTCTTAGTACCTGCTTATTTTGAACAAGAAGTAAAAGCAGAAAATATCACACCAATTGATGATGTTTGGAACGCATTCCCGAGCCTTGATCAGCATCAAATCCGTGCAATGCTTGCAAAATGTGGTTTGAAAAATGAGCATATCTCCCGACCATTAAATCAATTAAGTGGTGGAGAACAAGCGAAGGTTCGTTTATGCAAACTAATGGCTGAAGAAAGTAACTGGCTACTATTTGACGAGCCAACGAATCACCTTGATGTTACAGCAAAAGAAGAACTGCAAAAAGCAATGAAGGCCTATAAAGGAACGATTATCCTTGTTTGTCACGAACCTGACTTCTATGAGGGATGGATCACAAAAACATGGAATGTCGAAGAGTGGGCAACAAAAGAGAAGCAAAACTAAAAAAAGAAACCTCGTAGTAGGAGACATTCCTTAACTACGAGGTTTCTTTTCCATTATTGGGAGTACTGCCACACCCCATTTTGACCAAAGTAATGCAATGTTCCATCTATTGAACGCCAGCCTGTTACCATGTAATACAAGCTAGGATGTAGATAGTACCATGAACTTCCATCTTTTAACCAGCCACCATGTGCCTTACCATTCCAGTTCATGTACATCCAGTTATACCCATCGTATACCCAACCTGTTTGCATAACTCCACTTTTTTTGTCGAAATAATATAATTCATTCAAATAATTCCCAGTATATACTGAACCAGTTCTCATATAACCATTATTAGGATCCATGTAGTACCATGAACCACCATCTTTTAACCAGCCTTTTTTCATAGATCCATTACCCTCAAAATAATACCAAGAATAACTATCGAAGAACCAACCTGTTTTCATGACACCACTATTCTTATCTAAGTAATAAGTATTGGCTCCATCAGTATACCAGCCCTTATACATATAACCGTACTCTTTATCTAAGTAATACCAAGAGCCAGCGTGGTTTAGCCACCCTTTCTTCTTCACACCATTTTCATAGTAATACCAAACACCATACTCACTTACCCAACCGCTTTTAGACTGTGCAGCTTGCTGTACTGTCTGCGTACTTTCAGCTTGTACATTTTTTTCCCCATAAAAGGTAGCCGGCAATAACACACTTGCAGCTAAACAAATTGACAATACTTTTTTCTTCATATGACAATACTCCCCCTTAAACGATATACTCTTCCTTATTTTAACAACATACCTATTTATTTTCTATATCTCCTAAAAAATACATTTAAAAAACATAAAAAGGTCTATTCAAAAAACATTTTCACGTTCTTTTTAAATAGACCTTTTCTTACTTTAGTATAATTTATCGCCCGAAACTTCTAATACTTGTGTTTCTAATGCTTTAATCTTTTCTTCATACTCTTCTTCTGTTTGAATCGGTTTTGTATTTTTCATTTGCTGAATCATCCAAGAGTTAATCTTCGGCTCATAATGACTTGGATCATAATACTTTGATACATTATGTGTAATTTCTTGTTCATCTTGAAAATCGTATATCTTTACATTTGGCAATGATTCAATATCTTTAAAAATTTCTCGTTTAAGCTCTAAACGATCATAGAACTTCCCATTACTCCAATCAAGTGCATAAATATGATAGACAACAGAGTATGGTGTAAAATACAATGTAAAATCAATATCTGGATTTTCTTTTAAAACAGGTAAAATATTCTCATCCCAATGAGCTAACATTGTTTCTAGACTGACATTTTTATCTGCTGGTTTATCATTTTTAGATGCACCGATATTTTTAAAATCATCTAACTTTAAATAATGGTCCGGATATTCAAATTTAAACAATGTTTCTGCATCCATATTATCTGTATTTCCTTTTAAATAACTAAACATCATCTCTTTATATTCCGTTAAAGGAAACATACTGCATAAATATCGAAAATCTGTTAATGGATTTTGATCATATAAATAATAAGGAAACTCACTTTGTTCATCGTTGACCCGTTTTGCATCTCCTGAAAATGAATCTGGATTCATCTCCCAAAAAACTTGCTTAATTTCCTCATCTTTTTGTAATGCTAAATCTAGCAAGAGGCTTTGCTCATACGTAGAAGCCGCTGACATTGCAGCATTTAACGTCTTTCCTCCAAATGCTTCATTCATCTCAGACTCTTTAAAATTCAAGCTCATTGATGTCCCGATCATTAATGTATCGTACTCTTTGTTCTTTACCAAACCAGGCACTTGATAACGTTCTTTCGTAGAGTATTTTACTTGAAATATAGAGTCATCACGATAAAAACGAAGCGGATCAATAATATAATTAATAGTCATAAACACACAAGCCGTCAAACATAAGAAGGCTGCAAAGGACAGAAGATATTTTCGATAATTCAATTGACCGCACCCTCCTTAGAAGTTGAAATAAATAAAATCACTAACTTTATTTAATGATAAAATCGTTATTACTGTAATCACTGCACTAAACGCTGCATGTTTCCATGTCGGTCGGAAAGATTCCATCATTTCAATCGAATTTCTTTGACTTAATACAATTACAAACGCTATAAGAATTGCTGCAATATATACAGATATATCATACAAACCCCAAATTAAATGTGGTGAGGTAATACTTTGTAATGAAGGTACAATGCTTGCAAAAGCCGCTGGAAGCTTAAATCCATTTAACCCAACCATAGCTTTTAGTACTGTTAAGGCTTGATCAATAGATGTTGCTCGGAAAAATACCCATGCAAAGTTTACGAACTGGAATGTAATAAACCACGCCAACCACTTCGGTAAGCTTATATTTAGGCGACTCCATAATCGATAAATAATAGATGCCAAGCCGTGTAAGCAACCCCAAATGATAAAAGTCCATCCTGCACCATGCCAAAAGCCACTAATAAAGAAGACTAGGAAAATATTTATGTACGTGCGTACTTTCCCTTTTTTACTTCCACCAAGTGGAATGTATACATACTGCGTTAAAAAGCGATTTAACGTCATATGCCATGTTCTCCAAAACTCTTGAATATTCGTCGCTTTATATGGCGAGAAGAAGTTAATTGGCAATTTAATATTAAATAATAGCGCTGCACCAATCGCCATATCACAATAACCACTAAAATCAAAATACAACTGGAATGTGTACGCTAAAGAAGTGATCCATCCTTCAACAAATGTTAATTGATTTGCACCTTCATAGCCAGCATTTGCCCAAATTGCAAATGTGTCAGCAATCATTACTTTCTTAAATAAACCAATCGAGAAAATATAAAGTCCAACACTTACATTTTTGGCAGAGATAGAGTTATTCTTTTTATCCTCAAACTGCCCCATTACCTCGCTATGATGCACAATTGGTCCGGCAATTAATTGCGGGAAGAACGTAACAAAAAAACAGTAGGAAAGGAACGAATAATGTTTTGTTTCTCCACGATACGTATCGACTAAGAAAGCAATTTGCTGGAACGTAAAGAAACTAATCGCAAGAGGTAATGCTAGTTGTAACAAGCCAACACTTGTACCAAATACATTATTAATGTTACTAATAAAGAAATCGGCATATTTAAAATACCCTAGTAAAGCAATATTAAAAATAATACCTATCGTTAGTACAATTCCTTGTTTTTCCTTCCACCTTATCATTAATTTGCTTAATACAAAGTTAACAACAATTGATGCGATAATAAGCGTTAAATATTTAGGATTCCACCATCCATAGAAAAATAATGACGCTGCAACCAACCACACTTTAGATAACCAAGATACATTTACTTTTTTCAGTAAAAAATAAACAACAAATACAATAGGTAAAAAATAAAATATGAATTCGTATGAATTAAAAAGCACAACTTTCACCTACTCAACTTTAATTTTAATAGCGCTCTTTTTCTTATCTCTCCAAAATATAACTATACATCGCTATTACTAGTTAAAACAACATCGAAATAATAACGTTATTTTGGTAAAAAATCGATACACATAAAAGTTAGTTTACTATAAAAAACAATATATAAACAACTAAACTATAAAGTAAAACTTCACTCACCCCAGTTAATTGGGCTTTTACAGGCTGTAAAACTTCCATTTTTAAAAATCGATACATAAAAAGGGCTGCCTATATTTTATAGAACAGCCCTTTTTTTATAGTTTAGTAAATTAGATCTCCCCAACTATCGAAGTAGTACCAACTACCATCAATATAGTTCCAACCCTTTACCATCATTCCATTACCATTAAAATATTTCCAATAATTATTGTAGTATACCCAACCTGTTACCATTTCGCCTGTACTTTTACTGAAATAAAATGTGTTATTACCTTGACTGGACAAGCCTGTTACCATATCACCCTCACTATCAAAATAATACCATTTCCCACCATTAGCAAACCAACCTGTTTTTAATGCTCCGCTACTTAATCCGTAGTTCCAATATGACCCGTTATAAAACCAACCTGTCTGCAGTGCACCTGTTTTTTCATTGAGGTAATAATAATAACCATCATGACTTATTTTACCAGTTGTCATAATACCACTATTGTTGAAGTAATACCATTTTCCACTTATTTGTGTCCAGCCTGTTTGACGCGCTCCTGTATAATCTAAATAATACCAATCCCCATCTCGTTGAAGCCAGCCAAGCTGCATTGCACCATTTGATGCGAAATAATAATATTTATATTCTCCTGTTGTTTCAACTCTAAAACTTCCCCATCCTGTTAACATTCTTCCATTAGACTCATTAAAATAATACCACTGATAACCAATTTTTTGCCATCCACTTTTACGAACACCATTATCATCTAAATAATACCAATATCCATCATTTTGCACCCAACCTTTTTGCATCACTCCATTAGAAGCAAAATAATAATATTTATACTCTCCCGTTACTTCATCTCTAAAAGATTGCCAACCAGTAAGCATTCGACCGCTATATGAATCGAAATAAAACGAATTTGTTCCATCAAAAAACCAGCCTTTTACTTTAGCTCCATCTTTGTAGTAATACCAATTACCATATTCTTGCTGCCAACCTTCTTTCTTTACTGAAGCTTGATTGATGGAATTTCTTTCATTATGGCTTGCTTTCATGTCTGTTTGTGCGTGTGAAACAGACGGAATAACTAATGACACTGCTAATAATAGCCCCCATGCTTTCTTTTTCATTGTGTTCCTCCTATTATCTATTAATATTTATATATTAACCAAAATAAATATTACCATATTTTCTCTAATTCTACTTACTTATTTGTTACTTTAACTCTTCGTCAATAATTAACAAAAGAAGAGTAATTCACCATGCACGAGATGAATTACCCTTCTTTAAACTATTTTCAAACTATAATATCCTAATAAGTTTCCATGAAACCTCTTAACTCTGGACGTAACTTCGAACGATAAAGTGAAACTTCACTCAGTGGGGATTTTCTTCATCCCCCACTGAGTGTTAGTGGAACCAATCGGGCTCTTACGGGCTGTTAATGCGGGATAAAAAAAAGATTGTAGCATGTCTCATTGCCACAATCCTTATTATGTATTTAGATAGAATGAAAGTTTTTATCTTAAAAATTATCTCTATTATTCAGAGTACTGCCAAACCCCATTTTGAGCAAAATAATGGAATTTCCCATCAATAATATCCCAACCTGTAGACATGTAATAGTAATGAGGATCCAAATAATACCATGAACTTCCTTCTTTTAACCAGCCTCCATGTGCTTTACCATTCCAATTCAAATACATCCAATAATATCCATCAAATACCCAACCTGTTTTCATGATCCCACTTTGGTTATCTAAGTAATATAAATCTTTTCCATCATAGAACCTTCCTGTATGCATATAACCACTATCTTTATCTAGGTAATACCATGAGCCTCCACTACTTAGCCAACCTTTCTTCATAGCTCCGTTTCCCTCAAAATAATACCAGTTATATCCATCAAACATCCAGCTAGTTTTCATTGCTCCATTGCTTTCATCTAAATAATACTCATTGTATCCATCGTTATACCAACCTGTATGCATATAACCATAATTTTCATCTAAGTAATACCATGAGCCTCCGCTATTTAGCCAGCCTTTCTTCATAGCTCCATTTTCATAGTAATACCATGTTCCATATTCATTCACCCAGCCATTTTTACTTTGTATAGCTTGTTGTGCAGTGTTGTTACTCTCAGCTTGTACATTTCTTTCCCCAGAAAAAGCAACTGGCAACAATACACTAGCAGCTAAACAAATCGACAATAATCTTTTTTTCATACAACAAAACCCCTTCCCATAAAGCATATTATTCCTCATTTTAACAACAAAAATATTTACTTTCTATATTTTTAATAAAGACATAATTTTCTTTTTTCATACCTAATAAAAGATATTTACCTTAAACTAATATCCTTTATTGTCCAATACTCCTAACACTTTCTTTTTCGTTTTATATTCTTTTATTTAAATCCATTCTTATCATATATTGACTAGATAATCTTGCTTTCATAGCGACTTATTTTGTAGATGTTGAAGAAGAGTAGTTCACACATAAAGTGAACTACTCTTTCTTAAACCATTTTAATACTAAAATATTCTGCAATCCTATTTCGAAAATCTTCTAGTTCAGGATATAACTTCACATTAGCAAGCATTCCTTGAATGACAGGAATTCTAGGATTATTCATCCTTATTTCAGCTTCTAATACATCCAACGTTACTAACAACTCATCATTTTCAAGCTGATCTGCTAGCTGTTGCTTTAATTTTATAATTTCAAATAAGAAAGATTCCTTTGTCTGTTCAGGAATGAACTCTTGCTGACATAAAAATTGACCAATTTTTGCTTCCGTTATAATCGGTTTTTCTTTTGAATGAGATAACCCATCTACAATATCATCCATTCTTTTTAAAATAAACTTTGCAACATAAGCTAAATCAAGATTTATCCCGCTCAAAAATGTCAATTCTATATATCCACGCGTAATTGACTCTAACATAATAATGCTATCTAATAGATGATGCTTTGCTTTTTCTCCATAAATAGAAAGCAAACCATTTCGATAAAATTCGTGTAACTCTATTTTCATTCGCTTCATTAACTCTTCTACTTCTTTATTAAATGGAATTGCATTTTCCCTCGCACACATAATAATAAATTCTTTATGATTTTGAAGCTCTTCAAACTGACAATGTAATTGCTTCTCAAACTTTTCACGCGGCGGTAAAGATTCATTTTCAATTCCCGTTATTTCATGCTGAATCTTGTCATAATAATACTGCATAATTGCTAGTAGCAATGACTCTTTAGATTTAAAGTATAAATAAAATGCCCCTTTTGAAATACCACTCTCTGATGCAATTTCCTGTACAGATGTTGCTGTCACACCTTTTTTTGCAAACAGCCTCATTCCAGTTTCAATAATTAGCCTCTCTTTTTCCTTCATTTTCTCTCTCCTATATTTACAACTTCATTTATTATTATTTGCAAAATCCGACATAAAAAATTACCCTTATTCGAATTATGACCGATTAGTCAAAAATTGCAACCCCTTTACAAAATCTACATATTCCTTTTTGTTGACGACTGACCAGCTAGTCATTTATAGTATGTGATAGCATGACTAGTTGGTCAATTTATTATTTAAAGGAGATAACAGATGAATAAGATTATAAACTTTTCGTTAAAGAACAAATTTGCTGTTTGGTTATTAACGATTATGGTTACAATCTCTGGTATTTATGCTGGTACAAACATGAAATTAGAAACACTACCAGATATTACAACACCAATTGTAACCGTAACAACAATCTATCCTGGTGCAACACCAGAAGATGTAGCTGAAAATGTATCAGAACCAATCGAACAACAAATTCAAAATTTAAATGGGGTAAACGTTGTAAGTTCAGCCTCTTATCAAAATGCATCCTCTATTCAAATCGAATATGATTTCGAAAAAGATATGGACAAAGCTACGGCTGAAGTTGAAGAAGCACTTTCTAAAGTGACGCTACCAGAAGGTACGCAAAAGCCTGAAGTTTCAAGATTAAGCATGAATGCTTTCCCTATCATTTCATTAAGTGTAGCAAGTAAGGATGAATCTCTTGCAGAGCTAACAGAGCGCGTTGAAAAAGAGATTGTTCCTAATCTAGAGGGCCTTGATGGTGTAGCTTCTGTACAAGTGTCAGGTCAACAAGTTGATGAAGTACAACTTGTCTTTAAAGAAGACAAAATGAAAGAATTAGGTCTAACTGAAGAAACAGTTCAAAATGTGATTAAAGGTTCTAGTGCTTCCATGCCACTTGGATTATATACGTTTAAAGACACAGAGAAATCTGTTGTCGTAGACGGTAATATTACAACATTAGAAGCATTAAAAGAATTACGTATTCCTGCTGTACCTGCTAGTGGTCAAGGAATGACCGCTCAGCCACCTGCACAAGCAAATCCAGCTGCAAGCGGTATTCCTACTGTAAAACTTGAAGAAATTGCCGATATTAAAGAAGTTGGAAAAGCAGAATCTATTTCTCGTACAAATGGAAAAGAAGCAATTGCACTTCAAATTGTAAAAGCTGCGGATGCAAATACAGTTGATGTTGTAAATGCAGTAAAAGATGAAATGAAAGATTTTGAAGACAAATATGAGAATCTAGAATTCATCTCAACATTCGACCAAGGCGCACCAATCGAAGAATCTGTTAATACGATGTTAAGCAAAGCTGCTTTTGGTGCATTATTTGCAATTATCATCATTATGTTGTTCTTGCGTAATATTCGAACAACATTAATTTCTGTTATTTCTATTCCACTTTCTTTATTAATCGCGATTTTATTATTAAAGCAAATGGACATTACGTTAAACATTATGACGCTTGGAGCAATGACTGTTGCAATTGGACGTGTCGTTGATGATTCCATCGTTGTTATTGAAAATATTTATAGACGTATGTCATTAACAGATGAAAAATTAACTGGAAAAGATTTAATTCGTGAAGCAACGAAAGAAATGTTTGTTCCAATCCTATCTTCGACAATCGTTACAATTGCGGTATTCTTACCACTTGGTCTTGTAAAAGGAACGATTGGAGAGCTATTCTTACCATTCGCTTTAACAGTTGTATTTGCACTAGCAGCTTCGCTTCTTGTAGCAGTTACAATTGTACCGATGATGGCACACTCTTTATTAAAGAAAGATAAGTTAAAACATGTACCAGAAGAACATACTGGTAAGCTTGAAACTATATACAAACGCCTTCTAGAATGGGTGCTAAATCATAAAATTATTACATCAATCATTGCAACACTTCTATTGGTAGGAAGTATCGCTCTTCTTCCTGTAGTTGGTGTAAGTTTCTTACCATCTGAAGAAGAAAAAACAGTGATTGCAACGTATAATCCTCAACCAGGACAAACGTTAGAAGAAATAGAAAAAATTACAACTGATGCAGAAAAATACTTCCAAGATAAAAAAGATGTAAACACAATTCAATTCTCGCTTGGTGGAGAAAATCCAATGAACCCAGGTAACTCAAAACAAGCGATGTTCTTCGTTCAATACGATGATGATACGAAAAACTTTGATAAAGAAAAAGAGCAAGTAATTAAAGATTTACAACAGATGGCTGGTAAAGGCCAATGGAAGAGCCAAGACTTCACATCTAGCGGTAATAATGAATTAAAGCTATTTGTATATGGCGAAAACTTAGAAGATATTAAGCCAGTTGTCGCAGACGTTCAAGATATTATGAAGAAAGACAAAACGTTAAAAGATATTGATTCAAGTATCTCAGAAACATATGATGAGTACACACTTGTAGCAGATCAAGAAAAGTTAAGTCAAATGGGACTATCAGCTGCTCAAATCGGTATGAGCTTAGCTCCGCCTCGTGATCGTCCGGTTGTAACAACGATTCAAAAAGACGGAAAAGACGTACACGTATATATCGAAAAAGATGCGCAAACATATGAAACAATCGATGATGTAACAAACCGTACAATTGCAACACCATTTGGCACAGAGGTTGCTTTAAAAGACGTAGTGACTGTTGAAGAAGGCGAAACTTCTAACACAGTAACAAGACGTGACGGTCGTGTATACGCTGAAGTAACTGCAACAATGACAACAGATGATGTGGCAAAAGTATCACAGAACGTGAAAAAAGAAGTAGATAAGCTAAAATTACCTTCTAACATCGAAGTTTCTATGGGCGGTGTAACAGAAGATATTAAAGAATCATTCACGCAGCTTGGTTTAGCAATGCTTGCTGCAATTGCGATTGTATACTTCATTCTTGTTGTAACATTCGGCGGCGCACTTGCACCATTTGCGATTCTGTTCTCACTACCATTTACAGTAATCGGTGCTGTAGTTGCACTGTTAATCTCTGGTGAAACATTAAGTATTTCAGCAATGATTGGCGCGCTTATGTTAATTGGTATCGTTGTAACAAATGCGATTGTACTAATTGACCGTGTTATTCATAAAGAAAATGAAGGCTTATCAACGCGCGAAGCATTACTTGAGGCTGGTGTAACACGCTTACGTCCAATTTTAATGACTGCTATCGCAACAATTGGTGCCCTAATCCCTCTTGCGATGGGATATGAAGGTGGCGGCCTTATTTCAAAAGGACTTGGCGTTACCGTTATCGGTGGTCTAACAAGTTCAACATTACTAACACTTTTAATCGTACCAATTGTGTATGAAGCTCTTAGCAAGTTTAAGAAAAAGAAGAAAAAAACAGTTAAAGCATAACAAAAAAGCGTCTGTACCATTTTAGTACAGACGCTTTTTCTATTTTTTATTTCCAAATAAAATTAAGAAGTCACCATAGCCTTCTTTTTCTAAATCCTCTTTTTTTATAAATCGAAGTGCTGCAGAGTTAATGCAATAACGTAATCCACCCGGCCCAGGTCCATCAGGAAAGACATGACCAAGATGAGAATCGGCTTCTTTACTTCTTACTTCTGTACGCGTCATATTATGGCTAAGGTCCATCTTTTCTTTTACACTGGCCGACATAACTGGCTTTGTAAAACTTGGCCAACCACATCCGCTATCAAACTTATCAAGAGAACTAAATAATGGCTCACCAGAAACAATATCAACATAAATACCTTCTTCTTTATAGTCATGATATTCATTTTGAAACGGCGGTTCTGTTCCATTCTCTTGCGTTACATAAAACTGCATTTCTGTTAACTTTTCCTTTAAATGCTCATTATCTTTTGGCCAATACTCTTTTATGAATGCATCACGCCCCGAACCTCTTCGGTATAATTCATAGCGAAAAGCATTTTTCTTATGATAGTTTTGATGATACTCTTCTGCCTCATAAAATGTAGTAGCCGGAAGAATTTGTGTTGCAATTGGTTTTGTAAATCGGCCGCTCTCGGCAAGCATTTGTTTCGATTCTTCTGCCTTTCGCCGTTGCTCTTCATCATGATAAAAAATAACCGTTTGATACGATTGACCGCGATCATGAAATTGCCCACCCTCATCAGTCGGATTAATCTGCCTCCAATATATATCGAGCAATGTTTCATAAGGCATTTTCTCTTCATCAAATGTGATTTGTACCGCTTCATAATGTCCTGTTGTTTCAGAGCATACTTCTTTATATGTTGGATTTTCTTTATTTCCGCCTGTATAGCCAGACACAACTTTTATAATACCATCCATCTCTTCAAATGGTGATACCATACACCAAAAACAACCACCTGCGAACGTAGCTAATTTCATACCTTCACCCCTTCTTCTTTTCTTACAGTATGTCTTGAACTACCCACCACTTAACGCCCTTACGGAATGTTTGAAGTGGGGGATTCCTACGAACTCCATTCTAATAAACAAAAAAGCATCGAAAAAACGATACTTTTTTACTCTTTCTGTTTTGGTGAACCATGCTCATCTTCTGTTACTTCAAGTACGTCCAGTAAGAAGATGAAGATTGGTATACCGATAATTAATCCCCATATGCCAAGGAAATGTTCTGAGAAGATCAATACCATAAATGTGTAAAAAATTGGTAAATTAGTTTTCTGTGACATAAACTTTGGATTTAATAAATAGCTTTCAAATGAATGAATAACTGCAATAATAATCAAAATATATACTACGTATATAAAACCACCAATGTTATAAGCAATCATACAAAGTGGAAATAACGAAATGATTACACCTGCAACTGGAATTAAACCAAGCAAGAAAATCATTAAGCCAAGCCCTAATAACTGCGGGAAATCTAAGAACCATAATGCAATAACAGAGAGCACACAGTTTACTACTGCAATTAAAAACTGTGCTTCAATTACTTTTCCAAATGAACGTGCAAATTTCTTACCGAAATATTCGATTTCATCATAGAAAACTGCAAGCTTACTATCTTTAAACTGTGCTGTAAAACGAGTAATACGATCTTTTTCTAGTAAGAAGAACAAGCTTAAAACAACGGAAAGTAAAATTTGTATTCCTACTTTTCCAACATTTGCGATTGATTTATAAACGATATCAACACCTTGGTCGATGTAAGTTGATAGCTCCATATGATTAACTGTAGACAATAAATATTTCACTACATCATTATCAGGAGGATTGTTTATAAAGACATTAAATTGATAAATCAATTGCGAGATCTGTACCGTCAGAACCGGTAAATACTTATATAATGTAACAGCAATACCACCAATGAATGTTACATATAATAGTATGATAATCACTTTCCGGTTAATAGGGAAAAACTGATCGCACTTACGAGAAATGAATCTCTGGAATCGATCCATTAAAAACGTAAGAATAAACGTAAATAAAATTAAGTTAAACATACTGCTCATTCCATATAATAGAAGAGCGAGCAAGAGTAATACGAGTAATCTTTGGAATCCTTTACTTTGAAACAGGTTTTTCATTTGCATAATTAATCAGTGATCTCTCCTGTCCTTATAAATCATGTTAATTTTATTTTACAATACAAATGACATTTTCAGAACGAATTCTTTTGAAGTAATTCAATTTTTTGTACTGGAATTATATCCCTACACACTAAATCTACTATTTAATCCTCTACTATTGCCTCTTCTGTTTCCCCAATTGCTGCAATTACTGTTCCAGTTGCCTGTACCCATCCACCAATGACACCTATTAATTGGATTTCTTCTTCATCTTCTGTCATTTTATAGTTTAATATCGCTTGAATAGCTTGTAAGCCAGCCCCAATTGTTTGCAATAGATTTCCGATAATCTCTAACTTTTGAATACTACCCACATCTTTTATTTCATCTAGAGCTGATACAAGCGCGCCAAGAGATTGCAAAGAATTACCAGCGATTAAAAGTAAATCATTTTCTTTTTCTGTTCCTTTTTCTGTGTCTTTTTCCATGACAACTAACGCTGTCCCAACAACATCCGAAGTATTTCCTAGTGCCTGTATTTGGTTTCCTGCTTTAGCTAATGGTTTATCATTTTGCACAAAAGTTGGTAATAAATTACCAATCGCCTGCAATGATTCTCCAACAATTATGAGCCCATCCTCTACGTTTTCTTCTCCAATGTAGGCCCTTGTACTTCCAATTGCTGATATGATATTTCCACCAGCCTGTACCCAAGCTCCTGTAATAACGAGACGATCCTTGTACTCGTCCTTGTACTTGTCCTTATCCACATCCATTTACCACCTTCGTATAAAAGCAGTACTACTACCTATGCTATTCAGCATTTATCACGATGGTTTATAGAATATAAGAATTCTTCTTTTTTATAAAAGAAATTTGGTTTCACAATATCATTTGGATACGGCTTGTGATAAATATGTGTTGTGGCTGGAGAGAGAGGTGGAATAAGCCATACCCAGTTTCCTGTTACAATTCGTCCGCAAGCAGCTTCTTTTTTCTCAAACTGCGCGAATTGCTGGGCTGCTGTATGATGATCAACAATGCTAACTCCTTGTTTGTTAAATGAATGTAAGACGGCAATATTTAGCTCTACTAACGCTCGGTCTTTCCAAAGTGTCCGGTTGGATGACGTATCTAATCCGATAATTTCAGCAACAGCAGGAAGTAAATTATACCTATCATGATCTGCTAAATTACGCGCTCCAACTTCGGTTCCCATGTACCAACCGTTAAACGGTGCAGCTGTATAGGAAATTCCGCCAATTTCTAGCCGCATGTCAGAAATGATTGGAACACCATACCATTTTACTTCAAGGGGTGAAAAATCGTAGGTCGGATGTTCAATACAAATCTCCGTTACTTCTTCTTCCGGTATCGGCGTATACACTGGATCCTTTCCATCAATTGAGAAGACAAGTGGTAACACATCAAATTGTGTGCCTTTTCCTTGCCAACCAAGACTTTGACAAAATGATGTGAAAGAAAGGGAATGAGAATCACCAATAATACCGTATTCCGTTTCATAACCTGCATAGCGGATAAGCTGATGGTTATAAATACGAATGTTATCCTTATCACCTTTATTCTGTTTAAACACTGTAATAGTTGGTCTAACTTTCCCATCGTTGGTCGCATAATGTATATGGTGAACAAGTGCATCATATACTTCTTTCTCATCATTTACTTCACGAGCATCTAAAACATGTAGCTTATTCCAAAATAAACGTCCAATGCAGCGATTATTATTTCTCCAAGCTACGCGAGATCCATGAACAAGCTCTTCAAAAGTATGCTCATATGTTCCTGTCTTTCCTATCTCTGCTTCAATCTTTCCAATACGTGCTTCTATCTCATCACTTTTCCCAAGTTCGTTGTAACAATCTTTAATAAATTTTGTTGCTTCTTCTAGCAACTGCTTCGCTATAACCATAAAAATCTCCTTCTATATTTCATAAGATCATTCTTTCCCCAAGTATAACAAAAAGAAGTGCACTAAAAAAACAAAGGCGTGTCATTCTCTTTACAATGTTCCGTTTAAAAAATCAGAAAAATTCAATTATTACTGTTGACTTATTTGAAAAATAGTAGTATTTTTGCATTAGGTAAATCATTTTTACCTAGACCAACTTTTAGGGCAGGAGGTGAAACAAGTGTCTACATTTCATTTGCCTGAACTTCCATATGACTATGATGAACTAGAGCCATATATCGATGCGAATACGTTAGCTCTTCATCATGGAAAGCACCATGCAACTTATGTTAATAATTTAAATGGAGCTTTAGAAAAATATGAGGAGTTACAAGGTAAATCCATCGAAGAATTGCTATGTGACTTATCCTCTCTCCCAGAGGATATTAAAACCGCTGTTCGTAATAACGGGGGTGGTCATTACTGTCACAGTCTATTTTGGGATGGGATGAGCCCAAAAGGCGGCGGAGAACCGAATGCAGATATTGCAAAAGCAATTGACCATTACTTCCATAATTTGACAACTTAAAAGATCAACTTTCCAAAGCTGCAATAAGCCGCTTCGGAAGTGGCTATGGCTGGCTTGTACTAGACGGAAACCAACTTTCAGTCATGAGCACACCGAACCAAGATACACCTTTAACAGAAGGGAAAATTCCACTACTCGTAATCGATGTATGGGAACATGCCTACTATTTAAAGTACCAAAATCGACGACCTGAGTTTGTGACAAACTGGTGGAATACAGTCGACTGGGATAAGGTGAATGAAAGATATTTACAAGCTATAACAAAAACAAAGTAAACATACGTGTAAGGTAAATTTGGTAAAAAGCATCATAATCCTCCAATATCCCCCGACTTGCCACCGGGGGATATTATTATGAAGGAACAATTAATTTGTTTGGATGCTCATTTCTTTTATCCCTCTTGCTTGAAAGATAAAATACAAAATAGAAACGATGCATACGCCTGTCCAAATGTAAGATACAATAGTTGTTTCCCAAAGACCAATAAAGTATAAAAGTGATGGAAGCGTTAATGTAACCCATGACTGTACGAATGCAACTTTACCAACATACTTTTCAATTGGTTTCTTCTGCACATTTAACGCAAAGAATAAGTACCAAAGGAGAGCCCACATCATCCATGTTAAGCCACTCACCATGTCTTGAAACTGAACGAAGGAAACAATCATATAGAAGATTGCCACAACGACTACCCATAAGCAGAACCAACCTAATCCTTCACCATTTAAGCCTCTCATAAATGTAATACCAACATATAAATATGTTAAGCCAAATAAAAACGTCGCTGCATATGAATAAATAGCCCAGTTGCTTTGATCTGAAACAACAATTAAATAAAATGGAATTACAACTTGCAGTGTACCGACAAATATATTAAAAAGCCCAACACTCTTTTGCTCTGCCTTTCCAAGTAGAGCAAGACTATTTAAAAACAGCGCTGCACCTGAAAGTAACAATCCTACATAGCCCATACATGTGCGAGCGAAAAGTAAAACTACTTTTCACCCTACTACCTCCTTATATTATCAATTTATCCCGCTATTTGCGGGCTAACACTCAGTGGATGATGAAGCCCCCACTGAGTGAAGTTTCACTTTATTTTCAAACAAAATGGAACGACAAAAAACAATGCTTTTGCCAAAATCAGCTTTAGCAAAAGCATTTGAAACGCTTACAAATTCACTTAATAGTAAGTAAATTTATCACTATTCCATTTGTTGTGAAAACGATATCACTATCATACCAGTATGGGCTGTGAAAAGAAATATTAAAATAATGGATAATGTTTTGAAGGAAGTGCTTTTATCAAAAATACACAGTTCTGTCTCAATTTATTATGGGACTTTTCACTATGGAAGTTATTAAAAAGGAAAGGCTTCCTATAGATGTATACTATAAGTCATCTTCCCATTATAAATAGAAGTAAAATTTTTTAACACAAATAAAAAAGTAACGATTCTAGTAAAAGAACCGCTACTTTTTCTATATAAATCATTATGGTACTAATTTTTTTACCAACGGAATTCTCTGTAAAATCAATGTAATTACCATACTCATACCAAGTGCAATACCTGTATTAATAGGAATTGCTAAAATTGCATGTACTTTCTCATTTACTATAGGAAATACACGATATAAAAAGTTATTCAATAAGAAAAAGTGTAACAAGTAGATTCCTAAACTTGCTTGACCAACCCACTTTAATAATAGTGGCATTTTTAGTTCTGTGTTTTGGAAGCTATATTTAAAGAATACAAATAATCCAATTGCCATAAGTACTACGTTTGGTGCAAAGTAACTATACCAAAATTGATCGAGCTGTCCATTTGCTTGTACTGTATACACATACGTAATGACAAATGTGCCGATAAATCCAGCTACTCCGCCAATGTAAATGAAATTTCTCCACTTCTTTACTATTTCATATTCTGCTAAATAATAACCAAGTAAGAAATATCCCACATAATTTGTTACAAAATACAATTCAATGTTAAAGTTGACTGGATAATAATAATGGAATAGATTTATACCAACCGAAGCGTATGCCCATAACAGTAAAAAGTATTGTAAATCTGTCTTTTTTGCATGCTTCACTAAGATTTTTAACAATGGTGTTATTAAATATATCCCTACAATCATGTACATAAACCATAAATGGCCACCAATACTATTTGTTAAGAAGTGCTTAATTCCTTGCTTGATCGAAGCAGGGAAATAGCCCATGTATGCACCATATAAGTAAAATAAAGCACTCCATCCAATGAACGGAATAAACACTTTACTAACACGTTTTTTTAAGAACTCTGTATTTGAAAGCTCTCTACTATCTCGTAATAATAATGCACCACTGATCATAACAAATATTGGTACACACGCACGTGTCATAGACTCAAAAAAATTACCCGCCATCCAGCGAGAAACATCATTTGAATCTAACGTTGTTACATAACCGGCTGCTACATGAATAGTGACAACTGCAATGGTCGCCCAAACACGTAACCAATCGATATAAACTAAGCGATTCATATTTTATGTCCCCCATATTTACTAAAAACAAACAATAAATACTTATTTTTAGTACTTTTTACTATAAATTCAATATAAATTATAACAGCTTATCCTTATCAATTATAGCTGTTATAAAAAACTCATCTTTTCATGCTAAAAAATTTAACTACTTTAAACCTGAAATCCTTATATAAAAATTCTACATTTAAATTAAGACTCTTATGTATTATCGTGAGAGAAGTGATGAGTTCCTGTGGAAGCAAATATTTAGTTGGTTACTTATTCTCATCATATTTTTTTCAATTGTAGAATTTTTAACGGGAATATTGGCTTATGAATTTATTATTAAAATCAAACAGAATATAAGGGAAGAAGAATATATACAAGTTCTTTCATTTTTTGTAGCCTTTCTTATACACATCACAACTAAGATTCAGTATCTTCAAAGTAAGAACTAACATCCCTATTACTGTTTAGTGAGTCTTAATAAGAAAAAGCAGTCCTATATCACCTAAGTGACAACATATAGGACCGCTCGCAAACATTCTTAATTTAATTGTTCAACTATCTTACCATTCTCGTCTAATTGGTATCCATCAATAATTGTGTTTACCGCCATGACACCATTTTCATAAAAATAATAATAAGAATTATTTATATTTATCCAGCCTGTTTGCATTACTCCAGAACTATTCATGTAATACCATTTGTCTCCAAATTCTAGCCAGCCTGTTTGCGTTACTCCGGAACTATTCATGTAATACCATTTGCCCCAGAATTCTATCCAACCTGTTTGCATTACTCCGGAATTATTCATGTAATACCATTTGCCTCCAGATTCTAGCCAGCCTGTTTGCATTACTCCGGAATTATTCATGTAATACCATTTGCCTCCGAATTCTACCCAGCCTGTTTGCATTACTCCGGAATTATTCATGTAATACCATTTGCCTCCGAATTCTACCCAGCCTGTTTGCATTACTCCAGAGCTATTCATGTAATACCATTTGCCTCCGAATTCCATCCAGCCTGTTTGCATTACTCCGGAATTATTCATGTAATACCATTTGCCTCCAGATTCTAGCCAGCCTGTTTGCATTACTCCAGAGCTATTCATGTAATACCATTTGCCTCCGAATTCTACCCAGCCTGTTTGCATCACTCCGGAACTATTCATGTAATACCATTTGCCTCCGAATTCTACCCAGCCTGTTTGCATTACTCCAGAGCTATTCATGTAATACCATTTGCCTCCGAATTCCATCCAGCCTGTTTGCATTACTCCGGAATTATTCATGTAATACCATTTGCCTCCAGATTCTAGCCAGCCTGTTTGCATTACTCCAGAGCTATTCATGTAATACCATTTGCCTCCGAATTCTACCCAGCCTGTTTGCATCACTCCGGAACTATTCATGTAATACCATTTGCCTCCGAATTCCATCCAGCCTGTTTGCATTACTCCATTCACATAATAATACCAATTTCCATTAGACTGTTCCCAACCTCCAACTGCATAGCCGTGAGAAGCTGCAATTTGACCAAAAGCAGCATCTGTATACGTAATAATTACGTTTGTATATAAGGGAACTTGATCATATAACCAACGTACATCTTTGTTATACATACGTATGCAACCCGAGCTTACATATAAACCAACTGAATTTTCATTATTATTACCATGAATTGCGTACGTTGTTCCATACGTCCCTCTAGCATCTATTCCTAACCAACGATCACCTAGTGGATTACGAGGATCTCCACCTGGGATACCACCCGAATAATATGGTCTATTTTTAATTTTACTTACAATTGGAAAAACACCTTCTGGAGTTAAACTCCTATCTTTTCCCGTTGCAACCTTAAATGTACGAACTAAAGAGCCCCCATTATAATAAGCTAATTGATTTGTCTTTTTATTAATAATAATTAAATGAGAACTACTCGCCTCTGTGTGACCAGCATGAAACAAAAAGCTGAACAATAAGACAATCCCGAATACGATCTTTTTCATATTCCCCTCCGAATATATATATTTAACAATCATAACAATACCATATTTTATAGATTTTTTTTGTCATATTTTGATATAAAATAGTTATTTTTTCATCTATATAATAAAAATGGTAATACATTATATGTATCTACAAAAAAATGCTCTTTCTATGCTATATAGCAGCATAGAAAGAGCATCCTAACGTATTTCTTGCAAATTCAATTCATTATATTGTGTAGTCAACTCATACCATCCTTCCCTTGTAATATGCTCACTACACCATAAATTTTATGTTCTTACTTATCTTTTTTATCTCCAGTAACATGCTCGAATTTCTCTCCTGATACATCGATATCAAACGCTTGACCAAACCCAACTACATATCGACCTTCTTTTGGAGTAAGTTCGAATAAAGACAAATCTAATCCTCTTAACAGACCCATCATTGGTTTGCCATGATCTTCATCAAACTTTGCAAACACCTCTTCATAGCCATCGTTTCCAACATTTGTTGCCGTACATTGGAAACGAACTCGTTCACGTGCGAATAAATTTGGTGCGTCTTGCTCATCAGCAAGCATCATAATGCTAATTGAGCCATTTGCCTCTATATATTTATAGTGCTCTGAAATTTCACTTATATAAATATAGAATTTCCCTTCATGCTGTACAAATGGTGCATAGCTAACAAACGGATGACCATGCTCATCTTGCATACTAATTACCACTGTTTTACATTTATCAACAAATTGTAAGTATTGTTCTTTTTTCTTATCAATATCGATTTGTTTTACCATCGGTTCTCCTCCTAATTATGCCATTACGGATGAAATGCCTAATATGTGAATACGCGGTTTTCCATACTGAGGATGTTGATCTATTTCACATTCAACACCATACACATCACGAATCATTTTTTTCGTCATTACCTCTTCTGGTGTACCATATGTGACAATTTTACCTTCTGAAATAACACATATTTTATCACTATATATACTAGCATGATTTAAATCATGGAGCACCATCACAATCGTCATCCCTAACTCGCGATTCACATTATGTACTAACTCTAATAACTGAAGTTGATGTGCGATATCTAAGTATGTCGTTGGCTCATCAAGTAATAATATACTTGGGCGCTGCGCTAACGACATAGCCATCCATGCACGTTGCGCCTCTCCCCCTGAGAGAGAAGATACCAATCGATGTTTTAAAGATAATAATCCTGTTTTTTCAATTGCCCACTCTACAATTTTTAAGTCTTCATTATTCGTAGGTTCATACCACTTCTTATGAGGTGAGCGCCCGTATTTCACTAAATCTTCAACAATAATATCTGAAGGCGGCTCATTTGATTGAAAGAGCACACTCATCATTTTTGAAATTGCTTTTGTTCCTAATGATCGTAAATCTTTCCCATCTAAAAAAACTCGTTCCTCTTGTACAGGAATCAGCCTAGACATTGCTTTTAAAGCGGTTGATTTCCCTGATCCATTCGGTCCAATAATAGAAACAATTTCTCCTTTTTTAACACTTATCTGAAAGTCATCTAATACTTTTTTCTGATCATATTCAATATTCAATGATTGAGCTTTTAGCATTTTATACATCACCTGCTCTCATTAAATATAAGAAGTAAGGACCACCAACAATTGCCATAATAATACCTGCTGGAATATCTAAAGGTGAGAATAAGGAACGTCCTACTGTATCCGCTACTAATAATACAAGGGCACCTAATACCATACTCATCGGTAGTAGCACGCGATAATTAGATCCAACTAAAAAACGTGCCATATGCGGAACAATAAGACCAACAAACCCTAATAAGCCAACAACTGATACAGATACAGCTGCTAAATACACCGCTACAAAAGAAAGGATAATTCGAATTCGGTTTGTATTTTCACCTAAATTAATTGCTACATTTTCACCTAAATTTAAAATATTTGCTGAACGAATACAGAACAGCGCTCCAATCCATCCAATTACGGAGTAGGGGATAAGGATACTAACGTCTCCCATCCCTTTTGCCGCTAAACTTCCATTTAAAAATTGCAGTGCAGATGGTAAACGATCGCTATACAAAATAGATAACAATCCAATTAATCCGCCAAATACAGCATTAACTGCTACCCCCGCAAGAATAATTCGAACAGGAGAAATACCATTGTTCTTCCACGCTAATGCGTAAACGAAAATAACAGCAATAAATCCACCAACTACAGCAGCAATCGGAATCCATTTACCGAAATCAGGGAACATAAGTAGGATGAACAACACTGTAACTGCTGCACCACTTGATACACCTGTTAACCCTGGATCCGCTAATGGATTTCTCATAACAGCTTGAAGTAGTGCACCTGATATTGCTAAATTAATACCTACTACAATCGCAACAAGTACCCTCGGGATACGTAAATCCCACATGATTGTTTCCGATATCGTTTCACCTGAACTAAATATCGTATGGATTGTTTCTTTAGGTGATATATGGACACTACCAATTCCGATTGATAAAATCGCAAAAGTGATTAGGAGAATAAATGTCACACTTATACTAAGTTTGTTCTTCAATTTTACTTCCATTTTGTCCAACCCTTACCTTACATTGATTACTTGTATAAAATTTCGCTTAACTGTTCTAATCCAACTGGTGCTTTCTCGATAGAAGCATAGCCAAATGTACTGTAATCAAGAGCTTGGACTTTATCATTTTTAAATGCATTTAACTTTTCCCATGCACCATTGTTCTTTACATCTGTTTTAAATTGTTCTAATGCTGCCTTTGGATCACCATGAGAAACAAGAAGTATCGCATCTGGATTTGCAGTAATCACATCTTCCATATTTAAAGGTACATATGATTCTTTTGTTTTTAACTGTTCAGTTACAATATTTTGAGCACCTAATTTTTTCACTAAGCTGCCAACGTATGTTGTTTCATTCATCAGCATAAATGATTCGCCAGAACCGAATAGCACCATAACTTTCGGTGCTTTTTTACCTTCTAAGTCTTTTAAAATAGCTTTCTCTTTTTTCTCTAGGTCTGCAAGATATTTATTCGCTTCTTTTTCCTTACCTAATGCTTTTCCTAATGCTTCAAACGAAACTATTAAGTCTTCGTAAGAATCTGTTGGAAGGTAAGCTGTTTTCACATTACCATTTGTAATCTTCTTTTCTAAGCTGTCTTTAATGGATTCAGGACCAACTACAATATCCGGTTGAAGACTAACAATCTTCTCTACATCTGGCTCAATAGCAGAACCGATTTGTGTAATTTGATCGAATCCTTCTGGTAATTTATGAGTTGTAGTTGGCAATCCAACTGGTTTCACATCTAATATATGTAGCATCTCTGCAATAGAAACGGACGTTGTTACAATAGATTTTGGTTGTTCTGAAGGAAACTGCTTTACTAATGTCTCGATTCCCTCACTCGTATTTGTTGTTTCATCTTTCGCTTTTGCAGCTTCACTTCCATGATCTGCAGCTACTTTCTCTTTTGTTGCTGTTTGTTCTGCTTTATCATCTGTACATCCTCCTAAAACAAGACATGCAGATAAAAATAAAGTTCCATATAAACTTTTTTTCATTATAAAAATCCCCCACAAGCATATATTTGAAAATAATTATCATTCGCATTTAGAAATATAACAGACGATGAAAATTTTTACAACCCCTTTGTTCTTATTTTAAAATAGTTAATTGTTAATAATATAATATTGGAATTTAACACACCGTTATGGAATCCTTAACACATTAACCTGCTGACTCAGCTTTTTACCTTTAACCTTCAGCATCAATCCCTCTTTTGTTATATCAAAATAATTTTTCAAACATAAAAAAGACTATTCACCTATTACGTAAAATAGTCCTCCTAATTTATTTATTATATAAAACGAATCTAAAAAAAATGAGTCTAGTACAATACTAAACTCACTCTTTAAAATATGTGTAGTTAACACCCCATACCTAACTTTATAAGGGATATTCAATCACCAAAATTATGCGATTTGTTTATTGTCTTTCTTTGAAGCATCAATCATCAAGAAAATTGCCGATAATATATGCATAATCATTCCTATAAATGGAATCCAAGCTAAACAAGATGTTACAATTCCTAAGATGCTACCAACTGTTGCTCCACCGTCTTTTTTCGTTAAAACTAAAGTAATAATATGTAGTACTAACATAAAAATTAACGGAGTCCAGGCAAGACTTATAACAATTGTTCCTCCTAAAATGGGGATTCCTAAAATTGCTTCTAATCCACCTGTAAGCCACTTCAATATTCTTGATACTGACATTCTTATACCTCCTATGTAATTTGATAATTTTTCCTATATCATTGTATCATTTTTTTCATTTGTTTTTATTTATCCTAAATAGGAAAGTAACTTCTACAGTAATCTCAAATAAAGTGAAACTTCACTCAGTGGGGGTTTTACAGCCCACAAATAGCGGGATAAAGACACATTTAATCCAATTAACACAATCGATATCAATTTCTACTGTTTTCACAAAAATCATAGCGGTCATTGAACACATATCTTCTGTTTTCCTACAACTCATATCAATATATTAATCATTTTGTATTCGAAAGACTCCCCATCAATTAAGATGAGGAGTCTTTATTGCTCTATTTATTCGCTTCGTGCACCTTTAACTGCTTACCTTTAATTGTCGTATTTTTCATCACTTTTAATACAAGTGGGCCTTTGCCATTTAATATGTCAACATAGGAAACATTATCTTGTATTGTAATGATACCAATATCATCCGCTGTAACTCCTGGTATTTTCGCGATTGTACCTACAAAGTCTACTGCTCTAATCTTTTTCTTCTTTCCACCGTTAAAATATAACTTCATAATTTCTTTGTTTAATTCTGCACTTTTTTCTTTCTTTATAATTGGTTTTGCTTTCATTTTCTTTTCAAAATCTGCTTTTTTTGATACAATCTCTTCTTTTGACGGAGCATCCATTTTAGGGATTTCAAAACCAATATATTCTTCTATAGATTCCAAAAATCTCTTTTCATATGATGTAACAAATGTAATTGCTTTTCCACTTTTACCCGCTCTTCCCGTTCTACCTGTTCGGTGTACATAACTTTCTTTCTCCAATGGAATATCATAGTTAATTACGTGCGTGATATTATCGATATCTATGCCTCTCGCTGCGACATCTGTCGCAACTAAATAACGAAATTCCCCTCTTTTAAACTCGTTCATAACAGCGAAGCGGTCTTCCTGCACCATACCGCCGTGTAGCTTATCACACGTATAGTTTAATTCATCTAGCTCTTCAAACAGATCATCTACTTGTTCTTGTGTACGACAGAAGATAATACAGCTATCCGGATTTTGTGTAATTGCTATATCTTGAAGAAGTGAAAACTTATCCTCTTCCTCCACTTCTAACAAAGCATGTTCTATTTTATCAGTCGTAATACCAGTTGCTTTAATCTCAATATTTACTGGATCTTTCATGTAAGTATAAGCTAGCTTTTCCACATCTTCTGGCAATGTTGCCGAAAATAACATCGTCAGTCGCTCAGTAGGTAACTCTTCAATGATTGCCTCCACTTGATCGATGAATCCCATATTTAACATTTCATCCGCTTCATCAATAACAAGATATTGCAAACAGTCTAATGTAAGTGTTCCTTTTTCAATGTGATCAAGGACACGTCCAGGTGTTCCAACAACTATATGCGTTTTTTGCTTTAATTCTAATTTTTGTCTTACAAAAGGAGACTTCCCATATATCGCCACTGCCTTAATACGTTTAAACCTTCCGATATTCATAATATCTTCTTTTACTTGTGCTGCAAGCTCACGAGTTGGTGTCAAAACTAATGCTTGTGGCTTATTTTCTTTCCAATCGACCATTTCACAAAGCGGAATACCAAATGATGCTGTTTTCCCGCTTCCTGTTTGTGATTTTACAACAAGATCATTCTTTTGTAGCGCAACTGGAATAACCTTCTCCTGCACTTCTGTCGGACGCTCATATTTTAAACCTGTTAGTGCTCTAACAATTTCTTTATTTAATCCGTAACCTGTAAAACTTGTTTTATTCATATCGTTTCCTCATTTTATTCTATATTATTAGTTCATTATAGATTTAACTTCTTATAAATGCCGTATACATTAGTATACTTGAATTTCCCCCGAAACTGTGGGAGATATAAAAAATAAAACAAGCAGATCTATATTTTCAATCTGCCTGTTTCACTTTCATCACAAAGCTGTATACAAGTAAGAAACCGATACAATACCTTCCTTTTCTATAGAAGAGTGAATCGTTACTTTACTGTCAAAAAGCTAATCGGATTTGTACATCACGTTCCGCAAAATGTTTGGTAAGGAGTTGTAGAAGTAGATATCTTCGTATATTCTTCAAATTCAGTAGAATATGTATAAGGATTTGAAAGGGCCTGTAAAAGTCGTCCCATCACCTTATAGTCTCCTCGCTCCACCGCAGCTTCTAGTGCTTTTTCTACTCGATGATTCCGCGGAATAATTGCTGGGTTACTGTTTTTCATCAATTGCTGCACAGAAACTTTGGATTGCGACTGTCTGCCCAGCCTCTCTTGCCAAAGCTCATACCATTTCGTAAATTCCTCTTTCTTATATAACTCTTCATCCTCTAACATATTTAAAGTTAACGCACGAAAAGTATTTGTATAATCAACTTTATATTTCTCCATCATATTGAGAAGGTTGTGAATCAGCTCCTCATCCTTGTCTTCATTATTAAATAACCCTAATTTCCCCCTCATGCCTTTAAGCCAATGGTTTCGATAGAGCTCTGGAAACTCTGAAATCTTCTCTTGCGCAAGCTCCACAGCTTGCTTCTCATCCTCATGTAAAAGAGGTAATAAACTCTCAGCAAATCGCGCAAGATTCCATCCAGCGATATATGGCTGATTGCCATAAGCATATCGTCCCTGTCTATCAATCGAACTAAATACTGTCGCTGGGTCATAAGTATCCATGAATGCACAAGGACCATAATCAATTGTTTCTCCGCTAATCGTCATATTATCTGTATTCATAACACCATGAATAAAACCAACAAGCTGCCACTTAGCAATAAGTTCCGCCTGCCGCTTTATGACTTCTTCGATTAGTATAAGATATTTGTTTTCACTATTTTCAATTTCAGGGAAGTGGCGCTGTATTGTATAATCTGCCAAAGTATGTAAGTTATCGACTGTACCCCAATTTGAAACAAATTGGAATGTACCAACACGTATATGACTTGCAGCTATACGTGTTAAGACTGCGCCCGGTAACTCGGTTTCTCGAAAGATTGAATCACCAGTAGTTACTACTGCTAGACTACGTGTAGTTGGAATATGAAGCGCATGCATTGCTTCACTCATAATATACTCACGTAACATCGGTCCAAGAGCAGCTCGGCCATCCCCACCACGTGAATATGGTGTTCTTCCCGCACCTTTTAACTGAATATCAACTCTCTCAACTTTAGTGGAAGTATGCTCTCCTAACAATATTGCTCGGCCATCTCCCAACATGTTAAAATGTCCAAATTGATGTCCTGCATAAGCTTGAGCTAGAGGATCAGCACCTTTTGGAATCTTATTTCCAGCAAAGATTTGTATACCTTCCTCACTTTGTAACGCTTGCTCATTCAAACATAAAGATGCAGCAAGCTTATGATTCAAAATCACTAATTTGGGTGAAGGGACAGAAGCCGGATTCACATTAGAAAAAAATCCTTTTGGCAACCTAGCATAACTATTATCAAAATTCCATCCTATTTCCTCGCTATTTATCATCATATCCCCTTTTCCTTTTATCTATATTTTATAAAACCTCTTGTTAATGTATACTTCTTCCAAGTTATTATACTGTTCTCCAAAAAGCTAATAACTTCCTACTCAATTCTTTCAAATATAAACTGACTTCAATTATACAAGGACAGCTATACAAGAAAAATAAATTACCTTGAATATCCTAATACTATAATGCTTCATATCAAAAAAGAAAGGAGAATCATTGTATGAAACAACCTAAAAAACCAAAACTCCCTAAACTCCCTAAAAACTATACAACATTTGATGAAAATAACTTAAACGAAGCACTTCCTTTTAAAAATATTAACAAATACTACTCAATTAATATTAACGTATATAACATCAATAATACCGCAACCGATGGCAGCCAAGCTGGTTGTATTGAACAACGAGCAGAAGGTGGTGGACAAATTAATGAAAATGTAGGGGTAAATGCAAATCAAGGTGGACACAATGCTATAAATGGAAGTGAAAGCTTTAATGTTAAATCACAGTTTGCAAATGGAAACGGACGAAGTGGTATCGCTGGAAAATGTAATGACAAACAAGGTGGACAAGAAGCTATAAAAACAAGAAGGGGTGGTTGTGATAAAAATACGTAACCACATTAATCTATTGTAAAAAATGATAGAATACTTTCTCCTATATGGGCCTAAACACATACAGGAAATTCTAAAATAATTATTATATTGCTGTAGATTAAATTCATTTTATGTATTACAAATAGAAAAACTAAAAAGAATAGCGATAACTCCTTGATAATAAAGTATGAATCCCATATTCTTATAATATTAATTCTCTACTTAAGGTTGTGTTTAATATGCGTATTAATAAGTACATTAGCGAAGCTGGAAAAGCATCTCGACGCGGGGCAGATAAATTAATTAACGATGGAAGAGTCACGATAAATGGAAAGGTTGCGAAAATAGGTAGCCAAGTAAATCCTGGTGATGACGTTCGTGTGAATGGTGATCAAATCCGTATGGCAAGTAATTATGTTTACATTGCTTTAAATAAGCCAGTAGGTATTACAAGTACAACGGAAAAGAACGTGAAAGGTAATATCATTGATTTAGTTAACCATCCATTAAGAATCTTTAATATTGGAAGACTAGACAAAGATTCAGACGGATTGATACTTCTTACGAATGATGGAGATATTGTGAATGAAATTTTGCGTGCTGAAAATAAGCATGAAAAAGAATACATCGTTACCGTAGATAAACCAATTACCCCTGAATTTTTAAAGCAAATGTCTGAAGGTGTAAAAATTTTAGGTACAAAAACACTACCTTGTAAAATGGAACAGCTTTCTAAATATGTTTTCCAAATCACTTTAACACAAGGGTTAAATCGCCAAATTCGTCGCATGTGCGAAGCGCTTGGATATAACGTTTATAGATTACAACGAACTCGTATAATGAACATTCAGTTAGGAAAACTACCGGTTGGGCAATGGCGAGATCTATCTAAAAAAGAGCGCAATCGATTATTCCAAGAGTTAAATTATGAGCCAAAAGAATGGTAAAAAGTAAAAGACCAAACACTATTGTTTTGGTCTTTTCACTTTGTTGAAAAAAGATTTTGTC
>NZ_JOTN01000002.1 GCF_000712595.1 Bacillus manliponensis
GCAATCTTTTCAACGGTATCATACATTTTATTGTTACCGTATTTTTCAGCTTCTAAAGTTCTCAGTCTCAATTTTCCAAATAAATAGTTTTTACTATTACGCATTGATTGTACCACATTTTCTACCTTACTTGGATTGAATTTTACTCCTCCACCTTGTACTTTTGAAAGCCTTGACATAGATATAAAGCTATCCATTGCACGGAAGGATTTTGCAGCTGGTCCTACAAGTGGAATCATGTCTAGCGCACCAAATGCACCTCTTCCTACCCGTTCTGTTGTGTTTAATTCACGACCAGTACCCCAGTCTTTCCCTTCTATTGCACTTTTTAATTCTAATCCGCCAAAAGCGACAGAAGCCGCAATTCCAAGAGGTGGAACTGTGATTGTTAAAATGATTAATGCTCCTGCAATTGCAAGGTCACGCCAAAACTCTAGCTTTTGTTGGCCCTCTGCAATCGTTTCATACTCGAATCCTCGCATGGATGGTGCCAATTCTCGGTATTTTTCATAATTCAGCTCTAAATCTGGATTTTGCATTTTAATTTCTTTGTACTGTGCCTGAAGAACTTCATCAAAAGCAACAGAATCTTTAAATATATCTTCTACTGTAATTTCATCTTTTTTTGTGGTAGTTGTTTGTACTTGTCCAGAGCGGTGTGCGGCTGGTGTGGTTGTCGTTGTTGTGGAACCGATGCGGTTTTCTGTTTTGTAGTTTTTCAATGATAAATCGCGTATTTTCCCAGCAAATTTATCAATGTCTTCTAAGAAAGGTTTATCAAAGTGTCTTTTTTCTACTTCACCTACGTTTGTACAGTAGTTACCTAACTCTGTATAATCATCAAGTAACTCATTTAATTCCTTATCCTTGTTACGTGGTTCAAAGTGAATACTACGATCTGAATCAAGTTCTTTAATTGTTGCCTCAATTTCTTTTAACATATCATTCATATCTTTTAATTTCGGAATTGCCTCTTTTGTTACCTTATCGATGCCTTCTTTCATTTCTTTCCACTCTTCTGGCTTATAACGGACATCCATTCTTTCTATCTCCCTCCTAACATATTCTACAAAAAACATTGCACCAAAATTCTGAATTTATTATGTATTACTTTACGAAATAAATTGATAAAAATTACTATTAGTTTGGAAAAAAGTTTAATCAGAAATGGTTTACAAACCCTTATTTGATAAGAAACAAAAGGAATCCATTTTGAAAAAAGATTGATTTAAACTAACTTAGAACTCTTTAATTAAAAAGGAATAAAACAATGTAACTTTTTTTTGCAAACGGTATTACTTTCTTCAAAACAGTACAACCTTATTTCAAATCTACACCAATGATAATTCAAATAAAAAACTCCCCGTATCAGTTTAATGATCCGGGGAGTTTTTTATCAGTAATTCTCTATATTTCCATACATTTCATGTAACTTTTGCTGTAGCATATCACGGTCCCATAACAATACATTGGTACCCTTCGCCTGGTTTTGCGCTTGTTTAGTAAAATAGTTATTTGTGATAACCAAACCTTGGTCTAATTTATAATAAGCGATACCAGCAATTACTTCTTGTACAGCCTTATTTGGAACTTTATCACTATATCTCTTTGCCTGTATTCCAATAGTTAACCCTTTTCTTCTAGCAATAACATCAATACCATAATCTCCTGAAATCCAATATTTTGATCACATCTTTTTATAAAAATCGTGACTTTATTTAAAATCAACAATTACCTTTACATTTAATAACCTATTGTTTATACAATAGAAATTCCGATACTAACTTCACAAATCAATTCACACACACTTATTTCCTTCCACTCAAAATCATTGCATTTCCTAATACTTTCTTGTTCAATAATAACTTTGGTAATTTTATTTCTTTAGCAAGCTCATTGCTCTTCAATTCACATACACCATGTTTCTTTAAAGCACGTAAGAACTCTTTTTCATCCCCAAATACTTTCTCATCCATAAACAAATCTAAGAAGACAAATGTACCACCAGGTTTTAGAACCCTTAATGCCTCTGTCATTACTTCAATTTTATTTCTTTTATCTTTTACTTCATGAAATGTTAAACAACTTACAACTACATCAAATTCACTATCATGAAAAGGAAGTTCTGCAGCACTTGCTTTCAGAAAATCAACCCTATCAGAAACTCCTTCTATTTCAGCATTCCGCTGACACTGCGCTTTCGAATATTCCCAATTCTCTCCCCAATAATCAATTCCTGTTAAAAAAGACTTCGGGAAAGCACCTGCTAATTTAATAATTAATGAACCACTCCCTGTCCCTATATCTAATACTTTTCCTTTTCCATCCCAATTCACTTTAGCAACAATTAAATTATGTATTTTAGACTGATAATCCCCTCCAAATGGTGCAAATTGATAAACGGAGTAAAAAAGTATAAATGTTATATAAAGAAAAGGCACTGCTGAGATTCCTGACAGCACTCTTAAATATACATGAACAGGTAATAATGCTACCAAAAGAAGAATAAATGAAATAACTAAAAAAATAACGAGTTTGTAAATTCGAATCCATGTTTGATATTTAGCTTTTGTTTTCAAATAACCGCCATCCTTAAGTAATCATTTTTTGTTATCATTATAAAGATAAAGCTAAAAAAGAATGAATCCTATATAATAAAGGATCCATTCCAATGAACGATTTAAAATATTCCTCTGAACTTCTTAAGATGTTCCCCTTTAAACAATAGCATTCACATCACTCGCTTAAACATCTTCTCCAATTCATAAGTCGAATGATGAACTAGTATCGGCCTTCCGTGCGGACACGTATACGGATTTGTTGTTGTGCGTAATTCTTCAAGAAGAGCAAAGATTTGTTCGTGTGTTAAATATTGATTTGCTTTAATAGATGCTTTACAGCTCATCATAATTGCTGCTTCTTCTCGTAGTTTTTTTATGTCGACCTTTTTTAGTTTTAACACTTGCTGAATCATTTCTTCAATGATTTCTAATTCTTGTCCTTTTGGGAACCATGCTGGGTGAGAACGAATAATGAACGACTGGTGACCGAATGATTCAAGGAATAAGCCTACTTTTTTCAGCTCTTCAATTTGTTCTTCTACTCGCAAATATTCGTTTAAGGAAAGATCAATGCGGTACGGAACAAGCAATTCTTGTACTTCATTTGCGACTCTTCCTACTTTTTCACGGAAATATTCGTAGTTAATCCGTTCCTGCGCAGCATGTTGGTCTATTAAATAAAGTCCTTTATCATTTTGCGCTAAAATATATGTGCCATGCATTTGACCAATTGGATATAACGGTGGTAAATCGTTGCCGTTCATTTCAACTTGTTCGATTACTTCCGTTTCTTCCATCTCTTCTAGCTCATACTCTTCTTCGTCTATAGCTACATCATCATATGTTCCTTCTTCTTTTACAGACTGTGGTGGCAGCCATGCTTGTTCTTCCTTCACAGGTTGAGGCGGTGTCCACGTCCGTTCTTCCTTTACAACTGGCGCCTTCCACTCTTGTTTTGGCTCAGTCCAAACAGGAACTTCCGTTTTTGACTTCTCATCTTTCATCTCCATCATACCTGTCGGAAGAATAATCTCTGGCAACGATGATTCTTGCTTCTTCGTATGTTCAAACTGAAACTGTTCTTGTACACTTGCATCTTGTTCTTTTTTCTTTGTTGCTACAGCTGCATCCGGGATGAGCTGCACTTTACGGAATGCTTCTTGCAACGTTTGTTCAATGAGCTGCAACAGTTCTTGTTCTTTACTAAAACGAACCTCTAATTTCGCTGGGTGAACGTTCACGTCAACAAGCATCGGATCCATTTCAATTGATAAAAAACCAATTGGATAGCGTCCTATCGGAAGTAACGTATGATAGCCTGCTTGTACAGCTTTCATTAAAACGTAGTTGCGAACATAACGACCATTTACAATCGTTGACATGTAATTGCGAGAAGCTCTCGTCACTTCAGGTAATGTCACATATCCTTTTATCGTAAAATCTAACGACTCTGCTTCAATCGGAATTAATTTTTTCGCAACTTGCATACCGTAAATAGCCGCAAGCACTTGTCTTACGTCACCATTACCAGACGTATGAAGAAGTTTTTTTCCATTATGGAACAAACGAATTGCCACTTCTGGATGTGACATCGCAATACGATATACAATGTCTGTAATATTTCCAAGCTCTGTATGAACTGTCTTCATATATTTTAAGCGGGCTGGTGTGTTAAAGAACAAGTTTTGCACCGTGATGTCTGTCCCTTTACGGCTCGCTGTTTTTTCTTTCTTTATAATGTCGCCGCCTTTAATGACAATATGTGTTCCGGGAGCATCACCTGTACTTGTAATAAGCTCTAACTCACTAACAGATGAGATACTCGGCAGTGCCTCACCGCGGAAACCGAGCGTACGAATCCTAAATAAATCATTCTCATCTTTAATTTTACTCGTTGCATGACGCTCAAAAGCAACGATACAATCATCTTCAGCAATTCCATCTCCATTATCAATAATGCGAATTTTTGAAAGTCCAGCTTCTTCTAAATGAATTTCAATAGATGTACTATTCGCATCGATGGAATTTTCAACAAGTTCTTTTACAACGGATGCGGGACGTTCAACAACCTCTCCTGCTGCAATTAAGTTAGAGAGTTGATCATCGAGTTTGCGAATTTTCCCCATCTACTCATCCTTTCTTTAACTGTTTCTGTAAACGATACAGTTCATTTAACGCTTCTAATGGTGTCATATCAAGTAAATCAATTTTTTTAATTTTCCCAAGTACTTCTTTTTCTTTTGAATCTAGCGCTGCCTTTTCTTCTTTTTTCTTCGGTTCTTCTGTAGTAAAGAATGATAGCTGCGCTTCCTCATCTTTTGAAACAACTGACGGTTCCTCTTTCACGACGTCTTGCTGCTGCACTGGCTCTGAAACCACACGTTCTATCCGCTTCGGAATGACAACCTCTTCTTGCCCTTCTAGCTGTGCTAATACTTCTTTCGCACGTGAAATTAAGCTTTCCGGAAGCTCTGCTAATTCAGCAACGTGAATACCATAACTTTTATCAGCAGCCCCTTCTTGAATTTTATGAAGGAAGACTACTTTCCCATTTTCTTCAATTGCTGATACGTGTACATTTTTTAGCTGCTCTAAACTATCCTCAAGCACTGTTAATTCATGATAGTGCGTAGAAAATAGTGTTTTCGCTCCAATATGATCGTGAATATGTTCAATGATTGCTTGTGCAAGCGCCATACCATCATACGTTGACGTCCCGCGCCCAATTTCATCAAATAAAATTAAGCTTCTTTCTGATGCATTCGCAATTGCATTTTTCGCTTCTAACATTTCAACCATAAATGTACTTTGACCAGAGATTAAATCATCAGCAGCCCCAATACGTGTGAACACTTGATCAAATACAGGAAGTACTGCTTCTGTTGCTGGTACAAAGCAACCAATTTGCGACATGACACTAATTAATGCAAGCTGACGCATATACGTACTCTTACCGGACATGTTTGGACCAGTAATTAAAAAGACGTCCATTTTCTCTGGCATGACGCAATCATTAGGTACGTATAGCTTTCCTTCTAACACTTTTTCGACAACAGGATGACGACCATCTTTAATAAAGATTTCACGCTTATCTGTTAACATCGGTTTCACAAACTGCTCTTCTTCACTTACTGTTGCAAAGCTTTGCAATACATCGAGTTCACTAATTACTTTTGCTAATTGCTGAAGCTTTGGAATATAGACTTTCACTTCTTCACGAAGCATCGTAAATAAATCATACTCAAGTTGTACAATTTTTTCTTCTGCTTCTAAAATCATTGTTTCTTTTTCTTTTAATTCATCTGTAATAAAACGTTCCGCATTTGCAAGCGTTTGTTTCCTCTCATAACGACCTTCTGGAAGCGCCGCTAAGTTTGCCTTTGTCACTTCAATATAGTAACCAAAAATACGGTTATAACCGATTTTAAGCGATTTAATGCCTGTAATGTCACGCTCACGTTTTTCAAGTTCCGCAATCCATGTTTTCCCGTTTTTACTTACGTAACGATACTGGTCTAACTTTTCATTGTATCCATCTTTAATAATGTCACCATCTTTAATAGACAGCGGCGGGTTTTCTTGAATGCTACGTTCAAGTAAAGCGGCTAAACTTTCACATGGGTCAACGTCTTGAATTAGCTTCGCGGCATACTCATTATCAATACGATTTACCATATTTAAAATGTCAGGAATTTGTAGTAACGATCGTTTTAATTGCTGCAAATCTCTCGCGTTCACATTTCCGTATGCAACTTTTCCTGCTAAGCGCTCTAAGTCATATACTTCTTTTAACTTTTCTTTTAAATCTTCACGTAAGAAATAATCATTCACAAACGTTTCAACCATCTGTAAACGTTCTTCTACTTTTTCTTTCGTCACAAGTGGACGTTCCATCCATTGTTTTAACATACGACCGCCCATTGCTGTTTTCGTTTTGTCTAACAGCCATAAAAGTGAGCCGTTTTTTTCTTTCGTACGAATTGTTTCTGTAAGTTCTAGATTGCGTTTTGAATGCACATCAATTTTCATAAATTGATTTGTATAGTAAATTTCAACTGGTTGTAAATGATCTAGCGAGCGCTTTTGTGTACGAAGTACATAGTGGAATAAACGCCCTACCGCTGTAATCAATTTCGTTTGCGCTACATTTTTGACAAGATGATTCAACCCTTCCGGCATGCTCGTTTCATCTTCATAGGAAACTGTCATTTTTAACGTTTCTGTTAGCTTCTTTAGCTCTTCTTTTGAAAAATTAGATGCAACAACAATTTCTTTCGCCCCCGTTGCATGCACTTCTAATAAAACATCTTCCAAAGAGCCTGTTAAAAGGGTAACTGTATTTTGCCCTGTCGTTAAATCATTACAAGCTAATGCATATGAGCCATCTTCAAAATGTGTTAACGCTGCAAGAAAGTTATTTTCTTTTTCATCAATATTACGCCCTTCCATCATCGTACCTGGCGTGATTAATTGTACAACTTCGCGGCGTACAACACCTTTTGTGGCTTTTGGGTCTTCTACTTGTTCACAAACTGCTACTTTATATCCTTTTTCAACAAGCTGCTCAATATAGTTTTTTGCAGCATGATACGGAACACCACACATCGGGATACGATCACTGCTGCCTCCCTCTCGGCTCGTTAATGTAATTTCAAGTTCATGAGCTGCTTTTACTGCATCCTCAAAGAACATTTCATAAAAGTCACCTAAACGGAAAAATAAAAAGGCATCTTCATAATCTGCCTTGATTTTTAAATATTGTTGGATCATCGGCGTGTACTGTGCCATTGGTATCTCTAACCTACTTCCCTTATTCATTAAATATATATTATATCATAATTATAACACGAACGATTTGTGTAGACATACAAATTGAGAGAAGGATAATAGGTCTATTGTAGATAAAGTGAAACTTCAATCAGTGGGGGTTTTCTCCATCCCCACTGATTGTTAGCCCGACCAATCGGGCTTTTACATTCAAAAGCGAAGACGACTGTTCAAGTACGAAAAGCACAAGATAAGCCTTGGCGTGGCGAAGTTTGCCACAGAAAGGATTAGCTTGTGGCTCGAGTGCTTAGGAGTCGTAGCTAGATTCAGGCTGTTTATCTCCACCTAAACTCCTTTAAATCTCCTAAGTTTTGAGGTGGGAGTCTTACATCCCGCAAATAGCGGGATAAACGCTTCATTTACTTCCATAACATAGAAGCTACATCATGCATAAAAAAAAGCTAGGAAGAAATTCTCCCTAGCTTACACTTACTCCTCCTCTATATCAACAATAAAATGAGGGTCTAACTCTTCAAACTCATCATCATCTACTTCAAATGTGCTATCATCTTCTTCGCAGCCATCTGGATTCACATTTACACAAATTTTTGTCTCTCCAACAACCTCTGTTAAAAATTCACGTTCTACTGTTACAACTAAGTCTGTTCCGCTTGGGGAAATTGCCGCTTCTAAACAGTTTGGATGTTGAACTACACGTGCAATAATTTCCAAATCTTCTCCAGAAAAGTTTTTATCACGATATCCAACCTTCACATTATCAGAATAATTAACACGTTCTGTGACAACTTCTGTTTTCGTGTTGTCATCAAATGAATACCATGTATTAATGTCATAATAACCGTCAACCGTTACAAATTTGCCGTTCTTTCTCGCTTCATATGAATGATTAATGACCCAGCACCCTAGAATACTCGTTGGATTATGATTTGGTGCACAATTATGAGTCGTTTTCATATATTGACGCCCTTTGCCGACTACCGCTTTTGTAATAATCTCTCTAAACTCAGACATATACAAAAAACCTCCTCAAACAATATTCATTTAATCATATGCGTGATAAGTGCGGAATGTGCCATTCTTTTTTTGACAAAGGGAGCTTTATGATTACATGAAACATGTACTTATGAGGAATAACTATAATGTACATAACTAAAAAAAGAGATGCCATATAGACACCTCTCTTAAAAACCACATGTTCCTTTATTATTTTCTAACTCAGCACCTGTTTTCCCTTTTAATACATCGCCACCAGTTGAGAGTAATACCTCATCCGTTACTGTATTAGAAATGGTACTTGCGACAAGCTGCAATAAATCATTCACATAAACTTGAGAAGACTTAAATTGCTGAACAACGGGAATTCCATCTAACTTATCTTGCAATCCATCAATTTCAGCTTCTACTTTTTTTAATGCTTCCCATTTACCGTAATGTTGTAAATTTACAGCTTGTTTTTGCAAAGCTTTAATTTCTTCAATTGTGCGCTTCACATTATCATTTTTATGAATTTGTGCTTCAGCACGTTTAAAGAAATCGACTTCTTCTGTTTCTGAAATCATTTTTGCTAGTTCTTTAGCACGTTCAACAATTTCATCTTTTGTAAAAGTTGTCATCTATTATTTCACCTCGATTGGCTCCTCAACCAATTCCCCGTTCAGAGACCAAGTTTTTGCTTCCATCACTCTTATTTTCACAAGCTTACCAATTACAGATTCCGGCCCCTTGAAGTTTACAAGTTTATTTGTACGTGTATATCCTGCAAGTACTTCAGGATTATTTTTACTTTCTCCATCTACAAGCACTTCAACAACTTGTCCTTCATACGCTTTGTTTTTCTTTGCAGCAAGCTCATTTACAATTGCATTTAAACGCTGCAAACGCTCCTTCTTCACTTCCATCGGAACATTATCCTTCATCTTCGCAGCCGGTGTACCTTCGCGCGGTGAATAAATAAACGTATAAGCAGTATCAAAACCAACTTCGCGGTATAACGATAACGTTTCCTCAAATTGTTCATCTGTTTCATTTGGGAAACCAACGATAATGTCTGTCGTAAACATTGCGTTTGGAATTGCCACTTTAATTTTTCTTACAAGCTCTAAGTAATGTTCACGTGAATATTTACGAGCCATAATTTTCAAAACTTCTGAGCTACCAGATTGGACTGGTAAATGTATATGTTCTACTAAGTTCCCGCCTTTTGCAAGTACTTCAATTAAACGATCATCAAAATCACGCGGATGACTCGTCGTAAAGCGAATACGAGCTACATCGATTTTACGAAGTTCATCCATTAAATCACCTAGTCCATACGCCATATCTTCAAAGTCTTTCCCATATGCATTTACATTTTGTCCAAGAAGAGTAATCTCCTTGTAACCATTTGCTGCTAAGTGGCGCACTTCCTGAATAATATCTTCTGGTCTACGGCTACGCTCTTTTCCACGTGTATACGGTACAATACAATACGTACAAAACTTATCGCACCCGTACATAATATTTACCCACGCTTTAATATCGCCGCGGCGTACTCGCGGGAGGTTCTCAATTACGTCACCTTCTTTTGACCATACTTCAACAACTGTTTCTTTCGCAAACATTGCATCTTTTAAAATATATGGCAGACGGTGAATGTTGTGCGTACCAAACACCATGTCTACATATTGATATTTTTGCATAATTTTATTTACAACAGACTCTTCTTGAGACATACAACCACATACGCCAATTAAAAGATCTGGGTTCTTCCTCTTAAGCGCTTTTAAATGGCCAATCTCTCCAAACACTTTATTTTCTGCATTTTCACGGATGGCACATGTGTTTAATAATACAACATCTGCGTCCTCTACTGTAAACGTTGCTTCATATCCAAGCGTTGTAAAAATACCTGCCATTACTTCTGTATCATGCTCATTCATTTGACATCCATACGTACGAATATAGAATTTCCTTCTTTCTCCAAAGTTACGAAATTCTTCTGGCAAACCGAAGTCGCGTTCAATCTTAATTTCTTCTTTTCCACGCTTTTTTGCATCTTTTAAAGACGGTGGCTGATATACACGCTCAAAGTATTGGCTGTAATCTTTCGCTTCCTTCACTTTTGTAGAAGCTGTTTGTTGACCTGCTAATCGTTGCTCTTCGTTCATGAATAATCTCCTTTCAACCTTGCATACACACAGTATTTCACCTTTTTTATTTACCTTTTTTCCTTGTGAGAAGCATATCGCTTCACTCCTATACACATTACTATAGTATAAAGTGTTTACTCTAATTAAACAATATTCATGAACGATTCTCTTTTGAACGGGGGATAAAAAAGAGCTCTTATATGATATAACTCTTATATATTATTTTATCATTCAGAATTTTCTAAGTAAAGATAACAATAGGAATCTACCCTTTGTTTTCTTTTTACAAACATGATCTATTTCTATCTATGTTGCATGTTTCTTAATTCCAACAAAAAAGGTTACCGATATTCCGGTAACCTTTTTTGTTACATAAATTCTGCAACGAGATCGTCAAACATTTTTTGATCCATTTGCAGATTTGCGTGAGTTAATGGTTTCTCACTATAACCACTTACAAGCTCTTGATAAGATGGTTGTTCTGTATTTTGATAAATAAGGCCTGTTACTAAGCCTTTATTCTCCATTAATGTTTGCATCGCCATCATACGATTTGATGCATCATATTCTTCTACTTCACTTAGCTTCGTTAAATTCTCTTTAAACCAATCATACGTATTTACTTTATTATAAGTAACACATGGACTGAATACGTTAATAAGCGAGAATCCTTTATGTTTAATTCCAGCCTCAATGAGTTGTGTTAGTTCTTTCAAATCACTTGAGAAGCTTTGTGCCACAAATGTCGCACCTGCTGTTAACGCCATTTCCATAACAGATAACGCTGGTTCAATAGAACCTTGCGGTGTACTTTTCGTTTTAAAGCCCGCTTCACTACGCGGTGACGTTTGCCCTTTTGTTAACCCATAAATTTGGTTATCCATAACGATGTACGTAACGTCAATATTACGACGAATGGAATGAATTGTATGCCCCATACCAATCGCAAAACCGTCACCATCTCCACCAGAAGCGATAACAGTTAAATCACGGTTTGCCATTTTTACACCTTGTGCAATCGGAAGAGCACGCCCGTGAATACTATGCACACCGTAAGAATTAATATAACCTGAAATACGACCCGAACATCCAATACCGGAAATTACAGCTAACTCTTCAGGTTGTAAACCGACGTTTGCAGCAGCACGCTGAATTGCTGCTTGTACTGAAAAGTCACCGCAACCTGGACACCAGTTTGGCTTTACGCTATTGCGAAAATCCTTAAATGTTGCCATTTAAAACAACCCCTTCTTTACATTCGTTGTAAATTTCTTTCGGTAAGAACGGATTTCCATCGTATTTCAATAGGCTAGAAATTTTCTCACCACTGCCAAGATTCATTTTCATAATATTAGCAAGCTGCCCTGTCGCATTGTTCTCAACAACTACAACACGCTTTGCATGTTGCACAAGTGGCAACAACTCATTTGTTGGGAACGGATGAATTAAACGTATGTGAGCATGGTTTACCTTTAATCCATCTTGCTCTAAGCGGCCCATCGCTTCCTCTATTGCACCACGCGTCGAGTTAAACCCTACTAACAAGACATCCGCCTCATCATGCTTGGCATTTTTATAAATAGGGGTATTGAATTTTAAGTTTTCCATCTTACGGAAACGCTTATCCATTTGCTGCTTACGATTTAATGCCGATTCAGATGGTTTTCCTGTCTCATCGTGCTCAACACCTGTCACATGATGGATACCATTTTTTGTACCAGGTAGAATACGAGGCGATATACCATCTTCCGTTACTTCATAACGCTTAAAGTATGCCTTATTTTCTTGTTCTGGTAATTCAGCTTGTAAATCAAGCTTACCACGGCGAATTTCTACTTTATCTAATTTCAATGGTTCTACCGTTTGTTTTCCTAATGAAAGCTGTAAGTCTGTTAATAAAATAACTGGAACTTGATATTCTTCAGCTAAATTAAATGCTTCTATCGCATCATAAAACGCTTCTTCTACCGTACTTGGCGCCATTACAATTTTCGGAATTTCGCCATGCGTACCGTAAATCATAGCTAGTAAATCTGATTGCTCTTGCTTTGTTGGTAAACCTGTACTTGGTCCACCACGCTGCGTGTCAACAATGACAAGTGGAATTTCTGTCATACCAGCTAAGCCAATTGCCTCCATCATAAGAGAAAGACCCGGACCGGCTGAAGCTGTTAATGTACGAACTCCCGCATAGTTTGCACCAATCGCCATCGTACAAGCAGCGATTTCATCTTCCGTTTGGATAACTGTTCCACCGACTTTCGGAAGTTTTTTAATTAAATACTCCATAATTTCAGATGCCGGTGTAATCGGATACGCACTCATAAAACGGCAACCACCAGCTACTGCACCAAAAGCAATCGCATCGTTTCCGATCATAAACATACGTTTCTGTCCATCTGCTTTTTCAAGCTGCATCATGTTTACGTTCTCACCAAGTAGTTCCTTCATATATTGAGAGCCGCGCTTAATTGCTTCCATGTTCTTTTCAACAATTTGTTCACCTTTGCGGCCGAAAATTTCATTTACAACTTCTAGATAAACATTCTCATCTAAGCCTAAAACTGCACTAGATGCCCCAACAGCAACCATGTTTTTCATTAAGGATGTACCTAACTCAGAAGCAATCTCTGTAAATGGAATTGCATAAAGTGTTACATTTGTTCCTTCTGGAATGGTTGGATTAAACTTTGCATCAGCAACAACAATGCCGCCAGAACGCAATTCGTGGAAGTTAAAATCAATTGTTTCTTGATCAAATGCAATTAAAATATCTAAATCATCCGATACTGCACGTACTTCTGTCGTGCTCACACGAATTTTATTATTGGTATGGCCACCTTTAATACGTGATGAAAAATGGCGATAGCCATATAAATAGTATCCTAATCGGTTTAATGCAAT
This sequence comes from Bacillus manliponensis, assembly GCF_000712595.1. Lineage (GTDB taxonomy): Bacteria > Bacillota > Bacilli > Bacillales > Bacillaceae_G > Bacillus_A > Bacillus_A manliponensis. Next base: position 13,382 of record NZ_JOTN01000002.1, read on the forward strand.
ACAGAAGATTTCTCCTGTACTTTCAATTCCTTCACCTTGTTGGCCTCCAACTTTCCATGAAAGTTGACTAATCATCTCCTACACCCCTTTGGCTGCATTCATTGTAGTGTATTTTTTTACAGTAATAGTTTAGCACTTTTTCAGAAAAGAAACTACAATGGACGCGAATTATACCTTTTCAGATTAACTAGAATATTTTATATATTCTTAATTTCCTTTCAATTCTAGACGCACTCTACAAAAAAATCAACATTTTAAGCGAATTTCGTCATATATTTTCAAATTCCTTGTTTTGAAACCGCTTTACTTTGAAATATGCATAAAAAATGTTTAAAAAAGTATGTGATTGATGAAATTATTGTATGTAAAATTTTTTACTTGTGCCTCTGTATAATACTTTAATAAAACCTCTATTATACGGTTATAGTCTTCATATTTTTTTATATTTTTAACCATCGTTACAATACCATCAAAATCAGACCCAAATCCAACGTTTTTTTCACCGCCAAGCATACAAATGTGTTCCACATGACGTAGTATATCATCAATGGATGCTACCTGTTTTTCTGTTAAAAATCCGGGAACAAACGTTACACCTATCATACCATCTTTTTTAATAAGTGCTTTTATTTGCTCATCCTTCAAATTTCGCGGGTGCTGACATAGATGATAACAATTCGAATGTGATGCAATTGGATATTCCCCTATTTCCATCACATCCCAAAATCCCTTTTCTGACAAGTGAGATACATCTGTCCACATTCGGTGATGATTAAGTGATGACACAACTTCCTTACCAAAAAGAGATAACCCTGCCCCTCTCGTTTCTAAAGCTCCATCAGCTACTAAATTTGCATAGTTCCATGTTAGCCCTACCGAGCGAACACCTAAGTTATACAATGTGTGCAATTTAGAAATTTCTTTACCAACTGCTTCACATCCCTCTAATGTTAAAATAGCCCCGATTTCCTCATTCGTTAAGTTATGAACATCTTCTTTCGTTTGAATCCATTTCATATGAGGTAACCTTAAAACTTGTTCATGAAAGATGTTGGCCATTTCTAGCGCCGCTTCAAAACGCTGTGAGTATAGTACTCCTTCTGGAACATATATCGCAAAGCATTGAATACTACCTTTCTTTTTCTGCAACTGCTCAAATGAAATATGTAAATCTTCGTCATTTTCAAAGCTTCTTTTTCCTTCTGTCCGCCATAACTGCCACAATACATCACAATGCGCATCAAAAACTTTCACAAATTTCACTCCTCTCGTATAAAAACAACCTGTTTGCACATGCAAACAGGTTGTCAAAACTTAACGAGGTTCTACAATTAATTTAATTGCTGTGCGTTCTTCACCATCAATCATAATGTCTGTGAAAGCGGGGATACAAATTAAGTCCACACCACTAGGCGCTACAAATCCTCTTGCAATTGCTACTGCCTTCACGGCTTGATTCAATGCACCTGCGCCAATTGCTTGGATTTCTGCTGATCCACGTTCGCGAATCACCCCAGCAAGTGCACCAGCTACAGAGTTAGGGACCGAAGTTGCTTTAACTTTTAATATTTCCATTACTCGTTTCCTCCTCGTTTCTTAAAAAAGTATTAGCGATTAATTTCACTTTAACTTATATTCACGAGTAATGGGTTGTATTCCTGCTAAATTTCATCAATTTTTCTAAAAACTTAAAATATATTTTCTTTTCTGACTTTGTTAAATATTTACTCAAAAAATGGCTGATCGTCGTTAATTAAAACTTGTTGAATCTTTTTCGCTTTCCCCGTGCTTGTATCTACATCAATTAATACTGCACTTAACTGCGTTCTACCATTTGTTACTTCAAATCTTACAGGCATCGTTGTCAAGAATTTCTTCAGAACCGCTTCACGATCCATACCTAAAATCCCATCGTATGGACCTGTCATACCTACATCCGTAATATACGCTGTTCCATTTGGTAAAATGCGCTTATCAGCTGTAGGAACGTGTGTATGTGTGCCTACAACTGCAGTTGCTCTTCCATCTACATACCAACCAAGCGCTTGCTTTTCACTTGTTGTTTCAGCATGGAAATCAATAAAAATAATATTTGTACGTTTTTTTGCAATGGCAATTAATTCATCCACTTTTCGGAACGGACAATCAATTGGCGTTAAAAACGTACGGCCTTGTAAATTAATAATTGCAACTTCTGTTCCATTACAATTTACAAACACAAGACCCGTTCCTGGTGTTCCTTCAGGAAAATTGGCTGGTCTTGCTAAATATTTCGCATCCTCAATAAACTCGAAAATTTCACGATTATCCCACGCATGGTTCCCTAGTGTGACAGCTTGCGCACCACATTCTAAAAAGTTACGATAAATTTTCTCTGTAATTCCGCGTCCACCAGCTGCATTTTCTCCATTAATAATTGTAACAGTTGGTGTATATTTCTTTTTCAAAGCTGGTACGTAATCTTGGATCATACGTCTTCCAGGTGATCCTACTACATCTCCAACAAATAAAATTCTCATATTGTCTTACCCTTCCTATGTACCTTATATTGTTTCATTTTTCGACATCACAGTTTTTGCATATCTCAGCATCATAAACTATGTCCTTATATTACCCAATGATAACACAAAAAAATAAAGTGGCGTTACACCACTTTATTTCGCATATTCTACTGCACGTGTTTCACGAATAACAGTAACTTTAATATGTCCTGGATAATCCAGTTCACTTTCGATACGTTTTCGAATGTCACGCGCTAGACGATGAGCTTCGAGATCGTCAATTGTATCTGGTTTTACCAAAATACGAACTTCACGTCCCGCTTGAATTGCATAAGATTTCTCTACACCTTCATAGGATTCAGAAATCTCTTCCAGTTTCTCAAGTCGTCGAATATAGTTTTCAAGCGTTTCACTTCGAGCGCCCGGTCTTGCAGCTGATAACGCATCCGCTGCGGCAACAAGAACAGCAATAATTGAAGTAGGCTCCGTGTCACCATGGTGAGATGCAATACTGTTAATAACAACAGGATGCTCTTTATATTTCGTAGCAAGCTCAACACCAATTTCAACGTGACTACCTTCAACTTCATGGTCGATTGCTTTTCCGATATCATGCAATAAACCAGCACGTCTTGCAAGCTTTTCGTCTTCTCCAAGTTCTGCCGCCATAAGTCCTGCTAAATAAGCTACCTCCATAGAGTGCTTTAGAACATTCTGACCATAACTTGTACGGAATTTCAAACGACCTAAAATTTTAATTAAGTCTGGATGTAAACCATGTACACCAACTTCAAATGTCGTCTGCTCCCCTACTTCACGAATATACTCATCCACTTCACGTCTTGATTTCTCAACCATTTCCTCAATACGTGCAGGGTGAATACGTCCATCTTGTACAAGCTTATCAAGAGCAATCCGAGCCGTTTCACGACGAATTGGATCAAACCCTGATAAGATTACAGCTTCTGGCGTATCATCGATGATTAAATCAATACCCGTTAACGTTTCTAACGTACGAATATTACGACCTTCACGACCGATAATACGTCCTTTCATTTCATCGTTTGGAAGATTTACAACTGAAACCGTTGTTTCTGCAACATGATCAGCGGCACATCGTTGAATTGCTAAAGATAAAATATCTTTTGCTTTCTTATCCGCTTCCTCTTTCGCACGAACTTCAGTTTCCTTCACCATTAATGCGATTTCATGAGAAATTTCACTTTCAACTTTTTCTAGAATGATTGCTCTTGCTTGGTCGCGTGTTAGGCTGGAAATGCGTTCTAACTCATCTTGCTGCTTTTGTACTAGCTCTCCAACTTTGCTTTCCAACTCTTCAATCTGCTGTTGTCTTGACACAAGAGAATTCTCTTTCTTTTCTAACATTTGCTCACGCTTATCAAGCGATTCGTCTTTACGATCGAGATTCTCTTCTTTCTGCATTAAACGATTTTCTTGTTTTTGCAGTTCGCTTCTACGTTCACGAACTTCTAATTCCGCTCCTGTACGAAGTGTGTGAATTTCATCCTTTGCTTCTAAAAGCGCTTCCTTCTTTAATGCTTCCGCTTCACGGTTTGCATCTTCTAGAATACGCTTTGCTTCATTAGCTGCCCCATTAATCTTCGCTTCTGCAATGGACTTTCGAACAAAAAATCCAACAACGGCACCGAATATTGCAAGCAAAATGGAGATGAGTACCCAAACTATAGTGCTCATGATTTCACCTCCTCTTGCTATGAATGAAAAAAAGACTACCGGCAAGTATATTACTTACGTGTGCAACATACAGCAAACACCGTCGTCCCGCCTTTTTAAGGGACTTTCTTCATTTCACAATAAAATTGTCATATTATTATTTCGGAAAAAATTTCTCATTTTATCCGAAGGCACTTCCCTTTTTAGAGAAAAGTGTTTCGTATACAAGAAAAAATATACAATATTATTGTATATACCGCAAATTTCATTGTCAAGCGTTGTCTACTTTTACTTTCTTTACCTGAGAAAAAAAAGACACGAAATCGTGTCTTTTAATCTTCCATACCTTCTTGACTTACCGTTGCATCTTCTCCACTAATACCGTAATGTTCACGAATGAAGAATGCAATTTCATCTGTTAATTCAGGATTTTCTTTTAAGAATTGCTTCGCATTTTCTCGTCCTTGTCCTAGGCGCTCTTCGTTGTAAGAGTACCATGCACCACTTTTTTGGACAATATCAAGCTCAGACGCCATATCTAAAATTTCGCCCTCTTTTGAAATTCCTTCCCCGTACATAATATCCACTTCTGCAACGCGGAATGGTGGTGCTACTTTATTTTTCACTACTTTTATTTTTGTTTTATTACCAACGATGTCGTTACCTTGTTTTAATTGCTCAGCACGACGCACCTCAAGACGTACAGTTGAATAGAACTTTAATGCACGTCCACCAGGAGTTGTTTCTGGGTTCCCGAACATAACCCCAACTTTTTCACGAATTTGGTTAATAAAGATTGCAATTGTTTTTGATTTGTTAATCGCGCCAGAAAGTTTACGAAGAGCTTGTGACATTAAACGTGCTTGTAAACCAACGTGTGAGTCACCCATTTCTCCTTCAATTTCCGCTTTTGGAACAAGTGCTGCTACAGAGTCAATTACGATGATATCGATTGCACCGCTTCGTACTAGTGCCTCTGCAATTTCTAAACCTTGCTCCCCTGTGTCTGGTTGTGATAATAATAACTCATCTATGTTAACACCAAGCTTTTGTGCATATACAGGATCCATAGCATGCTCTGCATCAATAAATGCCGCTTGTCCGCCCTGGCGTTGTACTTCTGCAATAGCGTGTAAAGAAACCGTCGTTTTACCAGAACTCTCTGGTCCATAAATTTCAATAATACGGCCGCGAGGGTAGCCACCTACTCCAAGAGCTACATCTAGAGCTAGTGAACCACTTGGTACAGTGGATACTTTACGTTCCGCTTGTTCTCCTAACTTCATAATTGAACCTTTACCGAATTGCTTTTCTATTTGTTTTAAGGCCATATCTAATGCCGCTTGACGATCACTCATTCAAAATTCCTCCTTAACTTAAATGCTAATCTTATTATACCTATTTTCATTGCAATTTGCCAACAAAAATCGAACATTTATTCGTTTTTTTATTTTCTACTACATAAAACCCTTTATTTTCAAAGGGAAAATAAAAAGCTAGAGGAGAATCACATCTCTTCTAGCTTTTTATATAAATGATAAAATCCATACTTCACTGCACGCTCACGTATTTGTTGGCGACTCCCACTTAATACAAGTGGGAAAACTTTTGTTTCCACACCTTCTATTGCCAGTCCAATATAAACCGTCCCAGCATCCTTCCCTTCCGAAGGTCCGGGCCCTGCTACGCCTGTAAAACTTATACCAATATGTGAGCCCATTAGCTTTCTTACATTTTCAGCAAGAACAACGGCACATTCTTCACTAACAGCACCATTTGATTGTAATAACTCTTTTGATACGTTCAGAATGCGTTCTTTTATATCATTGCTATAACAGATGATTCCACCGTTAAATATAGAGGAAACACCGTTATTCTCTACAATTTGATTTCCAAACAAGCCGCCAGTTAAGCTTTCTGCACAAGAAAGAGTTATATTCTTTTGTTTCAATAACGTAATGACTTTATGATGAAGGAACTCTTGATTATATCCATAGAAAAATTGACCTACCCTTTGTAAAACCAATCCTTCTACTTCATTAATAAGTTTCTCTGCTTCTTTCTCATCATTATGCCGAGCCGTTAAACGAAGTGTCACTTCTCCTTCCGATGCAAGCGGTGCAATCGTTGGATTTGTTTGGTTATCAATAATATCTTGAAGTTTATCTTCCAATTGTGATTCTCCAATTCCAAAAAAGCGAAGAACACGTGAATACAAGTTTTCCCCAGTTGTTACATTACGTAAAAATGGCTCAACGTACTGTATATACATCGGATTCATTTCTTTTGGCGGTCCTGGTAGTAAAATGTACACTTTTTCATTTTTACATAACCCCATCCCAGGCGCCATACCGTGATCATTTGTAAATACAGTAGATCCATTTAACACAAGTGCTTGTTTCTTATTATTTTCTGTAAACTCACGACCTGTTTTTTGAAAATAATTAGCAATTGAAGCGAGCGCAGCTTCATCATATGTCAATTCTTCACCGAGAGATCGCGCAATTGTTTCTTTTGTTAAATCATCTTTCGTTGGCCCTAATCCACCTGTAAAGATTAAAATATCAGCTCGTTTTTCAGCAATTTCAATCGCTTGCTGTAAACGATGGTTGTTGTCACCTACAACCGTATGATAGTACACGTGAATTCCGATTTCAGCTAACTTCTCTGATAAAAATTTCGCATTTGTATTTGTAATCTGTCCAAGCAAAAGTTCTGTACCAACCGCAATAATTTCTGCATTCATCTCCCAATCCCCCATAAGCTGTTATTTTGAATTTACAAAAGCAGCTCTATTTTTCCAGAAATAGTCCCATCCAGAGACTACTGTAAAGATTAATGCAATCCAAATTGAAATATCTGCTACTGGTATATGAAGTAAGTTTAACGGTACATCATGCAGTAAATATGCAGATATGGCAACGATTTGTGTCCACGTTTTAATTTTCCCAAGCATGTTAGCTGCAACCACTTCCCCAGTTCCAGCTAATACTAGACGTAAACCTGTAATCGCAAATTCACGACTAATAATCACAATAACCATCCATGCTGGTACATAACTTAATTCTACTAACGTAATCAACGCAGCAGAAACAAGTAACTTATCTGCTAATGGATCTAAAAATTTCCCAAGGTTTGTAACAAGGTTGTATTTTCTTGCATAGTGACCATCAATCCAATCTGTTGCAGATGCAACAATAAAAATAATCGCTCCCACTAAGTGCTGAATTGGTAACGTTGCATCTCCAATTGTATATGCTCCCCAATTAAAATCACCAAGCATGATGATTAAAAAGATTGGAATTAATAAGATTCTTGATATAGTAATTTTATTTGGCAAATTCACAGCTATTCCTCCATCATGTCCAAACAGTTTGTTCATTGAAAAAAGTCATCGAATCGATGACCATTATTGCGCAGGTTGTTCCCCTAGGTTTTTAATCACCAATCGCTGATGAAATTCTTGCGTTGGCTCTAGCGGATATTCCACAACTTGCCCATTAATTTTAATTTCAACATTTGGCGTACTACCGATATTTAGACGAATTTCATTTGCTGTCCATAAATCATGAGCTTGTGTTTGGCCTTGCTTTAATGTGCCACTATACACTTCTCCGCTATCCGTTTTAATATCCACATAGCTCGTTCCGCCTGCTGTAATCTCTAACTGAAGTGCTTTGTTATTACGGACTTCTAACGTAGAGATTTTCCCTTTTGTCTCTACAACTGCAATTTCTTCCGTTGTAGCTTGTGCTTGTGTTTCTTCTTTATCTTTTTTATCTTCTTTGTCTTTTTTATCTTTTTTATCTTCTTTATCTTCTTTGTCTTCTTTGTCTTCTTTGTCTTTTTTATCTTCTTTGTCTTTTTTCGTTTCTTCTACTTTATCTTCTTGCGCCACTTCTTCTTGTGTCACTTCTTCTTGTTTTTTATCAAGAGGTGAATCTTCCGCTTTATCTACTTTAATTTGCGTTTGTTGATTTGTTTTCACTTGCGTATCATCATTTCCAGTGAATAACTGTAACACTATCCAAATGATGAAACCGAAAGCTAGAACCCCAAGTCCAATTAAGATTTTTGGCATATGATCTGCAATTGGTAAATTAGCCGCTTTTTTCATTGTTTCTTGTGTTTTCTGTCCCGTCGAAACTTGCGGTACATCGTGAGAAACAGATTGCGGCAAATCATGCTTGTACTCTTCTAATATTTCTTCTCCATTTAACCCAACAGCTTCAGCGTATTGTTTAATAAAAGCACGCGTATAAAAGCTTCCTGGTAATATACTGTAGTCACCTTCTTCAATAGTCACTAAATAACGCTTTTGAATCTTTGTCATTTCTTGTAGCTGATCGAGTGAAAGGCCTTTTGCCTCTCTTGCTTCTCTCAGTTTTTGTCCTAATTCCATCACTGCTAACACCTCAATATTTCTTTAAAAATCAAACATAGAAAAATGATTGTCATTGCCCCGATCCATTTCGTCCACTAAATCGTATTGAATTTCTTCATCATAATCATTTCGTAATTCAATAATATAATCAAAATCATCAAGCGTATATTCCGATTGTGTGACAAATATATCTGGGTGCTCAACAACCTTTGTTGCTGGTAATCTCATAATTTCGCGGACAAGCTGCCAATGCTTTTCATTTGCACGTTTTGTTGAAACAATTCCGTCTAAAATAAAAATATTATCATCATTATACTCATCCTCGATTAGCTGACTTCTTACTGTTTGCTTAATTAACGTAGACGATACAAATAACCATCGTTTATTTGCACAAACACTTGCAGCTACAATGGACTCTGTTTTTCCAACACGCGGCATACCACGAATACCAATTAGCTTATGACCATCTTTTTTCATAATTTCAGCCATAAAGTCAACCAGTAATCCTAATTCATCTCGGACAAAACGAAATGTTTTCTTATCGTCTGCATCTCGTTGTATGTATCTCCCATGACGGACAGCTAATCGATCACGAAGCTTTGGTGGACGATATTTCGTTACCGTTATATTATCCATTGTATTTAAAATCGATTCAAGTCTAGAAATTTGTTCTTGATTCTCACACATTAACAATAGACCTCGACGAGCATTGTCTACACCGTTAATTGTCACAATATTAATACCTAGCATACCGATTAACGAAGAAACGTCACCAAGCAAGCCAGGTCGGTTTTTATGTATTTCATATTCAAAGTACCATTCGATCATCATACACCACTCCCCTGCCTACTTTACACCTACGTACTATAATATCTGATTTTATGTTATTAGGAAAGTGAAATGTCAATACAATGAATTGATTTTTACAAATTAAAAAAAAGAGAGGATCTATTCCTCCCTTTTTTTTACTTATTTTGCACAAATTTTATCATTAAGTTTGCAATGATATGTTTCTCTTGCTCATCTGCTGTTTTCCATAGTTCAGCTAACAACTTTTCTTGGTCGTTATGCGCTTCTACTTCGTTTGCTAAATAATCACCAATACGAAACGCCATCTCAGACACAGCAGCACCATCTAACCCCTTACCTTGTGCCTGTTCTAATCGTTCACCTAAAAAACCTTTCCACTGATCAAAATTATCTAATACTGACATTGCTTTACACCTCGCTATAAGTAATGGAATCATCATTACTATTTACCGTTTTACATTGTTTTATGTATCAACTTCAAACGCCCCATTACTTTTTCATATACTAGCAATGCCAACCACCGTTCACTCCGATAACTTGCCCCGTTATATAAGATGATGCTTGTGAAACTAAAAACGACACTGTATTTGCTACTTCTTCTGATGTGCCTAATCTTCCGACTGGAATTTCTTCAGCTATATTTTGTTTGTCCTCTTCTGAAAACACATGAAGCATCTCTGTTTCAATCGCTCCAGGAGCAATTGCATTTACACGTACCCCACTTAAAGCAACCTCTTTAGCGAGCGCCTTTACATAAGAGTTTTGTGCCCCTTTAACCATTGAATACAGTACCTCGCAAGAAGCTCCAATTTGTCCCCATATAGAAGAGATAACAATAATGTTCCCTTCACGTTTTCGAATCATTTCCGGAAGTGCAAAAGAAACAACTTGATATAAGCTTTTCACTTGCAAATTCATCATTCCATTTAACTGCTCATCTGTTACATCTGTAACTAAGCCAAATATACTCTTTCCAGCAGCATAAACGATAACATCAATTGGATGATGAATTTTCTCCCAAAGCGCCTTTGCGCCTTCTTCACTCGATAAATCTGCTTGAATAGGGATAATATTCCCTAACTGCTCTTGCAAAAGTAACGTACCATTTTTATTTTTGTAATAATGGACATATACTGTATATCCGTCGTTCACCAACCGCTTTACAGTAGCGGAACCAATGCCACCGCTTCCTCCTGTAACCAATGCATACTTCTTCATGGAATTCCTCTCTTTAATACATTATTTCTTTGGCAATACTTGACACACTGTAATGCGCTCTTCATGTAATATACTCTGCGCTACCGCTTGTAAATCTTTTACTGATAGCCCTTCTAAAATAGATAATGCATCGAACAAACTTGAGCCGTTAAATGCATAACGTGTAAACTGGTTTGCAATATATTCTGGAGAATTTAACGAACGTAAAAACCCTCCAATTTTCTTTTTCTTTACCCGCTCTAATGATTCTGCACATAACCCATCATAGTTCGTTTCCAGTAGAATTTGTTTTAAACGTTCAGCTAGCTCATCAGGCTGTTTCGTGTCACCACCAACAACCGCAAAACCAAAAGTATTCTCTTCTGTATAATCATACGAAAACGTGTCATCAATAAGCCCCTCATTATACAAGTTCTCATAATGGGTAGAACTTTTTCCAAATAAATAATCTAGCAGAAGTGTAAAAGCTATTTCTTGCTTTAGTAATTCTTCGCCTTCTCCTTTTAGATCACACGTTTTTACACCTAGTAAACATTTTGGCGTTTGCACTGGCATATGAATTACTTTCTTTTTCTCATTTACTTCATTCGGCTCTTCTTCAATAGACCGAACAATTTCAAGTTGGTCTGTGTAACTTTTCTTCCCTTGATTTTCACGAATCAATGTCATCGTAGCTTCTGGGTCAACTGGACCAACAACAAAGAATAACATATTGCTCGGATGATAAAATGTATTGTAGCATTCATATAATAGATCTTTCGTAATTGGGCTAATGGATTCAATAGTCCCAGCGATGTCAATTTTCACAGGATGGTTCACATATAAGCTATCAATCAGACCAAAGTATAAACGCCAATCTGGATTATCTTGATACATTTGAATCTCTTGTCCGATAATCCCTTTTTCCTTCTCTACTGTTTTCTCTGAAAAGTATGGCTCTTGCACGAAATTTAATAACGTTTCTAAATTTGTTTCCACATTTGATGTACATGAAAATAAATATGCTGTTCGTGTGAAAGAAGTGAACGCATTTGAAGACGCACCTTGCTTGCTAAACAACTGAAATGCATCATGGTCTTCTTTTTCAAACAATTTATGCTCTAAAAAGTGAGCAATTCCATCTGGAACTCTAAGCATCTCTTCTTTTTGAAGGGGCACAAACGTATTATCAATCGAGCCATATTTTGTTGTAAACGTTGCATATGTCTTATTAAAACCTTGCTTCGGTAAAATATATACCTCTAAACCATTTGAAAGCTTTTCATAATATAACGTTTCTTTCAACTGATCGTATACGATTTTTTCCATCTTAAGCTCCCTCCGTTCCATGTAAGAAGTAAATGGTATCTAATTCAATATGATTCGCAACTTTTATAACTTCTTCTTTCGTAACCGAATCTACTTTTGTCACCCATTCCTCCACCGGACGGTCATATCCTGCTACAACTCCATGATATAATAGTTCCATTAAACCACGTGGTGTATCAATCGTCTCTAAAATTTGATTTTTAATCATACTTTTCGTTTGACTCATGTCATCTTCTGAAAATTCACCATCTTGCATCGCTTTCATTTGCTCCTTAATAATGGTAACTGCTTTTTCATAATTTTTCGCTTCAATACCCGACATAACAAAAAGCAAACCTTTATGACTTTCATAGCGCGATGCCGCATAGTACGCTAAACTATTTTTCTCACGTACATTTACAAATAATTTCGAATGTGAAAACCCACCAAATAAACCATTAAACAACTGTAAAGCAAAGTAATCTTCATCGCGATATGTAATATATGTACGATAACCAATATTTAATTTACTTTGCTTTAACTCTTGTTTTTCCACAATCTCTTGTTCTTTTTCACTTCTTTTATGAAGCAGTACCTTTTTTTCTCTCGGCTGACGCGGTGAAATTGAAAAATATTGACGCACAAGATCCGCAGTATTTTCAGCTACATCCCCAATAATATAAAGGTCCATTTCATCTTCAGCTAATACTCGCTTATAACACGCATATAAAGAATCCTTCGTTATAGATGAAACCTTCTCTTTTTGGCCGTTTGCACTAAAGCGATATGCCTCTACTTTACACATTTCTTCAATTAACCGTTCATTCGCATAACGCATTTTATCATCAAGTGTCGCTTCAATTCGCTGCACAAGCGCACGCTTTTCACTTTCAACAATAGATTGTAAAAACGCTTCGCCTTCTGCAGCTGGCTGTAACAAAACTTTCGCTAACATTGCCAGTGCCTTTTCAAAAAGTGGTGTACTATCTTGTAAATATACTTCATTGGCAACATCCATATAAAGGGAGATAACATGCTCTTCTCCCTTTTTACTCACATCTACAACAAGAGAAGCACCATATAGCTCTTCTAAATATTGACGTACTTTAAGGACAGATGGATGTTCCTTCGTTGCACTTTGTAAAACATATGGCAATAAAGCACGCTCTGTTACTGTTTCTTCACATAAAGGTGCCTTTAAGCGTAATACAAGCGTATTTGTTTTATATTTTGTCGTTGGAATAATATGTACTCGTAAACCACCCAACTCATGTGTATGTTGTTTCATAAGTTCCATATGTAAACCTCCTTTATCATTTCAAAAGATTCTTCTTCACTATACCGTTTTTAAAAAAGAAAATGCAACTTCTTCCATTCAATACAAAAAGCATTGAATTATAAATAGTGTATGTAAAAAAGCTTACACTAATGTGCAAGCTTTTTTTAAGAGTATACTTTATAAAGAATATCCATACGAAAAACGAACTTCCTATTAACGTTTTCCCTTTTCATACGGAATGCCAAGCGCTTTTGGCGCTTCTGATTTCCCAACAAATCCAACAAGCGCTAATATCGTTAACACATACGGTAAAATTGTTAAAAACACACTTGGAATTTGATCTAAACCTGGTATTGTTCCTCCCGTAATACTAAGAGATTGTGCAAAACCGAAGAATAATGCAGCTACTAAAGCACCAAGTGGATTCCATTTTCCAAAAATCATCGCTGCTAACGCCAAGAAACCTTGTCCTGTAATTGTTGTTGCAGAAAAGTTATTTGAGATAGATGTGGCAAATACGGCACCACCAATCCCAGCAAATAACCCCGACAAACAAACAGCAATGTAACGCATTTTATATACGTTAATTCCCATTGTATCCGCTGCCATCGGATGTTCACCAACAGCACGTAAACGAAGGCCAAATGGCGTTTTATATATTACATAAGAAACAACAAACGCTAAAATGATTGCAATATAAGATGTTACAGGTACGTTAGAAAAGAAAATCTCTCCAATAACCGGGATGTCAGAAAGTCCTGGAATATCAATCTTTTCGATACGATATTCAATGAAATCCGTTTGACCTTTCCCAAAAATCTTTTTAATTGCAAATACAGTAAGACCAAGTGCTAAGAAGTTAATAGCTACACCACTTACTACTTGATCGGCACGGAACGTAACAGACGCAACAGCATGAAGAAGAGCAAATATCGCTGAAGCGAAACCTGCAATTAAAATAGCAATCCACGGCGTCATCGCTCCCCAAGTATCACCCATTAATAGTGTAACAACAATACCAATAAAAGCACCAAATAACATTAATCCCTCTAATGCAATATTTACAACCCCAGCACGTTCACTAAACACCCCACCAAGTGCGGTAAAAATAAGTGGTGCTGACATATATAACGTTCCTGTAACAATAATTGCGATAATATCTAGGAAGCTCATTTATTTCCCCTCCTTGCTAAAACGAGAAAGCGCCCATCGTATTACGTAGCTACATGCAACAAAGAAAATGATACATGCAATAATGACACTAATTAGCTCGGATGGCACATTCGCATCAAAGTTCATTTGCGGCGCAGCGCTTTTTAATCCACCAAATAAAAGAGCAGCGAATATAATACCAAACGCATTGTTCGCACCAAGAAGAGCTACCGCGATACCATCAAATCCAATCCCTGTAAAAGAAGTTGCAGCCGTCATGTTTTGGAATGTACCAAGACCTTCCATTGCACCCGCAATCCCTGCAAATGCCCCAGCAATTGTCATAGAAAGTACGACATTACGAGAAACTTTCATACCCGCATATTGAGAAGCATGTCTATTAAATCCAACTGATTTTAACTCATAACCAAGCGTTGTACGCTCAAGCAAGAACCACATAATAATTGCTGCGATAATAGCTACTGCAATTCCCCAGTGTAACCTTGATCCATCTGTTATTGATGATAGCCACTCAGAAGATAAAGAAGCACTTTGCTGAATATCATGCGATTTTTCATCTCCTGCATATATAAACTTTCTAATAACATCATATGTTACATACAAGGCGATGTAGTTCATCATAATTGTTACAATAACTTCGTTTACTTGATATTTTCCTTTTAAATAACCCGGAACAAATCCCCAAATCCCTCCAGCAATCGCCGCCACTAATATTGATAGTGGAATGTGAAGAAATGAAGGTAGAGAAACTGCATATCCAAACCATACCGATGCAAGCCAACCAACTAACAATTGACCTTCCACCCCAATATTAAACAACCCTGTTCGAAATGCAAATGCAACAGATAATCCAGCAAGTACAAGCGGGATCATTGTTCTTAACGTTTCTCCCATTGCATTTGGATTTCCAACCATTCCTTCCCAAAGAGCAGCATAACCAGCAATTGGATCATATCCACCTACAAGCATAATAATGGCTCCAACAAACAAGCCAAATATAACAGATAAGACCGGTACTAGTATGTGAATTGTACGATCTGTTAAAAGCTTTTTAGCCATTTTCTTTCACCTTCTCTTTCTGTTTGCCGCCAGCCATTAAAAGACCTAATTGTTGTTCATTTGTTTCTTTTGCATCCACAATAGCAACAATTTTCCCTTCATAAATTACAGCAACGCGATCACTTACATTTAAAATCTCAGATAGTTCTAACGATAATAACAATACAGCTTTTCCGTTATCACGCTGTTCAACTAGCTTTTGATGAATAAATTCAATCGCCCCAACATCTAAACCACGTGTTGGTTGTGCTGCAATTAACATATCTGGGTTGCGATCTACTTCACGAGCGATAATCGCCTTCTGTTGGTTCCCGCCAGATAGAGCTCTTGCTGCTGTATGTTCACTTGGTGTACGTACGTCAAACTGTTCAATTAACGCTTTTGCTTTTTCATAGATTTTCGAGAAGTTTAAAACACCTTTATTTGAAAATGGAGTTTGATAGTATGTTTGCAGAACAATATTATCTCCAATTGAAAAATCAAGAACAAGCCCGTGTTTATGGCGATCTTCTGGAATATGCCCAACGCCTTCTTCCGTAATCTTCCTTACTGGCCAGTTTGTAATCTCTTTTCCTCGAAGTTTAATAGAACCAGATTCTATCTTTCTAAGGCCAGTAATCGCTTCAATAAGCTCACTTTGACCGTTACCATCAATTCCAGCAATACCAACAATTTCCCCAGCACGTACTGTTAAATCTAACCCTTTTACAGCAGGTAAATTTCTAGCATCGTGCACAACTAGATTTGAGATCTTTAGTACGTCTTCACATGGTTTGGCGTCTGACTTTTCTGTCTTGAAATTCACTTGACGTCCGACCATCAATTCTGCCAATTGATCTTCATTTGTAGTTGCAACATCTACTGTTCCAATTCCTTTTCCTTTACGAATAATTGTGCAACGGTCACACACTTCCATAATTTCTTTTAGTTTATGAGTAATAAGAACGATAGACTTTCCTTCTTGTACAAGCTTTTTCATAATAGCAATAAGCTCTTGAATTTCTTGAGGCGTTAATACGGCTGTTGGTTCATCAAAAATTAATATATCCGCACCTCGGTACAGCGTTTTTAAAATTTCAACACGTTGCTGCATCCCAACAGATATATCTTCTATCTTTGCATATGGATCAACCGCTAATCCGTAGCGCTCCGACAATTCTTGTATTTCTTTTGCAGCTTTATCGATCGCCACTTTGCCGTTTTTTTTCGGTTCATTTCCTAGAATAATATTTTCGGTAACTGTAAAATTATGAACAAGCATAAAGTGCTGATGTACCATGCCGATTCCAAGGTCGTTTGCGACATTTGGATTCGTAATGTTTACAGGTTTCCCTTTAATTTTAATTTCACCTTGTTCAGGCTGGTATAAGCCGAACAAAACATTCATTAATGTTGATTTCCCAGCACCATTTTCTCCAAGTAACGCATGAATTTCTCCTTGTTTTACTTGCAGCGTAATATCGTCATTCGCAACAATTCCGGGGAATACTTTTGTAATGTTATTCATCTCAATTACGTATTCCATACTCTTTTCCTCCTTAATAGGACAATGATATATACAAAGGTTAGTTCTACGAACTAACCTTTGTCATTCCTTTAGCATTATTTTGCTAAAGAAGCCTCATATGTTTTGTACTCATCTGGAGTAGCTGGTACTTTAATTTTCCCATCAACGATTTGTTTCTCAAACTCTTCTACTTTTGTTAAAATCTCTGGATTTACTTTTTTAATATTATCCTGTGTTGATGCAATCATAATACCGTCATCTTTCAAACCAAATTCTTCTGTTTTTCCACCTTTTAATTTACCGTCCATTGCTTCTTCTGCTACTTTCGCTACTGCAATGTCAACACGTTTTACCATAGATGTTAATGTTACATTCTCTGGCATACCTTCTTGATGTTGATCACGGTCAACACCAATTACCCATACATCTTCACCTTTTTTCTTACGGTTTTTCGCTTCTGTGAATACACCGTTACCTGTTGCACCAGACGCATGATAAATTACGTCTACACCTTGTCCATACATAGCAGATGCTAATACAGAACCTTTTTCTGGCTTGTCAAAAGCTTCAGCGTATTGAGATACAACTTCAATGTCAGGATTTACAGCTTTTACCCCTGCTTTAAATCCATATTCGAACTTCTCAATTAATGGTGCCTTTGCTCCGCCAATGAAACCAACTTTATTTGATTTTGTTGTCATTGCTGCAGCAACTCCAACTAAGAAAGAACCTTCATGGTCTTTAAATGTAATACTTGTTACATTATCTTTGTCTACTACTGTATCAACGATTGCAAACTGTTTATCTGGAAACTTATCTGCCATTTCAGTAATAGATTTATTCATAATATATCCAATCCCAAACGTTACGTCATAATCTGCTTTTGCAAATTTTGTTAAGTTCGGAATGTAATCAGCTTCTTTTGTAGATAAAAGATAACGATATCCTTCATTTTCTTTCAAACCATTATCTTTACCGAATTTCGTCAAACCTTCCCATGCAGATTGGTTAAATGATTTATCATCTACACCACCTACGTCTGTAACCATACCAACTTTAAAATCTTTATTTGCTTTGTCCCCGCTTGCTTTCTCTGAGTTGCCACAAGCTCCTAACATCGTGCTCGCTGCTAATGTTAATGATAATAAAATACCCGCTTTTTTCTTCATACTAGAAACCCCTCCTGAAATATACATATCTTTTTTATAAACCACCATGTCCAAATATCTTGCTGTCACCCCCCTAAAAGGTAAGTCTTACATACGTTTTCTTAGGACATGGAAACTAAACTTATCTGCTCTAAAATAATTAATAGAGTATAAGATTGGTTCATCATTTTGATCGTAGTGCATTTGTTTTAAAACAAGTAACGCTGTTTCAGGTTCACATTGCAAAATTGGTGAAATTTTCGCATGATACCCAATTGGTTCAATGTGAGCAACTGCATATGTAATACGTTTATGTGTGTTATTATGAATAACTGTCAACAACGACTCTTCTGTGTATTCCGATAAATCAGTCAATACTTCTTTTGCTAACTTGTCCACACAATATACAACAGGTTCCCCATCTGCTGTACGAACGCGTTCAATCGTTAATGCTTCAAAACCTTCTTTACTACGAAACTTCTCTTTTTCTTCTTCTGTTAAACTCGTTGTAGACGAGGATAAAAACACTGTTCCTGGCTTCTTGCCAGCACTTGTAATCATATCGGTAATGCTAGACAGCTGTTCAATTCCAGAAGAGAATAGTGGCTTCCCATTCACAAATGTACCTACACCGTGTCTACGAATGACAACGTTTTCTTCTTCTAAAATACGAAGCGCCTCTCGTAACGTCGCTCTGCTTACACCAAGCTCTTTTGCCAGATCAAATTCTGAAGGTAATTTTTGTTTTTCTTTATATACCCCACTTTTAATCTTCTCTTTAATGTAATCGATCACTCTTAAATATAAGTGCCGACTGTCCGATTTTACTGACATAAGATTCCCCCACATCTCACTTATTCGACTTCTGATGTAAGACATCTTTTCTCGTTTTTTCCAAAATAAATATAACATGAATTAGCGGAAACAGAAATAAAAATATTGCAATTTGTCGAATAAATGTTAATAATTTTTTAAGATTAAATTTTCTATATTCAACCTATAAAAAAAACTTGCACGTTAACATTTCTCACAAGGAGAAAATATTACGTACAAAGTTCCTACATCCTTTGCCTTCTGCATTTTCTCCCCATAGTCTAGCATTTTATGGCTGCTAGGTAGAAACTTATGGACCATACTTCCAAGATTATATGAGGTAATATTCATTGTTTTCGAAGTTATCTTATCACTTGTACCAATAAGTGTCAACAGAATTCGACAACTTTATTTTTAAAAAATCGAACATTATGCAACATACAAAATAAAGTATTCGTATTCTGTTTCTAACAACCAAAATGTAAACCCTTTCTTTTTAGTTGTCATACCTATTCTACTATCCATTTTATTATCTGCATATAAAAAAGGTCGGTTAGATTATCATCTAACCGACCTTTTTATGAACTCTTTTCTTGTGTATCTTTAATCAATACTTCACGTGGTTTACTTCCTTCATAAGGACCCACTACACCATTCATCTCCATAGCATCAATTAATCTTGCTGCCCTTGTATAACCAACTCTAAAACGACGCTGAAGCATAGACACAGAAGCTGTTTGCATCTCAACAACAAGCTGTACAGCCTCATCGTATAAATCATCTTCTACTTCCTGTTTTGTTTCCGGTACATCTTGTGGAATCATATCTTCTTGGTACTGTGCTTTTTGCTGCGCTACAACATACTCTACAATACTCTCTACTTCTTCGTCAGATAAGAATGCTCCTTGTACACGAACAGGCTTTGAAGCACCAATTGGTACGAATAGCATATCTCCACGTCCTAATAGTTTTTCAGCACCACCTGTATCTAAAATCGTTCTCGAGTCTGTTTGGGAAGAAACTGCAAACGCGATACGCGATGGAATATTCGCTTTAATGACACCTGTAATGACATCAACAGATGGGCGCTGCGTTGCAATAATTAAATGAATACCAGCAGCACGAGCCATTTGAGCAAGACGCATAATCGCATCTTCAACATCAGAGGATGCAACCATCATTAAATCTGCCAACTCATCAACAATTACTACGATATATGGTAATTCTGGTTGTTTCGCTTCTGACTGTTCATTATGTTGCTTTATATATTCATTATATCCCTCTATATTACGAGTCCCTGTATGAGCAAATAATTCATAACGACGCTCCATCTCACTTACTACTTTTTTCAATGCTTGTGATGCTTTTTTCGGATCTGTTACAACTGGTGTCAACAAATGGGGTACACCATTATATACATTTAACTCAACCATCTTCGGGTCAATCATCATAAGCTTTACTTCATGAGGCTTCGCACGCATTAAAATGCTTGTAATAATACCATTAATACATACACTTTTTCCACTACCAGTCGCACCTGCTACAAGTAAATGGGGCATCTTATTTAAACGTGCTAATACTGCTTCACCAGTAATATCACGTCCAAGGCCAATCAATAATTTTTCTTCTGGATGATTGTTCGCTTTCGAATCTAATACTTCACGAAGTGTTACAATCGCAACCTCTGAGTTTGGCACTTCGATGCCGACTGCAGATTTCCCAGGAATTGGCGCTTCAATCCGAATATCTTTCGCCGCTAAAGCAAGCGCTAAGTCATCACTTAAACTAACAATTTTACTTACTTTCACGCCCATATCAGGGTACACTTCATACTTCGTAACAGCTGGTCCTTTATGCACCTTTGTTACTTTCGCTTTCACACCAAAACTTTGAAACGTTCGTTCTAACTTACGAGCATTTTCATAAATTTTCTCATTCTCGTTTGTAAACGTCTTATTTTTAGGTAACTTTAATATATCTAAAGGTGGTAGTTTATAATCTTTATTTTCCACGTCAGCAAAATGCATAGGTGGTGCTACAATATCTCCCTCTAAAGATTCTACTATCTTCTCACCTTTTCTTCTTTTTGGATTCTCTTCTTTCACAGGAGGCAACTCTTCTTCACTTATTTCAGATATAATTTCTTTCTCTTCTTTTTGCTCTGGTATAGAGTAATGTTCTGCAAAGTTTGAAATGATTGGTGGTCCAACATCTACTTCTTCTACACGCTCGTCCACTTCTATTAAATCTTGTTCTTGTATTGGCTCTACACTTCGTTTACGCGCAGGCTTTTTCTTTTCTGTTTTCTCAGCTTTTCGCCTTGCACGCCAATCTTTATAATCTTCTTGAAACACTTGAAATTGATTCCTTAAAAACCTTCCAATTGGTTCAAGTACTTCTCCAATATGTTTGTTTGTAATACATAAAAGGCCGAGTATAACAAAGATAATACCAATAATATATGCTCCTACTTCATCAAATAAAAAGTAACATGTCGCAAACATAATGGCACCAAACATCCCGCCGCCTAAATGAACAGAATCGATACCTTTTTTCATTTCCACAAAGAATAAATCTTTTGTACTTACAATAACAGATGGACTTTCTACCGCTCCATCTTTCGTAAGCAATTGAAACAAGGTAATATGACTAAACATTAAAATTGCAAATACAATTAAATACACACCAATTAGCCGCTTATTTAATAAATCTGGCCACTCTCGTTTTATAACAAATGCGATAGAAAGTGCAATAACACCAATCACTCCAAGTATGTACCATTCTCCAAAGAAGAATCTAAAAAATAACACAAATGCATTCCCAACTACACCAAGTTGTAAAATTGTAATAATGGAAAGCGCAAAAAGAGTCAAACCGACGATTTCGTAATGCAAAGTTGGTTTTATAGTCCGTCTTTCTTTCGTTTTCTTCCCTCTTTGCTTTTGTTTTACCATTTCTTCACCTCAAATTTCTCAATAAAAGTAGAACGTTATCATTAAAGCGTTCCCAGTATATCATCCTATCACCATTATTTTCACCCTGCTATTCCTACATGAAAGAGATGAAACTTTCGCTATTCCAAATAGCGGAAAAACAGAAGAAAGCAGCCTATATATACATGGCTGCTCCACCGTCTTGTTTTTTATATTATACCATAGCCTATAAGGAAAATCCTTCTTTTTGCTGCACTGAGATTTTTTGACCTGGCTCATAAAGCAAAAAATGTTCTGGGTTTGTACTTAGTACACGCAAGATAGAATAATCGTATTCACTTCCTACTGAAACAAGCATTTCAACTCCGTTAATATTTACTACTTTTTGCTGAGCAATTTGAGAATGGTCAATTGGATAAATGAGCTCTTCTGGCATAACCGTATATAAAATCATTGTAATAAATCCCCATCCGTTTTCATTTTCGCATCAATCAACTCGTTTAACTTTTGAATCGCTTGTCCTATCCCACCAACATCATCAATCAAACCGTATTTCACAGCATCTCCACCAACAACATTTGTACCAATATCGCGTGTTAAATTCCCCTTTGCAAACATTAACTCTTTAAAACGATCTTCTGTTACTTTTGAATGTTTTGTTACGAAACGGACAACACGCTCTTGCATTTTATCTAAATACTCAAATGTTTGCGGAACACCGATTACAAGACCAGTAAGGCGAATTGGATGAATCGTCATTGTCGCTGTTTCTGCAATGTATGAATAATTTGTAGATACAGCGATTGGCACACCAATCGAATGCCCACCACCAAGCACAAGAGAAACAGTTGGTTTTGAAAGTGAAGCGACCATTTCTGAAATAGCAAGCCCTGCCTCAACATCTCCGCCAACTGTATTTAATAAAATCAGTAATCCTTCAATTTTAGGATTTTGTTCAATCGCAACAATTTGTGGAATGATATGTTCATATTTCGTCGTTTTATTTTGCGGAGGCAACTGAACATGCCCTTCAATTTGTCCTACAATTGTTAAGCAATGAATACGCGATTCATTCATTTGCGGCACATTTGTTTGTCCTAACTGCTGAATTTTTTCAAGTACCGACGCTTCCTTTGATCCTTCTTTTTTTTCACTCTCTTGTTCTTCATTCATTACATGATCACGTTCTGTCATATTGCATCCCCTTTCTCTCGTATACCACTATTATTTCTTATGTGATAAAATTCATGCGAATGAGAAAAAAGAAAAACCGCCTATATAGGCGGTTTCACATTATACTTCCATAATAATTGGTAAAATCATCGGTTTTCTCTTTGTTTCTTCAAATAAATATTGACCAAGTAGCTCACGAATATTTTGTTTTAACATAGACCATTCAATTGAATATTCTTTAATAGACTGTTCTACAATTGTACGAACAATTTCTGTCGATTTCTCAATTAACTGTTCTGATTCACGAACATAAACAAATCCTCGTGAAATGATTTCTGGCCCTGAAATAATCTTTTTCTCATCTTTTCCTAATGTAACAACAACAACTAAGATACCATCTTGCGATAACATTTTTCGATCACGCAATACGATGTTCCCTACATCACCGATACCTAAACCATCAATTAACACATTTCCTGCTTGTACTTTACCAGCTAATTTCGCTTCTTCACCTTCAAAAGCAACAACGTCACCTTTTTCTACAATGAAAATATTGTTTCGTCCTACCCCAACTTCTTCTGCTAAGTGTGCATGTGCTTTTTGCATACGAAACTCACCATGTACAGGTATAAAATACTTTGGTTTCATTAAATTCAACATAAGCTTTAATTCTTCCTGAGCACCATGCCCAGAAACGTGAACTTTTCTTTCACCATAATATACAACATCCGCACCTGCTCGAAACAGTAAATCAATTGTTTTAGAAACAGACATCTCATTTCCAGGGATTGGTGATGCTGCAATAATAACTGTATCACCTTTACGAATCGACACTTGTTTGTGCGCATTTTTCGCCATACGCGATAAAGCTGCCATCGGTTCCCCTTGACTACCTGTTGTTAAAATTGTAACTTGTTTTTCCGGATAGTTATCTACATCTTGTAAAGAAATAAACATCCCTTCTGGAATATGTAAGTAACCGAGTCGACGCGCAATATCTACAACTTTCACCATGCTACGACCAACAACAGCTACTTTGCGCCCTGTTTCATATGCAGCATCAAAAACTTGTTGAATACGATGAACGTTAGATGCAAATGATGCAACAATTAAACGGCCTTCTGCTTTATGGAAAACTTTAGAGATTTCTAAACCAACTTCCCTCTCAGATCCTGTATATCCTGGTCTTTCAGCATTTGTACTGTCAGATAATAAGCACAGAACCCCTTCGTTACCAATTTGGGCCATTTTACCAATATCAGCTCCACTATTTCCAATTGGAGTTTGGTCAAACTTAAAATCTCCTGTATACACAATTGCACCTTTAGAAGTATGGAAGCAAACACCTACTGAATCCGGTATACTATGTGTTGTTCCAAAGAATGAAACTGTCGTTGTATTAAATTCAACTGTCGAATTAGAATCAATTTGCTTTAATTCCACACGACCTAACATACCCGCTTCGCTTAATTTCTCTTGAATTAATCCGATTGTTAATTTTGTCGCATAAACCGGAATCGATAATTTACGTAACACATAAGAGATTCCACCAATGTGATCCTCATGTCCATGTGTTATAAATAAACCTTTCACTCGATCTTTATTCTCTTCTAAATATGTAATATCAGGGATTACAATGTCAATTCCGAACATTTCATCTTCTGGAAACATAAGACCTGCATCAACAATGAAAATTTCAGAATCAATTTCTACACAATACATATTCTTTCCTATTTCGCCCACCCCACCGAGCGCAAATACTTTTACAACGTCTATCTCTTTTTTCTTCATGTTGTTGCCTGGTTTAAAAACCTTGCAAACGCTGATTTCCTACTACCAACGCAGAGAAACCAGGGGAAACTCTACCATCACTATATATTTTCACCATCCGTAATGAATGCTCTTACATGCGATATTATGTTCCTTTTCGTTTTTTAAACCAGGTTTCACCTCTCTTTCGTTATATACATCAAATATTTATGCAATATATTATAATATTCTCCACATCATAAATTTACCATATTTGCTAAGCATACCCGTACTAAGCTACTTAGCCATATTATAACTGATACGAGAAATAGAACACAAGTTAATTTATTTAGAAAGAGAGAAATACATTTTTACATGTTAGCCAATTCATTGTTATATACAACGAAAAACCATTTATTCATCAGCATTAAACATTATCTCACAACATAAAACCGACAGAGTAACATAGTCTCTGTCGGTTTTATGTTGAAAAGCCTTCTCTAATAGCTCTTCCTTATATTTATTAACGCGAAATAGATTGTATAACAGTAAGTAGTTGCTTTCTCTCGTCTTCTGTTAATGGTAATAGAGGAAGACGAACAGAACCTACATCAAGTCCTACTATTTGCAGCGCTGTTTTTACAGGTGTTGGACTTGGTGCCATAAAGAGCACGTTTGTTACTTTTACAAGTAATTGATGAAGTTTTTGTGCTTTCTTCATGTCACCTTCTTCAAACGCAGTAATCATTTCTTGCATTTCATTTCCCATTACATGAGAAGAAACAGAAACAATTCCTTTTGCACCAATTGCCATTGCTGGTAATGTTAAACCATCATCACCGCTATATACAGCAAAATCATCTGCTGTTTGTTCAATGATTTCAGTCATTGTTAATACATCGCCACCTGCATCTTTTAAAGCCACGATATTTGGTATTTTTGACAAACGAACAACTGTATCAACAGAAATTTGTACAATAGATCGACCTGGAACATTATATAACATAACCGGCAATTCTGTACTTTCAGCAATTGCTTTAAAATGCTGATATAGACCTTCTTGATTTGGCTTATTATAGTACGGCGCAACTAACATAACAGCATCCACACCCGCTTCTGCTGCTTTCTTTGTCAACTCAATTGACGCATGTGTATTATTGCTACCAGTTCCAGCGATTACGGGCACCCTTTTATCGACAACAGATACGACATGGCGATATAACGCTACCTTTTCTTCAGATGTTAATGTAGGAGATTCACCTGTTGTTCCACCTACAACGATTGATGTTGTACCGTTATCAATTAAATAGTTTACCAATTTTGTTGTCTTTGCAAAATCAATGTTTCCATTGATGTCAAACGGAGTCACCATTGCTGTTGCAATTGTCCCAAAATCTATCATGCTCTCACTCCTTATTGTTCCAGCTGCTTTTCTTTTGAAAGATCAAATGCACCATGAAGTGCATTTACAGCCCCTACTAAATCTTCTTCTTTCACAAGCACCCAAATTGTCGTATGACTATCGGCAGATTGTAAAATTTGTACACCTTTCTCTGCTAGTGCTGTAACAATTTTCGCAGTCACACCTGGAATACCTGCCATACCAGCACCAACAATAGAAACTTTCGCACAATGCTCTGTTACAATTGGCTCATAGCCAAGTTGTCGAAGGACTTCAACTGCTCGGCTTGCTACATCATCACTTACAGTGTAAGCCACACCAGTTGGCGAAATATTAATAAGGTCTACACTTATCTTTTCATTTGCCATCTCTTTAAATACTTGTGCTTGTAAATCATATGTTCCTTCTTTTGCCAACACTTTAATTTGCGTGACGCCAGAAACATGTGCAATTCCTGTTACAGGACGTTCTTCAACATCACGCCCTTTTGTAGCACCGTCATATGCAGTAATAAGTGTACCAAGGCTATCTGAGTATGTTGAACGCACACGAAGAGGTACTTTTGCATGCATCGCAATTTCAACAGCACGTGGGTGTACTACTTTTGCACCTTGATATGCCATATTACAAATTTCATTGTATGTTACATTTTCTAAATGACGTGCATCTTTTACAATGCGTGGGTCAGCAGTCATAACACCTTCCACATCTGTAAAAATATCAATATACTCTGCTCCAAGAGCAACACCTAATGCTGAAGCAGATGTATCACTACCACCGCGCCCAAGTGTTGTCGTATCGCCGTCTTTCGTCTGACCTTGGAATCCAGTTACAACGACAACATCTACTTCTTCTAATTCTTTCAATAGGCGATCACAATTCATTTCGATAATTTTCGCATTTGTAAAATCATCATTTGTTACAAAACCAGCTTGTGCTCCAGTTAGAGCTGCCGCTTTTATACCATTTTCATTTAACATGTTTGAAAATACAATCGCTGAGATTAACTCACCACAAGATAGCAGTAAATCTTGTTCACGTTTTGAAATATGACATTCCTTTTCATTCACAAGATTTAATAACGTATCTGTTGCATATGGTTCTCCTTTACGGCCCATTGCAGATACAACAATTACTACTTTATAGTCATCTTTTAATGATTTTTGAATATGGTGAAGCGCATGCTGCCTTCCATTTTCATCACGTACAGATGTACCACCAAATTTTTGGACAATAATTTTCATTTTCGCACCTTCTTTTAGCCGTTTACACTAATTGTAATTTTACTAATCGTTCTGCGATTTGAACAGAGTTCCACGCGGCACCTTTTAATAAATTGTCAGATACGACCCAAAGATGGAATCCTTTATCATTATTCAAATCTTTACGAATGCGTCCAACAAATACTTCATTTTTTCCTACCGCATTAGCTGGCATTGGGTATAGTTGTTCCGCTGGATTATCTTGCAGGACAACCCCTTCTGCATTTGCTAATAAACTACGCATCTCTTCTACTGTTACACCTTCTTTTCCGACTTCCATATAAACAGATTCAGAGTGACCAGATACGATTGGCAAACGAACACATGTCGCTGCTACTTCAAGCTCTGGCATATGCATAATTTTTTTCGTTTCATTAATCATTTTCATCTCTTCGAATGTAAAACCATTTTCTTCAAACTTATCAATTTGCGGAATTGCATTAAAAGCAATTTGATAATGTTTTTCATCACCTTTTACAGGCAATACAGCTGCCTTTACTTCTTCACCATTTAAAATTGCTTGAGATTGTTCGTGAAGTTCGTCAATTGCAGCAGCACCTGCTCCTGATACAGCCTGATATGTGGAAACGATTACTCGTGTTAAACCAAATTGCTGACGAATCGGCTCAAGAGCTACTACCATTTGAATTGTCGAACAGTTTGGATTAGCGATAATCCCGTTATGCTCTAATAAGTCCTTCTCATTTACTTCTGGTACAACAAGTGGAACATTTTCTGTCATACGGAATGCACTTGTGTTATCAACAACAATTGCTCCTCGCTTTGCTGCTTCTGGCGCCAATTGTTTTGATACAGATCCACCCGCACTGAAGAGTGCAATGTCGACTCCTTCAAAGCTTTCAGGTGTTGCTTCTTGCACAACTACTTCTTCACCTTTATATACAAGTTTTTTACCTGCTGAACGTTTAGAAGAAAGTAACGTTAACTTTCCAATCGGAAAGTCCCTTTGTTCTAAAGTATTTAACATTTGTTCACCAACTGCGCCGGTTGCTCCAACTACAGCGACATGAAAAGATTTTTTCTTTTCCATCACTATGCCCCTTTCTACATACCAATCCTTCTATAATGAGAATGAAAAGGAGTAAAGTATTACTCCTCAAAATTCTTAATAGCATTAATTCTATCATATTCTGCAACAAGTTTGATGGTTTCAGAAAAAATTTTGTCTGTTTTTTCACTTTCAGCTCATATATCGAAATTTCTCTACTACAACAGGTTGCAGTTGCTTACCTTCTATCGCTTCTGTAATTGTATCTTGAAGAAGTTCCATCCGTGCCACCATTGAATTCGGCTTACTTTGCGGTGCATCTTGCCCAAACGGGACAAAGTAAATGTTTTTCGTTGCCATTAAGCGCATAAGGTTAACCCCATTCAAACCAAGGGCATCGTTTGTTGAAACAGCGAGTACAACAGGTTTACAGTTTCTAAGTGTTGCTTTCGCTGCCATTAAAACTGGAGAATCTGTCATTGCATTCGCAAATTTACTCATTGAATTTCCTGTTAGCGGAGCGATAACCATACAATCAAGTGGGATTTTCGGTCCTAATGGTTCTGCTTTTACAATCGAATCAATTACTTTATGACCTGTAATAGATTCGATTCTTTCAACCCATTCTTCTCCTTCACCAAATCTTGTATTTGTTGTTTGCAATGTATAAGAAACAACCGGTAACACTTCTGCTCCTTCTGCTACAATTTTTTCTAAATACGGCATAACCTCTGCATACGTACAATGAGAACCTGTCAATCCAAAACCAATTCGTTTCCCTTTTAAACTCATTTTTTCTTCTCCTTTCCTGTTTGGATATCAGCTATTAATAAGTTAGAAAGGACGTTCGCAAGAATTTGCCCTGCCGTTTTCGGAGCAACAATGCCAGGAAGCCCCGGTGCAAGCAATGCCTTTATTCCACGCTTTTCTGCGTATCTAAAATCCGTTCCTCCAGGCTTAGAAGCTAAATCAATAATTAGTGTGTGTGCTGGCATCTTTGCAATAACGTTTGCAGTGACAATTTGGTGTGGGATTGTATTAATCACGATATCAATATCTTCCACTTCTTCTTCTATATCCTTCATATGAAAAGGTGAAAATGTCATTTCAGTAATACGTGCAATATGTTCCGAACGACGTGCACCTACTTTTACAGTTGCCCCAAGCGCTTGAAACGCTCTCGCTACACTCATTCCTGTTCTACCAAAACCAAGAACCATCACTTTCGAACCGTGAATGGTATAATCAGTGTGTTGAATTACCATCATAATTGTACCTTCGACTGTAGGAATAGAATTGTAAATTGCCACATCATCACGGTCGAATAATTTCACAAGTTTTCGATTCGTAGCAGAAATAATCGTATCTAAGTAAGAGTTACTAATACCTGAGTAAATTGTAAAGTGCGATGGTGTTTTTTCAATCTGCTCCTTCGTAAGAACAACTTTTTCATTTGAGAAAAGTGTATCGACCTCTCCTTGTGGGTTCGTTCCTGCTACTGGTAAAATAATCGCATCTAAAGAAGTGAAATCTAGGTTTTGCATGCTTTCTTTTGCAGCACCAGTGAATCCATGATCCAGCTGCTCAAATCCTACTAATGACAATTTTGCATCAAGCTCGACTAGCTTACGAATCACCTCTAGCTGCCGCGCATCTCCTCCAATGACAGCGATATGGATATCAGTCAACATTCCTTACTTCACCTTCTTTTTCTCTCATTCTAATAAAAACGCCTACTTTTTCTTTTTCCTCCACATCATATGTAACGTATGAGCTTTGGGTGATTGAATTTTCTAGGAAAGCTTTTCGTTAATCTCTTAATTAAAGTTTTAGGAAACAATAAATGAAATGTACACAATACAAAAAGACCTACAAGTTTTCCTTGTAGGCCTTTTCAAACATACGTTATCACGCATTAACAAGCTATCTGAAAAAATGATTGGCTAGGCTAACCATTAATGATGGATAAACCCTATTGCTTGAAACTTCACTTTATTTCTGAATGATTCCTTTTGGTAGCTCTCCAGTTGGGCTAATTAAGGCTGCCGAGAACTCATCTGTAAATATATTATGAATTAAAGTATCTACATCAGCTTTTGTTACAGCATTAACACTTTCAATAATTTCATCCAAGGAGCGATGTTTTTTTAGAAGCAGTTCGTTTTTACCGTTACGACTCATACGGCTATTTGTACTTTCTAAACTTAACATTAAATTTCCTTTTAATTGTTCTTTACTATTCATAAGCTCTTTTTCTGTAATACCCGTATCTTTTAATGATTGTAACGTTTGTTGAATTGTTTCATACAGTGTG
Organism: Bacillus manliponensis; assembly: GCF_000712595.1. GTDB lineage: Bacteria > Bacillota > Bacilli > Bacillales > Bacillaceae_G > Bacillus_A > Bacillus_A manliponensis. Next base: position 44,098 of record NZ_JOTN01000002.1, read on the forward strand.
TCTAATTGCTGACTTCCTGTACCACCATAAATTGTTAACATCCCCGTATCTTCATAAGAAGAATGGTAGGAGAAAACAGAATATGCTAAACCGCGTTGTTCACGTACTTCTTGGAATAAACGACTACTCATACTACCACCTAATACATTGTTTAATACGATTAAGTTATAAATGTCCTTGTTACCCATTTGTAATCCTTGAAAACCTAGACAAAGATGCGCTTGTTCCGTTTCTTTCTTACGAGCAACTTTGTTTGGATGGAAGATTGGGCTATGTACTTGTTCACGATTTGTTGTTCCTTCGTAATTTCCAAAATATTTCTCTACTGTTTGGACAAACATTTCATCAATATTTCCAGCAATCGAAACAACGATATTTTCCGGTGTATAATGATCTTTTATATATTGACGAAGTGTATCGCCTGTAAAGGTTTCAAGTGTTTGCTCCGTTCCTAAAATCGGATAACCAAGTGGATGCGTCTCATACGTTGCTTTCGTCAACATATCATGTACAATATCATCCGGCGTATCTTCATACATTTTAATTTCTTCAAATACAACATTTTTTTCTTTCTTTAATTCTTCTTCAACAAATGTAGAATTAAAGAACATATCCGCTAAAACATCAAGCGCATAATTAGCGTGCTCATCTAATACTTTTGCATAATAGCATGTATATTCTTTCGATGTGAAAGCATTTACTTGACCACCAATACTATCAAATGACTCTGCAATTTCCCTTGCGCTACGTGTTTTCGTTCCTTTGAAGAACATGTGCTCTAAAAAGTGAGAAATACCATTATTTTTTTCATTTTCATTTCTTGATCCAGCATGAATCCATATTCCAATGGCGACAGAACGAACTGTCGGAATATGTTCTGTTACAATTCGCACACCATTTTTACAAGTATATTTTTTAATCAAAAACTTTCCTCCTAATGCCAATTTATATATAATAATTTCTATTATTTAATCATAACAAGTTTAAGAATGAATGTCATGTAAATGATTTAATCCAAACGCTTTTCATCCATTAAAGCAGATACACTCCCAACCTCATAACCTTGTTCTTTCAACTTCGTGATAAGAGTATGTAACGATTCAGCAGTAGGTGCGGTTGGATGCATTAATATAATAGCGCCCGGGTGCACTTTTCCCATTACACGCTCGATGATTACGGATGGTTCAGGTCTTTGCCAATCAATTGTATCTACAGTCCACATAATTGTTCGCATCTGTAATTTAGATGCTATATCCACTACATCATCACGAAAACTACCGCTTGGGGGAGCAAACCATTTTACTTTTTTATTTGTTGCAGCTTCAATGATTTCATTCGTTTTTTGAAGTTGTTCATGAATGGAACCTACAGATAAAGTTTTCATATCAGGATGTGTATAGGAATGATTCCCCACTTCTTGTTTTGCATCAACAATCATTTTAGCGAACCTTACATTTTCTTTCACCCAGCGCCCTTCAAGAAAAAACGTGGCTGTTACATTATGTTTATGTAACGTTTCTAACATACGCGGGAGATATTCGTTCCCCCATGCAACATTAATTGTAAGCGCAACCATTTTTTTATTTGCATTTCCTCTATAGATTGGTGCTGGTGGTAAGTCTTTCAAATGGACTTTCGGTGAGACTTCCTTATATACAAGAAGATTTTCGTTAAACACCCCTCTCTTTTTCATATTCATGTACGACATTTTCACATCTACTTCTTTCCCATTATAACCCGGTACTGCCTTCCACACTCTGTCTATCACAGCATTTTTCGGAGCAATTGTGTAGGACTTCGACTTTTCACGAATTTCCTCATATAGTACATCTTTCGCATTTACTACATAGAAAAAAGAAGTTATTGATAATAAAAGAACTAATAGCAAGACTATACGCCTTTTCATATAAAAAATCCTCCTGTTATAACTCATAAATAACAAAAAATCTTAATTTCTCCTTATCATAGTTAATTTGAACGTTCTCGTTAAAACTATACATTATCCCATATAAAAAAACCTCGGGGAATCCCAAGGTTTTCATACAGACGTATATGTCAGTTCTTTTATTATTCTTGTGTTGCTTCCTGTTTTGCTTCAGCTTTTGCTGCTTCTTTTTCTTGCTCAGCTTTTAGTAATACTTTACGAGATAAGTTTACACGACCTTGCTTATCGATTTCGATAACTTTTACTTCAATTTCGTCACCAATCTTCACAACATCTTCTACTTTTCCTACTCGCTCAAGCGCAAGTTCAGAAATATGAACTAGACCATCTTTACCACTAAATAACTCAACGAAAGCACCGAACTTTTCAATTCGTTTTACTTTTCCTACATAAATTTCATCTACTTGAACTTCACGAACGATATCTTCGATAATCTTCTTCGCCTTTTCGTTCATTTCTTGGTTAATAGATGAAATGAACACTGTACCGTCTTGTTCGATATCGATTTTTACGCCCGTCTCTTCAATAATCTTGTTAATTTGTTTACCACTTGGTCCAATTACATCGCGAATCTTATCCGGATTAATTGTCATTGTGATAATTTTCGGAGCATATTCAGATAACTCTGTACGTGGCTCAGCAATAACAGATAGCATATGTTCTAAAATGTGCATACGACCAACTTTTGCTTGTTGAAGAGCTTCTTCTAAAATTTCACGAGATAGACCTTCAATTTTAATATCCATTTGTAATGCCGTTACACCTTTAGCTGTACCTGCTACTTTAAAGTCCATATCACCTAAGTGATCTTCCATACCTTGAATATCTGTTAAGATTGTGTAATGTTCATTAGATTTTACAAGTCCCATTGCAATACCCGCAACTGGCGCTTTAAGCGGTACCCCTGCATCCATCATCGCTAATGTACTTGCACAAATACTTGCTTGTGAAGTTGAACCATTTGATTCTAATACTTCAGATACAAGACGAACTGTATATGGGAAGTCTGTTTCAGCTGGAATAACAGGCTCAAGAGCACGCTCTCCTAATGCACCGTGACCAATTTCACGACGGCCTGGTCCACGCATCGGTCTTGTTTCCCCTACACTAAAGGATGGGAAATTGTAATGATGCATGAAACGTTTCGATTCTTCCACACCTAAGCCATCTAAAATTTGCACATCACCTAATGCACCTAAAGTACAAATGCTAAGCGCTTGTGTTTGTCCACGTGTAAATAGTCCAGATCCATGCGTACGAGGTAACAATCCTACCTCTGACGCTAAAGGACGAATTTCATCACTCTTACGTCCATCAGGGCGAACTTTTTCAACTGTAATAAGACGACGTACTTCTTCTTTTACAATTTTAGATAATATTTCTTTTACTTGTCCTAATGTTGATGCATCTGCTTCTTTTTCTTCATAATGTGCAATAACACGCTTTTTCACTTCATTAATTGCATCTTCACGAGCATGTTTCTCATGAACTTGAATTGCAGCGTGCATATCCACTTCTGCCATTTCACGTACTTCTTTGTTTAACGTTACATCCACTTCATATAATTGAATGTCTGCTTTTTCTTTACCAACAGCTTGTACAATTTCCTCTTGGAATGCAATTAAACGCTTAATCTCTTCATGACCAAACATAATTGCTTCTAACATCGTTTCTTCAGGTACTTGATCTGCTCCTGCTTCTACCATGTTAATTGCATCTTTCGTACCAGCAACAACAAGGTGAATATCACTCTTTTCTTGTTGTTCAACTGTCGGGTTAATAATAAACTCGCCATCGATACGTCCAACTGTTGCACCAGCAATTGGACCTTCAAATGGAATATCTGAAATCGATAACGCTAATGAAGAGCCAAGCATTGCTGCCATCTCTGAAGAGCAGTTTTGATCAACGCTCATCACGATACTCACAACTTGTACTTCGTTACGGAATCCATCAGCAAACAGCGGACGAATTGGACGATCGATTAAACGGCTTGCCAAAATTGCTTTTTCACTTGGGCGTCCTTCACGCTTAATAAAACCGCCTGGGATTTTACCTACTGCATATAAACGCTCTTCGTAGTTTACTGTTAACGGGAAAAAATCTACATCTTTCGCTTCTTTCGATGCAGTTGCTGTAGATAGAACTGCCGTATCGCCGTATCTTACTAATACTGCTCCGTTCGCTTGCTTTGCAAGCTGACCTGTTTCAACTGTAAGCTGGCGACCAGCTAAATCTATCGAGAAGACTTGCTTTTCTTGAGTCATTTAAGTACCCCTCTCAATTTAAAATATATCATTCTTCTATGTAAACGGATGATTATATCATTATACTCTTCCCTCAGTATTCCCAAAATATATGAGAGCTATCAAGAGAAGATATATTTTTACCTAACAAAAAAGCGGGAATATTCCCGCTTTTTTGACTATCGACGTAATCCAAGCTTAGTGATTACTTCACGGTAGCGTGTGATGTCTTTGTTACGAAGGTAAGTAAGTAAGTTACGACGTTTACCAACCATCTTTAAAAGACCGCGACGTGAATGATGATCTTTCTTGTGAGTACGTAAGTGCTCGTTTAGAGTGTTAATTTGCTCTGTTAGGACAGCAATTTGAACCTCTGGAGAACCAGTATCAGCCTCGTGAGTTCTAAATTGTGCAATAATCTCATTTTTACGCTCTTGTGTTAAAGCCATCCTATTTCACCTCCTAAATAATAAACCCCAATTACCTAGCAAGCGTCGGTGAGTCGCAATGCCAAGCAATGGTTGTTATAAAGTACATAACATAGAATACTACTTTTCATTAGAAAAAGCAAGTACATTCTTTGCTTGATTGAAATAATCTTCTGCTGTTTTTTTATCTTTCGTAATTTGAGTAACTAATTCGTCAATACCATTAAACTTCTTCTCTTCTCGAATACGCATATGCCATTCAATTTCAACAAGCTCATCATATATATCACGCTGGAATGCAAATAAGTGGACTTCAATAGAAAGTTGTTTTTCATTTTCTTTAAAGGTCGGTTTATATCCAATATTACATACACCTTCATACCACTCGTTATTCACCTTCATTTTCACTGCATATACACCAGTAGGCGGCAATAAATACTCATCTTGCAAAGCAACATTTGCTGTTGGGAATCCGATTTGACGCCCTCGTTTATCCCCGTGAACAACTATACCTTCCACTGTATAAAACCTTCCTAAAACAGACGGAATTTGTTCCATTTCTCCATTACGGATATGTTTACGTAATAAAGTGGAACTTACCTTCTCCTCTTGAAATTGTACTTTTTCAATCACAGTTTGTGTAAACTCCCCTCTTGCATGAAATGGCAAAGTTTCCATCGTTCCTTTTCCTAAACGTCCATATGAATAGTCAAAGCCTGCAACAACATGTTTTACATGCAAACCAATAATATAATCATCTACAAATTGCTGTGGTAATAAATTTGCTAATGTTAGATCAAATTTCACAACATATAACGTATCAATTCCTAAGTTCGCAATAACTTTCTCCTTTATACGTAAAGGAGTAATATACTTTACATGCGCTTCTTTCTTTCCAAGTACAACAGACGGATGCGGATGAAACGTCATAACAGCACTCTTATATCCTTGTTCATCTGCTATTTGTTTTGCAGTTTGAATGACACGTTGATGCCCTACATGAATACCATCAAAGTAACCTAATGCCATTACAGTAGGCGCTAATTCTATTTTATTTAGTCCGTGGGGATGCGTTAAATGAATGACTTTCATGCTTGAATTCACCTTTTTCTGTAATAATGCTTCTAATTATTCATTATAGCTTCAATTCTTGATTATTCACAAGTACTTTCATCGGTTTTAGCATACCAGGACGTTTTGGGTGATGTTCATAAATTGCTAAGCAACGATTCTTTTCATTAAACACCATAATAAAAGGTGCCGTCAAATTTTCTGTATTCGGTAAAAACATACCATTTTTTACTTTTTCTGCTTGCTCTTCACTTACAACGATTTTTGGAAACTGTCCTAATGCTTCATCAATTGAAATTAAAATAGACTGTACTGTTCCATTTTGCATGTTTTGTTCAACTTCTTCAAATGATATGCAATCATTCAACAGAAATTCTCCCGACGCTGTTCGCACTAAATGAGACATATGTGCAGGAAATCCTAACTTTTCACCAATCATCACCGCTAATGTTCTTACATATGTTCCTTTACTACACGTTACGCGGAAACGAAATGAAATCGTTTCTCCTTCATACGTTTCACGATTATCTAATAAAGCAAACTCTTGAACTGTAATTGTACGAACAGGGCGCTCTACTTCAATTCCCGCTCTCGCATATTCATATAACTTTTTACCGTTTATTTTTACAGCTGAATACATTGGTGGAACTTGCTCAATCGTTCCAGTTAATTCGGCAAATACTTTTTCAATCTCTTCACGTGTAATCGTACGATCTACAGTTCTTTTGTCAACAACCTCACCAGAAGAGTCTTCTGTTGTCGTTGAAAAACCAAGTGTAACTTCACCTTCATATGTTTTCGTTTCACTCGTTAAAAATTGAGCAATTTTTGTTGCACGCCCTACGCAAATTGGCAATACACCTGTTACATCTGGATCTAATGTTCCTGTATGACCGATGCGCTTTTCCTTTAGTATTTTTCGCAATTTAAACACACAATCATGTGAAGTCATCCCTTTTGGTTTATGTAAAAGTAATACACCTTCCATCTTATTCACCTCATCAATTTCTTACTATGTAAAAATCCTCTCATACCTGAAAAAAATGGATAGACAATTGTCTATCCATTATTCCTCGCTTTTGCTTTCTTTATTTATTTGATGTAACAGAGTATCAATTCTGTGTCCATACCCGATAGACTCATCAAACTCAAACGAGATTTCTGGTGTTTTACGAAGGCGGATACGCTGTCCGATTTCAGAACGGATAAATCCTTTTGCCTTCGCTAACCCTTTTAACGTATTTTCTTTCTGCTCTTCGTCTCCTAAAACAGAAATATATACTGTTGCAAGTTGTAAGTCTCCACTTACTCTTACATCTGTTACTGTAACAAAACCAACACGTGGGTCTTTAATTTTACGACTAATAATGTCGCCTAATTCTTTTTTCATTTGCTCACCCACACGGTTTGCACGTTGTTTCATACTATCACCTCATTCAATACCATTCCAGTCGTGTGATCGTACGTTCAATTTCAGGAAAAGAGTCTATGTATTCTAGCACACGATTCATTTCTTTCTCACATACGACACGATTTGAGGATACAGAAACGATTGCAATTTCAGCGCGTTGCCATAAGTCCTGGTGACCAACTTCACTAACAGCTACATTGTACCTTTGTTTTAAGCGAGTTAACACGCGCTGTAAAATTGCTCGTTTTTCTTTTAAAGAGTGTACATCGTATATGATGCATTCGCAGGAGAGCGAAGCGACAATCATCGCTTCACTTCTTCCATAACGTAAGCTTCAATAACGTCTCCCTCTTTAAGATCATTATATCTCTCGATTGTAATACCACACTCGTAGTTTTGTGCAACTTCTTTCACATCATCTTTAAAACGCTTTAACGTATCAAGTTGACCTTCGAAGACTACAACACCATCACGGATAATACGCACGCCGCTGTCGCGTGTGATTTTACCATCAGTTACGTAACATCCTGCAATTGTTCCAACTTTTGAAACTTTAAATGTTTGACGAACTTCAGCTTGGCCGATTACTTTTTCTTCGAATTCAGGATCAAGCATACCTTGCATTGCCGCTTCAATCTCTTCAATTACTTTGTAAATGATACGATGCAGACGAACATCAACATTTTCTACTTCTGCTGTACGCTTCGCATTCACATCTGGACGCACGTTAAATCCAATTACAATTGCATTCGATGCAGAAGCTAAAATAATATCAGACTCTGTGATTGCACCTACGCCTGTATGGATAATTTTCACTTTTACGCCTTCAACATCAATTTTACGAAGTGACGCAGCCATTGCTTCTACAGAACCTTGTACGTCTGCTTTCACAATTAAGTTAATCTCTTTTACGTCGCCTTCTTTAATTTGTTGGAATAAATCTTCAAGGCTTAATTTAGACTTCTCACCACGCTGTGCAAGTAATGCTTCCTGCGCACGAGATTCACCAATTTGACGAGCTTTCTTCTCATCAGCAAATGCCATGAAACGATCTCCAGCTTGTGGTACTTCATTTAAACCAGTGATTTCAACTGGTGTAGAAGGTCCAGCCACTTTTACGCGGCGTCCAATGTCATTTACCATTGCACGAACACGTCCATATGATGTTCCAACAACAATTGGATCACCAACACGTAACGTACCGTTTTGAACAAGTAATGTTGCAATTGTTCCTTTACCTTTATCAAGCTGAGCTTCAATTACAGTACCAGTTGCATAACGATCTGGATTTGCTTTAAATTCTTCTACCTCACTTACAAGAATAATCATCTCTAGTAAGTTATCGATACCTTCGCCTTTAATTGCTGAAATCGGTACAAAGATTGTATCTCCGCCCCATGCTTCTGGTACTAGTTCGTATTCTGTTAACTCTTGCATTACACGGTCTGGATTTGCTGACGGTTTGTCCATTTTGTTTACAGCAACGATAATTGGTACGCCTGCCGCTTTCGCATGGCTAATTGCCTCTACTGTTTGTGGCATAACACCGTCATCAGCCGCTACAACAAGAATTGTAATATCTGTAACTTGAGCACCACGAGCACGCATTGTTGTAAATGCTGCGTGACCAGGTGTATCTAAGAATGTAATCTTTTTATCAGCTACATCAACTTGGTATGCACCAATATGCTGCGTGATTCCACCCGCTTCTCCTGCAGTTACTTTTGAGTTACGAATAGAGTCAAGTAACGTCGTTTTACCATGGTCAACGTGACCCATAATTGTAACAACTGCTGGACGCTCTTGTAAGTTTTCTTCACTTTCTTGCTCATCCATGAATGTTTCAAACTCTGTTTCACTAACAACAATTTCTTCTTCTACTTCAATACCATAATCACCAGCAATTAACTCGATTGTATCTTTATCTAAGTCTTGGTTAATTGTTGCCATAATACCTAGCATGAAGAGCTTTTTAATAATTTCTGATGGCTCTTTGCCAAGTTTTTTTGCAAGTTCACTTACTGTAAGAGATCCAACAAATGTAATTTTATCTGGAGTTTCTACAGCAGGAGCTTGTTGTCTTCCAGCAAAGTTATCTTGACGTTTGTCTTGATTTCCTTTGCCTTTCTTTTTCTTTTTATTACTATTCTTTTTACTGCGTACAACTTTTTCTTCTACTTCAAACTCATCTGCAACAGAAGTTTTTTCTGTGCTTTCATTATATTGACTATCTAATTTGTTTACTACTTCATCATCTAACATCGCCATATGATTAGAAACCTCGATATTCATTTCTTTTAGTTTTGTAATAATCTCTTTACTAGATACGTTTTGATTCTTCGCATATTCGTATACTCGAATTTTACTCATACCTTCACCCCCGGTAAGTTGTATCGAGCATGCTTTGCAGCTTTTTCGCAAAACCGTCATCTAACACCGCTACAACGACGCGTTCTTCTCTCCCAATCGCATGCCCTAACTGTTGTCGATTTTCGACTTTTCTCATTGGTACGTTGTAGTAGGTAGTCTTGTCTGTAATACGCTTCGTTGTATTTGCTGAGGCGTCTTCTGCAAGTAACACAAGTTTTGCCTTGCCACTTCGAACTTCTTTTAATACGAGTTCTTCACCCGATGTAATCTTTCGTGCTCGATTTGCTAGTCCTAAAAACGATTTCCAATTGGACACTTACTTCGACTCCTTCTCTACAAGTTCAAGTAGCTCTTCGTAAAGGGAGTCATCAATTTTCGCCTTTAAGTGATGTTCCAAAACGTTTTTCTTTTGCGCTTGTAAAATGCATTCTTTATCTCTCGACAAATATGCACCGCGTCCTGATTTTTTTCCTGTTACATCAATGGACACTTCGCCCTCTTTGGAACGAACAATGCGAATGAGCTCGCGTTTTGATTTCATCTCTTGCGTCGCAATACATTTTCGTAACGGAACTTTTCGATTGCTCACAATCATCACCTCTATTCGATTTCGTCTTCAACTGAATCGAATGCGATCATGTTATCTTCTTCTTCTGCTAAAAGTCCTAGTTGGTTCGCATCAGACTCGCTTTTAATATCAATTTTCCAGCCTGTTAATTTCGCTGCAAGGCGTGCGTTTTGTCCACGCTTACCAATTGCTAATGAAAGTTGGTGATCTGGAACAATAACAGTTGTTGCTTTTTCTTCTTCATTTACAAGAACTTTTACAACTTGTGATGGACTAAGTGCATTTGCTACATATTCCACTGGATCATTAGACCAGTTTACAATGTCAATCTTCTCACCTTTTAGCTCATCAACAATACGTTGTACACGTTGTCCTTTCGGGCCTACACAAGAGCCAACTGGATCAACATCAATGTTTTCAGCATATACAGAGATTTTTGAACGATCTCCAGCTTCACGTGCCACAGAACGAATCTCTACAGTTCCATCATAAATTTCAGGAACTTCCATTTCAAATAGACGTTTTAAAAGGCCCGGATGTGTACGAGATACGTAAATTTGTGGCCCTTTTGTTGTCTTTTCTACCTTTGTAATAAAGACGCGAATACGATCATGTGGTTTGTACTGCTCATTTGGCATTTGCTCACTTACAGGTAAAAGCGCTTCTACTTTCCCTAAGCTTACGTAAATGAAGCGTGCATCTTGACGTTGTACGATTCCCACCATGATGTCCTCTTCACGGTCACTAAACTCAGAATAAATAATGCCTCGCTCTGCTTCACGCACACGTTGCGTCACAACCTGTTTTGCAGTTTGTGCAGCAATGCGTCCAAAGTCTTTTGGCGTTACTTCAATTTCTAGTACATCGCCTTCTTGATAGTTCGGATGAATTTGTCTTGCTTCTTCAACAGAAATTTCAAGACGTGGGTCAAACACATTTTCAACAACGTCTTTACGTGCTAACACTTGAATTGAGCCTACTTCAGGGTTAAAGCTAACACGTACGTTTTGTGCCTGGTTAAAATTGCGTTTATAAGCAGAGATTAAAGCTGCTTCAATCGCATCAATAATAATATCTTTGCTAATACCTTTTTCTTGTTCTAATACGAGCAAAGCATCTAGCAATTCAGTGCTCATGAAGATCCCCCTTCTTACTAAAACGTAACTGCAAGTCGCGCATTTGCAACTTTATCCATTGGAATTTGGATTTCTTTTTTACGCGTTTTAATTGTTAATAATAATGTAATTGTTGTTCCATCGTATGCGAGTAGTTTTCCTTCAAACATCTTTTCACCATCAATCGGCTCATATGTTTTCAGTGCAACTTGCTTATCTATTGCTTGTTCAAAGTCTTTTTCTTTCTTTAAAGGACGCTCTGCCCCTGGGGACGAAACATCCAAAAAGTAAAGATGAGGAATTGGATCCTCTTTATCTAAAACTTCGCTTAGACGTTCACTTACTGCACCACACTCTTCAATGTCTACACCTTTCTCAGAGTCGATAAATATGCGTAAGAACCAGTCTTTTCCTTCTTTTACATATTCCACATCAACTAGTTCGAGATTTAATTCTTCGACAATTGGCTGCGCAAGTGCTTCAACAATTTCTGTAACTTTCTTATCCATAAACAGCCTCCTTTCTGCCGCCATGTACCATTTGAAAGAATATGTTTTAATCATTTCTTCATTATTCTTTCTCGTTAGCTAACAAAAGCCCCTGCCATATAGCAGGGAATATCTGTCTTAGTATTACCAAATTTAAGAAGTAAAACTTGTAACAAAATATGTATATACGACAGAAGCGTCTACATAAATTTGAGACGCAGAAACGTAGATAGTAACACGAAAGAGTGGGTTTCCCCACTCTTTTTTTCAAAAAATATACATGACATGGTTATCTCGCTTATTAGTATAGCATAGCAAACATTGTTTTGCAAAGACTTTTACTGTCCTCTAAAACAGTGATAACTGGTTTTGATCAGGTAAGTCTCCTAAACAACCTTGACTATCTAAATACTCAATAATTGTCTTTGAAACTTTACTACGTTGCTGTAAGTCCTCTTTTGATAAAAACTCACCATTTTCACGTGCTTCAACAATACTGATAGCCGCATTTGTTCCAAGTCCAGGTACTGCGTTAAATGGCGGAATAAGCGTATCTCCATCAATAATAAACTCCGTTGCACTAGATCGGTATAAATCCACCTTTTGGAAGGAATAACCTCGTTCACACATCTCAAGAGACATTTCTAACACCGTTAATAAACTCTTCTCTTTTGGCGAAGCATCCAACCCTTTTTGTGCAATCTCATCAATTTTCACACGAATTGTCGCCGATCCTTTTACCATTGATTCTAAATCGAAATCATCAGCACGAACCGTGAAGTACGCTGCGTAGAACAACAACGCAAAATGGACTTTAAAATAAGCAATACGAACGGCCATTAATACATATGCAGCGGCGTGTGCCTTCGGGAACATATACTTAATTTTCTTACATGAATCAATATACCAACCAGGTACATTGTTTTTACGCATTTCTTCTTCCCATTCTTCAGGAACACCTTTACCTTTACGAACAGACTCCATAATTTTGAACGCAAGCGACGGTTCTAATCCTTGATAAATTAAGTAAACCATTATGTCATCACGACAACCGATAACTTCACTTAACGTACATGTACCGTTATAAATGAGTTCATTTGCATTTCCAAGCCATACGTCTGTACCGTGAGATAATCCTGAAATTTGGACAAGTTCCGAGAATGTAGTCGGCTTTGTTTCTTCTAACATTTGACGAACGAATTTCGTCCCAAACTCCGGGATACCTAGCGTACCTGTTTTACAGTTAATTTGTTCTTCTGTTACACCAAGTGATTCTGGTCCTGAAAAGATTTTCATTACTTCTGGATCATCAGTCGGAATTGTCTTCGGATCAACTCCACTCAAATCTTGAAGCATACGAATAACGGTCGGATCATCATGTCCGAGTATATCAAGCTTTAATAAATTATCATGAATAGAATGGAAATCAAAGTGTGTCGTTTTCCATTCAGCTCCTAAAGAATCTGCGGGAAACTGAATAGGGGTAAAATCAAATACATCCATGTAATCTGGCACAACGATAATTCCACCTGGATGCTGACCGGTTGTACGTTTTACACCAGTACAACCTGCTACAAGACGATCCACTTCCGCGCCTCGTATCGTTAAGTTATGATCAGATGCATATCCTTTCACATATCCATACGCTGTTTTTTCTGCAACTGTACCAATTGTTCCAGCACGATATACATACTCTTCACCAAACAGCACTTTCGTATAGTTATGTGCACGCGGTTGATATTCTCCGGAGAAGTTCAAATCGATATCCGGTACCTTATCCCCTTTAAATCCAAGGAACGTTTCAAACGGAATATCATGTCCGTCTTTTTTATAAGCAACATGACAGGTCGGGCAGTCTTTATCCGGTAAATCGAATCCAGAACCAACCGATCCATCATTAAAGAACTCTGACTGTTTACAAATTGGACAAACGTAATGCGGTGGCAATGGGTTTACTTCTGTAATCTCCATCATCGTTGCAACAAATGAAGACCCTACCGATCCACGTGATCCAACTAAGTAACCATCAATTAATGATTTTTTCACGAGTTTATGTGAAATTAAATAAATAACTGCGAATCCATGACCGATAATACTTTTTAATTCTTTTTCAATACGAGCTTCTACTAGTTCTGGTAGTTCTTCACCGTAAATGCTATGTGCCATTTTGTACGTCATTTCACGTGTTTCTTCATCTGCCCCTTCAATTTTCGGCGTATATAAGTCATCTTTTACAGGCTTGACGTCCCCAATCATTGAAGCAACTTTTTGTGTATTTGTTATAACAATCTCTTTTGCCTTTTCTTCTCCTAAAAACGAGAAACATTCCAGCATTTCGTCTGTTGTCCTAAAGTACACTGGAGGCAATGTGTGACGATTTAGCGGATTGGCACCACCTTGTGAACTTACTAAAATTTTACGGTACATCGCATCTTCCGGATTTAAATAATGTACATTCCCTGTTGCAACAACCGGCTTACCTAGCGTTTCACCTAATTTTACTAAGTTCGAAATAATTGTTTTTAATTGTCCTTCATCACGCACAAGTTCCAGTTCAACTAAATGCCTAATGACTACTGGCGGCATTACTTCAATATAATCATAAAACTGAGCGATTTCTTCCACTTCTTCTGGAGCCTTTTGCATCATTGCCTCAAATACTTCTCCCTTATCACAAGCCGTACCAACCAATATGCCTTCGCGGTACTTTTTTAATAAAGAGCGGGGGATGCGTGGTACACGGTAAAAATATTGAAGGTGCGAATACGACACGAGTTTATACAAGTTTTTTAGTCCTTCATCAGATGTTGCAAGAAGCGTTACATGATTTGGACGCCCACGTTTATATGCATCACCTTGTCCCATGCTGTCATTTAGCTGATCATGATATTCAAATCCTTTTGCAATCACATCTTTTAACATCTTTACAAGTAGATATCCTGTTGCCTCTGTATCGTAGATAGCACGGTGATGCTGCGTCAATTCAATATCCATCTTTTTACAAAGTGTGTTTAAGCGATGGTTTTTCATTTCCGGGAATAAGAAACGTGCTAACTCAAGTGTGTCAATAACTGGGTTTATCGGTTTTTCAAGACCACTCTTTTTAAAACCAACATTCAAAAAGCCCATATCAAAGCTTGCGTTATGAGCGACTAACGTATGGTCATCCATCCACTCTTGGAACTTTTTAAACACAACTTCCACTTCTGGTGCATCGGTTAACATATCATCTGTAATACCCGTTAACTCAATAATTGTTGCTGATAACGGCTGATGCGGGTTTGCAAAAGATTCAAAGCGGTCAATAATTTCTCCGCCCTTTATCTTTACAGCAGCAAGTTCAATAACGGTATCGTATACAGCTGATAGCCCTGTCGTCTCAACGTCGAATACAACATATGTTTCATCAGCAAGCAACCTATGTTCTTCGTTGTAAGCAATTGGAACCCCATCATTAACAAGATTCGCTTCCACACCGTAAAGGACTTTAATACCTGATTTCTTTCCGGCAGAATATGCCTCTGGGAATGACTGAGCAACTGCATGGTCAGTTACAGCAACTGCTTCATGTCCCCACTTTGCAGCTTGTCCTACAAGTGTAGATACAGATGTAACAGCATCCATTTGACTCATCGGTGTGTGAAGATGAAGCTCGACCCGTTTTTCTCCTTCAGGTGCTTTATCTTTACGTGATGGGCCCGTTATTTCATTAATATCGTTTGCGATCATCACTAAATCACGTACAAATGTATCATTTTGTACCGAACCACGTGCTTTCACCCACATTCCTTTCTTCAACATTTGAAGAAGCGGAATATCCTCTTTATCACGGGAGAACATTTTAATCATAATAGAATCTGTATAGTCCGTAATCTTTAATGTTAACAACGTTCTTCCGCTACGTAACTCTTTCGTTTCTACATCAAAGACATAACCTTGAACCGTTTTGCGACGTTCTTCATCTTGAATTTCACGAAGAGGTGTTACTTCTTCGTCTGGCTTAATTAAGTAACCAAGAGTAATCGGTCCTTCATGAGCTGGCTCATCCCGCTCTTCTGCTTGCTTTTTCGCCATCTCTTCCATCGCTTGTATCACGCGCTGACGATCTTCTTCCTTTGTTTGCTCACGGAACTTTTGAACTTCCTCGTCATTTTGTTTCACATTCGTTTCAATTTGAAAACGTGGAAACCCAAACACTTCATACTGATCCCCTATTGGCTTTGCAAGGTTTTTCTTTACCGTTTGTGCTTCTAAATCGTTATTTACATCTAGCAATAACTTTACTCCATTTATATGAGGAGACCTATCTTTTAAATAGGCAAACATCGGAGAGATTTTCACCCTATTTGTACAAAGCGGCCAATATGCTTGTACATCATCTTCTGTATATTGATTATTTTCTGCCTCTAATAAAAAAGAGGTTTTTGCAATATGTGAAAACGATTGGTGTAATTTAGCTTCTAGTAACTCATATACTTGCGTCGGTAAAATACGTGGAACTTGTAAATGAAAGCACCAACTTTTGTTCACTTTATCAACAAGTAACTTTTGAATACCGCCGCCTTGTAAATATTCACTGACAAGGTTTTCTGGAATTTGCAATTGCTCAAGCAAAATTCGAAAACGCTCCTGTTGTTCATTTGTTAACGGCATGCGCAATCCCCTTTCATCGTATTTAAAAAATTCAAATACTCTTTTCATAGAAAGAGAAGGTACCTCATGATGAGGTACCTCTTCTTATTTTAAAATATTTGTAATGTATGTGTGAAGTTCTTCAATCTTCACTTCTGCAGATTCATTTGTCGCACGTACCTTCACTTCAACAATACCTTCATCTACTTTTTTACCAACTGTTACACGAACAGGGATACCAAACAAGTCAGAGTCCGCGAACTTTACGCCAGCACGTTCTGGACGGTCATCTAGTAATACTTCAAACCCTTGTTCTTGTAATGTACGGTAAATATTTTCTCCTGCCACGCGCTGTGCATCAGCCTTCATGTTAACCGGAATTACATGAACATGGAACGGAGCAACAGCTAGCGGCCATGTTAAGCCATTTTCATCATTAAATTGTTCTGCAATTGCTGCAACTGTACGAGATACACCAATACCGTAGCAACCCATAATAGCTGGTTGTGTTTTCCCATTTTCATCTAAGAATGTTGCATTCATTGCTTCACTATAACGAGTTCCTAATTTGAACACATGACCAACTTCAATACCTTTTGCAAAGCAAATTGTTCCTTTTCCATCTGGAGATGCGTCACCCTCTTGAATGAAGCGTAAGTCTGCATATTGACTTACATTAAAGTCACGCTCTGGGTTTACATTCACATAGTGGAATCCTGCTTCATTTGCTCCAGCACACCCGTTTACTATCGCTTGTACAGCATGGTCAGCAATCACTTCTACATCAGCTGTAATTCCAATTGGACCTAACGAACCAACTTCACAGTTTAATAGTTCCTTTACTTCTTCATGCGTTGCAAGTTCCACAACAGAAGCACCATATAAGTTTTTCACTTTAATGTCATTAACTTCATGATCGCCGCGAACAAGGACAACAACAAACTTCTCATCTACTTTAAATACCATAGATTTCATGCACTTTGTTGCTTCAATATTTAAGAACGCTGATACCTCTTCAATAGACTTCTGATTTGGCGTTTCTACTTTTTCAAGTGAAAGCTCCGCTTCGTTACTCTTTTCATACGAAGTAAAGACTGGTGCCATTTCAATATTTGCTGCATAATCAGATTCATTCGAATAGGCAATTGTATCTTCACCAACGTCAGATAACACCATAAACTCATGGGTATCTTTTCCACCCATTGCTCCAGAATCAGCAATAACCGCACGGTAATTCAAGCCGCATCTTGCAAAAATATTTGAGTATGCTTCAAATAGACGGTCATACACTTCGTCTAAGCTCTCTTGTGATGCATGGAAAGAGTATGCATCTTTCATTAAAAACTCTCTTCCGCGTAGTAATCCAAAGCGAGGGCGTTGTTCATCACGGAACTTTGTTTGAATTTGGTATAACGTTAACGGTAATTTTTTGTAAGATTTAAT
The DNA here is from genome assembly GCF_000712595.1 of Bacillus manliponensis. Lineage (GTDB taxonomy): Bacteria > Bacillota > Bacilli > Bacillales > Bacillaceae_G > Bacillus_A > Bacillus_A manliponensis. The sequence continues at coordinate 61,815 of NZ_JOTN01000002.1, forward strand.
TTCATCACGAACAAGGTCTGTAATCACTTCTTCATGTGTTGCACCTAGCGCAAATTCACGATTATTACGATCGTTCATACGCATTAATTCGGAACCATAAGAATACCAACGACCAGATTCTTGCCATAATTCTGCTGGTTGCATCGCCGGCATTAATAATTCCACCGCTCCTGCTTTTTCCATCTCTTCACGAATAATACGTTCAACTTTATGCAGAACTTTTAAGCCTAGTGGTAAAAAGCTATAAATACCTGAAGCATTTTGACGCATAAACCCTGCGCGTAATAATAGCTGATGACTTTTAATTTCTGCATCAGCTGGTACTTCACGTAATGTAGGACTAAATATCATACTTTGTTTCATTTTATCGCACCTCTTCTATAAGAAAAACTTCCGAATATCATTCCACGTTACAACTAACATAAGTAACATTAATAAAGCAAACCCAATAAAGTGCACCATACCTTCTTTTTGACGATCAATTGGCTTTCCTCGTACCGCTTCAAATAAGAAGAATAATAAGCGCCCTCCATCAAGAGCTGGAAATGGCAGTAAGTTGAATAAACCAAGGTTTACACTTAGTACAGCTGTTAAGCTTAATAAGCTAATCATACCAGATTCTGCAACCTGACCTGTTAAATTATAAATCCCAACTGGACCAGATAAATCATCAATTGAAAACTGACCTGTAATTAGCTGACCTAATGAAACGAGAATTAACTTCGTCCATCTATACGTCTCTTCAAACCCTAACTGGATAGAACCAAGGAACGACTTCTCTACTGGCGCTTGTACACCAAGTCTACCAACTGTTACATCGCCTTCTTTTGCTGCAGCAGGGGTCACTTGAAGACTTAATAACTCATCTCCACGCTTCACATCCATCATAATTTCTTTTTCTGGATTTTCACGTACAATACTTGTTACATCTTTCCAACTATTTGTTGGTTCATTGTTAATAGTTCGAATCTCATCATTCTCCTGTAAGCCTGCTTGCTGTGCAACACTATCAGGTAATACTTTTCCAATCATTGGCTTATCAACAGGGATTCCTTGTATAAGCCCAATAATAACAAAAATAACAAAAGCTAAAACAAAGTTCATTGCAGGACCTGCAAAGATTGCAAGCGCTCGTTGTCCCAATGTCTTAGACCCAAACTGCTTATGATACGGAGCAATTTGCATCTCTTCACCAGCGGAAACAAACTTCGCTTTCTCATGAACATGAAAAGTTTGTAGTTCCTCTTCATATTCTTCGTACCCAGAAATCGTTAACTTATGTTCTAAATCAGCTTGTTCTACTTCAATTACACGAGCATTTGGATACTTTTCACGATTATCAAGAACTAGTTTGATGACCTCTTCTTTTTCATTTAAAACAAGACCAATTTTTGTACCTGGTTTTAGTTCCACTGTTTCAGGATCTTCACCGGCCATTCGCACATAACCACCAAGTGGTAACATACGAATCGTATAAACGGTCTCATTTTTTTCAAATGAAAATAATTTCGGTCCAAAGCCAATTGCAAATTCACGGCACAAAATCCCCGCACGTTTTGCAAAGTATAAATGACCTAGCTCATGGAAAAATACGAGTGCACCAAAAATTAAAATAAAGGCAATCGCTGTATTCAATCCCATAACCACCTTTGCTAAATTTGTTCCATCACAAATCGTCTTGTAGCAACATCAATTTCTTGAATGTCTTCTAAACTTGGACGTGAAATGACATTGTGATGGTGCATTGCTTTTTCAATGAGGTCTTCTACTGCTAAGAAACCAATTTTTCTTTGTAAGAAGGCTTCCACAGCCGCTTCATTTGCTGCATTCATCACTGTTGGCATACTTCCTCCCGTCTTTCCAGCTTCATACGCAAAACGTAAACAACGGAAACGGTCCATGTCCATTTTTTCAAAATGAAGTGTCCCGAATTCCCATAAATTTAGTGGTTTTGAATTTGAAAGCGTAAAACGATCTGGGTATGTAAGTGCATACTGGATTGGAACACGCATATCTGGTGAACCAAGTTGCGCCATTACGCTACTATCTCGGAACTCAACCATAGAGTGAATAATACTTTCTTTATGTAACACAACATCAATTTTTTCATAAGGGATATTAAAGAGCCAGTGCGCCTCAATCACCTCTAATCCCTTATTCATCATTGTAGCAGAATCAATTGTAATTTTCGAACCCATTGACCAGTTTGGATGCCTAAGCGCATCTTCTACTGTTACATGATGTAATTCTTCTCGTGTCTTATCTCGAAAGCTTCCGCCTGACGCAGTTAAAATAAGACGGTCAATCTGACTTTGCTTTTCTCCGTTTAAACATTGAAAAATAGCTGAATGTTCACTATCTACAGGAAGTAAAGGAACACCATGTTGTTTCGCAGCTTCCATTACAAGATGACCAGCTGTCACTAATGTTTCTTTGTTCGCAATTGCAATCGTTTTTTTCGCCTCAATTGCTCTTAGTGTTGGTAATAATCCAACACTTCCAACAACAGCGTTCACAACAATTTCTGCCTTTGAATGAAGCGCTACAGCAAGAAGCCCTTCACTTCCATAAACTACTTTCGTATTTCCTGAAACAGCCTGTAACTTTACAACATCGGCTTCTTGTTGTACAGATACAAGATCGGGAGAAAACTCTTGAATTACTTTTACTGCAAAATCAATATTTCTCCCGACAGAAAAAGCAACGAGACGGAATTGGTCTTGGTGCGCGCGTAATACATCTAACGTTTGTGTTCCAATTGAACCACTTGCACCTAATAAGCTAATGTTTTTCATTATTCCAACCCCTCGTTTATTTTAAATAAAATGTAAAAAATGCAGAAGTGGTAAAACGAATAACCAACTATCTGTTCGGTCTAATATACCACCATGCCCAGGTAAAATCGTACCAGAATCTTTCACTCCGTAATGGCGCTTAAATGCAGATTGTGCTAAATCCCCAATTTGTCCAAAAATTGAGATTGCAATTGTGACAGCAATTAGCATCACCATACTAGTTCCAAGTGGGAAAAATATATTGTACACAACTGCTACAACAATACCACACGCAATCCCACCTAAAGATCCTTCAATTGTTTTATTTGGGCTAATTTCAGGCCAAAGCTTTCGTTTTCCAATTGCTTTTCCAACAAAATATGCACCTGAATCTGTTGCCCATACAACAAATAAAGCATAAAATACGTATTCTACACCTTCTATACGTGTTTCATTTAAATAGTAAAAGCCCATTGCAACATACGCTGTTGCCATAAACGAAAATGCAGCATCGTCAAAAGTAAATGTATTCTTAGACAAGACCGTATATGATAAAAGTAGTAAAACAATTACAAAGGTAATTTCTACTTTTGATAATGTAATGGTTTCAAATACTCCTTTGACATTACTAGGCACTAAAATAGCCCATAATAATACTGCAACCAAAGCTGTTGGGACGGAAACAATCGGTAATCCTTTCATACGAATTAACTCATATAATCCGATTGAAGCAAGTGCATACACTAATACTGTGAACGGCATCCCACCATAAAATACGATTGGGATAAATAGTGCAGCAGCGATGACTCCCGTAATTATTCTTTGTTTCACTGCCAAACCCTCTCTTTCTAAACGCCTCCAAATCTGCGTCCCCTATGCTGAAAGTCTGTAATCGCTTCTAACAAATGCTCCTCAGTAAAATCTGGCCATAATACATCTGTAAACCAAAATTCTGAATATGCAATTTGCCATAACATAAAGTTACTAATGCGAAGCTCTCCGCTTGTTCGGATTAACAAATCAGGATCCGGCAATGTGTTTGTCATTAAGTACGAAGAAATTATATCTTCTGTCACTTCTTCCGAACGGAGTTTCCCTTCTTCACTAGCTTTAACTATATTTTGTACAGCAAGCGTCATTTCATCACGACTTCCATAGTTTAACGCAAAATTTAGAACTAAACCGGTGTTATGTTTCGTATCTTCAATCGCCCTGTCCATCGCACGGCGTGTATGATCTGGAAGGCGATCTTTTTGTCCCATAACACGTACTTGTACATTTTCTTCAATTAATTCTGGTAAGAAAGTACTTAAAAACTCTTCTGGAAGCTTCATTAAATAATCTACTTCTGTTCTGGGTCTCTTCCAGTTTTCAGTAGAAAATGCATACAGAGTAAGCACTTGTACGCCAAGCTTACTTGCAAACTTTGTAATTTTCTTTACGACTTGCATTCCTTCATGATGCCCAGCAATACGAGGCATCGCTCTTCTTTTTGCCCATCTACCATTTCCATCCATAATGATGGCAATGTGCTGTGGGACTTCTCCTTTTTTTGCTTCTTCTACGAGATGATCAAACGACGTGATCTTATTACCTTTAAAAAAAGGAAGCTTTCTAAACATCATTCAAACCCTCCAACAAGCAGACATATGCCTAAAAGTGTAAAAAGACCCCCTTAAGAAGAGGGTCATATATGCAAAGAAATCGCAATTACACTTCCATAATTTCTTTTTCTTTGTTTTTCGTAACATCGTCAACTTTTGCGATGTACTTATCTGTTTCTTTTTGGATATCTTCAGTGTATCCTCTTAAATCATCTTCTGTAATTTCGCTATTTTTCTCAAGCTTTTTCAGCTCATCATTTGCATCACGACGAACGTTACGAACTGCAACTTTTGCATCTTCAGAGTACTTTTTCACAAGTTTCACAAGCTCACGACGACGCTCTTCTGTTAATGCAGGGAATGCAATACGAATAACAGATCCATCATTAGAAGGATTTAAACCTAAATCAGCTTTTAAAATTGCTTTTTCAATATCAGAGATAGAAGACTTGTCATATGGTTGAATTACAAGTAGACGAGCTTCTGGTACTGTAATATTTGCTAATTGTACTACCGGAGTTGGTGCACCGTAGTAATCCACTTGTACTTTATCTAATGCAGCTGCACTTGCACGACCTGCACGAACTGTAGAAAGTTCACGAGAATAAGCAGCGATTGCTTTTTCCATTTTATCTTTTGCACTATTTAATACTTGTTGTGCCATTATTATTTCCCCCTTACAATTGTTCCGATATTTTCGCCCATAACGGCGCGTTTAATATTTCCTTCTTCCACAACTGAGAATACAATTAATGGAATGTCATTGTCCATACATAAAGATGAAGCTGTAGAATCCATTACACCTAAACCTTCTTTTAATACATCTAAGTATGTAAGTGATTCATATTTTGTTGCTGTTTCATCAATTGATGGATCTGCGTTGTATACGCCATCCACATTATTTTTTGCCATTAAAATAACGTCTGCTTCAATTTCAGCAGCACGTAAAGCTGCTGTTGTATCTGTAGAGAAGTAAGGATTTCCTGTACCTGCTGCAAAAATAACAACACGCTTTTTCTCTAAATGACGAATTGCTTTACGACGAATATATGGCTCTGCAACTTGACGCATTTCAATCGAAGTTTGAACACGCGTTTGAATACCAATATTCTCTAAACTATCTTGAAGTGCTAAAGAGTTCATAACCGTTGCTAACATACCCATGTAATCTGCTCCTGCACGATCCATGCCCATCTCGCTTCCGATTTTCCCACGCCAAATGTTGCCACCACCAACAACAACAGCTACTTCAACATCAAGTTCTGCAATTTCTTTCACTTGTTCTGCAACTGATTTGATAACAGCTGGATTAATTCCAAATCCTTTTTCTCCTGCTAAAGCTTCACCACTTAACTTTAGCACAACACGATTATATTTCGGCTTACTCATAATGAACCTCCATTGCTTACATCTTTATTTTAAAAAAGGGAACACAATGTGTCCCCCAATCTTTATTAGTTGTTACCTTTTACTTGGTTCATTACTTCTTCAGCGAAGTTATCTTCGCGTTTTTCGATACCTTCACCAACTTCGTAACGTACGAACTCGCGTACTTTTCCGCCTTTAGACTCTACGAATTGACGAACTTTCATATCAGGGTTTTTAACGAAAGCTTGGTCAAGTAAGCAGATTTCTTCGAAGAACTTGCCTAGACGACCTTCAACCATTTTTGCAACGATCTTTTCAGGTTTACCTTCGTTTAATGCTTGTTGCGTTAATACTTGACGCTCATGCTCAACTTCTTCAGCTGTTACAGCATCGCGGTCGATGTATTTAGGGTTTACAGCTGCAACGTGCATAGCAACGTCTTTTGCAGCAGCTTCTTCAGTAGTACCTTCAACAACTGTTAATACACCAATGCGGCCACCCATGTGTAAGTAAGCACCAAATGCATCAGCGTCAGTTTTTGTTACGATCTCAAAGCGACGAAGAGTTAATTTCTCACCAATTTTAGCGATTGCTTCATTGATGTGTTGCTCTACTGTCTTACCTTCTGTAATTTCTTGAGTCATAGCTTCTTCAACAGATGCAGGCTTGCTAGCGAATAAGTGTGCAGCTAATTCTTTTGTTAACGCTTGGAAACCTTCGTTTTTCGCAACGAAGTCAGTTTCAGAGTTTAACTCTAAGATTAAAGCTTCGTTACCTTGTGCTTCAATGTAAGTTAAACCTTCAGCAGCGATGCGATCTGATTTTTTAGCAGCTTTCGCAATACCTTTTTCACGTAAGAAATCAACAGCTTTTTCCATATCGCCGTTTGTTTCTGTTAATGCTTTTTTGCAGTCCATCATACCTGCGCCAGTTTTTTCGCGCAGTTCTTTTACCATTTGTGCAGTGATTGCCATAGTTTTCATCCTCCTAATTGTATGTATATCCTTAAAAAAAGGTGATAAAAGGCCTAACCCCTTATCACCTTTCCAAATTGTTACTCAGTAACAGTTTCTTCACCTTGTTTTGCTTCAAGGATCGCATCTGCCATTTTAGATGTAAGAAGTTTTACAGCACGAATTGCATCATCGTTTGCTGGAATTACGTGATCGATTTCGTCTGGATCACAGTTTGTATCAACAATACCGATGATTGGGATGTTTAATTTACGTGCTTCAGCAACTGCGATACGCTCTTTACGAGGGTCTACTACGAATAATGCATCTGGAAGACCTTTCATATCTTTAATACCGCCTAAGAACTTCTCAAGACGCTCTAATTCTTTTTTAAGTTGAACTACTTCTTTTTTAGGAAGCACTTCAAAAGTACCGTCTTCTTGCATTCTTTCGATGTCTTTAAGACGCTTAATACGCTTTTGAATTGTTTGGAAGTTTGTTAAAGTACCACCTAACCAACGTTGGTTAACGAAGTACATACCAGCACGTGTTGCTTCTTCTTTGATAGCTTCTTGTGCTTGTTTTTTAGTACCAACGAATAAAACGTTACCGCCTTCAGCAGCGATACCTTTCATTACGTTGAAAGCTTCCTCAACTTTTTTCACAGTTTTTTGTAAGTCGATGATGTAGATACCGTTACGCTCTGTGAAAATGTAACGCTTCATTTTTGGGTTCCAACGACGAGTTTGATGTCCGAAATGAACACCAGCTTCAAGCAATTGCTTCATAGAAATTACTGACATTATTTAGTCCTCCTAAATGGTTTTTTAGATATCCTCCGTTCACTTCATCTTTAAGTGAAACTACTAACGTAGCACCAACACTTAAATCAGTGAACGTGTGTACTTTGTACTGACACCATTAGTTACTATAACATAATGAAATAACACAATCAAGTCGATTTTTGCATAGATTGTAATTTTTTCTTTCGTTATGACGACTAGGGTCATAGAGTGTCAATATTCCTAATGTTGCTCGCCTCGTTCCGATAGAAGCATCCTTTCACAGTATGTCCGTAACTTGCTGGTTTTAAGCAAAAAAAAGAGCCTTTCCCTTATAAGGGAGAGGCTCTTTACAATCATTAGTTTGTTTTTAATTTAGCAAGTTCGTGTAAAAACTTGTCATTTAACACTTTAATATATGTTCCCTTCATACCTAAAGAACGTGACTCAATTACACCAGCACTCTCTAATTTACGAAGTGCGTTCACGATCACAGAACGTGTAATTCCTACACGGTCAGCAATTTTACTTGCAACAAGTAAACCTTCTGTTCCGTTTAACTCTTCAAAGATATGCTCAATTGCTTCTAGCTCACTGTAAGATAAAGAGCTAATCGCCATTTGAACAACAGCTTTGCTACGTGCTTCCTCTTCGATTTCTTCAGCTTTTTCACGTAAAATCTCCATACCTACAACAGTAGAGCTATACTCAGCAAGAATTAAATCATCATCTAAGAATTCTTGACCTAGACGCGCTAATACTAGCGTACCTAGACGCTCACCACCACCAACAATTGGTACAATTGTTGTTAAACCTTGACCGAATAGGTCTCTGTTTTCTACAGGGAACGCTGTGTAATCGCTATCTACACCTAAGTTAGAAGAAGTCTCTGTTACGTTAAATAAACTTTGTGTATATTGCTCTGGGAATTGACGCTCTGCAAGCATTTGCTTCATACGCTCATTCTCAATTTGTTGGTGAATCGCATATCCTAATAATTTACCACGACGGCTTACAATAAACACGTTCGCTTCAATTACTTCACACATTGTATCTGCCATTTCTCTGAAGTTTACAGGTTTTCCTGCTGCGCTTTGTAATAACGCGTTTAACTTTCTCGTTTTTGCTAATAATTCCATTTCAAAATTTCCTCCTACGTATCATCGCATATTTTTCATCACTTGGAAACTAGGGCGAGTCACCTGATGATTCAACTACAAAATAAACTGGCTCACATCTTTATTTTTAGCAATCGTTGCTAACTTTTCCTCAACATATTGAGGTGTTATCGTTATTTTTTCTAACGTAACTTCAGATGCTTCAAACGATAAATCTTCAAGAAGTTTTTCCATAATTGTATGAAGTCTTCTTGCTCCAATATTATCCGTATCTTGATTGACTTGATAAGCAATCTCGGCAATCTTACGAATAGCATCGTCAGAAAATTCAATTTCTATACCTTCAGTTGCTAATAATGCTTTATATTGTTTCACTAATGCATTATCCGGCTCCACTAAAATCTTCACAAAATCATCTGTTGATAACTTTGTTAATTCAACACGAATTGGGAATCTCCCTTGTAATTCAGGAACAAGGTCAGATGGTTTAGACATATGAAAAGCTCCAGCGGCCATAAATAATATATAATCCGTTTTCACAGAGCCGTATTTTGTGACAATTGTTGATCCTTCCACAATTGGTAAAATATCACGTTGCACACCTTCTCTTGACACATCAACGCTATTCGATTGTTTACCAGCAATTTTGTCAATCTCATCAATAAAAATAATTCCGAGCTGTTCAGCACGATAAACAGCCTCTTGTGTAACTTCATCCATATCAATTAAGCGCTGTGCTTCTTCATTTGTCAAGAGTTTTCTCGCTTCTTTTACAGAAAGTTTTCTTTTCTTCGTCTTTTTTGGCATAATACTTCCTAGTGCATCTTGGAAATTCATACCCATTTGCTCCATCCCTGTACCTTGAAGCATATCAAACATAGAAGATTGTTGCTCAGTCACCTCTATCGTAACCACTTCATCTTCTAATACACCTGCAGCAAGTTGTTTTTCAACTTCTTTTCTTTTTCTTTCAATTTCTACAGCATCTTGTTCTCCAGATGTTGTATTCGTATTTTGATTTTGATAACCACCAAAAAGCATTTCTAGCGGATTTTTGAATCCAGATTGCTTTTCTTTACTCGGAACCAAAATTTCCACAAGACGTTGGTTTGCTTGTTCCCTTGCTTTATCCTGCACACCAATCATCTTTTCTTCTTTCACAATTCGTACAGAAGTTTCTACAAGGTCACGCACCATAGACTCTACATCTCGACCAACATATCCAACCTCTGTAAATTTTGTCGCTTCAACTTTAATAAACGGTGCACCAACAAGCTTTGCCATACGACGAGCTACTTCAGTCTTCCCCACTCCGGTAGGTCCAATCATTAAAATATTCTTCGGAGCAATTTCATCTCGCAAATCTTCCGCTAACTTACTGCGACGGTAACGATTTCTTAATGCCACCGCAACCGCCTTCTTTGCATCTTTTTGACCGATAATATACTGATCTAACTTTTCTACAATTTGCTTTGGAGTGAAATGTAAATGCATATAATATGCCTCCCTTACAGTTTTACAGTTCTTCCACAATAATGTTTTCGTTCGTATATACACAAATGTCACTAGCGATTTCTAAGCTTGCTTTCGCGATTTCTTTAGCTGTTAAATGTTCACTAGCATGGCGTTTTAAAGCACGACCAGCAGAAAGTGCATAATGCCCCCCAGATCCAATAGCTAAAATACCATCGTCCGGCTCAATTACCTCACCAGTACCTGAAACAAGTAACATTGTATTTTTATCCATTACAATGAGCATCGCTTCTAATTGACGTAGCATCTTATCTCCACGCCACTGTTTTGCCATTTCTACTGCTGCACGTTGTAAATTTCCATTATACTCTTCTAGTCTACCTTCGAACATTTCAAAAAGAGTAAAAGCATCCGCTACAGACCCAGCAAATCCAGCTAATACTTTTCCGTGAAATAATTTTCGGACTTTCCTTGCCTTATGTTTCATCACAACAGCATTCCCAAGTGTAACTTGACCGTCTCCAGCCATTGCACACTCTCCATTATGGTGAATCGCAAAGATTGTTGTAGCATGGAAATTTCCCATAGAAAAAACTCCTTTATTTGTTTTTATAGCTTTTATAAAACAATTTATGCTCGAGGGTGATGCATCATGTAAACAGAACGCAACCTTTCCTTTGAAACATGCGTATAAATTTGAGTTGTTGACAAATTCTCATGACCCAATAACTCCTGCACAGTTCTTAAATCTGCACCTTCATTTAGCATATGTGTAGCAAATGTATGCCGAATCATATGCGGATGAATACGCATTGTAAGAGATGCTTTTTTTATTAGTTCATTCAAAATGTATCGAACGCCTCTCGCTGTTAAAGCCGTCCCTTTCGCATTCAAAAAAACCATTTGGGAGTGTTCCTTCGCCTTTTTCTCAAGCTCTTTTCTCCCGTTTTCTATGTAGGTTAACAAAGCATCTTGTGCATAACTACCAAAGGGAACATACCTTTGTTTTTTTCCTTTACCCATCACTAAAATCGTCCCAACTGAAAAGTCAATATCAGCAAGTTGTAAATTTACACATTCACTCACGCGAATACCAGTAGCATACATGAGCTCTAACAACGCTTGATCACGTTGCCCTAATGGTTTAGATATATCTGGAACATCAAATAGTTTTTCTAGTTCTTCCATGTAAAAAAATTTTGGGATTGACCATTCTTTTTTGGGGAGTGACGCAAGTGCAAATGGATTATCTTCCCGATAACCTTCCCGCATAAGGAAGCGGTATAAGCTACGTAAACTTGATACTTTACGTGCTACAGATTTTCGGGCTAACTTTTCTTCATGCAATGTTGTTAAATACAAACGAACATCCACGTACGTAACGTCCATAAAAGAGGAGATGTTTTCTCGTTTCATAAATTGCACAAAATGTTCAATATCATTTTGATAGCCTGCAATTGTATATTTTGAATAATTTCTTTCAATTTGTAAATATTCAACGAATAATTGTAACAATTTCTTTACATTCATAGTCCTCACCTCAATAAAGGCTACTAAATCGTATCACAACTCAGTAGCCTTTGCAAGAAATTTAATTAAATATTTACAAAATTTTGAATTGTTCCTAAAGCACGCTCAGCATATGCTTCGTTGCGTTCTTGTTTCTTCTTAATTTTCTTCTCCAGCGGCGCAAATAACCCAAAGTTTGCATTCATCGGCTGGAAGTTTTTCGAATTTGTTGCTGTAATATAATTCGCCATACTTCCCATTGCTGTAACCGTTGGTAATACTACCAATTCCTTCCCTTGAACGAGACGTGCTGCATTAATACCTGCTAAAAGTCCCGAAGCTGCAGATTCTACATATCCTTCTACACCTGTCATTTGACCAGCGAAGAATAAATCATCACGTTCTTTATATTGGTATGTCGGACGAAGTAATTTCGGCGAGTTAATGAATGTGTTACGATGCATCACACCATAACGTACAATCTCTGCATTTTCAAGACCTGGAATTAACTGTAACACTTCTTTTTGAGGTCCCCATTTTAAATGTGTTTGGAAGCCAACAATATTGTAAAGCGTGCCTGCTGCATCATCTTGACGTAATTGAACGACAGCATGTGGTGTTTTCCCTGTTTTCGGATCTTCTAATCCTACAGGCTTCATTGGTCCAAATAATAACGTTTGTCTACCACGTCCTGCCATTACTTCAACAGGCATACATCCTTCAAAGAAAATTTCTTTCTCAAATTCTTTTAATGGTACTGTTTCTGCTGCGACTAAAGCGTCATAAAAACGATTAAATTCTTCTTCTGTCATTGGACAATTCAGGTATGCCGCTTCCCCTTTGTCATAACGAGATTTTAAATACACTTTATTCATATCGATGCTATCTTTTTCAACAATCGGTGCTGCTGCATCGTAGAAGTAGAAGTAATCTTCGCCAGTTAATTCCTTTAATTGTCCAGAAAGCGCTGGCGATGTAAGTGGACCTGTCGCAATAATCGTTGGCCCTTCTGGTATCTCTGTAATTTCTTCATTCATTACTGTAATGTTCGGATGGTTCTTTACGTATTCTGTTACTTTCGCGGCGAACTCATGACGATCTACAGCTAACGCCCCACCAGCTGGTACAGAACACTCGTCAGCAGCACGTATAATAACAGAATCAAGACGACGCATTTCTTCTTTAATGACACCAACAGCGTTTGTTAATGTGTTTGCACGTAAAGAGTTACTACATACAAGTTCAGCAAACTTATCTGTATGATGAGCTGGAGTTTGTTTTACTGGTCGCATTTCATATAATTTTACTTGAACGCCACGTTTTGCAATTTGGTAAGCCGCCTCACTTCCCGCAAGACCTGCTCCAATGACGTTTACTACTTGTGTTGTCATATCTATCACCTTTCTTTTCGCATTCCCGAAAAAAATGTGAGCGATTACGCTCACATTTGTTGTTCTTCTTCATAATCACAAGAAACACACTGTACTTGAACACCTTTTTTCAATTTCTTCTCAGCCAACATTCCTTCGCACTTTGGACATTTTCGTCCGATTGGCTTATCCCAAGAAACAAAATCACAACCTGGGTATGTGCTACAGCCATAGAAGAGACGTTTCTTTTGATTGCTTCGTCTCTCAATAATTTGTCCTTCGTCACATTTCGGACAAGTAACACCAATTTCTTTCACAATCGCTTTTGTATTTCGACAATCCGGGAAGTTGGAACAAGCCATAAACTTACCGAATTTCCCCATTTTAAAGACCATCGGGTGACCACACTGTTCACAATCTTCTCCAGCAGGTTCATCTTTAATCTCTACTTCCCGCATTTCTTTCTCAGCTTTCTCAAGACGAGGTTCGAAACCTTGATAGAAGTCATCAACAATTTTCACCCAATTTGCTTTCCCTTCCTCTATTTCATCAAGGTTTTGCTCCATATTAGCAGTAAACTCGATATTAATAATTTCCGGGAAAAACTCTAAAATCAGTTCAATTACAATTTCACCAAGTTCTGTTGGTACGAATCGTTTATTATCAAGAGCTACATAACCACGCTTTTGAATCGTTTCAAGTGTTGGCACATACGTAGATGGTCGACCTATACCAAGTTCCTCTAGCGTTTTTACTAAACGCGCCTCTGTATAACGTGGTGGCGGCTGAGTAAAGTGCTGCTTTGGTTCTACGTCTTTCGAAAAGACTGTTTCTCCAATTTCTAAATCTGGAAGCATTCTATCTTTTTCTTCTGCACCATCATCTTTTGATTCTACATACACCTTCATAAATCCAGGGAATTTAACAACTGAGCCATTCGCTCTAAATTGAACAGAGTTATTGACAAGTGTAGCCGTTACTGTGTCCATTATGGCAGGTGCCATTTGACTTGCAACAAATCGCTCCCAAATGAGTTTGTATAAACGCAATTGATCTCGGCTTAAATAACTTTTTAACTCCTCTGGCTTTCTCATAACTGAAGTTGGTCTAATTGCTTCATGTGCATCTTGCGCATTTGATTTCTTCGTTTCTTTTTTCTTTTGTGTTCCTATGTAGTCTAACCCAAATGCTTCTTCAATATAAGAACGAACTTCGCCCTGTGCTGTTTCTGAAATTCGCGTAGAGTCTGTTCTCATATATGTAATTAAACCTACCGTACCTTGCTTACCAAGATCAATACCTTCATATAGTTGCTGTGCAAGCATCATCGTTTTCTTCGCTCTCATATTTAGCTTACGAGCCGCTTCTTGCTGCAAAGATGAGGTTGTAAACGGTAAGGCCGGGTTACGTTTACGCTCTTTCTTTGTTACACTTTCAACTGAAAATGCATTTTCTTTCATGGTTTCAATAATTTCAGTTACTTGCTGTTCATTTGTTAAAGGAACCTTTTCGCCATTTATACCATAAAAAGATGCTTCAAATGTTTCTTTTCCTTTTACAAATTCAGTTTTAATTGTCCAAAACTCTTCCGGTATAAATTCTTGAATTTCTTTCTCACGCTCTATGATTAAGCGAACTGCAACAGACTGCACACGCCCCGCACTTAACCCTTTTTTCACTTTCTTCCATAATAAAGGACTAATATTGTAACCAACGAGACGATCTAAAACTCGTCTTGCTTGCTGTGCATCCACTAAATCCATATTAATTGCACGAGGATGCTTAAATGATTCTTTAATCGCATCTTTTGTGATTTCGTTAAAGACAACGCGGCAATCTGATTCAACATCTACATGCAAAGCATTTGCTAAATGCCAAGCAATCGCTTCCCCTTCACGATCCGGATCGGCTGCGAGATAGACTTTTTTTGCTTTTTTAGCTGCCGTCTTTAAATCTTTTAAAACGGGACCTTTACCACGAATGGTAATATATTTGGGGGTAAAGTTATTTTTCACTTCAATACCCATTTGGCTTTTTGGTAAATCGCGAACATGTCCCATAGACGCGACTACTTTGTATTTTTTTCCTAAATATTTTTCAATGGTTTTCGCCTTAGAAGGCGACTCCACGATTACGAGGTAATCTGACATGCTAGTGCCTCCTTAAGAGGTGGATTCAAGTCTTCATTAATATTATTGATTTCTCTTGTTTTTGTCAAACAAGAATGACTATAACATACAGTGCCAATCTACCATTTGTCAATAATTGTTTAATAAAAACATAAAAATATACTACTCAATTAAAAGTTCTTCTAGTATATCCGCACCACTCATTATAAGTTTTGCCCCTTGTTGAATCAGTAGATTTGTTCCAGTTGCCCCCTCTGTAAAAATAGGCCCTGGAAGTGCGAAAACCTCTCTATTTTGCTCTAGAGCGCACTCTGCCGTAATAAGAGAGCCACTGCGTACGTTCGCTTCTATAACAAGAACTCCTTTACTTAAACCACTTATAATACGGTTACGCTTTGGAAAATACCATTTCCTTGGTGCATAATGCGGAGGATATTCTGTTATAAGTAAGATTTGCTCTTGCCATTTTTCATAAAAACTACGATTACCCGTTGGATACATATATTGCAAACCATGCCCTAGTACTGCAACTGTCGAACATCTCGCTTCTACTGTAATTTCATGTATAAGCGTATCGATTCCAGCCGCGAAACCACTTACAGTAATCCATCCTTTTTGAAGAGGCTGTTGTAAAATAGATTGTATGTTACTTTTTCCATATAAAGAAGGCGTTCTTGTCCCAACAGCACCTAGTTTGTTCGGCAACATTAATATTGTGCTATCTCCCTTACCATATAAAACAAACGGTGGATCATAAATTTCACGAAGTGCCTGAGGATAGTCTTCGTCCCATATTGTTTTATAAAAAATGTTTTGATTTCTCAATTGATGTGTACAAATAGAAGGTGTTGTTTTTTGTAGAAAAGAGGAGACTTCAGAGGCTTTTTTTGAAGATAATCCAAGTTGCGTTTTTAAGCGCTCGGGAGAAAAAGAATAAACATATTTCAATTCAGGATCTATAAGAAGCAGCTTACGTAATGCAACGTAGCAATCTGCTAACACATAATGAAGATGCAACAACCTCTCTTTTTTCATATCCATTCTCCTTACCCATAATTTTTGTTATGTTAACAAAAAATGAACAAAAAGACACCCTCCATTAAAGAAGGTGTCTTTCAAAAGGATTAGTGATTTTTACAAGTTTCAAATAATCCTTTTTCTTTTAAAACAGAAATTAAAGTTTCACCCATAACAGCTGGTGTTTCAGCAACTTTAATACCACAAGCTTCCATTGTTTTAATCTTTTCAGCAGCTGTACCTTTACCACCAGAAATAATAGCGCCAGCATGACCCATACGCTTTCCTTCAGGTGCTGTTTGACCACCGATGAAACCAACTACAGGCTTCGTCATATTCGCCTTCACCCACTCAGCAGCTTCTTCTTCTGCAGTTCCACCAATTTCACCAATCATAATTACAGCGTGCGTTTCTTCATCTTCATTAAATGCTTTTAACGCATCAATAAAGTCTGTACCATTTACAGGGTCTCCACCAATACCTACAGCTGTAGATTGACCAATTCCCTCTTGTGTTAACTGGTGTACAGCTTCATACGTTAATGTACCAGAGCGAGATACAATGCCTACGTGACCTTTTTTATGAATGTATCCTGGCATGATACCAATTTTACATTCTTCAGGTGTAATTACACCTGGGCAGTTTGGTCCAAGTAAACGTGTATGTTTACCTGCCATATAACGCTTTACATTTACCATATCTAATACAGGAATGCCTTCTGTAATACATACAACTAAATCGATTTCTGCATCAACAGCTTCCATAATTGCATCAGCAGCAAAAGCAGGTGGAACATATACAACTGAAGCATTTGCTCCTGTTGCTTTCACAGCGTCTTCAACTGTATTGAATACTGGTACGCCCTCAATTTCAGTACCACCTTTACCAGGCGTAACACCTGCAACGATTTTCGTACCATATTCAAGCATTTGTTTTGTATGGAATAAACCTTGAGAACCAGTAATACCTTGTACAATAACTTTTGTATCTTTATTAACTAATACGCTCATTTTTCTCCCCCGCTTTCTATTAACCTACTAGTGCAACAATCTTTTGTGCACCGTCTGCCATAGATTCTGCTGCAACAATATTTAAACCAGATTCATTTAAAATCTTCTTACCTAACTCAACGTTTGTACCTTCAAGACGTACAACAAGTGGTAATTCAAGCCCTACTTGTTTTGTTGCCTCAATAACACCTTCTGCAATTACGTCACACTTCATAATGCCACCAAAGATGTTAACGAAAATACCTTTTACATTCTTGTCAGATAGAATGATTTTGAAAGCTTCTGTAACTTTCTCAGCTGTAGCGCCGCCACCAACATCTAAGAAGTTTGCAGGGTCACCATTGTAATGCTTAATAATATCCATTGTTGCCATCGCAAGACCTGCACCATTTACCATGCAACCAATGTTTCCATCTAAAGGAATATAGTTTAAATCATATTTAGAAGCTTCAATTTCTTTTGCATCTTCTTCGTCAAGGTCGCGAAGTGCTAAAATATCTTTATGACGATATAATGCATTAGAATCGAAGTTTAGCTTTGCATCTAATGCCATAACTTTACCATCACCTGTTGTAACAAGTGGGTTAATTTCTGCGATAGAGCAATCTTTTTCAATAAACACACGGTATAAGCCCATCATAAACTTTACAGCTTGTCCAACAAGCGCTGCTGGAATATTAATATTGAAGGCAATACGGCGTGCTTGGAACCCTTGTAAACCTACCGCTGGATCAATATATTCTTTAAAGATTTTTTCTGGTGTTTTTTCTGCCACTTCTTCAATTTCTGTTCCGCCTTCTTCAGAAGCCATTAACACAACTTGAGAAGTTGCACGATCTAATACAAGGCCGATATAATATTCTTTTTGAATATCGCAACCTTCTTCAATTAGTAAGCGCTTTACTTCTTTTCCTTCAGGACCCGTTTGATGTGTAACAAGCGTAGTACCTAAAATATTTTCCGCATATGTACGAACTTCTTCTAAACCTTTTGCTACTTTTACACCGCCAGCTTTGCCGCGTCCACCAGCGTGAATTTGTGCTTTCACTACACATACGTTCGTTCCTAATTCTTTCGCAGCTTCAACAGCTTCTTCTACTGTAAAAGCAACTTTTCCATTCGGAACGCTTACCCCATAATTTCTAAGGATTTCTTTACCTTGGTACTCATGGATATTCATGGTCCCATCCTCCCCTATTTTCCTCGAAAAGTTTTTAAATGTTTTTAAATGTCTAAAAAACACTACAAACACATTGTATAAAATGTTTGCCACCGTGTCTAGACTAAAGTTTCAGAAAACTGAAATCGCTTTATTCTTTTTGAAAATAGTTATTTTAATATGTAAAAATAAAAAAATAAACGATTTAAAACCCTTTCTTTTCCCAGATAGAACCATGCATTATAACAACCAAAGGTTTTTCTACCTCATATTATGAAAAATAGAAGGAGTTAACCAATATGACGTTGTCTATTTTTCACAACAGATGCTAGAGCTCACTAAAAAATAAAAAGGATTGATATAGCATTCTTCTATATCAATCCTTTTTATTTTTTAAATCATATCTTTAATTGGCGCAAATGTTTTTCTATGCTCTCCTAACACACCATACGCTTCAATCGCTTGTAAATGTTGCTTTGTCCCATAGCCCATGTGCTGTTCAAAACCATATTGAGGATATTTCTCTCCAAGCGCTTTCATCATGCGATCCCGCGTCACTTTTGCAACGATAGAGGCTGCCGAGATAGAAATACTTTTCGCATCACCTTTAATAATCGATGTTTGTGAAATGGCAATCGGCAACTCCATTGCATCTATCAATAAGTGTTCTGGCGCCTTCCCTAAACGAGCTACAGCTGTCAACATCGCCTTTTTCGTCGCTTGATATATATTCAGTTCATCAATCTCATGTGCATCTATAATACCAATGCCTATTGCCAGCGCTTCTTCTTGGATTTTTTCATAAAACAGCTCTCTTTTCGCTTCACTAAGCTTTTTAGAATCATTTAACCCTAATACACAAAAATCTTCTGGAAGCACAACAGCGGCTGCTACAACTGGCCCAGCTAACGGACCTCTTCCTACTTCGTCAATCCCTGCAATGTACATTACACCTTGCTCACGTAACCCTTTTTCATACTTTGACATTTCCGCAAACTGTTTACGTTCTTTCGCTTCAAGCTCTTTTCCTTTTTTCCATCTCGTAACGAGTTTTTGTACCCCTTTTCGCTCGTCTTGCAAAATGACAGCAAATCGTTCATCTTCTTCTGATACCATTTCTCGTAACATACACTCTATCTCTTGAATCGTTTGTTTCTTTTGCATACCTTATCCTCCTATAAACAAGAAAAGGCGCGCAAACGCACGCCTTTATACTTCTTCTGTTACTTCTTCAGGTGTTTCAAAGGTCATCTTCCCAAGCTTTCCAGCACGAAGCTCACGAAGAACAAGTTCAGCTGTTTTATCATAATCAATCATTGCGCCGCCCATTAAACAACCTCTATATTTTCCAATTGCATCGAATAATTCTACAATATCTTCTGGAATATCCACTAAATTGTAACGCTCTTTTAAACGTTCCGGATAATGTTTTTCCATAAAACGAAGTGCATATACAGCTACATCTTGTAAATTCAAAATTGAATCTTTAATTGCACCTGTTGTAGCAAGACGTTGACCAACTAACTGATCTTCAAATTTTGGCCATAAAATACCTGGTGTATCTAACAGCTCCATCTCTTTTCCTACCTTAATCCATTGCTGCGCTGTTGTTACTCCTGGGCGATCACCTGTTTTGGCGATATTTTTCTTCGCTAACTTATTAATTAACGTTGATTTTCCTACATTCGGAATACCTACAATTAATGCACGAATTGCTCTTGGCTTAATACCTTTCGCAACCATCTTATCAAACTTTTCTTTCACAAGCACTTTACAAGCTGCCGTTATCTCTTTCATACCTTGACCAGCTTGTGCATTAATTGAGATTGCTTTATGCCCTTTTTCTTCAAAATAAGCAATCCAGTCCTTTGTTATACGATCATCTGCCATATCCGCTTTATTTAACACAACAAGTCTTGGCTTATGTGTAATAATTTCATCAATCATTGGATTACGCGATGATAACGGTAATCTTGCATCAACAAGTTCAATTACAACGTCAATTAACTTTAACTTCTCCGTAACTTGACGTCTTGCTTTGGCCATATGCCCTGGAAACCATTGAATTGTCATAATTCCACCTTCTTCTTACAATTATTTCACAATGCGAGCATCTTGTAATGGCCAATATAAAATATTTGCTTCCCCAATTACTTGGTCCATAGAGATTGTCCCGATTGTACGACTATCTTTACTAAAACGACGGTTATCCCCTAATACAAATAGTTTCCCTTCAGGAACCGTAGTTTCTCCTGTAATTTCTTCAAGTTTAAAATCATATGTAAGCGGCCCATCTGTAAGTTGCTTCTTTTGCTTATCTAAATAAGGTTCTTCATATGCTTTTCCATTAATATAAAGCGTATCATTGCGGTATTCTACGTGATCTCCTGGCAATCCAATGACACGTTTTATGTAATCTTTATCTTCCGTTGCACGAAATACAATAATATCAAATCTCTTCGGGTCACCAATGTGATAACCGATTTTATTTACAATCATTCGATCACGGTCGTGTAACGTCGGCGCCATCGATACACCATCTACAAGAATTGGTGCAAAAACAAATTGTCTAATTACTACAGCTAATACAACTGCAACTGCAATTGCCTTTATCCATTCCCAAGTTGCGCTCTTCTTCTTCTCCATATAATACCCTCCGCAGTTCTATAAAGTAAAACCTCTATGTTATACGGTCCTTCTTACTCTCTGTAAAAAATTATAGTAAGATTTGAAAAAGGGAGCTTGCAAATACAAGCTCCCATACATGTCTTATCGAATTTCTTTAATACGCGCTTTTTTACCGCGAAGGTTGCGTAAGTAGTATAACTTAGCACGACGTACTTTACCACGGCGAAGTACTTCGATTTTCGCGATTCTTGGCGTGTGAACTGGGAATGTACGTTCAACACCTACACCGTAAGAAATTTTACGAACTGTAAATGTTTCGCTAATTCCGCCACCACGACGTTTAATTACAACACCTTCGAAAAGCTGAATTCTCTCACGAGTACCCTCAACTACTTTTACGTGTACACGTAAAGTGTCACCAGGACGGAATGAAGGTAAATCAGTTTTCAATTGACCTTTTGTAATATCTGCGATTAATTGTTGCATATTCAATTCTCTCCTTTAAACAGATGCTCTTACAAAGCTATTCAGTCCATTGCAGCGGAACATCGTTAATAAGGCTACTCCATATAAGTAGCACAAGTGTTATGATAACATACTGCTAATTTTGTTGCAATAGTAATATACGATTTTATTTCTCTTCTTTTATTTCTTTTATCCATTGTTCTTCTTGTTTCGATAAACTTCTTCCTTCTAACAAATCTGGGCGACGCATATACGTACGACGCAACGATTCTTTATGACGCCACTCTTCAATATACTTATGATTACCTGACGTCAAAACAGAAGGCACAATCATGCCACGAAAATCAGCAGGACGAGTATAATGCGGATGTTCTAATAATCCTGTACTAAAAGAATCCTCTATCTGCGATTGTTGATTACCAAGCACATCAGGGAGCAAACGTACTACGCTATCTGTAATCACCATAGACGCTAACTCACCGCCTGTTAATACATAATCTCCAATTGAAATTTCATCTGTTACAAGGTGTTCACGAATTCGTTCATCGTACCCTTCATAATGACCACAAACAAAGATAAGGTGCTCTTCTGCTGCAAGTTCTTCCGCTTTTTTTTGCGTGAAACGTTCTCCTTGTGGACACATCAACACAACGCGCGGTTTCTTTTCTGTTTCCTTCGTCAACTCTTCTACCGCATCAAAGATTGGCTGCGGCGTTAATACCATCCCAGCACCGCCCCCATATGGATAATCATCTACACTATTATGCTTATTTGTAGAATAGTCACGGAAATTGACAACACGAAGCTGCACAGCTTCTTTTTCTTGAGCTTTCTTTAAAATCGAAGATCCAAATACACCTGTAAACATTTCTGGAAACAATGTTAAAATATCAATTTTCATTATAGCAATCCTTCCATCACATGAATGGTTACTAGTTTTTCTTCTCTATTCACTTGCAAAACAACTTCATCAATATAAGGAATTAAAAGATCTTGCCCCTTCGGCCTTTTAATGACCCAAACATCGTTTGCACCAGGAGAAAGAATCTCTTTAATCTTCCCTAACGTTTCTCCCTCTTCTGTCACAACAGTACAACCGATAATCTCATGGTAATAGTACTCTCCTTCAGCTAGTTCACCTAACTGCTCTTCCGGCACTTTTAACAACGACCCTTTAAATTGCTCTACTTCATTGACACTGTGATACCCTTCGAACATTAATAAGTCGAACGTTTTATGCTGACGATGCGACGTCACCTTTACCTCTAAAGGAGCTTGTTCTTTCTCTTTCCATATGTATAATGTATTCCCTACTTTATAGCGCTCTTCCGGAAAATCAGTACGCGAAACAACACGTATTTCACCTTTTACACCATGTGTATTTACAATTTTCCCTACGTTAAACCATTTTGTCATAAACAGCACGTCACCCCTGTTTGTTATATGTCGTTAGCATCTCCAGTCGATGTATAGAAGATGCGATTTTTCTTAAAATGTTAAAAAAGGGAGAGGAATCAATCCTCGCCCTTTTTTATCTTTATTGAATTTCCAGTGTGACTTTCTCATTATGATGATGTCCCACTGCATACAAGACTGTTCGAATTGCTTTCGCTACTCGGCCTTGCTTTCCAATAACTTTACCCACATCCTCAGGATGTACGGTCAACCGATACTTCATCTCTCCGTTGTACAATTCCTGTGTAACCTTTACATCTTCAGGATGATCTACAAGGGGTTTGACAATTGTTTCGATTAACCCTGTCATAGTCATTGTATCAATTACTTACCTTGTTTAGATACGTGGAATTTCTCCATGATACCTTGTTTAGAGAATAGGTTACGAACTGTATCAGATGGTTTCGCACCGTTTCCTAACCATTTTAATGCTGCTTCTTCGTTGATTTTAACCTCAGCTGGCTCTGCAACTGGATTGTAAGTTCCGATTTCCTCAATGAAACGTCCGTCACGAGGAGAACGAGAATCTGCAACAACTACACGATAGAAAGGAGATTTTTTAGCTCCCATACGTTTTAAACGAATTTTAACTGCCATTTATAAAGCACCTCCGAATTTATTTCACACAGATATTAATATTAGCAAAAAGAGTAACCCTTTGTAAAGTATAATTTCTTAACAGAGTCATCTTTTTTTCCTTACATAAATGGAAACTTAAGTCCTGCTAGTCCTTTTTTCTTACCTTTTTGCATACCAGTCATCGTTTTCATCATCTTTTTCATATCTTCAAATTGCTTTAAAAGACGATTGATTTCTTGAACTGTTCTACCGCTACCTTTCGCGATACGCTTCTTACGACTAGCATTAATAATTTCCGGTTGTTCTCGTTCTGCTTTTGTCATAGAACGAATGATAGCTTCAATATGTCCAATTTGCTTTTCATCCACTTGAACATCTTTTAGCCCTTTAATTTTATTTGCACCAGGGAGCATACCAAGCAATTCATCAAGTGGTCCAAGTTGACGCACTTGTCCAAGTTGCTCTAAAAAATCATCAAGAGTAAATGAAAGTGTGCGCATTTTTTGCTCAAGCTCTTTTGCTTTTTCTGCATCAACTGTCGCTTGTGCTTTTTCGATTAGCGTTAAAACATCACCCATTCCTAAAATACGGGATGCCATACGCTCCGGATGAAACGGCTCTAATGCATCTAACTTTTCACCCATACCAGCAAATTTAATTGGCGTGTTTGTAACAGCTTTAATAGATAATGCCGCACCACCGCGCGTATCACCATCTAATTTCGTTAATACAACACCAGTTAAACCAAGCTGATCGTGAAAACTTTGTGCAACATTTACCGCATCTTGTCCTGTCATTGCATCAACAACAAGGAAAATTTCATCTGGTTTCGCAACTTCTTTTACTTGATCTAATTCATCCATTAGCTCTTCATCTATATGCAGACGTCCTGCCGTATCGATTAAAACATAATCATGATGATCTTCTTTCGCTTTAGCAATCGCTTGTTTTGCAATTTCAACTGGACTTACTTTATCTCCTAAAGAGAAAACAGGCATGTCCAACTGCTTGCCAAGCGTTTCAAGTTGTTTAATAGCTGCCGGGCGGTAAATATCAGCTGCAACAAGCATCGGCTTACGATTATACTTTTTTCGAAGTAAATTCGCAAGTTTTCCTGTCGTTGTCGTTTTACCTGCACCTTGCAGACCAACCATCATAATAACGGTTGGGGGACGATTAGAAACTGCAATTTTACTTTGTTCTCCGCCCATTAATTCTGTTAGTTCTTCCTGTACAACTTTAATTACTTGTTGACCAGGTGTCAAACTTGTCATTACATCTTGTCCGACAGCACGTTCAGATACACGCTTAACAAAATCTTTCACTACTTTAAAGTTAACGTCTGCTTCTAATAGAGCAAGACGAACTTCTCGCATCATTTCTTTTACGTCGGCTTCGGTTACTTTCCCTTTGCCACGAATTTTTTGCATCGTCTGTTGAAGTCGGTCGGCTAATCCTTCAAATGCCATATTGCCGTCCTCCTAATCTAAATTTTCGATAGCTTCAACAACTTGTTTCACTTCATCATTCACATGCTCTTCTTCGCTGATTAGCTGCTTTAGCTTTGCAACAAGTTGCTGTCTTGCTTGAAATTTTTGAAACAGCATTAGCTTTTCTTCATATTCTTCAAGCATCGCTTCTGTCCGTTTAATGTTATCATACACAGCTTGGCGACTTACATCAAATTCTTCTGCAATTTCACCAAGAGATAAGTCATCTAAATAGTAAAGCGACATGTAACTTCTTTGTTTTGGCGTTAACAACGATTGATAAAAATCATATAAATAATTCATTCTCGTTGTTTTTTCGAGCATGTTGAATCATCCTTTGTTAAGTGAATTCCCTTTACATGAATTAGTTTACCTCGCCAAAGAAAGGGTGTCAAGTTTTTTTCTTAACATCAAAAAACTTTGATGCAAGTCAGGTGGTATACCACCTGCTTTTCTTATTCTTCTTCTACTTCTACAAGATTGGCAAATAATCCATATACATAATGCTCTGGATCAAAAGCCTGTAAATCATCCATTTGTTCACCAAGACCAACATATTTCACCGGTACATCCATTTCATTACGAATGGCTAAAACGATACCACCTTTAGCAGTACCATCTAGTTTTGTTAATACAATACCAGTTACATTTGTCGCCTCACGGAATGTTTTCGCTTGACTCAATCCATTTTGTCCTGTCGTTGCATCCATAACTAATAATACTTCATGCGGAGCTCCTGGCACTTCACGCTCAATCACACGCTTTACCTTTTCAAGCTCTTTCATTAAGTTTACTTTATTTTGCAAACGTCCTGCAGTATCACAAAGCAATACATTTACGTTACGCGCTTTTGCTGCTTGAATCGCATCATACATAACAGCTGCTGGATCCGATCCTTCTCCTTGCTTAATAACATCCACACCAACACGCTCACCCCATACTTCTAACTGGTCAATCGCACCTGCACGGAACGTATCACCAGCTGCTAACAGTACAGACTTTCCTTCTGAATTAAATTTGTGAGCCATCTTTCCAATCGTTGTTGTCTTCCCAACACCATTTACACCAACGAATAGAATAACCGTTAGTCCTTCTGTTTGTATATTAAGCTCGTTATTAAAGTTACCGTCACCTTTGTAAATTTCAACTAATTTTTCAGAGATAACAGCCTGCACTTCTTTTGGATCTTGAATATTACGACGTTTCACTTCATCACGAAGCTGATCAATAAGCTCCATTACCGTCGTCACACCAACATCAGCACCAATTAAAATCTCTTCTAATTCTTCAAAAAAGTCTTCATCTACCTTACGATAACGGTATACTAAATCATTTACTTTATCAGCAAATGAATTTCTCGTTTTCTCAAGTCCATTTTTAAACTTCTCTGTTACTGTTTCTGTTTGTTGCGAGATTTTCTCTTTTAACTTCTTAAAAAAACTCATCTTTTCCATCCTCTCTACTAATTTGTAACAACTTCTGCACCGTCATCTAGACGAACAGATACAAGCTTCGAAACACCCGATTCCTGCATTGTTACACCATATAATACATCCGACTCTTCCATTGTACCTTTTCGGTGCGTAATTACAATAAATTGTGTTTCATCGCTGAATTGTTTTAAATATTGAGCAAAACGTGCGACATTCGCTTCATCTAATGCTGCCTCAACCTCATCTAATACACAAAATGGTACTGGTCTTACTTTTAAAATAGCAAATAAAAGCGCAATTGCAGTTAACGCTCTCTCTCCCCCAGATAGTAAACCTAAGTTTTGCAACTTCTTCCCAGGAGGTTGCGCCATAATATCGATTCCCGTATGAAGTAAATCTTGTGGATTTGTCATAATTAAATCCGCTCTTCCTCCGCCAAACAATTCACTAAAGACTTGACGGAACTCCGCACGAATCGCTTCAAATGTATAAGAAAATCGTTTTTTCATTTCTTCGTCCATTTCTGTAATCACTTGATGCAGCGTCGATTTCGCTTCTTGTAAATCTTCTCGCTGTTCTAGTAAGAAAGAATGGCGTTCTGCTACTCGCTCATACTCATCAATCGCCCCTAAGTTTACCGTACCAAGTTCCTCAATTGACAATTTAATCAGCTTCACTTTTTTACGCGCATCTTCTACAGGCATTGTCATTGTGTATTTTTCTTTTGCCGCTTCAAATGATATCGCATACGTTTGCCTTAATTGGTTTAACCGATTATCAAGTTCTACATCTAAGCGATTAATCGTTACTTCCTCATCTTTTAGCACGTCTAGTAAATATTTATGCTTTCGTTTCAACTCTTTCACATCACGATCTAGAGTCTCCAATCGCTGCTGCAAACCAAGGCGCTGTTCACGACGTGAATTAATAAGTTCAACTGTCTGATTGCGATCATGCGCTTTCTTTTGAATCATATTTACAATTTGCTCTTCGCCACTTGAATTAGAGGTCATTTCTTGCTTTAAGAATGCTAAATCTTCCTTCGTTTGCGAAAGCAATTTCTTCATATCTTCTTGCTCTTTCGTTAAGCGGTTCACTTTTTCTTTCTCATTCGCTAAACGTTGATGTTGCTGAGCTGCTTGCACTTTCAGCTCTGTCATCTCGGCTTGTACTTTTTCTTTTGAAGAGTGCTGTTCAGTCTTTTGTTTCGTTAAACTAGCAATTTCTTCATCCAATACCGTTATTTGCTGCGATAATTTTTGAAGTGCATCTTTCAGCTCTTTTTTACGATTTTGTGTCTTTAAGCGATCTTGTAAAAACCCTTCAATCTCTAAATCATAAATCGATAAACGATCATTGACACGGTGCTCCTCTAACTCTAGCTGTGTAATTTCTGCTTTTAACTTTTGCTCATCTATACGCTTTTCTTCAATCTGCTCTCGTACTTTTTGTAATTCTGTATTTTTTTCGTGAATTTCTTGTTTTAATGCTTTCACATAGTTTTCTAACTTCACGGTCTTTTCTTGCATGTCTGTCAACTTATTACTCCACTCTTCTAATTCGCGCTGACGTCCTAAAAGAGAAGAGTTTGTTTGTTTTACAGCTCCACCAGTCATAGATCCACCCGGATTTACAAGGTCACCTTCTAACGTAACAATACGACATCGATATTGCAGCTGCTTCGCTAGTTCATTTGCTCCTTTTAAATCTTTTGCAACCAGTACAGCACCGAGCAAATTCGAAATAACATTTTCATATTTATGATTGTAGTGAACAAGCTCCGATGCAACACCAATAAATGATGGATGTTGATTTGCAATACGCAATTGATCCATTCCAAGTGATCGCCCTTTAATAACTGTTTGCGGTAAGAATGTAGCACGTCCATAACGATTTTGTTTTAAAAAGGTAATTGCACGGCGCGCATGTTCTTCCGTTTGCACAACAACGTGTTGCATCGCTGCACCTAAAGCAATTTCCATCGCAACTTCATATTCTTTTGGCACAGTCAATAATTCTGCGACTGCCCCCTCTATACCTTGCAATGCATCTTCACGAGCTTTCAAGACTTCACGAACACCTTGATAGAACCCGCTATAATCTTCTTGCATTCCTTCTAACATTTCTTTACGCGAACGTGCTTGCTCTACGAATTGATATGCTTGGTACAATTTCTTTTCATTATCACTATATTTTTCTTGATAGTTCGCAAGAGTAGTTTCCACCTGTTTCAGCTGTTCCACTTGCTGTTTAATGGTTTCTTGCATCACCTCATGCTGCTCAACAAGAACTTCTTTTTTCTCAGCAATATTTATACGCATTTGAACGTACTTTTCATTCTCTTCGTCAATGCGCTCCGTTTTAGAGCTTTGTTGTTTCAGCTGTTCCTCTAATAAAGCTAACTCATTTCGAGAACTTGCTTGCTCATTTAAAAGTTCAATATAATCTCCTTTTAAATGCTCAATCTTCTCGTCTAAGTTCTCTGCATAAGTAGCGAGAAGCTTCTCATTTGCATACAACTTACCCTCTATTGTTGTCACATGCTGAACAAGCTCATGTAACTCTTTTGTACCTTGCTCAATATCTTTATCATACTTTGCGATTTTCTCTATTAATTCATGTATGGTTTTCTCTAATTGTACACAATGCGCTGCTGCATTTTTTTTACGTTCTTTTAATAACTCTCTTTGTCCCTCTAGTTTTTCAAGTTCTTTACTTGATAAAAGAAGAACTTCTTGTAGCGCTTCAATCGACTCATCAATCGCTTGTAAGTTTCCTCTAAATTCTTCTAAATCAGCTTCATTTTTTTGAAGATGCGTTGAAAGCGTCCCCTCTTCATTTGTATGTTGTTCAAACTGCCCTCGAAGCGCTTCCCACTTTTCGTGTAATTCTTCAATCTCATATACGATTAAAGCGGCTTCTACTTGCTCTAGTTCTTCTTTTTTCTCAAGGTAGTCTTTCGCAACAGAAGCTTGCCTTTCTAACGGCTCAACTTGACTACTCAATTCATGAATAATATCTTCTACACGATTTAAATTCTCTTGTGCATCAGCAAGTTTACTTTCGGCTTTCTTTTTACGAATCTTATATTTCAAAACACCAGCTGCTTCTTCAAATACACCGCGGCGCTCTTCAGATTTACTACTTAAAATCTCTTCAACTTTTCCTTGACTAATAATCGAAAACGCTTCACGCCCCATACCAGAGTCCATAAATAAATCAACAATATCTTTCAAACGACATGCCTGTTTATTAATAAGAAACTCACTATCTCCAGAGCGATATACACGCCTTGTAACACTCACTTCATTGTATTCAATAGGTAAGCGCTGTTCCTCGTTATTTAATGTTAATGTTACTTCAGCTACATTTAATGCTTTTCGCGTATCACTTCCCGCAAAAATCACATCTTCCATTTTTGCACCACGAAGTGATTTCACAGATTGTTCACCAAGTACCCAACGAATTGCATCTGTAATGTTACTTTTCCCGCTTCCATTTGGTCCAACTACAGATGTAACACCCGGCACAAAATCGACAGATATACGATCTGCAAAAGATTTAAATCCTACTATTTCTAATCGCTTAAGAAACACGAGAGGCCTTCCCCCTTTTATTTCGCTTTATGCACAAGGAATCCCCCTATGTTTAAGGGGGATTCCTTATGAATGCTCTTTTAATTTTTTTAATGCTTCTTCGGCTGCATGCTGCTCCGCCTCTTTTTTAGACTTCCCAGTACCAAGCCCTAACGCTTCACCATTTAGTGTTACACGTGACACAAATTCTCGGTTATGCGCTGGTCCTTTTTCTTGTAAAATTTGATATTCAATATTACCGCTACCATCACGTTGAATTAACTCTTGCAGTTGACTCTTGAAATCCATCACATGAGAAAAAGCACCTTCATTAATTTTCGGATAAACAATCGTTTTTAAAAACTCCCAAACTGTGTCTAATCCTTGATCTAAATAAAGCGCTCCAATAAATGCTTCAAACACATCCGCTAATAACGCTGGACGTTCACGACCTCCTGTCATTTCCTCTCCTTTTCCTAATAAAACGAGACTACCAAATGACAACTCATTCGCAAATCGTACGAGAGACGGTTCACACACAATAGCTGCACGTAATTTTGTTAACTCTCCCTCACTCATTGTCGGATATTTTTGAAACAAATATTGTGAAACAGTAAGCTCTAACACAGCATCACCAAGAAATTCAAGCCGTTCATTATCTTCATGTGGCTTTTTTCGATGCTCATTCACATACGATGAATGTGTAAACGCTTGAATCAACAATTTTTCATTCGTAAATGTAATATCTATTTTTTGTTGAAATTCTTTAAAAGCTTCACGATACCTTGCTTCATATTTTTTTTCCTTATATTTTCGGTACGGCATAAGTCCCTCCAGATATAAACCGAGAAAGCCCCGCCTATAGAACGGGACTTCACTCAGCATTATAGATGGCTTTCTATGTATGTCACAGCATCGCCAACAGTTGAAATTTTTTCAGCTTCCTCATCGGAAATTTCCATTTCAAACTCATCTTCTAACTGCATTACTAATTCTACTACGTCTAGGGAGTCAGCACCTAAATCCTCTTTAAAGCTAGCAGCTGGTGTTACTTCTGTTTCGTCTACTCCAAGACGGTCTACGATGATTTTCGTTACACGCTCTAAAACGTCTGCCATATTACGTTCACCTCCCCTCAAGTCATTATATTAAATATTATACAAAAAAACTAGGTAAAATCTATTCTTTCCATAGTTTCTTTTGTTACATTACCATTCCGCCGTCAACATGAAGAGTTTGTCCTGTAATATATTGACTTTGATCAGCGGCAAAAAATGTTACCGCATTCGCAATATCCGCAGCTTCACCGAACTTAGCAGCCGGAATTACTTTTAACATCTCTTCTTTTACACCCTCAGCTAATACATCCGTCATATCTGTTACAATAAAACCTGGAGCAATAGCATTAACTGTAATGTTACGGCTTGCAAGCTCTTTCGCTGATGTTTTTGTTAAACCAATCACACCTGCTTTTGCTGCCACATAGTTCGCTTGTCCAGGATTACCAACTACTCCAACAACAGATGCGATATTAATAATCCGGCCGAAGCGTTGACGCATCATATAGCGAGAAACTGCTTTCGTACATAAAAATACACCTTTTAAATTCGTATCGATAACAGCATCCCACTCATCTTCTTTCATACGCATCAATAAATTATCTCTTGTAACCCCTGCATTGTTCACGAGAATATCAACCTGACCAAACGTATCGACAGTTTGCTTTACCATCGCCGCAACTTCATCTGCATTTGCAACGTTCGCACGTACTGCAATCGCTTCAGATCCTAAGTTTTTAATCTCATCTACAACTTCGTTTGCTTTCGCTTCATTTCCCGCATAGTTAACAACAACTTTTGCTCCTTGCTTCGCTAAGTCTAAAGCGATAGCACGACCAATTCCACGAGATGCACCTGTAACTAATGCAATTTTCCCATTTAACATTCTGTTTCTCCTCTCAGCTTTGAAATGGTTTCTTTCATTGTCTCCTCATCATATACTGCGTATACTTTCACTGAAGGAGCAATAGATTTCATTAGACCAGCAAGTACTTTTCCAGGACCAATTTCAACAAATGTATCAACACCAAGCTCTACCATACGTTCAATAGATGGATACCATAAAACAGGAGAGTAGAGCTGTTCTATTAACTTTTCTCCAATCTCTTCTTTACGCGTAATACATTCTGCTGTTACGTTCGCTATAACTGGAGTGCTCGCATCTTGGATGGCAATTTTATTTAATACATCACGAAATTTTTCAGCTGCCGGTTTCATCAAAGACGAATGGAACGGACCACTTACACGAAGTGGAATCGCACGTTTTGCACCATTTTCCTTTGCTCTTTCTGATGCAAGTGCAACTCCCTGTTTCGTGCCAGAAATAACAATTTGCTTCGTACTGTTCATATTAGCGATTTGCACGGCGTATCCTTCACTGGTCACTTCTTCTGTTACACGCTTTAGCATATCAGGGTTAGCTCCCATAATTGCAGCCATTGCTCCTTCGCCATTTGGGACAGCTTCCTCCATATACTCACCACGTTTTCTTACCGCATACACACCGTCTTCGAATGAAAGTGCCCCAGCCGCTACAAGCGCACTATATTCACCAAGACTATGCCCTGCTACGTAATCCGGCGTAATATCATATTGTTTTAATGCAGTTAAAATTGCAACACTCGTTGTGAGTAATGCAGGCTGTGCATTTGTTGTTAACGTAAGAGTTTCCGCAGGCCCTTCAAAAATTACCGTTGAAAGTGAATCTTGTAAAATGTGATCCGCCTTTTTGAACACTTCTGCTACCTCTTTATATTCGCCTGCTAGCTGCATTCCCATTCCAACTGCTTGTGAACCTTGGCCCGGAAAAATAAATGCTAGTTTTCCCATTTCAAACCCTCCTCATTACTTAAGCGACTCATCCTCCATTACATTTGTAATTGTAGGAATTACTTCCTTCGCCACCATTTCACGTGTTTGACGAATCGCACTGAAAATTGATTGATCATTCGATGAACCGTGAGCTTTAATAACAGGAGCTTTTAATCCAAATAAAGCCGCTCCGCCGTACTCCGAATAATCCATTTTTTCTTTTAATCCTTTTAATTTCGGTTTAAGCACTGCTGCTGCTAATTTGCTTGTGAAAGAACTTGTTAGCTGTTCTTTCAACATAGAAAACAGTGCAAGTGCCGTTCCTTCTAGTGATTTCAATGCAATGTTTCCTGTAAATCCATCACAAACGACAACGTCTGCTACCCCTTGTAATAAATCACGAGATTCAACATTCCCAACAAAGTTAATTGGTGCATCTTTCAACATTGTAAACACTTGTTTTGAAAGCTCATTCCCTTTTCCATCTTCTGTTCCAATATTTAAAAGACCAACGCGCGGATTATTGATACCTCTTACCTTTTCTGCGTATACAGAACCCATCACTGCATATTGATATAAATGAACTGCTTTCGCGTCAACATTCGCCCCGACATCCAGCATGACAAACCCTTGACCATCTACCGTTGGCATTGTAGGTGATAGAGCAGGTCTTTCAATCCCCTCCATACGTCCTACCACAAATAAGCCTGCTGCCATAAGTGCTCCTGTATTTCCAGCTGAAATACAAGCATCCGCCGTTCCTTCTTTTACTTGCTGCGCAGCGAGTACCATTGAAGCTTGCTTTTTACGACGAACTGCTCGCACTGGCTCGTCCGTACCTTCAATTACCTCATCAGTATGCATAACTGTAATACGCTCTTCATTCGTTAAATACTGGCGAATTCCCTCTTCTTTACCTACCAGTGTAATATGTAAGTCCGAAAATTGTTGAATTGCTTTCATTGCTCCAAGAACTACTGACTTTGGAGCATGATCGCCACCCATTGCATCTATTGCGATTCTCATAAGCTGTTACCTTCCTCACTATAATTACTAGAACGATACATTTCGAAAGTGCCTGTAAAAACAAGTTCACTTCCAACGAAACTTTGTACTGTTACAACTGTTCTTCCTTTGTCGTTTTCAATATCTTCAACACGCGCTTTTGCTACAACGCGTTCATGTAACTTTACAGGTCTAATATATTGAATCGTAGATTTTGCTGTCAATGCTAACTCTTCATCAATAACAGCAACAGCTAATGAATTGGCTTGTGCAAACACATGATGCCCACGAGCTATATTATTTCGTTTAAATACGTGCTCTACTTTTACTTCAAACATAGAGATCGCATGACGATCTAGTTCTATATCAATAATTTCTCCTACTACCTCTTCTAGCGGTAGGGATTTCACATCTTCTTCATATTGCTTCGCCGCCACATGCTTAATACGTTCACGTAATTCTGGAATCGATAATTCCATACGGTCGAGGCGAATTGTTTGTATACTCACTTGAAATTGTTCTGACAACTCTTCATCTGTCACAAACGGATTTAATTCTATCGTTTGTTGCAATAATGTTTGTCTTTCTTTTTTACTTCTTCTCTTTTTCATACCGCACCATCCATTTTTATGACTAGGTACTAACAGTAGTATATAATCACTTGTATTAGAATGCAACAAAAAATTTGCACATTTTTTAATCCAGCTTTTCTCCCTGGAAAACTCCTGCACTTTCCAAATACGAACGCAACCCATTATATTGTTCTTGATGCCAAAAAGCATCTGAATTCACAAGTAACGCTGCATCTTGCCTTGCTGTTTCTAACGCTCTGTAATCATGTACCATATCAGCCACTTTAAATTCCGGAAGACCACTTTGCTTATTCCCAAAGAAATCCCCAGGTCCACGTAATTCTAAATCTTTTTCTGACAAAACAAACCCATCGTTCGTTTCTGTCATAATACGCATTCTTTCTTTTCCCGTTTCTGATTTTGGATCGGCAATCAAAATACAGTACGACTGCTCACTACCACGCCCTACACGGCCTCGAAGCTGATGAAGCTGCGATAACCCAAAGCGCTCTGCATCGTATATAACCATAAGTGTCGCATTCGGTACGTTCACTCCAACTTCAACTACTGTTGTCGACACGAGAATTTGTACATCATTTTTACTAAACTGCTCCATCACTTCTTCTTTCTCTTGTGCAGAAAGTCGCCCATGCATAAGCCCTACTTTGCACTTTCTATGAAAATGATGGGTTAACATACTATGTAAATCGAGTGCATTTTGTAAGTCAAGCTTTTCAGATTCTTCTATTAACGGACAAATGACATATGCTTGTCTGCCTTTCTTCACTTCTTTCTCTACAAAACCGAGAACTCTCTCTAACATGTCATGCTTCGCCCAGTACGTTTCAATCACTTTGCGTCCAGCTGGCATCTCATCGATAATCGAAACATCCATTTCTCCAAATGCAGTAATTGCAAGCGTACGAGGAATTGGCGTTGCAGTCATAAACAAAACATCCGGACTCTCACCTTTTTCTCGAAGCATACGACGCTGTGAAACACCAAAACGATGCTGTTCATCTGTAATAACAAGACCTAGGCGATGAAAAATCACTTCATCTTGAATTAACGCATGTGTACCAACTAACACATCAATTTCACCTTGTTCTAATTTCGACAAAATTTCACGCCGGCGTACACCCTTTACAGAACTCGTTAATAACTCCACTTTCATATCACAACAAGAAAACGTTTCTTGAAGCGATTGATAATGTTGTTCTGCTAAAATTTCCGTCGGAACCATTAACGCCCCTTGATAGCCGGATAACTTCATTGCATACAGCGCAATTGCCGCAACAACTGTTTTACCAGATCCTACATCACCTTGTAACAACCGATTCATACGATACGGCGATTTTACGTCCTCCATAATTTCAAATACAACGCGGCGCTGTGCATTCGTTAATGGAAATGGCAACGCATCAATAAACTCCTCTAGAGCATCTTGAGAAAATTCTTTTTGTATCCCTTTTGAGCTTTCGCGCTCCATTTTACGAAGTGCTT
This sequence comes from Bacillus manliponensis, assembly GCF_000712595.1. Taxonomy (GTDB): domain Bacteria; phylum Bacillota; class Bacilli; order Bacillales; family Bacillaceae_G; genus Bacillus_A; species Bacillus_A manliponensis. The sequence continues at coordinate 97,656 of NZ_JOTN01000002.1, forward strand.
GCATTTTCAGTTGGAATAAAAAGAACTCCTCATATACAAAACGGCGACGCGCCTGTTTCATATCTTCTTTACCGCTCGGAAAATGAAGCGCATAGAGAGCCTCATAACGTGGTAATAATTTATACCGATTCAGTAATCCATCAGGTAATACTTCTGTTACAATCGAACGGTATTCTTTCAAAGCTTGCTCGATAAAACGACGCATTTGCTTGACTGTTAATTTGCCTTTTACTGAATATACCGGTTCTACCTCTTGCTTCCGAACAACTGGACCAAAGTGCAATTCAGAAACAGAAATTGTTTGGCGATGTTGATCCCACTTTCCCGTAATCGTTACTAAGCTATCTATCGTTAACTTTTGCTTATAGTATGGCCTATTAAAACAAACAGCTGTAATTAAATAACGCCCAACAAGAACACGTACAGTAAGGCGAGATTTTTTCTTCCCATAATACTGAAGCAATGGCGCACTATGCACTTTCCCTTCAACCGTCACTCGCTCCTCATGCTTCACTTCGGCTAAATCTTTCATCGCATAATCTTCATAACGATATGGAAAATGCTCCAATAAATGAGAAACAGTAAAAATCCCCATTTCATTTAATAGGGTAGCTGTCTCTTCACCAACACCTTTCACATCTGTAATGGAAACTTGTATAACTTCACTCAAGATTTTCACACTCCGTTAAATCTTTTTTCCATACTTTCACTCCGAAACACACTGTATCCTTATGTCCCTCAACATAAAGTGAAACTTCACTCAGTGGGGGGTCTTCATCCTCCACTGAGTGTCAGCCCGACCAATCGGGCTTTTACATTCAAAAACGAAGACGACTGTTCAAGCACGACAAGCACAAGCTACGCCTTGGCGTGGCGAGGTTTGCCACAGAAAGGATTAACTTGTGGCTCAAGTGCTTAGGAATCGTAGTTAGATTCGGGCTGTTTATCTCAACCTAAACTTCTTCGCTTCTTCTCAAGTTTTGAGGCGGGAGTCTTACAGCCTGTTAATGCGGGATAAAGTTCCACCCTTATTTTATAATAATAAGATAAAACTTTCATTAGCAAAGCTTTATACATACAAAGAAATAACAAAGAGCCTCACTGTAACAGCAAGACTCTTTTTCTATCCTTGTCTATTCAATAGAGAAAATGAAAGAGTAGAGAGGTTGATTTCCGTTGTGAACTTCAACTTCCACATCTTCAAACTTCTCTTCTACGAATGCAACTAACGCATTTGCTTCTTCATCAGATGCATCTTCACCTTGTAAAATCGTTAAAATTTCGGAATCTTCATCTAGCATAGCTTCTAATAATTGTTTCGCAGCCCCTAATTTTTCTGTGTCCGTCGATACAATTTTCCCTTCAGCAATACACATGAAATCATCTTTATTAATTTCCACACCGTCAATTTCCGTATCACGTACTGCATACGTAATTTGACCTGTTTTCACATGAGAAAGTGCTTCATTCATACTTACTTCATTTTCATCCATTGCTGCGGCCGGATTGAAAGCTAACATTGCCGCCATGCCTTGTGGAACTGTTTTCGAACGAACAACAACTACTTCTTGCTCTACAACAGATGCCGCTTGCTCAGCTGCCATTACGATATTTCCGTTATTCGGTAAAATAATCACTTTTTCAGCATTTGCTTCTTCGATTGCCTTTACGATATCTTCCGTACTTGGATTCATCGTTTGGCCACCTTCAATTACTTTTGTCGCGCCGATGCTTTCAAACAACTCTTTAATGCCAGATCCCATCGCTACAGTTACAATACCGTACGACTGCTTTTCAACAGGTTTCTGAGGCTCCACGCGCACAGTAGGCTCATCTAATAGCGCCGTATGCTGTTCACGCATGTTTTCAACTTTAATATTGATTAAGCTACCGTAACGTTGACCGTAGTTCATTACTTCACCAGGATGCTCTGCATGAATGTGAATTTTCACGATTTCATCATCAGATACAACAAGTAAAGAGTCGCCATGAACACTTACATCTTCACGGAATTTTTGCTCAGAGAAATTATGTTCTTTCACTTTCTCTGGATCTAGCTTAACCATAAATTCTGTACAGTAACCGTATGTAATATCTTCTGTACTCAATTGACTTTGTACACTACGGTGATGCTCTGCACGTACCATCTCATCCATAGACGTTTGCGTCGCCTCTTCAGGAGAGATCGTCTCACCTTTTAATTCAGCTAAAAATCCTTCATACACAACAACAAGCCCTTTACCACCACTATCAACAACACCTACTTGTTTTAGTACCGGCAGTAAATCTGGCGTACGATTTAAAGATGCATTTGCTTCTTTCACTACTTCTTCCATAAATAAAACAAAGTCACTTTGTTTTTTCGCAAGAGCAACTGCATGCTTTCCAGTTTCTCTTGCTACTGTTAAAATTGTCCCTTCAATCGGCTTCATAACAGCTTTATATGCAGTCTCTACACCTGCATCTAAAGCATTCGCAAAGTCGACTGTCGTTACTGTTTCTTTTTGCTCAATAGACTTCGAGAACCCGCGGAATAATTGAGATAAAATTACTCCTGAATTACCTCGAGCACCCATTAACAATCCCTTCGCCAAGCTCATTCCAACTTTTCCGGCATGCGAAGAAGGGTTTGTTTTCACTTCTCGCGCACCTGAAGTCATGGATAAATTCATGTTTGTACCAGTATCACCGTCTGGAACAGGAAAAACGTTTAAAGCATCAACTAGCTTGACGTTATTTGTTAAGTTATTTGCCCCTTGGATAATCATTTGGGCTAAACGCTTCCCATCAATTTTTTGAATTGACACAGATCTTCCTCCTTAATGCACATTACAAGTTTGTTACTTTAACTCCTTGTACATAGATGTTCACAGAGTCCACTGCTAGTCCTACTGTTTGATCTAATGTATATTTTACTTTCGTTTGAACGTTGTGTGCTACTTCTGAAATCTTTGTACCATAGCTCACAATAATATACATATCAATATGTACTTCATCATTCTCTTTACGAACGATTACACCTCGTGTAAAGTTTTCTTTTCGTAGAATGTCTGTTAATCCATCTTTTAATTGATTCTTTGACGCCATACCAACAATCCCGTAGCAATCTACTGCAGCGCCTCCAGCAATTGTTGCAATTACATCTGTACTAATATCAATTTGACCGTACTTCGTTTTAATTTCAATTGACATCTCTTTTCCCCCTTATGAAATGGTGAAAGTGAGCTAAACTACTTTAGTTACTATCATATAATCTTTTTTAAAAAAATTCCATCGTTCTTTACTCTCTTGCCCTGTTATATATGAAATAAAGCAGCACTTTTTTTAGGATGAGCAAAATAGTCCATTGTTATTATACAACATAGAGTACTATAGTATGTCAAGGGAATTTTCTTGATTTATCTTTTTCTTCTCTGCAGTTCTACTAAAAGTAAAAAATTCTTCTTTCATTTTTAGTAGAAAAATTAATTTTTAACTCAATACTATTCGATACTAAAGACTGTCAAGGAAATTTTCTTGATTTCTTTTCGGTATTGTGTTGCATTCTCTCATTAGTTATGTTAAATTGTAATAGTGTTTTTAGCATCGCATAAAAAGGCTAACATTGAAAAAATTACGTAGGTTAAGGTAGTTAAGGAGGGAAATATAGATGGCTCGTGTTTGTGCTATTACTGGAAGAAAAGCTCGTTCTGGTAACTCACGTTCTCACGCAATGAACGCAACAAAACGTAAATGGGGCGCTAACCTTCAAAAAGTTCGCGTACGCATCGACGGTAAAGTTCAACGTGTTTACGTTTCTGCTAGAGCATTAAAATCTGGCAAAATCGAACGTGTTTAATAATAAAAAAGAGAGCCTTTAGGCTCTTTTTTTATTATCCACATGAAAAAAGCACCAATAACAGGTGCTTTTTTTATCCCTTTTTTAAGGTATTTAACACCGCGCGGACAATTCCACCAAGAAATTTCGGTAATTTTATTGTATAAAATCTCATGGTTTCCCTCCTAATCCCCATTACTTCACTTGTTCAATATATGCGCTCTCATAAAATTTGTTTCTTCAATCAGTGCTTCTTACCATCATTAATATGCCGGTAGTAAATGAAAAAGTACCTTTTTCCACAATGAGTTCATTACTAATACAAAGAGTAGAGCCCCACTGAATTGTTTGATTTGTTAAAGGATATTTAAAACCTCGTAAAGTTATACCATCTACTTGTTCACTCATTGGTACAAAAGATACATAAGGAAACTGTGTACTCTTTGCAACATAATATGTACCAGGTTTCTGAACTGAAATTTCATTTTTATTATCTACAACACTCATTTTTATATTTGCATGTAATCCTTTTAATAACATTTGAATATTCGCTAAACTATGATCTAATCTTCCCCCAGTTGCACCAAAAATACGAATTTCCATTGGTTTTTGTGCGATTGCCCAGCGAATTGCAATTTCTAAATCCGTTTCATCCTTTTCCTTCGCTACAATATGTAAATCATGCTTTTGCTCTTGCATCCAAGCCAACTCTTCTTTCGTAACAGAGTCATAATCCCCAAAAGCAGCTACAGGTTTTATTCCAAGCTTTAACAAGCGGTATACGCCCCTATCAACCGCCGCCCATATTACACCATCACTTTCATACAACGAAAAATCTGCACAGTTTTCTGTTGGACCACCTGCCAAAATGTGTATAATCATATCCTCTCTCCTCCTAATCAATATTTATCCCGCACGAATGAGTTGTAAGACTCCCACCTCAAAACTTGAGAGAAGCAAAGAAACTTACCGTAAAAACGCAATTTGTTCAACCAATTATTACTCTTTCACTTGCATCGAATTTTAAAATAAAAATAGTGTCACTTACAAACAACAAAACAAAAAGGTAATCTGTCAATGGACAGATTACCTTTTCCAACAAACAGTCTATCTCGCTAATTGCGAACTGTAAAAATAGGACGTAAAAGTCCTATTGATTCGATTCTCATACAGTTTATAGCTTTATCCCTCATTAACGGAATGTATTAGATGAGAGAGTAAAAGCCCAATTCTTCCTGCGAGAACGAAGAATCCCCCTACTGATTGAAGGAGTCACTTTATTTATCCTTACTTAGCCACGAATAGCTGCGATTGCCGCACCACGATCTTTTTCGTTATATACAGCAGATCCAGCCACAAGAACATTCGCTCCTGCTTCTACACATAATTTTGCTGTTTCAGTATTCACACCGCCGTCTACTTCGATCTCTACGTTTAAGTTGCGCTCTTGAATCATATGAGCAACTTGTTTAATTTTTGGTAGTACAGAATGAATAAATTTCTGTCCTCCAAAGCCAGGGTTTACTGTCATAAGTAGTACCATATCAATATCCTCTAGTACATGTTCAATAGCTGAAACAGGTGTATGTGGGTTTAGTACCACTCCAGCCTTAATTCCTTGAGACTTAATTAATTGAATTGAACGATGCAAATGAGGACATGCTTCTACATGAACTGTAATAATATCTGCTCCCGCTTTTGCAAAAGCGGGAATATACATATCAGGATTTTCAATCATAAGGTGTACATCAAGTGGCAATGATGTAATTGGACGAATCGCTTCTACAATTAATGGACCAATCGTAATGTTCGGAACAAAATGTCCATCCATGACATCAACATGTATGTAATCCGCTCCACCTTTTTCTACATCCTTAATTTCTTCTCCTAGCTTTGAAAAATCTGCTGATAAAATCGATGGTGCAATTTTAATCATAACTAATACCTCGGCTTTCTCTCTCTAATTTCTTCTATAAATTGAACATAATGTTCATAGCGGTAAGAAGTAATTTCCCCTTCTTCTACAGCATCTTTCACTGCACATTTTGGTTCTGCAAGATGTGTACACCCTCTAAATTTACAATATTGGCTCGCTTCTTTCAACTCTGGAAAACAATATGTTAAATCTTCTACTTCTATATCAATAAAATCAAGAGAACTAAATCCAGGTGTATCTGCAACAAGTCCACTTCCTACTTCAATGAGTTCTACATGTCTTGTCGTATGCTTACCACGCCCTAGATGCGATGAAATACCACTTGTTTTTAATGCTAAATCCGGACGTAAAACATTAAGTAACGATGATTTCCCAACACCAGACTGTCCTGCAACAACAGAAACTCGCCCCTCTAAAAATGGCTTTAATACATCAATACTTTCGGAGGCACTTGTTGAAGTGAATATCACATCATAACCAGTTGCTCGGTAGTCATTTGCATACTTCTCTACGAGTTCTCGTTCTGATTCACTAACTAGGTCCATTTTACTAATACAAATAATCGGCTTAATATCATGGAACTCAATCAATACTAAAAAGCGATCTAATAAGCCCGGATTAAAATTAGGCTCAACAGCTGAAAACACAAGAATTGCTTGATCTATATTCGCGATTGGCGGACGAACAAGTTCGTTTTTTCTATCAAGTACTTCTAATACATACCCCTCACTTGGGTTATCAGCTTGAAATACAACATGATCACCAACAAGGGGTGTCACCTTATTTTTTCGAAACACACCACGCCCTCGGCATTGTGTAACTCCTTCTTCATGCTGTACGTAATAAAATCCGCTTAAAGCTTTCACAATTTTTCCTTCTGGCATAAAATCCTCCTTTGTTTCCCACCACTAAACCGCACTTTACACTTTCAACTCTCATACTACTATTGATCAGTCGGATACGGCACTTCTTGATCAACAATCGTCACACCATCTCGAACAATTTTGTAATGTCCCTTCTCTCCCTCTTGCAAGATGAAATCAAGAGAAAGCGTGATAGACTCTGTAATCATCTTCGTATCAAACGGCTGATCCATCGTGTGATTCATATCTTGTTTATAAATTTCAACCTTTTGCTCTTTATTCTCTTCTTCATTTTCATTTTCGTATGGAATTGAAATGTTATTGACAGTAACCGTTTTCGTTAGCTTTTCTTTTTTTCCTTCAGAAACAACTACTGTTACTTTAGAACCTTCTTTTAACAACGTTCCTGCTTTTGGAGATTGCGAAATTACAAGGCCTTTCTCTGCCGTTTCTGAATGCTCTTTCTTAATGTTTACTGTAAGCTTTTTATCATTTAAGTAATTTGTTACACTATTTTCTGTCCAACCTGAAAAATCACCGAGGCGAATTTGTTGAGGGCCTTTACTCACCCAAACTTTTACATCTTCTTCTTCCTCCACGATAGGTTGAGCAGCCTCTGGAATTTGTTCAATGATTTTCCCAGCTGGTTCATCACTTTCCACATAATATGGAATGACAGCTTTAAACCGATCTTCTAGCTCTTGTTTTATAACCTCAAACTCTTTTCCAACCACATTTTGCATCTTCTTTTTCTTTTTTCCGCCAGATTGAAAAATTGTAATCTTCGTATCTTCTTTCACAACTCTTCCAGCTGCAGGACTTGTTTTAATAACTTTCCCCTCTTCTACATCATCTGTATGTACAACGTGTGGGTCTCCTATCTCAAAGCCTTTATCAACGAGGACGTTCACAGCCTTTTCATACTTCATTCCAGATACATCTGGAATTTCTACTTCTTTTGGAATAAAAAATTTAGGAATAACAGTCAAAGCTAATACGATACATAAGGATAACAATACAAAAGTAATAAATAACCCTCTTAACCATTTACTACTTTTACTTTTTTGTTTTTTATGTTCTAGCTTCCCCTTTTTATCCTCCGGTTGTTTTGTCGTTATAATAATTGTTTCATCATTTGCGGCTTCAATTAATTGTTCTTCTTGAATGACTGGAATTGCTCTCGTCGCTTCCATATCTTCTGGTATACGAAATGCTTCTTCATTCATCCGCTCTGGATATAGCGCTGTTTCAATTTCACGTTTCATAGCAGTCACAGATTGATAACGGTGAAACGGATCTTTTGCAGTTGCCTTTAAAACAACATTCTCTACACTTTGTGGTATATCAGGGTTCCATCGTTTTGGAGAAGGTGTTTCGTTTTGCAAATGCTTAAGCGCAATCGAAACCGCAGACTCCCCTGAAAACGGTGGCCTACCCGTCAACAATTCAAACATAACAATACCTAATGAATAAATATCAGATTTCTTAGTTGCAATGCCACCACGCGCTTGTTCAGGAGATAAATAATGTACTGATCCAAGAACCGAATTCGTTTGTGTAATTGTAGTTGCACTCGTTGCCGTTGCAATTCCAAAGTCTGTAACTTTTACAACCCCGTCATCTCTTACTAAAATGTTGTGCGGCTTAATATCACGGTGAACAATCTCAAAGTGATGAGCATGTGCCATCGCCGCCGTCAACTGCTCCATTATATCAAGCGCTTCTTTCCCAGGAAGCATACCGCACTGCTGTATATATTGTTTTAATGTTTGGCCAGGTACATATTCCATCACAAGATAGTAAATTCCATCTTCTTCACCAACATCATATATATTTACGATATTAGGATGTGATAGTGTCGTAACCGATTGTGCCTCTCTATGAAAACGCTTAATAAACTCTTCGTTATTTGCATAATCAAACCGTAATACTTTCACTGCAACATCACGATCTAGTATATCATCATGTGCTAAATATACATTGGCCATACCGCCGCCGCCAATCATTTCAAGCAACTTATATCGATCATTTAGGTGTCTTCCAATCATCACGTTGTCATTCACCTACTTTCATTCGCCAAATCCGTATAATCAACAATTACAAGAGTAATGTTATCCTCTCCACCAAGCGCATTTGCCTGCCCTATAAGATGTTCTACCTTTTCTTCTAACGACTCATTAGATTGCAAAACCCTCTGCATCTCTTGCATCGTCACTTTATTTGATAACCCATCTGAGCAGAGTAACAATTGGTCACCTTCTTCTAATATTAATGTTTTCACATCTAGGGTCACTGCTGATTCCGTTCCAAGCGCTCTAAGTAACACGTGCTTTCTCGGATGAGATTCGGCATCTTCTTTTGAAATCTCTCCATGTTTGACAAGTTCATTAACAAGTGAATGATCTTCTGTAATAAGCGACATATGCTCTTCAGACAGTGTATAACAGCGACTATCTCCAATATGCCCAAGCGTAACAAAATGCTTTGTACAAATAGCTGCAACAACTGTTGTTCCCATTCCACTACATTCTGGATGCTGAACCGAGTAATTATAAAGGCGCTCATTAATAATTTCTATATGGTTATGTAACCATTCTTCCGCTTTCTTTGGCGTATCCATGTTATATGTTTGTTTCCAATAATCATAAAATAACTGGATTGCCATCGAGCTGGCAACATCGCCCGCTCGATGACCTCCCATTCCATCTGCTACAACCGCTAATATATCTCCATCTAAATTCTGAAACACTCCTGCACAATCTTCATTATGCTGACGCACTTTCCCTTTATCTGATAGAAACACGGCTTTCATCACTTCACCTCGTCTCTTCTTTGCGCTCCTTTGCACGCAACTGACCGCAGGCTGCATCAATGTCATGACCTTGTTCACGGCGAATTGTCACATTCACACCACGCTCTTTTAATGTTTTTTCAAACAAGAAGATTTGCTCGCGCGGCGTTCTTACATAATCTCGCTCTGGTACGTAGTTAACTGGAATTAAGTTAACATGACACTTCACACCTTTTAACAGCTGCGCCAATTCCACTGCATGTTCAACCTGATCATTTTCTCCGCCAAATAGTCCATATTCGAAGGTAACACGGCGACCCGTTTTCTCAATATAATATTTAATAGCCTCCATTAAGTCAGGTAACTTATACGCACGGTTAATTGGCATTAATTTTGAGCGCAACTCTGAGTTTGGAGCGTGCAACGAAATCGCAAAATTAATTTGCATATCTTCTTCAGCAAATTTGTAAATTTTCGGGATAATACCACTTGTAGAAACTGTCATATGACGCGCTCCGATATGAAGACCTTTCTCATTGTTTACGATACGTAAAAATGCCATTAACTGATCATAGTTATCAAAAGGCTCTCCAATACCCATTACAACAAGAGAGCTAACGCGCTCTTCCGTTGCATCTAACTCACGTTGCACTTCAACAACTTGCGCTACAATTTCACCAGCTTCCAAGTTACGCTTTAATCCACCAAGCGTCGAAGCACAGAACGTACAACCAATGCGACAACCAACTTGCGTTGTTACACAAATCGAATTTCCGTACTCATGTCGCATTAACACTGTTTCAATTGAATATCCATCATATAATTGGAATAAAAACTTAATCGTACCATCGGAAGATGTTTGCTTTACCAATGTCGTTAAAGTTGTAATCTCAAAGGAATTCGACAATTTTTCGCGCAATCCTTTTGAAAGGTTTGACATATCTTCAAAACTTTTTACACGCTTTTTATATAGCCAATCAAAAATTTGTCCTGCACGGAACGTTGGCTCCTTCTGTTCCTTTAACCACTCTTGCATTTCATGAATCTGCAAAGAATAGATTGAAGGTTTTTTCGTTTCAAGATTTTTCTTTTGTTTTTTCACAGTTGTTTCCATGATGCTACACCTTCTTTCTTAAACAAGCAATATAAAATCCATCCGTTGCAAAATAGTGCGGTAAAATCTGCACTTCTCCATTTTGTACATACGGCGCTACTTTATTTGGCAATCTTTCTGTCATCGACATATCCCTCTCGAATTCAGGGTGCGATTGTAAGAACTGCTCTAACACTTGTTCATTTTCCACTTTTTCAATTGTACACGTACTATAAACAAGGCGTCCTCCTTTTTTCAATAAAGGAGCTACCTTCTCTAAAATAGATAGCTGAATTGTTGCTAGACGCTCGCTATCTTCTTTGTTCTTTCCTAATTTAATATCTGGCTTACGGCGAATGACACCAAATCCCGAACAAGGAGCATCAACTAATATTTTATCAAAACTCTCAGCTTCAAATTGCTCCTGTACTTTCCTTGCATCGAGTGCTTTCGCTTCAACATTTTCAAGCTGAAGTCGCTTCGCTTGTTGCTCAATTAAGCGCACTTTATGAGGGTGTAAGTCCAATGAAACGACTTTACCAGTCCCTTGTAAACGCTCTGCTATATGTGCTGTTTTCCCGCCAGGAGCAGCACAGCTATCAAGGATAGTGTCGCCAATTTCAGGAGAAAGCGCGCGTGCAACAAGCATTGAACTTTCATCTTGAATTGATAACAAACCATTTTTAAATGCTTCTGTATGCGCGACATTTCCTTTTTCGATTTGAATCGCGTCTTCTGCTAAATCACCACGTTTCGCTTCAATCCCTTCTGCTTCTAATGTTTGTAACATTTCTTCCACAGATGTTTTTGAAACATTCACTCTTGCAGTAGGAACTGGCGGAAGTAGATTTACTTCACACATTTTCTGTGCCGTATCTATTCCGTATTCATTAATCCACTCTTTAACAAGCCACTCTGGATGACTTGTTGCAATTGCAAGACGCTGCTCTTCATTTTTAATCTCATCAAGAGACGGCACTCCTTCACGCTGAATAGAACGAAGGACACCATTCACCATTCCAGAAATTCCTTTATGACCACGCTTCTTTGCAATCTCTACAGCTTCATGAATTGCTGCCCGCTCTGGAACACGATCTAAATACAGCATTTGGTATAAAGAAAATCGAAGCAATACTTTCACCCACGGTTCGACTTTTTTACGCAAAAATGGCTGTAAATAGTAATCGAGTGTATCACGACGCTGGATTGTTCCGTATACAATTTCCGTTAACAAGCCCACATCTTTTTTATCAATATTATTTTTCTCGATTAAATTATTAAGAAGCAAGTTACTATATGCACCGCTTTTTTCGACTTGCATTAAACCGTCAAGTGCTAATTCACGAACATTTTGTTTCATGCATCTGCTCCTAACTGCATACCAATTTCAAGTTTCGCACCACGTAAGAAGTCGACTCCACTCATGCGTTTCTTCCCTGATGGTTGTAGTTCTATGATTTTAATTGCTGTCATATTCGCTGTCGCCACAACAAAACCATCTTCTTCTATCGCAATGATTGTGCTAGGTTCTTTTTGCTCTTGTACAGCAACTTTCTCACCCCACCATACTTTTACAACTTGTCCGTTTAATGTTGTGTAAGCAACAGGAAATGGATTTAACCCACGGATATGGTTATAAATTTCTTCTCCACTACGCGTCCAATCAATTTTTTCTTGCTCACGTTTAATATTGTACGCAAATGTTGCCTCTTCATCATTTTGTTTAATTGGCTCTAGCTTTCCTTCTAATAGTAGAGGTACAGTTTTTGATAGTAATTCAGCTCCAGCCACACTTAATTTATCGTGCAGCGTACCAACTGTTTCACGCTCCTCAATCGCTACCTCTACTTGTGTTAAAATATCTCCCGCATCTAACTTTTCAACCATATACATAATTGTAATGCCCGTTTTTTCTTTTCCTTGAATAATCGAGTAGTGAATTGGCGCACCACCGCGAAGTTCTGGAAGTAATGAAGCGTGGACGTTAATACATCCATACTTTGGCGCTTCTAAAATTTCTTTCGGTAAAATTTGTCCAAACGCTGCTGTTACAATCAAATCTGGATTTAGCGCCAATACTTTTTCATACTCATCTTGCTCACGAATTTTCAGCGGTTGTAATACCGGAATTCCATGTTTTTCAGCCTCTACCTTTACAGGTGGTGGCGTTAACACTTTCTTTCTACCTACTGGGCGATCTGGCTGCGTTACTACGCCAATTACATCATACCCATCTTCAATAAGACGACGAAGCACCGGTACAGAAAAGCCCGGTGTTCCCATAAATACAACTTTCACCATTATAAAAACTCCTTTTACATTTCCTCTAATTCATTTTCCTCATAGTATCTCGTCACTTTTGATGTAAATAATACACCTTCCAAGTGATCGATTTCATGTTGAATTGCTCGCGCAAAAAACCCTTCTGCTTCTATTAAAAACACTTTCCCACGACGGTTTTGAGCTCGTACCTTTACATACTCAGCACGCTCCACATCACCATAAAGCCCTGGAAAACTTAAGCAGCCTTCGGGACCTACTTGTTTACCGCGTCGCTCTAAAATAACCGGGTTAATTAGTTCAATTTTCCCTGTATCATCGCCAATATCAACAATTGCTACTTGTAAACTAACACCAACTTGTGGTGCTGCTAATCCAACACCATCTGCAAGTAACATTGTTTCATACATATCTTTTAAAAGTTTCACTAACTTTTTATCGAAGTTCATCACACGTTGGCATGGTGTTTCTAACACTTCATTTGGATGTTTTACAATTTCTAAAGTTGCCATAATTCTCTCCTTCTTACAATACAAAATAAATGAAACATCCCCTTACATAAGCATCGTCGGGTTAAAATCAATTGAGATCTGCAAATCTTTCTGCATTTCCGCTTGATAATGTTCATTTACCATCTTTAACACGTACTTTAAGTTTGGTTCCCGTTTGTATTTTATCATGCATTGATAGCGATATCTATCTTTTATCCGTGGAATAGCTGATGCAACTGGGCCAAGTACCATTGCTTGCTGAGAACAGTGTTGTTTTAAAAATGAAACGATACGCTCTGTTACTTGTACAGCTTTCAATAATTCCGGATGTGATACAGTAACGAGAGCAACATAATAATACGGTGGGTATTGTCTCATCTTCCTCATATACATTTCGCGTTCAAAAAACACATCATAATTTTGTTCTTTCGATAGTTCCACACTATAATGCTCTGGTGTATATGTTTGAATCACAACCTCACCAGGAAGTTCATGTCTCCCAGCACGACCACTTACTTGCGTCAAAAGTTGATATGTCTTTTCACTTGCTCGAAAATCAGGTAAGTGTAGCATTGTATCTGCAGTTAATACTCCTACAAGGGTAACATTTGGAAAATCTAATCCTTTCGCGATCATCTGTGTACCAAGTAAAATATCTGCCTGTCCTTCGCCAAACGCTTTCAGCAACTTTTCATGCATACCTTTTCGGCTAGTTGTATCAACATCCATCCGAATGACACGCGCTTCTGGAAATAACTTCACAATTTCCTCTTCTACTTTTTGTGTTCCCGTTCCGAAAAAACGAATATAAGAACTTTCACAAGCCGGGCAAGCCTTTGGTAAAATTTCTTCATAACTACAGTAATGACATTTCATCTGATGATTTGTACGATGGTACGTAAGTGAAATATCACAATGCGGACATTGCATAACATAACCACAGTCACGACACATAACAAATGTAGAATGACCACGCCTATTTAGAAAGAGAACCATTTGTTGTTTCTTTTCTAATCGATCAGCAATTTTTTCATGCAAAAGCTGCGAGAACATCGAGCGATTGCCATCACGTAGTTCTTCTCGCATATCGATTATATCGACTGTCGGCAATGCCCTCTGATTCATTCTTTTTTTCATCGTTAACAGTTCATATACGCCTTTTTTCGCTCGTGCAAATGATTCTAGTGTTGGAGTCGCGCTTCCTAATACAATCGGACAAGAATGATATTTCCCACGCCAAATGGCTACATCACGCGCATGGTAGCGTGGATTATCTTCTTGTTTATAACTCGATTCATGCTCTTCATCAATGATAATAATTCCTAAATTTTCAAATGGTGCATAAATTGCAGAACGTGCTCCTACAACGACCTTTACTTCTTTTCGTAAAATCTTACGCCATTCATCGTATTTTTCACCAACAGACAGCGCGCTATGAAGAACAGCAACTTGTGAACCAAACCTTCCTTTAAAACGATCAACCATTTGCGGCGTTAATGATATTTCTGGAACGAGCACAATTGCTTCTTTCCCTGCCCGTAACACTTCTTCAATAGATTGTAAATATACTTCTGTTTTTCCACTTCCCGTTACACCATACAGTAAAAATGTTTTATGCTCCTTCTCAGCAATCGATGATAACACTGGAGTAATTACGTCTGTTTGTTCCTCAGTAAGCGGAAATGGTTTCGTACGCTGAAACGTATCATCATCATACGGATTGCGATATACTTCTACATACTTTTCTGTTAACAACCCTTTTTTTACAAGTGCTTTTATTGGTGCATCCGTTATTTGTAACTCTTGTACAATCGTTTTTAATGGTATGGCATGATAGTTTTCTACAAAGTAATATAAAACATCTTGTTGTTTTTTACTTTTTAATTGATAAGCCTCTTCCTCTAACAACTCCTGCGGCAAATTGGGCTCAATTATTTTTTGTTTTTTCTTTTGTGCTTTATCTTTTACTTTATAAATGACCTCTATTTTGCCACTTGCAATGTCCTTTTGCACGCTGCGATACAGGTACGGATGATTCTCCAATTCTTTCCAATCAATCATTTCTTTTCCTTGGAATATAGCTTTTACGTCTTCTGTTGTTTCATCTTCTTTTAGAAGCCTTAATTGTTTTTGATACGTCGCTTTAATTGCAGCTGGTAACATCACTTGAAAAGCAGAAATTGTAAAGCAAAGCGTCTCATCTCTAAGCCAAGCCCCAAGCTGTAACAATTCTTCATTTAAAACAGGTGTCACATCTAACAATTCATGTAATTCTTTTAACTTTTTGCTGTCTACTTCAATCGTATCTTTTATTCCAACAATAAATCCTTGTAACTTCCGTGGACCAAACGGAACAACAACACGCATTCCTGTTTGAATGATATCTTCCCATCGTTTCGGGATGATATAGTCAAATGGTCTATCCGTCTGACGTGTTGGTACATCAACGATTACACTAGCAAATTTCATGCGCGATCATCTTCCATCATTTTTTCAATTTGGACAAAAATTTCACGAGCTACTTCTTTTTTTGTTAAAATCGGAAGCTCAATTGATTCCCCATTTTTCTTATACATCGTAACAATGTTTGTATCCGCATTAAATCCTGCACCTTCTGCCTTTACATCATTTGCTACAATCATATCCGCATTTTTTTCTCGTAATTTTTTCGTTGCATATTGCTCTACATTTGTCGTTTCCGCAGCAAACCCGATAAGCAATTGATGTTCTTTCTTTTCACCTAATGTTTTTAAAATATCCATTGTTCTTTCAAGCTCAATTACCATATCGCTATTTTGTTTCTTCATCTTTTCTGTATAAACCATCTTCGGACGATAATCAGCAACTGCAGCTGTTTTAATCACAGCATCCATTTGAGCGTAATCATTCATAACTGCTTCAAACATATCCTGCGCAGACTGTACTTGTACAACTTTAACACGTGCAGGTGGTGTTAACGATGTCGGTCCTGAAACAAGCGTAACGTTCGCCCCAAGCTGTTCAGCAACTTCAGCTAACGCATATCCCATTTTCCCTGAAGAAAAATTCGTCATAAAACGCACAGGATCTATCTTCTCACGTGTCGGCCCTGCCGTTATTAATATTTTCTTCCCTTTTAACGGCTGATCTTCATAAAAATATTCATGTAACAGAGAAACAATACTTTCCGGTTCTGCCAAGCGACCTTTTGCTTCGTAGCCACAAGCTAAAAAACCTTCTCCTGGTTCAATAAAGCGATATCCAAAGTTCTTTAACGCCTGCATATTTTTTTGTACAATTTTATTTTCATACATATGAACATTCATCGCTGGTGCAATCCAAACTGGAGCTGTAGTTGCAAGCAACGTTGTGGAAATCATATCATCTGCAATACCGTTTGCTACTTTCCCAATACAATTTGCTGTCGCTGGTGCAACTAGAACAACATCGGCCCAATCTGCTAAATCAATGTGTGCAATAACAGCTGAATCTTTTTCATCAAATGTATCTGTATATACATCGTGTCTAGAAAGCGCTTGAAATGTAAGTGGTGTCACAAATTTCATCGCTGAGTCGCTCATCATCACTTTTACAAAAGCGCCAGCTTGTGTTAACTTGCTTGTTAATGCAGCTGCTTTAAAAACTGCTATTCCCCCTGTCACACATAGAAGTACTTTTTTCCCTTTTAACATATGACTCGTCCTCTTTCTTTTTCAAACTTATTATTTAAAGCCGTAACAGCTATTTACCATTCTCCTCTACTCGCCATCGTAAAAAAATAACAACCTACTTGTAAATAGGTTGTCATTGTTACATAGAAAAGTATAAAGTCTATGCCTTCATTTGTCGAAAAGAATGCCTTATTTCATAGGATTCCCTTCAGATGGCTCATAGTTTAAAATTTCTGCATTAATTTCTTCTAATGCTTTTCCTACAAACTTATGCGATACAGGTTGTTGCACACCACAATTATCATGTTCTTGTAATTCACGGGCACGCTTCGCCGCTACTGTTACTAACGTATATTTAGAGTCAATCTTTCCTAATAATGCATCAATAGATGGGTTTAACATATTAAATTCCCTCCGTCATTTCCTTGTAATATTGTGCTACTCGCTCACGGCGACAATGTTCACCTTTCACAATTGCATTAATACGCTCACAAGCAAGTTCAACTTCATCATTTTCAACTACATAATCGTAAGCATCCATCATTTCAATTTCCTCTTTTGCCACCGTTAAACGATTTTGAATAACCTCTTCTGTCTCTGTACCACGGCCAACGATTCGGTTTTTCAGTTCCGATAAGCTTGGAGGAGCTAAAAAGATAAATACACCTTCCGGGAAAGCTTTCTTTACTTGAAGTGCACCTTGCACTTCAATCTCTAAGAATACGTCTTTTCCTCGCTCTAATGTTTGCTCTACATATTCAATTGGTGTTCCATAATAGTTCCCAACGAATTCTGCCCATTCAAGAAGTTGATCATTACGAATCATCTCTTCAAACTCTTCTTTTGTTCTAAAGAAATAATCAACACCATCAACTTCACCTTCACGCGGTTTACGCGTTGTCATAGAAATAGAGTACTGTAAATTTGTATTTTCTTGGCTAAACAATTCTTTTCGAACTGTTCCTTTTCCAACACCAGAAGGTCCTGAAAGAACAATGAGTAGTCCTCTTTTACTTCTCATATATATGTACAACCTACCCTTCGTCGCTTAAATCTTCTTTATTATTGAGTCGATGCGCAATCGTCTCTGGTTGGATTGGACTTAAAACAATATGCCCATCATCCATCACAATAACTGCTCGCGTCTTTCGACCATACGTTGCATCAAGTAATACATTATGTTCTCTCGATTCTTGTACTGTACGTTTAATCGGAGCTGATTCCGGACTTACAATAGCAATAATTCGATGTGCAGATACAATATTACCGTATCCAATGTTTACAAACCGCATAGCCATAGTGTGCCCCTCCTAGTAAGTCTATCCGATTTCTCCATCCCATATAACTTTATATAATGTGACGGCTACTCAATATTTTGTACTTGTTCGCGAATTTTTTCAAGATTATTTTTCATTTCTACCACATATTTTGAAATAGTCAAGTCATTTGCCTTCGAACCAATCGTATTAATTTCACGATGCATTTCTTGAACAATGAATTCCATCTTTCTTCCTACCGGTTCTACACTTTCTAATGCTTCCTGAAACTGTTCTAGATGACTTTGCAATCTGACTAACTCTTCATGAATGTCGGCGCGATCAGCAAACACTGCTACTTCTGTTAATAGCCTTTGTTCATCCAACTCTTGATTATGTAATTCTTTCATACGATTCTCTAAACGTTCACGATACTTTTGCACAACATTTGGCGCATGTGGAATAATTGCATTTACGCTCTGTCTAATCTCATCCAAACGATGAGAAACGTCTTTATGAAGGTGTTCTCCTTCGCCATCTCGCATACTCTTGAGCATGCAAGCTGCCTTATGAATCACCTCATACAAACTATGTTCAAACTGTTCCTTTACATTCTCAACTTCTTCAATCGCCGTTACTTCTGGCATCGTCATCAGCTGCTGTAATGTAATAGAATCCTGTAATTGAAATTTATCCTTCGCTTCTTCCATAATAGATTTATATTGGTTAAGAAGCGTCCAATCCACACGTAATTTCCGCTCTACAAGTCCTTCACCTTCAACAACGATAGATACCTCTATACGCCCTCTACGCACTTGTTTTGAAATCACTTTACGAATCTTATCCTCAAACATCATCATTTGCTTTGGCAAACGAACATTCATCTCTAAAAAGCGATGGTTCACAGATTTCATTTCTACTGTAATTTGGAACCCATCACTTTCCATCTTCGCTCGTCCAAATCCTGTCATACTCGAAACCATTTTATCACATCCAAGCCATGAAATAACTCAATGAAAAAGGTAATAGAGACAATCCTCTACTACCTTTTATCAAGTATATCATACTTTCACCTTGTTGACTATTTCAAGTTTATCCCCTTCTTATATACATTACTTTTTTGTTTTTTATCTTTTATCGTTAATAAAGAACCGACTAGCAAGAAAGTTGGCACTGACGATAATCCAACAATCAACAACCAATCTCTCATTTGAATTGGCATTGTACTAAAAATCGGTTGTAATGGTGGATAATAAATCACAACAAGCATAAGTAAAATAGATACAACGACCGCCCCTACTAAATATATATTCCCAAACGGATTCCTATGGAAAACTGAATGTTCACTACGACAATCAAAAACATGAATGAGCTGGGCTAACACAAGTGTTGCAAACGCAACAGTTTGTGCATATTTTAATTCATTCGGATGTTGATTATATGCAATAATGAAGGCTAAAAGCGTTACAACACCAATTAAAAAACCACGACTCACAATTTTCCAAGCAAGCCCCCTTGCAAATACACCTTCTTTCGGATGACGTGGCTTACGCCTCATTACATCTCCCTCTGGTTTATCAAGCCCTAGCGCCATCGCCGGCAAACCATCTGTTACTAAATTTACCCACAGTATTTGAATCGGTACGAGCGGTAACGGCAATGCTAAAATCATTGCAAATAACATAACAAGAATCTCTCCGACGTTAGATGCTAGCAAATAACGAATAAACTTCCGAATATTTTCATATATATTTCTTCCTTCTTTAATTGCCGCTTTAATCGTTGCAAAGTTATCATCCAATAACACAAGAGACGATGCTTCTTTTGCAACATCCGTACCTGTAATCCCCATCGCAACACCAATATCTGCACTTTTTATTGCCGGAGCATCATTTACACCGTCACCTGTCATCGCTACGATGTGATCTTTATTTTGAAGTGCTTTTACTATCTTCAGCTTATGTTCTGGAGACACCCTAGCAAATACATACGTTTCATCTACAATATCTTCTAATTCTTCGACAGACATTTTCGCGAGCTCTGCTCCTTCAACGACACGTCCATTTACCGGTAAAATATCAAGTTGTGTTGCAATTGCCATCGCTGTTACTTTATGATCACCTGTTATCATAATTGTTTTAATTCCTGCATCCCTACATTCTTGTACCGCTTGTTTCACTTCTGGACGTGGTGGATCAATCATCCCTTGTATCCCAATTAACATAAAGTCGTTTTCTACATCACGTTCACTCTCTATACGATCTGTAACCTTTAAAGGCTTAAAAGCTATTGCAATCGTCCGAAGCGCCAAGCTCCCTAATTCATGAATTGCATTTTGCACTTCATTTTTATAAATTTCTGTCAACGGCTGTTGTTTGTTTCCCCACAAAATTGTTTCGCTCATTTTTAATAACACATCTGGAGCACCTTTTGTTACAACAAACCTTTTTCCTTCTTGATCACGTACAACAACACTCATCATTTTTCTTGTCGAGTCAAATGGAAATTCACGAATCACTTCAAATTTTCCTTTTAATGATTCTCTAGAAAGTCCTGCCTTCATAGCTGCTGTAACAAGGGCCCCCTCTGTTGGATCCCCATCTAATACATATTTTTTCTTCTTTTTTAAAATTTGAGCATTGTTACATAAAAGACCAAAGGTCAATAGCTGATAAAGAGAACGATTTTCTCCAGGATTGACTTTCCTTTCATTTCTCAAAAATTCACCAACTGGCTCATACCCTTGACCTGTTACATCCCATGTTTCTCCACCCGCCCAAGCATGTGTCACCATCATTTTATTTTGCGTCATTGTCCCTGTCTTATCGGAGCAAATGACAGACGCACAGCCAAGCGTTTCTACTGCTGGTAACTTTCTTACAATCGCTTTTTTTCTAATCATTCGTTGTACACCTAACGATAATGCAACTGTAACAATCGCCGGTAAGCCTTCCGGGATCGCTGCAACAGCAAGAGAAACACCAGCTAAAAACATGTGATACACTTCGTTCCCTTGATATACACCCACTAATACAACAAGCGCTGTTAAAATAAGCGCTAATACAATTAAAATTTTCCCTAACTGCTCTAACTTACGCTGAAGTGGTGTTTCGTTTTGCTCAGCATGTTGAAGCATATTTGCAATTTGTCCCATCGCTGTATTCATACCAGTTCCAACAACTAATCCAACTCCTGATCCACGTGTAACCATCGTTCCCATAAATGCCATATTCATTTGGTCACCAATGGAAATATCAGCACCATGTAATGCCTCTAACTTTTTTTGCACAGGGACAGATTCCCCAGTTAACGCGGACTCTTCAACATACAAACTAGCAGCTTCAATTAAACGAACATCTGCACCAATACGATCACCACTTGAAAACTTAATAACATCACCAAGTACAAGACCTTTTGAGGGAATCTTTGCCCAATTTCCATTTCGAAGGACCGTTACTTGTGGTGCAGCTAATTCTTTTAATGCTTCTAGTGATTTCTCCGCTTTTCTTTCTTGAAAGAAGCCAAGAATACCATTAATAATCACAATTGCAACAATTGCAATTGCATCAACGTATTCTCCTAAAAAGGCAGAAATGATAGTGGCCCCGAGCAAAACAAGTACCATAAAATCTTTGAACTGTGCTAAGAACACAGCTAGTGCAGAAGGACGCTTCGCTTCTTGTAATTCATTCGGCCCCATTTTTCTTAACCGATTTTGCACTTCCTCTTCTGTTAAACCAGTTCTTACATTTGTATTTGTTCGCTCTTCTACTTCATTTGCACGCATTTCATACCAATTCATTTCGCTATCAACCTCCTGATTGCAGACATGCTCTAATGAAAGCTTATTCAGCCTCGTCCGAAAAAATGCTATAATTAAAACTTAGTAAGAAAGGAGTGTTTATTATGGCATTCGATGGACTATTTACGAGAGCAATTACACATGAAATTTCAAACTCTCTTCAAACAGGAAGAATTTCAAAAATATATCAACCTTCAAAATATGAAATTTTGTTACATATTCGTGCAAACGGAAAAAATCAAAAGTTACTTCTTTCCGCACACTCTACTTATGCGCGTGTACATACAACAACACAAACTTATGATTCCCCGGCACTACCACCAATGTTTTGCATGCTACTTCGCAAACACTTAGAAGGCGGATTTATTGAGAAGATTGAACAAATTGACTTAGAACGTATCATTCAAATTACAGTGCGTAGCCGAAATGAAATTGGTGATGAATCTTTAAAAACATTAATCATCGAAATTATGGGTCGGCATAGTAACATTATTTTAGTGGATGCAGCTGCAAATACAATTTTAGATAGTTTAAAACATGTATCATTATCTGTGAACCGTCATCGTTCTGTCTTTCCTGGCACCGAATATGTTGCGCCACCAGCGCAGCATAAACGAAACCCGTTACAAATTGAGACGAAGGAAGAGTTTTTACAACCACTTGACTTTTTAGCAGGGAAAATGGATAAGCAACTTGTTGGAGCATTTACAGGAATATCCCCGCTATTCGCAAAAGAAGTTATAACGAAAGCAGGAATGGTGAATGAATCAGCGTTATCAGAAGCATTTTTCACACTACAAGTGCCGTTAAAAGAACATGCATATACACCAACAATGATGAGAGAAAGCGGAAAAGAATACTTTTACTTGTTCCCTCTCTCTCATATAAAAGGAGAACAAAAAACATTCACTACTGTCAGTGAACTTCTTGACCGATTTTTCTTCGGAAAAGCAGAACGTGATCGTGTAAAGCAGCAAGCGCATGATTTAGAACGTTTTATGCAAAATGAAAAAATCAAAAACGAGAAGAAATTAATTAAATTAAACAAAACGTTGCAAGATGCAGCAAAAGCAGACAAGTATCAGCGACTTGGCGAATTGCTAACAGCAAATATGTATGCGGTGCAAAGAGGACAAACTGAAGTTGAGGTTATTGATTATTATGACGAAAATGGCGCTACCGTAACAATTTCTTTAGACCCATTAAAATCGCCGTCAGATAATGCACAACGTTATTTCCAGAAGTATCAAAAAGCAAAAAACTCTGTCACCATTGTCAATGAACAAATTGAGAAAACGAAAGAGGAAATCGTATATTTCGATAGCTTACTACAGCAAATGGAAGCTGCTTCATCAAAAGATATCGAAGAAATTCGAGAAGAATTAGCTGAAGAAGGATACATGCGCCAGCGTAAAGCAAAAAATATGAAGAAAAAACCGACAAAACCAGTCTTAGACAAATATATCGCAAGTGACGGTACAGAAATTTTTGTTGGAAAGAATAATAAACAAAATGACTATTTAACTAATAAATTTGCACGAAGAGACGAAATTTGGCTTCATACAAAAGACATCCCAGGGTCACATGTTGTCATTCGTTCCATCGAGCCAAGTGAAGAAGCATTACTTGAAGCAGCAAAACTGGCAGCCTACTTTAGTAAAGCGAAAGATTCCGGCTCTGTTCCGGTGGATTACACAAAAATTCGTCACGTAAAAAAACCAAGCGGTTCAAAACTTGGTTTCGTTACATATGACAATCAACAAACGGTATATGTAACACCTGATGCAGATACTGTTATGAAACTAAAAGGTTAGTTTCATATATCACCATAAAAAGGCATTGCTTTTTCGCAATGCCTTTTACCTTTTTATGGACTTTACGGACGAAACAGGCAACAATTCTAAAGTCAGCTTTCCTTATACATTTTGGTATTACTCGACGTTTGCTTATATATTGGTAAAATAAATAATGCTCCAATAATAAATAGTAATGCTGTTCCTTCATACATCGTACTAAGTGAAAACATTTCCTTTAATGCACCTGACACACTCATAGTGACTACCATTGAGCCTGTAAATAAAGGACTCAAAATTCCATTTACCCTTCCGATAAAATCTGTATCCGAGTTTTGAATAATAAGTGTATTTATCCCAATTTGGATACAAGGAAGAGCTAATCCACTAAAAAATTGGGCAATGAGTGTAACCCATAAATTTGTAGAAAATCCAATTATCCCAATACCAATAGCCTGTGCAAACATGCCTAAAATCAACATTTTTTGAGGAGCCATATTTTTAGCAAAAGCCATTGCTAAAGCCCCGCCAATAATCATTCCAGCTCCATTTACAGTTAACAACCATTGCAAACTTTCTTTTGGTAAATTTAATTGCTCTGTCACAATAAAAATACCTAATGGCTGAATTAAGCCAATACCTAATCCTGCTGCCATAAAACAAACTCCAAGTAATGTTAATGACTTCTTTCCCTTCACATATTTAATCCCACCCGCCATTTCTTGGAACAAACTCACTTTTTTTGTTTCTCTCTTTTCTTCAATATCTTTTGGTAAAAAGAACAAGACGAGGGCCGCAAATAAAAATGAAAGACCAGTCACAATAATTGAAGTGTAAATCCCATAGGCTTGAAATACAAATGTACCTATTATAGGTCCTAATACCATAAAAACAGCAAAAATTGTTTGATATAAAGACATGGCCAATTGTACTTCTTCTGTGGAAAGATGCTGTTTAAATAATTTCATACCTGAAGGCTGAGAAAATTGTGAAAGAATTGCAGAAATAAGCGTAACAAAAAATACAACTTTCCACGAACCAAACATAAGTGTAAAAAGTACAACAAATACAGACAATGAACTTAAAGCTTCACACCAAATCATCGTTCTTTTTGGCTTCCACCTATCAGCGAACGTACCTCCTATAAATGAAAAAATAAAAATCGGAGCAAATTCTGCAACTGAAATCATCGAAATAGCGAAAGCATCCCCACCTGTCATTTCCATTACATAAAGCAATATCGCAAAGTTCCGAATCCAAATTCCTATCTGAAGAAATAATGCCGAAGCAATAATTGCTTGCACAAATCGGTTCTGTAATACTATAAACATGCTACTCTTTTGTTTCGTTTCTACATTCATTGACATAAAAAACCTCCTATTCTACATTCTGAACAGGAGAAGGCACAATCATATTATAAAAGACCGTTTATCCGCAGCGCGAAAATACATCCCTTTTACATATAAAAATGCACATACTAATCCTATTCAGAAGAATATTTCGTGTTATAACGAAGATTTCTTAATAAATAGAATTAGTTGATCATTGGGATGTCTTCACCCTTTCATTTATAATGACACATATATACTGTATGAAGGAAACCAAACATATATGCGTGTCTCAATTTATTCATTCTAGAAAAACAATAATAATTCCTTCCAAGAATGCATTAAATAATTCCCCCGCCGTTTTATTTTTTCTCGTTCACTTTTTATTTAAATGTTTGACGTATGGTTTAACGTTATGGAAAATAAAGTAAAACTTCACTCAGTGGGGGATCTTCATTCCCCACTGAGTGTTAGTTAAACCAATCGGGCTTTTACGGGCTTTTACGGGCTGCTAATCTCCCACCTAAACTTCTTCGTTTTTTCTCAAGTTTTGAGGTGGGGGTCTTACAGCCCGTTAATGCGGGATAAAATTTCCGCCTTTACATGAGCAAAGCATACTTCTAAACAAAGATGACTTCCATGTTCAAAGGTAATGTGACAATTATAGTAATTTGTCTCCTTTGGCAATGCATTTTTTAGTGTGTATTACAGAAATATTTTTTTCATCATTTCATATATGTGTTAACTAACTCATAACACCTTTCTTTTGTCATCCTATATGCTTCATCAGCACTTTCTATCAATTTCATCGTCCCATTATTCGGGTCATTATAAATCGCAGAAACTCTACTTTCTTTTAACTTAATCCATTCAATTTGTTTTGCTTTCATCGCTTCAAATTCTACAGCTGGCATATTATTTTTTAACACACCATAAATCTCATTCAATCTATCATCCCATAGTTGATAATTTTCATTAATTCCATCTACTATATCTGTTGTAACAGTAAGGTTTTCTAAATTTTTTTCTTGTGTTTCTAAAACCGCTAATTCATCCAAATACTTTGTTTTACTTAACCCATTAGAAGATGAAGACTCTAAATTTATTTGATTCTCCTCTTTTCCAACTGGAGTAGAGTTGTTGTTACTCTCTTTCGTTTGACTTGTTCCTTCTTGTCTCACTATTTTTTCGTCTTCATCGGTTGACATTTCTTCATAGTCATATTTCACTTCTGATGTTGCACTGTTAACTGCTAAAAATTGATCATTTCCTTTAAATATATAATTGCCGTTATCTTTTCTAATAAACTTTACATCTGTAATCTCAAAAGTGTGTAGCAATCTCTCTGCTTCTTTTCTAGTAAGCTTCACATCTTCTTCCAGATCATACTCCCACTTATCCAGCAGCCATGTATTATTTTCATAAACAAAATGAAATTTCCATGTTTCTGCTGTATTCCCTATATCATTTGCAGGAATTAATGTAATCATCTTTAATTTTTCTTTTTCTTGTTCAAAAATAAATCTTACGTCAGGCTCAATATCAACTGGAAAAACACGTATATCCGTTTCCCTCGAAGCATTAAAGACTTCCACCAAATCACTTAAATGATTTTGGGCAAACTCTTCAGAAATAGTATTTCGTAATTCTTTTTTTACAATGCCAATATCAGCTGGTTTATCATGTCCCCATTCATGTTCTTTTTCCATATGGTCAAACGACTGTGCAAGTTCTTCAATCGTTTCCTGTAAAATCTCTTTACCTTCTTCTTTTGTCACCTTAGGAACTTCTTGTTTCACATCCGTTTTTACTACATTTTCTTTTTCCTGCGCGCCATCACTACTCTTATCGCACCCTACCATAACTAGCATACATACAGCTACACACAATAACATTTTTAACGTTTTCTTCATCTGCTAATATTCCTCATTTTCTTATTTAATTCTTTTATCACGCTTTTACAATAAACATAACGACATTGTATTATAATAATAAAATAATTTTTCGTCTATATAATCTATGGTGATAAAAACACATTTCCCTATTAAGAGGTAATACACTTTATTTAGCATCCATAAACAACTTCTCATTCAATTTTGTAATAAAGACACTAGCAATACAAAAAACAACAATCATATACACAATATAAAGAAAAGAAACCCATCCATGAGAGATTCCTAACTTGCTAATTCCTTCCCCACCTTGAACAATAATAAGAGCAAGAATAGGTACACAAACAACAAACTCTATACTATAAATAACCTTCCGTTTCAAGCTAAGTTCACGCAATGATTTCCACCGAAACAAAATTCCAAAAACAAGAGCAGCTGTAAGAATAAACATATTCCAAACATCAGGAATATAATCATTGAAAAAAATACTAAGAAGACAACAAATCATAAAACCATAAAAGCCAATTTTCTCTTTCATATACTCTCCCTACTTTATATTTAACAACCTTTATATCGTAACAAAATCTTCCAATACAGTATATGAAATTATATGAATTTCCTTTCGCTATTCATCACACTCTTCTCTGCAATTCATATGCTATACTACACAAATGCCTAAAAGGATGTGAGATTGATGGGTGTTGAATTAACATTGTTACACGCACTTTATATTATTTGTTTGCTAACGATTATCACTTTTTTCATTATGCGTAAAGATACAACAATCATTTGTATTGTGTTTATCTTTTTATTAGGTTTTACAGCTACACAATCTGTTCCTCTTGCTGTTAGCGGGATTTTCCAAAGTTTTATCTACGCCATTACTGAACTACTACCAACGATTTTAATCATCTCTATTATTGTTTCAATGAGTAATTTACTCGTACACACTGGGATAAACGATACAATGATTTCACCATTTACAAAAATGATTCGTACGCCGACTCTTGCTTACTGGATTATTGGTCTTTTAATGATGACCATTTCCTTCTTTTTTTGGCCCTCTCCCGCTGTGGCATTAATGGGAGCCATTTTATTACCAGTTGCCGTTCGCGTCGGCCTTCCGCCAATCGGCGTGGCGATCGCTATGAATTTATTTGGACACGGAATTTCATTATCAGGGGACTTCGTTATTCAAGGCGCTCCCAAATTAACAGCTGATGCTGCTGGGCTCCCTGTTTCCAGCGTTGTTTCTGCTAGCATTCCTCTCGTTATCGTCATGGGGATTGTTACAACTACTGTCGCCTTTTTCTTATTACGAAAAGAATTTCGAACAGGTTCATTGCCTACAAGTCATGTAGAGTCAGCTACATCACCTAACTCCCTCACTTCTCTTACTCCTCAGTTCAAAAAATGGCTCGCAATTTGTATCCCTATCGTATATGCCATTGATATCCTTTGTATGATTCAGTTTCAATTACAAGGCAGCGATGCAACTGCATTGATCGGCGGTACTACAGTTATCATGATTATTATTATTTCCCTTATTGCATATAAAGGAAATGGACTCGAAAAAACAACGAATTATTTTATAGAAGGCCTCCAATTCGGTTTTAAAATTTTCGGTCCAGTCATTCCCATTGCGGCACTTTTCTACTTAGGAGATAGCGGTTTTGTCAAAATCATCGGGGATTACTTACCAAAAGGATCACATGGAATCATTAACGATTTAGGTATCGCTCTATCCCAAACAGTCCCTCTTAATCAATATGTCTCTGCTATTACATTAACTGGGGTTGGCATCATTACGGGTTTAGATGGTTCCGGCTTCTCTGGTATTCCCCTTGCTGGTTCTATCGCAAATCTTTTCGGAACAGCGCTCGGACACGGAACCGCTACATTAACAGCACTCGGGCAAATTGCTGCAATATGGACTGGAGGCGGAACGTTAATCCCTTGGGCCCTTATTCCTGCAGCAGCGATTTGTAAGGTGGACCCCTTTGAACTTGCACGCCGAAATTTTTTACCTGTCGTAATCGGGTTAATCATCACGACAGTTGTAGCGATGTTCCTTTTATAACCGTTAACAAGATTTTATCCACTTGCAGTTTCTCCTCTTTTCAATTGTTAAAATATACCGCGTTTCCAAAGGGGTTTCCAACTATCTGTCGAAATTATATTTGAAGAATAATATTTTCAAAACGTTTATGAGAAACACATTATATAATTCCAATTGGATTTTCTAACATATAAATTGTGGATACGAAGAACAGAAAGAGACTTTCACTCATTTTTCCCTTCTGTTTTCACATGGCATGGGGCTAAAAAAGCACTGACCTCTTCTGTGAATAGCCGGATGCTCTCACCCACATAAAAAAATGGTTTGATGTTAGTTTTTTAATTTGGATTTATATACTTCTTAAGAAAAGGGGCATAGCCATGAGTGAATTGATTTTCCTCTTATTTATTTGTCCATTACTCATTTTTATTGTTTCAATAATTGGAACACGCAAAACAAGAACGTATTATGTGATGCCAATTGTAACGTTTGCTATTTTTCTTATATTAGGAGTTATATCATTCCCACCATCCTTTTTCTTTTGGGTCGGCATGTACAGTATTTTTTCATTTATCGTTTCTTATATAACTTTATTATTTGTAAAAGGATATGAGATTGTAGAGGAGAAACACTAATATCTTTTCTATACACTTAAACAAGCAAAAAGTTGACTTCCTTTACTCGTCAAAGAAGTCAACTTTTTTACTTTTCTATTCATTTGGATAATATATCGTCATACTCATTCTAGCCAATGTTTCTCCTGAATTATAATATGTATGTGGTCGATCTGCCTTAAACCTAATAGAATCTCCACTTTTTAATTGGTACTCAACCTCACTTACACGAATCGTTACTTCTCCATCAAAAACAGTGATAAATTCCTCTGTTCCTTCTTTATGAGAGTCAGAATTTAATATTCCTTCTTTTTCAATTTCAACAGCGTATACTTCGAATCGTCTATCCTCTTGGAATGGAAAATAAGGATATACTCTATATCTCCCACTGTCCTCAGACAATACTTGAATTTCATTTTTTAAAACAACTGTAGTATCAGGCTCTGGATGATTTATTAAAGAAGTGAAGGAAACCTTTAATCCATTAGCTATTTTCCAAATCGTTGTCAATGTTGGGCTTGACTCTCCTCTTTCAATTTGGCCAATCATCGCTTTACTGACCCCGCTTAATTGAGAGACCTTTTCTAAACTTAATTTTTCTTTCTCCCTAATTGCTTTTAAATTTCTGGCAAGAATAAGATGAATTTCTTCCATAAAAAATCACTCCTATACTATTTACACTATAACGACCGTTATGTATAATAAAACAAACAACGTTATAATGTCCGTATCGGATATTATAACATACATTCGTAAAAGGGAGGACGAACAATGCCTTTATTTTCTTTTTTGTTGTTTGTTGTTATTAGTAGTTTTACGCCAGGTCCCAATAATATTATGGCAATGACATTTGCGAATAAACACGGTTTAAAAGCAACATTTAAATTTTGTTTAGGAGTTAGTTTTGGATTTTTTGTCATTACGTTATTATGTAGTATTTTTAATATTATTCTCACTAGCGCGTTGCCACTCATTGAAACTCCTTTAACGCTTTTAGGTGTAGGTTATATGTTATATTTAGCTTTTAAAATCCTCACTAGCTATGGAAGTACGAAAGAAAGTGCGGATAGAAATCAAAACCTTTTCTTCATCGGTATCTTATTACAATTTATAAATCCAAAAGGAATTCTTTTTGGACTTACCGTCGTAGCAACTTTTATTATCCCCTATTACAATTCATATTCTAGTTATCTTCTTTTCTCTTTATTTTTAGGAATAGTTGGTTTAATGAGTACATTTAGTTGGAGCCTCTTTGGAGCGATGTTTCAAAAGTTTTTATTACAATATAGGAAGCAATTTAATGTCGCCATGGCTGTTTTATTAGTATTCAGCGCTATTTCCATTCTTGTACAGTAAATACAAAACACTCTTACATTTGTTTCTCACATAAAAAACGACCACGTTTCCCCCCGTGGTCGTTTTTACATATATTACGCTGTGATCCAAGCCTCATCAGCTGGGTTTTTACGCCATTCTTGTAATTTCTTCGTTTCAGCTTGTCCGATCATACCTTTTTCTGCTGCAACTCCAGTTAGTGAGCTATAGTCGCTTAAAGAATATGATGCAATGTTTGCTGCTGCTAATTTTTCTTTTCCTGCCTCTAGCTCGTATGTAAAGATTGATACAATACCTAACACTTCACAACCAGCTTCGCGCAGTGCTTCTACACATGTAATTGCACTTCCACCTGTAGAAATTAAGTCTTCTACAACTACAACTTTTTGTCCTTTTTCTGCCTTACCTTCAATTTGATTCCCTTTACCGTGTCCTTTCGCTTTACTGCGTACATAACACATTGGTAAATTCATTCGATCGCTTACCCAAGCAGCATGAGCAATACCTGCTGTTGCTGTCCCTGCAATTACGTCTACATCTGAGAAATTTTCTTTAATTAATTGTTCTAGTCCTGCTGCAATCGCTTGACGTACTTCTGGGTACGATAACGTTAAACGGTTATCGCAATAGATTGGTGATTTGATGCCAGAAGACCATGTAAATGGATCGTTTGGTTGTAAAAATACTGCTCCGATGTCTAATAAATGTGATGCGATTTCTTTTTTCATATTGTTACACCCTCCCATTGTTCTTTTACCATTTTGTATGCTTCAAGCGGATTTTTCGCTTTCGTAATACTACGCCCAACTACGATGTAACTAGAACCAAGTTTACGCGCACGCTCTGGCGTTGCTACTCGCACTTGGTCATTCACATCATCGCTTGCAAGACGAATCCCCGGTGTTACTGTTACGAAATTCGCTCCACATACTTCACGTAAGTTTGGTACTTCAAGTGTTGAACATACGACACCATCTAAACCGCTCTCTTGTGCCAACTTCGCATAATGAGCAACCGTTTCCTCTAACGTCTTCTCAATTGCAATCTCTTCTCTCATCATTTCTTCCGATGTACTCGTTAACTGCGTTACTGCAATACAAATTGGTCTCTTTTTTCCTTCTTTCTTACCTTCCTCTAATCCCTCAAGCGCAGCTTTCATCATGCTACTTCCCCCTGCAGCATGAACGTTAATCATATCAACATCTAAACTTGCTAAGCTACGCATCGCGCTTTTTACCGTGTTTGGAATATCATGAAGCTTTAAATCTAGAAAGATTTCATGTCCATTTTCCTTCAAATACGTAATGATTGCAGGTCCCTCTTTATAAAACAGTTCCATACCTACTTTGACAAACAACTTTTCTCCTTCAAAGTGACATAAAAACTGTTCTACCTCTGCTTTACTTGGAAAATCTAATGCAACGATTAGCGATTGTGACATAACTCTTTCCAGCTCCTTCCTTGACATTCCGAAATATGATCGATTCCTAGTTCATCTAGCAATCTTGGTAACTCTTCAATAATTGTCGGACATACAAATGGGTCTACAAAGTTGGCTGTTCCAACCGCA
Source organism: Bacillus manliponensis (assembly GCF_000712595.1). Taxonomy (GTDB): domain Bacteria; phylum Bacillota; class Bacilli; order Bacillales; family Bacillaceae_G; genus Bacillus_A; species Bacillus_A manliponensis. Next base: position 130,226 of record NZ_JOTN01000002.1, read on the forward strand.
ACTGCACTTGCACCAGCGTAGAAAAATTCAATGACATCTTCTGCTGTTTCAACGCCGCCCATACCGATAATTGGAATGTTAACAGCTTGACTCACTTCGTGTACCATACGAATTGCAACTGGCTTAATAGCAGGTCCTGACAGTCCACCTGTACGGTTCGCTAAAATCGGTTTTCCTGTTTTTAAATCTAAACGCATGCCAAGCAATGTATTGATCATCGTTAATCCATCTGCACCAGCGTTTTCAATTGCTTTTGCAATTTCAACAATGTTTGCAACATTTGGTGATAACTTTACGTATACCGGAACTTCAGATACTTCTTTTACACGTTTTGTTAAATCTGCTGCAATTTCTGGTACTGTACCAAAAGCGATACCGCCTGTTTTTACATTCGGACATGAGATATTAAGCTCTAGTGCATGAACATTTGGAGCTTTTGAAATTTCCTTTGCAACTGCTACATAATCTTCAGCTTGTGAACCAGCAACGTTTGCAATGATTGGCAAGTCAAACTGTTCAAGCCATGGTAACTCTTCGTTCACCACTTTTTGAAGGCCTGGATTTTGTAAGCCAATTGCATTTAACATTCCTGCTGGTGTTTCTGCAACGCGCGGCGTTGGATTTCCAAAGCGTGGCTGCTCTGTCGTTGCTTTGATCATAATGGATCCAAGTACACTTAAATCGTATAGATTTGCAAACTCACGTCCAAATCCGAAACAACCAGACGCCGGGATGATTGGGTTTTTCAGCTTTAATCCTGGTAATTCAACTTGCAATCTGCTCATAACACAACCTCCCCAATTGGAAATACTGGACCGTCACTACACACCTTTTTATAAGAATGTCCATCTGGATCTGCTGCAAGGTGACACACACATGCAAAGCATGCTCCAATGCCGCATCCCATACGTTCTTCTAACGAAATGTATGCTTTTCTCTCTTTGTAACGACTCTCTAAAGCTCGTAACATCGGGATTGGTCCACATGAATACAGCACATCAAACTGAATTCCATATGCATCAATTACATCTGTAACAAATCCTTTTGTGCCATGCGTACCATCTACTGTCGCTACATACGTATCGCCAAGCTCTGCGAATTTCTCTTCATAAAATACAAAGTCTTTTGATTGGAATCCTAAAATGTGAATGACACGAACTCCTTTCGCAACAAGACGCTGCGACAGTTCATAAAGCGGAGGTACACCAATACCGCCCCCTACTAAAAGTACTGTTTCACCAGGCTTTGACGCTTCTACTGGGAATCCATTCCCAAGTGGCCCTAACACATCAGCAAGTTCTCCTTGCTTCTTTTTCGAAAGAGCTTTCGTTCCCTGTCCTTCTGCGCGATATAACATTGTGAACTGCTGCTTCTCTTGATCAACGTTGCAAATACTAATTGGGCGGCGTAGGAGAGGCACATTGCCTTCTCCTACTTTAATGTGTACAAATTGCCCAGGTTCGTTCATTTCTGTAACAAGATCACCTTGAAGTACTAATTCATAAATGTTTTTCGCAATTTCTTTTTGGTTAACGACGATCATATTTTGCTTTTTTATCATGCATGTACCACCTCGTGACGTTTTGCTGGCGCGATTTCTCTCATTTGATGAGCTGAGAATGTCATAGACTCTAACACTCTTAAAATTGCTCTTGTTGTATCAAGTGATGTTAGGCACGCGACACCATTTTCAACAGACTCACGGCGAATGCGGAATCCATCACGTGCTGGTTGTTTTCCTTTTGTTAACGTATTGATAACAAACTGTGCTTTTCCTTGACGAATAATATCAAGTAAATTGTAATCTTCAGAACCAATTTTGTTTACAACTTGAACCGGAACACCTTCATCTGTTAACGCTTGTGCTGTTCCTGCCGTTGCTAATAAGTTATAACCAATTTCGTGGAATCTCTTCGCGATATGAAGCACTTCTTCTTTATCTTTATCTGCAACAGTAATGATGACAGATCCGTGCGTTGGAATATTAATTCCCGCTGCAACAAGCCCTTTATATAGTGCTTTTTCAAGCGTTAAGTCTTTCCCCATTACCTCTCCTGTTGATTTCATTTCAGGTCCAAGTGTCGTATCAACAGAGCGTAATTTTGCAAAGGAGAATACCGGTGCTTTCACGTACACTTCTTTATTCTCTCGGTGGTAACCAGTTTCATATCCTTGCTCTTGTAGAGATGTACCTAAAATTACTTTCGTTGCAATGTTTGCCATTGGTACACCCGTAATTTTACTTAAGAATGGTACTGTACGGCTTGCACGTGGATTTACTTCCAATACATACACTTCGTCTTTGAACACAACGAACTGGATGTTTAGTAAACCGATAATATTTAAACCTTTTGCTAGTTTAATTGTGTTTTCAATAATTTGACCTTTAATTTTTTGTGATAAACTTTGCGGTGGATATACACCAATTGAATCACCGGAGTGAACACCTGCACGCTCAATGTGTTCCATAATACCTGGAATATACACATCTTTTCCATCAGAAATCGCATCTACTTCAATTTCTTTACCTACCATGTAACGGTCGATTAATACAGGGTGATCCGCATGAACTTTCACCGCATTTTTCATATAGTGTAATAGCTCCTCTTGACGATAGACAATTTCCATCGCACGTCCACCAAGTACGTAAGAAGGTCTTACAAGTACCGGGTATCCAATTTCTTCAGCAATCGCAACTGCTTCTTCTACTGTCGTTGCTGTTTTTCCAACTGGTTGTGGAATTTCTAGCGCTGTTAATGCTGCTTCGAACTTATCACGATCTTCCGCACGGTCTAAGTCTTCAAGTGATGTACCTAGAATTTTCACACCGTGCTCTTCTAATTTACTAGCTAAGTTAATTGCTGTTTGACCACCAAACTGTACAATTACACCTTCTGGCTTTTCTAAATCGATGATATGCATAACATCTTCAATTGTTAACGGTTCAAAGTATAACTTATCAGAAATACTGAAGTCTGTTGATACTGTTTCCGGGTTGTTATTAATGATAATCGCTTCATAGCCTGCTTCTTTAATCGCCCATACAGAGTGAACTGTTGCGTAGTCAAACTCTACACCCTGACCGATTCGGATTGGACCTGAGCCAAGAACAACAACACTCTTTCGCTCTGTTACAATCGATTCATTTTCGTCACCATATGTGCTGTAGTAATATGGCGTCGCTGATTCAAATTCTGCTGCACACGTATCTACCATTTTGAATACTGGTGTCATACCTTGTTCTTTACGCATCTCGTATACTTCACGCTCTGTTTTATTCCAAGCAGCTGCGATATAATGATCACTAAAGCCCATTTCTTTCGCCTCTTGTAATACTTCCATGTTACTTACATGTTCTTTCACTTTACGTTCCATGTTCACGATGTTTTCAATCTTGTGTAAGAAGAAGAAGTCCATTTCACACCATTCATTAATTTCTTCTTTCGTTACACCTTGGCGAATCGCTTCTGCTACAATGAATAAACGCTCATCATCTGGCTTCATAATACGTTTTTTCATCGTTTCTTTATCAAGTTCTTTTAATTCTTCAATCTCTAAGTGATAAATGCCAAGCTCTAAAGAGCGAACAGCTTTTAATAAAGATTCTTCCAAATTACGACCGATTGACATAACTTCTCCAGTCGCCTTCATCTGTGTGCCAAGCGTACGGTTCGCTGATTCAAACTTATCAAATGGCCAACGTGGAATTTTTGAAACAACATAGTCTAACGCTGGCTCAAAACATGCGTATGTTTTTTGTGTAACTGGGTTTACAATTTCATCAAGTGTTAAACCAACCGCAATTTTCGCTGCTAATTTTGCAATTGGGTAACCCGTTGCTTTTGATGCTAACGCAGATGAACGACTTACACGTGGGTTTACTTCGATTACATAGTACTGGAAGCTATGCGGATCTAGTGCAAGCTGAACGTTACATCCACCTTCAATTCCTAGGGCGCGAATAATTTTTAATGATGTATTACGAAGCATTTGATATTCACGATCACTTAATGTTTGGCTCGGTGCAACAACGATAGAGTCTCCTGTATGCACGCCAACAGGATCGATATTTTCCATGTTACATACAACGATTGCGTTGTCATTTGCATCACGCATTACTTCATATTCAATTTCTTTACATCCAGCGATACTTTTTTCTAATAAACACTGTGTTACAGGGCTATGTTTTAATCCACTTGTTACAATTTCAATTAATTCTTTTTCATCATGGCAAATGCCGCCGCCTGTTCCACCCAGTGTGAATGCTGGGCGAACGATTACTGGATAACCAATTTCGTTTACAAATGCATATGCTTCTTCTAACGTATGAATAATCTCACTTGATGGAACTGGCTCATTTAAATCTCGCATTAACGTACGGAATAAATCACGATCTTCCGCTTGTTCAATTGCCGATAATTTCGTTCCTAAAATTTCGACTCCACACTCTTCTAAAATGCCAGACTTCGCAAGCTCAACAGCCATGTTTAAGCCCGTTTGTCCTCCAAGTGTTGGTAAAATTGCATCTGGACGTTCTTTACGAATGATGCGACTTACAAACTCTAATGTTAACGGTTCAATATATACTTTATCTGCTGTTGCAGTATCTGTCATAATTGTTGCTGGGTTTGAGTTTACAAGGATTACTTTGTAACCTTCCTCTTTTAAAGATTGACAAGCTTGCGTTCCAGAGTAGTCAAACTCCGCTGCTTGCCCGATTACAATAGGTCCTGATCCGATTACTAAAATTGTGTTAATGTCTAGGCGTTTTGGCATAACTCTTCCCCTTCTTTCTTAAAGTTTTCAATCATTGTTAAAAAGTCTTCAAATAATTCATTTGCATCTTCTGGTCCTGCTGATGCTTCTGGATGGTACTGTACTGTAAATGCTGGGAACTTCGTGTGGCGAAGACCTTCTACTGTTCCGTCGTTTAATGCAACATGTGTAATTTCAAGATCTGTATTTGCAATAGATGCTCCTTCTACTGCATACCCATGGTTTTGCGAAGTAATCGCAACTTTTCCTGATTCAAGATGTTTTACAGGATGATTTAAACCGCGGTGACCAAATTTCAATCTCTCTGTATTAGCACCAGATGCTAAGGCAAATAATTGATGCCCAAGGCAAATTCCAAACACTGGGACTTTCCCTAAAATATCTTTAATCATTTCAATTGCTTCTGGTACATCTTTTGGATCTCCAGGTCCGTTACTTAGCATAATTCCATCTGGATTTAAGCGTAAAATTTCTTTTGCACTTGTATTGTACGGTACAACAATTACATCACAGTCACGCTTATTTAGTTCGCGTAAAATACCATGTTTCATACCGAAGTCAACAAGCACAACGCGGTAGCCACGGCCTGGGCTTGGATATGGGTCTTTTGTTGATACACGTTTCACATGATCTGTAAATACAGTCGCTTTTAATTGACTTACTACGTAATCAACATCTGCATCCATGTTACAAAGACGCCCGCGTAATGTTCCGTATTGACGAATTTTACGGGTTAACTTTCTTGTATCAATACCTGCAAGGCCTGGAATGTTTTTTTCTTTTAAGTACTCATCTAACGTAATTTCATTACGGAAGTTAGATGGATGATCACAAATTTCATTTACAATTAAGCCATGTACAGAAGGCTGAATCGATTCAAAATCATCACGGTTAATGCCGTAGTTACCAATTAACGGGTATGTGAATGTTACGATTTGACCGCAATATGATGGATCAGATAATGTTTCTTGATATCCTGTCATCCCTGTTGTAAATACGACTTCACCAGATCTTTCAATTTCACCGCCGAAGCCTTTTCCAATTAATACTGTTCCATCTTCTAAGATAAGTTGTCTTTTCATACTAATGCACTCTCCTTTTGCCATGCGATCTTACCGCTAACTAATGTCATAACCGGCCAGCCTTGACACTTCCAGCCAGTAAACGGCGTATTTTTCCCTTTTGATAAGAATGTTTCTGGATCAATTGTTTCCTCTTGCTCTAAATCAATGATTGTAATATCTGCTACTCTTCCTTCTTCTAAGCGGCCAGCTTCTAAACCAAATGTATTTGCAGGTTTTTCAGTTAACCATCCAATAAGCTGCTCTAATGTAATGATTTCTTTTTTCACAAGGTTTGTGTAAAGAAGCGGAAATGCTGTTTCAAAACCAGTAATTCCAAATGGTGCTCTTTCAATTCCTTGCGCTTTTTCTTCAGCAGTATGTGGTGCATGATCTGTTGCAATCATGTCAATTGTGCCATCTAAAAGCCCTACAATTAATGCTTCCTGATCTTCCTTTCCGCGAAGTGGAGGATTCATTTTGAAGTTCGGATCCACTGACGGAATATCATCTTCACAAAGTACAAGATGATGAGGTGTTACTTCCGCTGTTACATGAATACCTGCTCGTTTTGCATCGCGAATGACACGAACAGATTCTTTCGTACTTACGTGGCAAACGTGATAATGGCAACCAGCTGCTTCAGCTAATAAAATATCACGCGCTATATGTACAGATTCACATACAGAAGGAATTCCATTTAAACCATGTTTACCCGAGAATTTCCCTTCGTGCACGCATCCTTTATTAATTAATGTATTTTCTTCACAGTGGGCAACGATTGGCATATTTAATTGTGCAGCGCGCTTCATTGATGCAAGCATCATACTTGCATCTTGTACGCCTACTCCATCATCTGTGAATGCAAATGCTCCTAGTTCTTTCAATACTTCAAATTCTGTCATTTCCGCACCTGCTTGACGCACTGTAATCGCGCCATACGGCAGTACATTGACATGCGCTTTTTCTTGAATGCGCTTCTGTAAATCTTCCATATGTTCTTTACTATCTGGAACAGGGCGTGTATTTGGCATTGCACAAATTGTTGTAAATCCGCCTTTTGCTGCTGCAAGTGTTCCTGTTTCAATTGTTTCTTTATGCTCACCACCGGGCTCGCGAAGATGTACGTGAACATCGATTAACCCTGGTGTAATAAGTTTTCCTTGAACATCAATTATTTCAATATGTTCAGCAGTAATGTTTTCTGCGATTTTAGCGATTTTACCATCTTGTATAAGAAGATCTGTTGTAACAATATTTCCTTCTTCATTCATATAACGACCATTTTTAAACAAATAATTCATGTTTCATTCCTCCTAATACATTTGGTAATGCGCGTTTTAATACCGCCATTCTTATATAAACCCCATTTTCCATCTGTTTAAAGATACGGGAGCGTTCGCATTCAACAAGTTCACTTGCAATTTCTACATCACGGTTAAATGGAGCTGGATGCATAATAATACTTCCTTGCTTCATCCGTGCCTCACGCTGTACCGTTAATCCATGCTTTTCATGGTACGCCTTCATAATGGTTGTTTCGTACTGTTGATGACGTTCATGCTGTACACGAAGTAACATAAGTACATCTACTTCTGTAACGAGTTCATCTAGCTCTTTATAGATGCCAAATGTATTCGCTTCATCTTTCCATTCTTCTGGACTTGAAAAGTACACTGTAGCGCCTAACTTCGTTAATGCTTCTGCATTTGATCTTGCTACGCGGCTATGTCTGATATCTCCAACTATCGCAACCTTTAATCCTTCAAATCCACCAAACTCTTGCTTAATTGTTAATAAATCTAGTAAGCATTGCGTTGGGTGATTTCCACATCCATCTCCCGCATTTAAAATTGGGATATTTACTTTTTCTTTTAATTCATCAAAGTAGCGATCTTGCTCGTGGCGGATGACAACCGCTTTCGTTCCAATTGATTCCAGAGTTCTTATCGTATCGTATAATGTTTCTCCTTTTTGTACGCTAGATGACTCTGCAGAAAAGTTAAGAACTTCTAATCCAAGCTTTTTTTCAGCTACTTCAAAACTAAACCTTGTTCTCGTACTATTTTCAAAAAACAAGTTCGCCACAAAAGTTTGTTCTGTCAACTCGCTTCCTTTCCCATTTGCAAAGTCTTCTGCATCTTTCAGGATTTCTGAAATTTCTAGTTCTGATAATTCACTCATCGTTAACAAATGATTCATCGTCATCCATCACCTTTCTCGTTTTATCATATCACTTATGCATTTTTATACGCAATATTTTATAAAAATACCCTAGCCATGTGAGACTAGGGTACGACAAAGCACACACCCTTTTCTGTCTCACAGGACTGAATTAAAAGCTGTTTTATGAAGCCATTTTCTTTGATTGCGTTTCTTTCATTTCAGGTAAAACTAAGTTTAGCAGTACACCAACAATTGCTGCTAGTGCCATTCCCTCTACTTTGAACAATTCACCAACATGTAGAACTGCACCACCGATTCCGATAACAAGAATTACTGAAGCGATGATCAAATTTCGTTTATCCCCTAAATCTGTTTTATCATCAACCATCATGCGAAGTCCGCTTGATGCGATTACACCGAATAGTAAGATAGATACACCACCCATTACTGGCGTTGGAATGGAGTGAATGAGTGCTCCTATTTTTCCAACGAAGCCAAACATAATTGCAAGAAGTGCTGAACCGATAAATAGGTAAATGCTATATGCTCTTGTAATTGCTAGAACACCTATATTCTCACCGTACGTTGTATTCGGTGGCCCACCAAGCATTGAGGCAATCAGCGTTGCAATTCCGTCACCCATAATGGAGCGATGTAAACCTGGTTTTTGAATTAAATCTTTCTCGATTACATTGCCAAGTACGATTTGATGCCCGATATGTTCTGAGATTGTTACTAATGCAACCGGAACCATTAAGAGCACAATTTCCCATGAAATTTCTGGCGTGTAGGACACGAACGGTATAACAAACTCCGGTACTTCAAACCATTTCGCTTCCATTACTGGCTTAAAATCTACTAACCCTTGGAAGCAGGCGAATATATAACCTCCGATAATTCCAACCAACACTGGAATGATACTGAAAAATCCTCTACCAAAGATTGAGCATAAGATTGTTATAAAGAGCGTTACAAGTGCGACTGAAAAATGAGTTAAACTATATTCTCCCTTCGCATCGTTCATTGCCATTCCTACCGCTGTATGAGCAAGTGCTAATCCGATAACCATGACAACTGGACCAACTACAATAGGTGGTAGTAATTTCATAATCCAGTTCGATCCTGACTTTTTGATTCCAAATGCGACTAATAAGTACACAAGACCTGCTAATATTCCACCAATCATCGCTGCTCCTGGTCCACCAACTGTTTTTGCTGTAATAATTGGTGCGATAAAAGCGAACGATGATCCTAAGTAGGCTGGCACTTGCCCTTTCGTTACAAGTAGAAACGCTAACGTTCCAAGTCCACTTGATATTAATGCAACCGCTGGGCTTAGCCCTGTTAAAAACGGAACAAGCACTGTTGCTCCAAACATCGCGAACAGATGTTGTATGCTTAAAAACAACCATTTCCCTGGCTTTGGTATTTCATGAATGTCTAGTACCGGTTTTTGTTCCATGGTCATCCTCCTATACCGTTCAAATTTAGCAATAAAAAAAACTCTTTGCGCCCTATGCACAAAGAGTCCTATACTTTCGTACGCCAAATTTGACATACGGAAGTCAAGACCCTTTGGCAGCCTCACGGGGCTACATTTAAAAGGGCGTTACTTTTCGTATATACTTACTCGATCTTTTTTATCCGTTTCAGTTAGTGTCACTTCAATACGTTCTTCACTTGATGTCGGAATATTTTTCCCAACATAATCCGCACGTACTGGTAGTTCACGGTGACCTCTATCTACAAGAACCGCTAGCTGAATTTGTGATGGTCTGCCAATATCCATGACCGCATCCATTGCAGCTCGCACTGTCCTTCCTGTATATAATACGTCATCCACAAGGATCACTTTCTTATTTGTAATATCAACCGGAATATCTGAACCTTTTACAAGTGGTTCTTTATTTTTCGATTGCAGTGTTAAATCATCACGATATAATGTAATGTCTAACTCTCCTACTGCAATTTCTTTTCCTTCGATTTGACTAATTCGTTCTGCCAATCGCTGTGCGATAAAGATTCCACGTGTTTTAATTCCTACTAAAACACAATTTTCAACACCTTTATTACGCTCTACAATTTCATGGCTAATGCGTGTTAGCGCACGGCGAATCATTTGATCATCTAGTACAACTGCTTTTTCTTTCACTTTCTTCACCTCCAGGCGATATTATTCGTGAGAGGATGGCATAAAAAAATCCTCTCGCCATGTGTGCGAGAGGACTTAGACAAAAGGGTATACGCGTACCCTAATATACTTCTAACCGTCACCTTCTCAACCTCACGGGGCTGTGTTAAAGGACCATTATTTAACTGATGCTAGTATCTCATCTTCTAATTGCTTTGTCAATATTATTTTCTCAAATCTTGTAAAACTTCTTCAAAAATTGCCGGAATAGGAGCTTCAAATTCCACATACTCGCCTGTACGCGGGTGGTTAAAGCCTAAAATTCCTGCATGTAACGCTTGACCACCAATATCTAACGTTTTCTTTGGACCATATTTTGGATCACCAGCAAGTGGATAACCAATATATTTCATATGAACACGAATTTGATGTGTACGTCCCGTTTCAAGACGACATTCTACAAGAGTAAAGTTGTTAAAACGTTCTAACACTTGGAAATGTGTTACCGCGTGTTTCCCAAACTCATCAATCGTCATACTTTGACGATCTTTTTTATCGCGTCCAATTGGCGCTTCAATCGTCCCTTTATCGTGTGGAATTACACCATGTACAATCGCTTTATAACGTCTTGTTACTGTTTTTTCTACGAGTTGATTTACAAGTGATTCATGTGCCATATCATTTTTAGCAACCATTAATAAACCAGATGTATCTTTATCAATACGGTGAACAATACCAGGACGCATTACGCCATTAATACCTGATAAATCTGTACAATGATGCATAAGGCCGTTCACTAACGTTCCTGTCGTATGACCTGGTGCCGGATGAACAACCATACCACGCGGCTTATTAACAACAAGAACATCCGCATCTTCATAATACACTTCTAAATTCATATCTTCTGGCAAAATATCAAGTTCTTCTGGATCTGGAATTGTTACTGTGATTTCATCATTCACTCTTACTTTATAATTCCCTTTAATGTCTTTACCATTTACGGTTACAACACCATCTTTAATCCATTGTTGTACTTGTGAACGAGACCATTCATCGTTTATATTCGATACGAACTTGTCAATTCGTTCACCTTTTTGTTCTTCTGTAACTGTTACTTGTACCACTTCACTCATTCACTTACTCCTTCACTTTCTTACCTTCTAATATCGTTTGAATAATCATTAATCCGACACCTACACATAATGCCGTATCCGCAATATTAAATACCGGGAAATTGTACGAAAAAATATAGGTGTGGATAAAATCAACCACTTCTTGTCGGAATACGCGGTCGATAAAGTTACCAATTGCTCCTCCTAAAACAAGCCCAAGAGCAATACCAAGAAGCTTATCTGTCTTTGCATACTTTTCCATATAAGCTATGATAAAAATAACAAAAATCACTGTAATAATATAGAAGAACCACATTTTACCTTCTAAAATCCCCCATGCCGCTCCTCGGTTACGGTGAGATGTTATGTAAAGTACATGATCAATAATCGGAATACTTTCACCGATTTCCATATTTTTCACAATAATCCACTTTGACAGTTGATCAATTGCGATTACAAATAAAGCTATTAAATAATATATCATTTTCATTTCTCATTTCCCCCGCAATGACAGTGTACCTCAAAATTTTAGCATAGCTCATAGTTTTTCACAATGAAGCATTGCTGAGAGAATAAAATAAATAGGAATAAGGTAATATAAAGTTGTTGTAGTTTAAAATGTTTTTGTTTTTTTATATAAAAATTCGTGAACTGTGCGTGCAGTTGGCATCATTTTTAATTGTTTTAATGAAAGAAGTGTACCTGTTTCTTCACAAACACCATACATACCTACTTCCATTTTGAAAAGCGCGCGCTCCACATCCTTCAAATCTTCCTTCATATCGTGAAGTAGTATTTTTTTTCTAACATCTTCCTTCTTCATACTAAACAGCTCTTCTCCAAACTCCACATCATGTCCATATATGGTTTCTTTTGCTAATCGTTCTTGCAATTCCACTCGCATTAACTGTAATTCTTGTTTGATTTCCATATACGTATCGCTCACGAATGCATTCCTCCTGGCTGAAGTGTACCGTTAGTTTATCCGAAAAACATGTGATTACAGCTCACACATTTTTCCTACGAAGGAAGAAAAAAACCGGTTGCTTTTATAAGCAACCGGTTTTTTATTCATTATTTTACATAATTTTCTTTTACTACTGTTGCACAACGTTCGCATAATGTTTTATGCTCATCATCGCTGCCTACTGTTTCTGTAACAACCCAGCAACGTTCACATGTTTCACCAGTTGCTTGTGCTACTACAACAGCTGTATGCTCATATTTTGGTGCATCTGCTGGCGCTTCTTCAATCGTGCCACCAAGCTGATATTCAGAAACGATAAATAGTTGTTTCACATCTTCTGTAATAGATTGTAACAACTCTTTCATTTCTACTGTTGGATAAAGTGTGATGCTTGCATTTAATGACTTACCAATCACTTTTGCATTACGCGCTTCTTCTAATGCTTTTAACACATCATCACGAAGCGTCATAAATGCATCCCATTTTACTTTCAGTTCATCTGCACCTTCAAGTGTTACAGCTTCCGGCATATCCGTTAACTGTGCGCTCTCTCCTGTTACACCTGGAACGTATGGCCATACTTCATCGGCTGTATGAGATAAAATTGGTGCAACAAGCTTTGTTAACGAAACAAGAACATCGTATAGTACTGTTTGAATTGCGCGGCGATCAGCATTGTTTGCTCCTTCGATGTATAATACATCTTTTGCAAAGTCTAAGTAGAACGCACTTAAATCAATTGTACAGAAGTTATGAATTGCATGATATACAGCTGCAAATTCATACGTATCATATGCTTCTTTTACTTTCGTAATTAAATCGTTCAGTTTTACTAGCATGTAACGATCTACTTCACGAAGGTTTTCAATTGCTACCGCATCTTTACTTGGATCAAAATCAGCTAAGTTTCCAAGTAAGAAACGGAATGTGTTACGAATTTTACGGTATACTTCTGCTACTTGTTTTAAAATATCATCAGAAATACGTACATCTGATTGATAATCTACAGAAGCAACCCATAAACGTAAAATATCTGCGCCTAATTGATCCATGATTTTCTTCGGAACAACGATATTTCCGATAGACTTACTCATTTTACGACCTTCGCCATCAAGTACGAAGCCGTGGCTTAACACACCTTTATATGGCGCTTTTCCAGTAACAGCAACAGCTGTTGATAAAGAAGAGTTAAACCAACCACGATATTGGTCAGAACCTTCTAAGTATAAATCAGCAGGGCGTTGTAAGTCTTCACGTTCTTCTAATACAGCTTGGTGAGAAGAACCAGAATCAAACCATACGTCCATAATATCCATTTCTCTACGGAACTCACCGTTTGGACTACCTGGATGTGTAAAGCCTTCTGGTAATAAGTCTTTCGCTTCACGCTCAAACCAAATGTTAGAACCGTGCTCACGGAATAAGTTTGCTACATGGTCAATTGTTTCATCTGTAATGATTGCATCGCCATTTTCTGCATAGAATACAGGAATTGGTACACCCCATGCACGTTGACGAGAAATACACCAATCACCGCGGTCGCGAACCATATTATGAAGACGTGTTTCACCCCATGCTGGTACCCATTTTGTTTCTTCAACTGCTTTTAACAGTTCTGGACGGAATGCTTCAATTGATGCAAACCATTGCGCTGTTGCACGGAAAATAATTGGTTGCTTCGTTCTCCAGTCATGTGGATAAGAGTGAGTAATAAATGTTAACTTCAATAAAGCTCCCACTTCTTCTAACTTTTCTGTGATTGGCTTGTTTGCTTTATCATAGAATAAACCTTCAAATCCAGGTGCTTCACTTGTTAATACACCTTTATCATCAACTGGGCAAAGAACATCTAAACCATAGTTCTTTCCAACGATGAAGTCATCTTCACCATGACCAGGCGCTGTATGTACACAACCAGTACCTGCATCTGTTGTAACATGCTCCCCTAACATAACTAAAGAATCACGCTCATAGAACGGATGGCTTGCTGTTACGTACTCTAACTCACTACCTTTAATTGTTTTAGCAACTTCAGCATTTTCCCATTCTAACGTCTTAGCAACTGTTTCAAACAGTTCAGAAGCGATAATATACTTTTCACCATTTACATTTACAACGCTATATTGAAGTTCTGGATGAACAGAAATACCTAAGTTTGCTGGTAATGTCCAAGGAGTTGTTGTCCAAATAATGAACTTCTCATCGCCTTCTAATACATCTTTTCCGTCTTTTACAGGGAATGCTACGTAAATCGATGCTGATTTTTTATCTTTATATTCAATTTCTGCTTCTGCTAACGCAGATTCACTTGTTGGAGACCAGTATACTGGTTTTAGCCCTTTATAAATGTAACCTTTTTTCGCCATATCACCAAATACTTTAATTTGCTGCGCTTCATAATTTGGCTCTAATGTAATATAAGGATTATCCCAATCAGCACGTACGCCTAAACGTTTAAATTGTTCACGTTGACGGTCTACTTGCTCATATGCGTATTCTGCACAAAGTTTACGGAACTCAGCAACGGTCATTTCTTTACGCTTTACACCTTTGTTCGTTAAAGCTTGCTCAATTGGTAAACCATGTGTATCCCAGCCTGGTACATACGGTGCACAAAAACCGTTCATTGATTTGTAACGAACGATAAAGTCTTTTAACACTTTGTTTAACGCGTGCCCCATATGAATATCTCCATTTGCATATGGAGGGCCATCATGTAGCACAAATAGCGGACGACCTTTCGTATGCTCTTGTACTTTTTCATAAATATTCATTTCTGCCCATTTCTCTTGCATTGCAGGCTCACGTTTCGGTAAATTTCCACGCATCGGAAATTCTGTCTTTGGCATTAGTAATGTATCTTTATATTCCATGCTTAATTCCTCCTTAAATATATAAAAACTCTTTCTAAAATGAACGAAAAAAAGAAACCTTCTCATCCCGAAAAAGGGACGAGAAGGTTTCCCGCGGTACCACCCTTGTAGACTATATGTATATATAATCCTCTTTACATTCTTAACGCGAATACACGCCAGCGCTTACTTCAATCGTTCAGCGTGGAACTCAAGGGTGATATTCCTTTCTTCTCCTTATCCTGAGCTTCCACCATCCTCAGTTCGCTATATAAGGGCCGAAAAAAGTACTGCTCCCTATCTTCGTTTTTCTAAAAAATATGTTGTTTAAAATTATATGTAATTATGAGAAAAACGTCAAGCTTACACTGTTTCTTCTTTCTTTAACAGCTCGTCCACTTCTTCTTCCAGTTCAATTAGCTTGTCCCAATCATCATTGTTTAACATTTCAAGCTGTGCTTCCAGTAACATACGGAAGCGTGTGCGGAATACTTTCGCCTGCTTTTTCAACTCTTCAATGTCAAACGCAACTTTTCTTGACTTTACAAGTGCTTCATTAATAATACGATCTGCATTTTTCTCTGCCTCACGAACGATTAATTTCGCTTCCTTTTGTGCGTTACGTTTTACTTCCTCTGCCGCTTCTTGTGCAACTACAATTGATTTATTTAATGTGTCTTCAATGTTCGAGAAATGATCTAATTTCCCTTCCAACTGTGCAACTTGTTCTTCTAATGCTTTCTTTTCACGAATGACAAGCTCGTAGTCTTTAATTACTTGATCAAGAAACTCGTTTACTTGATCCTCATCATAGCCACGAAAACCGCGACCAAACTCTTTGTTATGAATATCCAATGGTGTTAAAGGCACGACGCCACCTCCAAGTAGTAATCTGAAATTTCCTTAATTTATTATATCTTTTCTTCGACAAAATGGAAGGATTTCCTTCTAAAAAACAAATCATTTTAGAAGTCCATACACAATTCTCCATTTATCGCGCTTTGTTTTATCTTGAACATCAAATAATTTAGCTCGTCCATATCCTCTAATCGAAAATACATCTCCTGGAAAACATTCGTAAGCAACTTGCTCTGTCATTTTCCAATTCACTTTCACAAGACCATTTTTAATAAGAGGCTGTGCTTTTTGACGAGATATATGAAAGATTTCCGATACTAATACATCTAATCGCAGCGATGAGACCGTTCCTGTCTTTTCATCCCACTGCTCTTGCACAGAAAGCGCCTTGTCTCCTTGCACTGCACTAAGAGACACTTTCATTTTTCCAATCGACTGTAAATTCATTTCAATATACGAAGCAACTTCTTTCGCAACTACAATTTGGGCACGATTTTCACCAAGCCAAATATCACCGCATTTTTCTCTTTGTAATCCAATGGACATAAATGCACCTAATATTTGCCTATGGTCTAAAGTATGAAATTTAGAAGGATAGTTGATTTCTAGTACTTCTACTTGAAACTCTTCTTCATCTAGCACGAGATAGTTTGGGTGTATCAGTGCTCGTTTTCGTTCTGCATGCTCTGCTGCACCATATAACTGAAATGCAGCATCTCCATGTTGACCGATAACAGTAGCTAAAATGTGCTGCTGCCTCGGGTCTAAGAATTCAGTTCGTTTCACCTGATGATATTCTTCAGCGGCGGTTTTCCACTCTAATACTTTATCAACAAAGACCGCTTCTTCTTGTCTAAAATGCTCATAGATGCTCACAATATGGCTCCTTACATGTTCATAAAGAACCCAAATAGAGTCGAGAGACCCATACCAGCTAATTGTAGTGTTAGGATCCCTACAATTGGTGACAGGTCAATCATTCCAAGCGGCGGAATAAATCTACGAAATTGCTCTAAATACGGTTCACAAATACGCCCTAAAAATTCTCCAATCGCTGACTCTCTCGCTCCTGGGAACCAGCTCATAAGAATATAAATAATTAATGCGTAAGAATAAAACCTAAATAACAAAAGAATTGCTGCTAATAATATTCCCATAAGGTATTACCACCTCTTTACGTTTGTTTCTTCATCTTCACCAAACAATTCAGAAATCGCGCCAACAATATCTACATTGTCTGGCGTACATATGAATGTTTTTGGACCTAACTTTTGGATATCTCCGCCTATAGCGTATACAGTGCCGCTTAAAAAGTCAACAATACGAAGTGCTTGATCAGAAGACATGCGCTGCAAGTTAATCACAACAGCACGGCGACCTTTTAAATGATCTGCAATCCCTTGTGCTTCTGAATATGTACGCGGCTCTAGCAAAACAACTTTTGAAGCTTGCTTTGCTGTTTCAATGCTCACAATATTTTGTTTTGGTTGTGTTTTCGCAAGCTGAATATCCTGCTCTGGGTCATACTGCTTTTTCATTTCTTCTTGCTCCTTTTCGTAAGCTTCTCGCTCTTCTGGAGTATCAAAAAAGAAGTATTTTACTTTTGACCAACTCATAATGATATTCTCCTTCCTTCTATGCTTTTCCTACTAAAATCGTCCCCAAACGAATACATGTAGCCCCTTCTTCAATTGCAATCGTATAATCATTTGACATCCCCATTGATAATTCCGTGCACGGTGCGTGCGGTAACTGTAACTGCTCTACTTGCTGTTGCAGTTTTTTTAATGTTTGGAAACAACGGCGAATTTCTACTTCCTCCCCAGTAAACGGTGCCATCGTCATAAGACCAACAACTTTAATGTTATCAAATTTCTCCAACTGATGAATGAACTCGATTACTTCTTCAATTGCTAATCCTTGTTTTGATTCTTCTAAAGAAGTCTTAACTTGCACAAAACAATAAATTGTTTTTTCAGCTCTCTTTTGAATTTCTTTTGCAAGAGAAAGGCGATCAAGAGAGTGTAAGTAATCAATTTTATTAATAATCTCTTTCACCTTCCGTGATTGCAACGAACCGATAAAATGCCACGCTGCACCTGAAGTAAAATAATCATATTTTTGTAAAAATCCTTCATTTCGGTTTTCACCAAGATGATGAATTCCCGCTTCCATTACTTCACCAGTCTTTTCAATTCCAACTGTTTTTGTTACAGCAACAAGCTTAATTTCTTCTCGCGAGCGACTTGCTCGTTTACAAGCTGCTGCAATTTCTCTCTCTACATGTGCTAAATTCTCTTGCACTGTCATTTCTTTTCTTCCTCCTTAAAGCCTATGAAACTCAACATTCTTCCCGTTGTTCCACGATCACGCCTATGCGAGAAAAATAATTGTTCCTCACAGCTTGTACAAAGAGACGAAACAATGAGATTCTCTTCTTTTATACCAGTTTGTCTACATAATAAACGATTGATTTCTTTTAAATCAATTGCATATTGTCCATCAGAAATTGTTTCATATGGAACAGATTCTGTAATGACTTTCTTTGCTGCTTCAAGCACCCGATCATCAACAACGTAACAACATGATCCAATAGATGGTCCTATCGCTACGCGAATATCTTCAATTGGTATGCCCTCATGGTTCCATTTTTCAATCATTTCATTTGCAATGCCAAGTACTGTTCCCTTCCATCCAGCATGTGCGAGCCCAACCATTCCATAAGATGGAGCATAAAAGTATAAAGGTACACAATCAGCATAACAAGATGTTAAGAGAACGTCTTGTTCGCCAGTATAAATGCCATCCGTATTTGGAATTCCGTCCTTATACGAGAAAACACCTTTTCCCTTTTCTTGTTTACTCACTTTTGCAACATATTTGTCATGAACTTGCTCAGAACAAATCCAATTCTCAAGCGGGATTTGTAAAGTTTGAGATAGAATACGACGATTTTCATGAACATGTTGCACATCATCATTTACATGTAATCCGAGATTCATTCCTTGGAATGAATCTCTACTCACTCCACCTTTTTTTGTCGTAAAACCTGCAATAATTGCCCCGAGTTCTTCCCATGCTTGCAAATGTAATATACCGTTCTTATATCTAAATGGTTCTCTCATAAAACGGCTCCTTATCATGAAATAACAGAAAACACTATGGTACTTCCTGTCTATTTTACCATACTTCTATTTTTTCATAATGACAACATAAAAAAAAGAGGAATTTGTAATATTCTTTAAGAAATTGTCGTTGTTTGTATCACTTCTGTAACAGAGTCAATATAATCCGCTTTTACTAAAATAACATCTTCTCCAATTTTCACAATTTGCTGCCATGGAATAACAAACTCTTCTCCTTTTCCAAACAACCCAAGCATGCGACTTTGCCGAAAAATAATGATTGCATTAATTCTTCCTGTATTCAAATCAATCTCAATATCACCAACATTTCCAAGTTTTTTCCCATCCGATACATTCACTACATCCTTTATTTGAAGCTCTGACACTCTTATCATTTTCATCCTCTCCTTTACCATCATTATATGAATACGCTCCATCCCCTATGAACATATTTTGACGGCTATAAAAAGGAAGTTTCAATCAGCCCAACCAATTGGGCTCTTACGGGACAAAAAAAGGATTCATCATCATGATGAATCCTTATCCTTGAATCGTTTTATTCATTTGTTTAATAGCCGACTTCTCAAGCCTGGAAACTTGTGCCTGCGAAATCCCAATTTCTTCTGCAACTTCCATCTGTGTTTTTCCTTGGAAGAAACGTTTTCGAATAATCATTTTCTCTCTCTCATTTAGTCGCTTCATTCCTTCTTTCAGCGCTAACTCTTCTACCCACTGCTCGTCCTTTTGTTTGTCATCACTGAGCTGATCCATAACAAAAATCGGATCCCCTCCATCATTATAAATCGGTTCAAAGAGAGAAACAGGATCTTGAATGGCGTCAAGAGCAAAAACGATTTCTTCATGCGTCACTTCAAGTACTTCAGCAATCTCCATTGCTGTTGGTTCTTTTGAATTTTCAGCAATCAATTTCTCCCTTACTTGTAATGCTTTATACGCAATATCTCGTAAAGAACGAGAAACACGAATTGGATTGTTATCGCGTAAATATCTACGAATTTCCCCGATAATCATCGGTACAGCATACGTTGAAAATTTAACATTTTGGCTTAAATCAAAATTATCAATCGATTTCATAAGTCCAATGCAGCCAACCTGAAATAAATCATCAACAAACTCCCCTCTGTTGTTAAATCTTTGAATGACGCTTAGTACAAGACGTAAATTTCCGTTTACTAATTTCTCTCTGGCGCTAATCTCGCCACTTTGCATTTCTCGAAATAGTTTACGCATCTCTTCGTTTTTCAGTACTGGAAGTTTAGATGTATCTACACCACAAATTTCTACTTTGTTTCTCGTCAAAGTGTTCCCTCCTAACGGGAGTTGCTGTACAGTGTAAAGTATCTCCTTAAGAGGGAATTTTATGCATATAGCTTTCCTCATTTATTCTTCCAAAATAATAAAACCATCAGAAATTCTGATGGTTTATCAAACAGCAAAATGCTTGCCTCGTATAAAGTGAAACTTCAATCAGTGGGGGTTTTCTCCATCCCCACTGATTGTCAGCCCGACCAATCGGACTTTTACGGGCTGTTTATCTCCCACCTAAACTTCTTCGCTTCTCTCAAGTTTTGAGGTGGGAGTCTTACAGCCCGTTAATGTGGGATAAATATATATCCAACTTGACCGTTTAACACCAAAGTAGATGCCACGTATATAAGAATGGAAAATGTACTTACTTCATCCATTTGTTGTAACCCGGCGCGCGGTAGGAAAAGGCACTGACCGCTACTGCACATGGGGGAACCCACTCTTCTACCGAAAAGGAAGGGGGTGTGTTAGTTTTTCAACTTGTATTTATATATAATAAAACCGTACTCACTTTCTCCTTTTGTTTTAACATAGCATGTGGCAGTCATAGTAACTGACCGTTATTTCACACGGCCAATTGCTCTCTCTAACCTAAAAAAGACAGGTTTCAATCTTTCCCCTTATATTTTTAAACCATTTTATTAAACTCTTTTCTAAGCCTTTTAATAATTCTTTTCTCTAATCGCGAAATATAAGACTGTGAAATACCAAGCATATCTGCTACATCTTTCTGTGTCTTTTCTTCACTACCATCTAATCCGAAGCGAAGCTCCATAATTTGCTTTTCCCTATCGTTTAACTGATAAAGTGCTTTCAGAAGAAGATGGCGATCAACCGTTGCTTCTAAATCTTTCGTAATAATATCTTCATCTGTTCCTAAAACATCTGACAACAATAACTCATTTCCATCCCAATCTATATTTAAAGGTTCATCAAATGAGACTTCCGAACGATTTTTATTATTTCTTCTTAAATGCATTAAAATCTCATTTTCAATGCAACGAGACGCATATGTTGCAAGTTTAATTTTCTTTTCTGGATTAAACGTATTCACCGCTTTGATCAAGCCGATTGTTCCAATACTAATTAAATCTTCTATATTAATCCCCGTATTCTCAAATTTCCGGGCAATATATACAACAAGACGTAAGTTCCGTTCAATAAGTAATGAGCGAGCCGCTGGATCTCCCTTTGGTAATTTATGAAGCAATACTTCTTCTTCCTCTTTCGTTAATGGCGGAGGTAGCGCTTCACTTCCACCAATATAATAAATTTCATCGGTCTTAATTCCTAATTTCAATAATAATTTATACCAAAGGTAGGTTAAACGAAATTTTAATTTAAACATATATTCCCGCCTCTCTTATTAGGCACTCGTCACTTTTTGTGACAAGAGCAATTTTGAATGTAAAATGCATTGATACTCACCACTTGCAGATAGTGGTTCTGTATTTAGACCAACGAAAACTTTACTAGGAATGACCGTCTTTCCTTCGTGATAAATATGAATCTCATCAGGTTTAATAGCCCAGAGAAATTGATGAGTAACACCAACAGCTCGGTAAGGGATTAATCGTAAACGAGTCGCCCATTCCGACTCTGCCTCTGGAATA
This sequence comes from Bacillus manliponensis, assembly GCF_000712595.1. GTDB lineage: Bacteria > Bacillota > Bacilli > Bacillales > Bacillaceae_G > Bacillus_A > Bacillus_A manliponensis. The sequence goes on from NZ_JOTN01000002.1 coordinate 152,216, forward strand.
TATGGAATCCCATTTTTAGATTGAATTTGTTCTATAAGCCATTTCGGCAACGTATCTTCAAAAGAAGAAAGATTCATAATCATAACAGGCGTTTTTGTTAATGGGTCATATAACTGATTTCCACTATCTATTAAGCCATCAACATACATATCTAACTCATTCACTCGCACGCGTACTTTTACAATCTGTTCATAATGAATTTTTGTTACTTCTACATCTTCAATTCGTTTTTTAGAAAAGTAATACACTAACGGACAGCCTATTACAACAAATAACCAACTAATTGGATCACCATATGAAACTGATTTCGTAGAAACAAATTCATTCATTATATTGTTTGTTTGTAAAAAGAAATGTGTCCCAACTAGCCCTCCTCCCACCATAAACGTTACGAAATAAAAAGTTAAAACTGCTTGTATATACGTTCTAAAACGAAAAAAACCAAATGCAGCATATACGATGAGAAGAGAGTATAAGAGCTTTGTAAGTGGATGTGTCATCACGTATGCAAAAGGTGTGAATGCAAAAATTACAATTGTTGAACCGATAAATGCACCAAGAATTAATCTCCATCTTTTCACTTTACGCTTTAATACAATGGCTGTTAGCAAAAGCAAAAGAAAGTCTATGCATACATTTAATAACCAAACAATATCGGCATAAACAACCAAACAGTTCACCTCTTTTTATAAAGTTGAGACTAGTATAATGCATATCCACTAAAAAAGTGTGTCAATTTATGATGGGGATTTTTTGTTATTTTAGGAGTTTATCTCGTATTGTGTCACCCTCAAATAGCGGGATAAAAAAAGAGGTTGTCTAAAAGCATAACTTTTAGACAACCTCTTTTTATTACATACATGAAATCACTTATCTTCTGCGGCGATTACGTAGGAATGCCGGAATATCAATATCATCAGCATCTGTATTACGCTCGTATACAACTTCTTCACGCTTTACTTCACGTTTTACTTCGCGTTGTTTTTGTGGTTGCGCCGGTTGTGACTGTGCTTGATTTGTCGTAGCTGAAGGGCGTACTAACGGTTTTGGTGGTTGTGTTGAAATGCTATCATCAAAACCTGTTGCAATTACAGTAACAACAATCTCGTCTTTTAAGTTTTCATTAATAACAGAACCGAAAATCATATTCACTTCTTGATCTGAAGCAGACGCTACAATATCTGCAGCTTCTTGTACTTCATATAAACTTAAGTTTGTGCCACCTGTAATGTTCATAATTACGCCTTGTGCACCGTCAATTGAAGTCTCTAGTAACGGACTAGAAATTGCGCGCTTCGCAGCTTCTGCCGCACGGTTTTCACCACTTCCAACACCAATACCCATTAATGCAGATCCTTTATTTGACATAATTGTTTTTACATCTGCAAAGTCTAAGTTAATAAGACCAGGCGTCGCAATTAAGTCTGAAATACCTTGTACACCTTGACGTAATACATTATCTGCTTCACGGAATGCTTCTAGCATTGGTGTGTTCTTATCAACAATCTCTAATAAGCGATCATTTGGGATTACAATTAATGTATCTACATTTTCTTTAAATGCTGCAATACCAGCTGCTGCTTGTGTTGCACGCTTACGTCCCTCAAATGTGAACGGACGCGTTACTACACCTACCGTTAATGCTCCTAACTCTTTTGCAACTTGTGCAATAACTGGTGCTGCACCTGTACCAGTGCCACCGCCCATACCAGCTGTAACAAATACCATATCAGCACCGCGCAGTGCTTCTTGAATTTGTTCTTTGCTCTCTTCAGCAGCTTTTTTCCCTACTTCAGGGTTTGCTCCAGCGCCAAGTCCACGTGTTAACTTTCCACCGATTTGCATTTTCGTTTCGGCTTTTGATAAATTTAATGCTTGCGCATCCGTATTAACAGCAATAAAATCTACACCTTGAACACCATGTTCAATCATACGATTTACAGCATTATTTCCACCGCCGCCAACACCAATAACTTTTATATTCGCTAATTGATCTTGAGTAGTATCAAACTCTAACATGTCGAAATCCCCCTAGAACCTCATTTTTCGCGCGAAAATCAATCCCATAAATATCGGAATACACGCTTTACTTTTGACATCATACGTTCATTATTATCATTATCGTTATTATTTGTAGTACGAGGCTTTTGTTTTACTGGCCGCTCTACAGGAGCTGGCGCTTGTAATTCTTCATATTGCTCTTGTACTTCTTGTACACCTTTGCCTCGTAACTTTGCTTTTTGATTTGCATTTTTAATGAGTCCAACACCCATTGTATATTGCGGTTCACGTACACCGATATAATCTGGCGTCGCAATTCGCACATTTTGATGCAGAATATCATATGCAAGATCTAAAACACCCGGCATAGAAGCAACTCCACCAGTAAGGACATAGCCAGCTGATAATTGTTTTACACCTAATCTTCTTACTTCGCTTTCTACAAACATAAGAATTTCTTCTACACGCGCTTCAATAATATCAGCTAATTCCAACTGAGAGTATTGCTCTGTTTGATCACTACCCATAATTGGAACTGTGAACAACTCTTCTTCAGATGCTGTATCATAGAAAGCATGTCCATATTTTACTTTTATTTGTTCAGCGCTATCTGTTGATGTTTTAAGACCAATTGCTATATCCTTTGTAATATGCTCTCCACCAATTGGTAACACACTTGTCGCTTGCAGTTCTCCATCTTGGAAGATTGATAATGTCGTAGAACCGCCTCCAATATCAACAAGTGCAACTCCTCGATTTTTCTCGTCACGAGATAAAGCAACGGTTGCAGCGGCTAATGGCTGCAGGCAAATATCCACAATTTCTAGACCCGCTTTTTCTACACAGCGAAGTAAATTATGTAACAATGTTCTAGAACCTGTGATAAGTGTACCTTCCATTTCTAATCGTACACCAATCATACCACGCGGGTCGTTTATTTCATCAAGACCATCTACAATGAATTGTCGAGGTACCACATCAATAAATTCACGTTCTGGTGCGATTGATACGACTTGTGCTGCATCAAGCACACGCAGTACATCTTCGTTTCCAATTTCACGATCTTCATTTGAAACAGCGACTACTCCATGACACGGAAGAAGCTGTACTTGGTTTGCATTAACACCTACAACAACACGTTCAATGTGAATGCCTACCATACGTTCAGCTTGTTCAATCGCTTTTTTTATCGATTGTACAGTTTCATCTATGTCAACAATGGAGCCTTTCTTTAAACCATTTGACTTTACATTTCCAACACCAATAATGTTTAAAGAGTCATTGACCATTTCGCCAATGATGACTTTAACATTGGATGTACCGATGTCAAGACTAACATATATTTCATTGCTGTTCATTCTTTGGCACCTCCTTCTTTATTTATACCATAAAATTCAATATATGGAACAACAATTGCGGTTTTATTATTTATAAGAAAAATATTCAACACATTTATGTATTTCCCTTTTTTAACAATCTATTTTTCTTATTTTTGTTTGACATTTTCTCATTTGATGAATTTCACGCTTTTATGCGAATTCGGTACTCTGATATTATTCTATGACAAATACAAAAATTACCGCCACGTATAAGTCTACACCAAGATTTACTCCTAGAAAAGTGAAACTTATAGCTATTATGCCAAGAAAAAACAATAGCAAATTTTTTTATATCAAAATTATGAAGAAATAAATACTAAAATTCCTTACAACCACTACTGTCCTAGTACATTTCATTTTCTATCCATTAATTCTAATAATCCAGATATTACGAAAATAATATTTTTATAAATATCTTTATTGTACATCTAAGTACTTAATATAGGCTCCAACTTCCAAGTCAATCATCGCTTTTCGATTGGGATCTATATTTTTAATCATAAGAGGATAGGGCTCCATACGCTTTGCAAAATCCTCAATAGTCGTACTTACCTCATACCCCTCATTCATATATAACGTCAAATGCTCTGGATTTGAATCTGTTGGCGTATAATGAATTTCTGAAATGGAGCGAAGGATGGTTGGTGTTAATATTTCTAGTTCAGCTATTAACTTTTTCATCTTCTTTTCTTCAAAAGGAGCAAAAATCGGTGCAGCTACTGGTAATTTTCCATTTGGCAGCACATCAAGTGATTTCCCATTCTCTAATAGCGGACGTAGTTTCCCATCTTTATTTATGTAACCAATTGTTACATACTCTTCGATATGAATAGACACTCGATTAGGAAACTGTTTTTTTACATTTACGTTTTTAATTTCTTTTCGCTTCGTTAAATTTTTTTCTGCCTTATTCGTCATTACACGAAAATAACCAGTTTCATATGTAATTCCTGATTGCTTCATCACTTGTTCATCTGTCATATAATGATTACCATATACTGTAATCTTTTTTATATTACTAAGTGGAGAACGGAAGTAAATTAAAAAAAGCACTAATAAAAATAAAACCGATATATACAACATAAGTCGTCTATTTGCTTTCTTCTTCAGTTGTTGTTCTCTTAACTTCGGTACACGATCTTGTAATTTAATCACTTTACTATCTTTCATGTACGCTCCCCCTATGTAACGGAAAGAACGGCATGAAACGCATGCCGTTCTTCCTTTCTTTATTATATCATAAATGATAGTATACGTGGCAGACAACTGCTATCTTCCAAGTATTTCTACCTCTGTTTCCATCTCAACATGAAATTGCTCTTTCACAGCCTGTTTAACAACAGCTATTAAATCTAGTACATCTCTAGCTGATGCTGTTCCTGTATTCACAATGAAATTCCCATGCATTTCTGATATTTTTGCTCCACCAATTTGATAACCACGTAATCCAGCTCTCTCGACTAAATTACCGGCATATTCAGGTAAGGGATTTCGGAAGATACTACCAGCGCATGGGTAATTCCAAGGCTGGGTATCTCGGCGATAATCTTTATTTCTTTGCATAATCGTAACAATTTCATCGCGGTTCCCTTTCCTTAACTGCAATTCAACTTCAATAACGATACCAGGGCGATTTTTTTGTAAAACAGATGTCCGATAAGAGAATTGCAACTCCTCTCTCGTAATCCATTCTAACTGTCCATCTTCAAACAGTATACGAGCTCTCTTCACAACTTTAGACATATCAGATTGATGTGCACCAGCGTTCATATATACAGCTCCGCCGACACTTCCAGGAATTCCACTAGCAAATTCTAGTCCCGCCAGACCTTTTCTACTTAGTAAAGTAGATAATTTAACAAGAGAATATCCACTACCAACTCGAACCTGTTCACCAGTAATATATAAATGATCAATTCCTTCTCCTATACGGATGACAACACCTTCAATTCCTTCATCCGCAACAAGCAAGTTTGATCCTCTGCCTATCGCTGTCCATTTCGCTCCATATGCCTTCACAAGCATAAACACTCGTTCTAAAGCTTCTATACTAGTTGGAATAACTAAAACATCAGCCACTCCACCAATTTTCATTGTTGTATAGCGAGCTAACGGCTCGTTTTCTAACACTTTTCCCACCTTAGCTTCTTTAAGCTCTTTTACTAACCGTTTCATGATGATCGCCCCCATATGAAATCTCCTTATTACAGTAATATGCAGGGCATTTACCTCTTGTTATTTTCTACAAGGCTTTTCATCACTTCAAATAAACGATTCGCGGCATCTGGCATACCTAATTGCTTAGCTGATTTCCTCATCGCTTGCAATTGCTCTCCATGTAGTAAAATATCATCAATATGAGAAAGAAGCGACTCTCCTGTTAAATCTTTCTCAAGTAACATTTTTGCGGCACCTTTCTCAACAACAGAAAGGGCATTTTTTTCTTGATGGTTATTTGTTACATATGGGCTCGGAATTAAAATACTTGGCTTTCCTAACGCCGTAAGCTCTGCTAGTGTAGTAGCACCGGCACGGGATACGACAAGGTCTACTCCCGTCAACACTTCTGGCATATTATGAATAAATGGTTTTATAATTACATTTGATGGGTTTCCTTTTTCCTTTACAGCTGCCATTACCTTTTCATAGTGGACATCACCTGTAACATATAGTACTTCATAATTTTTATTACTGAATTGTTCAATTGCTTCTACAAACGCATCATTAATCGGTCTAGCTCCACGGCTTCCACCAAAAATCAACACAGATTTCTTAGAAAGAGATAGTCCTACTGAACGCTTCCCTTTCATCCCATTTTGATTCATTACTTCTGATGCACGTGGATTTCCTGTCATGACAACTTTATTTTGAGGGAAATGTTCGGTTGCCGCATCAAAACAAACAGCTACCTTATCCACATAACGGCTCAAAAACTTATTTGTTACACCCGGTACACTATTTTGTTCATGTACAATTGTTGGGATTTTTAATTTTGCAGCTGCATATACAACTGGTCCACAAACATATCCACCTGTTCCAATTACAACATCCGGATTGAAGCGGCGAATGTAACGTTTACTATCTTGCACACCTTTAAAAAAGCGCATAACTGTCTTAACGTTCTCTACTGATATTTTTCGTTTAAACCCACTAATTACAATAGATTGAAATGGAATTCCTGCCTTCGGAACAATGGTACTCTCTAGACCATTTTCTGTACCAATGTATAAAAATCTCGCCTCAGGGTGTAACTTTTTTATTTCTCGAATTAACGCAAGGGCTGGATAAATATGTCCACCTGTTCCGCCACCGCTAACTAACACTCTCACTCTCGATTCCTCCACTTCTCTTTCTCGTCCTCTATGCTCTCACACAATAAAAACCTATTTTATAAGCTTCAAATAGCTATACACACGGTAGCATACTATTTGTTCCTCTTAATTTATACGAGGAATTATACATGCGAAAAACCCTGTCATAGAAACAGGGTTTAATAGCGAGAATGACGACTTATATTCAACAGTACTCCGACTGCCATTAACATTAAAGTTAAACTTGAACCGCCATAACTTAAAAACGGCAGTGTAATACCTGTAACAGGCATAAGACCGGTCACAACACCAACATTAATCATCACTTGAATTGCAATCATCGCCACAATACCAACTGCTAAAAACGTACCATATGAATCTGGCGCTCCTAGTGCTATACGAATACCGCGCCATAATAATAGACTAAACAATAATAACACAAACGAACCACCAATAAAACCTAATTCTTCAGCTAAAATAGCAAAAATAAAGTCCGTTTGCGGCTCTGGTAAATATAAAAACTTTTGCCTACTTTGTCCAAGACCAAGACCAAATAATCCACCTGGTCCAATAGCAAGTAACGATTGAATAATTTGAAATCCACTACCAAGTGGATCTGACCATGGATCTAAATAAGAAGTAATTCGTTTCATTCGGTATGGGGCCGAAGCAATTAACCCAACAAATCCTGCGACTCCGATTAATCCTAACATTGCAAAGTGAAAAATTCGCGCCCCTGCTACAAAAATCATAACAATACAAGTTCCAACCATCACGGTTCCCGTTCCTAAGTCCGGCTGAAGCATAATCATTCCAAAAGCTAAAAAGACAAAGCTAAGCGCTGGTAATAAACCTTCCTTAAACTTCGTAATGACTTTCTGCTTTTCTGATAAAAATTTCGCTAAGAAGATAATCATCGCAAATTTCATAAACTCAGAAGGTTGAATCGAAAATGCACCAACTCCAATCCAACTTCTCGCGCCTCCCCTTACCATACCAATACCTGGAATTAAAACAAGAATTAAAAGAAGGAAACAAACGAGTAAAATAACTTTCGAATATGTACGCCATGTCCAATAATCAATTTTCATAATAAAAAACATTGCGATAACACCAACACCAGCAAATAAAAGTTGTCGTTTTGCAAAAAAGAAAGAATCACCAATTTTGTAAGAAGCCCATACAGCACTTGCACTATATACCATAATCATTCCGATTGTTAACAGTAAAAGTGTTACAATGATGAGAATAAAATCCGGCATTTTTTTCGTTGGCAATGTACTCCACCTCTTTGAAACAAGCTTTTAGATTCAACAAACCACCAGTAGAACTTTCCACTGATGGTTTCTTTTCACTTTATATTAGTTTATGCACAGCTTGTATAAACATGTCTCCTCTTTCTTCAAATGTTTTAAACTGATCCCAGCTTGCACATGCAGGAGAAAGAAGAATAACATCACCTTCTTCAGAAATAGCGTATGCTTCTTGAACAGCTGTTTCTAAATTATCGACACTTTTAATTACCTTTATGCCTGCTTTTTCAGCAGCTCGTACTAACTTTGGTGCAGTTTGTCCAAACGTTAGCAATGCTTTGACATAATGTAAATAAGGAATTAATTCATCGAACTCATTTCCACGATCTAAGCCACCCGCTAATAAAATAACAGGCTGTTCAAATGCTGATAGCGCCTTTTCTGTTGCTAACATATTCGTAGCTTTTGAATCATTATAAAACTTACGATTTTCAATCGTAGTTACATACTCGAGGCGATGTTTCACACCTGAAAATCGTTTTAGTACAGCAACAATCGCCTCATTTGCAACACCCATTAGTTTTGCAATGCTCATTGCTACTAATATATTTTCCAGATTATGTTTCCCAGGCAGTACGATGTCTTCCACTTTCACAACTTCTTCACCTTTAAAGTATAGGCTTCCGTCTTTTACATACGCGCCATCTTCAATTATCTTTGTTGTTGAAAAACGAATTTTTTGTCCTTTACTATATTCAGCTAACGCCATAACTTTTTCATCATCAGCATTTACAACGCTATAATCCGCTTCTGTTTGATTTTTAAAGATATTGGCTTTCGCTAAGCCATATTCTTTTGCCGTGCCATGATAATCTAAGTGTGCCTCAAATAAATTTAAAAGTGCTGCAATCTTTGGCTGGAACGTATCAATCCCCATAAGTTGGAATGAAGAAAGTTCTGTCACTACTACCTCATGTTCTTTCACATGCTCTGCCACTTCACAAGCCACTGTCCCAATATTCCCTGCAATAACTGGGTGTTTCTTTCCTTCTTGCAACATTTCAAATGTTAACATTGTTGTCGTTGTTTTCCCATTAGATCCTGTAATTCCAACCAATGGAGCTTCTGAAATTTGATACGCAAGTTCTACTTCTGTTATAACTGGAATTCCTTTTTCTTTCGCCGCCACAAGAAGCGGATTAGAATACGGAATCCCTGGGTTTTTTACAACAAGCGAAATATTTCTTTCTAACAGTTCTAACGGATGACCACCACATACAACATCCATTCCTAAACTTTGCAACTCTGCTGCTAATGGACTTTCTTGTAATGGCTTACCATCATTCACGATAACATTTGCACCTAATTTATTTAATAAGGTCGCTGCAGCGTAACCGCTCTTTGCTATCCCTAATACAAGAATGTTTTTATTTTCATAATGAGCTATCGTTTTCAATTACATCCACACCCCGATATAAATTCCTAGAACTGCAAGTAAAAATCCTACTGACCAAAATGTAACAACAACGCGCCATTCTGACCAACCACATAATTCGTAATGATGATGAAGCGGACTCATTTTGAACACGCGCTTTCCAGTTGTTTTAAAGGAGATAACCTGAATGATAACTGACAATGTTTCCATTACAAATACACCGCCAATAACAGCTAGTAACAACTCTTGCTTTAATAAAATTGCAACTGTTGCAAGCGCCCCTCCTAAAGCAAGGGAGCCGGTATCACCCATAAACACTTTTGCAGGGTTTGCGTTAAATACTAAAAATCCAAGTGTTGCACCAACCACTGCCATACAGAAAATCGCAATCGAATACTGTTCTTGATGAACTGCAATAATACTGAACGCACCAAACGCAATTGCTGCTGTTCCTGATAATAATCCGTCTAATCCATCTGTTAAGTTTACTGCATTTGATGTACCAACTAATAAGAAGATAACAAATATAAAATAAACCCAATATCCAAATGTTCCTAATGAATCAATTCCTAAACCAGGAATGTTTAAATATGCTTCCCCACCATATCGATCATAAAAGAAACAAAATACAAAAGCGATAACAAGTTGCCCAAGTAACTTTTGCTTAGATGTAAGCCCTAAATTACGCTTCATAACAACTTTAATGTAGTCATCTAAAAATCCAATTAATCCATATCCAAACGTAACGAATAGCAATAATGAAACTTCCGCATTTAAATAGTCAAATTTAATTGCCATAATAAGCGTCGTTACCATCATTGATACATAAATGACAATTCCGCCCATCGTTGGCGTTCCTGATTTCTTTTGATGTGATTTCGGACCTTCATCACGAATGCTCTGTCCGAATTTTAAACGGCGTAAAAATGGAATGAAAATTGGTGATAACGCCACCGCAATTAAAAATGCGACACCAACTGTAATTAATAATCCTTGTTCAAGCATATATAGTCCCCCTCTCCTGCTGTTATTGCTTCATGCTTAAACGTTTTTTAATTGCTTCTTTTGCAACTTCACGATCGTCAAAGTCGTAAACTTCAGTTCCAATAATTTGGTATGTTTCATGACCTTTTCCAGCGATGACAATAATATCATCCTCTTTCGCTTTCGACACCGCAGCAAAAATCGCTTCTTTTCGGTCAACAATTACTTCATAATTATCATATTGCGCTTCAGCTACCATATCATCTAAAATCGCTTTTGGATCTTCACTACGCGGATTATCAGATGTATAAATAGCATGCGTTGCATACCGCGCCGCTACATTTGCCATAAGCGGTCTCTTCGTTTTATCACGATCACCACCGCAACCAACGATACAATACACATCACCTTTTGCAAACTGCTTTGTTGTTACAAGAACATTTTCTAAACTATCTGGTGTATGTGCATAATCTACGATAACTGTAAATTGTTGCCCACCTTCTACTACTTCAAAGCGGCCAGATACACCTTTCATTTCTTTTAGAACATGAAGAATCGTTTGCAACGCAACGCCTGAAACAAGTGTTGCGGCTACCGCAGCCAATACATTATAGACATTAAATTTACCAATTAATTTCATCGTAACGTCGGCGCTCTCATAAGGAGTAACGAGTGTAAATGTTGTTCCTCCACTCGACATTTTAATATCCTTTGCCATAATGTCACTTTCCGTATCAATACCATACGTAATTACCGTAGCTGCAGTACTTTTCATATAATCTTCCGTAGCTGCATCATCACGGTTTAATACCGCATACTTTGGACGCTCGTGGTAATAACTATTACCAAGCTGAGCAAATAACAAACCTTTTGCATACTTATATTCTTCCATTGTGTTATGATAATCTAAATGATCTTGCGTTAAGTTTGTAAATACAGCAACATCATAATCGCAACCATGAGCACGACCTAGATGTAATGCGTGTGACGATACTTCCATCACGGTACTCTTTACACCTTCATCAATCATTTTTTTAAATGACATTTGAAGCGTTAGCGCATCTGGTGTTGTATTTTTAACTTCAAATACTTCATCACCAATCTTCATATTAATAGTTCCAATTAATCCAGTTTTATGCCCATGCGCACGCAGAATTTCATCAATAATGTGCGATGTTGTTGTCTTTCCATTTGTACCTGTAATCCCAATCAAATGTAACTTTTGCGTTGGTTGCCCGTAAAAGTAATCAGCAAGCACAGCTAAAGAACGCACTGTATCTTTTACAAGTACAACTGGAACGTCAACATCAACAGGCCTTTCCGCAATAATAGCAGCCGCACCTTGCGCGGCTGCTTGTTTAGCAAAGTTATGACTATCTACCGTAAATCCTTTTATACATACGAATAAACTTCCATTTGTTACTTTACGCGAGTCCGCTTCAATTGCTATAATTTCTGGGTTTTCTTTTGGAATCATCGGAAAATCATGCAAACATGATACCAGTGTGTGCAACTTCATTTTCACTAAATCCTCTCTATCTTTTATTTATGCCACTATTTATACAGTGTAGCTTCCACATCTATAAATAGCAGTTCGTTTGACTCTTGAATGACTGAACGATAGTTCAATCTCTTCATTCTTGTTCAGCTATTTATTTTTCTCATCGATACGACCTTACCAATTGTATCATAAAAAGTTTCATTTGACTTTACTTCCCAAAGTAAATCCGAATTTTCGAGCCTTCTTTTACTTTCGTTCCTGGTTCTGGCGATTGTTTCACCACTTCATCCCCTTCTCCACTCACATCAATTTGCAAATCGAGAAGTTGTGTCTGCAAATCCTTTTTCTTCATACCGATTAAATTCGGCACTTCAATTGCAGGTGTATCAGGCCATGTTACTTTTTTCTCAACCTGTTCTTTTCTTGGCTCTACCCCCATAACCGGCAACGCATCACGAAGTATATTTCCAACAATAGGAGCTGCAACAAGACCTCCAAATTGCAAGCTTCCTTTTGGATTGTCTACCGCTACATACACAACAACTTGTGGATCATCCGCCGGTGCAAAACCGATAAATGAAACAATATAGTTATTATCTAAGTAATTTCCATCTTTTACTTTTTGAGCGGTTCCTGTTTTCCCACCAACTCGATATCCATCAATAAACGCTTTATTCCCTGATCCTTTTGCTACAACATGCTCTAAAGCATATCGAACTTGTTCAGATGTTTCCTTGGAAATAACATTCCTTTTCGCAACTGGAGCTTTTCGGTTTACTACTTTTCCTGTCTTTGGATCGATGAACTCTTTTGCGATATACGGTTGATATAAAGTTCCACCGTTAATTGCAGCTGCAACTGCTGCAACTTGCTGAATAGGTGTAACCGAAACACCTTGACCAAAAGCTGTTGTTGCTTGTTCGACAGGCCCTACCTTATCTAAATTGAACAAAATCCCTCTACCTTCTCCTTGCAAATCAATTCCCGTCTTTTGTCCAAATCCGAAGTCATGAATGTATTGGAATAATTTTTCCTTCCCTAACCTGTCACCAAGTTCAATAAAACCAGGGTTACAAGAGTTTTGTACAACTTCTAAAAACGTTTGACTGCCATGCCCACCAGCTTTCCAGCAACGCAACCTTGCTCCACCTACTTCTGCTGCTCCATCATCATAAAACGTATCTTTTTGTAAGTCTACTAAATTTTCATTTAAAGCAGCTGCTAATGTAATAATTTTAAAGGTTGATCCTGGCTCATATGTACTCCATACAGGTAGGTTACGATTAAATATTTCTGGGGAAACACTTTGATAATCACCAGGGTCAAAACTTGGCCTACTAGACATCCCTAAAATCTCCCCATTATTCGGATTCATTGCAATTGCAACAATTCCATCAGGGTTATACGTTGACTCAGCAACATTCAACTCTCTCTCCATAATCGTCTGTATACGCGTATCGATTGTTAACTTTAAATCTAAGCCATCCTCAGGTTCTTTATAATCGTCACCGACATTTGGCATACGCTGCCCTTTTGCATCTGCAAAAAAACGAACATGCCCATCTTCTCCATTTAGCTCTTTATCATAGTATTTCTCAAGCCCCATTAATCCTTGATTATCAATACCTGCAAATCCAAGGACATGTGATAAATATTTTCCGAACGGATAATGTCTAATAGAATCTTCTGCGATATACACTCCCTTTAAGCTGAGAGCTCTTACTTCTTTCGCCTTTTCATGTGAAATTTTCCTTCCACCTTTATCCAATCTTACAATGGATGCACTTTTTGTAATACGCTTATATATATCCTCTTTCGAAACACCTAAAACTGCAGCTAACTTCTCTGCAGTCTCTGCTGGTTCCTTAATTTGTCTCGGCACAGCAAAGACAGTCGGAGCACTTTTATTTGTCGCGACCTCTACACCATTTCGATCCAAAATCTTTCCTCGTTCCGGTTCAAATGTAATATTACGACTCCATGAATCTTTTGCCCGATCCGTTAACATATTCCCAAGAAAAAACTGTACATATCCAAGACGGATATCAATCACAGCAAAAATAAGTATGCCGCATATAAACACAAAAATAAGCCGTTTCCTAATCGTCATACTTGATACACGCATATTGAAACAAGCCCCCTTTAAACCTAGCTTGTTCCAATATATGCTTGTACCTGTTTGATTAGAACACGACTACTTTTGTTACGTCAAGGCATTTCTTATTCAGAAGGTTTTTCAGCCTCAGCTTCAGCTTCTTGTTGCGGTTGAAGTGGTGGTATGAGATTCACTCGTAATACATCACCTTCTTTTAACGCCGTACCTTCTGCGATACTTTGTTCTGTTACATATCCCGTTCCAGAGGACTCTAATTCAAGATGTAACGTCTTTGCTAAGTTCATAACATCACGTAATGCCCAGCCTACAATATTTGGCATCGTTGGGTTTTCTCCTACTAGGAATATACGGTCACCCTTTAATGTTTTCTCCCCTGCTTTTGGCGACTGTACTTTCACTTGGCCTTCACCTAATATAACAGGACGGAATTTCTCTTTTTCAAGCGTTACTTTCGCCTCTTCCATTGTCATCCCTGTCACATCTGGAACATCCGCTTGCTGTTCTTTCACATATTTCTTAGGATCTTTCACTTCAGTTGGCTTTATCTTTAAATATTCTAAACTATTTTTTGTAACGGATTTAAAAATTTCGGCTACTGGCTGTGAACCGTATTCATTACCTTTTAACTTCGGTTGTTTTGCCGCTACATATACAACGAGTTGCGGATCGTCAATTGGGGCCATACCAAGGAAAGAAAAGATGTAATTTTCTTTTCCTGTCATATAACCACCTTTTCCATCAGGTATTTGAGCTGTTCCTGTTTTTCCACCGACAGCATAGTCATCTATTTGATACTGGCCACCTGTTCCCTTTGGTGATGTAACAACTTGTTCTAGCAATTCTCTTACATGATCTGCTGTTTCTTTCGTAATAGGTTGCCCTACCTCTTCCGGCGTTCGGTCCATTTTTACTTTATTATTCATTGGATCGACAATTTGGTCGACAACATATGGCTTCATCATTTTTCCGTCATTTGCAATTGCAGTTGTCGCCTGTACAAGCTGAATTGGCGTAACGGTAGAACCTTGCCCAAAAGCTGTTGTCACTTGTTCAATTTTTTTATCAAATAATATTTTGTTTTTCTGTTCACCTGGTAGGTCAATTCCGGTTTTTTCATCAAGACCAAAGTTATGAATATATTGTCG
This sequence comes from Bacillus manliponensis, assembly GCF_000712595.1. GTDB lineage: Bacteria > Bacillota > Bacilli > Bacillales > Bacillaceae_G > Bacillus_A > Bacillus_A manliponensis. The sequence continues at coordinate 167,341 of NZ_JOTN01000002.1, forward strand.
GAAACGATCCTCACCTAATTTTTCTCCTAAATAAGCAAATGCTACGTTTGATGAACGTAGTACTCCTTCATCAAACGTAATCGATCCCCAGCCATTTCCAGAGTTATGATCTCGAATTACACGATCTCCTACAGGATATGTACCAGACTGGAAATATGCTTGTCCATCGTAAACACCCTCATTAATTGCTGCTGCTAATGTGAAGATCTTCATCGTTGATCCAGGTTCAAACGCATTAGCAATTGGATCATTAAAATGGTGTTCAAGATTCCTTTTATTTGGATCATAACTTGGCGTACTTGACATTGCTAAAATTTTTCCCGTTTTCGGATCAGCAACAATGCCAATTAACATCTCAGGCTTATAACGTTCTTCCGCTTCTTTCATTGCATCTTCTAAAAAACCTTGAATTCGCTGGTCTAGCGTTAAATATACGTTATCTCCATTTTTAGGAGGAACAACTTTCCCTTCTCCGCCTTCAAGCGCAATACCTCCTCTTGAACCTACGTAAGAGGTGCTACCATTTGAAGCTCGTAAATATTTATCTAGACTCTTTTCAAGTCCAAACATCCCTTCTGCAATTCCATCATCCTTTGGTTTTGCATGACCAATCACATACGAAGCAAAGTCTCCGTTTGGATATACCCTTGCTTTTTCAGTTAAGAAAGAAATCCCTTGCAACTCTAGATCATCAATTTCCTTCTTTTGCTCTTTTGTTAAATCCTTTCCTGCCGTACCAAACTCAACTTGCGTTTTATCTTTTCGGTTTAATTGCTTTAAAATATCTTCTTCTGACATATCGATATGTTCTGCTAACTTTTTAGCAGTCTCTTCTTTATCCTTAACTGGCTTATCACCTGTTAAAGCAGCAGTGAGTCGATATGAATTTGTATCTTGTGCTAACACATGACCATTTTGATCATAAATTGTACCGCGGTTTGCCTCTAGCACACCATTTTTATTATGTTTTTCACTTGCAAGCTCTTTTAAATCCTCACCATGTACCGTTCCAGTTACTTGAATATAAAAGAAACGGGCAAACAATAAAAAAAAGAGCAGGAGGACGAATATCATAAAGATGCCTGCTCCTTTGTTCGTATGAAATTTACTCATATTCATATCTTTTTTCACACCCACTATAATTACTGTAAACCTTTCACGTTGTTTGCATTAATTTCTAGTCCGTGTTTTTTAGCAATCTCTGCAATACGTTCATAGCGGCTTAAACTTTCAACCTCCGCTTGCAATTCTTGATTTGCTTTTTGCTGCTTTACAACTTCACTTTCAAGCTCAGCTTTTTTCGCATCAAACTCATATAATGCTGCTTTATTCCCTATAAAAGCAACACATGCATATAGTAAAAAAGCAATAAAAGCAATATACAATGTTTTTTCAAACCTTGTAATTTTTGTTTTTGTATTTACCTGAACTGCTTGTTGCGAAGTTTGAGACTGCACATGTTCTTGACCTTGCTGCTTTTTATACTTCACAGCTAAATTCGTCATACATCTCTCCCCTTCTATAATTTTTCAGCAATTCGTAACTTAGAAGAACGCGCTCGTTTGTTCTCTTCTACTTCCACATCAGATGGAAGTATCGGCTTTCTTGTAATTAGCTTTAACTTTGGTTTATATTCATCCGGGATAATTGGTAATCCTGGCGGAAGATCTGGTGTTGTACTATGTTGTTTAAATATCGTTTTACAGATGCGATCTTCTAAAGAGTGGAATGTTATAACACTAATTCTGCCACCTGGCTTTGTTATTTCAATTGCCGACTCTAACGCGTCTTCAAATACTCTCAGTTCATCATTTACCGCAATTCGAATTGCTTGGAATACTCGCTTTGCTGGATGTCCACCTGTTCTACGTGCTGGAGCTGGAATCCCTTCTTTAATCAATTCGACTAGTTCTCCTGTCGTTTCAATCGCTTTTGTTTCACGATACGCTTCAATTTTTCTAGCAATTTGCTTCGAAAACTTCTCCTCACCATATTGGAAGAAAATTCTCACCAATTTCTCATATGGCCAATCGTTAACAACATCATAAGCTGTCAACGGTGCACTTTGATCCATTCTCATGTCTAGTGGCGCGTCTTGATGATAGCTAAATCCTCGTTCTGCTGTATCTAATTGCGGAGAAGATACTCCTAAATCAAATAAAATACCGTCCACTTCGTAAATCCCTATTTCGTTTAATTTTTCTTTCAAATAACGGAAGTTACTTTTTATCACTGTAAATCGCTCACCATAAGAAGCAAATTTTTCTTTTGCATTTGCAATCGCGATATCATCTTGATCAAATGCAATCAACCTGCCTTCCTCTGAAAGCTGCGATAATAAATAGGCACTATGTCCGCCACCTCCTAGCGTACAATCTACATATGTACCATTTGGTTTTATCGCTAAACCATCTACTGTTTCTTTCAAAAGAACTGTTACGTGTTTAAACATTGCTGCACCTACTTTTTTGCAATTATAAATCCCTTGACTTATCTCTTTATTATATACTACATTTTATCATCATTTGCAGTAATTTAGGCAAAAACATGTCGAAAAATATAACAATTTGTTCTGTTTTTCCAAAAAATCTTCCTATACACTTACCTAATTGAGGAAACATAAGTATTTTACAGGTAATTCCACATTATAAAAATAAAATCCTGCTCTCAAGAGCAGGATTTTAAAGTTTTACAATATAATGCTGGCCATCTGAAGAAAACGTATGTTGTAATAATTCAGATACAAAATCCAATCCGTAACGATTTAAATAATAAAAAATATTCCATACACGTTCTTGCGGGGCTCCTTGTGGTTGAAGTGCGTACTCAATTCGGCGGAACTTTTCTAATTGCACTTCATATTTTTTCTCAATATCAACCTGTAATGTGCGCTCTAATAACTGGAGCTGCCCTAAAACTTTTTGCTCATTTTTCTTTGCAAACTGCTGCAAACTTGGATTTATTTTATTAACAAGCTCTTGCAACTCATCATGAATATCTTTTATACGTTCCGTAGCTTCTGCGAAAGGTTGTTCAATCGATTCTTTAACATTTTCGGCTATCCATTTCTCACGTATTGCATCTACCTTCTGTATAAATAATTCACTTTCATCAATGCCTAATTCGCGCATATCAGCTTCAATATGCCTCTCCATGTAACTAATCGTAGTACGCGGAACAACCGGCGGCATTTTCATACTTAGCACGTGAAACACCTGTTGTAACTCACTCCAATACGCAATTTCACCTGGTCCACCAACAAATGCTAATGTCGGGAAAACACTTTCTTGCATAAGCGGCCTTGTCACAACATTATTACTAAAGCGTTCTGGATATTGGCGAACTTGTTCCATCAATTCTTCAAATGAAAAAGAGTACAACCCATTTTTTCCAATAAAGCGGCCATTACTTTCTTCTAATAAAACGCGCTCATCCTCTAGTTGCATAAATAAATGAATTGCACTTTCCTTCGTCTCAATCAGCGGTTTATAACCTCTCCCTTTTACAATACGCTGTTGATTTTCAAGCCCTTGTTGTACTTCTTTATAACATGTTAACATTTGCTCAAAATAAGAAATCTCCAGTTTACGAAGCTCCGGGTGATGTGCGTCAACAAAAATCAAACCCGTATCTTTAAATAATTTGGCAACTAGGTTCGCAAAAAAGTCCACGTATGTGCGCGAGCGAAGTAAACTCTCTTCTACAAACTGTAACACTTCGTTTGTATAGTTCGTTTCCGGATATGTTTTAAAAATCTCCTCTATCCACCTCTTACACTCTTCTTTAGATAACTTCATTTCTGACGCGCTCATTTTCTTTTTCTCTGCATTATATAAAATTGTTTTCTTGATTTTATTATTTTTTGAAACGAACACATGATTAATTTCATCGAGGTCATGATCTTCTCCCGCAATCCAAAAAACAGGAACAATGCGAACACCCAATGACTTTTCTTTTTCCTTAGCAAGCTGTATAATCGATACCATTTTATGGATCGTATACAGCGGTCCTGTCAATATGCCCGCTTGCTGTCCCCCTACGACAACATATGTATCATTTTCTAATAGCGCTTGAATGTTGTTTATCGTCGCTTCTCCAACATTGAGCTTTTCATTGTATTTTAGTAAATGCGACACCAATTCTTCTCTTGCATAGTGTCTATTACGCAAATCATGCAAACGCTCTGTAAATCCTTCTTCTGTAAGTGGATAATCAAAGTACTCCTGTACTTCTCCTTTTACATAGTCCCCCACAATCCCTTGCAAAGGAACAGAGATTGCCTTTATCTCCATCATATTCTTCCTTTCTTCTCTTGACCTCTCACCAACAAAATTGTAGTCAATGTTTATCATAAAAGCAAAACATATCACTTACATTTCTAAAGCTTTTATAAAATGATATAACATCATAAGCGTCGGCACTTCTTTTCGCTGCTCTTCTGCTTGCTCTATAATATATCCAACAATTGCATCTATTTCTGTTTTGCGATTATGCTGCACATCCGCTAGCATAGAAGATGTGTTGCGCGCTGTCCGTTCACATACAGCACAAACAAACTTCCACAGTTCATCTTTATGTGTCTCTCCTAAAACATAGGTCACCTCATCAAAGATCTGTTTCATCATGACATTATAAGATGAATTTGTTATTAATTCACCATTTGAAACTTTCAACAAAGCCGTTAATGGGTTAATACAAGTATTTACAACAAGCTTTTTTATCATCGTTCCGTGCCAATCCTGTTCCAATATAACCGGAAATTCCTTTGCATCGAAACTATACAATATTGACTCAAACGTGGATGTATCACCTGTAACAACACCAAATTTTGTCACACCACTCCCCGTGTGCTCTACAACACCATCACACTCTTTTTTCGCACCGTGTTCTACTATACCAACTGCAACACTCTCCATCTTCATACTTTTTAAATATTGAAGATGCCCCATTCCATTTTGCAGAAAAATGAGATGCTTTTCTTTTCCTATCCACGGCAAAACAGATTGCAAATGATATTGTTTTACCGCAATAAATATATACCGCTCATCTCTGTCTACTATAGACTCAATAGGGAGAACATTCAAAAATACCGTCTCTCTTTTTCCGTTACAAACACATGTCACACCTGATTTTCTAAGAACGGTTGCCTGGTTTTCATCTTTTGTATACAAAGTAACCTCTATCCCACACCGCTTTAAATAAAACGAAAAAAGAAGACCAATTGCTCCCGGGCCAACTACTCCTACTTTCATAAAATCCCCCTGTCACGATACTATATATCGAATAGTGTAACAAAAATAATAAAAAAATACCGAAAGAATGCTTTCTTTTATTCATAAAGATAACAAAATGCGTTATAATAGTAGTGAGAATTTTTACATTTTTCTGTATTTCATCTTAAATAAAGGATGTGAATGATATGCATTCTCCAAAAGTTGAGCGTTTGCTCATCAACTATAAAACATTAGAAGAATTCAAAAAGTTCACCAGATATGGTGACCAGGAACTTTCTATGCTAGAGGACTTAGAGGCAAACATTATCGAAAACGATAGCGAGTCTCCATTCTATGGTATTTATTACGGTGGTTCTCTTATTGCACGTATGAGTTTGTATATGAAAAAACCAAACGAACATACGCTATTCCAAGAACCGTATATAGAACTGTTCAAACTTGAAGTATTGCCCGCTTTTCAAAATCAACAATTTGGCAAAACACTTGTGCATTTCGCAAAACAATTACAGTTTCCTATTAAAACGATTGCCCGCATCCAATCTGCACAATTTTGGGAAAAACTTGATTTCAAAAATATCTCAACTGAAGATGGTGACTTTTATGTTTGGCACCCAAAAGAAAATTTGAATACGGTTACAAATAGCGAATCTGCATAAAATAAAAAACAGCTGCATTCAGCTGTTTTTTATTTCTTCATTCCTTTTATCCACTTCCGATACAACAACATTTCTTTTGCGATCAATATAATCAAATAATGTTCTATACTCTTCTTCATAAACAGATAAACGTTGCTGCAAATCCTCTTTTTCCTTTTGGAGCTTTTCAACTTTTTGATATAACTCTTTTGACCCTTTCTCTTCTCTATATTTCTCTAGAAAAGAGATAACATCCTCAAATGTTACAACCAATGGAGATAGCTCTCTCTTTTTTTGCTCCTTAGATTCGCGATGGCCCGCTTTTCTTATTTCTTTCGCTTTCTCAATTTGATCTTTATATTGTTTACGCACATAAGAATTCCAACGAAATCCACATGCAGCCGGTGTACGCGATAAACTTCTCCCTACTTCTTTAAAAGCAGAAAGCTGTGTTCCTCCATCACGAATATGCCGGAGTACTACATCTGCTAGAAGCACATCTTCATCATCTGTCCATGCATCTTGTCTCGTTGTCGCCATCTTCCTAGTCCTCCTTATGCATTTTTATTAAACATATGCCGGTACTAGAAAAGATAGAATCATAACTGAAAAAGAAAATGACAAAAAAAATAAACGCAGAATATATTCTGCGTTTATTTTTTGCAATTACTTGCTGATTACTTCTTTACCTTTGTAAGTACCGCATGCTTTACATACACGGTGAGCTAATTTCATGTCACCACAGCTTGGGCACTCTACCATACCAGGTACTGATAATTTGAAATGCGTGCGACGCTTTCTTTTTACTGTTTTAGAAGTTCTTCTAAAAGGTACAGCCATTCTTCCCACCTCCTTAAAAGAGAGAGTTATTTTCATACGAAGGCCTTAACCGGTCTTCCGATTATTTGTCAAAAAACTTCGCAAGTCCTGCTAACCTTGGATCAACAGACTCTTCTTCGCTTTTCTCCGAAATCACTTGCCAGTCTTGACCTTGCGACGGTGCTCCGCCTGAAACATCCTCACTGAAAATTTGCATTGGAATCTCCAATAGTATATTTTCCTTAATTACAGGGAGTAAGTCAAGTACTTCTCCTTGTAAGTAGTGAATTTCTGATTCAGTTTCAAACTCTTCTTTTGAAACTAAGAACACCTCAGTTGTTTTAATGTCAAATGGTAATGTCACATCTACTAACGAGCGAGAACAAGGTAATACCATACTCCCAATTATATGTAGATGGAACGTAAACTTGTTAGAACCAAAATCAACTCTACCTGTTACATGAACTGGCGGAATATCACGAATATCTTTTTCGATTTCTTTTAGTTCACTTACATCTACCATCTCATCCAATGTTAATCCTTTATGTCGGCTTTTATTTAATTGATGGATGGACCATTTCATATCATATCACCTCAAGGCAACAAACAAAATTATAGCTAGCCATTGTATATTTGTCAATATTTTTTCTTTACACTATAATGAAATCATTATAGGAAACAATATATAGATTACCACGTTTTAAAAAAAGATGCTATAGCGAAAGGAGCGATTATTATAAAAGCTAGCGGTATTATTGTAGAATATAACCCATTTCATAATGGTCATGCTTATCATGTGCAACAATCAAAAAAGTTAACAGACAGTGATGTTTTAATTGCTGTTATGAGCGGCCCATTTTTACAAAGAGGGGAGCCAGCACTTATATCTAAATGGGCGAGAGCAAAAATGGCCCTATGTGGTGGCGTTGACATTGTTGTAGAGCTTCCCTATGCTTACGCAACACAAAGAGCGGAAACATTCGCAAATGGTGCTATTTCCATTTTAAATGCACTAAATGTTTCAGAAGTTTGTTTTGGCAGTGAAAGCGGAAATATACAAGAATTCCATGATACCGTTTCTATTCGCCAACAGAAAAAAAGCAAATTAGATACACTCGTGCAGCAATATATGAAAACAGGTATAAGTTATGCAAAAGCAAACTCTGAAGCGTTTTCACATTTACAAAACACCACAAATACAATTGATATTACACAACCTAATAACATATTGGGATTGCATTATACAGAAGCGATTTACGCTCAAAATAATACGATGAAAGCGCAAACGATTAAACGCTTTGCCGCTCACTATCATGACGAAATATTTTATGACGAAAAAATCGCAAGTGCAACAAGTATTCGCAAAAAATTATTTAGCGGTGATGAACATTCATTTGAAGCAATTATTCCGTTTGTTCCAAAAATGACAAAACAACTACTTGAGAAATACATTCATACATACGGCTTATTGCACAATTGGGAACGATATTTCCCATTTTTTAAATATAGATTAATGACAATGTCACCACTAGAATTAAAGAACATATATGAAGTTGAAGAAGGATTAGAACACCGTATTTTATCCCTTATAAGAGAGACATCATCATTTTCGTCATTTATGGAAGCGCTCAAAACAAAGCGTTATACATGGACGAGGTTACAGCGAGTATGCACACACATTTTAACAAATACAACTAAAGAAGATATGCTTCGTGCTGAAGTCGAAAAGCTCGCACCGTACATACGCTTACTAGGCATGTCTCAAAAGGGACAGACATACATATCACATATTAAAAAACAGCTACCTATACCGCTTCTCACCCATGGGAAGACATTTCAACATCCTATGTTTAAAATTGATCAAAAAGCTAGCGATATTTATTTTTCCATTTTAAAAGAACCACTTCTCGGTGAACAAATGAAACAAGATATTACTCGTCATCCCATTCGTTATGACGAAAAGACACAAAATTTTTTATAGTAAACAAAAGCATCCTCTCTCATAAAGTGAAACTTCACTCAGTGGGGTTTTCTCCATCTCCCACTGAGTGTTAGCCCTACCAATCGAGTATTTACGAGCTGTTTATCCCCCACCTAAACTTCTTCGCTTGCCTCACGTTTTGAGGCGGGAGTCTTACAGCCCGCAAATAGCGGGATAAAAGAAAGGATGCTTTCCCATTACATTTTTTCTAAATAATTTAAGGCGTCATCCAGTGTGTCAACAGGAACAATTTTCATCTTCGTGCCAAGACTTTCTGCCGTTCTTGCTGCTTCTTTGTAGTTAGACTTTTCCGCACCCTTTTCATTTGGTGCAAAAAATACTTCCGCGCCCGCATCATGAGCAGCAACTACCTTTTGTGAGATTCCACCGATTGGACCAACTTCTCCTTTTTCATTAATCGTCCCTGTACCTGCAATTTCATGCCCTTTTGTTATATCCCCTTCAAGTAGTTGATTATAAATTTCTAACGTAAACATAAGACCGGCTGATGGTCCACCAATGTTATGTGCATCAATTTTTATTTTAGGACTTACTACGAGCTTCTTATCTGTCAAAATAGAGACTCCAATACCAGCCCTACTTTTATCTTGCGGAATTTGTTTTAAGGGTAAATTGACTTCGCTTTGTTTTTTATCTCTTATGTACTGAATTTTGACAGTATCACCTTCTTGCTTGCCCTTCAAATATGAGATAAATTCTTCTGCGTTTTGAAAAGATTGATTATCAACCGCAACAATACGATCTCCAAGTTCTAACTTCCCGTCAGCCGGCATACCATCAGCAATCCCAGCTACTAATACACCTTGATTTTCAAATGAAACAGGCTTATTTGCTCTTTTATAAGCATTATAAATAGCTACATTTTGAGAATGTTCCATCGCATACACTTGACGGAACTGATATTCTTCGTCACTTTCTCCTTGTTGTAAAATTTCCTCATCCTTAAAAACTTCGTGATACTCATTAAACTGAGCAGACAAGAAATTCACAATATTTGCTCGTCCCATCGAAACTGTCACAAGCATAAAATCTCCTTTTTCTTCATATCCGCCTTCAACTTTGACGTAAGGCTTTAATTCCTCTGCCATCCCTGGTTTTGTAATATAATACGGAAGGGGAACATACACCAAAACCATTGCAAGTATAACCCCAATTAAAAGCGCATACATAAATCGAAATCGTTTAAACATTCTCTTTCTCCTTCCATTGTTCAATCAACATATAAATTTTCTGAATGTGATTTTTCGCCTCATTCTCTCCAACCGCAATAATCTCGTCAATGTTTGTAAAAGCACGTGAGCTAAATTGTTCCACAGCAGGACGCATCATAAGATCTGAAGCAATTTGCCTATTTACAACAAGTTCATGCTGCATAATTTCAATACTTTGCATGATTACATCATAAATAGATGTAACCTCCCCGTTCACCTTAATCGGAGATACATCAACAGCTATAACAATATCCGCTCCCATTTCTTTTACAACTGACACCGGAATACGGTCAATCACCCCACCATCAACTAGTAACCGACCATTTACCTTTTCTGGAACAAATATACCTGGTATAGATATACTAGCACGAACGGCATCTGCAATCGAGCCATCAGTAAATACAACTTTTTCCCCATTTAAAATATCTGTTGCAACTACCGCTACTGGTATATCTAATTCTTCTAAATTCCTGTTATATGTAAACATTTTAATCATATCTTTTATACGTTTTCCAGCAATAAATCCCATTTTAGGTATCGTAAAATCCAAATAATATTTTCGTTTAAATACAGCTGCTAAACGATATAACCTCTCTACATTACATCCAGCTGCATAAAATGTACCAACAAGAGCCCCCATACTACTCCCCGCAATCATATGAATCGGAATATTCGCTTCTCTTAATGCCTTAATAACCCCCACATGCGCGAACCCCTTTGCACCACCGGACCCTAACGCTAAGCCAATCTTTGGTGTTTTCACATATCCCACCCCTCAATTTTTTTATATTCTTTTCATACTTATGGTCTAAATTCACTACATATCCTCGTATACTGAAATGAACATTTTGGACAAAGGGGGCTATAAAATGTACGAAAAATGGAAAACACTCTTTCTTACCATATGCATCATATTTCTAACCATCTCACTTATTCTACACCCCCGAGCTGCCTTAGAAGCTTCAGTTCGCGGCTTACATATATGGTGGGAAGTCGTTTTCCCTTCACTTCTACCTTTTTTTATCGTCTCTGAGCTATTAATAAACCTTGGTGTTGTTGCTTTTATTGGTATACTTCTAGAACCGCTTATGCGCCCTTTATTTCGCGTTCCTGGCATCGGAGGGTTCGTTTGGGCAATGGGAATGGCCTCTGGATTCCCAGCTGGCGCAAAATTAAGTGCACGTTTACGACAAACAAAACAACTTACAAAAATTGAAGCTGAACGACTTGTATCGTTCACTAATTCTTCTAATCCACTATTTATTTTCGGGGCAGTTTCTATCGGATTTTTTAATAACCCAAAGTTAGGTGTTATTTTAGCTACTGCCCACTATTTAAGTAACTTTACAGTTGGTCTTATTATGAGATTCCACGGAAGCAGTACAGACAATAAAGACAAAAAGCAAACCAACCATAGGTTTTCGATCACACATGCTTTTCAAACATTACATAAAACACGCCTACAAGAAAAGAGACCCATTGGCAAATTAATTGGGGATGCTATTATTTCATCTATTCAAACATTGTTAATGATTGGTGGCTTTATTATTTTGTTCTCTGTTCTTAATAAAATGCTTACTACATTTCATGTCACTACACTATTTACATTCGTAACAGAGCAGTTCTTAAAAACCCTTAACTTTTCACCTTATTTTAGTTCACCACTTTTATCAGGTATTTTCGAAGTAACATTAGGCAGTCAACGAATTAGTCAAATTGAACACACTTCCCTTTTACAGCAAGCAATTGTAACTAGCTTCATTTTAGCATTTAGCGGCCTTTCCATTCAGGCACAAGTTGCTAGTATTTTAGCTGAAACAGATATTCGTTTCCAACCGTACTTTATTGCTCGCATCATTCAAAGTACACTCGCCCCACTTTATACGTACTTATTATGGCAACCATTGTATGAAAAGTTACATTCATTTTCTCCAAAATCATACGATATCCCCGTCTTTTTCTCGAAAGAGACAACTTCTATTACAAAAGGCTGGGACATACTTACTACATACGGTCCACTTTTTACACTTTTCTTTTTATATGTATATGTATCGTTATTACTATTTCGCCTTATAAATAAGAAAAAACCCCGTTCATCGTAACGGGGTTGGAAATTTCTCCTTTAACGCTCGCTCTACAACAGGTGGTACAAGCCCAGAGACGCTACCTCCATAGCGTGCTACTTCCTTTACAATACTAGAGCTCAAAAAGGAGTATTGATTATTTGTCATCATAAAAAATGTCTCGATATTTTCTTCTAATTTACGGTTCATTGATGTAATTTGCATCTCATATTCAAAATCAGATACAGCGCGTAAACCACGTAAAATGACGTTAGCCTTGCGCATTCGTGCATAATCTACTAACAAACCACTATGAGAATCCACCTTCACATTTGGAATATCTTTTGTCGCTTCTTCAATTAACGATAAACGCTCTTCTACTGAAAACAATGGCTTTTTTGATGAATTATTTAACACCACTACATATACTTCATCAAAAACTTTTGCGCCCCTTTTAATAATATCTAAATGTCCAAGCGTAATCGGATCGAAACTTCCGGAAGAAATCGCTATGCTTGTCATTCAGTTCCCCCACCTTCATACTTATAGATTGAAATTGCCGTAATTCCATAGTCTTCTTCTCTCACTTTTACAAGTGTCCCAATCATTTCAGGTAAAGTGACTTCCACCTCATGTTCTGCCATAATGGTACCACTCTCATGTAAAAGCCCATGCTGTTCAATCGCACTAATTAAAGAAATAATCTTTTGATCTTTATAAGGCGGATCTAGCAACACCAAATCAAATGATACTTCACGCTTAATAAGCGCCTTAATCGCACGTTCTGCATCATTTCGATATACTTCTGCCTGTTCCGCTAACCTACAAGTTTCTAGATTTTGACGGATAATTTTCACTGCTTTCCCGTCACGATCAACAAAAATCGCTTTATCTATCCCTCGGCTAAGAGCCTCAATACCAAGACCGCCACTACCACCAAATAAGTCGAGGGCTAATCCACCTTCAAAATAAGGACCAATTATATTAAAAATCGCCTCTTTTACTTTATCTGTCGTTGGACGAGTTGTATTGCCCGGCACCGCTTTTAACGGATGTCCTTTACACTTCCCAGAAACTACTCTCATCTTTTGTCACTACCTTTATTTCATTATGATAAAACGGCTATCTTTACATTCCTTTATGAATGAACCGTTCTCAAATTCTCAATCGGCTTAATAGTATATGTATAAATAGCGAAGAGACTACCATATGTTAGCCTTATGTATATTTGTCTCGCTATTTGCGAGCTGAGAATCAATGGGGGATAAAATCCCGACTGATTGAACTTTCACTTTATCTTTTTTATCCTATCATAAAAAGATAGAAAGCAAAATAAAAAGCAAACAATAAAAATTAATTATGCAATGTATATCTTCAAAGAGATTGGACATAAATAAGGATAACAACATCACCTTAGATGTTGTTGCCAACCGCGGAGAAGACTTACGTTTCCCCATAAGTTCTTCCTCCGGTTTCTCCTCTCCCTTTGCCTTCTTGCTAGTACATGTTACTAGTGTAAGAAGGGCCCTGCTTTTGCAGGGTTTTTTTCTTTGTCTTCTTTTCATTTTGAATATGAAATGATACAGTAAAAGAAAGAGGAGGCATAAATATGATTCAACGTTTTATCGAACTAGGAGAAGGATACTCCGATTTATACGAATTAGTCGAAATTGCAAAAGCAAATAAACATCGCGTAACACATATGCTACAATTTAATACAGTTAAGCAAGAGAAAACTGTTTGTTCCCTTGTTGTTGTTTTAAAACCAACTGAAACCGGAAACTTTCAACCGTTATATATTTGCCGAGAAGGCATTCCTGTATTAGAAAACAAAAAAAGTAAACGTATTGCCTTATTTGAGGAAACTGCTGAACAACTTGGAAAAAAGGTTGTTTCTTTTACAGTAAAACCATCTTCAACTTTCCCAGAAAACGAGCTATATTTTAATCATTTAATCGGCATTTTACGTATGAACCACTTCATTCCACCAATGCAATAACGAAGTAACTATATAGCATGAAACCTTGCCGATTTAATCCTTGTTACTTGTAACAACAATAGACTTTACATACTATTTTTTATATACATACAAAAAACCACCGCACGCGGTGGTTTTTTAATCTACTTTATTATAATCATATTCTTTTGCACGATCTGGTCTTGAATTTTCAAACTCTGTTTTTAAAAACGGACGGTAAGATGGTTCTACTTTCTTCACAAACGGTAATTTATTCATTTTTTGCAACATATGTTCCATTTGTTCCATATCACAATATACAACCACATATTTCAATCGCTTTGATATGTAATGAATATTCCCATACTTCCTTAAAGTTTTAGCATGTTTTAACGAATGTAAATAAACAATCATGCTTTGTCGCTGCCCAAACATAATCTTCTCCTTCTTCTCCTTTTATATCTTTTTACATTACAAAATAAAGTGAAACTTCAATCAGCGGGGGTTCTCCATCCCCCACTGATTGTTAGGTGAACCAATCGGGCTTTTACGGGCTGTTTATCTCCCACCTAAACTTCTCTGAATCCTCTAAGTTTTGAGACGGGAATCTTACAGCCCGCAAATAGTGGGATAAACAGAACTACATCTATATAACTGATTGTATCACGCAACATAGTTTTTTGTATCCGTTTTCTTTCTCTTTAAAAAACGGGGTCAATCACCCCGTTTTCTTACAGCCACAGCCGCCTCCTGTACCACAGCCACCTCCACAGCCACCTGCATCAAAGAATGGATTTCCTGTTGGAACCTTAATAGAAGGAGAGACTTCTGATCCTACAATTACACTAATTTCATCTAGCAACTTTTGCAAATCATTTTCAGCCTTTTTAAAAGCCGCAATTTTTTCATGTAAATCTACAGATCGCTTCAGCTCTCGCATTTGCTTTGTAACAAAAGTAAAGTCCGGATGATATTTTCCAAAGCGTTGCACTTCATCATAACGCTCCTTCATCGCTGTAAACTGTTGAATTAATGCTTGTACTTCTTCATCTTGCTTCAGTACTTTATAACACTCTCGGTACTGTTCGGCTATATCTGAACAAACAACTGCCTTCGCAAGTTGTTCTGCTTTTTCTAACATCATTACGCTCTCTAGCGTCGCTACGATCATGAGAGACACCTCCGAGTATTCATCATACCACATTTATAAAAGAACTACTAATCCCTATATACGATCCCATAATAAAATAATTCGTGAACGCTAAAACGCCCACGAATTAAAAATTTGTCTATTAACAAATGTGTTCAGCTACATTATAACGTAACACATTCCACGTTCCATCTATGTTTTTCACATAATTCATACACGCATTTTTCAGCGGTGTTTTAAATGTAATTTCTTCTGGTGAGATTGCATGTAACATCGCTTTAATCGCGTGCGAATGTGCGACAATAATCACTCGTTTACCAACATTACGCTCTGCAATATCTTGAAGCGCTAAAAAACAGCGTTCTACAAGCTCTTCATCCGTTTCCATCCCTTCCACATCACCAGCTGAAATCGCCTCTCTTACTTCAACAACAGGTTTTCCCGATGCTACTCCAAAGTTTCTTTCCACGAAACGTTCATCAAGATGTATTGTGTCAACCCCTATCTTATGCGCAATTGCTTTCGCAGTTTCATGAGCTCTAACTAAAGGGCTGCTTACAATTACATCCCATTCTTCATTTTGTAGTGCTTCAGCGCTTTGATTTGCTTGTCTTTTTCCAACCTCATTCAAAGGAATATCTTCACGCCCTTGAATAATTTCTTGAAAATTCCAATCAGTTTGTCCATGTCGTACTAAACAAATTTCCGTCATGTTGTAGCTCCTTCTGTCTTTGATCCATTTCTATTGTAACAAAAGTTCTACATGACGGACACATAGAAATCATTATATTATTTGGACGACAAAATGGCTGCTACGCATATACAAACATACTTCTTTCACTCATAAAAACAACTCTTTACTTTTAGCTTCCATTTTGCTGCCGCATATATTGAAACATGTCTATCATTAAAGAAGCAACCGATAACTGATTTTGAAATTTTGTAACTTTATCCGGAATCGTCTTCTTTAAATATTGCATTGCCGCTAATTCAAACGCTTCCTTATCATCCGGATTACGAGATAATTTTCGATACCAATATGGTTGTTCACGAATATACCGTTCTAAATCTTCATCTGCACGTATATACTCCAGAATTTCTGCTCGCATCCCTTTCTCCTCCTAGTCCTTTTGAAAAAAGAACGGATTGTTCTCAGACTTCTCTTTTTTCTCGGTTGTCCGGTTCCCTTGAAATTGCTGTATTACCTGTTGAACACTCCCAATTGCACTTGTAACATTTGTTATATGTTGTTGCACTTGTTCTACATCTAAATTCTTAAAAAAAGATACCATCTGTCCCATAAAGTCTTCAGACTTCTCTTTCTTTTGTTCCTCTTGTATACGAGAATTCTCCTCATTATCTACTCTATATCGTTTCCATATTTCATCATCTTCACCCAATAAATACCATTCTTCATAAAATTGCTGCCACGTTTTCTTTCCCTCCCGAACATCATGAACCAATTTCGGATGACGATTCACAAATACCTTGAATTTTTGAACGGAAGGATGTAATTCTCCTTTCATTGTTGTCATTTTACTCACCTCGCCGAATATAACCTCTCGCTATATTGTAAGAAAAAAAAAGCACATGGTTCGCCCATTTTTAGGCGAACTATGTGCTTTTATTTTCGAATAAAATTTTGCGTATAATACTTGTCACGTACCCCCACACCTAAATTGGTAAACTCTTCGTTTAACAAGTTTTCACGGTGTCCTTCACTGTTCAACCAACCTTGCACAGCTGCAATACCATCTGTATGCTGCGCCGCAATATTTTCTCCCGCCAACTGAAACGCTACCTCTCCTCGTTGTAATCGATCACCTAATGCTCCAAACTTCGGAGAATCATGAGAAAAATATTCGTTCTTTTGCATATCTTCACTATGGCCATATGCCACTTCAGCTGTTTGTTGATCCCATTCAAGAAGAGATAATTGATGACGTGTACGAATAACATTTGTAAGATCTAAAATTTGCTGCGCATTTCCTTGCTCAATTAATTTCATTTGTTCTTCTGACACATTAGCTTGGTCTAACAGCTCTCCCGAGTATACAAGTTGATACGGTCTCTGCTTCACGAGCGTAACACTATCCATATACCTCACACCGACAAGTTCTTGTGTAAAACGATCAAAGTATAACTGTGCCCATATATCTTCTTCCACAGGAATCAACGGTTGCTCTGCTAACTCATCTTGCGATAATTCAAATTGGTAGCTACCTCTTCCTATCTCAAGTGATACTTCATTCGAAAATGGGATTTGTTTGTAAATGGCATCATACGTTGAGCCAATTTTTAACGGCGCTATATCTACTTCTTCACCAGCCACATATGCCGTAACAACTTTATGGTTTTCAATCCCAAATTGTACATATTGAGCAGCATCTTCGTTATTGTATACCCACCATTCATATCCATAAGCTGATGGCTCAATTCTTACCGGCTCTCCCCATTTTGCTAACAAACTTTCTGCTTCACTGCCGATAAGATATGAAATATTTTCTGTTATATTTTCGTTTTTCTGTCCGCTTTTTTGTTTTATCAACTGACTTTCTTTTTTCGAATTTGATGGTTGTGATATATATTCAGAAACGAGTAATTTCCCGTATAAATGAATGATTAAAATTAAAATTGTAATGCATATAACACGAAGTACTGTCTTCAATCAATATACCTCCTAAACAAACATAAAATTGAGGTATGCACAAACAAAACTCTTCCTTATTATTTTGTGTGTACTACACTACGTCCACTATATCATATTTCTTTTATAAAAGCAGATATTATCACTTTACCTCTTTATATGAATTGCGATTTCTTATTATTCGTACTATTATAAAAACAAAGACTTTTATATTGAACTAAGGAGGATATACAATGAAATTCACAAATACAAAAATCGAAAACATTGTTGTTGATTTCAATCGCTTAACTGCAGTTATGGAAGAACATCGATTCGTATTAGCAGGACAATGGGATTATGAACGCGTTACATATGACTACAAATTTGAAGTGTTACAACATGTGTATTATTTACGTATTCGCGGAGTTGCTGTAAAAGGAGATATAGGTGGAAGTCACGCAGAAGTCAAACTACTAGCACCTCTTCTTGGTAAACATTACTATCCTCATGGTGTTGAATATGGTGCGGATGAGACTTTCCCAACAAACGTTCTTCAAAAAAGCGAACAACTGCTACAAAATATTGAGAAAGAGCTAGAAGAATTAGCAATTACTGAGTAAAATTATATTTTATTTCTTCCTTAAGAAAAACCTCAAATGATATCATGCATACATAAAGTGAAGCTTCAATCAGTAGGGTTTTCTCCATCCCCCATTGATTGTTAGTTGAACCAATCGGGCTTTAGCAAATAAAAAAAGGTGTACAAAAACTTTTGTACACCTTTTTTATTTTGCCTGTAAGTGAGGTGGGAGTTTATGTAACTGCTCCGCATCTCTTTTCCGTTCTTTCCGGGCCCAGTTAAAAAACACATATCCTATAATTAAGCCATATACAATCTCTTGAACGACCTTCATAATAATTCCACCTGTTTGCTGATCATGTAATACAGACATCCAATGTAGAAAGTCTGGGCCTGTAATATTTAAATCCGCTAATGTTCCAGCTGGCACACAAAGCTCCATCGCATTCATCCATGCACTTGGGTCTGTATATGTTTTAAATAATGGTGCACTAGCAAATATGATAAGTGCACACGCTGGTGTTAATAACACACCATTGGCAAACATATAGCCAATTTTCTTTATATCACTTAATGTTTGGTACTGCGGAAGTGGATTTAACATTGGCCACCACAACATAATTGACGTAAAAAACAGTATACTTAGCACAAGAGGATGACCAATCTGACTTTGTTTCACTGTATCAAATACAATCGGTAAATGATATAGGGAGAAAAGGCCATTAAAAAGAAATAATGCAATTAATGGCTTTGCAAATATATATAAGATTACTTTCACAAAGCGAAACGACGTAACATACTGCAATAACCAAGCAGGCAAACCAAGTAATAACAATGGTGGCACCGCAATATACATCACTGCCATTTCAAACATATGTGCACTAAAAATAATATGTCCAAGTAAATCTATCGGTCCGCCCTTTACAAAATAAAGAAGAACAATCCCCATTGTAAAGCACAGTATTTGTTTTTTACTTACCTTTTCACTGTTTGAAAAATTCTTTCGATACGGCCCAATAATCACAAAATATCCAATAAACACCGCCAACATAAACAGTAAAAATACCGGACTCCATAGTGCCTCAAATCCAAAGATCCATAAGTTGCTCACTTCACTACACCCACCTTTTACTGTCATAGTGAAAAGAGGGATTGATAACAACCTCAATCCCTCTCCCCCTTAAATCCATACAATCGTCATAAACGTTAAAATTGTAATTAACCCTACTAGTAACCCTGAATATAAAAAGAACGCTGGCACCTCATGACCTTTATGATTCATGTGCATAAAATAGTACAATTGAAAAATAACTTGTACAGCTGCTAAAAGTAAAATAAATGGTACAGAAAAAAGAGGGCTAAACGTTTTCGGATAAGCAACAGCTAAAAATGCAACAGCTGTTAGAAAAATCATTAATGCAAATGTTATCACTTGATGCTTCATTTCTTCCACACTCTTTTTTCTACGGTATGCTAAATCAACCTTTGGACTACCTGTATTTGTTTCTTTTACTGCCATTGTTTATCCCACCATTC
The DNA here is from genome assembly GCF_000712595.1 of Bacillus manliponensis. GTDB lineage: Bacteria > Bacillota > Bacilli > Bacillales > Bacillaceae_G > Bacillus_A > Bacillus_A manliponensis. The sequence goes on from NZ_JOTN01000002.1 coordinate 187,154, forward strand.
CCATTAAATATACTACAGTGAAAATAAACACCCAAACTACATCAATGAAATGCCAATAAATCGCTGCAACGTAAAATTTTGGTGCATTGTATAGATTCAAGCCACGCTTTGCATTTCGGATGATTAGGGTTGTAATCCATAATAGTCCAAACAATACGTGTAGCCCATGTGTTCCAACAAGCGCATAAAACGCAGAACCAAAAGCACTACTTTGCATCGTATGTTTAAACTCATGCGTATAATGAATAAACTCGTAAATTTCAAAACATAAAAATCCAAGTCCAAGCAGTACAGTAATAATTAACCAAAGTTGCATCTTCTTAAAATTAAAGTTTTTCATATGATACATTGCATACACACTCGTTAAACTACTTGTTAATAAAAGCATTGTCATAAGAAAAACAAGCGGCATTTGAAACAGTTCTTGTGAAGTTGGACCACCATTTGTTGAATTTTTCAATGCTAAGTATGTTCCAAATAAAGAAGCAAAAAGAACGGTTTCTCCCCCTAAAAACAACCAAAAGCCAATAAACTTATTTTTCCCTTCTAATGTCGCTTTCTCAGGATCTGCCGGAAACGTTTCATTTGTTAATTTTTCCTCTGCATGCATTATAGCTTAACCTCCTTATCCTCTAAATCTTCTTTATGGATATGGTACCCATGGTCATCTATAATTGAGCGGAAGAACATCGCTCCAAATGTAATAATGAAACCAATTATACATACTGCTAACCATAACTTGTCTTTACCTGCTTCCATATACATTGCTCCAAATGCTGCAATAAAGAGACCAAGTGAAATTATAAATGGTAAAATTGAAGCGTTTGGCATATGGATATCCCCAACCGGTTCTGCTGGTGTAATTTCTGTTTTACCTTCACGTTTCTCAATCCAAAGTGGATCTAATCCACGTACAAATGGTAATTGTTTGAAATTATACTCAGGCGTCGGAGCTGGAATCGACCATTCTAGTGTGCGCCCATCCCATGGATCACGTCCTGCTTGTTCGCTTGAGAAAGCCGTTTTTACAACGTTATATAATAAAACGATTGTTCCTAGCGCCATAAATATTGCACCGATAGAACTAATTAAGTTTCCAAGTTCTAATCCTTGTCCTGGTAAATACGTGAAATAACGTCGTGGCATCCCCATTAAACCTAAGAAATGCTGAATAAAGAACGTTAAATGGAAACCAATAAAGAACAACCAAAACGTAATTTTACCAAGCGTTTCATTTAATATTTTATTAAACATAATTGGCCAATAGTAGTGAGTACCTGCCAGTAATCCAAATACAACCCCACCAACAATTACATAGTGAAAATGTGCAACAACAAAGTAGTTATCGTGAAATTGATAATCCGCAGGAGCAGATGCTAACATAACACCTGTTACCCCACCCATAACGAACGATGGAATGAAAGCAACCGCATACAACATTGGGGTTGTAAAGCGAAGGCTCCCGCCCCACATTGTAAATAACCAGTTAAAAATTTTAATCCCCGTTGGTACAGCAATTGCCATTGTAGCCACAGAGAAGATAGCATTCGCTACTGGTCCAAGTCCAACCGTAAACATGTGATGCGCCCAAACCATGAATCCTAAAAATCCGATTAATACTGTTGCAAATACCAGGGATGAGTAGCCGAATAAACGTTTTTTAGAAAATGTAGCAAAGATTTCTGAGAATATTCCGAAAGCTGGGAGTATGAGGATGTATACTTCTGGGTGACCGAATATCCAAAATAAATGTTCCCATATAATTGTGTTTCCACCTAATGCTGGTACGAAAAAACCTGTTCCAAATAGGCGATCTAACATCAATAACGCTAAACCAACCGTTAAAGGTGGAAATGCGAATAAGATAAGCGCAGATGCCACAAAAGTTGTCCATGTAAACATCGGCATTCTCATGTATGTCATACCAGGTGCACGCATATTAATAATGGTGGCAAGAAAGTTAATTCCACCTATTAATGTTCCGATACCCGAAATTTGTAAACCGAGTACGTAAAAGTCAATTCCGTGTCCTTCTGATGCAAGAGATAAAGATGCATATGATGTCCACCCTGCATCTGGTGCTCCCCCTAAAAACCAACTTGCATTTAAAAATACCCCACCAAAGAAAAACAGCCAAAAACCAAGTGAATTTAAAAACGGAAATGCAACGTCACGCGCACCAATTTGAAGTGGTACGGCAGCATTCATAAACGCAAATAAAAGTGGCATTGCCGCTAAGAAAATCATCGTTGTCCCATGCATCGTTAACACTTGGTTATATGCATCTCCAACAAGAAAATCATTATTCGGAATCGCTAATTGATAACGGATAAACAAAGCTTCTAATCCGCCCATAATAAAGAATATTCCACCTGCAATTAAATAGAGAATAGCAATCTTTTTATGATCGACTGTCGTTAAATAGTCCCATATAACAGCACCTATCCCCTGCTTCTTTGCTACAGCACTCACGCTTTCAACCTCCCCTTTGCCGGTTAAACCCTTTTTATTCAACCTTTAATGTTTTTAAGTATGCATTCAGTGCATCAACTTCTTCATCTGATAAATTGTCATACTTATCAGTCATTTTATTGCCTGGTTTCATACTTTCAGGGTCTTTTAACCACGCTTTTACATTCTCATCGTTATTCTCTGCAATCCCTGCAACCATATCACGGTCCGCAAAGTTTGCTAAGTTTGGAGCAATTCGAGCAGCAGGTGGCCTCTTATCGTTTGTTTCAATAGCATGACAGCCTAAACAGCTTTTCGCAAAGATTTCTTGCCCTTGCTGTTCTTGTGCAGAAGCTACATTCTGTTTTCCATCTAATTCCTTCATATCAGCAACCCACTGTTTGTACTCACTTTCATCAAGAGCTTTCACTTTAAATTGCATTAACGAATGTGAAGGACCACAAAACTCTGTACAAAATCCGTTATATGTTCCTGCTTCATCCGCTTTCAACCACATTTTGTTCACATTGTCTGTATTCGTATCAAGTTTTCCTGCTAAAGATGGTATCCAAAATGAGTGCTTAATATCAGCACCTTTTAAGTTCAAATACACTTTTTTACCTGTAGGGATGACTAAATCTTGTGAAGTTACTATTTTTTCATTTTTGTAAGAAAATTCCCACCAATAAAGATGCGCTGTTACATCAACAACGACCAGATCTTTATCAATCTTCTTTTTCTCAATTGCACTTACGTCAGCAAGTTTAAACGTATATGTAACGGTAGGAACAGCCAATATTAGTAAAAGTATAATCGGAATGACTGTCCATATAATTTCTAGCTTGTGATTTCCCTCAACTTGCTCTGGAATAAAGTCTTCTTGACCTTTACGTTGACGGAAACGCACAATTACATACAAGAAAATCACCGTAACAACAAGTACGACTCCAATCATAATTGCACTTGCTAACAGTAATAAGTCATATTGCATTTTTGCTACTTCGCCCTTTGGAATCAAAGTAGATTGAAAGGCTTTACCGCATCCCCCTAACAATAAAGCCAGTAGTGAAACGAGCGAAAGTAATCGCCACTGTTTCTTCATACAAACAACCCCCACTTTCTTTGTAAATTAGATTGTACTTTATAATAAAAAAAGTAAATCTCAACATAAAAAATCCCCTAAGCCTTCGTCTTAAAAGAAAGTTACAACAATCATAGAAATAAATAAGATTGTTAAATAATTCAAGGAGTATACAAACATTTGTACGGACCATTTGATGTCATCTATTCTGCGGAAGCCATAAAAGCCTAATGTAATCCAACCGATGTTAAGCACTGTTGCGATAACCATAAATGTAACTCCTAATGCATTCATATAAAAAGGAAGTGGCAATAAGCACACTGTCCAAATCATAATTTGACGTTTTGTAATATCAAATCCATGAACAACTGGAAGCATCGGAATACCTGCTTTACGATATTCATCAACGCGCTTCATCGCAAGAGCGAGGAAATGCGGAATTTGCCAAATAAACATAATTAGAAATAGTGTCCAAGCAATCGGGTCTAGCCCTGGATCAATTGCCGCCCATCCAATTAATGGTGGTACCGCTCCAGAAACACTACCTACAACTGTATTTAATGTGTACGCTCGTTTTGTCCATAATGAATATAAAACAACGTACGTGAATGTACCAATTAAACCAATAAACGCTGCCATTGGCGTCGTGAGAAGTAAAAATACAAATCCAAGCAGTAATAACACAATACCCATTGTTAATACAAAACTTGGCTTCATTTTCCCTGTAACTGTTGGACGTTTTTTTGTTCGTTCCATTAAATGATCAATGTCTCGGTCTATATAATTATTTAAGCTACATGACCCTGCCATAATAAGTCCAGCACCAACAATCGTGAAGAACATTGTATCTAACTCATTCATCACATTGAACCCGTTAAAGTGTAGCGCCAACCAAAAACCAGTAAATACCGTTAACGTATTGGAGTTCACAATCCCAATCTTCACAAGCGCTTTCAAATCTTGTATGCGACTCGTTTCCGGTACAGTTGTTACAGTTGATTCCTCATGCATTTCGCTTGTTGCATGACTCATCATTTCTCCCCCCTAAGAACTTCACCTCTATTTTGTAACGCCTATATAAGCAAATCCCCTCTCCGCTTATATAACAATATTATTACAATAGAAATGCTGTTTTCATATTTTCTACTAATATACTCGTTTATTCGTGTATATTAAATCATACTTACCGAAAAATTTGTGAAGAAAACATGAACTTTTTGTGTCACTTCCAAAAAGTTGGTTCTTATTACAATATATCATAACATATGATTGTCTTGAATCATAAACTATTTTTGTCAAATTTTCCTATGATTCATGCTTATTTACCGTGAAAAATCGGTATTTTCACAAAAAAAATTATCATATTATCATTTTTTTTACACAAAATATAAGGAGAAACGATCTCTTTGTCCTTTTTTGCTATTTTATAAGTTTTTATATATTATAGGACTGTAGTGTCTCTCTCTGGTAAGACTACTTATATCATGAAGGTATTACAAAATAATTTTAAAATTTGAAAGCTGGTGAAAACAATTGCAACGCTTTATAAAATGGTTGGCAGTCATTTCATGCATTGATTTACTCATCGTACTACTTGGCGGTGCTTTAGTAACAAAAACAGGTTCTGGACAAGGATGTGGAAGATCTTGGCCATTATGTAATGGAGAACTCGTTCCTTCTAGCTTCCCGATGGACACAATTATTGAGCTTAGTCACCGCATTACATCAGGATCAGCTGGTATACTTATTACCATTCTCTGTGTGTTAGCGTGGAAACATTACGGGCATATTCGTGAGACAAAAACATTAGCAATTCTTTCTTTCGTATTTTTAGTTGCTCAAGCACTAATGGGCGCAGCTGCTGTTGTATGGGGACAAGTCCCTGCTGTATTAGCAATTCACTTTGGAATTTCGTTAATTTCATTTGCATCTGTTGTTTTATTAACATTCCTTATCTTTGAAATCGATCAGAAATTTGACGCTCGTTCTGTTATTATCGATGCAAAAATGAAATTTCATATTTATGGTATAACAATTTACAGCTATATCGTTGTATACACCGGGGCATTAGTTCGTCACGAACACGCAAGCTTAGCTTGTCCGGATTTCCCATTGTGTAGTAAAAAAAGCCCGCTTCCAACTCAATTTTATGAATGGGTTCAAATGGGGCACCGTTTTGCTGCGATGCTAATTTTCGTATGGATTTTATATGCGACAATTCTTGCAGTTCGTCATTATAAGAAGCAAAAAGTTGTATATTGGGGCTGGATTGTTTCCTTTATTCTTGTAACGCTTCAAGCGCTATCCGGTATGCTAGTTGTGTTGACAGGCGCAAACTTATTTATGGCCATTTTACACTCCTTATTTATTTCATGCTTATTTGCATTACTATGTTATCTAGTCATGCTTGCAACGCGTAGTAAAAAGAACCTGGAAGAAGCAAAATTGCAAACTAACGAACATAACAAAAAATTATCATAAAAAAAGAGCTGCAGTTTTGAACTGCAGCTCTTTTTTATGACTCTAATTCAAGTAACAAGTCACCCGTTTGGATAGCTTCACCATCTTTAACGTATATCTTTTTCACTATACCAGAAAATGGTGCTTGCACTGTTGTTTCCATCTTCATCGCTTCCGTGATTGCCATTGTGTCCCCTTTTTTCACTTCATCGCCTTCTTTGACAACCACTTTAATAACTGTTCCAGGCATCGTTGCATTCATATGATTTGGATTATTTCGATCTCCTTTCACACGTTGTGCAACCGTTGATTTTGCACTTTCATCCTTCACAATTACTTCACGAGGCTGACCATTAAACTCAAAGTAAACTACACGAGTTCCATCAGCTTGTGGTTCACCAATTGAAACTAATTTTACAATCAATGTCTTTCCACGTTCAATCTCTACACCAATTTCTTCTCCTAATCGCATGCCATGGAAGAACGTTGGTGTATCAAGAACAGATACATTGCCAAATTGACTTTCCACTGCTTGGTAATCCATAAACACTTTCGGATATAACGCATAAGCAATCACATCAAACATCGTTACTTCTCGCCCTAACTTGTGGAATAGTTCTTTTTGTAACTCTTCAAAATTAATTGGCTCTAACAGTTCACCTGGTCTTACTGTTAATGGCTCTTTTCCTTTTAAGATAATATTTTGTAACTCTTTTGGGAAGCCACCATATGGTTGTCCAAGATCACCAGAGAACATCTCGACAACAGATCCAGGGAAATCTAAAGAATGACCATGTTTATAAATATCTTCCTCTGTTAATTGATTTTGCACCATAAATAATGCCATATCCCCTACTACTTTTGAAGATGGTGTTACTTTCACAATATCACCAAACATATCATTTACGCGGCGATACATTACTTTTACTTCATCAAAACGATCGCCGAGTCCAACACCTTTCGCTTGTTGCTGCAGGTTACTATATTGTCCTCCAGGCATCTCGTGCATATATACTTCTGTATGTGGCGCATTCATACCACTCTCAAATGGCGCATAATATTTACGTACATCTTCCCAATAATGAGAAAGTTGTTCTAACGAGTCAATCGCAACATCTGGCTGTCTTTTATTTCCTTCTAATGCATAAAATAGTGTATTCGCACTTGGCTGAGATGTTAATCCTGCCATAGAGCTAACCGCAACATCCACGATATCAACACCAGCTTCAACCGCTTTTGCATATGTTAACACACCATTTCCACTCGTATCATGCGTATGAAGATGTATTGGAATCGATACCGTCTCTTTTAAAGCGGAAACTAAATCATATGCTGCATTCGGCTTTAATAATCCAGCCATATCTTTAATTCCTAAAATATGAGCCCCAGATGCTTCTAGTTCTTTCGCTAAGTTTTTATAATAGTTCAAATCATATTTACTGCGCATCGGGTCGTGAATATCTCCAGTGTAACACATTGTTGCTTCTGCAATTTTACCACTTTGACGAACTGCATCAATTGCAACACGCATACCTTCCACCCAATTTAAACTATCGAAGATACGGAACACATCGATACCAGCTTGCGCAGAACATTCAACAAACTTCTCAATTAAATTGTCTGGATAATTTTTATACCCTACCGCATTAGAGGAACGAAGAAGCATTTGGAACAATACGTTTGGCATCTCTTGACGTAACTGTAAAAGGCGCTCCCACGGGTCTTCTTTTAAGAAACGATACGCTACATCAAACGTTGCCCCGCCCCACATCTCTGCTGAGAATAAGTTCGGTAACATGCGTGCAGTTGGCTCTGCGATTTTCTTTAAATCTTGCGTACGAACACGCGTTGCAAGTAAAGATTGATGCGCATCTCGGAATGTCGTATCCGTTAACAATACTCGATCTTGCTCTTTAACCCACTGCACTAATCCGTCTGCCCCACGCTCTTCCAAAATTTGTTTTGTCCCTTTAAGAATAGGGTTCGAATACGTTACATTTGGAATACGTGCATCTGAAAAGATCGGCTTCTCTTTTTTACCGATGCCAGGGAACCCGTTCACCGTTACTGTCCCAATATACGATAACATTTTTGTCCCACGGTCTTTTCGTTTAGGGAATGAGAATAACTCTGGTGAACAATCAATAAATGACGTATCGTATTTTCCGGTTAAGAATTTCTCATGTTTCACCACATTTTCCAAAAATGGGATGTTTGTCTTAATACCACGAATACGGAATTCTTTTAAATTTCGCTCCATCTTTGCTGCTGCTTGTTCAAATGTTAATGCCCAAGTTGTCACTTTTACAAGCAATGAATCATAATACGGTGTAATAACCGCACCTTGGAAGCTGTTTCCTGTATCTAAGCGGACACCAAAACCACCACCGGAACGATATGCCATAATTTTCCCTGTGTCTGGCATAAAGTTATTAAGTGGATCCTCTGTTGTTACACGTGATTGAATCGCAAATCCGTGTGTTGTGATATCTTGTTGCTTTGGAATGCTAACCTTTTCACTATGTAAAGAGTACCCATCAGCAATTAAAATTTGTGATTGTACAATATCAATCCCTGTAATCATTTCTGTAATTGTATGTTCCACTTGGACACGAGGATTAACTTCAATAAAGTAAAACTCATCGCCTTTCACAAGAAATTCAACCGTTCCTGCATTTAAATAGTCTACATTTTTAGTAAGCTGCACTGCTGCTTCACAAATACGATTACGCAAATCAACTGGTAAGGATACACTTGGTGCCACTTCAACTACTTTTTGATGTCGCCTTTGTACAGAACAATCGCGTTCATATAAATGAATTACATTACCTTCACTATCAGCTAAAATTTGCACCTCAATATGCTTTGGATTTTCAACAAACTTCTCAACATACACTTCGTCATTCCCAAAAGCTGCCTTCGCTTCTGATTTTGCACGATCATACGCCTCTTTTAATTCCTCTTGGCTACGTACGATTCGCATACCGCGTCCGCCGCCTCCAAGCGATGCTTTAATAATAATTGGATAGTTGTGTTTTTTAGCAAATTCCGATACTTCTTCAAGCGTATTTACTGGTCCGTCACTTCCCGGAATAACAGGAATGTTTGCTAATTGCGCTTGCTTTCTTGCTTTTACTTTATCACCAAACATGTCTAAATGTTTACTTTTTGGTCCGATAAAGATAAGCCCTTCTTCTTCACAACGTTTCGCAAATTGGATATTTTCAGACAAAAAACCATATCCTGGGTGAATTGCATCGACATGATTACTTTTTGCGATTTCGATAATATTTTCGATATCAAGATAAGCTTCAATTGGCTTTTTACCTTCTCCTACTAAATAAGCTTCATCCGCTTTATAACGATGATAAGAACCGCTATCTTCTTTCGAATAAATTGCGACTGTACGTAATCCTAATTCTGTACAAGCACGAAATACACGAATTGCAATTTCCCCGCGGTTTGCTACTAATACTTTTTGAATACGTTGTAGCTTTTTCATGATTTTCCCCCTCTACTTTCTTACCTCTCTAGAGTTTCCTCTTCATGTTCACAAGCTATAAGTTCTTCGCCCTCAATAATTTGTTACAACTTTTGAAAACTTCACTTTATTTTTATACATCATACCTCATTTTCTAACAAATAGTAAGCATTCCTACTTCATTTGTTCTACAAAATTAGTATATCACAAACATTTCAATTCTGATAGGTTTTTTGTATAACATATTTAACTAAAGTGACATACTATTTAAACTTAACAACCTTTATTGTATACAATAAAGGAGTTTTGTGTAGTTATACACAAAACTCCTTATTTCACAACCATAAGATGTGGCTCACGTTTTTCTTTTTTCTCAAGCCATTTTTCTTGTTCATTCTCTTGTTCTTTAACATACCGTGCTACACTAAACAAAATCCCCATCATTGTTAGATTGGCAATAAGAGAACTTCCCCCATAACTTACAAACGGTAACGGTACACCCGTAAGAGGAATTAATCCTGTAATTCCCCCAACATTTATAAATGTCTGTATAGAAAGTAGACTTCCAATTCCAATAGCAAGTAAACTTCCAAATGGATCTTTGCATTTCTGGGCAATTCGAAGAGCACGAATTGCAATAAGAAGTAAACAACTTAAAATAATCGTTATCCCAATTAAACCTAGTTCTTCGGATACAATAGCCATAATAAAATCTGTCTGTGCTTCTGGTAAATAACCATACTTCTGAATACTGTTCCCAAGCCCACGGCCATTCACTCCACCCGAAGCAATACCGATGAAAGAGTTAATAAGCTGAAAACCATCTCCTTGTGGATCTGAAAATGGGTTTAAAAAGACCAAAAATCTTGCTTTTTGATAATCTTCTAACACATAATGCCAAGCTACATACAGAAGCGGCATCCATATAATAGAAGTCATTATGAGACGCTTCAACCACAATTTAATACGAATCTGGATGCCTGAACATAAAATCATTACTCCGACCATCCCGGCTATAACAATAAGTGTCCCTAAGTCCGGTTGTTTTAAAATTAAAAACGAACATAATCCTAAAAATACAATTGTCCCAGCCGACCCTTGCCATATAGACGTATTCGTTTCTTGTCTTCTAGCAAAAAAGCGTGCTAATACAACGATTATTGAAATTTTAACAAATTCTGCAGGCTGTATACCAAATACCCATGCTTTAATTCCATTGACCTCTTTACCAATCACTAATGTAGCACCTAATAATCCAAGACTAAGCCCAATAACCATAACAATCACTAAGCGCTTTTTCAAAATACGATACGGTACTAAAAGAGCAATTAAGCATGCAACGCTTCCAACTCCAAGTGATACTAATTGTTTATTAAAAAAGTAACGCGCATTATCGTATTTTGAAATCGAAACAATTGAACTCGCACTATATACCATAATTGTACCAAGCACACATACGATCACAAGAGGAAGCAACAACGTATAATCGATTGACTTCCATACTCTTTTCATGTAAAATCCTCTTTCTCTTATCATTTTAACTGTTGTATTCCATATGTATTTCTGTTCTTCCTGCTTTCATTTTATCATTTTTGTACAAAAAAGCCCAAACTGAGTCAGTTTGAGCCTTTTATCCCACTATTTGCAGGCAGCAATATTCTACCTCAAAGCTTTCTTTCATTTGAAGTAACTACCCGTAAAAGCCCGATTAAGTTCAACTAATAATCAATACAGGTGAAAAAGCCATTAATTCAAGTTTCACTTTATTTGAAAGTGCTATTGCTGTTTGTTCGTAAAAGCATCATGAAGTGCTGATAGTTCTCGTTCTAACTCTCCTAAAATTTCTTTCCCTTTCTCTGGAGCAACGAGACCAAGACGAACCGCAAAGTCAACTTCGCGAGATAAACCAAACATTTGTGTATCTAACACTTCTTCATATAATGGACATTGTGGCATCGTTAAATGATCCATTTGCACTTGAATAAGTTTTAAAATCTTCCCTGCATCAGCTTGTAGAAGGGCAAGTGCCTTTTCCTGATGATTCGCTACTGTCTCAGACGTCAAATTGGTTCCCTCCGTTTCCGTCCTACTCTCCTATCCTATCTATTAATATTAGCGATAGTTTTTACAAAATGCAATAGAAACATTTCCTGTGACAATCGTCTATAGTCCCATTATACTGAAAAGTGGGAGTACAATACAAATGGGGGAAAACAACAATGATTGAAATTTTATTTATTGATGGAAAAGTACGTTTTCCAATTACAATTGATCCAAGCGTTTGGATTTTTGACGATCGAAAAATAGACTTAACAACTTATTTTACAAAACCAAAAGAAACGGCTTCTGAACTTGAAATATACACAAAAGAAGCATCTAAACATTGGGATCGTGAAATCAGAGAAGGCGCCTTATTTCCACCGATCAATAAGAGTGTGACACGCTTTGAAAAAGAAAAAATTATAAAAGGAACATTTGGCATCCCATTACAGCCGTTCTTACAAAACGCAGATATGAATGAAGAAGCAAGACAAATTGAAGTGCATACAGAATCAGATATCATCTTACTTTCATTAGAAGAAGCAAGTGAGGCAATACTTGGCTTTTCAAAAGACGGAAAACCATTAAAAGAAAATGGTCCGGTTCATTTATACTTTGGTGACGGTTCGAATATGAATGAACCTATTCACTCTATTCGGAAGTTTACAGTAATATAAAGTGAAACTTTAAACAACCAGTCTAAACTTCTTTATCCTATTATTCATGAGATACGAGTTTTATACCTCATGAATAATAGGACACAATATAAATAAAAAAGGAGTGGCAGTTCAGCCACTCCTTTTTTATAACAAGTCTGCTGCTAATTGCGCTAGATTTGAGCGCTCTCCTTTCACAAACCTTACATGTCCACTAATCTTTTGCTCTTTAAACCTCTCTACCACATATGTTAATCCGTTATTATACTCATCTAAGTATGGATGATCAATTTGCTGTGGATCACCCATTAGTACAATTTTACTTCTCTCACCAACACGTGTTAAAATCGTCTTCACTTCATGTTTTGTTAAATTTTGCGCTTCATCAATAATAATAAACTGTTCTGGAATGCTTCTTCCTCTAATATATGTTAACGCTTCTACTTCTATAGAACCCATACCTGCTAAAATCGCATCCAGTTCCCCAGGTTTTTTCGTATTAAACAAGTACTCTAAATTATCATAAATAGGTTGCATCCACGGCCTTAATTTTTCCTCTTTCTCTCCTGGTAAATAACCGATGTCTTTTCCAACAGGAACAATAGGTCTTGCAACTAATAATTTTTTATATAAACCTAGATCTTCCGTTTGCATAAGTCCTGCTGCCAAGGCTAATAACGTCTTTCCTGTCCCAGCTTTTCCTGTTAACGTTACAAGAGGGATATCTTCACGAAGTAATAGTTCCATCCCCATAATCTGTTGTACATTACGAGGACGAATTCCCCATACTTGTTCATTTGGAAAAATAAGCTTTTTCACTTTTTTCCCAGAAGCATCAACAATTCCTATCGCTGAACTCGATCCACCTAAAGCATCTTTCATAACAATAAATTGATTGGGATAGAACGGATGATTTGCAATTTCAGAAAGAGGCAATTCACCTTTTTCATAAAAATGAGTAAACGTCTCCTTTTGTATGTAACATTCTAAAAAACCTTTATATATATTTTCAACCTCAATTACGCGATCACTTAAATAATCTTCTGCTTGTAAACCGAGAGCATCAGCTTTCACTCGTACCAGTATATCTTTACTCACGAGTATAACTGACTTACCATCCTCTTTCCCTTCTTCTTCTACTGATAGATTTTTGGCAACAGCTAAAATTCGGTTATCATTCGTTTTTTCAACAAAAATTTCTTGTAATTGTACAAACGAACGATGATTTAACTCAATACGAAATGTCCCTCCATTTTCAAGAGGAATGCTTTCATGCAGTTTTCCAAGTTCACGAAATTTATCAATTAATTTTGACACATAACGTGCATTTCTCCCAACTTCATCCATGTAGCGTTTCTTCGAATCAACTTCTTCTAATACAACTGCTGGTATCACTACTTCATTGCTTCCGAAAGAGAAAATAGATAATGGATCCTGCAATAATACATTCGTATCTAACACATAAATTTTATCCAACCTGTTACCCCCTGACTCCACCATGTAATTTGTAGAACAAGGGTTTCATCCATTAATATGGACGAACCATTGTTATAATTATATGTACTGTACAAACGAGATAGAATCGAAATTCAAAGAAACGTTAAAAAAGGATGAACAAACTTAATTTCTTGCTCATCCTTTTTTAATTACCACTCTCGTATCGCTGATAAAACTTGATTATCTAATTTAGTTGCTGCGCGAAGGTCATATGTTTTTTCGTATTTTGGTTCAACTGATAGTTTTGCTCCGTAAAACATAACATCACGCACTTCTCGAATACCCACTTCTATTAACGACAATTTCAGCGGAACATTGTCTATTCTTTCTGTTTTTAAAGTTGCATCACCACTAATGGCATATACAGACTCATCAGCCATAATCGTCATAACAAGCTCTTTATTATGCCTTACATTTTGTACAATTCTTGAGCGCCAGTCTACTGCAAAACGAATTTCTTTTTCATTCATTGCATATACCCATGAAATTGCACTTACGTTTGGAGCACCCGATTCAAAATCTGTCGATGCAATTGTAACAATGCGTTCCTCACGAAGTGCTTGTAGTAAAGAATCAGTTAATGTTGGTTCGACTACATTTGCCATGTCTTCACCTCCAAAGTTTCTTACTCACTTTTATGATAACTTATTTTTCGAATTGCGAAAATATTTATTTTTTCATCTATAGTTCAAAAGTATCCAGCATACATGATATACTAATTTTGATAGAAGACGTATTGAGGTGACGTAATGAGAGTCAAATGTATGCTTTGTGATAAAAGAGAAATGTTAGATGATGAAAATCCAGTAGCGAAACGGCTTCGTAACCGTCCTATTCATACATATATGTGCGATGAATGTAACGAACGTATTAAAGAGCGCACACTAGAGCGCCATGCAACAGGAAAATTCCGTTTATACCGCGATAAAACAGTAGATGATGAATGGTAAAAACCCTTATCCAACAGATAAGGGTTTATTTATATTTTTCAGGTTCTTTTTCTATTTGATTTAAAAAGCAATCAATCAATTCAAGAGGAAATCGTACAAACTTATTTTCCCCTTCTTTTTCATATGTAACAATATACATATCTTCTCTTTTCTCCACTTCCACATTTTTTAAATAATGTTCTTCATATAACATCGTATGAAATAACCTATATGTTTCCTGAGCAGCTTCATCAAAAGGTCTAGCTTCTGCAATCGTTTTAATTGTTAACCAATTGTATAAAACATCTTGTACAGAACGCATTTTTGTCCTCCTCTTAATTCGTACTCTCCTCTTGCTTTGCCTGACGTAACCTCAATTTATATATACCAAGTACAATAATTGCAACAACAAGCCCTTCTCCTACAGGTAAGAAGATAGAAAAAAATGTTAAAAACGTACAACCAAATGCCAACAATACATAAATAATCACATTTTTCAAAAGGGAGAGTTTTCTAGCAAACCCTAAATTATATACAATAACACTTAATATCACAATTGTTCCATAAAGAAGCCACATCCCTGTATCAGGGTTCGTATCAACTTTGTATAATTTCGCAAAGAATGACATTCTATCTAGCAATTCTGGTACATTGTCGGTCATTTTATTTCTCTCCTTCTACTCTTATAACATCTCTACTATAAGAGTAACGCGGCATATAACTAATGTCTAGAAAAAATGAAAAATTTAAAAAATTTAATCTATATAAAAAAAGACCTCTATATAAGAGGTCTTTTTTTATTATTGCTCAGCATATTTCTTTTTCTTCGCTGCTCTTTCACGCTCATTCTTATCAAGTATCTTCTTACGAAGACGAATAGATTCTGGAGTAACCTCACAGTACTCATCTTCATTTAAATACTCTAATGATTCTTCAAGCGTCATAATACGTGGTTTCTTCATTGTTGATGTTTGATCTTTCGTTGCAGAACGAATGTTAGTTTGTTGTTTCATTTTTACAACGTTAACCGTTAAGTCATTCTCACGTGTATGCTCTCCAACAATCATACCAGCGTATACTTCTGTACCTGGTTCAACGAAGATAACACCGCGATCTTCTACTTGCATAATACCATACTGTGATGCTTTTCCTGTTTCTAATGAAACAAGTACACCTTGACGGCGGCCACCTACTTGACCAGTGTGTACTGGTTGGTAGCTATCGAAGGAGTGGTTTAAGATACCATATCCGCGCGTTAATGTTAAGAACTCTGTTGTGTAACCAATTAAGCCACGAGCTGGTACCATGAAAGTAAGACGAACTTGTCCATTTCCATTGTTCACCATATCTAACATTTCACCTTTACGAGCACCCATTGATTCCATAATAGAGCCTGTGTATTCTTCTGGCACATCAATTTGTACACGTTCTACTGGCTCACATTGTACACCATCAACTTCTTTAATAATTACTTCTGGTTTTGATACTTGTAGTTCATACCCTTCACGGCGCATGTTTTCAATTAAGATAGATAAATGTAACTCTCCACGTCCTGATACAATCCAAGCATCTGGAGAATCTGTGTTATCTACACGTAAACTTACATCTGTTTCTAATTGTGCACGAAGGCGCTCTTCAATTTTACGAGATGTAATATATTTTCCTTCACGACCTGCAAACGGACTGTTGTTTACAAGGAATGTCATTTGAAGTGTTGGCTCATCGATACGTAATAGTGGCAATGCTTCTGGGTGTTCAACTGGGCATACTGTTTCCCCTACGTTAATGTCTTCCATACCAGAAACAGCAACTAAATCGCCAGCTTTTGCTTCTTCAATTTCTTGACGTTTTAAGCCGATGTATCCAAATAGTTTTGTTACACGGAATTGCTTTACTGTACCATCAACTTTCATTAATGAAACTTGTTGACCAACTTTCATTGTACCGCGGAATATACGACCAACCCCAATACGTCCTACATAATCGTTATAGTCTAGTAGCGCAATTTGGAACTGTAATGGTTCTTCACTATTATCAACTGGCGCTGGAATATGCTCAACAACAGTATCAAATAAAGATTTCATGTTCTCTTCTTGATTTGCTGGGTTTGAATCTAAGCTTGCTGTACCATTAATTGCTGATGCATATACAACAGGGAATTCTAATTGTTCTTCATTTGCACCAAGTTCAATGAATAAATCGACTACTTCATCAACCACTTCTTCTGGGCGAGCAAAGTCACGGTCGATTTTATTTACAACAACAACCGGTGTTAAATTTTGTTCTAACGCTTTCTTTAATACAAAACGTGTTTGAGGCATACATCCTTCATAAGCGTCAACAACAAGTAATACACCATCAACCATGCGCATGATACGCTCTACTTCTCCACCAAAGTCAGCATGTCCAGGTGTATCTAAAATATTAATACGTGTATCTCCGTAATTAATTGCTGTATTTTTGGCTAAAATTGTAATACCACGTTCTCTTTCTAAATCGTTTGAGTCCATTGCACGCTCTTCAACTTGCTCGTTTACACGGAACGTTCCAGCTTGATGCAATAGCTGATCAACTAACGTTGTTTTTCCATGGTCAACGTGAGCGATGATGGCAATATTACGTAAATCTTCTCGTTTTTTCAACATGTCCAACTCCTAGTGTCTTTTTATCCTTCTCTATTATAAGAGCGAAGGGAGGTTGTGGCAATCAAAATAAAAGATATAACGAAATTATAGTTGTATTCCCACTTTTGTGAAAGTAAAATGAAATTGGAGGGTGAATATATGGAACAAATTCAATATCGTTTTTTAATAACCGCTATTATCGGTGTTATATTTATGATTGGTATCGGAATTATGATTGCTGAAAAAAGCCTGATTGGCATAATCATCTGCATTATCGGCACAATTTTTACTTTCGGATATGGATTCATGACAAAACGTAAACTGCGAAAATTGCAGTAACAACAAAAAGTAAGAAGCTCTTATATGAGCTTCTTACTTTTTGTTATTTTTTATATGTTCTCCGATTTTCTAAGTTATACTCTTCCTTCTCTTTAAACTTTCGCAGCTTAAAGCTCTCACTGAACATATTGTAATAATTCTTCATGAACACCTGGCCTAGCTACCAATACACTGCTTTTTTCAATAATACAAGGCGGTTCTCCAGTAAAGGTTGTAACCTTCCCTCCCACCTCTTCCACAATAATCATTCCTCCGCCAAAATCCCACGGAGATAATCTTGGTGTTACATAGGCATCTAATCTCCCAGTTGCAACATATACCATTTCAAGTGCGGCACAGCCATATGAACGTGTTCCTCTTGCATTTCTCACAAGGTCCGCCATTTTAGCCATATCTAATAAACGATTATGCGTCAGCCACGTTGCATTTAATGCAACCACCCCATTGCAAATCTCTCCCACTTCTAAATTTGGAATTCTCACCTCATTACAAAAGGCGCCTTCTCCTTTTATCGTGTGATACAACTCCTCATGAACAGGATCATAAATCAGTCCAATTTTTCCAACACCATTTTCATAAATCCCAATAGAAATCGCAAAATTTCGTTTTTGATGTATAAAATTCATTGTACCGTCAATCGGATCAATTAACCAAATGATCCCTTCGGTAGAGTTCAACTCGTCACCATACCCTTCTTCACCAAGAATGTGGTGCATTGGAAATTTCTCTTTAATCTTACTAATAAAAAATTGTTCAATCTCATGATCCATGTTCGTGACTAAGTCAGACGCATTTGATTTTGTTTCGATTGTAAGTGATTCCTTTAATGATGTATTGAGATACTCCCCTGCTTCTCTTATCCATTGCTTTGCATGTAAATCAATTTCTTTCCATACCTCTTGCATATTTAAACACTCCGATCTGTACAGTTACAGAAAAAACGAACCTTGAAAGGTTCGCACCAACTTAAATTTCATACATACACTATTATTATGCCTCTAAGCGAATCATTTCAAGTCTTAACACTTCTAATTTTTGCATGCACGCTTCTTTTTTCTCGTTATCATTTTCCATCATCGCATCATATAACGTTGCCAATTCATAATCTAACTCTAAACGTAATACCGGAATTCTCTTTTCAGCATCCGTTCTCTTTAACGCATTAATTACCTGTCTCATATTTGTTTGCCTCCTCCCAATATTCGTTCACCTTTGAATTTTAATTTACTTAATTTTCTGATTTTTTGTTTTATACTATATTATGTGGGATAAATCATCTATGCAACAAAATTGTATTTTTTATAAAAATTTTTTTATAAAATCCCTCTTTTTATAAATTGTACAAGCTATGCTAGAATAAAGAGAAACTAGGAGTTGGAGGAACAATCATGACATCAAATATTCTCACAAAAACAGATTTTGCCGTATTTTCTATCGAAGGCCTCGATGAAAGAATGGCTGAA
This sequence comes from Bacillus manliponensis, assembly GCF_000712595.1. Taxonomy (GTDB): domain Bacteria; phylum Bacillota; class Bacilli; order Bacillales; family Bacillaceae_G; genus Bacillus_A; species Bacillus_A manliponensis. The sequence goes on from NZ_JOTN01000002.1 coordinate 206,175, forward strand.
ATTAAAACTCATATCCATCCTAAATTGGAAACTCTCGGGGAACAGTTTTCTCATTTCTTAACTGAACAAACTGGCGAACCTTTTTTTTATCATGTAGCAAAACATGCACGTCGCAAAGTCAATCCACCAAACGATACTTGGGTCGCATTCTCAACAAACAAACGTGGCTATAAAATGTTGCCTCATTTCCAAATTGGGTTATGGGGAACGCATGCTTTCATATACTTTGGTTTAATTTATGAGTGTCCACAAAAAGTTGAAGCGGCTCATGCCTTCTTACAACATTTAAATGATTTACAAACCAGTATACCAAATGATTTCGTTTGGTCCATTGACCATACTAAACCAGCTGTCATCCCACATTGTACGCTGCAATCAGAAGACTTACAAAAGATGATTGAACGTTTAGCAACTGTAAAAAAAGCTGAGCTATTAGTAGGAATTCATATTTCTCCTGAAGAATTTTCAAATATGACCGCTGATCAATTTACAGTGAAAATTGAAAAGACGATGACATCACTCCTTCCTTTATACAAAATTTCAAATCGATAAAGTGAAGTTTCAATCAGTAGGAGAGTTCTTTTCTACTAATTGTTAGCCCTGTCAATCAGGCTTTTACGGATTATTAACCTTCCATCAAAGCTTCTTCATTTTTTAAGTTTTGATGCGGAATTCTGCAACACGATAAATATGAGGTAAAACAAAACGGACAATACTATCATTGTCCGTTTTTGGTTGTTATGCCATTATAACACTTCACCTTTTAATTTTCAAAATATTTTTATATTTTTACAACAGCTTGTTCTTCTGTCTTTTTGGCTTTTTGTATTACTCGATAAATGGAGTAGCCACTAACTTCCTGAAATTCTTTATCAATCTTTTTTTCTTCCATTTTAGCAGGAACAATCTCTTTAAAACTTCGATATAAGGTCATTAAATCTTCTCGCTGAACCCCTTTTTCATGCGCCTGCTCAATTGCTTCATAAAATTTAATCACTGTTATCATTTCTTCTGTTGACCAGTGATAATCAAGCGGATATTGATATTCCATCGTAACACCTCATTTTTACATACTTCGTAAATTTATTCTTTATTTTGCATAAAAAGAGATTTTTTAGTCTATATATATCCCTTATTTCTTATATACTCTTTTTATCCCTCTATTTGTGGGCTGACAATCGTTTTAGGACGAAGAACCCCCAATGATTAAAGTTTCATCTTATTATACACTATACAGCTCTATCTTGTAGCACTCTTCTTACGAGAAAAAATAATGAAATCTATTTTCTTTTTGTATATACATCTTCTGACATTGGTGATATAATGCTTTTGTTTTATAAGAAACAAAATAATATATTTACGTTAGTGGACTTAAAAACTCTTCCCATCTATTCTAAATGCTTTCTTATTTTTTAAGCTAATCATGGGAAATGACACATACAGAATTCTTTCATTACACGGCTTTAAAGTAAGAATACAAATTAAGAATTTATGTGGGATAAATAAAAATAATGATAAAAGGGGTGTATAGATTGTCCCAATACGAAACACCATTGTTTACAGCTTTAGTAGAACACAGCAAGCGAAATCCAATCCAATTCCATATTCCTGGTCATAAAAAAGGACAAGGTATGGATTCAGAATTCCGCGAATTTATTGGGCATAATGCGTTATCAATCGATTTAATCAACATTGCGCCGCTCGATGATTTACATCATCCAAAAGGTATGATTAAAGAAGCACAAAGTTTGGCTGCACAAGCCTTTGGTGCTGATCATACGTTTTTCTCTGTACAAGGGACGAGTGGTGCTATTATGACAATGGTGATGAGTGTTTGTGGGCCTGGAGATAAAATCCTCGTACCACGTAACGTTCATAAATCTGTTATGTCAGCGATTATTTTTTCAGGTGCTAAGCCAATTTTTATTCATCCAGAAATCGATTCAATACTTGGCATTTCACATGGAATTACCATTCCTTCTGTAAAAAAAGCACTTGAAGAGCATCCAGATGCAAAAGGCTTACTCGTTATTAATCCGACATACTTTGGTTTTGCAGCTGACCTGCAACAAATTGTTGAATTAGCCCATTCTTATCATGTTCCAGTTTTAGTAGACGAAGCACACGGCGTTCATATCCATTTCCATGATGCGTTGCCAATGTCAGCGATGCAAGCTGGTGCAGATATGGCTGCAACAAGTGTTCATAAATTAGGTGGCTCATTAACACAAAGCTCTATACTGAATGTAAAGGAAGGGCTTGTAAACGTAAAGCATGTTCAATCTATCATTAGCATGCTTACAACTACATCCACTTCTTACATTTTATTAGCTTCTTTAGATGTTGCGAGAAAACGTCTTGCAACAGAAGGGAAAGAAATCATTACAAGAACAATTGAACTTGCAGAGCATGTTCGAAGTGAAATTAACACAATTGAGCACCTATATTGTCCTGGAAAAGAACTACTAGGTACAGATGCAACGTTTAATTATGACCCAACAAAACTAATTATTTCCATCAAAGATTTAGGCATTACGGGTCATGATGTAGAAAAATGGCTAAGAGAGCATCATAATATAGAAGTAGAGCTTTCTGATTTATATAACATTTTATGTCTCGTTACATTGGGAGATACTGAAGAAGAAACAAATATACTCATTCGCGCTTTGAAAGATTTAGCTGCGACATTTAAGCATAAAGCTGAAACAGGTAGGGAAGTTGAAGTTGACATCCCTGAAATCCCTGTACTTGCTCTGTCGCCCCGTGATGCGTTTTATTCGGAAACAGAGGTTGTTCCATTCCAAGAGGCTGCTGGACGTATTATCGCGGACTTCGTAATGGTTTATCCACCAGGTATTCCAATTTTTACTCCGGGCGAAATTATTACGCAAGAAAACTTAGACTACATTCATAAAAATTTAGAAGCAGGGCTTCCCGTACAGGGGCCTGAAGATATGACACTACAAACATTACGTGTTATTAAAGAATATAAGCCTATCAGTTGATAGGCTTTTTTTGCACCAATTTCTCTCCCATTCATACGATAGTATAGGAAACTCCCACCCATAATTGGTGAAACAGCGGGAGAAAGAATGTATTTAGGTGGGATAGAAATATGATTGTAATTGGACGCTCTGTTGCACATCCTTATATTATAAGTGACAATGAGCCGTTTTTAGCTGAAAAACGAAATATTTTAGAAATCATGACTGGAAATCAAGAAATATATACATTTCGAACAGTAGATGAATTAAGTTTTGATTTAAATATACGTGTGCATATTATTACTTCAGCTTCAGAACTTTTCCAAAGCGGTCTTCAATTTCGTACATTTAAACAAGCTTTTTGTAATCCTGAGTTTTGGAATCTCACATATTTAGGAGGCTTTCAGCTGCGGCCAGGAGTACTACCTTCCTTTGCTATTCGCGATATATTTGCAAACGGAAAGAAGTATGGTACTGAGTGTGCTACTGCTATGATTATTATTATGTACAAAGCACTTTTAGCCCTTTATGATGAAGCAACCTTTAATCAGCTGTTCTCCAATCTTTTACTCTATACATGGGAATATGATAAAGATTTAAAACTCACAACGAAAAATGGAGGAGATTTGGTTCCAGGAGACCTTGTTTATTTTAAAAATCCACAAGTAAACCCAGCCACAATGGAATGGCAAGGTGAAAATGCAATTTATCTTGGGAATTACTTTTTTTATGGTCATGGGGTTGGTATGAAAACTGAAGAACAAATTATTTACTTATTAAATCAAAAGCGTGTTCCATATGCATTTTTATCTGCATATTTAACCGACTTTATTACTCGAATTAATAGTCGCCTAATGAGTGAATATGCGTCCCCACATAAAGTAAAAACAAAAATTGGCTTTACTCCTATTCGTGAAGATGCCATTATTGCAACGATCGGTCATACAACTTTCATTCAGTAAAAAAAAGCGTCTGCACATGCAGACGCTTTCCTATATTATATTATTGGGCTTTCGTATGCTCTCTCTGCTTGCATTCACACTGAGAACTACATTTCCCATATAATACTGTCACTTTTTCATCCTCGAAGTGCGCAATCGTGCTTTCACAAACTTGACATACAATTGTTCCCATTTTAAAATTCCCCCTAGTTTTTATAATCCCCTAAAAACTTTTTGTAAACGCTTTAACTTTCTATCTTTATTTTAATATGTTATACTTTTTACGTCAATAGTTTTTTAGTATGACACATTAATTATTTTAAAAAGAAATTAGGATGAATATTAAAGAAAAAACAGCTATATTTTATACGTATAGCTGTTTTTTCTAACTCAAATTTGATTGCGATTCATTTTCCCCATAATTTGCGTACTGTAATACTCCCGCTTTAAAACGGAAGAAGATTCGATAGGAGCTCAACAAACAGCACGTAAACCCCAATAAATCGAGTGAATAATCATTGAGGATAGGGGACAAAGCACTGATTAAAGTTTCATATATCCTTCATTAATCTTCACGCTCTGCATGCAGAGAACTATGAGGAACAAGAACTTGAAACAGTTGTGCAAGGTCCATTGCTTCTCCTTCTGATTTTAATTTAAACACATCTTTTAAATGATGGATATTCTCAACATCATCTCTTCCAAGGAGGGTTGATCTGCCAGTTTGCATACAAACAATAAGAGGTTTCCCGAAAAACATATTTGTGTAAATAATACCAAAATCATACCGCATTTCATTTGTTATAAAACCAAGAAAACGTACTTTTGTATTTTCATGCTCATCATATAACTTTTCAAACACACTCTCTCCCTCCTTTGTTTCCGCCGGTTACTGTCTATATATTAAGTGGAAGAAAGAAATATCCCTTTTAATTGTCAAAAAATTTTAAAGAATGTAAAATAGTTATATATTGTTTATGAGGAGGGGCATTATGCAAGATGCTTTTATTGAACTTGTACCAAAATCAAAGCAACAAACCATAACATTAGCAGATATAAAAGAACTATTTCAATATTATAAAACAATGACCACCCAAGCTGGAGAGCAGCTAAACTTCTACTATTCAAGTGCTGCTTTCCCATATGAAGTTGTCGATACGTCAGAAACAACACTACAATTACAATCAAATCATGATCGCTATCATATGATTTATGTAGGAATTGGTATAAAAGAAGATTCCTCATTCATTCAAGTTACATTACCACCTAATGCAACATTTGGAGATAAAGGAAAAGCAAATGAATTTTGCCGCTTTTTAGCAAAAAAATTAGAAGGGAAATTACAACTATTTAATGGAAGAACAATGTATTTCTATAAGCGTTAATCTGAAAACAATATCATCTTGATTAAAAAGAAAAATAAACTATTACAAGCTGTTAAAGTAATCGCTTTCTTTCGGGAACGCATCATAATACGAGCAATTGTATACGCGACGTACAAAAATACAAAAAATAATAATATTTTATAGTGTACTTTATCTCTTTTAGAAAGAAATAATACGATAGAAAAACCAGCCCAAATGGCATAGTGAAAAAAAGATACAAGCGTTAGCTTCATATGCGCCCCCCTTTATTTTCATCTTATATAAAATATATGGTTAATGCCTTATATGTAGAAGAAATCATTTGAACCTGCGTCTATTTTTATAAAGTGAAACTTCACTCAGTGGTTTTTCTTCATCCTCCACTAAGTGTTAGCCCGACCAATCGGGCTTTTACATTCAAAAGCGAAGCCGACTGTTCAAGCACGACAAGCACAAGATAAGCCTTTCTGTGGCTCGAGTGCTTAGGAGTCGCAGCTAGATTCGGACTGTAAGACTCCCACCTAAATAAAGTTTTGAGGTGGGAGTCTTACAGCCCACAAATAGCGGGATAAATTAAATCAAAAAAAGCAAACTTCATTAAAGAAGTTTGCTTTTTTAAATTAAATTATTTTACAATGTGGATTGGCATTCCAAGAGCAACTTCTGCTGCTTCCATTGTAATCTCACCTAATGTTGGATGAGCATGGATTGTTTGAGCGATATCTTCAGCTGTCATGCCAGCTTCGATTGCTAAACCAATTTCAGAGATGATATCTGAAGCGCCTGCACCTGCAACTTGTGCACCTACAAGAAGACCATCTTCTTTACGAGTTACAAGTTGTACGAAACCGTCTGTGCTGTTTAATGATAATGCACGGCCGTTTGCTGCGAATGGGAACTTAGATACAACTACTGTCATACCAGCTTCTTCAGCTTGTTTCTTTGTGTAACCAACAGATGCTAATTCTGGATCAGTGAAGCATACTGCAGGGATTCCAATGTAATCAATAGCAGATGCATGACCGCTGATTGCTTCAACAGCTACTTTACCTTCGTAAGAAGCTTTATGTGCTAATGGTGGTCCAGGAACGATATCACCAATTGCGTAGATGTTTGGTACGTTTGTACGGCATTGCTCGTCGATTTCGATTACGCCGCGGTCAGTCATTTTAATACCAACTTGCTCAAGACCGATTTCTTGAGTATTTGGACGACGACCTACAGTTACTAATACGTAATCTGCTTCAACAGTTTGAACTTCGCCTTTAACCTCGAAGCTAACTTTTACGCCGTTTTCAGTTTCTTCAACGCCTTTAGCCATAGCTTTTGTATGAATTGTTACGTTACCTTTCTTTTGAAGGGCACGCTTTACAACTGTGCTCATTGCTTTTTCAAAACCAGCTAAGATTTCATCACCAGCTTCTACTACAGTAACTTCTGTACCGAAGTTTGCATACGCTGTACCTAATTCCATACCGATGTAACCTCCACCGATTACAACAAGTTTCTTAGGAATTTCAGTTAAGTTTAATGCACCTGTAGAGTTAATTACACGCTTAGAGTATTTAAATCCTGGGATTTCAATTGGTGTAGAACCAGTTGCAAGAACTGCATTTTTGAACGTGTAAGTTTGTGCTGCATCTTCAGTCATAACACGTAATGTGTTTGCATCTACGAAGTAAGCTTCACCACGAATGATTTCAACTTTGTTTCCTTTTAAAAGTCCTTCTACGCCGCCAGTTAATTTCTTAACTACGCCGTTTTTCCACTCTTGAACTTTTGTAAAATCAACTTTTACGTTCTCAGCAGTGATACCCATGTCATCAGAATGCTTAGCATTCTCATAACGATGACCTGCATTGATTAATGCTTTTGAAGGAATACATCCAACGTTTAAGCATACGCCACCAAGATTTTCTTTCTCGATAATAGCTACTTTTTGACCTAATTGTGCTGCACGGATAGCTGCAACATATCCACCAGGACCTGCACCAACAACGACCGTATCTAATTCAATTGGGAAATCTCCTACTACCATTGTTATTACGCCTCCATTACTAATAATTGTGGGTCATTCAATAGACGCTTAATTTGGTTCAATGCTTTTTGAGCAGTTGCGCCATCGATTAAGCGGTGGTCGAAGCTTAGAGATAAAGCTAATACTGGAGCAGCTACGATTTCACCATTCTTCACAACTGGCTTCTCAGCAATGCGACCAATACCTAGAATTGCTACTTCTGGGTGGTTAATAACTGGAGTGAACCATTGTCCACCTGCAGAACCAATGTTTGTAATTGTGCAAGATGCACCTTTCATCTCTGCTGGAGCTAAGCGGCCTTCACGAGCTTTCGTTGCAAGGTCGTTAATTTCATTAGAGATTGTGAAAATAGACTTGCGATCAGTATCTTTTACAACTGGAACTAAAAGACCTTTGTCAGTGTCAGCTGCGATACCAACGTTGAAGTAATGCTTATGAACGATTTCTTGTGACGCATCGTCTAAAGAAGTGTTCAGCATTGGGAACTCACGAAGTGCAGATGTTAAAGCTTTTACAACGTATGGAAGGTAAGTTAATTTAATACCTTTGTCAGCTGCAACTGCTTTGAACTTCTTACGATGAGCAACAAGTTCTGTTACGTCTACTTCATCCATTAACGTTACGTGAGGCGCTGTATGCTTAGAGTTAACCATCGCTTTAGAGATCGCTTTACGGATACCGCTCATCTTCTCACGAGTTTCTGGGTATTCACCAGCTGGGATTGGTTGAGCTTTTGGAGCTTCTTCTGTTGCCGCTGCTGGAGTTGCTGCTGCTTCTACTACTGGAGCTTCTTCAGCTGCTGCTACCGCTTGTCCACCGTTTGCAAATGCATCGATGTCAGATTTCACGATACGGCCGTTCTTACCAGAACCAGCTACTTTACGGATATCTACACCTTTTTCGCGAGCATATTTACGAACAGATGGCATAGCGATTACGCGCTCGTTTACAACTTCTTCTGTTGCCGCTGGAGCCGCTACTGGAGCTTCCGCTGCTGCTGGAGCTTCTTCAGCTTTTGGTTCCTCATCATGATCGTCACCTTTAAATTTAAGGTTTTCGTATCCAGGAGCATCGATCTTAATAAGCGTGTCTCCTACTACTGCAACTGTGCCTTCTTCTACAAGGATTTCTAATACTTTACCTTTAACTGGAGAAGGAATTTCTACAACAGCCTTGTCGTTTTGTACTTCAAGAAGTACATCGTCTTCGTTTACTTCGTCGCCTGGCTTAATAAACCATTTTACGATTTCACCTTCGTGGATACCTTCACCGATATCTGGTAGTTTAAATTCAAATGCCACGGAATTCAGCCCCCTGTTTTATATCATAATATAATATTATTAAGTATTGCAAAAGAAATCAGCATGTGCTGATTTCTTTTGCACATGAACATAAAATTAGAAGTTCATTACTTTGTTAACAGCTTCAACAATATCCTTATGGTTTGGTAACCATACGCTCTCTGCTTGAGAGAATGGGAAGATTGTGTCAGCAGCTGCAACACGTACAACTGGAGCTTCTAAGTTTAAGATTGCACGGTCGTTAATTTCCGCTACAATGTTAGCTGCAATACCAGCTTGTTTTTGTGCTTCTTGAACCACAACTACGCGGCCTGTTTTTTCAACAGAAGCGATAATTGTTTCGATGTCTAATGGTTGAACTGTACGTAAGTCGATAACCTCTAAAGAGATACCTTCTTTTTCAAGTTCTTCAGCAGCTTTTAATGCAGCGTGTACCATAGCGCCGTATGCGATAACAGATACATCTGCACCTTCACGTTTAACGTCTGCTTTACCAATTTCAATCGTGTAGTCGCCTTCTGGTACTTCTTGGCGGAATGAACGGTATAATTTCATGTGCTCTAAGTAAACAACTGGATCGTTGTCACGAATCGCAGAGATTAAAAGACCTTTCGCATCATACGGAGTAGATGGAATTACAACTTTTAAACCTGGTTGTTGTGTCATTAATCCTTCTAAGCTGTCAGCATGTAGTTCTGGAGTATGAACGCCACCACCAAATGGAGAGCGAATTGTAATTGGAGAAGTCCAACGTCCACCAGAACGGTAACGCATACGCGCCATTTGACCAGAGATTGAATCAATTACTTCGAATACGAAACCGAAGAATTGAATCTCAGGAACTGGACGGTATCCTTCAAGTGCTAAACCAATTGCAAGTCCACCAATACCAGACTCTGCAAGTGGAGTATCCATTACACGATCTTCACCAAATTCAGCTTGTAGTCCTTCTGTTGCACGGAATACACCACCGTTTACACCAACGTCTTCTCCAAATACAAGTACGTTTGGATCGTTTTTCATTTCAACACGTAAAGCATCAGTGATTGCTTGAATCATTGTCATTTGAGCCATGGCTTACTTCGACTCCTTTTCTTTGTAGATTTCATATTGCTCTTGTAAGTTGTAAGGCATTTTTTCGTACATGATTTCCATTAAATCAGTAACTTTTTGCTTTGGAGCTTGGTCAGCTTTCGCAATCGCTTCTTTAATTTCTTCTTTTGCTTGTTCGATTACTTTTTCTTCTTCTTCTTGAGACCAGATGCCTTTATTTTCTAAGAATGTACGGAAACGTACGATTGGATCTTTTTGTTCCCATTCGTTTTCGATATCTTTTGTGCGGTAACGAGTTGGGTCATCACCAGCCATTGTATGTGGACCATAACGGAATGTTAAAGTCTCGATTAGTGTAGGGCCTTCACCATTTACTGCGCGCTCACGTGCAAATGCAGTTGCTGCGTATACAGCTAATGGATCCATACCGTCTACTTGAATACCGTAAATACCTGCTGCTACTGCTTTTTGTGCTACAGTTTTTGCTGCAGATTGCTTTTCTACTGGAGTAGAGATTGCATAACGGTTGTTTTGTACAACGAAAATTGCTGGAGCTTTAAATGCACCTGCAAAGTTTAAACCTTCGTAGAAGTCACCTTGAGACGCTCCGCCATCACCAGTGTAAGTGATTGCAACATTCTTCTTACCACGTAATTTCATACCTAACGCAACACCAGCAGTTTGGATGATTTGCGCACCGATAATGATTTGTGGAGAAATTGCTTTCATATCCTCTGGCATTTGGTTACCCATGAAATGTCCACGAGAGAATAAGAATGCTTGGTATAATGGTAGACCGTGCCAAATTAATTGAGGAACATCACGGTATCCTGGTAATACAAAGTCTTCTTTCTCTAAAGCGAAGTGACTCGCTAACTGAGAAGCTTCTTGTCCAGCTGTTGGTGCGTAGAAACCTAAGCGACCTTGACGATTTAAAGAAATAGAGCGTTGATCTAATACGCGAGTATACACCATACGACGCATTAATTCTTTTAATTGATCATCAGATAGTTCTGGCATAGCTGCTTTATTAACAACTTCGCCTTTTTCGTTTAAAATTTGTAATGTTTGAAACTGAGCTGCGATAGCTTCCATTTGCGCTTCAACATTAAATAGGGCATTTTTTGTTTTAGTACCCATTCCGTTCACCTCTTCCTCTCTTCAACCATATTCTGAAACGCTTTCACTTCCATCTCTTAATAGGTGAAATAAAAGCGTAAGCATGAAAACCGACACATTGTCGGCTATTGGATAATTTTGTGTACCTAACAATCTGTACTAATGTTTCTGTCTGAACAAATTAATACAATCTTGATCACGTTTTTTAGTTTACAACTATTCTAATCACGCTGTCAATTACTTTGATTACGAATTTTTTTCGAAAAGTATTGGGGGCGTTCCAACAAATACACGTTTTCATTTTAACATCTGTATCAGTAAGCAATTACCTCCTGTTATATTATTCCCTTTCCCTCAATATTTTTATCATAGAATAATATGTAAACGTTTTACTTCTTTTTATTTTTTCTCCTATACAAAGAAAAATATGCAACTCTTGCCATTACTTTAGGCAAATAACTACACACTTCCTTTTCCTCTTCCATACATTATCATAACCGCACTATTTGCGGAGGGATACTATAAGGAGGTCATATTATATGCAAGGATATACGTTTTGTTATCCAACTTGTTCCTACCCAACATATGGATATGGTTATAGCGGCGGCGGTGGCTGTGGATTTGGACGCGGTTTCGCTTTAATCGTCGTTTTATTTATCCTATTAATTATTGTTGGTGCTGCCTGCATCCACTAATGTAAACACAATAACCATAAGAAAAAGGCGGCGCTGCCGTCTTTTCTTTATCATGACTTTTTCTTGAACCTTTGGTAGACTAAAAACGAAAGGAGTGATTATATATGCTAACAATGAATGATGTCATTCGTGAAGGTAATCCTATTTTGCGAACAGTAGCGGAGGAAATTTCCATCCCTGCAAGTGAAGAGGATGTACATACATTACAACAAATGATTGACTTTGTTATTAACAGTCAAAATCCAGAACTAGCTGAAAAATACAATTTACGTCCTGGAATTGGTTTAGCTGCACCACAAATTGGGATTTCTAAAAAAATGATTGCCGTGCACGTAAGGGACAAAGTAGACACACTTTATAGTTATGCACTATTTAACCCAAAAATCGTGAGTCACTCTGTAGAGCGAGTATATTTACCGAGCGGCGAAGGATGCTTATCTGTTGATCGTGATGTACCTGGCTATGTGCCCCGTTATGCACGCATTACAGTAACAGCAACAACTATCGATGGCGAAAACGTAAAACTCCGCTTAAAAGGATTAGCCGCAATTGTATTTCAACATGAAATTGATCATTTAAATGGAATTATGTTTTATGACCACATCAATCAAGACAATCCATTTGCTGAACCAGATAACGCTTCTCCATTAGAAAGATAAAAAGCAGAGGTGTAATCCTCTGCTTTTTATAGTAACTTTGCCCATTGTAAACCGTGGAGAATCCCGTCTTCTGCAACATCTTTTGTTACATAGTTTGCAAGTTGCTTCAACTCCTCCTCTCCATTTCCCATCGCAATTCCTGTTCCTACCATTTCAATCATTTCCAAGTCATTTAAACCGTCACCAAACGCATACACTTGCTCACGCTTAAAACCAAGTCTTTCAATAAACTTTTCAATTCCCTTAGCTTTTGAACCGCCTTTTGGAATAATATCCATTGAATAAGCATGCCAACGAATAAAATGGAAATTCGAATAGTTATGAATGAACTTTTCTTCTTCACCAGCTTCGCAAAATAGAAGTGTTTGATAAATATCTCGATTTTCATAAAAGCTTGGTTCATATACCGGATGATTCATGTTTAAGCTTCCAAATCCTTCATGTATATAATCATGATATTCCACAGTAGCCTTCATATTCGCTTCGTCTAAGTAAACAAGTGGATATCCTTCTTGTTTCGCAAACGTTGTAAATTGATGTAAAGCATCTGAATGTAATGGGTTTTTATAAATAACTTCATCTTCAAAAACAACATATTGCCCATTAAAGCTCACATAATTGTGAATATTGAGTTCTTTTCGAATATCTTCAAACATAAATGGAGCGCGTCCCGTCGCAATCGCTACATGAACTCCACTCTCTTGTAATTTACGAACAGCCTCTTTTGTAGAAGCTGGAATCTTTTTATTGTGATCTAATAACGTTCCATCAATATCAAAGAAAACAATTTTATTGTCCATTTTCAAAACCCTCTCTATTGCTTATGCCTTATACGTTACGTACGGACTGAAGTATATCATATAAAACATCTCTGAACAAAACACTAGCCCTCTAACTTTTTTTATATGATGTTCATTTAAGAAGTTGCGGAATGGTCATTGTTTGATGAATTTTCTCCCTCACTCTATCTCATACTATACAGTGAAACTTCAATCATTGACGGAGCTCTTCATCCCCAATGGTTGTTAAAGTACTCGGGCTTTTACGAACTGTAAGACTATCTTTTCTCCCTCTCATTATACTTCCGCCCATTATGAATATACATGTTTTAGAACAAACTAAGAAAGAAAGGAAAAGTAACATGCTGAAAAGACTAAAGAAAAAATTAAAAGCATGCTGGAACGATATAGTTCAAACGAAAAAAACTGCTTAAATCGTGCCCATTTTGGGCTTTTTTCTTCATTCTTATTCGAAAAAACATGAAAATCGGAACTAGATGCTTTATAATAGGTAAAAGACAATCTAAAACAAAGACTAAGGAGAGATTTTCCAAATGATTTTTAAAGTATTTTATCAAGAAAAAATGTTAGAAGTACCAGTACGTGAAAATACAAAGGTACTTTACGTAGAAGCAGAATCTGAAAGAGACGTTCGTACAAAACTACAAAATTCCGGATATAATATTGAGTTTGTTCAATCAGTAACAGGTGCTCATCTTGAATATGAAAAGCAAAATGAAGACTTCAAAGTAGTGGAGATCGGTTAAGTTTATGAAGTTCTTAAAAAACGACCAAGCAGCCGTATTTGCTCTTGGTGGACTCGGCGAAATCGGTAAAAATACATATGCTGTTCAATATCAAGATGAAATTATTTTAATCGATGCTGGAATTAAGTTTCCGGAAGACGAACTTCTTGGCATCGACTACGTAATCCCGGATTATACGTATTTAGTTCGTAACGAAGATAAAATTAAAGGTCTGTTTATTACACATGGTCATGAAGATCATATTGGCGGCATTCCTTATTTACTACGCCAAGTAAACATTCCAATTTACGGTGGAAAACTAGCACTCGGATTGATTAAAAACAAGCTAGAAGAGCACGGGTTATTAAGAAAAGCAAAACTCTATGAATTTAAAGAAGATGACGTCATTAAGTTTAGAAAAACGTCTGTTTCCTTTTTCCATACAACACACAGTATTCCAGATTCGTATGGGATTGTTGTAAAAACACCTCAAGGACAAATCGTTCATACAGGTGACTTTAAGTTTGATTTCACACCAGTTGGGGAACCTGCAAACTTAACAAAAATGGCCGAAATCGGAAAAAATGGTGTGCTTTGCTTACTGTCCGATAGTACAAATAGTGAAGTACCAAATTTCACAATGTCTGAGCGCCGCGTCGGTGAAAGCATTCATGATATTTTCCGAAAAGTAGAAGGTCGCATTATTTTTGCAACATTTGCTTCTAATATTCATCGTTTACAACAAGTAGTAGATGCTGCTGTTGCAAACAATCGTAAAATTGCGGTATTTGGTCGCAGCATGGAAGCTGCAATGGAGATCGGTCAAAATTTAGGTTACATTCGTTGCCCAAAAGACACAATTATTGAGACATCTCAAATTAACCGTATCCCAGCGAATCAACTCGTTATTTTATGCACAGGAAGTCAAGGTGAACCAATGGCTGCACTATCTCGCATCGCTAACGGTACACATCGTCAAATCCAAATTATCCCTGGTGATACAGTTGTGTTCTCTTCTTCTCCAATTCCAGGAAATACAGTAAGCGTAAGTCGTACAATTAATATGTTGTATCGTGCCGGTGCTGATGTTATTCACGGACCACTTACTGATATTCATACAAGTGGACACGGTGGACAAGAAGAACAAAAACTAATGTTACGCCTGATTAAACCGAAATACTTTATGCCAATCCACGGTGAATACCGTATGCAACGTATGCATGCGAAATTAGCAAATGACTGTGGTATTCCAGAGGAAAATTGTTTTATCATGGACAATGGGGATGTATTAGCACTCCGTGAAGATGAAGCTATGATTGCTGGAAAGATACCATCTGGATCTGTTTATATCGACGGTAATGGTATTGGTGATATTGGTAATATCGTACTACGTGACCGCCGTATTCTTTCTGAAGAAGGACTTGTTATCGTTGTAGTAAGTATCGATATGAAAGAATTTAAAGTTGCAGCTGGTCCTGATATTATCTCTCGTGGGTTTGTATACATGCGTGAAAGCAGCGATTTAATTAACGATGCACAAACATTGATTACAACTCATCTCGAGAAAGTAATGGAACGTAAAACAACACAATGGTCTGAAATTAAAAATGAGATTACAGATACATTAGCTCCATTCTTATATGAAAAAACAAAACGTCGCCCAATGATTTTACCAATCATTATGGAGATATAAAAAAGACAATGCCCTTTGAGGGCATTGTCTTTTTTTATCATAAATATCATCTTTATATTAAAAAATTCTCAAACTTATCTACATCGTTATCATGACCAATAACAATTAAAATATCACCTTTTTGAATATTCTCTGTTGCACGAGGTGAAACAATTACTTCTTTCCCACGTTTGATAGCCATAATATTCAAACCAAATTTTGCACGAATATTTAACTCAATTAAAGAATGGCCATCAATTTTATCATTTGCGATAATTTCCACGATACTATGTTCATCTGAAAGTTCTAGGTAATCAAGAACGCTGCTAGAAGCAATGTTATTCGCAATACGTTTTCCCATATCACGCTCTGGATGTACAATATGATCTGCTCCAATTTTACTTAATACTTTCTCATGATAATCATTTTGTGCTTTTACAGTAATATTCTTCACACCTAGCTCTTTTAAAATCAATGTTGTCAAAATGCTAGCATTTAAATTATCACCAATTGCAACAACAACATGATCGAAATTACGAATACCTAAACTTTTTAACACCATTTCATCCGTTGAGTCTGCAATCACTGCATGGGAAGCAATATTTGCAAATTCATTTACTTTATCTTCATCCACATCAATTGCCATAACCTCCATACCTAACTGTGCTAACTCACGACAAATACTGCCTCCAAATCGCCCAAGACCAATGACTGCAAATTCTTTTTGTTTCCCACTCACAATAAATTCCTCCAATAAAGTTGAATTCTATTTAGTATCGTTAAAATATATCATCTACATATGTAAAATAACTTTTCACTTATCATTTTCGCTTTTGTATATATAAAAATTGTTGTAAATAGAACAGTAACATACATACAAGCATAACAAAAATAAACATATTCCCAAACGAACTGAATGTTTCAAAAACAAACACTAACGTCTGTTGACCAAAAAAAGCTAGTAGAAGTTGCATAAACGCAAATAATAAAGCAAGTTGATACGAATGTTGATGAAACAAGTAATGCGTCGCTCCTAAAAAACCAACGAGAGAAATTACGAATATCCACCATACACCTATCATATTGATCCATCCGGTGAAATCATATCCATTTACAATAATTGCAATCCCTGCAATCACAATCATTGTTGGTAAACTCCAAAATAGAGCACGATTCCGGAAGAAAAGTAAAGCTTTTTTATCACCTTGTCTACTCGCACAATATGTTAAAAATGTTGCACTAATATATAATACAGAGAAAATTGTTAACACGATAATAAGCCAAAAATGCACTTGATAATAATTATGTTCGATATTCGTAACAATCCCAGCTAATAAACTCGGAATGAGCATTCCTGTTAGCCCATCAACACTTCGTCTATTCCAAAAAACTAAATTACCAATACGAATACCTAATAATAAAAATATAATAGCACCGATAACAAACAAGGTCATTTTATCCCCGACTAAGCTTGTTGAAAAAGCAATTAATCCAACAAATAAAAACAGAAGAAAAGCATTCATAATTTCAATAACAGGCGACAAATATTTTCTTACCCATTCTACTGTACTTTCATAACCGCTTTTCTTTGTTAACCAATATACATAGAAGCTAATACCAAAATAAATAGCCGTTACAATAACATATGTATATAAAAAGAAACATAATATAATACTTCCTATCGTCACTGTATCCCCTACCTTTTCTTTCAATACATCATATTGATTTTACACATTTTTTACGTAAAATGTAAAGTGAACTTCTCCTCCATCTATACTGCACGTACAAAGGACCGCTTCTAAAATCATCCTGTTACTTAACTCTCAAACCTGCTTCATGCTCTAAATTATTATTCTATCTCTATCAACCACAACAACACATTCATATTGGAAGGCTACCCTTTTCTAAAGGAAGTTACAAACTATAAATCCCCCAATAGTTTTGGAGGATTTATACTACATTTAGCCCATAAAAGCATAATTGTTTGCTTTATAATTTTGCAGCAAAGGGAGAAATACTCATCATCTGCTCCCTTTCCATTTCATATATTGCGTTAAGAAAATAATCGTCTTGTCTATTGCTTTTTCATTTGGATTTAGTTTCGCATGATGTAGTCCATATTCTGAGTCTACACCTAACCAAAACATGAAACCTGGAATATCACGAAGCATATAACCAAAGTCTTCCCCAGTCATTGCTTCTTGACATGTTATCACATTCATATCCGTATGGTCAGATACGAACGACATAAATTCTTTCGTTAAAACCTCATGATTGTACACTTGATGATACATTGCCCCATAATCAATATCCGCTTCACATTCAAACGATGTTTCTATTCCAGATACAATCGCTTCAATTCTTGCTTTTACTCGTTTCATCGATTCAACAGACAACGTTCGAATTGTACCTTCTAGCCTAGATTTTTCTGCAATAATATTTTGTACTGTTCCACCTGTAATTTTACCGATTGTAATAACAGCACTATCTAATGGATTTACATTCCGGCTTATAACGGACTGCAGTTGTGTAACAAGATGGCTTGCAGCAACAATCATGTCATTTGCTGTATGAGGATATGCTGCATGTCCTCCTTTTCCTTTTAAATCAATATACAATTCCGATGTATTTGCGAATAGTAGTCCTTCTTTTGTTGCAATTGTTCCTACCTCATATTCCGGTGCAATATGAAGAGCACATACAATATCTGGCTTCCATTGTTTTAGTTCTTCACTTTGCAACAGTGGAAGTGCCCCTCCAGGTCCCTCCTCTGCCGGTTGAAACATAAATACAAGATCATCATCAATTCGTTCTTTTACTAAAGATGTTAATAAGCCAAGTCCAATTGCTGTATGCATATCATGGCCACACGCATGCATCATTCCTTCATGTTCTGAAGCAAACTCATAACCAGTCTCCTCAGTAATTGGTAATCCATCAATATCTGCACGGTAACCAATTATTTTTTCTGGATTGCGACCATTCACTTTCACAATCACACCTGTTTTCCACGTTTTTACCTCTATATACTCACTTGGAAGCGTGCTAATATAATTTAAAATATATTGCTGTGTCTTCCACTCTTTAAATCCAAGCTCAGGAATCTTATGTAAATCCCGACGTATTTGTACAAACTTACTAATTTCCATTTCTCCACCGCCATTCATAAAAAGCGTAAAGGCAAATGGCCCTTACGCTTTTCTTTTATATCACTTCACCCGCAGCTAAAAATTCATTTCGCTACAATTAAAGTTCACTCTTATTTTGTTGGGTTTAATTGACGAAGTTCTTGTTTAATCTCTGTCTTTGCTTTTGTTTTCTCGTCAATCTCTTTAATTACACGTGCTGGTGTACCTGCTACTACTGTGTACGGAGGTACATCTTCTGTTACAACTGCACCTGCAGCTACAACTGCACCTTTACCTACTGTTACACCTTCAAGCACAACTACATTTGCACCAATTACAACATCATCTTCAACGATAACTGGCTTTGCAGAAGGTGGTTCGATTACACCTGCAAGTACCGCACCTGCGCCAACATGACAGTTCTTACCTACTGTTGCACGTCCGCCAAGTACTGCATTCATATCGATCATTGTACCTTCACCAATTACAGCACCGATATTAATCGTTGCATTCATCATAATAACAGCATTGTCACCGATTTCCACTTGATCACGGATGATTGCACCTGGCTCGATACGTGCATTAATCCCTTTTAAATCTAACATTGGAATCGCAGAGTTACGACGATCATTTTCTACTACATAGTCTACAATGTACTTTTTATTTTCTTCAAGTACTGCTTGAATATCAGACCATTCTCCAAATAAAACACCTGTTTTTTTATTTACAAATGCTTGTACTTGTTCTGGGAATGTAATTTCTTTTAAATCCCCTTTTATGTATACCTTTACAGGTGTTTTCTTTTCACTGTTTTGAATAAACGAAATAATTTCGTTTGCATCCATCATTTTCATGTTTACTGCCTCCTAATTACATATATAATGTTACTCTACCAAACGAAAAGGTTCCTCGCAACAAATTCATCTTATTTTTCTGTTTGAAACTCTTCAATCACTTCTAAAAAAGCTTGAACTTGTTTTAACTGGCGAGCAGATTCACTTGTTAAAATCCACGTTTCGCGATTTAATTGTACAGGTGTTCGGTAAAGATCATTACGTATTTCTTTTAAAACCGTAGATGGTAATAACGCATATCCTATTCCATTTAATACAAGTTGTTTACATGTTTCAATTTGATCAACAACAATCGTACGCTTTGGTGGATTTGGAAAAATACTGTACCACCACGTTTGTATCTGTCCGTAATATGTAGAATCACTCTTAAATTGAATAAATGGTTTATCAGTATCCTTAAGCATCGTTACGTCACTTATCTCTGTATCGACTAAGTATAGCTCATCTTCGAATAACTTTTGTTTATGTCCTTTATACTCTTGTCTCCCACGTAAAATCGCAACATGTACGTCTCCTTCATAAAAATTCCTCTGCACTTCACTACTCCATCCTGTAAAGAGAGAAATTTTCACAAATGGATACTTGCTTACAAACGCTTTTAAAACAGGTGGTAACCAATATTGACCAATAACCGAAGCAACAGCTATTTTAAGCGTTCCATACGTTTCAGTTTGCAATGTAGACAATTCACTCTTAATGGCCTCTTCTTTCTGAAGCATATCTTTCGCATAACTTGCGACTTTTTCGCCTTCTGGTGTAATTGTTAAACCCTTTTGAGAACGAATAAAAAACTTCATTCCCCATTGTTTCTCCATCGATTGTAAACGCTGACTAAGGGCTGGCTGAGAAACAAACAAACGCTCCGCAGCTTTTCTCATATTTAATTCTTGCGCTAACACGACCATCATTTGAAAATCATCAATTTGCACTTGCTTTTCTCCCTTCTTACAAACCAAAAGCGACTTCTTAAACAGTTTGAAGCCGCTTCTCTATCATTATCGGTTATACTGACGTACTTTTTTATTTAATAATTTTAAAATTGCTCTTCGTGTTAAAATGCCATCAAAACATCCCTCTTCATTCTCCACACAAACAAATGGATGATCAATTGTCATTTCTAAAGCTTTTGTAAATGGGTCATTCAATTGAAGTCGTGGAATATCTTGCTTCATAACACTTTCAACTTTCATATGCTCCAACTTTTCAAATTCAATGCGTTCTAATCCTAAAATCCCATCTAAAATCATCGCTGTACTAATAAGTCCATGTAATTTATACATAGGATCTAACACCGGAATTGCAGAATATCCCGATTTAACAAGAACAAGAAGCGCATGTTCTAAATTATTTCCAATTTGAACGTGTGCAACTTTTTCAGACGAAATCATTAAGTCCTTCACAAACACTTGCTGAAACTCTTCTTTCGGCATGCTAATCATTGCTATCCCCCATTTTTCTCTCCATTTAACAATTATTTATCAAACAAATAAAAGCTCTTCATTTACGATCAAAATTAAAAGGTAAAATTTGTTTGCATTGTCCTATTGTAGCTACCAATCAATCTGAATAAACACATTTTCTACATACTATAGTTCTTTTATAGTTTATGATAGCGTTTACATATTATTATTTGTCCGCGATACTTCTCTAAAAAATAATTTTTCCCCTAGTCCATTTTACCATAGAAGAAAAAAAAAAGACTACTTTTTCAGTAGCCGAGATACTCTTCAGTTTTTAGGCGCTCAAACAAATGAATCATTTGTTTATATTCATTATGATTCACCTTCTTCATTCCTGTTTCAATATCAGTAATCTCGGCGGAAAGAATTTCACTTGCATAGTTTTGCCGAAACAACACTTCTAGGAGCAGAATTTGTTCTTCCCTTGTAAGATGTATTGTGTCCTTCATGCATACACACTCCTTCATCACTTTGTGTAACGATTTGCATAACTCGAAGCAGCATAAGCATCTGGTTTTATTTTTGGGGTCAATCCCATCGATGTAATTTTATTTGTCATATCTAAAATAAATTCTTTAGTTAATCCATATTTTCCAATATCTAAATGAATTTCCATTACAAATGAAGCACCCTCTTCACTATGTGGGTGCAACAACTCCCATAGTATTTGAATATGCTTTGGTGTAAATAAACACGCTACCTCCTGGCTATACTGTGTTTCCAAGTAAATTTTCTCTCTTAACGTTGGCGACGTTCTCTTCACCGTACGATGATGCAAACACCCCCACGCTCCTTTTCCAACCCGGTGAAGGTGAATAGCCGTAATAAAACGTGTATCTTTTTGATGAACTTGTGAGTCTGTTCCGATGGATAGACGATAAAAATTTCTAGGATCTTTTTTTATAAAAGAACAAATATGGGAGAAGACCGTTTCAAAATCCATATGCTGTTCTGATAAATTATAAAATTGATACGCTCCTTCCATACAGTCACGTCCCTTCTACTAGACAGACCTTTACACTTCAATTGTATGGAACGTTTTTATAAAATATAACTTTCTACCCTTTATTCGTCCGAATATTCCTTATGATATACATACAGGCGGGACATGTAAAAATAACATTCTGATTTGATTGCGCTGTTAATACATCTACCATTTCAAATTGCATATGACATTTTGGACAAATAACAATTGGTGTTTTTTCCATCTTCCTTCCTCACTCCTTTTGTTCCGTTTCTATCAGTATAGACATAAGGAGATTCTATAAACTCGTACACAATAAAAAAAGAAGGTCCCTCATTGGCACCTTCTTTTTTTATGTATCAAGAAACGATATCGTAAATCTCAATCGCAACCATATCAATGTTGTCGAACTGATATACTTGTGGTTTTTCACCTTGTTGATACACTTCTAACTCGTACATATCACTTTTATCAAAATATTTTACACTACACTTGCGCTCACCATTTACTTCAAAGTAGCGCTGTGCTACTTCACCGCTTTCTGCTTGGTCTTTTAGACTAACAAGTCGAGTTAAAATTCCTTGGAGTAGAGACATGAAATCTCTCCTTTCTCTAATCTTCCTACCAATAGGTTTTACAGCTATAATCATTCTATCCGTCATAACAGAAAAAATGTCCCACAGTCTAGGATACTGGTTCTTCCGAAGAAACTCAACTAAAATTTGTCGAAAAAAGATGTAAAACAACGAAACAAACATTTTATTTCTGTTATTGCAGCTTTTTTCATATAAGAATATAATTAAAAACAGCAAAAAGGAGGTTTTTTATTTATGAAACGTGTAGAAGTATACACACAGCCTGAATGTCCACCATGTGAAATTGTAAAACAATTTTTAAAACATAACGATATTCTCTTTGAAGAATACGATGTAAAGAAAGACACTGCTGCTCGCAATCGCCTTTTACATGACTACGATTCATTCTCTACGCCAACTGTCGTTATAGATGGTGAAGTCGTAGCTGGGTTCCAAATTGAAAAATTAGAAGAGCTGCTTGAGTTACAAAAATAAGAGGTGACACAAAGTCACCTCTTATTTTTGTAATTTTTGAATTTCCAGAAAGAGCTGCTTACTTTCATGATAACCAGCAATCTTCCATTTTTCTCCTTCTTTTTGAAGCGTAACAATTTGATACCGTTCATTTTTGTTTTTCTCATATACATACAACAAACCATATTTCTTATCTTGCACTACTTTCGTTTCTGCTTGAAAAGAAAAAGGAGCTTCTCTCGTAGGAAATAAATATTCTCCACTTTGCTTTGCATTCGTGCTATTCTCATCTGTAAAAACTTGCAAAAAGTTATCTGTAAAATACGATGATAACTTATCATACATTTGATCCATTGATAATCCTTTATTACGAATAGAAAACTGTGCTTCGTACCCCTTTTGAATCGTAGCAAATATTTCTTCACGATTCACTTCTCCCTCTTCTTTCCCAAGAACAGTTGTAATACTTTGACCAATCATAAAGACCACACATAAAAATAAGACAACTAAAATCCCGTACCTTTTCACATTAGCACCTTCCTTCAAAAGAGCTTGTCCTGGTACTTTTTATTGTAGCAATGATTATAACAAGAAACTTAACATTTCGTTCGAAAAATTTTTACAGTAATAGACAGTATACATTTCAATATTGCCAATTTATGATAAAAGAAAACAAAAAAATGCACGAATTCATTCGTGCATTAAAATAAAACATCTTCCTCATACAAAAACTCATATGATAAATCAACGAACAAATAATGTTCATCGTCTATTGGAAACGAAAATGTTCGAACCATTTCGCCCGTTTCAATGTCAGTATATAGATCAGACAATCGTCCTTTGTTTTCAAAACGCATCTTCATAATATTTTCTAAAAAATATGGGCGCCAACTCCAATTTTTCATATGATATTCTGGCTGTAAAATCCAATGTCCATCTTTTTTCATTACGTTTCCTGATTTTTGAAATCCATCTTCATTACAAATATACACACGAAAACTATATTTCGTCACCTGCTGACTAAAACTCACTAGCCACTTATTAAAATCTTCTATTTTCTTTTGCTTTGCTAATATGTTTCCTACATATTCACGTAACATTTCTGTCAAATTATAAATTTTTTGTAACTTCTTTTTCTCATGCAAAATAAATTGATGGCACTCATTCCCAAGTCGTTCTTTCAAGATGTTTGCTTCAATAAAATGTGGTAAACACTCTTTTAAATAACTTCCTTGATAATACCGCCCACCATTTTTCCATGCATATTGTAATTGATAAAACGCATCGATATCTTCATATAATAATGTTGCTCCAATACGCCTTGCTAATAATGATAAAGAATATAAAATATCTTGATAAGATTGCATAAGTGCAGTTTGCCTTAAATTTGTTAAATCAACCTTTAAAATATCTGGAGCTAAGATACTAATTCTCTCTAAATTACTCGTGCCTGCGCCTACTTTATTAAGTGCAACTTGAATACCATATGTACGATAATACATAAGCAAATGGTTAAATTGCTCAATATCATCTTTAAAGTCATGCTCTGTTATTTCCAATACAATATTCTTTAAATTTAATCCTCTCTTTTCATACGCTAACAGTAATTGTAAAAAACTTTCATTTTCATCATTCATCAGTATATTTACATTTCGATGTACAAATAATAAAAATGATTGATCCGTTTCTAAATATGTTTGCAACGCCTTCTCTAAAATAATATTATCTGCTTCTAACTGAAACTCACTTGGAATAGAGTCATCATGAAAAAAAGAAGATAAGCTATACAAATTTTTATCTATTTGTATACGTCCTACTACTTCATAACCAACTACAGTATGTTGGTCTGCACTAAAAATAGCTTGATAATAAGGAAGGACTCGGTCCAGGTTACTCATTACGTCTAATGGGTCTATCAAAGTATTTCCCTCCTTTTACTTTTCAAAGATTATACCACGTTTATATAGAAAAATAACAAAAAAATCCCTTCAGATTTATCTGAAGGGATTAGAGGGGTAAAATGCTAAGGGGAATTAGCAATTCTACTATGAAGAAAAAAGAGGTCTTAATTATAACCCATTATTCAATAGGTTGTAAAGACTTTTTCTTCACGAAGAATGAACTCCCTCATTCTATCCCTTTAAAATGGATATTGATGTAAATGTTGTCCACCATCCATCGTAATACATGCACCATTTATATATGCTGCTTCATCAGAACATAAGTAAAATGCTAAACCAGCAATTTCCTCAGGTGTCCCTAATCGTCCAAGCGGAACACTTGCTAATGTACGTTTCGCAACTTCTTCAGAAATCCAAAGCTTATCAGCTCCTCCCGTACGTTCAATCGGTCCTGGAGCAATTGCATTCACACGTATCCCGTATTTTCTTCCCCACTCTACAGCAAGTGTTCGTGTCATCGCAAGTACACCTGCCTTTGCTGAAGCAGAATGAATGACACCTGGTCCTGCATCCCATGCATATGTCGCTACCATATTAATAATGTTTCCCTTAATTCCTTTCTCAATCCAGTACTTCCCAACTGCTTGACTACAATAAAATGTACCGTTTAACACGATATTGATAACTGCATTCCAACCGTTTGTCGATAAGTCCTCTGCTGGACAAAGAAAATTCCCAGCTGCGTTATTTATTAACACATCGATACGTCCATATTTTTCATCGATTTGTTTAATCATTTCTTTTATACTCTCTTCATTTCTCACATCCATTTGTACCGGTAACACTTGTCCATCAAATTGCTCAATTTCTTTTTTCGTTTCTTCTAAGCGCTCTAATGTACGTCCCGTAATGACAACATAAGCGCCTTCTTTTGCAAATCGCGTAGCCATTCCTTTTCCCATTCCACTTGAACCACCAGTAATAACCACTACTTTTTCTTTCATGTGTTCTCCTCCTAAAAAATGAATGTACATTCATTTTATCACTTTATTTGTTAGAAATCTTTATATTTTTAAATTTTTCTGATATATTGTAATGAACTTAACTTAAATATACAAAAGAAAGGGGGCATTACTGCGACTCTTTATATACAAATATACGTAACATTTGGAGTTCGCTCCTACACATGAACTCAACGACGAGAAGAAATTTTATAAAAAAAGGAATTCGCACTGCACTATACACATGTATTACGACAGGGCTTGGCTATTATTATGGAAAGTATATAGAACCACGCCTTATTTCATTGACATATCATTCTCTTCAATCTCACCTGATTCCACGTAGCTTTAACAGTGTGAAAATTGTTCAATTTAGCGATTTACACCTCGGTTATTATTACTCGTTAAAACAGCTTACTACTGTTGTCCAAAAAATAAATGAGGTTAAACCTGACATCGTTGTATTTACCGGTGATCTAATTGATAATTATCAAACTTATGAAGATACGCCCTTCGTTTCAGCTATTTTACAAGCTATCCATGCTCCACTTGGCAAATTTGCTATTTACGGGAATCACGATCATGGTGGCTATGGAACAGACTATTATGAGCAAATTATGCATAATGCAGATTTTGAAGTATTACAAAATAAACAAAGACAAATTCGTTTATTAGATGGTAGTACTATTACCATCTTTGGCATCGATGACATGATACTAGGCAAACCAAATATTCAAGGACTATTGCAACAAGTGCAACATCATCTTTATACAATTGTTCTCGTTCACGAACCCGATGTCGCCAAACAAATTGCAAACTTCCCTGTTAATTTACAGCTATCAGGACATAGTCATGGCGGACAAGTTCAACTTCCCTTTTTCGGTCCAGTTGTTACCCCCTATTTAGCAAAAGATTATATAGAAGGTTTTTATAATATAAGTAGCACATATAAACTAAAATTATATGTAAACAGGGGACTTGGTATGACAAGATTACCATTCCGCTTCTTAGCAAGACCGGAAATTTCAGTATTTACCTTACAATCAAACTAAAGTCGTAATGGCCTATTTTCATTCCCCTCCTTCTTGTACTCGCTCATCCACGTTCGCTTTTCCATATGATAACAATGAGTCCAATAAAGGAGGTTTTTTCATGTATCCACAATACCATCCCATTCCGTATCGATCAGCACCAATTGGTCCAGCAGGAAACGCGCGATTTTTCCCATTTTTTGGGTTCCCTTTTCTAGCAGGATTGGCAGGTGGACTAATTGGCGGCGCTCTAGCTTTTGGTCCTAGACCATATTATCCATATCCACCTTATCCTCCTGCTCCATATCCTTGCGCTGGTTATCCTTGTCAACAACCATATTATTACTAGTCCTAAATAAAAACTATAAAAAGGCCTCTTAATAAAGAGGCCTTTTCTACTTTAATCTTCTTCTGTATTCGTATAAGCCATTCGGAACAAGTTCATCTGACTATCAATCTCTTCTTGTTCTCTCTTTACATAAACGTATTCTCCATAAGCATTTTGCTCACGACATTTCACATTGTCTGCCAAAACAAGCTGCAAAATCGCCTTTACTCTCGCTTTCATCTCAAATCCAACGATTGGAAAAGAGATTTCTATTCTCTTTTCCATATTACGAGTCATCCAGTCTGCTGATGATAAAAAGACTTTCTCTTCTCCATTATGATGGAAATAATAAATTCGACTATGCTCCAAATAACGTCCTACAATACTAATAACTCGAATATTTTCACTCACACCGGAAATGCCAGGACGTAAACAACAAATCCCTCTTACAATGAGTTCCACCTTTACTCCAGCTTGAGAGGCCTCATATAGTTTTTGAATAAGGGGTTTATCCGTTAATGAGTTCATTTTTGCAATGATATGTCCATTTCCGTATTGGTTATGGTAACGAATTTCCTCATCAATTAATTCAATAAACTGATGACGAATATCAAACGGCGCAACCGATATTTGATGAAAATGAGGTTTCATTGTATAACCGCTTAAATAATTAAAAAAGTTTGTTGCATCAATACCAAAATCTTTACGCGATGTAATATATCCGAAATCTGTATATAACTTCGCCGTTGCATCGTTATAATTCCCTGTTCCTAAATGAACAAAGCGTTCAATTTTCCCTTGTTTCCGCCTTACAACAAGTGTAATTTTACTATGTGTCTTTAAATGACTAACTCCATAAATAACGTGACATCCAGCTTGCTCTAACTCTTTTGCCCAATTCACGTTATTTTCTTCATCAAAGCGTGCTTTTAATTCAACAAGAACAGTCACTTGCTTTCCATTCTCAGCAGCTGTTTTTAACGCTTGAATAACAGGTGAGTCCCCGCTAACACGATATAATGTTTGCTTAATTGCTAACACTCCTGGATCTTCTGCTGCATCCGCTACAAAGTCAATAACTGGCTGAAACGATTCAAATGGGTGGTGCAATAGTATATCTTGTTCTAGCGCTTTCTCAAATACATCTTCATCATTATCTAACCCTTGAGGTGGTTGTGGAATAAGAGCCGGATAAATAAGATGTTCATAAAGCGGCGCTAATTTTTTATAAAGTCCAAATAAACATGTCAAATCAAGCGGTCCATCCACGATATACACATCTTTATCTTCTACTTCTAATACTTCATGTAAAAGTGATAATACTCGTTCATCTGCATATTCCTTTCCAATTTCTAATCGGACAGCAGCTCCCCATTTTCGCTTTTTTAATTCTTTCTCAATCACTTTTAACAAGTCACGAGCACCTTCTTCGTGAATTGTTAAATCTGCATTTCGGGTAATACGAAAACGGGTTACAGATGATACTGTATAGCCAGTAAATAACTTATGTGTAAAATTACTAATTACATCTTCTAATAAAATAAACTTTTGCTTTTGTTCTTCATTTGGTAAGAAAATAAAACGCTCTAATAGCGAAGGAACTTGTACAATGCCAAGTTTTGTTCTATTTTCTTCTTCCTTTTGTCCCTCGTCATATAAAATAGCCGCTAAATTTAAACTTTTATTTAATAACATTGGAAATGGTCGATATGCATCAATTGCAACAGGTGTTAACACAGGAAAAATTTGTTCATCAAAATATTCTTCAATAAACGTTCTTTGTTCTTTCGTTAAATCATAAAAGAACAATTGTTCAACCCCTTCTTTTTCCAGCTCTGGCAATATAACGCGTTGAAACGTATCATATTGTATGTTCGTTAGCTCATGTGCTTTTTCTCCGATTTTACTCAACTGTTGCTTTGGCGTTAAACCCGCTTTATTCTCCCGTTGATTAAAACCCGCCTTTACTTGATCTTTCAATCCCGCCACACGTACCATAAAAAATTCGTCTAAATTCGAACTAAAAATACTAATAAACTTCAATCTCTCTAGTAAAGGATTTCGTTCATCTTGTGCTTCTTCCAACACACGTTCATTAAATGCAAGCCAACTCAATTCCCGATTATTATAATAAGTAGTATCATTTAAATTTAAAAGATTCCCCTTTGTTATCTCCATATTTCGCTGCACGTCCTCCCGAAACTTTTCCAGTATAATGTGTTTGTACTCATTTTAACAAACTTATAATTTACAAAGTGTAAATTTTCTGTAAAAACGTTCGTACCATTAAATATTATCCAACAAACCGAAGTTCAATGTTCATTTTTATCACTTTCTCAAGCTGCTTTTTTTGCTTTTCTGCTTGTATCCGTTCCGCTAACGGTACATATTTGCAAGTAATATTAACAATTAATTCATCCTTATATTTCATCATTCGTATCGCGTCTACCATATCACGGTTTGTCACATTCATCGCAGCAGCAAGTTGTAAAATCGCACCTAATAAGCGCATATGAATTTGTTCATTTTTATCAAACCAACCTTCAAATGGCCTTATATATTGTTTAAACAACATTTTGGATTTATAAGAAGCAATTAAAGCTAATCTCACTCGCTCCTTATGCAGCACGCCATCAATTGTTTTATTTGCTAACAAATAATATGTGTGCTGAGAGCTTGATTCATTATCAATATACTTTCCAATATTAAACACTTTAGCTGATCTATATAACATACTCCAATCTTCTGTTGTAAATGAAGCAATGCCACACCTTTCTAATTCTTTACAAATTTTTGTACTAATGTTTAAAACCTTAACTACACCCCCCATATCCATCTCATATGCATGAGACAATAAATATATACTTTCTTCGACTATGTTTGGATAATAAGAAATTCCAAATTCACTTGTTAATTCTTCATAAAAAACCCCTTCCCTGAGTCCCTTCCTACTTAATACAAAAGATGACGCTTCTGTAATGTCCACTAGCATATCAAATACTTCGATAGCTGGTATAATTGTGTCTGCCCGATCTTTTGCTAATCCTTCCAATTTCTGTAATTCTGCAAACGATAACTTTAAGATATGCTTTTTTACATCCTCAATATCTTTACCTGCCATTTTGTATAAATGCAGACCAGATATCGGATAAGAAATTAGGTTTTGATGAATATTTACCATGTTTCGAGCACTTCCACCAATTGCAATCAAAGGTAATTTTTTTCCTTTAAGCCACGGTAATGTTTGAAATTGATACCATAAATATCGTCTTAGTTCTTCTAATTCTTCAGAAGTAGGCATATTTTTATAAACAAACTGCTTTCTTAAAGAAAGTGCCCCAAATGGAAAACTATGATATGCTACAATTTCTCGATTTTTAAAATATGTCACTTCCGTACTTCCGCCACCAATATCAACAATCATTCCTTCTGTAAAAGGAGTAGAATTTACAACTGCCATATATCCATAACGAGCCTCTTCATATTCTGATAATATGCGCAATGTAAAATCTGTCTTTTCCTCAACTAACTGCTTAATAACACTTTGGTTTTGTGCTTGGCGAATCGTTGCTGTTGCAACACATAATACTGTATTAAGCTTATGGAAACGCGTACTTTCTTGAAATTGTAATAAAGTACGCAGTAATATGTGAATCCCCTCTTCAATTAAGCTCCCTTTGATTAAATAATTACGTAATCTCGCTACCACTTTTGTATTTTCAATTTCTTTATAAGCTCCACCTTCTTGTTTTTCATATATAACCAATCTCATCGTATTTGATCCGATATCAATAATTCCATATTGTTGTTTCAATAGTCTCTTCATCCTTTTCTCTTTCTTTATAACTGCACGTAAGACGTTTCTGTTATACCAATAAAGGAATAATGAACCAATTTATTCTTTGCGTAAAACTAGATTCATCCGTGAGTGTCCTTTATAAGTTTTTCATGTCTCTCAATAAACATGTTACAAACCTTTAATGCGGGATAAAAAAGAAAAAATTGTTATTCATCTCACTATACCTTTTCAACTATTATACAAAATAGTTGTTTTTTGTAACAACATTGCTTTAATATTTAAAATACATATAACATTTTTAGTATATAACAAATATACTCGATATTTTCTTACAACAATTTTGTTTTATTATATAGCAACATGCTCAGTTCCTTATGTTATAATACGTTAAACAAGAAAGGGGTACACATATGAAACCTGCACAATCACAGTCTAATTCCCGTGAGCAACTCTCTATTAATCAATTAGCTCAATCCATTTTTGTTGTAAATCGCCATGCCAAATCTGCAACTAATCCAAAGTATTTATATTGGTTAAAAAAAGCAGCTTTAGAACGTCTCATAAAAGAACAAAAAGCAACAAAGGAAGGATTACATTTTTCTAAAAACCCTAAATTTAGCCAACAGCAGTCTGATGTTCTCGTTCGAGCGGGCGACTATTTTTTCCATATCCCTCCAACGAAAGATGATTTTCGTACACTACCACACCTCGGTAATCTTGATCACGCATATCGAAATCCAAAAACACACCTTTCTTTGACTGCCGCAAAAAAAACGCTTCAAACATATATTGGTCCGGAAGCATACAAACAAGAGAAAAAACTTAGTGAAGCAATTCCGTGGTATTTACGCACATATACAAAGAAATAAAAAAAGTACGGCTAAATTACAGCCATACTTTTTTTATTTCTTTTCTTCTTGTATTTTAATATCTGCTTTTTTATAAAAGTTCATTTTCTCTTCATTATATTGTTTTGTAAATGTATTAAACTCTTGTTGCTGTGCATCAATTTCTTGATAATATCCGTTTATCATAGTGACCTTTTCACTAATTAACTTCAACTTTGTTTCTTTCTCTTGTAACATTGTGTAAAGCTCTTTTTCTAACTTAAGAGACTCTTTGTAACTCGCATCCATTTTCTTAAATGACTCATAACGATTTTTATAAGCATCATTTACTTTTTTTGCTGGTGCTGTTAATTTCTTATCTTCAAGTTGCTTAATATGATCCTCTACTGATTTCATTTCTTTCTGCGCTTTATCCAATGCATCTTTTTCTTTCTTTAACACTTCTTCACGTGCTGCAACATTTTTTATTGCTGCGTCTAACTGCTCTTTCACAGCCTCATTGTTTTCTTTACCATCTTCTAAAATTTGAGCATACAATTCATGCCCTTTACCTTCTAGCTCCTCTAACTTCTTCACATTTTCAAACATTACTTTCTCTTGCTTTGCAGCATTCTCAAAAGCAGTATATAATTCCTTTTCTGGCTTTGGAGCAAAACAACCTGCTAATAAACTCATAGATATAATGGTTACAACTGATAATTTCTTATACTTCAACGTCTATTCCTCCTACTTATGTACAACCAGCTTCCTATCATGACATAAAATGCAGTTTATATCACTCTAGTAATATATATTCTTTTTTCATTTTAAACATAAAAAGGAAAAAAATTCAAGAGAATCTCTTTTTATCTTTCCAAAAAGAAAAGTGTAGAAAATTATATTCGTCTACACTTTAAGAAAAAGCCATTGTGCAAAAATACGCTGGCACATCTACCTCTTCATTATAAAATGTATAAGTGTATTTTAAAAGCTTTTTGTTACAAAAAACATATCGTTTTGTAACAAAATTGAAAAAAAAGTTTCAAAAAGATAATATTTGTTTATTCAAAATTTTCAGTTTTAATAACATGAACTTCACTCAATGAATTTTTCCTTCATCCCTACAACAAATTGGATTTTTACGGGGTATCACCTTCTGCCTACGTACATTTATAGCTATATCTGTGTTCCACTCAACATTCTATTCATATATTAATAGAAAAGATATAGAAAGGAGGAAGATATAATGATAAATGGTAATTTACAAGATATCCTTCGCTTTCTTACAGGTTTCTTACTATCATTAAAACTATTGTTTAACTCATTTGGCATATCTTTTATTACAAACGATCAAATAGATGCAATCGTTAATGTCGCTTCTTTTTTATTCATCCTATATTTCGGATATAAAAATAACTATATAACTAAAAAAGGACAAAAACAAAAAGAAATATTAAAAGATAACAATCTCCATTAATAAAAGGAACCTTTTTGGTTCCTTTTATTCGTGTAATAATACTGCATCTTTTGTTTGAAACGGTCCATATACTATTTTTTTATGCTGAAATGTAAATGTAGCACGAAGATACATAACAACATCCACATAACGATCTGCCTTTAAGCAAAAAGACAACTGTGCTATTTCATTTGGTAACAACCGTTCAATTCGCCATCGAACAAGCCGAAATAAGAGTTCTCCCTCTCCTGTCCCCGTTTTTAATGTTTGTGGCACATACACTAAATGATCACGAATCATATGGCTTACAACAATATGTGAAACTTCATCTTTCCCTTTATTTTCAACTTCAAGCTTTATTTCTAATATATCTTCTAAGCGATAAGGCACTTGAGTCCTAAAAGGCTCATTCACCATAGTACGTACCTTCAGTGACACATATACTTCAGGTACAAAAGATATGCATACAACATCTTGTTGATTGCCCTCGGCTCGTAAAAACGGGTGTAATGATAACGGAAAGTATCCCTCATTTTTCATTTTCCATGCTTTCATTTTATAAGCTCACCTCGTCTCAGCTCATACACCACAATATGTTTCCAATGTTTTATAAAATATTTTTGTTATAGCATACACACATACTAGGAAAAACTATTCTAAAAAAGCTGCACACTAAATGTACAGCTTTTTTCCATATACACTCTCGTCACTTTCTATAGTATGAGTAATTTCACATAATATGTTCGCAAGAAAACACTTTCTTCCTTAAGAATTTTGCCGATTTTTTAAAATTTACTTCATAGTCAAATTTGACTATAATAAAGTGAAACTGCACTCAGTGGAGGATTCTCTCTCCGTTACAACTAACATGTAATCCCATTAAATTATTAACTAACGTACAATGCGCTATAAAAAGGAGGGTTATCTTTGGAAGAGCAAATAAAAGACAAGAAAGAAAGCACAATCAAATTTGTTGTCGCTGGACTACTACTTGGCATTTTAATGGCCTCGATGGATAATACAATCGTTGCGACTGCAATGGCAACAATTGT
Source organism: Bacillus manliponensis (assembly GCF_000712595.1). Classification (GTDB taxonomy): domain Bacteria; phylum Bacillota; class Bacilli; order Bacillales; family Bacillaceae_G; genus Bacillus_A; species Bacillus_A manliponensis. Next base: position 240,376 of record NZ_JOTN01000002.1, read on the forward strand.
AGGAGATTTAGGAGGATTCGACAAATTTGTTTGGGTTACTTCCGCTTACATGGTTGCAACGATGGCTGGTATGCCCATCTTCGGAAAACTTTCTGACATGTATGGAAGAAAACGTTTTTATATAGGCGGGTTACTACTTTTCTTAATTGGTTCGGCACTCTGTGGAACTGCTACTAGTATCGAACAACTCAGCATATATAGAGCGATTCAAGGAATTGGTGGTGGTGCCCTTATGCCAATTGCATTCACCATTATGTATGATATTTTTCCTCCTGAAAAGCGTGGAAAAATGACTGGACTATTCGGAGCTGTTTTTGGAACATCAAGCGTATTTGGCCCTCTACTTGGTGCATATATTACCGACTATATTAGTTGGCACTGGATTTTTTATATTAACATTCCACTTGGACTCATTTCTCTATTTTTTATTACAAAATACTATAAAGAGTCCGTTCAGTACCGCAAACAAAAAATTGATTGGGCAGGTGCACTTACATTAGTAATTGCAATTGTTTCTTTAATGTTTGCATTAGAGCTTGGTGGTAAAAAATATGAATGGGATTCCAATATTATTATTATTCTATTTTCTACATGTGTCTTTATGTTGCTTATCTTCTTCTTTATTGAACGAAAAGCCGAAGAACCTATTATTTCATTTTATTTATTTAAAAAACGTCTATTTGCTACTAGTCAGGGTGTAGCATTTTTCTACGGAGCAACGTTTATTATTTGCACAATATACATTCCCATCTTTATACAAGGTGTACTTGGTGGTTCTGCATCTAATGCCGGCTTAATTTTAACACCTATGATGGTAGGTTCTGTAGTTGGTAGCCAAGTTGGTGGACAACTCGCAACACGTACGAGTTATCGTAATATCATGCTCACCTCTAGTATCTTATTTATTACTGGGATATACTTGCTTAGCACGATAACTGCCGACACATCAAGAATGATGGTTACACTTTTTATGGTTTTAGCTGGGCTTGGAGTTGGCTTTTCCTTCTCTGTTTTAAGCATGTCTTCCATCCATGGATTACAGATGAGAGAGCGTGGTTCCGCAACATCAACAAATTCATTCTCCCGCTCACTGGGCATGACACTTGGTGTAACTATTTTCGGAACCATTCAAAACCATATTTTCACAAATAAATTAAACGCTATCGTTCCGCCAGAATTAAAACATACAATGCCTTCTGGAGGCGACACAAGCTTTTTATTATCAGAAAGTGGTCACAATGCCATTCCACCACATATACTTACTGAAATTCAAAATGCCCTTGCTATTTCGATTGCAGATACATTCTCTTGGGCACTAATACCAGCTCTACTTAGCTTAATCTGCATTCTATTGATGAGCAAAGAGCAACTCGCTGTACCTACAAAAAAAGCGCAAAAACAAGTAAGTTAAATTTTCAAAATATATGCGGCGCATTCCCTACTTATATACGGACGTGCCGCATACATGTATTATCTATTCTTATACTTACAGGAGCTGAAACAGTAATGAGTATGAAATTAGTCATCCTTGGCTTGCTTCTTGAAGGAGATAAACACCCCTATGAAGTACAACACATTATAAAAGACAGACAGATGGATTGCTATATCAAATACGCAAAAGGTTCTCTTTACTATGCATTTGAACAATTAGAAAAGCAAGGGGCCATCGCGGTTACAAATATTGTTCGTGACACGAGTCGCCCTGATAAAACAATCTTTCATATTACAAAACAAGGGAGCATACTTTTCCATCAACTTTTATTAGAGCAATTTCAAGCAAAAAATCATATATATAAACCTATCTATAGTGCTCTTTCTTTTGCTCATCTTGGAAACAAGGAAGAAATTCTCCCCCTTTTAGAAAAGAAACTGCAAGAAACAAACCATTTCCTACATACAATGCAAACAATATATGAATATAACAAAACGCATATACCACGCACTCAACTCCATATCATTATGAATTCAATTGAGCATATTTCGGTTGAAATTCATTTTCTGCAAAAATTACAAGAAGAGGCCCAGAACGGAGATTTATACAAAATCGGAATAGAATAAAAGCACAGCTAAGTAGAAATAGTTGTGCTTTTTATTATGAAAAACTAGATTTTCTATTCATATTTTCTTCTTTTTACCCATTTGTCCTATTCTACTTTTCCCATTAAGATGTGTATAAAAAGTAGAGGTGACAATATGAACAATAACTTAATTAAACAATATGGATTTTACGTATATTATCATTCATCATTTCGAAAACATTTGCTACAAATTCTTATAATCCGCAGTACAATTGCACTTCAAATAGCCTCTTTACGTCCAGCAGAACAAAGAGAACTCCACTTTTACGATCGGCTATTTATTCATGAAGCACATCAAATTTACAAACATGTACATCCCCTTCCATATTCAACTATATATCCGCCTTCACATTGGTGGTGGAACATAAAAGAGTTATGAAGTTTCAGAAAATTTATATTTCAAAATAGTAGACAAAATTTAAAATATTATGTTAAAATTTGTGTCAACATCATAAAAGCTCGTTATATTCCTTTCAATAGGAGATAGGTACATAAGGTAGATATTCTTATGTTTAAAAGGGAAGTTTGGTGAAATTCCAACGCGGTCCCGCCACTGTAATTGTAAAGAGTTCTTTTCATATACCACTGTGTAAACACGGGAAGGGAGAAGAAATCGCTGATACATAAGTCAGGAGACCTGCCTATTTTAACAGCACTGATACACTCACGGGTCATGAGGAGGTGTTTTTTAACGAAAAGGGAGTAATCATTCTGCTCCTCTGTCTATTTTTCGTTACAAGCATTTCCGAGTATTCGGAAATGCTTACTTTTATTTTGGGAGGAAAATAACTATGACAATTCAAACAAGTAATTTAGGTTATCCACGAATCGGATTGCAACGCGAATGGAAAAAAACATTAGAAGCTTTTTGGGCTAACAAATTAGAAAAAGAACAGTTTTTGACAGACATGCAGCACATTCGTCTTAAACATCTAAAAACACAACAAGAAAAAGGGATTAATCTTATTCCTATAGGTGATTTTACTTATTACGACCATGTTCTAGATACAGCACATATGCTAGGGTTTATTCCATCTCGCTTTTCAAATTTCACTTCTTATCTAGATTCTTATTTTGCAATGGCGCGTGGTGCAAAAGATCAAGTAGCGTCGGCAATGACGAAATGGTTCAACACAAACTACCATTATATCGTCCCTGAATATGAAGAAGATTTAACAATCTCTTTAAAAGAAAATCGCCCGCTACGCCTATACGAAGAAGCAAAACGTGAGCTTGGCATTGATGGAAAACCGGTAATATTAGGACCATACACATTTTTAAAATTAGCAAAAGGTTATAAGGAAGAACAATTTCATACAATTTTACAAAAGCTAATCTCTCCTTATACACAACTATTGCAAGAGTTAGAAGAAGCTGGTGTGCAGTGGATTCAAATTGATGAACCCATCTTTGTTTCATTAACGAAAGAAGAAATTGCTGATGCTAAAAACGTATATGAAACACTTTGCAAAGCTGCTCCAAACTTATCTATTATGTTACAAACCTATTTTGATAGTGTAGAAGAAAACTATGAAGAAATCATCACCTTCCCAGTCGCAGGGATTGGACTTGACTTCGTTCATGGAAGAGAAGGAAATATTCGTGCACTTTCAACATACGGATTCCCATCTGATAAAGCATTAGGTTTTGGTTGTGTTGATGGACGTAACATTTGGAGAGCCGACATTGACAACATTCTTGCTTTATTTGAAACATTGCAAGAAAAAGTAAGTCCAAAAGAGTGGATTATCCAGCCTTCTTGTAGTTTGTTACATGTCCCACTTGATAAATCTGTAGAAACACATTTATCAAGTGAATTATATGACGCACTGTCATTCGCAAACGACAAATTAGAAGAACTCTCCATCATTCAAAAAGCTCTTACAAATGGTAGAGAATGTGTAGCAAATGAACTAGAGAAATATAACAAAGCACACGAAACAATCCATAATTCTTCTGTTCGTAATCGTGAAGACGTAAAGGCTGCACGTGGCGCTTTACAAAGTGAAGATTTCAAGCGTCCTGTTGTATTTGCTGAACGCTATACTATACAACAAGAAGCATTAAAACTACCAGTTCTACCAACAACAACAATTGGTAGCTTCCCGCAAACACCAGAAGTTCGTCAAACGCGTAAAAAATGGCGAAATAATGAAATTACAAATAAGCAATACGAAACATTTATTGAAGAAGAAACAAAAAAATGGATTGAACATCAAGAACAAATTGGACTCGACGTACTCGTACATGGTGAATTCGAACGAACAGACATGGTAGAATATTTCGGTGAAAAACTTGCTGGGTTCTCTTTCACGAAAAATGGCTGGGTACAATCTTACGGATCACGTTGCGTAAAACCACCCGTTATTTATGCTGATGTAGCATTTGTTAATGGGATGACAATAAAAGAAACTGTATTCGCCCAAAGTTGTACAAATAAAATTGTAAAAGGGATGTTAACAGGTCCTGTGACAATTTTAAACTGGTCATTCGTTCGAAACGATATTTCACGAAAAGAGGTTGCATATCAAATCGCGATTGCACTTCGCCATGAAATTAACCAGTTAGAATCTAACGGTATTCGTATTATTCAAGTTGATGAGCCGGCATTACGCGAAGGGATGCCACTGAAACAAAAAGACTGGAATGACTATTTAACTTGGGCAGTTGAAGCTTTCCGCTTAGCAACTTCTTCAGTAGCCAATGAAACACAAATTCATACTCACATGTGTTACAGTAACTTTGAAGATATTGTAGACGCTATTCGTGATTTAGATGCAGATGTAATTTCAATCGAAACATCACGAAATCACGGTGAATTCATTCGCACATTAGAAACAACAACATATGAAAAAGGCATTGGTTTAGGCGTATATGACATTCATAGTCCACGTGTACCAAATGCAAATGAAATGTATGAAATCGTAGAACAATCGCTGCAAGTATGTAATCCAAAATATTTCTGGATTAACCCAGACTGTGGATTAAAAACAAGAAAAACAGAAGAAGTCATTCCAGCGCTTACTCACATGGTAGAAGCCGCAAAACAAGCACGCGAACTTTTAAAAACAAAAGCTTAAATATAAAAGAACTGCTAGTCATTTTCACTAGCAGTTCTTTTATTTCCTGCAAAAATAACGTCTATCTTCTCTTTTTTGGCAAAAAAATCCACATGTGTGCATTTTTTCACTAAAGATGTAGAAACTTTCTTCACTTCCGACATTCTTTTTCAAAGGAAGTGTAAATAAAAGATGGAAATGGTATATACGATACTTTTTAGGGGGGAAATGTCATGCTAGGAACATATAAAACGAAAGATGTCACAAACAAAACCGGTATTCCAAAACATATGGTCCGAAAATATAGCCAACTTCTCGAACAGAAGGGCTATTCAATTGATAAAATTGCTGACGCTCGTACTTATACTATGGAAGATTTACGCTTATTAAAATCTATTCACGAACGAGCAGCTACATTAAAAGAAGATATTATGGAAACAATTACAGTCATTCTAAAAGAAAAAGATACACCTCCTCCTTCAAATTCTCCTGCTTTACAAGCAAATTCAGAAATACAAACTGTAGATCAAAATAAAAAGTTTGAAGAATTTATGCAAAAGCTTGATATGTTAGCACAATTAAACGAAGCGATTATTCATCAAAACTCTACACTTATTACACAAAATCGCTTAAAAGATGAAAAACTAGATGAATTAATCCAACAAGTATATGTGAAAGAGGAAAAACAAGAAGAGTTATTACAAGATCTCGTAGAAGCCACTTCTCGAAACGATTCATTGCAAAAAGAAAAAATGGACTTACTTATGAATCACATGTATAAACGTGAGTCAAAGCAAGAAGAAAAAATGAATAAACTCGTCAATCATGTTTATAGAAAAGAAAATGATCGCGATGCGCAGCTCATGCAAGTCATTCGAGAAATTCAAGAAACAAAAAAACTTATCGCTGCCGCAAAAGACCAAAGCTTCTTACAATCACTTAAAAGTCTATTTTTTCGTGGAAAACAAGAAGGTGTCAATGAAGTAAAGTGAAACTTCATTCAACGAAAGATAAAATAGAATAAAATTGAAACAAAAGTTACCAAACTATTGGTAACTTTCGTTTCTATCTCTCTTCTTTCTCTGTCAGCAATGGTAGCGTAATGGTGGCTTCTGTTCCCTTACCTACTTCACTGTGATAAACAAGCGTACCATTATGAGCTTGTAATATACTAAACGTAACCATTAACCCAAGACCTGTTCCTTTTTCTTTCAAAGAATAGTATGGTTGTCCAAGTCTTTCTAACTGCTCTTTCGTCATTCCAGCACCACTATCTTTTACACGAATAACAACTTTTCCATCTTTTTGACGTGCTGTCACTTTTAAATATCCTTTCGTTCCTTGAATTGCTTCAACACCATTTTTTACAACATTCATAATTGCTTGTTTTAGTTTTGCCTTGTCACCAACTGTATGTAAATTTTCCGCAATTTCTACCTGTAAATATACACCACGCATTGCAGCAAATGACGACATGAGTGTTGTCATTTCAATTAATTGCGAAGATAAGTGAACTGGCTCCTTCTTTTCAATTTGTGGTCTTGCTAAATTTAAATAATCGGAAATGATTTGCTCTGCCCGATCTAATTCCGTAAGAACGAGTCTCATATATTCTCTATTTTTAACATCTTCGGTACTTTCTAGTAACTGAATAAATCCACGTACAACAGTGAGCGGATTTCGTACTTCATGTGCTACACTTGCAGCTAATTCACTAACAATATTTAATTTTTCTGATTTCTGCATTTCTGTACGTAACAACACATTTTCATATAAGTATTCTGTTAAATATACTTGAAAACTCATTGTCATAATCATAACAATGGAAGCAAATATATATTCAGCATATAAATTTGACATTAAAGGGGTAAATCCGTTACCCATTAATACATCCATTACATTAAAAATAAACCCAATTAGTGTATATAGTGAAGCTAGTACAAATGCTAAAATGATTTTCTTATTCTTCGGGAACATCATCCATTTTTTCGATAATAACAAAGGGATAATTGCAATACAAACCGCTTCTAATACGCTCAACCAAGTTAACTCGTGCAAAAACCAATCATACGCAATAAAAACAACAATCGATATTACGCCAGTAATACCACCATATAAAAACGCACTAATAATAGGAATTTGATGAAAATTATATTGGCAAACATCACCGACACAAATTGGATATGTCATTGACAAAACAAGTGTCACTGTTGACAAAAACACCGTAATATATCGATTTGGTTTCGGCAGCATGTTTTGGTAACGATTGAGACGAATTGCTTCATACAAAAATAAAGGTAAAATAATGATAGCAACTTGAATCATTAAATCCCGAATAAGCTCCATCCCACATCCCCCATACATATTTTGATATGATTATACCATTTTATACATAATTTGTTTTCATTTTTTAGACTTTTCTTAAATTTTATGTAAATTTTCTGTGAATATAAAATGATAAATGTTACAACTTTTCAAAATAACAGTAAAGGATGTATCAAATATAGTATGGGCGATATACAATAAAGACAGGTTAACAAAATGATTGGAGGAAGATAAAAATGACAGGAACAACGCTCGTCTTAAACGAGGAACATCTTGTTGTACTAGAAAACGTTGAAAGATCAGTTTACGAACAATTACATGAACACACTGGTAAAATCAATTGTACTTGCTCTATCAATAATTCAATGATTCACTTCGAGAAGGTTTCTTCGGTCCTTTGGAACGAAGATGAAATAGATTGGGAATATGGTTATTAAACGATTGGCCGCAACTTGCGGCCTTTTTCTTTTCCATCTTCCTAGAGCAAACCAATTGTAAATATGGTAAACTTAAAGAAAATTTGCAACGGAAGAAAGGGAGTTAGGATGGAACAGTTCATTAACCCTAGAGTGAAAAATATTCAAATTTCAGGAATTCGTCAATTCCATAATATGATTCAGCATTATGATAATCTTATTTCATTAACAATTGGACAGCCCGATTTTCCAACACCTTCTTTAGTAAAAGAAGCTGGAAAACGTGCTATTATTGAAAATTTCACAACGTATACACACAATGCAGGTTTACCTTCCTTACGTGCTGCTGCATGCAACTTTTTAAAAGAGCGCTATAATTTAATATATTCCGCTGAAGAAGAAACGATTGTTACAATCGGAGCCAGTCAAGCGATTGATATCGCATTTCGTACTATTTTAGAAGAAGGAACCGAAGTTATTTTACCTGCACCAATCTACCCAGGATATGAGCCCATCATTCGATTATGCGGGGCAAAACCAGTTTTTGTGGATGTTCGCGAAACCGGATTCCGATTAACAGCAGAAGCACTTGAACTTGCAATTACTGAAAAAACAAGATGCGTTGTTCTTCCATATCCATCAAATCCGACTGGTGTAACTCTTTCTAAAGAAGAGCTACAAAAGATTGTTGCAGTACTAAAAGATAAAAATATTTTTGTGCTCTCCGATGAAATTTATAGTGAACTTGTATATGATGGAAACCACACATCTATCGCCCAATTTCCAGAAATGCGTGATAAAACAATTGTCATTAACGGCTTAGCAAAGTCTCACTCTATGACAGGATGGCGCATTGGATTTTTATTTGCACCAAGCTTCTTAGCGAAGCAAATTTTAAAAGTACACCAATATAATGTAACGTGTGCAACATCTATCGCTCAGCATGCTGCTCTCGAAGCATTAACAGGTGCAAAAGATGCACCTCGCATGATGCGTCATCAATATAAAAAGCGCCGTGATTATGTATACCACCGCCTTATCCAAATGGGGCTACAAGTTGAAAAACCAGCTGGAGCCTTTTACTTATTTCCTTACATAGGAGATTTATCAAATTCTTCATTCGACTTTGCAATCGATCTTGTAAAGGAAGCCGGTCTGGCTCTCGTTCCAGGAACCGCGTTTTCTGAATATGGAGAAGGATATATCCGTCTGTCTTATGCATATAGTATGGAAACGTTAAAAGAAGGCTGCGATCGCTTAGAACAATTTATACAACAAAGAAGCTAAGAGCGTATCTCTTAGCTTCTTTGTTGTATCATTACAGTTGACCGCAAGTTTGTCGTTTCACAATTTTATGAGGAATAATAATACACTTTGCAGCGGCATGTGCATGCTCTACTTTATCAACTAAATATTTTGCTGCCTCATATCCTAATTGATATATATTTACATCAACCGTCGTAAGTGGTGGACTTGTAATTTCCGACATTAACGTATTGTTAAAACTAACAACTGAGACATCCTCCGGGACAGAAACTCCCTTTTTATCTAATGCGCTCAGTACACCAAGTCCAATTAAGTCATCAGTTACCATAATTGCTGTTGGCGGATTTGGAAGTGCCATTAACTCTTCAACCGCTTGTCTTCCACTCTCTCTTGAGAAATCAAAATGTAAAATATATTCTTCGGGTAATACAATATCTGCTAATTTTAATGCATCACTCATACCAGCTAGGCGATCTTTCGTTACAAGCAAATCTGCGCCACCACCAATAAAAGCAATGCGCTCGTGTCCAAGGGAAAGGAAATATTCAGTTACTTCTCTGGCAGCTGCGTAGTTATCATTATCGATATATGTAATGTCCTCTTTTCTTTCATATGGCTTTCCAATTAAAACAAATGGGAAATTTTGTTCTTGTAAGTACATAGCAATACGATCATTCATTCTTGAGTATAATAAAATAATCCCGCCGATTTGGCGACCTTGTACCATCTTTACAACACCTTGAAAAATCTCTTCCTCTGTCTCACCAGTCGACATATATAATGAGTAATCTTCTCCATGTGCAAAAGAACTAATACCACGAATTACTTCAGGGAAAAACGGATTTTGAAATGCTTTACTCGCTGAGCTTGGCATTACAAGCCCAATCGTTTTTGTCGTTTGGTTTGCAAGACTTCTTGCATGTAAGTTGGGATGATATCCTAATTCACTCATCACTTTTCTTACACGACGCTTCGTTTTTTCACTAATACTTGGATTATCCGCAATTACACGTGAAACAGTTGATGGTGCTACATTTGCTTTTTTCGCGACATCCTTAATTGTTACTGTCATGTACGCACGCCTCCTCTCTTCCTTCATTATAAATTCAATTAATAGGGGTTCATCCCGATTGGTTCAACTAACACTCAGCAGGGGGATGCCCCCACTGAGTGAAGTTTCACTTTATATAATACATCATTATGTATATTTACTTTCCCTCTTCATGTATTGTAAGGGATAACCTCTTATTTTCCTATACCATTACATATATTTTCATCTAAAAAAAGAAAAGGGACGTAATGTCCCATTTCTAACCTTTCGTTCCTCCAGCTGTTAAGCCAGAAACGAAATATTTTTGCAGTGATAAGAATAATATCGAGATTGGTATTGCGATTAATACAGAACCTGCTGCAAAGGTTGTAAATTCACTACCGAATTTTTTTGCCACCATTTCATATAAACCAACAGCTAGCGTATAATTTTCTGGCGTTCGTAAAATGATGCTTGCTAAAATAAAATCTGTAAATGGACCGATGAATGTAAATAATGCTACAACTGCGACAATCGGTTTTGCAAGTGGCATAATGATTTGCCAAAAAATTCGGAAATGCCCTGCTCCATCAATACGGGCTGATTCATCTAACTCTTTTGGAATCGTATCAAAATATCCTTTCATCAGCCATGTATTCATCGGGATAGCCCCACCAACATAAATTAAAATCAATGCAAGATGTGTATCAACTAATCCTGTTAACTGCGCAAGTATGTATAGCGCGATTAACGCTGAAAAATTCGGAATCATTTGTAACACTAGAAATGTCATTAAACCATTTTTTCGTCCGACAAATCGATATCTTGAAAACGCATAAGCTGTAAAGCTAATTGCAAGTACAGAGAAAATCATCGTCAAAATACTAACTTTCAACGTATTTTTATACCAAAGTAAATAATTACTTTGCGAAGGGTCTAATAACTCACGATAATGATCCAGTGTCGCATTTTTTGGAATGATACTTGATCCTGACAAACTATCTCCTGGATTAAATGAAGATCCTATAATCCATAGTAACGGATAGAAAATGATAACACACATCGTCAAAATGACAAGATAACTTAATGATAACCGTAACATTTTTTGTCGTTTTGTATTCATTTACATCATATCCTCTTCTTGGAATGATTTTGTTCTTCTAAACTGCCATAATGCCACTGAAATTACAATAATAGATAACATCATTGTTAGTGCCGCTGCTTTTCCATACTGAGCAGATGTCATCGTTAATTTGTAAATCCAAGAAATTAAAATATCCGTCCCACCAGCATTTTGTCCAGATACAGCTGGGCCACCAGCATTAAAGAGATAAATAATACTGAAGTTATTAAAGTTAAACGTATACTGTGTAATTAAAATTGGCGCTGTTGCATATAAAACAAGCGGTAATGTAATTTGCTTAAACTGCTGCCACACCGTTGCTCCATCAACCTCTGCCGCCTCATATAACTCCGATGGAATCGATTGCAGTATACCCGTTGTCATTGCAAAAATAAACGGGAAACCAAGCCATGTTTGAATAGAAATCAACGCTACCTTCGCCCAAAATGGATCTGTCATCCATTCTATTTTTTCAATACCAAACATCGCTAACACTTGGTTATTAATTGCCCCAAATGACTCATTAAACATTCCTGCAAACACTAAAATAGAAACGAACGCTGGGACTGCCCAAGGTAAAATAAAGATTGTACGAATAATCCCTTTCCCTTTAATTCCCGGTTGGTTCACAATAATTGCTAAGAAAATACCAAGCGCAACTTGTAAAGTAGTTGCGATAAATGTCCAAATAATCGTCCAAGAAAGAACACTTAAAAATGTTTCACGCCACATTGGTAATGTGAACAAATCAACAAAGTTTTTAAATCCAACCCAGTCTACAAGCTTTGCAGGTGGAGAGTGATATAAATCGTAGTTTGTAAACGCAATTAATAAAACAAATAAAATCGGAAACACAACTACAAAGATTAGTAATAGAAATCCAGGTGACACCATTAAATATGGAAAACCTTGATCTAATAAATGATGATATTGCTCTTTTACCGAATGTAGCGGCTTTCCAATATCACGCTTTTTCCCGTTTTGATAAGCATCATATATATTAAATGAATATACGCCTAATCCAAACGCTATAACAATTACTGCTAAAATCCCTTTTACTAATAGGAAAATCGAATGATCACGAGGAACTTCTGTACCAAGTGTAACAATTCCCCAAAGCCCAATGTTTAGCAAATCTTTAAATGCTACTACAAAAGCTCCTGTTAGTAGTAAAAATAAAATTCCCTTTACATATTGCTTATTATATAGTTGTCCAATACCTGGAATTACAGACAATGCCGCTGCTGTTTTCCTATGCTTTGTATCATTTACTTCATTGGCTGGTTCAAAAGATGTTTGCATGTTTCTTCCCCCTTTTTTCTTCCCCTTGGAAGGAGGAGAGTCCATGTATCTCATCTATAGAGTACATGAACTCTATCAGATTTTTATCCCTCATTAACAGGCTGTAAGACTCTCACCTCAAAACTTAGAGGATTCAGAGAAGTTTAGGCAGGAGATGAACAGCCCGTTAAAGCCCAATTCGTCGGGCTACACTCAGCGTGGGATGAAGCCCCCACTGAGTGTAGTTTCACTTTATTTGCTATGATTTGCTTGAATATTACCTTCAATTTGCTTCGTTGCATCATCAAGCGCTTTTTTTGGCTTTTCTTTTCCAGAAGCAATTAACTGCAGTGCATCACCAGCTGGTTTCCAAACCTCTTGCATTTCTGGAATGTTTGGCATTGGAATACCGGATTGTGATTGAGTGGCTACCGCTTTCGCTGCTTCATTATCTTTAATAATTGGATCTTCCATTAATGATACTACTGGTGGAATTTCTTTCGTTGTTTCAAAGCGGATTTTCGCATTTTCTTCATTTGTAATCCACTCAACAAATTTCGTTGCTAGATCTTGATTTTTAGAGAAACTTGTTACATGCCATCCTTTTACACCAACAAACGTTTTTACTGGTTCACCATTTGGTAATGTCGGCATCGGTGCTACACCGTAATCAATTCCAGCTTTCTCCATCGCTTGGAATGCCCATGGGCCATTCATAATTGAAGCTGCTTTTCCTTCATTAAATAGTCCGTCCGCAGCCGCGCCGCCACTTTCACCAATAATTCCTTTTGGGAATAATTTTTCATCGTACCATTTTTTCAAATACTCCGCACCTTGTACTGCCCCTTCGTTATTCAGACCAAGATCAGCAGGATTTGGTTTTCCATCCTTCTCACCAAATACATATCCTCCCATACCAGACATAAATGCGTTTGCGAAATAGAAATTATCTCCTAACGCTAAAAATCCGTAGTTTCCATCTTTTGAAAACTCTTTTGAGAAGTTATATAAATCATCCATTGTTGCCGGTGCTTCTGGCATTAATTTTTTGTTATAAATAAATACTGGTGTTTCAACCGCTTTTGGTAACCCGTATAATTTCCCTTCATATGTTTGTGCATCAATAGATAAATCCGTAAACTTACTTGTAACCGAATCTTCTACTTTTAATTCAGCTAATAAACCTTCTGTTACTGAATTACCGATGTGATCATGTGGTAACGTAACAACGTCTGGGCCTGTGCCAGCTGGTCCGTCCAGACGAAGTTTTTCTACTTGTTTTGTCATTTGTGTTTCAACAACTTTTACTTTTACATCATATTCTTTCTCAAAGCTTTCAACTGCAGCTTCTAATCCAACACCTTTTTTCTCATCTTCCCAAACAAGAAGGTCATAATCCCCTTTTTTCCCTTTACTTTCTTCCTTCTTGCTAGATTCCTGCGGACCACAACCTGATAACATACCGATTGCTAAAGCTGGAATCGTCAACAATGATAGCGCTTTCTTCATTATGAAAACCTCCCCAAATATTATGTACATACTACCCTTTACGAAAACGTTTGCAATAAATAGTTTAATAGAAGCGCAAATCGTTTTTCAATCTATGAAAACGTTTGCGCTATTTGACTATCATTATACATCGTTTTTTTCCTTTTGCAAATATTTTCTCTATTTCGTTCGAACTTTTTTCAAAATTCTCCTTATATACTCATTGATTTTCTATATAAGGAATACTATCCTTATAAACAGTACAATGAAACCGATTGCAAACACATTTGGTTCTTAATGATACATAAGGGGGAAATCATATATGCTAAAAGAGGCGATTTATCACCGTCCAAAAAACAATTATGCATACGCTTACAACGAAAAAACGATACATATTCGTTTACGTACAAAAAAGAATGACGTAAACGAAGTATTTTTACTACATGGAGACCCTTATGCATGGGAAAATGGAGCATGGTCATTCTCAAAAACAGCAATGATAAAAAGTGGATCCACTGTACTATTTGATTACTGGTTCATTTCAATCGAACCAAAGTTTAGACGATTACGTTACGGATTCTTATTACAAAACGATGCAGAATCTCTCGTCTATACAGAGCGTGGGTTTTTTGGCGAGCCACCTACTCACGATATCGCTTACTATTTTTGTTTACCATTTCTACATAAAAAAGATGTTTTCACTGCTCCAACTTGGGTAAAAGATACTGTTTGGTATCAAATTTTCCCTGAACGTTTTGCAAATGGAGATGAAGCTTGTAATCCAAAAGGTACACTACCATGGGGGAGTACTGCCCCAACTTCGGAAATTTTTTTTGGCGGCGATTTTGCCGGCGTGATAAATCATATTGACCACCTTGTCGAACTTGGGATAAGTGGCATTTATTTTACACCTATTTTCAAAGCATATTCTAATCACAAATATGACACAATTGATTATATGGAAATTGATCCACAGTTCGGAACGAAAGAAACGTTTCGTGAACTAGTAGACACATGCCATAAACATGGAATTAAAGTTATGCTAGATGCTGTATTTAATCATAGCGGCTACTTTTTCGATAAATTTCAGGATGTATTAAAAAAGGGCGAAGCGTCCCGCTATAAAGACTGGTTCCATATTCATGAATTTCCAATTATAACAGAGCCTATGCCAAACTATGATACATTTGCTTTTACACCGTACATGCCAAAATTAAACACAGCAAACGAAGAAGTAAAACAATATTTACTTGAAGTTGGACGTTACTGGGTACGCGAATTCAATATCGATGGCTGGCGCCTTGATGTTGCAAATGAAATTAATCATAGCTTTTGGCGAGAGTTTCGAGAGGAAATAAAACAAATTAACAAAGATGTTTATATTTTAGGTGAGATTTGGCATGATGCTCTTCCTTGGTTACAAGGAGATCAATTTGATGCAGTAATGAGTTATCCTGTTACAAACGCCCTTCTTTCTTACTTTGCCCATGAAAACATATGTGCAAATGAATTTAAAGAAACAATTACAGAAGCACTTCATTCCTATGCAGCAAATGTAAATGAAGTAGCCTTCCATCTATTAGATAGTCACGATACACCGCGAATTTTAACAATTTGTAATGGAAATAAGCATAAAGTAAAACTACTCTATACCTTTCAGCTTTCATTCCTCGGTTCTCCCTGTATTTATTACGGCGATGAAATTGGGATGAACGGTGGAATGGATCCAGAATGCCGAAAATGCATGGAATGGGATGAAGAAAAACAAGACCGTAATTTATTCCAGCATATACAAACATTAATCTCATTACGAAAACGATATAAAGCATTTGGCGGCCATGGCGCATTTCAGTTTTTAGAAACAGATACAGACAAAAATTATATCGCTTATGTAAAAACATACGAAAAAGAAACAATTTTTATCGCTTTAAATCCAACTAGTGCTGAAATCTCTGTAAAAATACCAATCAATGCTTCCGGAAAAAAAATTATAAACCTCTACACTGGTGACGAATTTTCCGCAGAAGCGTCATCACTACAAGTTTCACTTCCAGCATACGGATTTACCATTTTAAAATGGTAATAAAAAAGGCCTTGCACATCATGCAAGGCCCTTTTTATTTTTATCCCGCTATTTGCGAGCTATAAAGTGAAACTTCACTCAGTAGGGGTTTCCTCCATCCCCGACCGAGTGTTAGTTTCACTTTATTGTAAACGATATACTCTTGCTTCATATGGTCTTAAAGAAATCTCTTTCATTTCATGCTCTTCTACAATGTAGTTATGAATTAACAATTCATAACTACGATACGTCACTTCTTCCGGCATATTAAATATATGATTTTCATCCGTAAAGTTTGCGACAACAAGTAATTTTTCACCATTCCATTCTCTCACATAAGCAAAAATAGCTTGGTCATCTTCTAGTAACAAATGATATGTACCATATACAATGATTTCATGCTTTTTACGAAGTTCGATTAATTTTTTATAGTAATAAAAAATAGAATTTTGGTCTAATAGTGCTGCTTGCACATTAATTTCTTTATAGTTTGGATTCACTTGTAACCATGGATTACCCGTTGTAAATCCACCATGTTCGCTATCAGCCCATTGCATCGGCGTACGAGCATTGTCACGGCCTTTTGTATAAATTGACTGCATCACATCAGTTTCATTCTCACCGTTTTCAATTACCTTTTCTCGATACATATTAAGCGTTTCAATATCACGATATTGATGAATCGAAGCGAACTTAACATTTGTCATTCCGATTTCTTCTCCTTGATAAATATACGGTGTACCTTTCATCATATGAAGAACTGTCGCCAACATTTTTGCAGATTCTACACGGTACGTCGTATCGTTACCAAAACGTGATACAACACGAGGCTGATCATGATTATTCCAGTACAAACTATTCCAGCCCTTATGCTCTAAAGCTTTTTGCCATTTCGTTAAATTTTTCTTTAATTTCGGCAATGGACAAGGAACAACATCCCACTTCCCATGTTCCCCGGCATCTAAGTCCATATGCTCAAATTGAAATACCATTTGTAACTCGTTTCTATCTTCTGCTGTATATAGCTGTGCCTCTTCTACTGTTACTCCAGGCATTTCTCCAACAGTCATAATATCATATTTTGATAAAACTTCTTCATGCATCTCTCTTAAATATTGATGAATTTTGGGGCCATTCATAAAGTATTCATGACCAGATACATATCCATCTGTTTCCGTCTGAACAGTTGGTAATCCCTCTTCTTTTGAAATGAAATTAATGACATCCATGCGGAAGCCGTCAACTCCTTTATCCAACCAAAACTTCATCATATCGTAAATTTCATTTCGAACATCTTTATTTTCCCAATTTAAATCTGGTTGTTTCTTTGAAAATAAGTGTAAGAAATATTCATCTGTTATTTCATCATACTTCCAAGCTGATCCACTAAAGCATGATGCCCAGTTGTTTGGCTCTTTCCCCTCGTTACCAGAACGCCAAATATAGTAATCTCTATATGGACTTTCTTTGCTCTTCTTTGATTCAATAAACCAATGATGTTCATCAGATGTATGATTTACAACTAAATCCATCATTAGTTTCATATCACGGTTATGCATTTCAGCTAATAGATCTTCCCAATCATTCATTGTTCCAAACTCGTCCATAATTTTACGATAATCACTAATATCATAACCGTTATCATCATTTGGTGATTCATAAACAGGTGATAACCAAATCACATCAATTCCTAACTCTTTTAAATAATCAAGTTTTGTAATAATACCTCGAAGATCTCCAATCCCATCTCCATTACTATCCATAAAACTACGCGGATACACTTGATATACAACACTTTCTTTCCACCATTGCTTGTTCATCTTGCTCCCTCATTTCTTTTAATTTAGGCGCAAACGTTTTCATTAATGAATGATAGCAAACTTTAAGAAGAATGAAAACGTTTTATTTTTTTATAGCATTTTTATTTCCTTTTTTCATAGATTCGTTTATAATGAACGCTAAGAAAACGTTTGCATACTTTTTATCGGGAGGACAAAACCATGACAGAGCTAAAGTTAGAGAACATTTATAAAATATACGACAGCAATGTAACTGCTGTAACCGATTTCAATTTACATATACAAGATAAAGAGTTTATCGTATTTGTCGGTCCATCAGGTTGTGGAAAATCAACAACACTTCGCATGATTGCAGGGTTAGAAGACATTTCAAAAGGAGAATTTTCAATTGATGGACGTGTAATGAATGATGTTCCTCCAAAAGATCGCGATATTGCCATGGTCTTTCAAAACTATGCGCTCTACCCTCATATGAGCGTTTACGATAATATGGCATTCGGTTTAAAACTTCGTAAAATAGATAAACAAGAAATCGACCGACGCGTAAAAGATGCAGCACGTATTTTAGGACTTGAAGAATATTTAGAAAGAAAACCAAAAGCACTCTCTGGTGGTCAAAGACAACGTGTTGCGTTAGGACGTGCAATTGTTCGTGATGCAAAAGTGTTCCTTATGGATGAACCGCTATCAAACCTAGATGCAAAATTACGCGTGGCCATGCGCTCTGAAATTTCTAAGCTTCACCAACGTCTTGGTACAACAACAATTTATGTAACACACGATCAAACAGAAGCAATGACAATGGCATCAAGACTTGTTGTTATGAAAGACGGAAAGATACAACAAATTGGTACACCAAAAGAAGTATACGAAACACCAGAAAACGTTTTTGTCGGTAGCTTTATCGGTTCACCAGCAATGAACTTTTTACGAGGTACATTAACAGAAGAATACTTTGTTATAAACGATACAAAAATTAAAGTATCCGAAGGCAAAATGAAATTACTTCGTGAGCAAAATTACGTAAATAAGGAAGTAATTTTAGGGATTCGCCCAGAAGATATTCATGATGAATTACTATTTTTAGAAGCTTCACAAGAAACAAAGTTCACAACAGAAATTGAAGTTGCTGAACTATTAGGTGCTGAGTCTATACTATATATGAAAATCGGGGACCAAGATATCGCTGCCCGCCTTGATGCAAGACATACATTTACAAATGGTGAAAAAATTGAACTTGCTATCGATATGAATAAAGCACATTTCTTTGATATAAAGACAGAACAACATATTCGTTAATGCGTGATAAAAAATGAACCGCCCACACTGTAAAGTAGGGCGGTTTTTTCAAAAAATAGCACGCCTTCCTCAGGCGCGCCGAAAAATGGAGGGTACTATATAGGAGAATGCCTGTCCTATATAAATTACATTATACCAATTTAATTTATCGAATTTTGTGAAAATTTATATAAACCGAAAAAATATTTTTACATAAATGCAAAAAGAGAAAGATTACTCCTTCTCTTTTATCCTGTAGTAACAGGTTAGCAACCAATATCGAATGAATCTCCCACTGGTTAAAATTGCATTTTATATAACACTTATGACTCTCGTTTTCATTACTAAATCATGAAATCCACTATTATCTTTTCTAAATAGCATCATATATACGTTACATAACGATGGCATTCCCAGCAATAAAACGTTTGGTATTAGTAGTACAAAAAAACGCAATGTTAATATTTTAAAGGTTACTGTTTCATTTGTTAACGATATAAGTCTTGTACGTGTTATTTTCTTTCCAACTGTACATCCGTTCCACACTAGCGGAACGACGATAAAATAAAAAGCCATTAATAAAAAGACAAGCGCAAAATCGTAACGGTAATCACCTAAGCTTATATTAAATCGTTTCCACATTGCACTATATCTCCCAGTTGCAATCGCAACAATAACGCCATATAAAATAGATATTAGAAACATATCTATAATGGAAGCACCTATACGGTTCATTACTACCGCTGGACGATGCATCTTTAGTTTCATATTCTGTCGATCCCTTCTGTCCTACTTTACTTGTCCCATCGTAACATGACTAAAAAGGGTTGTAAACATCACGTATTGTTAATCTTTTTTGAACAACACTTTCATATCATTCCAGCCATAAGCAACTTCATATACACCTAAATAATCCAAATACTTTCTATCGATACTTTTTCCATCTAACTTTTCATAAAAGTATTTTGATGGGTTATTCTCTATGACCCACACCATTATAGAACGATGTCCTTGTTCATATAATTTCCCTGTAATTGTATGTATAAGCTTTTTCCCTATTTTTTGTCCTTGGTATGCTTGTAAAATATAAACTGCGTATATTTCTGCATCATAATCATATGTACCTGTTCTTTCTTTTCCACCATTTATAAAACCAACAATCTTCCCATCATTTGTTTTTGCCGCATACGTAATTGATTGATTTTCCTGTATAATTCGCTGCCATAATTCTTCTCTTTTTCTATATGTTTTCTTTTGAATAGCTTCTGCATTTACAATAGTATTATATGTTTCTTTCCAACTATCAACATGCACCTTTGCAATTTCTTGTATATGATGTTCAGCTGCTTTCACAATTCTCATTTCAATACTGCTCCTTCACTCTTTTATAATGAGGGTGTTCTCCTGTTATTGTAAGTATAGCACCACACTTTACACACACTTGCACCTCTGCAAGCGCTTGAGTAAATATCATCACTTCATTTTCTGTATGTGTTGCTATCGTTCCTATTTGAAATTCTTCACATCCGCAGCTATAACATTTTTTCTCCATTTCTAATCCCTCCATCACTAATGTCCCTATACATTCGTTATAAAATAACATAATTCCTGTTTTCTCTTCCTACATGGTAGATAAGCTACATAAAAAAACTGAAAGAATGTGATAAAATATAATAAAATAAACGAATTGAGGTTAAGATTTTGGAACACAACTATTCGTATTTAAAAGAAGTTGCATTAAAAAAAGAAGATATCTATTCATTTTCTTCTTATCCTTTTTCCTTACCAGTCATTCAATCTTTAGACTCATTATCTTTTCATCCAAAAGTAACTTACATTATTGGTGAGAATGGTACAGGAAAATCAACTTTATTAGAAGCAATTGCCGTTGCTTCTGGGTTTAATGCGGAAGGTGGAACGAAAAACTTTAATTTTTCAACACACGATTCACATTCTTCCTTACATGAGTATTTAAGATTAATTAAAAGTGCTTACAAACCAGATGATGGTTTCTTCTTACGTGCAGAATCATTTTACAATGTCGCCTCTTATGTCGATAAAGTTATGGCTTGGGACTCATACGGCGGAAAATCACTGCATGAACAATCTCACGGTGAATCATTCTTTTCTTTATTTATGAACCGCTTTTCAGGAAATGGTTTATATATTTTGGACGAGCCTGAAGCCGCGTTATCACCGATGCGTCAATTATCGATGCTAACCCGTATGCATGAACTTGTAGATGAAAATTCCCAATTTATTATCGCCACACATTCACCAATCTTAATGGCATATCCAAATTCACGAATTTATTATTTAGAACATGATGGTATGCGAGAAGTCACTCTTGAAGAGACTGAACATTATCAAACAATGAAACTCTTTTTTGATAATAAAGACCGTTTATTCCATCATTTATTTCAGTCATAATAAAAAATAGCTAGCATATGCTAGCTATTTTTTAACTTATAATGCCTCTATAAACAACGCTACCCCGATGCCACCACCGACACATAGAGAAGCAATTCCTTTTTCTAACTTTCTTCTTCTTAATTCATGAATTAAACTTACTGTAATACGTGCTCCTGTACATCCAATTGGATGCCCAAGACCAACACCACTACCATTTACATTTACTTTTTCACGATCTAAACCTAGCTCTTTTTCGACCGCTAAGTACTGAGCAGCAAATGCTTCATTTATTTCTAGTAAATCAGCATCTTCTACTGACCAATTTACTTTCTCTAAACCTTTACGAATTGCTGGCGCTGGTCCGATACCCATAACTTTTGGATCTACACCTGCTACAGAATAGCCAACAATTCTTGCTAGTGGCTGTAATCCTTTTTCTTTCGCCATTTCTTCACTCATAAGTACTAGCATTGCACTTCCATCATTAATACCAGACGCATTACCAGCAGTTACTGTTCCACCTTTACGGAAAGCTGCTTTTAAACCTGCTAACTTTTCTAGTGTAACCTCTGCACGTGGATGCTCATCTTTTGAGAATACAACTTCTTTTTTACGTTCTTTTATTGTAATTGGCACAATTTGCTCATCAAAATAGCCAGCTTCAATTGCTTGAAGAGCACGTTGATGACTTCTTAATGCCACTTCATCTTGTTCTTCACGAGAAATTTCATATTGTTCAGCAAGATTTTCTGCTGTTTCACCCATCATAATATGGTGAATCGGATCTTCTAACACTTCCCACACCATATCGCGAATTTCTCCATGTTGCATACGTTGTCCCCAGCGATGCTGCTTTAATGCATAAGGGCTGGAGCTCATCGCTTCTACACCACCTGCTACAACGATATCACTTACACCTAACTGGATTTGCATTGCTGCTGACATAATTGCTTGCATGCCAGAAGAACATTGACGCTGAATTGTATAACCTGTAACAGTATCAGGAAACCCTGCTGCTAATGCAGCCGTTCTCGCTGTATTTGCTTCATCTGTTCTTTGAATACAATGCCCTAAAATTACTTCGTCTACTTCGCTTGGATCTACTCCGCCGCGTTTTACTGCCTCTTGCAGAACTGGAACTGCTAACTGCACTGGTGTCACATTTTTAAGTGCCCCTCCAAATGTTCCAATTGGGGAACGTACTGCCGCTGTAATAACTACATTGCGCATGATGTACTTGCTCCTCTCTTATGTATCCTAGTAAGTTTTTAGGTGAAATTCCATAAGATGTATGTCTATATCTATCATACTACTAATAAATTAAAAAATCAAAAAATTTATACATTTAAAAATCGTAAAATTCAGTTCATTCTGTTAATGTATACAAATACTTATGTAATATTTTGTTAGTCGTTTCATTTAATACTGGTAATCTATTTATTGGAAAGTATCTCAATTCTTCCCCTTCATAATCATGAGTCATCATTCCACTTATATGATGCGCCTGAAAAACATTAATAATATTATAAATTTCATCTCCATTTGGATACTTATAGTAAAACTCTTTCCCGGAAAGAACTCCTAGAAATTGCAATGTATTTGCTATTAACCCTGTCTCTTCCAACAATTCACGCCTAGCTGTTTCTTCAATTGTTTCCCCTAGCTCCATTGCACCACCTGGCAATCCCCAGTCATGTGTATCAGAACGTAATTGCAATAATACTTCTTGCTTTTCATTTAAAACAATCACAGCCGAACCAACTAATAAAATCGGCTTTGTCCCAACCTGTTTTCTTAGTTCCTCAATATACCCCATTTGTAACTCCCCTTTCTTACTCTCCTCCATCATAACAAACTCTCTTCATTATTTACATATAATAAATAACAGCTTCCTTTCCATAAAAAAAGCGCAGTTCTAAAATCTTAGATAGCGCTTTTAAAAAACAACCTATATATAATTTTCCAATTTTACCGCTTCAAACGCTTTTTCTATCTCTTCATCACGATAATGGACATATGTAAAACGACCTAACTCTACTAATCGGGCGATTTCTTTCATTGCTTTTGCAGTTTCATAATCTTCCTTCATCGAAATATAAACGTAAAATTTCATAAACTGCTTTTCATATAATGTATCTCCTGCTTCTACATACACTTCTTTTACTCCTTGTACCATATTTACATAACTTGCAAATTGATATACTGCTTCACGCTCTGACACAATTTTAAAAGTATACATATTTCATCCCCCTTTCTTTTTACTATATCAAAAAGAATAGCAGGAAATATGTCGAACTTTGAATACTTTTCGACTCTTCGTACCTATTTTCCATAGCAAATCATAACTATACATAAACCAGTAACAATCATCATAATTATTATATAAATCTATTTTGAAAATGCCATAAAACCTTTTTTAAAATGCCAAAGAGTATTTAACCATACAGTAGAGTACCTATCACCTTCTTTTTCTACCGTATGCCTTATAAAATAAGAGCATTTCTCTGTTCTTCCTACACCACATTGGCTTAACGGTTTGGAACTCCAGTGAAATGTGTATAAATACGGATATAAGGAAACTCCAAAATGCAGTATGTTAGGCACCCACCCATACACATATCTTCTCTCCTTTACATACAGTATGTTGTAAACAATTTTATTCCGTGTAATGCGGAATTGAAAAAAGTACAAGATAGAAAAATGCTCATTTTTCACAGATTATTATGCATAAAGGAGAGGTTCAAATTGTCTTTTTCATATCCACAAGAACGTTCTCGGCGCAGATCATCTCCGCCACCTGAAACCACAAGTTTCCAATCTGCAGCTCAAGAGGAAACCGAAACATCACCGAGAGGACAAACGCGTAATCATAACGTTGCTCAAGTAACGGACAGTGGAAATTCCCATGTGAATTTAAATATAGACTCCGCAATTGATGCACATTCCACTTCGGAGACACAAAGTAACGAAGGTACAGAGATGCCATCACAAGGAAACCAATCAGGCAACATTAGTACAAAAAATACAAATAATAATAGTAATGATGTAACAAACCAATTACTAGTAGCGCTTCTTCCATTTTTAACAAATGCCTTAGGGAATGCAGCTCAAGCACAATTACAACACAATCAAGGAAATACAAATCAAGAATAGGCTGCCGAAAGTGGCCTATTTGTATTAAGGAGGGGTTATAATGGAAGGAAACAATTCCAATGTTGAAAACAGTGGGAATTCCCATGTCAACGTCCATGTCAATGTCGACACAAGTTCCCTTGCTTACGCAATGATGTGTTATTGGCATACAAGTGGGATGATTACAGATAAACAATTTACACATATGTTAACAAACTATAATCACATACTTGGTAAAGATGCTTCCTTCCCTGACCTACTCTCGAATATGAAAGATTTTTCAAGTTTTATTCGAAAAAATAAGTAATGTTATAAAATCTATTTTTTAGATAGGAGAGAGCAGCTAACCATATATTGTGACTGGTAAGCCTTTTTCCTATCTCATATAACATAAAAAACAATCTACATGCCAGTAACTTAGCTACCTGAAAATAACAATGAATTTATATAGTTACTTTCCTCTTTTACTTAAATTCCGAGGTGAAATCATATGCGACCTTACATCAATGTATGTATTTGCATTACTCCTGGAACAATAATGGCGGACGATCGAATTGCCAAAGAAATTGCTCTAGCTGAATATATTTGGCACCCTATTTCATTTCATATTGAAGATGTCATTATACTAGATGAAACATATCGATTTCATAATGCAGAAATTAGTTACATGTCTCCAATGAAAACGCAACCAAAGCTCACTTCTTTTTTTGAAGAATGCTCCTCTCTTTCTCCAAACTGTGATGTTTATATTTGCTATATTGGTAGTCAGTATTTTCAAGAAAATAATGTCATCGCATGTGCATATTCTTTAGCAATTAACAAAAAAATAACAGGTTACATTGTACTAACAAATGCTGCTGCTTCAAAACGAAACATATATACATTAGCTCATGAAATTGGTCATATTTTATTTACCCGCAGAGAACAAGGAAAATTAACACATGCCGATCCGCACTGTCCTAATGGTTCTGAACATCATCCTTCTGCCACAAACCTTATGCATTATATCGTTCCCCACCCTGATCATTCACCAATTGATTCTTTATTAACAGCGATGCAGCGAAAATTAGCTTTGAGAAGCAGCCTATTGAGAGAAGAAAAAAAGTAGCTATTATGGCTACTTTTAAATACGTGTATGTTCATCTATAAACAAAACTCCAATTGCTATTTAATAGTTCTTTCTCTTCTTCTATCTATTATCATCAAGACAATTAAAATACCATAAGAAAAAAAGTTGCCAAACACTGTCCATACTGTCTCTTCTAAACTCGTATAGTAATACAGCTGGAAGGATAAACCATGATACATATATGACAGAGAACTCCTTCACTTTTTTATTTTGAAATGTAGCCTTCTAGGATTCCCTTTAACATTTGACTTGTCGACATAATCCAAATCCTCCTCCAATCTTGTTTAACAAGATTGGTTCTCCTAACTATTTGCAGGAATCTCCCCCCTCTTTCTATAAATAAAACTATATAAGATCCGATTTTTAGAGGAGATGATAAAACATGTTTACAAGTCGTGTTGTTTTATTAACAGGAGCGGCCAGTGGGATTGGTTATGAGATTGGAAAAACATTTGCAAAAGAAGGAGCTACCGTTGTTATTACGGATCGATTAGAAGAATCTGCAAAAGCGGCAGCAAAAAAATTAGAAGATGAGGGCTATAAGGCTATTGGACTACGGTGCGATGTAACTATAGAACAAGAAATTAAACATGCTATTTCTAAAACTGTACAGCAATTTGGCGCACTTCACATATTAGTCAATAACGCTGGCATGCAGTTCGTTTCACCAATTGAAGAATTCCCTACCGAAAAATTTGAATTACTTATTAAAATTATGCAAATCGCTCCGTTTATTGCCATAAAACACGCTTTTCCAATTATGAAAAAACAACAATACGGCCGCATTATTAATATTGCTTCTATTAATGGTTTAGTTGGATTTGCAGGAAAATCTGCTTATAATAGTGCAAAACATGGTGTTATTGGATTAACAAAAGTAGCAGCATTAGAAGGGGCCGAGCATGGCATTACCGTAAATGCACTTTGCCCTGGTTATGTAGATACCCAACTCGTTCGTAATCAATTACAAGATTTAGCAACAACTCGTAACGTTCCGCTAGAACATGTATTAGAAGAAGTGATTTATCCGCTCGTCCCACAAAAACGTCTCTTACAAGTAGAAGAAATTGCAAACTATGCCTTATTTTTAGCAAGTGAAACAACAAAAGGCGTTACAGGACAAGCAGTTGTCATTGATGGTGGTTATACAGCCCAGTAAAAAAGAAACGGATTGTGCTTCGTCGCACAATCCGTTTCTTTACTCTGGAGTTCCATATTGCTTCATCTGTTGTGGTAATTTTTCAATTGCAACAATTACACTATCTAACTTACTTTCAATACGTTGTAGTAAGTACAGTGTAACAGCAATTGGAAATCCAACATTACCAATAACGGATACCCACTCTTCCATACTCCCTCCTCCTTTCTTCTTATAAATAAGCGAAAATGAGAGAGTGTGGTAAATAATATGTTTTCTAATTATATATTTAGTTGTTTCCCTACGGTTCCTTTCTCAAATAAAACTTGAAACAGTCTTGCATCGGCGCATTCTGTATGATGAAGAAGCAATAATCTACCAACCTGCAATGCTTGGCGTTTTGCTTCTAAACGACGTTCTTTATCTTGAATATCATCTAAATCTGCGACATGCGCTAGGCCAATTGTTCGGCGAATTATTTCGCACCCAGCAAATCCAACTGCATCTATAAAAATATTTCGAAGTACAATTGGCAGCCACTGTTTTTCTTTCGTATACGATTCTACCCCTTCAAGCATCCATAGCTTAGTAAAGCTTTCTACAAACACTGTCCATGTCTGCACAATATGATGGAATAGTACAGCACGATTCTTCTCTTCACGTGACAGTGCATTTAGTAATAAGTTTGCAATGAATTGGCCTAAATCAAAGCCAAACGGACCAAATGTTGCAAATTCGGGATCAATCACTTTCGTTTCATCTCTTGTTGCAAATATACTTCCTGTATGTAAATCCCCATGAATAAGCGCTTCTTTTTTCGTTAAAAACTTATATTTATACTGTGCAACCTGTAGCTTCACTTTTTTATCACACCACAGTTCATCCACCGCACTTTGTAACTCCTCTTCATATTCATTTGTTTCACTATTTGAAAATGGATCTGTAAACACAAGATCTTCTGTAATTTTGCAAAGGTCAGGGTTAACGAATTCCCCTTCAAGTACACGCTTTTTTTCTGCAGATAACCCAAAGTTAGATGTATAAAAGAGAGTATGAGCTAAATAAGAACCGATATGCTGTGATAAAAGTGGATACTCTTCTCCCTTAATGAGACCCACTCTTGCAATTGTAAATGATGATAAATCTTCCATTACCGTAATCGCTAACGTTTCATCATGACTGTATACTTTTGGTACATATTGCGGCACATACTTTGCAAACACTTGCAACGCATTACTCTCAATCGTTGCACGCTTTAGCGAAAGAGGCCAGCTTTCTCCAACTACTTTTGCATATGGGAGTGCTTGCTTAATAATTAAACTTTGATGATTGCTTTGCAAATGAAAAACATAATTTAAATTTCCATCTCCAATTTCTCGGCATGTTACTTCTTCATTTTCTGTAAAATAATCATGCTGCCTCGCATATAAAACCGCTGTTTTTTCTGTTAATGGTTGATATCCCATCTTCTTCTCCCCCTAAACATATTAGGGCTTTCCTCATAAGAAAAACCCCTTTCTACACCGAAAGAGGTTTGAAGTTTCACTTCTCCCCTCTTATCTGTCAGAAAGCTATTCTTTCTGCTGGAATTAGCACCGTGCCTTACTAGGCGTAAACACGCCCCATTTCACAATGGTATTACGGTCGGTTGCTGGGTTTCATCGGGCCAAATCCCTCCACCTGCTCTTGATAAGAGTTTATGAATTTATCTGAATTTTTCAGTTTCTGATGTTGAATATATCAAACATAAAATCAATTTGTCAATATTTTTTGTTATATAATTCCGAGCGGCAATCCATAAAAATTGGAATCCCTTTACGCACCTCTCCAACCTTCTGTACATCAATTGTGCCTAATAAAATTGTTTCTTCTTCCGTTGCTTCGCTTACGATGTCTCCCCACGGATCAATAATAAGCGAGTTTCCAGCAAACACATTATTAGGATCACTTCCAGAGCGATTACATGCAACAACGTAACATTGATTTTCCACTGCACGTGCTTGTAATAATAAACGCCAATGTTTCACACGAACGAGTGGCCACTCTGCGACAACAAAAAGTATTTTTGCTCCACTTGTCGTATGAACACGCATCCATTCCGGGAAACGAATATCGTAACAAATGACTCCAGCACAAGGAATACCCTCTAAGTCTATATGACCTGTTTCATTTCCAGCAATTAAATACTTATGTTCATCCATAAGCTGAAAAAGATGCGCTTTACTATATTCTGCAAGTTGTTCCCCCTCTCGGTTATACGTATACATTGTATTCGTTACTCCTTCGTTCGTTTGCTTTGCAACTGATCCACCTACAATATTCACCCGAAATGTTTTTGCCCATCTGGAGAGATACCTTTTTGATGATTGTCCATCTTGATCTGCAATTTCAGATAAACGCTTCAAATCATATCCAGTAGTCCATAATTCAGGTAAAACAATGACATCTGGTTTTGCAATCATCGCTTCTTTTATTTTTTTCTCAGCATGCTCTATATTTTTGTTTACATCTCCAAATGCAATATCCATTTGAATGCAAGCAACTTTCATAGCTTTCCCTACCCCCTTTTATTTTCTCTTTACAAATAGTTTGAAAGATTATATCATTGGTCACTAGAATTGTAACAATTTTCTAAAGAGGTGGAAAGAATGAAACATTTCAAACCTTCTAAGACTGTCACATCCTTACCAACACAATTTTTCGCATCTCTTGTTGCAAAGGTAAATGGAGCAGTAAAAGCAGGTCATGACGTAATTAATTTAGGGCAAGGAAATCCAGATCAACCAACCCCAACGCATATTATAAAAGCCCTTCAGCACGCAGCTGAAGAACCGCTTCATCATAAATATCCACCGTTTCGTGGACACGAAAGCTTAAAAGAAGCTGTCGCCATATTTTATGAACGTGAATATGGTGTTCAGTTAAATCCGAAAACAGAAGTTGCAATTTTATTTGGAGGAAAGGCAGGACTTGTTGAATTACCACTTTGCTTCATAGACGAAGGAGATAGGATTCTTGTCCCTGACCCTGGATACCCAGATTACTTATCAGGCATCGCTTTAGCTAACTCATTATTTGAAACAATGCCTTTGTTAGAAGAAAACAACTTTCTTCCAGACTATACAAAACTAGATGAACAAGATGTAAAACAGGCAAAAATGATGTTCTTAAACTATCCGAATAATCCAACTGGGGCAATCGCTTCACCTCAGTTTTTTGAAGAAACTGTATCGTTTGCAAATGAGAATAATATATTAGTTGTTCATGACTTTGCTTACGGTGCTATTGGCTTTGATGGCAAAAAACCAGTTAGCTTTTTACAAACAGATGGAGCAAAGAATACTGGTATTGAAATTTATACATTGTCAAAGACATATAATATGGCTGGTTGGCGCATCGCTTTTGCCGTTGGTAATGAAAGTGTGATTGAAACGATTAATTTACTACAAGACCATATGTATGTGAGTATTTTTGGTGCAGTACAAGAAGCCGCTCGTGAAGCATTATTAGCCCCACAAACTTGCGTAGAAGAACTCGTTAGCCGTTATGAATCGAGACGCCAAGCGCTTATTACAGCTTGTCATGAAATTGGATGGAAAGCTACAGCTCCAAAAGGTTCCTTTTTCGCGTGGCTTCCAGTTCCAGATGGCTACACATCAGAAAAATTTGCTGATTTGTTACTTGAACAGGCTCACGTAGCAGTTGCACCAGGCATAGGCTTTGGCAAACACGGTGAAGGTTATATTCGCGTTGGTCTTTTACATACAGAAGAACGACTAAAAGAAGCAATCACTCGAATTGAAAAATTAAAAATTTTCAAAAAGTCGTTGACAACAGAAAAAAACTCTGTCAAAATGCAGATATCGAAAAAATAAAAAATTCCAAATTCTTCTTATCAAGAGCAGGTGGAGGGACGAGCCCGATGAAGCCCGGCAACCGATCTACAATTGTAGACACGGTGCTAATTCTTGCAGCATTATGCTGACAGATAAGGAGCTGGTTCTTAAAAAACCTCTCCTTAGCTGAGAGGTTTTTTTATTGAACTAGGAGGTTAGAAAAATGAGTGGAATAACAGCAACTTATTTGATACATGATGATTCACACAATTTAATCAAAAAAGCGGAGAATATTGCCCTTGGACTCACGATTGGTTCTTGGACACATTTACCTCACGTATTAAAAGAACAGCTTAAGCAGTATAAGGGAACAGTTGTTCACATAGAAAGTTTACAAGAAAATGAACAAACAAATATTTACCTTGGAAAAAAAGTAACACGTGGCATTATTAAAATTCATTATCCAGCCGTTAATTTTAGTCATGACCTACCTGCTATTTTGACAACGACATTTGGGAAATTATCACTAGATGGCGAAATCAAACTACTAGATTTAACATTTTCAGATAATATAAAAGCACAATTTCCTGGTCCGAAATTTGGTATTGATCATATTCGCAATGTGTTACAAGTTCATGACCGCCCTCTTCTCATGAGTATTTTTAAAGGCATGCTCGGAAGAAATATCGGCTACTTAAAAACACAACTTCGTGACCAAGCGATTGGCGGCGTCGATATCGTAAAAGATGATGAGATTTTATTTGAAAATTCACTCACACCATTCTCAGAGCGCATTCGAGCTGGAAAAGAAGTTTTACAATCCGTTTATGAAACGTATGGACACAAAACACTATATGCCGTTAATTTAACTGGTCGTACGTACGATTTGAAAGAAAAAGCAAAACAAGCCGCTGCAGCTGGTGCTGATGTACTATTGTTTAACGTGTTTGCTTACGGACTCGATGTATTGCAATCATTAGCAGAAGATGAAGATATTTCTGTTCCCATCATGGCACATCCAGCGATAAGTGGTACTTTCGTCTCGTCACAATTATATGGATTTTCACCTTCTTTACTACTAGGGAAATTACTGCGTTATGCCGGTGCTGACTTTTCACTTTTCCCATCTCCGTATGGCACAGTAGCTCTTGAAAAAGAAGAAGCACTTCATATTGCAAAAGCTTTAACGGATGAAAACGAACCATTTAAGAGAACGTTCTCTGTTCCATCAGCCGGCATTCACCCTGGTCTTGTCCCAATGCTTATTCAAGACTTTGGCAAACAGTGTGTAATTAATGCTGGTGGTGGTATTCACGGACATCCATCAGGTGCACAAGGCGGTGGAAAAGCATTCCGCGCCGCAATTGATGGGACATTACAAGGACTACCACTTCATGAAATAAACAATTCATTTTTACAAAGCGCCCTCAAATTATGGGGAAATCCATCACAAGAGGTGAAATCATGAGCATTCAAATCTTTTGTGACTTTGACGGCACAATTACAAAAAACGATAATATTATCGCCATTATGAAACAATTTGGACCACAAGAAGCAGAAGAAATTAAAAATCAAATTTTATCTCAAAAACTTTCAATTCAAGAAGGTGTAGGAAAACTATTTTCTTTGTTATCCACCAACTTAAGAAATGACATTATTAAGTTTATTGATGAAACTTTAGTTATTCGTCCAGGTTTTCAAGAATTTATAAAATTTACAAAAGAGCACCATATCTCACTTTATATCGTATCAGGTGGCATGGATTTCTTTGTCCATCCAACGCTTAGTGGTCTCGTTGATCGACAGCAAATTTACTGTAATGCGACTGATTTTTCTAGCGACACCATTCAAGTAAACTGGCCTCACACTTGCGATAAACATTGTAACAATCAATGTGGCCTATGCAAACCGACTCTCATTCGCAAGCTAAGCTCAAAACATGACTATAAAATCGTCATTGGTGATTCTATTACGGATTTACAAGCTGCAAAACTGGCTGACAAAGTATTTGCGCGTGATTTTTTAATTACAAAATGCGAAGAACATGGAATTCCATATACACCGTTTGAAACGTTCCATGATATAAATCTTGAACTACAGCAATTATTGGAGGTGACAAAATGAAGCAGCTATTCCGGCAATGGCAAGAACTAAGTAATTTAAAGAAAGAACTTACAAACCGTAATTGGTTTCCTGCAACAAGTGGAAATATCTCAATTAAAGTAAGCAATGATCCGCTCACCTTTCTTGTAACAGCGAGTGGAAAAGATAAAACAAAAACAACACCAGATGATTTCTTATTAGTAGATGCTGCTGGGATCCCTGTTCTAGAAACAGATTTACGTCCTTCTGCCGAAACATTGCTACATACACACATTTATAACGAAACAACAGCTGGCTGTGTATTACACGTTCATACAACTGATAATAACGTCATTACAAATTTGTATGAATCAGAAGTCACCCTTGCTAATCAAGAAATTATTAAAGCGTTGAACATATGGGAAGAAGGTGCTTCTATTACAATCCCTATCATTGAAAATCATGCTCATATTCCTAAACTTGGCGTAGAATTTAAAAAGCATATTAATGGAGACACAGGAGCCATTTTAATACGAAACCATGGCATTACTGTATGGGGAAAAGATAGCTTTGATACAAAAAAGAGATTAGAAGCATATGAATTTTTATTTCAATTTCATTTAAAACTATTATCTATTCAAGGAGGCGTTCCACATGGCGCAAATTCGTATTCACGAAGTTAACACTCGTATTGAAACAGAAAAAGAAGTACAACAATTTTTACAAAATGAAGGTGTTTTATATGAAAAGTGGGACATTACAAAACTACCTATTCATTTAATAGATAACTACGCTTTAACAGATGCAGAAAAACATGAGATTCTCCAAATATTTTCAGAAGAAATTGCAGATGTTTCTAAACGCCGCGGTTATCAAGCAAGTGATGTCATTTCTTTATCTGTTGCAACACCAAACTTAGATGATTTACTCGTAAACTTTAAACGTGAACACCATCACACAGATGATGAAGTTCGCTTTATCGTTAGCGGCCACGGTATTTTCGCGATTCAAGGGCAAGATGGTACATTTTTTGATGTGGAACTTGAACCAGGTGACCTCATATCTGTTCCCGAAAATACAAGACATTATTTCACATTACAAGAAGATCGCCAAGTCGTGGCAGTTCGTATTTTCGTTACAACAGAAGGATGGGTTCCCATTTATCCCGCTATTTGCGGGCTGTAAGACTCCCACCTCAAAACTTAGAGGATTCAGAGAAGTTTAGGTGAGAGATTAACAGCCCGTAAAAACCCGATTGGTCGGGCTGACACTCAGTGAGGGATGGAGAAAACCTCCACTGAGTGAAGTTTCACTTTATCCTCTACTCGAAGATTCAAAATAATTTTGGTAGTCAGTTGAAGAGAAGGAATCGATCCCCTTTTTCTTTCCTTCTCTTCGCTTCTACATATATACATTCTCTTATGGAACAGGCTTATTTTCCCCCTTTGAAAATAAGCCTATTTTTTATGTTTTATAAAGAATATTTATTTCCGAAAATAGTCAAGCTATTTATTGAATATTTTTTTACAACTTTTTGAACTTTTTTTGAACTTTTTCTGAAAATTCTGTTTAAATTGTGTTACAATACAAATAATAAAAGAAATAGTTAAGTTTACGATAAGAGGAGGAGTAATATGGAACTTATTGTATCGCTTCTGATCGGTGTCTTATTTGGAGCTATTCCTGCAATAATTGGTGCTTTTATGGAAGAATTAGAAATTGGTATGATTGGTTTTGTCGCATCTTCTGTAAGCGCTTTATTATTTAGCTTTTACGGTGCAATTCCTGTTGGGATTCTTTTTGCATTATATATATTCCGTCATGCTCGCTCAAAACAATCTTCTCATAACGAATTAGCTGCCGTTATTCCTTTCCCAGTAAAAAGATCCCGCCGCGCTTCTGGTCTTTCTTAATATACGAACTTCCACTAATCAATTACTCTCTAACATAAAAAGTCCTCAGCTGAGGACTTTTTTTATTGTATCAAATTCATATAGATAATAACTCCTATTGTTGACAATGCAACAATAATAGCAAAGAAAACACCTACAAACTCACCAATGAACTCTAGTCCAAAAGGCAAAAGAAAAGTCAATATCCCTATACATATAGAAAACATACCCGCAACTTTCGCCGGCTTTTCTTTATTCCCTGTAAATTCTTTTTCATTATAACCAGCAATCAAGTGCAAATGCTTTTTCTTCCAAATCAAATAACCGAAAAGGAACATGATGAAGCTTACAATACCACATACAACAAATCCAGCAATCATTTCACCTCTCCACCAACCTTTATTCTTTTATCCCTCTATTTGCGGGCTGTAAGAGCCCGATTGGTCGGGCTAACACTCAGTGAGGGATGAAGCCCCCCACTGAGTGAAGTTTCACTTTATATATTGTTTATATAACGCCTGCGTGCCGCTATTTTCTTCTCCTTCAGCAGCAAGCTCATCATATAATTGCTTTGCTAGCGTTAATCCTGGTACAGCTAGTTGAAGTTTTTCTGCCTCATCTAGTGCTATTTTCATATCTTTTATAAAATGTTTTACATAAAAGCCTGGCGCGAAGTCTTCCTTTAGCATACGCGGTGCTAAATTACTTAATGACCAACTTCCAGCAGCACCAGCAGAAATACTTTGCAACACTTTTTCTGGATCTAATCCTGCTTTTTTCGCATATGCAACCGCCTCACACACCCCTATCATGTTAGATGCAATTGTAATTTGATTACACATTTTTGTATGCTGTCCACTGCCTGCTGCGCCTTGTAAAATGATGTTTCCTCCTAATAACTTAAATAATGGCAGACAAGCACTATATACTTCCTCGTCACCACCAACCATAATTGTTAAACGTCCTTCTTTTGCCCCAATATCACCACCTGATACAGGTGCATCCAACGCATGAACTTTCTTTTTCTTACCTTCTTCATAAATTCGTTTTGCAAGTGTTGGTGTTGATGTAGTAAAGTCAATGACGATTGCTTCTTCTTTCGCAACTTGTAACAGTCCATCTTCACCAAAATACACTTCTTCTACATCATGTGGATAACCAACCATCGTCATAATAACATCCGCTTGCTGCGCTACTTCTTTTGCGGTCTCACACCACTGAGCTCCTTCTGCTATTACAGCATTCGCTTTTTCTTTCGTACGAGTATACACATAAACTGTATAACCTCCATGTAATAAGTGACGTACCATACTCGTTCCCATAACACCTATACCAATAAAACCAATTATCGTTTTCTCTGTTAACTTCATAACCTTCTCCACCCTTTCTTTTCCCCTATCTTTAATTCTATTGTGCATGCTCATTCTAAAAATCTCAAACACTTTCTCATAGAAAAAAGCTGCAACATAACGTCGCAGCTTTCCTATCTTTTTTCTTCTCGATATAAAAAAACTTGATTCTTCCCGTTTCTTTTTGCCTCTTGCAAGGCCATACTCGCTCGCTCTAATAACATTTCCTTCGTAATATCTTCTTCAAATGTTGCAACCCCAAAACTCGCCGTTAATTTAGAAATACCTGAAAATTTTTTCGTTTCTATAAAAAACCGTAATGATTCAGCCATTTGAAAGGCTTGTTTTTCAGTGACTTCCGTTAACAAGATAATAAATTGTCCACCATCCCACCTTGCAAAAACATGACGAGATGATAGTTTCGCTTTCACAAGATCTGCTAATTGTACTAATGCAAGATCTCCAAAATCATGACCATACGTGTGGTTAATCTCTTTGAAATTATCTATATCAAACAAAATAATAGAAACCTGCTGATTAATAAATTTCTCTTCTTTATCTATCTTCATATATATCTTTTGAAATTTCATTCGATTATAAATATCAGTTAAAGAGTCTACAGTCATTAAGCGTTCTTTCTCATTATACTCTTCATCTATATATGAAATATCTATACACGTCACAATACATCTTGAAATATCTTCTGGTAACGGCTCTGCACGTAATAAAAATACGTATGCATTTCCATCTCCATCATACATTTTAATTTTTCTTGGTTGTACTAAACATTCATCTAACCACATCATCGTATGAATCGGAACATAATATCCGTTTTCTTGCACAAGATGTTCTACAAATGACATATGATTTTCATGATATGTGAAAAGATCCTCATAGCCAAAAAATTTTAAAAAGTTTGTGTTACAATCAATAATCTCTGTATCCTCTACAACAAATAACAAGTCATTTTGAAAGTCAAACATCATTTGAAGAAGCTCTTGTTGCAACATCACTTGTTTCACTAACGATAGCTCATATAAACTGTTTTGAATTTCAGTAAGTACCGCTTGCGGCGTGATTGGCGCTAGCACAATATTACGAATCCCCAGTGCAATACAATCTACGAGTGTACGAGTAACCTCTTGATCCCATATAACAACAACAGATGTATGAGAGGCTACCATTCGTTTTACAAATTCCTTCTTTATAGAAGAAGTCGCATATATAATGACAATTTTCGGGTCTACTTTTTCAAATAGTTGCTCTCCCTCTTCAAAACTATGTGCAACAAATAAACATTTCGGCTTTAATGTTGAGATTGTATGCTCATTTCCATTTCCTTCTTCTATATACAACACATTTACATGTAAATCTTGCAATACATTTTGAAACACTGTATTTTCTAATAAAAAACGAAGTATGTTCACCACTTGGCTGTCACTCACTTTATACATCTTGTTCTAATGAATTGTTATCGTACTCTATAATAAAGAATTTCATAAGAACTTGACCATTACATAGGAAGACATTTCTCCTACTAAGCGAACCATTTCATATTGACATTCTGTATCACTTTCTCATTGTATGAATAAGATAACAAATACGTTTGTGCGAATATCTTAATTTCAAAAAACTTGACAATTGAAATGTATCTATTATATCCTTTTACAGTAATTACTTACAAAATGTAAGTAGAAATTCTTTCTACATAAATATAGTAATAAAAGTTGGAGGACTTATTATGACAAATCAAGATTTCTTTACAGTTTTATATGAACGTA
Organism: Bacillus manliponensis; assembly: GCF_000712595.1. GTDB lineage: Bacteria > Bacillota > Bacilli > Bacillales > Bacillaceae_G > Bacillus_A > Bacillus_A manliponensis. The sequence continues at coordinate 278,332 of NZ_JOTN01000002.1, forward strand.
CATCAAACCGAGCTTTTAATCCAGAAAAAGAAATTTCAAAAGAAGACTTACATGAAATTTTAAAGGCTGCTGGGCAAGCTCCATCTGCTTGGAACTTACAACATTGGAAATTCCTTGTGTTCCAGGGAGAAGATGTACAACGTCGTTTGCATCCAATTGCTTACAATCAACAACAAATTTTAGATGCTTCAGCTGTTGTAGCTATTTTAGGTGATTTAGAAGCAAACAAAAATGTCGATCCTGTATTTGGTCCACTTGTTGAAAAAGGCTATATGCAAGAAGATGCAAAAAATCGCCTAGCTGAAAATATTGAAAATGCATATAAACGTGAACAATATCCACGTGACGCTGCATTCTCTAATGCCTCATTAGCCGCGATGCAACTTATGCTTGCAGCTAAAGCAAAAGGATGGGACACTTGTGCAATTGGTGGATTCAATCCACAAGCATTGGTAGAAGAATTTAATGTTTCTTCTCGTTACACACCAATTATGTTAATTACAATTGGCGAAGCTACATTAAAAGGGCATCCTGCACCGCGTATGAGTGTAGAAGAAGTAACTGAGTGGGCAAAATAAAGTGAAACTTCACTCAGTGGGGAGTCTTACAGCCCGCAAATAGCGGGATAAAAAAGAAGAAGGCAATGTCCTTCTTCTTTTTTATGTTTCCTCTCGTCCTAATGGAACATAATACGATAAATTATTAGTAATTTGTCCTCCTGCTCGGCATCCAATTGCACTTGCTTCTCCATCTATGAAAAAGCTACCATACATATAATGAAGATTTTTTATTTGTCCATCTACATTCATAGACGTTGTTGGTAAATCAACATACTTTTGGTATATACCTTTATAAGCTGTATACGTCCTCTTCTCTTCTTCTATCACTTTCATACCCTTTTCATTATATACTTCAATCGTATCTCCTTCTCGGCCAAATACGGGCTTTTTTACGTAAGAAATATGTTTCTCTTGAAAGTAATCTGCATCTAAATATGTTGGTAAAAAATATTGTGCAATCCATTGATGCTCTTCCGCTGAAAAAAATGGATGGTTTTGTTCATGTAATCCCCAAATAACAGCCTGCACTGCTTTATTTTGAAGTAAAAAGGCAGATGGCGGATTAATGATATGCAATTTCCTATCACATACAAGCTGTAATAGCCATTCTCCAATCGGATCTCCGCTTTGTGCTTCATCTAACAGTGCACATTCAATGGGGAACGTTTGCCTATATAAAATATCAATCTTTTTCCCTTTATCATCATATAAACCGTCACCTTCAATAATCTGCAAACGATCAAGTGGTACAAAGCAAGATTCCTCATCGTATAAACTTTGTAGATATTTTGCCGTATAACGATCCTCTACATGATCTCCGTGGGAGGTAAAGACAATATGGGGAGTATCAGTCTCGATATGTTGCTTCGCTTTGTTTATTCCTGCTGTCACTGCTTGCTGTAACCGTTTTTCTTCACCTTCATTAATATCTTTCACATGAAAAGCTTCACATACATGTTGATTTACAGAAAACAGTTCTTTTATAAAAGTAGGAGTGTCACTATTCAACTCTAATACTTTCATTTTCCCTTCATAAAAAACGAAATCAAATCTAGCAATTATGCTTTCTGACATAGAAGGCTCTATCCGTAAAAAAGATAACGTTTCTACCGGATACCCCATCTGTAATAACGTATCATCATCTAATTGGCGTAATAAAGAAGCTGTTTTAAAGAAAAGTTGACCACAAGCTTTCGTTGCTTCCCGTAACGCATATACTCTTTCGTCATCTAGCATATGCATATCATACAAAGCATATGGTTCATTATATAAATCTGGCCAAAACTGTGGAATTTCTTGATAAAATGCCGTTCTTAACACATCTTTACTCACGAACCACTCACCTTTGTTCCTGAACCAAATCCTTTTTTAAAACTCGAACTCTTTGTGTACTTTTTATAACCTGAATCATTATGAAGGGCTGCTAACGATGAAAACTTCTTTCCAGCATAATAATAATGTCCGTAGGAGGATGAACGTTTATCATCGCACTCCCATACCCCTTCATCATATTCGAATTCATATTGTTTACATTCTAAGTCATCTGGCTTTGGCGGAAGTGTTTCTTCACTTTCACATCCAGCAGTCCCAATTGCTGCAATTACACCAAGCATTACTTTTGTTGTTTTATTCATTTATGTCCCCCTGCACATCCTTTTCTATACTTTTATGATAAAATGAAAACAAAAAATAAGAAAGGATAAATTTGTATGAACTTAACATATTACTTACAACATGGAATACATGATTATGAACCTTTTTATACATATAAATCAAAAGACATCGACCCAAATGAAATATACGCTCGTCAGCTTTGTGAATACTTTGTTGTCAACAAAATGCAGTACGAATTACTTTCGAATGAAATGTTTGAAAATGAAGAACGCCTGATCGTAAAACATTTAGGTAAGGCCACTATATTACAAGATGAAGTGTTTTATGAAAATAATAGTGTATGCATGGAGATTCGGGAATACAAGTCACAAACTTCAATGCCTCTTTTACATACAATGAGAATCTCACACCATGAAATAATTCGTTATTTATTAAAAGACTACATTCATATTCCTGCCATTGGAGTGAGAAAAAGAGATTGTGCAGAGATTGATGAAGACCGTTCTTGTTACGTACTCTATGTTACAACTGATAAAATAGAAGGATGATTTTTTGTTACAATTATGATACAATAGTAACAAATAGATAACAAGTGAGGGATTTTCATTGAATTTTCATGGAAGCTTAAGCGCGATTTTATGCTACGCTGTAACAGTAATGCTTCTATACTTCATCGGAGACGCAACAAATATTTCAATGCTTCAATTTTCAAAAGAAGCCGCTTTTGATTCAGAAGATAACGTATACACGTCCCGCTCTATCGCACCATTACTTTTAGCATTACCAGTATATGCAATCGTTTTATATAAAAGCAAAAAAATATAAAGACTACCTTTACAAACAGAAAGGGTAGTCTTTTTGTTTACCTACATTGTGAATGACCCCTCCCTACTCATTGGGCTTCACCCTCCTCACTCCTTGAGGAAGGGGACTTTTTTCGGAAGATGTTAAATTTAATTGTTGAAAATAAGAAAAAATCCTATTATAACCCCCTCCGTTTGTCCAGACCATACATGTACATTGTGCATACATTATAAGTGTGAAGGGGGTGAGAATTATGTTTGGATGTTTTGGATGTCGTGACGACTTCAGAGACTTCAAAGACCACAAAGACTTCAAAGACCACGATGATTGCAAAAATGATAATAGAAATAAACGTCCGTTTTGTAATCTTCTTGCTAACATTTGTATCGGAACTACAATTAGACAATTAACAATTAGAAACGATGGAACTTTCAATAACCTTGTATTTGAAGGATTCGCTAATGGTGTTGCTCTATTCTCAACAACAACTGGTGGCTTCACAGGATTATTACGTGTTTGTCCAGAAGATATCACTTCTATTATTATTTAACAACACTACTCCTTTTCCAGGTGAGATCGTCTCACCTGGACTTTACATAACAAATTATGCTCTAAATAAAAAAACGAAACTGATTTCATATCAGTTTCGTTTTTTTATTAAATGCTCTTTACAAGTTCTACTACTTCTTCAGCAGTTGACATGTTTAAAGCTTTTTGTGCTAACTCTTCCATGTCTGCTTTGGAAAGATTACGGATTTGTGATCTTGCAGGCAGAATGGATGTTGCACTCATACTGAATTCATCTAAGCCTAATCCAATTAATAATGGAATCGCTAACGAATCACCAGCCATTTCGCCACACATGCCAGCCCATTTTCCTTCTTTATGAGCAGCTTCAATTACCATCTTTACAAGACGTAAAATCGCTGGGTTATATGGTTGGTATAAGTATGACACTTGCTCGTTCATACGGTCTGCAGCCATTGTATATTGAATTAAGTCATTTGTTCCAATAGAGAAGAAATCAACTTCTTTTGCGAACTGATCTGCAATAATTGCAGAAGCTGGAATTTCTACCATCATCCCTACTTCGATGTTATCAGAAACTTCAGTACCAGCCTGTACAAGCTTATCCTTTTCTTCTAATAAAATCGCTTTCGCTTGACGGAATTCATCAAGAGTTGCAATCATTGGGAACATGATTTTTAAGTTACCGTATACACTTGCACGAAGTAATGCACGAAGTTGTGTACGGAACATATCTTGCTCTTCTAGGCATAGACGAATCGCACGATAGCCTAAGAACGGGTTCATTTCTTTTGGTAAATGTAAGTATGGAAGCTCTTTATCGCCACCGATGTCAAGTGTACGAACAACAACTGGCTGGCCTTCGCCAACACCTTCAAGAACTGCTTTATATGCTTCAAACTGTTCCTCTTCTGTTGGAAGGTTATCACGGCCCATGTACAAGAATTCTGTACGGTATAGACCAACACCTTCACCGCCGTTATCAATAATACCTTTTACATCTTTTGGTGTTCCGATGTTTGCTACAAGCTCAACATGATGACCGTCAGCTGTAACTGTTTCTTCATTTCTTAATTTTGCCCACTCTGCTTTTTGCGCTTCGAACTTCGCTTTTTTCTCTTCATACGCACGAAGAGTTTCTTCAGATGGGTTTACAATTACTTCTCCGTCTAAACCGTCGATAATTACGATATCGCCGTTTTGGATTTCTTCCATAACAACTTTCGTACCAACAACAGCTGGGATTTCCATAGAACGTGCCATAATTGCAGAGTGAGACGTACGTCCACCGATATCAGTTGTGAAGCCTTTTGCATATTTACGGTTTAACTGTGCTGTATCTGATGGTGTTAAGTCTTCTGCAATAATAACAACTTCTTCAGAAATTGTGCTTGGATTTGAGAAGTTAATGCCAAGTAAGTGTGCAAGAACACGTTTCGTTACATCACGAATATCCGCTGCACGCTCTTTCATATATTCATTATCCATGCTTTCAAACATCGCAATGAACATGTTTGCAACTTCATCCATTGCAAACTCAGCATTTGTTTTTTCGTTGTTTACTTTATCTTTTACAGGGTTTACTAGTTCTGGGTCATTCAGTACAAGTAAGTGTGCTTCGAAAATTGCTGCTTTATCAGCACCAAGCTCAGCAAAAGCATGATCTTTAATTGCTTCTAATTCAGACTTCGCTTTTTCAAGCGCAGCTTCTAAGCGTGCGATTTCCGCAGCTGCATCCGTAATCGTTTTCTTTTCAATGTTAAATTCAGGGTTTTCTAGACGGAACGCCTTTGCAATGGCAATACCACTTGAAGCAGCGATCCCTTTAATGTTAAGAGTCATTATTCTCCTAACCCTTCGTTCTTCATTGTTTCTTCGATAGCTGTTAATGCTTGCTCTGCATCGTCACCGTTTGCAGTAACTTTAATGTCTGCACCTTGTTGAATACCTAAAGACATAACACCCATGATTGATTTTAAGTTTACAGTTTTTCCGTTGTATTCTAAGTTGATGTCAGCACCAAATTTGCTTGCAGTGTTTACAAGTAAAGTTGCCGGACGAGCATGAATTCCTGAGTCACTAGTTACTTTAAAGATTTTTTCCATGATTTTCTATCTCCTTTAAACTACAGTATATTTTAGGTTGTATAGACGTTTGTACCACAACACCTATATTGTATATAATAGGCGATGTATGGTCAACCTCTATCGCCTATTATAATTATAAACATTTTGCGTCAAAATGTTATTGAATGTCAATAACAGCTGTTTCACCTTTGTCTATATTACCTTTTTTCTTCATTACAACTTGTTGTCCTTCTTGTAAGTTTGTGAAAACAATCGGTGTAATAGTAGACGGTGCATTTTCTTTTACAAACGCTAGGTCAACTTTTAGTAAAGGTTGTCCTTGTGTGACTTTATCTCCTTGTGCTACAAAAGCCTCGAAGCCTTCACCATTTAATTTTACTGTATCAATACCGAAGTGGATTAAAATTTCTTTTCCACCTTCTGATTGAATACCAATCGCATGTTTTGTTGGGAATACATTCACAATTTCACCGTTTACTGGAGAAACAACCGTTCCTTCAGTTGGCTCAATTGCAAAACCGTCACCCATCATTTTCCCAGAAAATACTTGGTCTGGAACTTCTGTAATTGGTAAAATTCTACCTTCAATTGGCATTGCAATTGCTTCATTTCCTTCATTGACATCAGCTTGCTTAGGCTCTTCTACTTTTGCAGGAGCTTCTTCTACAACAGATGTTTTCCCTGACATAATGTCATGAATTTGTGATTTTAACGTATCTGACTTTGGACCAAAGATTGCTTGAATGTTATTTCCAACTTCAAGAACTCCAGCTGCCCCTAATTCTTTTAAACGATCTTTATTCACTTGCTTTGGATCTTGTACTTGAACACGTAAACGTGTAATACAAGCATCTAATGAAGCAATATTTTCTTTACCGCCAAGACCAGCTAAAATTTCACGAGGTAACTCACCTGCTGCTACTCTTCCTTCTCCTTCAGCTGGCGCAACGTCACGACCCGGTGTTCTTAAGTTCCACTTACGAATTGCAAAACGGAATCCAAAGTAGTAAATAACTGCTAATGCAAGACCAACGATGATTACCCACCACCAAGCTGTACGGCCTGGTAATACACCAAATATCATAAAGTCAATTAAACCACCAGAGAATGTCATCCCGATTTTCACATCTAATAGATGCATTGTCATAAATGAAAGACCTGCAAATACAGCATGAACTGCAAATAATATTGGTGCTACGAATAAGAATGAGAATTCAAGTGGCTCTGTAATACCTGTTAAAAACGCTGTTAACGCGGCAGAACCTAAAATACCTGCTGCTATTTTTTTATTTTCTGGACGTGCTTCATGGTACATTGCTAAAGCTGCTGCTGGTAGACCAAACATCATAAATGGATACTTACCAGTTGTAAATGTACCAGCTGTTAATTCTACACCATCTTTTAATTGTGCCATGAATATCTTTTGGTCACCACGAATAATTTCTCCAGCTGCATTCGTATATTGGCCAAATTCAAACCAGAATGGCGCATAGAAAATGTGATGTAAGCCGAACGGAATTAATGCACGTTCAATTAAACCAAAAATAAATGCTGCTAACGTTCTGTTTGCATCAATCATTTGATGTGAGAATGTATTTAAGCCACCTTGAATTGTTGGCCATACAAAACACATTACAATACCTAGGAGTAAAGAAAACGTTGCCGTTGCAATTGGTACGAAACGCTTTCCAGCAAAGAATCCTAAGTATGGTGGTAATTCAATATTAAAGAATTTATTATAACAATACGCTGCTAATATACCAACTAAAATACCACCAAACACACCGGTTTGTAGCGTTGGAATTCCTAATACATACGCATAAGCAGGATCTGTAAACCCAACTTTCACTACATCTCCAGCGCTACTTGTTACTTTCACAAATTGTTCTACTTCTAAGAACACGCTCATCGTTTTATTCATAATTAGGTAACCAACGAATGCAGCTAAACCAGCTACTCCGTCTCCACCTGCTAAACCGATAGCAACCCCTACTGCAAATAGTAAGGCAAGGTTTGCAAAAATAATATCACCTGATTGCTCCATAACTTTCGCAATCATTACAAACCAGTCTGCTTTTAAAGCTGGAATGCGGCTTGTGATTTCTGGATTTTGGAATGCATTACCAAATCCAAGTAAAATTCCAGCTGCCGGTAAAATTGCAACTGGTAACATCAGTGCTTTACCGACTTTTTGAAGAACACCAAAGATCTTCTTAAACATGGAAACCCTTCCTCTCTTATCTATAATTTACACTCTTCGACAAACGCCAAAAAGGCATGAGGAAAAAAGATAGAACGATAGCTATACATAGGGTAGTATATCCCTTTCTATAGCTTACATTCCTACCTTTTCTCTACTCATGCCTGATCGAATCAGTAACACGTGTCAAATCGGTATACATATAAGTTCACGTTTCATAAAGCAAACGTTTTCGTTATTTACGGTAACTTGTTTGTCGAAATTTGTAATACTCTGCATGGATTATTATACATAACAACTGTAAGCGATTCAATCATTTTTTTTAACGTTTACATTTTTGTCAAAAACAACTATGTTATGCTTCTTCTACTTTCACTAAACGTTGTAAATGCATCGTTAAGTAAATACTTTCCGCATCATATACTGGCAATTGTAGTTCTTGTTGCATAACTTTCACAAGTTTCCAAGCTAAGTTGTAGCAAAGTGGGTACTCCGCTTTTAATAAGTCAGCAAAACTTGGGGATTCCTCTACTTTCTCTCCTTTTTTTACTCGCTCAATTGCATATTGTAAATGACGGACAAGGCGTAAATAGTGGATGCTCTCCTTATCTAATACAATTTGTAAATTCATTTCAATCAGAGAAATTAATTTTGTAATTAAGCGAGAGTTTTGGTGAATAGAAGAGATTTCAGAGTTTGTTGTGGAGCTGTAAATATGCAGTGCAATAAATCCAACTTCCCCTTCCGGAAGAGAAATATTTAAGCGAGAATTAATTTGTTCTACTACTTCCTCTGCTATTTTATACTCTTTCGGATACAGTACCTTTGTTTCTACTAAAAATGGGTTATCAACTGTAAATCCTTGTTTTAGTCGTTTAATAGCAAATGCAATATGATCCGTTAACGCTATGTGAATATGTTCATTAAGCGGTGCATCAATACGCTCTTGTATATAGAACATAAGATCATTCATTAATTCAATTAATTTTTCACTTACATGTGGGACAAGAAGTTTATATTGTTCACGTTCACGTTTATCTTTTAATACGAACATTTTTTCAATTTGTTCTACCTCTAACAAATCTTTTACTTTTTTCCCAAATCCAATCCCTTTTCCGATAACTACCACTTCATCGTGCTCCGGATGATCAGCAATAATGACATTATTATTTAATACTTTTTTAATTTCCAGACAACGATTCATAGCACACCCCCCTTATTATGAAAAAGTCTGCTTCCATGTTACAGAACAATCTTATTTTTCGTCAATATAAAACATCTACCATTTTAAAAAAACCTATTTTTAGACATGCACTCATAAGAGACGTATAATAAAGTGAAACTTCACTCAGTCGGGGTTTTCTTCATCACCCACTGAGTGTTAGCCCGACCAATCGGGCTTTTACGGGCTGTTAAGCTCCCACCTAAACTTCTTCGTTTTTTCTCAAGTTTTTAGGCAGGAATCTTACAGCCCGCAAGTAGCGGGATAAAAAGGCATACGACTAGAAAGGAGTACGACCATGATTAAACTATTTGTAAGTGATATTGATGGGACAATGATGCAACACGGAGGAATAATAGATTCCCAAGATATCGATGCTTTAAAAAGCCTAGCCGATCAAAATATTCTTCTTTGCTTCGCTTCAGGCAGACTAGACAACGAAATCGCTGAATTAATGAATGAAGTAAATATCAACTTCCATCGCATTAGCGTAAATGGCGTATTTGTATACACACATAAAAATAAACAATTGTTATCGGCTACATTCGACTCTGCCATTTTACCTGACTTATTGTCTATGACAAATACACCTCCATTCTTTCGTTATGTAAGTGACGAACACAACTACTATATTGAAAAGAAAACGAAATTTATTCATGAACTTGAAGAACAAGTGAAAATGAAATCTGTCGAAGAGCCAAACTTGCTAACTAAAATTGATACGACTATTTTTCCAAATAAAATTTCAGTTGGCGGAACAAAAGAAGACTTAATGCATCTCCAAACACAAATTAATACAACATTCCAAGGCAAAGTAAGTACATTTATTTCTGCTGAACAATGTTTAGACGTGATGCCACCTAATATTAGCAAAGGTTCTGCTATTTCTATTTTATTAAACGAGTTTAATCTACAACCTGAAGAGATTGCATGTATTGGTGACTCTTATAATGATATCCCAATGTTTGAATTAACACCACACAGCTTTGCGATGGCTGAAGCAGACGCTGCTGTAAAACAACATGCAACGCACGTTGTTTCATCTGTAAAAGAAGCCGTACAATATGTCATTTCCCATAACAAACAGCAAAAATAAAGCGAAATAAAAAAGACTCATCCTTGATGAATGAGTCTTTTTTATTTCACTACGTAAAGCATTTGTTTTACTTATTTCGTGAAATATTTGTAATAAACTTATAGCGATCTCCGCGGTAAATACATTTTACGTATTCAAGCGGCACCTCATCTTCCGCATACGACCACTGTCTCATTACAAGCACAGGTGCTTTTCTCGGAATATGGAGATGCTCAGCTTCTTCATCTGTTGCAACTGATGCTTCAATCGATTGTGTAGCACTTATAAGCTTAAAACCTAATTTTTTCTCTAAATGCTCATACAATGACTGTTGTAAAATTTCTTCGTTAATATCTTTTACAAGAGAAGTGGACAAATACGTTGTCTCAAAAGCAATCGGTTCTTCATCAGCTAGACGAATACGCTTTATTTCATAAACCGATTCCCCCTCTTGAATTTTCAGCCGCTCTGCTATTTTAGAAGTAGCTGGAACAAGATGAAAACTTAATAACGAAGTACTCGGTTGCATACCGCGAGAAATCATATCTTCTGTAAATCCTGTCATACCTTGCAACTTCTGTTCTACTTTAGGGAGCTGTACGAATGTACCGATTCCACGTTTTCGGTATAAATAGCCTTGCTCCACTAAATTATTAATTGCCTGTCTAATTGTCATCCGACTCACTTCGAACTTATCACATAGTTCATTTTCAGATGGAATTTTATCACCCGGTTTCCATTCACCGTCTTCAATTAGTTGTTTCACCCACTCTTGAATCTGATAATAGATCGGAAATGGAGAAAACTTGTCGATGTTCATCAGCAATCGCCTCACTGCATAAAGATAGAGCTTCTGGATCTGCGATTACGGTTACATTTGGATGGTTTTGTAATGCCGTAGCTGGGCACCCCTCGTTTACTTCTCCTTGCAGCATTTCTTTAATTGCCTCGGCTTTTTTCAGACCAGAAGCAACAAGTAAAATTTGTTTCGCTTTTAAAATGCTGCCAATCCCCATTGTAATCGCATGAGTTGGTACATCTTCTTCTTTTTCAAAGAAACGACGGTTCGCTTGGCGTGTTGACTCTGTTAACTCTACAATATTCGTTGTTGAGTCAAATGGTGTCCCTGGCTCATTAAATCCAATATGTCCGTTCTCACCGATTCCAAGAATTTGTAAATCTACTGGATTCGCATCAATGATGCTTTCATAACGCTTACATTCTTCTTGTAAATCACTTGCCATCCCATTTGGTACATACGTTGCTTTAAATGGTAGATGGTCAAACAATTGTTCTTGCATAAAGTAATGATAGCTGTTTTTATCTTCGTGTGGTAAATTTACGTACTCATCTAAGTTTACAGTGGTTACATGACTTGTATCAAGCTTATTTTTTCTCATCCATGCATAAATTCCCAGTGGAGAGCTCCCTGTAGCCATTCCTAACGTTGGATTTTCTTTTGATTTCACAACATTTTCAATTAATTTATAACCAGCTTCTGCTAATTCTTCTGGTGATTTTACAACAACAATATTCATTTATTTCCCCTCTTTCATATGAATACCTAATCGTACTGTATCATTAACATGTAAATCTTCAGACATAATAACGAAATCTGCATCTTTTCCGACTTTCAGTGCTCCTTTATTTACAAGACCAAACTCTTCTGCTTGGTTAACTGACGTCATCAGTACTGCTTCCTCAATGGAACAGCCAGTAAATGCAATAACATTACGAAGCGCTTCGTCCATCGTTAAAATACTACCTGCTAGCGTACCATCTTCTAATCGTGCGCTTCCATCTTTCACATGTACTGGTTGGCCTCCAAGTTCATACAAACCTTCTGCTAGCCCTTTCGCTCGCATTGCATCTGTAATAACACTTACTTTTTTGGCACCTTTCAATTTGTATGCCATCTTCACCATATCTGGATGAATATGAATGCCGTCGGTAATAACTTCTACCATTACATCAGGGTTTAATAACACGTGTCCAACAACCCCCGGCTCGCGGTGATGTAGTCCACGCATTTGATTGTACAGATGTGTCGCATGTGTAATGTTTCTACCTTTTAACTGTTCATCTGTTGCATCTGTATGCCCCATCGTACCGACAACACCTGTTTCTGAAAGGTATGCTTCAAATTGCTCTGCACCTTCCTCTTCAGGCGCATATGTGACAAGTTTAATTAAGTCCCCACTCATTTCTTGCCATTTCTTAAATTGTTCAATATCCGCTGGAACAATATGTTCAATTGGCTGCGCTCCTGCACGCTTTTTTGAAACATACGGCCCTTCTAAATGAATATATTCAAAATGTGCCCCTTTTTCTTTCGCTTCTTTTGCAGCAACTAAAGCTGCTTCAATTGCTTCTGGAGCTTGCGTCATTGTCGTTGGGAAGAAAGTGGTCACACCTTCTTGTAACATTTCTTTACCAAGAGTTACTAAAGCATCGCTGTTTGCATCCATCGCATCGATATCGTAACCACCATGAATATGAACATCAATCATACCAGGAATAATGATTTTTCCTTTCGCATCATAAATGATTTCACTTTTTTGTGGTACGTAATCTGCCATCAATCCCAGTTCTTCAATATGATTCGTATAACGAATAAATCCAGTTCTTAATACTTCTTCACCTGTATAGATTGTGGCATTGATGACAACTTGCGTTTTCATTCTCATCGATCCTTTCCCCATGTATTACCTACTTGTTATTATTACCTATTTGCCTAAATCAATCATAATATAAGCATGAGTAGTTGTCTAGACATTTCGATTAAATTTTTATTCCTATACTTAATTTAGTTTCCAAATATAATAATCCTTTATTTTATCCCGCATTAACGGGATAACAATCAGTGGGGGATAGAGCCCCCCCACTGATTGAAGTTTCACTTTATCAACGGAAGTGGTGTACCTCCTTGTATAGAAAGATGTTCACCATCTGTCTCAAATTCAATATCTTTCTTAGCGGTCGTATAAATTGTAATACCATGCCGTTTTATACGTTTCGTTACACTAAGATGTGGATGACCGTACGGGTTTTTTTGACCATATGAAATAACGGCAAACTGCGGCGAAGCCATCTTTAAAAACTGCTCACTCGTTGATGTATAAGAACCATGGTGTCCAACCTTCAATACATCTGCGTGTATATCATATTGCTTCATCACTTCCTCTTCCGTATACGTATCTGCATCACCCATAAAGAGGAAATCAGCTTTTCCATAACGAATTTTTAAAACAATAGATGATTCATTATTCTCATCTTTCGCTTTCCCATTATTAAGCACTTGAATCGCAACATGAGGGTCTAACGGAATATATTGTCCTTCTGTTACACGCACAAACGGAATCCCTCTTTTTTTAATACTATTTCTATATGTGTGATACGTGAAAGAGTTATACGTTTTTCCACTATCTAATATAAGTGCAACAGGCATTTGTTCAATAATCGGAATTAGTCCACCTATATGATCCATATCAGGATGCGTACCAATTACAACATCAATCCGCTTAATGTCTCTTTCAATTAACTTATGTATAATAACTTCTCCTGCTTCGTATTGTCCCCCATCAATTAATATAACTTTTCCATTTGGCAACGTAATCACAGTAGAATCACCTTGACCTACACGTAAGAAACTAACTTTCAATTTTTCAGTATAAGTATGGCGTGGTAAAGAAGAAGAAACTGTATGTACAGAAGCATCATATCGCATATGCGATTCACTATTTAACAATATACATAGTAAATAGGCACATAAAAATAAAGCAATCCGTACATCCTTCATCATTTTTCTCCTTTTTTTCTATTTAGTATGACGCAGTAATTATTTCATATGCAAAAAGCCCGGCAAAATTGCCGAGCTCTTGTTTTGTTTCACTATTCATTCATAGACGATAACCCTTGTAAAGAACCGAAAAATAAATCTGCTTCATTTCCTTCTTCACTGTCTTCCATAAGCGGTGGTAGTTCTTCTAACGTTTGTAAACCAAAGGTATCTAAAAATTCTTTTGTAGTTCCATATAAAATGGGACGTCCTGGTCCATCTGCTCGTCCCATTTCTTTAATTAACAAATGTGAAACAAGCGTTTGCAACGCACGATCCGTTTTCACACCACGAATTTCCTCTATCTCCGCCCTTGTAATTGGCTGCTTGTAAGCAACGATTGCTAATGTTTCTAATGCCGCTTGTGAAAGAGAGGCATTCGTTGGCGCATCTAATAATTTTTGATAATATACTGCATGTTCTTGTTTTGTTGTTAAACGATACACTTTCGCATATTTGACAATTTGGAAACCACGTTCTGTTTGCTTGTACTCACTTATTAATTCATCAACAAGATTAATGACCGTATTTTTTTCAATCTCAAGTACTTTCGAAATTTGTTCTGGATACACCCCTTCCTCACCTGCAATTAATAATAGTCCTTCTATTACTGCTTTTTGTTCATTTCTCTCCAACACACAGTCTCCTTCCTTAATACGTTCATTCCATATAAAAGACCGAATCACCATATATCGTGTCCGGTCGCTGCTGTTTATGTATCCCGCTATTTACGGGGCCGCAAGACTCTTACCACAAAACATAAGAGGAGCAAAGCGGTTTAGATAGAGGAAGCCCTACACTTTATCTCTTTACAGCAAGTAGAATTCTCCTACTGCACATAACTTCGAGATAAGAAAATTTCATCAAAGTTACTTTCTTGTTCAATGATAACTTTTTGGTTTTTCATCAGCTCTAAAATTGCTAAAAAAGTCACAACCATTATTTCTCTATCTTCATCGACAAACAGGTCATAAAAACTTTTCCGATCTCCTGCCGCTTCTAATTGTAATAAAATATCCGCCATCCGTTTTTCAATCGGAATCTCTTGTCGAGTAATTTTCGTTGTTACTGGTCGCTGTGCCTTCTTTCTACGCAACAACTTTTGAAACGCAGCTAACATATCATATAATGTTACATCAACAGGCATTTTCGCCTCTTCTTCTTTCTGAAGTGATGTTACATCTGACGGCGGACGAGTATAAAGTCGTGCCCGTCTTTGTTCTCGTTCTTTTAGTTGTGTCGCCACTTGTTTATACTTTTTATACTCTATTAACTTGTTCATTAAATCTTCGCGTGGATCTTCTTCAAATTCCTCTGCATTACTGTATTCATCTTCTTCATATTTCGGTAACAACATTTTACTTTTAATTTGTAGTAATGTCGCAGCCATTACTAAATATTCACTCGCAACATCAAGCTGCAGTTCTTTCATCGTATGAACATAAGACAAATATTGCTCTGTAATTTCAGCCACAGGAATATTGTATATATCGATTTCATAACGACTAATTAAATGTAATAACAAATCTAACGGGCCTTCAAATGCCTCAACTTTAAAATTATATTGCACAAAACATCCCACCACATTTTTTCTATAACACCCTAAGTATAGTGCATACTTATACTCTATCCAACCTTTTTCAGAAATTTAGTTAAAAATAGACACCCGCCTATGCAACAATGCCTATCCAATTCATATGATAACAGTGTAATGAAGTACAATGTAGGAGGTTAAAAACTATGGGCTTTCAAGGACATTGCGGTTTTAATGGCGGCTTCGCGTTACTAGTTGTATTGTTTATTTTATTAATTATTGTAGGCGCAGCTTGCTTCTGCTAATGAATAATGAGCGGCTAGAATATTTTCTAGCCGCTTGTTATTTGTGATACACTATATATAACATTTAGAATAGGAGAGAAACGATGTACCCAAAAGCATACATACAATTTTTAGTTCATTTTCACGGAAACTTTGACTATTTCGAATGTCATGAGATTTTAGAAGAACATTGGAAAGTAAAACCTGCCAAAGAGCGTGAAAAACATTGGGTTGGATTCATTCAAGTAGCCGTTTCTTTATATCATCATAGACGAGAGAACTGGGCTGGTGCCGAGCGAATGATGAAGAGTGCATTAACTATTTTACAGACAAAGCAAGAGGAAGTCGCATCACTTGGTTTACATCCTACAAAACTGATAACACTACTACAAAAACAATTATACGCCACTAAGCAACGTCAATCATTTATTCCTGTATTTCTCCCCTTTACAGATGCAAAATTAGAGGAAGCTTGCATACAACTTTGTGCAAAACAAAATATACCATGGAAAGACGAATCTTATTCCGCCCATGAATATATCATTGATAAACATATGCTACGCGATCGTTCAGATGTAATAAAAGAACGAAGTGAACAGTTACAAAAAAGAAAGCAGAGGAACGATACGTAACCTCTGCTTTTACAGCTGTATATTATGTTCTACTTCTGTACATTTCTCACAAAAACTAGCCGTCTCTTCGTTCCCACAAACAGTTACATTTGGAAACATTGCTTTTAACTTTCTAACCATATTTTTCCCAATTCCCATATGTCGATGTGAAGGATTTACACTAATATGCTGAATTTCAAATACGCTTTCCTCTTGTTTCACAATTCCAATAATCCCCACAAAATCTTCATTTACTTTCCATAAATATAGCTGCCAACTATCATTATTTTCATATTCTTTAATCGTTACTTGTAATTTTTTTATATCTTTTTCAGTTGGCATGAAAGAAAGAAGCCCCATCGCAATCTTTTCATAACTTTTTTTAAAACGAATCAACATTAATTTTTATCCCTTCTTACAAAAGTTACAAATCATCTTTTCCCTTTATCACTATCATAACGCCACTTTCATTTTACAATATTTTCATGATAGTGAAAAGAGTTGCCTCAAAACAACTTTATAATCATACAAAAAGGTAAAGGTAGAAGTCAAATGAATACTCCGCACTTAACTTCATTAGAAACATGGAAACTCTTCTGAAGAACTTTAATAGAATTTACTTCTTAATCTTATGCAAATTCGCACAAAATTGTTCATATCACTCACATAAACATATGACATAAAATGATATTTTCTTTAACTTATCTTTTACTGCACAGAAATGACAAATTCCTGTTTTAAATAAAAACTTTATAAAAAAAGAGAGCATTATGCTCTCTTCTCTTACTCTTCCCAGACTTTAACTTCTTTCATTACATCGCCTTGACGCATATTTAATACTGTTTCAATTCCGCTTGTTGCTTGACCAAATACAGTATGTACACCGTCTAAGTGAGGCTGTGGCTCATGAACGACAAAGAATTGGCTGCCACCAGTGTTACGGCCAGCATGTGCCATAGAAAGTGCCCCTACTTTATGCTTGTGAGGATTTCCGCTTGTTTCACAAGGAATTGTGTAACCAGGACCACCTGTTCCGTTTCCAATTGGACAACCGCCTTGAGATACGAAACCAGGAATTACGCGGTGGAATGTTAAGCCATTGTAATAGCCCTCGTTTGCTAATTTTTTAAAGTTTTCTACTGTTGTTGGTGCCTCTTCTGCGAAAAATTCTAAGTCGATTTTTTCACCGTTTTCCATTAATATGTATCCTAAAGTTTTCATGTATAGTTATCTCCTTTCAACAATCTCAGCATTATATTACCACACTCGCTAAAATAAACAAAAAGATTCTTTTGAAAATCCCTTTAATTTTTATATACTACTTCAGATAACCAGTGCCTTATTTCTTCTCCACTCTGTTCAATCACTCGTATAATTCCTTCTGGGTAGATTGGCTTTTCTAATCGATTTACCATCTTCCATTTCAACATGATATTCGAATGTTCTTTATGCCACCTAATCCTCGCGTCATCTTCTTCTAGTTCACATTGATATAGTAACGTACAATGATGATATTTCTGACTATCCACTTCAAATATATGCTCATATACACTAGCAAAACACTCTATTTCAACTTGTAAATCATATTCTTCTAAACACTCCCGTTCAATTGCCGCTTTAGCGCTCTCTCCAAATTCAACCGTCCCACCAGGTAAACGGTAAAATTCTTCTTGTTGATTACATTGCAACAACATATGTGTTCGATTTTCATTAAAAATTAACGCTTCCGCTCTTAATAGCGGTCTCAATTCTCTCCCCTCCTCCCTTAATTTTGAATAAGACATTACTTTCTCTATTTAATATAGTAATTCCTTCCAAAGAAATCCGACAATTACAATACTTGTTTCTTAAATCAACCTTAAGACTGATGACAAACAGGAAAAATATAATATAATTACTGTGTTGCCCGAAATTTACAGAAAGAGAAAGGGAGCGATTTTTCGTGAAAACGAAACTATTAGCACTTCTTGTAGCTGTTATGGTATTTATCTTCCCAACTGCTTCATTTGCAGATATAGTTGAAGGTGAATCCATCGTTACATTAGGGGAAAACTTAACAGAAGCCCAAAAGCAACAACTTTTAAAAGAAATGAATGCGCCAAGTGATGCGCAAATTATTACGGTATCAAATGCTGAAGAACATAAATATTTAGAAGGAATCGTTCCAAAAGCACAAATTGGAACGAGAGCGATTTCCTCTTCCATGATCACGTATACAAAAAAAGGATCTGGTCTTGTTGTACAAGCAAATAACATTAACTGGGTAACAGATGCAATGTACACAAACGCTTTAATTACAGCTGGATTGAAAGATGCAAAGGTGCAAATTACAGCGCCTTTTAACGTATCAGGAACAGCAGCATTAACTGGTTTAATGAAGGCATACGAAACAACATCTGAAACAAAAATTCCAGATGAAGTAAAAAAAGTAGCGAACGAAGAAATGGTTCAAACTGCTAAACTCGGTGATGAGATTGGGGAAGAAAAAGCAATTCAGCTTGTTACAAGTGTAAAAGAACAAATTGCAAAAGAACAACCTCAAACAGAAGAAGACTTACGTTCACTTATCCAGAAAGTAGCGGACCAGCTTGGTATTACGTTAACAGAAGAGCAGTTTAATAATTTAGTAGCTCTATTTGAAAAAATGAAAGACTTGAATATTGACTGGGAGCAAGTAGGAAATCAATTAAATAAAGCAAAAGAACATGTTTCTTCATTTTTAGGCTCTGAAGAAGGTCAAGGATTTTTAGAAAGTTTAAAAGATGTATTTATAAGTTTTATTGATTTTGTAAAATCATTATTTAAGTAATAAAAAGCTCGCTAATAGCGAGCTTTTTATTATGCTAGAAGCGGCAGCCTCATAATGGCTTCTTCTACAGAACGTACAACGTGTGCAGCACGTTCTTTTATATATGGATGAGCATGACGAAGCGTAAATGAATGAGGTGTAACCTCAAACATAGACACATCATTAAAGGAATCACCTATACAAGCAACTTCATGCGGTTCTAGCTGTAAATGGTCCATCAACAATCGAAGCGCATTTCCTTTACTAATTCCAACTGGCATGACATCGACGTAACCTTTTCCGGATATCACCACTTCTGCCTTCCCTTGAAATTTTCCACGTAACTCTTTATCTAATTCAATAATTCTTCCTTCCTCTCCATACAGAAATAGCTTTGAAGGATGAATCGTCTTACCAAATTCCTCTTCTAGCGTATCGACTTCTCTAATCGTTACACTCATATCTTCTTCAAACGAGCGGTGATAGTCGTTCTTCTTCTTTGTATACCGTTTCTCTTTTGCACAAACAATATCAGCTAGTTGCTTCTCATGTATATATTCATATATTTCCCGGGCAACTTCATGTTGAAATGTTGATTCATGTAACATCTCGTTATTACATGATAATAAAACTGCTCCATTTAATCCTGCCGTATAGTAAGGAAATGAAAAGCGATTAACAACTTCATGAATACGATGGGCAAAGCGCCCCGAAGCAAAACAAATATGCGTTCCTTTTTCCGCTAGCCAACTAAGTGCCCTAGCATCTTCTGTTTCAATACGGTTCACTTTATATACAAGTGTATCATCTAAATCCGTAACAAATAACTTAATCATATCATTTCCCCTTTCATACAGAACCTTTTCTTCTATTGTACGAAAGGAATGTTATATTTTTGTTAAAAAAATGATAAATTTCCAACAAAAATAAGCAGAGTAATTCTCTGCTTATTTTTGCTTTCTTATATTTTGCGGGTGCACAATACTTGGACGAACTTTCAAACTCGAATGAGATGGACGAATCAAAATTTTCATTAAAGCACCTAAATCAAACGGAAGAAACGGCCATAAGTATGGAGTTTGTAAGCTTTTAATAGCCGTTAAGAATAGTAATAATAATGTTAGTCCAATGATAAAACCAGCTTCATGGAATACTGCTGTCATAATAATAACAAATAGCTTCCCAATTTTATTTCCAAGACCTAATTCATAACTTGGAGTTGCAAATGCACCAATCATCGAAATTGCCGCATATAAAATGACTTCTGGTACAAACAAACCTACATCAATGGCGATTTGTCCAATTAATATCGCCGAAATTAAACCAGCTGCTGCTGATAACGGACTCGGCGTATGAATAGAAGCCATTCGTAAAAACTCTAGCCCAATTTCCGCTAATAAAATTTGTAAAATAATTGGCATGTTTGTTACTTTATTTGGACCAATAAATGCTAAATTCTCTGGTAATAATGTCGGATCGATAATAAAAGCGAGCCAAAATGGGACTAAGAATAAAGAAAGAATAATCCCTAAAAAACGTACCCAACGTAAAAACGTTCCAACAGCTGGATTTTGACGAAACTCTTCCGCATGTTGTACATGATGAAAGTATGTCGTCGGTGTAATCATTGCGCTTGGTGACGTATCTACCATCACAATTACATGACCTTCTAATAGATGGTTCGCTGCAACGTCTGGACGCTCTGTATAACGAATAAGTGGAAACGGATTATATCCTTGCTTCACTAAATACTCTTCTATAGTTTTATCCGCCATTGTAATCCCATCCATGTTAATACTTTGTAGTTCCTGCTTTATAATTTTCACTAAATCTGGATTAGCAATATCTTGTACGTAAGCAATACAGATATCAGTTTGGGATCGTTCACCTACGCGGATAATTTCGTGACGAAGGCGTGGGTCACGAATACGTCTTCTAATAAGTCCTGTATTCACAATAATATTTTCTACAAACCCATCTCTAGCTCCGCGGACAATTTTTTCCGTATCTGGCTCGGTTGGTGTTCGTCCTGGATAACTCCGAACATCAATTGCAAATGCTTCTGTTTCACCTTCTACAAAAATAACAATAAGCCCAGAAAGCACTTGAAGCGTAACTTCATCCATTGTTTTAATTTTACTTACTTGTTGGTGAATAAGACGGTTCTCTAATAACTTGACTGTATCATCCACATCAACTTCTCTTTTTATTTCATTTGTGTCAACCAGTTCTTCAATAATCGGAATGATATAATTTGTATCACACAAACCGTTTACAAATAAAATCCCAATTTCCTTATCTAAAACATGAAATTTCCTTATACCTATATCAAAAGTGACTCCAAGCCCAAGTGTCTGCTTTAAATAATTTTCATTATCACTTAAAAAAGAAGAAATTGGAACGTTTACTTTATTTTTATGTGTCATAAAATCCACTCCTTTCTAAAATAAGCTCAATTGCTTTTTTTGTAATAGGTGAACCAATTTTCGATTCATCATTTCCACACATTTTCCCTACGTCACCAATTCCAACAATAATTGGTACTTGCAATTCATCTAAACAATACACAGTATCTCCATTAATTCGTCCCACTTCAATATCAGCTAAACCAAATTTATCAACACCGTACTCTGTCAAATTCCCCTCTCGGTCAACACTAACATCAACACGAGTCCACTCCCAATGATGTGTATTAGAAGCGACCGCTAACACACCAAGCACATCAATTTGTTTATGATTGGCTACATATTTTAATGCCTTTTCACCGGGTCCTTCTCCGATATATCCACTATCGTCAAACATAACAAAAACGGGGTCATATGGCGTTTGCATAATAAGCTCGACAACTTTGTTTCCAGATAGCTTTGTTGGATTTCCTTGTGATGTTGAAATACACCTGCCACCGAATTCCTTCGCTAAAAGCGTAATTGCTCGCTGTGCATATTCATCTCCATCTGTCACCAAAATAACCCTTCTTCTCATTTTGTTTATCCTTTCGGTTTAAAAATAAGTGCAACTAAAAAAGCAAATAAAATAGCTGCTGAAATACCAGCAGATGTTAACTTAAACATTCCGATACCAATCCCTAAATATCCATGCTTTTCAGCCGCTTCCATCGCACCATGCAAAAGGGAATGTCCGAAACTTGTAATTGGAACTGTCGCCCCTGCTCCTGCAAATTCAATTAATTTATCATAAATTCCAAACCCATCTAAAATAGCACCGATAACAACAAAACTTGTTGTTACATGGGCTGGCGTTAGTTTCGCAAAATCTAACAATAATTGTCCAACAACACAAATCGCCCCACCTACAACAAAAGCATATACAAAATCCATGTACTACACCCCTTTCACTCTTTCAAATACAACACCATGTGCAATCGTTGGAATTGATTCATCTTGCTGAATCATCATAGGATTTAACAACGCTCCTGTTGCCACTACAAAAATACGCTGCAAATTCCCCTTTTTCATCTCTTCTAATAAATGTCCATACGTTACAACTGCAGAACATGCACAACCACTTCCACCAGCAAACACATTTTGATCGTCGTTATAAATCATCATTCCACAGTCGTTATACACAGAGCCTAAATCATACCCTTCATCAAGTAACATACGCCTTGTAATTGGTGCTCCTACTTTTGATAAATCCCCTGTTACAATTAGGTCATAGTCGGAAGCACTTCTATTTAAATCTTCAAAATGTTGCTGTATCGTATGAGCTGCAGCTGGAGCCATCGCTGATCCCATATCAAACGGATCAGTAATTCCCAAGTCTTGCACTTTTCCTATCGTTGCTGCTGTTATTTTAATCACACTTTTTTCATTACTAATAATTGCTGATCCAGCACCGGTAACAGTTGATGTTGCTGTATCTGGTTTTTGGCCGCCATACTCTGTTGGATAACGAAACTGCCGTTCTGCGGTTGCATTATGACTACTTACTGTCGCAAGTACTCGGTTTGCAAATCCACCGTCTATAAAAGCTGCACCTACAGCTAACGTTTCCATTGATGTAGAACAAGCACCAAACATTCCTAAAAACGGAATTCCTAACTCTCTTGCAACATAATTTGCCGTAACCGTTTGATTTAATAAATCACCCGCTAAAAAGAAATCAATGTCTGAAGCTTTCAAACTTCCTTTTTTGAATGCCTGTCCAATCGAATCATTCATTAACTTTCGCTCTGCAAGCTCCCAATTATCTTCTCCGCAGTGCATTTCTTCATATTTCACATCAAAGCAGTCTCCAAGAGGACCTTTCGCTTCCTTTGGTCCAACTGATGTACCAGTGGCATTCACATATACTTCATTTTGAAACACCCACGATTGTTTTCCAGTTAATCTCATCGTTCATTCTCTCCCTTACATAAGTAGCTTAAATGTGTATCGAATAAGGCCAACAACATATGCCGCAACCACACCAAAGACAATGACACTACCTGCAAGCTTAAACATATTTGTTGCAACTCCAAGTACAATTCCTTCACTGCGATGCTCCATTGCTGCACTCGTCATCGAGTTTGCAAACCCCGTAACCGGAACCGCAGAACCAGCCCCTCCAAATTGTCCAATCTTGTCATATATACCAAAACCGGTTAATAATGCAGATAATAATACGAGCGTTGCAACAGTTGGATTTCCAGCTTCCTTTTCCGTAAAATGAAAGAAGTGCATATAAAACTTCATGAACACCTCTCCTAACGTACAAATCAGCCCTCCAACTACGAAAGCTTTCACACAATTCATTACATAATTTGGCTTCGGTTGATATTCTTTTACCTTGTTCGTATAATCATCCTTCAATTTATCTTTTGTCATGAAAGACCCTCCTATTTTGCAAAATAAATCCAATGAAATAAGGAACCTAATACTTTTCCGAGTACAAGTGCGATAAGTAAAATCACTATTTTCCCGTCTACCCCTACTCTCTTTGCTAATACCGGCAGTACATTTAATACTTCTGTTAATGCCGCTGCAAGCATTCCAACAAACGTCCCACATAACAACCCAATAATAATAAGTAAATATTGTGATGTCATAAAAGTTGTATCCCGTAAACTACACCATGCCCCCACCAAAGCTCCGCTCATAACAGCCCATTCGTAATAATGAATACAATGTCCACTTCTCGTTACTTGTGCCAATCTCGGAATTACACCTAGTACACTTAAAAAAGCGACATAGCCTCCTCCAACAGCAATTCCGCCCGCTAATCCTATAAACATAACTAACGTATACTCAATCGTCTCCAAGTTTTTTCATGCTTTCTTTATTTTCATGCACCATCACATATTGATCGAGCGATTGCTGATATTGAAACATTTCAACTTCAAGAGGACTTGGCTCTTCATTAATCCTTTTTTGAAATACATGATTAAAGAATAAAACCATTCCAACCCCAAGCCCTAATGAATACGGAATTTGAAAAAGAAGTGGCCGATTATTAATTTCTCCTGTAATCATGTAATGTAAACGCTGCTGCACTTGCTGCATACTCACATCTTCATGAAAATAAATAATGGCAAGCCCTGCCCCAGCAAAAAGTAGTAACCAAACGAGGACAAAAAAAACAGGATTCACTGTCTTCTTTTCATATACAATCTCAACCACTGTTTGCGCTGGTCCTAATAAATTTAATTGTAGCTGTGGATCATGTTGTTGAATCACACCAATTACTCTCATTACATCAATTACAACATGTGTTTTATCTTGCTTTGTTATTTTGTAAATCGGTTGCTTTTTCAATTTTTCTACAACATCACCGTCCCCTACTACTTGTGCCACATCTGCTACTGTTAATTCATGATCAGGATATACTTGCAAGCGATTTCGCATTTTAAGATAAATTGTTTGCTCCACTCCAATCACCTCTTAACTATTCCTCGTAGTTGTAGTATGGATATTGGAAAATTTTCTAATACAACTTTTTTACAAATAAAAAAACCACCTACTAAAATTAGTAGATGGTTTAACTAATAATCGGCTAGGATGAAAATCTCCGACTGATTAAAGTTTCACTTTATGCTTTTTTCTTGCGGAATAAATTTGCAATACTTAATACTAAGCCACCCCATAAAATAACCATACCAATAACCATCATCACAATCGCTGATCCGCTCATTATGATACACCTCGCTCTTTCCACTCTTTTTCAAGCTTCGCTGACTCTTCTTCGATTCGCTTATCCCACTTTTTCAAGCTAATAATAATTGCAATAACGAAGGAGACTGCAACAAGTATCCATCCATATGTCACGACGAATTCCGTTGGATAACCACCGTAATTTTCTTTTATGTTTTGAATAAATCCATCAATTAACATATAACCAAGCACAAGTGGTGTAACAACTAATAAGCTAACTTTCCAAAATGTACCTAATTTTATATCAGACGCAAAATTTGCATGCTCTTGATATACTTTTAACTTTCTTAACATGAGTCCGACAACAACAATCTCTACTAATGCAATAACAATTAAACCGAAGTTGTTCGCAAAATAATCAACAACATCTAAGAACATTAAGCCGCCTCGCGTTGCAAAAACAAGTGATACAAGAACAAGTAACGTTCCCATAATTGCAATTCCTTTATTACGACTTACGTTGAATTTTTCAGACACAGCTGCAAAACAAACTTCTGCTAATGAAATGAGTGATGTAATTCCAGCAACAGTTAGCGATAAGAAGAATAATACCCCAAAGAATGATGAAAATGGTAACTCATTAATAATCTGTGGAAATACGATAAATGCCAATCCAACACCAGCTGTTGCCACCTCATTTACCGGAACTCCCATGTTATTCGCCATAAAACCTAAAGCTGCAAACACACCAATACCAGCTAGTAACTCAAAACCTGAGTTTGCAAACCCTGTAATAAATGCGTTATTTGTTGTGTCAGAATTTTTCGGCAAATAACTAGAATACGTAATCATGATTCCAAATGCTAAGGATAAACTAAAGAAAATTTGTCCGTACGCAGCTAACCACACTTTTCCATCAAAAATGCGACTCCAGTCCGGTTTAAAAAATGCATCTAACCCTTGAAGAGCTCCGTCTAATGTAATAGCTCGAATAACGATGATAAGAAACATGAGGACAAGAAGTGGAATGAAAATTCGATTGACCATCTCAATCCCTTTTTTCACTCCTTTAAATGCAACACCAAGAACAATAATCCATACGAGTGCAAGCGGAAGTAATACTTCTGGTACAAGACCACCAAATTGTCCTGGTTTATCAGCTACTTGCAAATATTCTTTTAATAAAAATGATTCCGTATCTTCTCCCCACGCACCAGTAATTGAAAAATACGTGTAAGACATTGACCAAGCAATAATAACAGCATAATACGTAGAGATAATAAACGTAATTCCCATTTGCCACCAACCGATAAATTCAGCCCGCCTATCAATTCTGAAAAACGTAAGCGGTGCGGAACCACGATGACGGTGACCAAGTGCAAATTCAAAAGCAAGTAATGAAATACCTGTCGTTAATAAAGCGAATAAGTACGGTAAATAAAAAGCACCTCCACCATTTTCATAGGCGGTATAAGGGAATCTCCATATATTCCCCAGACCAACTGCCGAACCAACAGCTGCTAAAATAAAACCTGCCCTCGTTCCCCATTGCTGTCTCGTTTCCATATTCTTTCCTCCTTTATCACTTAATTTATAGAACGAAACTTAAAACCTTACACCCCCTCTCCTTGAGAAATTTTTCACTTGTTGACAAGTTATACTTGGAGTATAGTTTTAATCGTTTGAATTGTCAATAAATTCTGTAAATTAAACTTTCATGATTGAAATCCTACTATTATGGAAACGATAAAGTCAAAGAAAAACCGAACAGGCTATTCTCCTATTCGGTCTTTCATTTGTTTTAGTATTTTCTTTTCTAATCGTGAAACTTGCACTTGTGAAATCCCAATACGCTCTGCAACTTCCGATTGTGTTTGATCTTTGTAATAACGTAAATATACAATTAAACGCTCTCGTTCATCTAATTCTCGTATCGCTTCTTTTAACGCAATTTTATCAAACCATTTCGTTTCAGAACGATCTGCAATTTGATCCAAAATTGTAATCGGATCACCATCATTTTCATAAACTGTTTCATGAATAGACGATGGTGATCGACTTGCTTCTTGCGCCATTACAACTTCCTCTGGAGTTAATTCAAGTGCTTTTGCTACTTCATTAATTGTAGGTGCTCTTCCATATTCTTTCGAAAGTTCATCTTTCATTTTTCGAATTTTATTTCCTGTCTCTTTTAACGAACGACTGACTTTCACAGATCCGTCATCACGTAAAAAACGTTGTATTTCCCCGATAATCATCGGAACTGCGTATGTGGAAAACTTTACATCAAAGGATAAATCAAATTTGTCTACCGATTTTAACAATCCAATGCAGCCAATTTGAAATAAATCATCTGGTTCATAACCACGATTTAAAAAGCGCTGTACAACAGACCAAACGAGGCGCATATTACTTTGTACAATTAAATCACGCGCCCTATGATCGCCAGACTGACTTCGTTGAATCAATTCTTTTAGCTCCTGATCCTTTAACTGACCTTTTCCTTTTTCACTTCTGACCTCTATGTCCATAGGCAATTCTCCTTAATTGCATAGAGCGTTACTTTTTGATAAATACTTCGTCAAGTGGATCGTTGTTCCGAAAGATTCATTTGAGATAACTTCTACTTCGTCCATAAAATTTTCCATAATGGTAAATCCCATTCCGGAACGCTCTAATTCAGGTTTTGTTGTAAAAAGTGGTTGTCTTGCCTCATCTAAATCTAAAATTCCAATTCCTTCATCACGAATTGTTAATTTCACCATATTTTCGTCAAGAATGACATTAATGTACACAACGCCTTCTGCATTTCCTTCGTACCCATGAATAATGGCGTTCGTTACCGCTTCAGACACAACTGTTTTAATTTCCGTTAACTCCTCCATCGTTGGATCAAGCTGTGCAATAAAAGCAGCCACTGTTACACGGGCAAAGGACTCATTTTGACTTAAAGCTGAAAATTGAAGGTTCATTTCATTTCTCATTTACGCCACCCCCAATGTCGCGAGCGCACGCGCTTCACTTTCTTCTAAACGAATTACTTTAAACAAGCCTGACATTTCAAATAGACGTTTTACAGGAGGCGAAATTGCACAAACAACCATCTCGCCTCCTAAGCTTTTCACCTGCTTATATCTACCTAATATAACGCCAAGACCTGAACTATCCATAAAAGATAAATCCGCTAAGTTTAAAACAATATGATGAATACCTTTCGTTTCAATCATATCTGTTACTTTCGCTCGCAACTCTTCAGCCGTATGATGATCGAGTTCGCCTGCTAGCCGAATGCATAAGACGTCACGCTTCACTTCTAAATGAATAGAAAGACTCACACGATTTCCTCCCTACACTTTTAATTTTGCGTATTTCCGCAAAACGTATAAGAAGTTGTTCGTGAATGTAGAATCAGAATCCTTCCCTGTGACAAAAGAAGTACGATTTCGCCATAATACGAACTTTTCACTCATTTTTCACAATAGAAAAAGTGACTATTATTTTGACGTAGAGAATACACTCAAGCTTCTTTTAAATAATTCCCAGACACTCGCTGATCCTACATCTTCTTTTGCCACAATTGTTTGTTTTAACAACACTTTATCATCCTTTTTCAAAACAAGCGTTCCAAGTGCATCTCCTTTTTTAATCGGTGCTTTCACTTTCTTTTCTGCAACGACTTCTTGTTTCACTTTTTTCATATCCTCTCCTTTTTTCATAAGAAGAGATACATTTTCAGATGCAACTAAATCAACAGTCTCTTTCTTTCCTTTTCCAACTTTTACTGTTTTAATTTTTTCACCGCGTTTATATAACTTTTTCGTCGTATATTGTCCAAATGCATAATCAAGAAGTTTTGTCACTTGCATGTTACGCTCTTTAGAGGTCGGTGCCCCCATCACAACAGAAATAACACGCATCCCATTTTTCTCTGCTGAAGCTGTTAAACAATATTTTGCCTCTGTTGTAAATCCTGTTTTTACCCCGTCAACTCCTGGATAAAATCGGACTAATTTGTTTGTGTTAACAAGCCAAAATCTTTTATCTGTATCTTCTCGCAAATAGTCTTCATATTTTCCTGTATATTTTCGAATGAGTGGATATTTCATTAACTCTCGTGCCATGACTGCCATGTCGTAAGCTGTTGAATAATGATCTTCTGCTGGCAAACCAGTAGGGTTTTGAAAGCGTGTATTTTTTAGCCCTAAATCTTTTGCCTTTTTATTCATCATGCTCACAAAACCTTCTTCAGAACCTGCGATGTGCTCTGCAACGGCTACTGATGCATCGTTACCTGATGCAATCGCAATTCCTTTTAACATTTCGTTTACGGTCATTTCTTCGCCTGGTTCAAGGAAAATTTGCGATCCGCCCATAGAAGCTGCGTGCTCACTCGTTCTTACTTTATCCTCTAGCTTTAATTTTCCTTTTTCGATTTGCTCCATAATGAGTAACATCGTCATCACCTTTGTCATACTAGCAGGTGGCAATTTCTCATTTGGACTTTTCTCAAATAATACATTTCCTGTATCTTGCTCCATCACAATTGCTGATGACGCTTGTTCCGCTAATTTCGGCACTGTATCCACATCTTTTTTCTCTGACTGTGCAAAGCCAACCGGAACAGCGGAAAGCAACAACATGAAACAAATAAGTATTCCGAAAACTCGCTTCATGACTAACCCTCCATTCTGTATCAAAACTATTTTTTCCAACAAATCATGTTTTATACCATATTTTTCTATAAAATTCAGTTGACAAACTCTTTTAAAATCATTATTGTATTAAGTGTATTACATAACATAGTACACTTAATACACACAAGAGAAAGGAGGTATTGCTCTTGCATATTCAGCTTGATCCAAGAAGCAGCACTCCAATATGGGAACAAATTGTTCACAACATAAAAGGGATGATTTTAAAAAACATGCTATTTCCAAATGATAAACTCCCTTCCGTTCGTGAACTTGCCTCAACGCTTGTTATTAATCCCAATACGGTCAGCAAAGCGTACCAAGAATTAGAACGACAAGGATTAATTGAAACGTTACGTGGAAAGGGAACTTTTGTATCTCAATCAATTACACCAACGCAAGATGAAAGGAAAGTTATCATGGTCGAAAAACAACTTCATCAATTATTATTAGAAGCTTCATATCTTGGCATTCCAAAAGAGAAAATTCACGACTGGATTGATTCATACTATAAAGAATTAGGAGGTAATGCAGAT
Organism: Bacillus manliponensis; assembly: GCF_000712595.1. Classification (GTDB taxonomy): domain Bacteria; phylum Bacillota; class Bacilli; order Bacillales; family Bacillaceae_G; genus Bacillus_A; species Bacillus_A manliponensis. Next base: position 308,793 of record NZ_JOTN01000002.1, read on the forward strand.
GCTACAAGTGGAGAACATCAAAAAGACAATTGATGGACAAATCATTTTTGAAAACATCTCATTCACTTTACAAAAAGGTAGTATTGTTGGATTACTTGGTAGAAACGGTGCAGGAAAAACAACAATGCTTCGTACGTTAGTTGGCATTTTAGATCCGAACGAAGGAACAGTTACATATAACGGTGTGAACATTCATAACCATCCAGAAATTAAACAAAAAGTTGCGTATGTCCCTGACTCTTCTCAAGTTTTAAGTGGTTATACAGTAAAAGAAATTGTAACGTTTTATAAAGCGGTTTACGAAAACTTTGACGAAGAATATTTTTATCAATTATTAGAACGCTTTAACTTACCGAATAAACGCATCCGTAGTTATTCACGCGGCATGAAAGCATTACTAGCGATGATTTTAGCGTTTTGCACAGGGGTAGAATATATCATTTTAGATGAACCAACAAACGGACTAGACCCAATTGTAAAAAGGCAGATTTTACAATTTTTAATTGAAGAAGTAGCTGAGCGTGAAGTTACCATTCTTATTTCTACCCATCATTTAGATGAAGTTGAAAAAATTGCAGATACAATCATTATTTTAAAAGATCATACAATCGCTTCAATTACAGCGTTAGACGATGTAAAAACCCGTTTTGCAAAAATTCAAGTTGCATACGAGCGCTTATTACCACAAAAACTAGAAAACTTATACAATGTAAAACTATTAAATCAAACTGGAAAAGTATATACGATTTTAATTGAAGGAAACGTATCAGCAACGCTAGAAAAGTTCCATAAAGAACAGCCACTTTTATTAGAAGAATTGCCGATGTCACTAGAAGATATATTTGTGACAACGTTTGAGGGGGATTCACATGTTTCATAAAGCATTATGGATGAGGCAGTGGAAACAAGGGAAATATGCTGTTTTACTGTTTTGGTTAACAAGTTTGTATATATTGCCGTATAAATACTATTTAGATGCTGCATCTCAATTTCAACAGTCCATTCAAACGTATGATGATTATGATTATGTTTATTATTATGCGTACTATTTCAATGCATCTGACCCAGTGTTCATACAAAGTTTCCTTGTCGTTCTCATGGCTTGCCTCTTTATTGGATGGGAACGAAACAATCAATCCATCGACTTTCTTTGGTCAATGCCGTTTAGGCGAAAAGATATTTATGTGACAAAATGGCTGTTTGGGGTAATAAATATTATTGCCGTCAACATTGTTTGTTTAGTTAGTATGCATGGAATAAAATTACTCTCATTCCATAATCAATATCAAGAAGATTTCAGTCCATTTTATACGTACTTTTTATATGCAACGATCGTTCTAATCGCTATATATACACTTGCTTTATGTGTTGGTACTATTACTGGAAACATCTTCTCTCAAATTAGCCTAAGTGCAATCTTTTTATTTCTTCCACAGGGTCTAGTACTATTAATTTCTGGGTTTGTATACGCTCATACAAGTGGTGATTCATTTGAAGATTCGTATAAAAAAGAAAGAAAAATTGCAAGTTATTTCACTCACATAGATTTATATGCATCAATAGATAACTTTTATATTCGATATGATTATCATCCAGAAGTTCAATCCGATGATGAAGGTAATATAATTTCCGAAACACCACAAAAGAATCCAATGGAGAACACAATGATTCCATCTATATGGGAACTGTTAACACCTATCACTTATATTATAATTTTACTACCCGTTGGAGCAATTTTGTATACTCGTTCGCCAAATGAACAAAACGGAAAGCTGTTGCTGTTTCCAAAGTTACAGAAATACTTTATGTTCTGTACCGTTCTTTGTTTTGCTCTTTTAGGTGGAAGAATCTTAAGCGAATCACTTGTATCATATTACATCGGATTTTTCATAGCAGGAATTGTGAGTTATTTCATTTTTACTCGCCTACTAAAAATGAAGTTTTCATTTGGCGGAAAATAATAAACAAATCGAGGTGAGCACAATGTTTCATAAAGCATTATGGTTAAGACAATGGAAGCAAGGAAAATATATGATTCTACTATTTTTGCTCACAAGTTTATACATGTTGCCGTATGAATACTATACGAGAGCAAAAACAGAGCTATACCATTTAACAACAATAGAAGAAGATTATACGCATTACTATTCCTACTTTTTTAATCCATTCGAAAGTTCTCTACCGCAAGGAATTATTCTTATTGCACTTGCTTGTATATTGATTGGATGGGAACGGAATAACCAGTCAAGCGATTTTCTTTTCTCTATGCCGTTTAAACGAAAAGACATCTTTTTCACAAAATGGCTGTTTGGAGTCGTAACTATTTTGGCTGTAAATCTTATTTGTTGGATTAGTATGTATGGTATTAAAACGATGACAATCCATAATGAATATCAAAATTTCAAATCATTTCATATATACTTTCTATATATTACCGTAATCTTTATTGCCGTTTATACATTCGCTTTATTTGTTGGAACAATTGCTGGAAATGCTTTTTCACAAGGTGGTTTAACTGGAATTTTACTCTGTTTACCATTTGCCTTACTTGCACTCACATATGGATTTCTTTCTGTTCATATGGAAGGTTCGGTGGAGAAGCTATCTAAAAGACACGATAAAGTTACTGACTCTGTACTACAGACTAATATTGTTAGCCCCTTAGTACATTTTCATATTAGTTATAATTATCATCCAGATACTGAATTTGATGAAGAAGGAAATATTATATCCGAAACGCCTAAGAAAGATCCGATGGAAGGTACACGTATTCCATCCATATGGACAATACTCGCTCCAATTATTTATATTATAGTATTTTTACCGCTTGGAGCATTTCTATATGCTCGTACGCCAAATGAACAAAATGGGAACCTATTACTATTTCCGAAGTTAAAATCATTATTTTTATCGTTCGCGGTCCTTTGTTCTGCTTTAACTGGTGGTTTCATTACAAGCCAAACGAATTCCTTGCTTTCCTACTATATTGGATTTTCCATAGCTGGCATTGCAAGCTACTTCATTTTCCAACAACTACTGAAGCTACGAGTTTCATTTGGCGCAAAATAACCTTCTCCCATCGGAGAAGGTTATTTTTTCATTTCAAAATCCATACTATTTTTCTCCATCTCTTCTATCGGCAAAGCAACACTTTCTACAACTCGCCAATCTCCTTGCTGTTGTGCAAATACTTGTAAAAAGTAATTCATTTCATCTTTTTTCCCGTCTGACCGCACAGCAATATAATACACCTGTACATTTCCCTGACCAAACTTATATATGTACTGCGGGAGGTTTGGAATATATTTCTCAGCTTTTAAAATCGGCATTTGTTTTACTTTTACGAGCGATGAGGCTCTAACATCATATACCCTATTTTCACGAATAGCTAACCCTTTATTTTTTAATGAAAAGATGCCAACATCAGATTCATGTTTAACTATATATTCTAGTTCTTTTTTTACAACTTGAACTGGCACCGCGCCGTACACTTTCCCATTTAGCAAGAACATGCACATACTTATAACCAGAAAAGAGATACACTTCTTCATACACTCTTCCTCCCATTCTCTTTCTTACAAGTATTACGATTGTTTCTACTATATATACCCAACTTGACCGTTTACCACCAAAGTAGCTGCCACGTATATAAAGTGAAACTTAACTCAGTGGGGGTTTTCTTCACCCCCCACTGAGTGTTAGTTGAACAAATCGGGCTTTTACAGCCCGCAAATAGCGGGATAGAAATGGCAAACGTACTCACCTCATCCATTTGTTGTAACTTGACGCGCGCTAAGAAAAGGCCCTGACCGCTACTGCACATGAAGGAACCCTCTCTTCTACCGAAAAAAGAAGGGGTGTGTTAGTTTTTCAACTTGTTTTTATATACAAAAAAAGGTTAGTGAACCAGCACTGGTTCACTAACCTTTTCTCATTCATCACCGTTTATTTTATAACACACGGCCAAATAATTCGACTACCTTCTCAATCTCTTCGTCGCTCCAGTCTTGGAACTTTTCACGGTAATACTCTTTTCTAACGTTTTCTAATTTTTCAGCAACTTCTTTTCCTAGTTCTGTAATTTCTAAATATACAATGCGACGATCGGAGTCAGAACGTTTTCGCATGACAAACCCTTTACGAACAAGTCGATCTGTAACGGCTGTAATATGACTCGATGTTACATTTACTTCACTTGCAATTTGTGATGCCATTTGTGGACTATTCCAATATAGTGCACGTAAAACAGAAAATTCATTCCATGGCATATGTTCTGAAAATAGCGTGTTAATATCATTTTGTAGTAAACGTATCATTTTACGAAATGACGTTGATAAGTCTAAAATATGTGCTTCTCGTTTTTCTTTCACTGACCTCTACCCTTTTTTATAATATTTACACATATTATAATCTATAAATCAACTAATTGTATATGTTTTCTTTCAATTAAGACTTTATTTTTATAAAAATATTCAAAAAACTTTTACATATACATAGAAAAAGGAGGTTTACACTATGCATAACGGGCTTCAACCTACCTACCCTCAATTTCGTACGGAGAAAGAACCAACTTTGACAGTACAAGGTGAAGGACGTATTCAAGCAAAACCAGACGTTGTCGTCCTTACAATTGGCGTTCGAACGGAGAATAAAAGTGTTCAGCAAGCCCAAACAGAAAATGCTGCTATCTCACAGCAACTTTTATCTGCCTGGAAGCAACTTGGCATTTCTGATCAAGACATTGAAACCCTTTCTTATACAATTACTCCTCAATATGACACGATAAATGGTGAAACGACTTTAAGTGGCTATCAAGTCGAACATCTGTATAAAATTACCGTATTAAATGTACAAAAAGCTGGGGAAGTATATGAAGTAGCAGTTGCAAATGGAGCTAACGTAACAAGGGGTTTACAATTTCTCGTCTCACATCCAAATAAATATTATGAAAAAGCACTCGTGCTAGCTGTACAAAACGCCTCAGAAAAAGCAAATATTATTGCAAATACGTATCATATGAAAATTAATCCAATCCCACTCTCTCTCACTGAAGAACCGGGACAGATCCCACGGCAAACACTTGCTTATAGCAGTGCTCATGCTTATGCAGCTCCTCCTATTCAATCTGGGGAGCTTGAAATTACCGCTACTGTTCAAGCAACATTCACTTATTTATAGACAGAATTTTAAAACAAGAAAACGTTCTCATTTCCTTATTGTAAAAACATTTTCTTCTGCTATAATAAGAACGGTGAAGCTCATTTCAATAGCTATCACGGGCGGGAGAGGGATTATAAAAAGAAGGTTTAACCATGAAAGGACTATTAGAAAAAACATTTCAATTAGACGCACATAATACATCACCAAAGCAAGAAACACTTGCAGGTGTAACGTCTTTCTTTACGATCGTTTATATTATGATTGTAAATGCGTCTATTTTATCTGATGCTGGCATTCCACTTGAAGCTGGAATTTTAGCAACTGTTTTCAGTTCATTTGTCGGATGTCTACTGATGGCATTTTGGGCAAATTCACCGGCGATTCTTGTACCAGGTATGGGTGTAAATGCATTTTTCACATACACGATGGTGCATACACTTGGACTAACATGGCAAGAAGCGTTAGCTGCTGTATTTGTTTCTGGGCTTATTTTTGCAATTGCTGCTTTTACATCAATTGCCCGTGTGTTGGCTGAAGTCATACCAACATCGTTAAAAGAAGCAATTACAGTTGGTATTGGTCTCTTTTTAGCATTCATCGGGCTTCAAAAGGGTGGCCTTGTTGTACCCAATGAAAATACAACAGTTGGCTTAGGTAGTTTGAGTAATCCTGCTGTGCTAGCGACACTTCTTACACTCATTGTCGCACTCGTTTTGTTTATTCGAAACGTACGCGGAAACTTCCTATGGACAATTGCGATTGGTACAGGGATTGCATGGCTATTTGGCACTGTTGATACAAGCCAAATGGGCAATAGCTCTTTCTCATTTAGTAACTATGGCGATGTATTTGGCGCAATGTCATTTGACAAGCTAGCTTCTTTACCGTTTTGGATTGCAACGTTTTCATTAAGTATGATACTTATTTTTGAAAACATGGGTCTATTACACGGTTTGTTAGAAGATGATCGTAAGTTTCCAAAATCATATCAAGCAAACGCTGTGTCTGCTATGACATGCGGTTTATTCGGTACAAGTCCAACAGTATCTACAGTAGAGAGTGCTGCTGGTATTACAGCTGGCGGCAAGACAGGTCTGACGTCTATTGTCACGGGGATGCTATTTTTCGCTTCTCTATTTGCATTACCCGTTGTAAAAATCATTCCTGACAGTGCAATCGCACCAATTTTAATTATTATTGGTGGTTTGATGATGACAAACATTCAGCAAATCCCTCTAAATGATTTTTCAGAAGGATTCCCAGCGTTTTTAATTATCGTCATGATTCCACTTACGTATAGCATTGCAGATGGAATTGCTTTCGGATTTATTGCTTATCCAATTTTAAAAATTGCGCTTGGTAAGCATAAAGAAGTCGCAAAACCACTTTATATTATTACACTTTTATTCTTAGCAATGTTCATCTTACATGCCATTGGCTAAGTAAAAAACGCCGGGATTTCCCGGCGTTTTTATTTAAACCAACCCTTCTTATAAAACCACACCATCATACCTCCGCCAATAACAGCCATAACAGCTAAGCAAATGAAATACCCATACTTCCAGCCAAGCTCTGGCATATTCTCAAAGTTCATACCATATACACCTGCAATGAATGTCAGTGGCATGAAAATGGTTGAGAATACAGTTAACGTTTTCATAATGTTATTCATATGATGTGAGTTGAGTGAAAAGCAACTATCACGAATATCCGCTGTTAACTCTCTACTTGCTTCAATCATTTCTGCTAGCTTTAATAAATGATCGTGTATATCTTTAAAGTAAATTTCATGCTCACTTACTCTGTAAAAGCGAGTCGAATTTAAAATTCGATATAACAAGTCTCGCATTGGAATAATTGTGCGGCGTAGCCTTGATAAATCAGCTCGAATATCAAATACTTCTTCTAATACATCCCCTGCTGTTTCCCCTGTTAAATTATCATCAATTGCATTTAAATGATCTTCAATATGATAGACAGGCGCAAAATAATCATCGACAATTTGATCAATAATTGTATGTGCAATGTGAAGTGGACTTTTCTTCATCCGTTTTCTATCAGCAATTTTATCCCATGCTCTCTCAATTGCATTATTGTGTGAGAAATGAAAAGATACAATATAATGATCGCTTACAAACAGGTCAATTTCGTGCGGCTCAAATCCTTCCTCTCCAAAGGCATGAAGCACAAGAAAATGATAGCCGTCATAAAAGTCAACTTTCGGCCTTTGTACATATTCTAAGCAATCCTCAATTGCTAGAGGATGGAACTTGAAATGATCTTGTAAAATATATGTATACTCTTCTTTCGTCGGTTTATTTAAATCAATCCACACCCACGCAATGTTTTCCCCCTCTGTTTCTTCTAACGAGAGGTCGTACAATACTTCATCATCTTTTGTTACTGCACAAATTTTTATCATAGTTTCACCCAAGTTCTATTTTGAACTACCCCCACTTAGCTAAAGCTTGAAGTGTGGGATTCCTACGAACACCGATGTACCCATCGCTTTTTTAGAAGGCTATCCCGGTAGTCCCTATGATTGATACGATTTTCATATGGTATTGCAATCTTATTTTCAATTTGACACTTTGTTTTCATGTCACAGGTTTGATAGTTTATCCTTTTCGTGACTTTCGAAAGGTATAGGCGAACGACAACGACCAGACAAGTTCTATTTACACAACAAGCAACCACGCTTGAACTCGTTCTATATCCATTATATCAAACATATTGGCGAACACCAATCAACAAAAGACTCCCGCCAATCGTTAGACTACGCCCTTCACACAATTGAGAAAGGCATCTTTTGTCAGAAAGCGATAAAACAAAAATAGAAAAAAGCTAAGGAGAATGCCCCTTAGCTTTTTTCTTACTCTGTTACAATACCATGAACAAGTACTGGAGCCTCTACAGCATCAGCAGAAATTGTCATGTTGTCATAAATTTTTTGTTTTACATCTTCTACGTTTTCACGGTTTGCATAAATCGTTACAAGTGAATCGCCTTTCGCTACGCGATCACCAACTTTTTTACGAAGCATTAGTCCAACAGCTAAATCAATTTCAGACTCTTTCGTTGCACGTCCTGCGCCAAGAAGCATTGCTGCTGTTCCGATTTCATCTGCAACGATTTCCGATACATAGCCATCTTCCTTCGCTTCTACTTCAATTACATATTTCGCTTGAGGAAGTTTTGATGGATCATCAACAACTGATGCATCTCCGCCCTGCGCTGCTAAGAACGTCTTGAAGGACTCTAACGCTTTACCGTTATTCATTACTTCAATTAATTTCTCACGAGCATCTTCTAATGAAGTTGCTTGACCAGCTAAGTATACCATTTGACTTCCAAGCGTTAAACATAGCTCTTCTAAGTCTTTCGGTCCTTTTCCTTGCAGCGTATCGATTGCTTCTTTTACTTCTAACGCGTTACCGATTGCTTCTCCAAGCGGTTGACTCATGTCAGAAATAACTGCCATTGTGTTACGGCCAACGTTATTTCCAATGCGAACCATTGCTTCTGCTAAACGCTTTGCATCTTCATTTGTTTTCATGAATGCACCTGCACCCGTTTTTACATCAAGAACGATTGCATCTGCGCCAGCTGCAATTTTTTTACTCATAATTGAGCTTGCAATTAATGGAATAGAGTTTACAGTTGCTGTTACGTCACGAAGTGCATATAACTTCTTATCAGCAGGAGTTAAGTTTCCACTTTGTCCAATAACGGCAATTTTATTTTCGTTTACAAGGCGCATAAACTCATCGTTTTCAATCTCTACGTGGAAGCCTGGTACAGCTTCTAACTTATCGATTGTACCACCTGTATGTCCTAAACCACGTCCAGACATTTTTGCAACTGGTACATCAAGCGCCGCAACTAATGGTCCTAATACAAGCGTTGTTGTATCACCAACACCACCAGTTGAGTGCTTATCTACTTTTACACCTTCAATTGCAGATAGGTCGATTGTGTCACCACTATTTACCATCGCCATTGTTAAGTCAGCACGCTCTTGGTCAGTCATATCTTGGAAGAATACAGCCATTGCAAATGCACTTACTTGATAATCTGGAATATCGCCATTTGTGTAACCATTTACAATAAATTGGACTTCTTCTGTCGTTAATTCTTTACCATCACGCTTTTTTGCGATTAAGTCTACCATTCTCATCGTTTGATCATCCCTTCGCTTGTTTTAGTTCATTTGTTTTACGATTTCTTTTACTAATGCTAAGAAGTTTGCTTTTACACGTTCTGTCGTTTCAATTACTTCATCGTGGTGAAGAGGTTGATCTAAAATACCTGCTGCCATATTTGAAATACAAGAAATACCTAATACTTTCATCCCTGCATGACGCGCTACGATTACCTCTGGTACAGTTGACATACCAACAGCATCACTACCAATTGTACGAAGCATACGGATTTCTGCTGGTGTTTCATATACAGGACCTGTCATACCAGCATATACGCCTTCTTGTACTTTAATTTGTAAGTCAGCTGCAACTTTTTTCGCCATTTCACGAAGATCTTTACTATATGCTTCAGACATATCTGGGAAGCGAACGCCCATCTCAGAATCATTTGGTCCGATTAATGGGTTAGTTCCCATGAAGTTAATATGATCTGTAATTAACATTAAATCGCCTGGCTCAAACTCAGTGTTTACACCACCAGCTGCATTTGTTACAACTACTGTTTCTACTCCTAGTTCTTTCATAACACGAACTGGGAACGTTACCTTTTGCATGTCATATCCTTCATAGAAGTGGAAACGTCCTTGCATTGCTACTACTGTTACACCTTGAAGTGTACCAAATACAAGCTGTCCAGCATGACCTTCTACAGTTGATACAGGAAATTCTGGAATTTCACTGTATGGTACCTTTACTGCATTTTCAATTTCATCAGCTAATACACCTAGACCAGATCCAAGAATTAATCCTACTTTTGGTGTTTCCGAAAATTTCTCTTTTAAGTAAGAAGCAGATTTTGCGATAAGTTCACGATTCATTATGTGTATCCCCCTTATTTTCCTAGTTCATTTAAGAAGCTTGTTCCGTATTGTGGCATTTTCACGCCAAAGTTTTCTGCAACTGTTGCTCCAATATCAGCAAATGTTTTACGAATTGGTAATTCTTTTCCGCCATCTTTCATACTTGGGCTGTATGCTAATAATGGTACATATTCACGCGTATGATCTGTACCGTAGTGAATTGGATCGTTACCATGATCAGCTGTAATGATTAATAAATCATCTTCTTTTAACTGTTCAAGTACTTCTGTAAGACGTGCATCATACTCTTCTAATGCTTCACCGTATCCTTGTGGATCACGACGATGTCCAAATAGTGCATCGAAATCAACAAGGTTTACGAAGCTAAGTCCTGTAAAGTCCATGTGTAACGTATCAACAAGTTTATCCATTCCATCCATGTTAGACTGTGTACGAAGTGATGCTGTTACACCTTCTCCATCATAAATGTCAGAGATTTTACCAATTGCAATGACATCATAATTTTCATCTTGTAATTCATTCATTACAGTACGTCCAAATGGCTTTAGTGCATAATCATGACGGTTTGGTGTACGTTTGAAGTTGCCTGGCTCTCCAACGAATGGACGAGCGATTACACGACCTACCATATACTTTTCATCAAGTGTTAATTCACGCGCGATTTTACAAATTTTATATAACTCATCAATTGGTACAATATCTTCGTGAGCTGCAATTTGAAGTACGCTATCAGCTGATGTGTACACAATTAAGTCGCCTGTTTCCATATGCTCTTTTCCAAGTTCATCAAGAATCTCAGTACCAGAAGCTGGTTTATTACCGATAATTTTGCGGCCTGTTTTCGCTTCTAACTCATCAAGTAATTCTTTCGGGAATCCTTCAGGGAATACTTGGAATGGCTTATCAATATAAAGACCCATGATTTCCCAGTGTCCTGTCATCGTGTCTTTTCCAACCGATTTTTCTTCCATTTTTGTATAATAAGCAAGTGGAGCTTCTGCTTTTGAAATCCCTTTCATTTCACGAATGTTTCCAAGGCCTAATTTCGCCATGTTTGGCATGTTTAATCCGTTCATGTGCTCAGCAATATGTCCTAGTGTATCAGAACCTTTATCTCCAAACTGCTCAGCATCTGGTGCTTCTCCAATTCCTACCGAATCCATAACAACAAGGAAAATGCGTTTATATTTATTCACAAATGTTACCTCCTAATATATTCCGTTCTACTTATTGTAGTATGTTCAAAACAATGTAAAAACTTCCCTTTTCTCCTAAGTCAGAAGTCAGACATCTTATGCGAGTATTATAACATGATTTTTTAATGCGTTTTCAAGCATTTTTATTTGTTGTGTACTTTTTTCTATTCCGTTCACAAATTTTGGATATGCCTCACTTCATATACATGATTTTCCCAGTAAAAATAAGGTTGTTAACGATTACATTTCAGAATACAATATAGCAACCATTTGCATATTGAATCTACCATAGAAAAACGAGATATGCAATGAACATTGTGTAAACATTTTCAAAAACAAAGAGAGCACTTATGATTTAGTGCTCTCTCCTAGGAAGGAAAATAGTTTTCCTTATTTTACTTCCACTTTCTCTTCAATATGCTCGTGTAACTCACCTTTTTCAACATGAACTTTCACAATGTAAGAGCCAGCCTCTTTGAACGTATGCTTACTTACATATTCACCGTCAGTTCCTTCTTCAGCTGGAACGTATTCATGCTTTTCTGCACCGTCTTTCCAAATCTCAAACTTTACGTTCGCTTCTGTTAATCCTGCTTCTTTATGCTGTACATGTGCTTTTAATGTCGTTTCATTATTTGCCGTTACGTCATCAGCCATGAAGTGAATTGCTGTATCACTGTTATGGTGACCATGACCTTCAGCGTTTCCATGATCTCCATGTCCTTCACCATGAGCTGCTTTTTCTTCTTTTGCATCTTCAAGCTTTGCGTTACCAACCGCTACTTTTTCTTCTGGCATTACGTGCATATCACGTGCATTTGTGTGAGCGATAATATGGTATACACCGTCAGCTGGGAATGTTTTTTCCACTACGTATACCCCATCGCCTTTATGTTTACCTTCTAACATTTCGTGGTTTTCTTCACCATTTTTCCAGATTTCAAATTTCACATCACTTGCATCCGTTACTTTTTCTTTTCCTTGTGTAACGATTGCTTGTACTTCAACTTTTTCATTTGGTTTCAATTCCGCCGGATTTGTTTTTACTTCTACTTTTACTTCTTCTAATTTTTTCTCTTGTTTTGTCTCTTTCGGTTCTTCTTTTTGTGTATTACAGCCTGCTACGGCTACTACTGCGATAAATGCTGTCATTAAAAGTTTTTTCATCATAACTTCCTCCTTCTTTCCTACACTCATTAGTATAGAGGAAGTGTGTCCAATCATGCTATATGTATGCTGAAAACAATGTACGAAATATTTGTGAAGTTTTTGTGAAATACTTAACTTCTAAAAAAAGAGAGCGTTATGCTCTCGGATGAAACTGTTTATATACATCTTTTAATCTAGTTTTTGAAACATGTGTATAAATTTGTGTCGTTGAAATATCAGCATGTCCGAGCATCTCTTGTACAGCACGCAAATCTGCACCATTTTCTAATAAGTGCGTTGCGAAAGAATGGCGGAGCGTATGTGGTGTAAGTTCTTTTTGAATATTTGCTTCTTTCGCTAGCTTTTTTAAAATTTTCCAAAAACCTTGACGTGATAAACGGTTGCCATGATGGTTTAAAAAAAGTGCATCTATCGTTTTCTTACCTAACAATTCATGCCTTCCTCTTTCAATGTAAGATTGAATTGCTTCTGTCGCTAAACGACCAAGCGGAATAATTCTCTCTTTATTCCCTTTTCCGACACAACGCACAAAGCCCATCGTTAAATGGACGTCTGATAAATTTAAATCAATGAGTTCTGACACACGTAATCCCGTTGCATATAGTAGTTCCAGCATCGCTTTATCTCTTAGCCCAAATGCATTTACTGCCTTTGGTGTTTGTAATAATGCTTCTACTTCATCAACAGATAACACTTTCGGTAATTTTCGTTCCCCTTGCGGTGTTTCAATATGTACAGTTGGGTCATGTTCTACTACTCTTTCTCTTAGTAAAAACTGATGAAACGAACGAACTGATGCAATATGACGCGCCATTGTTTTTGAAGATTTCCCACTCTCCTTTAAATGGTGCAAAAAACCTAAAATATGTAGGCGTGTAACTTCATGAAATGTTGTAACTTGTTCAACCTTTTGAATGTACTGTACGTAACTTTTTAAATCTCGTTCATAGGAAACGACTGTATTTTTCGCCAATCCCTTTTCTACAACCATATAATGAATAAAGTCTTTTAATTGATCTTCCAATCTTCACTACTCCCCATTTTCATAGAAAAAGATCATTCGGTTAACCAATGCATCTTTTTCAAGTTCCTCTGTCCCTGACACTTTCTCTACCATCTCTTCTTTCGGTTTTTCATAGCGATGGTAGCTTTCATATTCTTCATTTACCCATAGTATAGCGAAATAAAACAATACCGTACAACTAATAAATAAGAAAAATACTTTCAAACCATCAAAAATCATTTTTAATGCTCGGCGCATAATACACTCCTCCAAAGTATGTGTTATTACAACATATGCCAAGCTTTCTTACATTTATACCTATAAGAAACAAAAAACCCCTTCCTACCCGAAGGAGGAAAAGGTTAGTTTTCTTCTGTTAAATTCCCTTGACAATTTCCGCAAACACCGTGGAACGTTAAGCGATGATCTTTTACTTTAAAATGCCACTCACGCTCTACTTTTTGTTCTACTTCGCCAAGTAAATCTTCTTGGATTTCTTCTACTGCACCGCAATCTGTACAAATTAAATGATGATGAAAACGTGTTGCTCCTTCTTGTCGTAAGTCATAACGTGATACACCATCACCAAAATTAATTTTGTCAACGACCTTCAGTTCAGATAATAACTCCAAAGTACGATAAACAGTCGCAAGTCCGATCTCTGGCGATTTTTCTTTTACAAGGAGGTAAACATCTTCTGCGCTTAAATGATCTTCTTCATTTTCTAGCAGCACACGAACCGTGGCTTCACGTTGTGGTGTCAACTTATAACTCGCTGCATGCAATTGCTTCTTAATTCGTTCAATTCTCTCTTCCATTCGGTACTACTCCCTCCCTCGCCACTCTCATTCCATTATATCAGAAGAAGGGCTACTGTCAAAAGAAAAATAACCTTAATCATTTGATAATAATTATCAATTTATAATTATTTTTTATTGATAGTTTCCACTACCTCCTTCATAAATATTGGTGATCCATACGCTTCAATACTAGAAGCGATCGCTAATAAAGCACCGATAATTAGAAAAAAACATGTATATCGAATAAAAAACGGTAGTAACGGTTCGTTTACTTTACGAATAAATTGATGACGAATCATTCGTAAAGAAAAGCCTGCTGCAATTGTTGTCATCACTAAAAAAATCGGGATAATAACTAAATTTTGAGGCAGTATTGCAACAAATGCTAGTAACAACCCTTTCCAACCAAGCTGACTTACTAAAAAACCAACTGTAAAGCCCACAACGGCTCCCTTTAAAAATAGCAAAATAAAAATAACAGGCAAACCAATAATCGAAATACCTAAAATCCAAATAAAACCGATATACTTTAAATGCGATAAATAGCTTTCCCGAAACATCTCACTTGCATTCACAAAATTCCCTTTGGAAACTTGTCCAAAAAATTGACTTAAATAAAAGTACAATTCTTGTTTTTGATTTACCGGTAAACTGTTGACGAGAATCGCTCCAAATACAACCCCCATTAAAAATAATACCGATACAAACACATATAGTGAAGAATACTCTTGTATATGATGTGTAATTCGATCTTGCCAAGACGATTTTCTCAGCATCTTTCTTCCCTCCGTTCATTCTCTTACTAAAAGATATGAGCAAAAGAAAAAAGTATGACGAATTAACATTGAAATTCCGTCCTACTTTGCTAAACTGAATAGTAGAGAATAGGAGGGATTTTGCTTGAAACCATTATTATTAGATTTTCCAACATTATTTCAAACTGAGCGTCTACAAGTACGTAAGCCTTTTCCAGGTGATGGTGCTGAAGTATATGAAGCCGTTCAAGCTTCCTTACCAGAATTACAGCCTTGGATGAAAATCACACATGAAACAGAAGAGGCAGCAGAAGCAATTGTACGCGAAGCTCACGGCAAGTTTTTACTTCGTGAAACACTACCTTTCCACCTATATGATAAAGCAACAGGCACTTTTATCGGTGCGCTTACGCTTCATCCTGAAAACTGGGAGATTCCAAAATTCTCAATTAGTTTTTGGCTCCATAGTGCATACACAAAAAAAGGTTATATGACAGAAGCATTAAAAGGCGCTGTTCAATTTGCATTTGATAAACTAGGAGCAAGACGCCTTGAAATCAAGTGCGATGCGGAGAATGAAAATGTACGCCTATTAGCAGAACGTCTTGAATTCATTCTAGAAGGTACATTAGAAAATGACTACCTGACTCCAGAAGGTTCATTAAGTAACACATGTGTATTTGCAAAAATTAATTAAAAGAGGCTTCCTAAAAGTAGTTATATAACTACTTTTAGGAACGCCTCTTATTTTTTTAACTGCAAATATTGAACAGCATACATCGTCTTTGCATCATGAATGCGTTGCTCTTTCATAAGCTCCATCGCTTCTTCTAATGTGACTTCCATTAACTCCACAAATTCATCTTCATCAAGGGCCGCTTTATTTTCCTTTTTTTTCAATCCCTTTGCTTCATATAAATAGACAATCTCATCTGCAAATCCTGGTGATGTATAAAACGATGCAATTAGCTCCATTTTTTCACATACATATCCTGTTTCTTCTTCCAACTCACGAATTGCCGTTGTTTCAGGCTGTTCTCCTTGCTCTAACTTCCCTGCCGGAATTTCAACAAGCGCTTTCTCCATTGCTTTGCGATACTGCTCTACAAGAACGATTTTCCCTTCATCCGTTGTCGCGATAACAGCTACCGCTCCTGGATGTTTAACAATCTCACGTTTACTTGTTTCACCATTTGGCAATACTACTTCATCAACACGAACTTTAATAATACGTCCTTCAAAGATTGGTTCGGTTCCAACTGTTCTTTCTGTAAGATTGCTCACAACACTCATCTCCTTGTTCTATTTCCTAATCTTTCTACATAACATTCTATCACAATGAAAGGAGCGAAATAAAAATGAAAGTATATATTTTACCAAATCGTGTTACATTAGTCGGAAAAGCATGGGAAATTCGGCAAACGCTGAAGCGCTATGACAAACAATATAAAACAGTACATGATTGGATTGTGGACAAAAAAAAGAAAACAACGTAACCATGTCTTCCTGTTTAATCCTATATATTTGTCAACTTCCATACCCTTTCGTACAATGTCAGTAAGGAGGTTGGCTTATGAACAAACGACAATTAGGAAATTCAAATTTATATGTAAGTGAAATTGGTCTTGGATGCATGTCACTCGGTACAGATGAACAACAAGCAATTCGCATCATCCACGAAGCTCTAGAGCAAGGGATCAACTTTCTCGATACTGCTGATTTATACAACTATGGACAAAATGAAGAATTTGTTGGAAAAGCACTAAAAGGAAAGCGCGACGAAATCATATTAACAACAAAGGTTGGAAACCGCTGGACAGAAGAACAAAATGGTTGGACGTGGGATCCTTCAAAAACATACATAAAAACAGCGGTAAAAAACAGCTTAAGAAGGTTAAAAACCGATTATATTGATTTATATCAACTCCATGGTGGAACAATTGAAGATAATATCGACGAAACAATTGAAGCGTTTGAAGAACTAAAACAAGAAGGTCTCATTCGCTATTATGGTATTTCATCTATTCGCCCTAACGTTATTAAACAATACGCTGAGCGTTCTAACATAGTGAGTGTATTAATGGAATACAGCATTTTAAATCGTCGTCCTGAGGAATGGTTTCCACTTTTACAAAAACATAATATTAGTGTCATTGCTCGTGGGCCTCTAGCAAAAGGATTATTAACGGGAAACAATAAGCGAAAGCTAGACAAAGCAAAGGAAAAAGATTATCTTTCTTATCAATATGATGAACTCGTTCAAACATTAACTGCTATTCAAGAAACAACAAATAAACGCTCTTTAACAGAAACAGCCATTCAATATGCACTACATACTGATATCGTCGCATCTGTGATTCCAGGCGCTAGCTCCATTATACAATTACATGAAAATACAAATGCCGGAAAAGCTGTATCCTTAACAGCACAAGAATACGAACAAATTCAAGCCGTTGTAAAACATGACCAATATGACCTTCATCGCTAAAAGAGCTACCAAATTTGGTAGCTCTTTCTTACATTTCATCGTATTTATCTGGATTTGTTCCTACTCTTCTCCCACAGTTCATCGTTTCAATTTGACTTAATTCTTCTTCCGTTAACGAAAAGTCAAACACATCAAAATTCTCTTCTATACGAGATGGTGTAACTGATTTTGGAATTGTTACAATGCCACTTTGAACTTCCCAACGTAAAATGACTTGCGCTGGTGTTTTCCCATACTTTTTAGCAATACTTTGAATGATTTCATGCTCAAACACTTCGCCGCCCCTCATAAGTGGACTCCACGCTTCTATTTGGATGCCTTTTCTCTTACAATATTCTCGTAACTCATGTTGTGTAAGCATTGGATGTAATTCCACTTGATTAACCATCGGCGTAATATTACAGTTCGCTAATAAATGCTCTAAATGGTGAATATGGAAATTAGAAACACCAATTGCTCGTACCTTTCCTTCTTCGTAAAGCTTTTCAAGCGCACGATATGTATCTACATATTTTCCGCGTACTGGCCAATGAATTAAATATAAATCTACATAATTCATCCCAAGCTGCTGCAAACTTTTTTCAAACGCTATAAGTGTCTCTTCATACCCTTGGTCATCATTCCATACTTTCGTTGTAATAAATAGTTCTTCCCTTGGAATCCCCGATTCACGAATTGCTTCCCCGACACCGCTTTCATTTTCATAAATAGTCGCTGTGTCAATTGAACGATAGCCTACTTGTAAAGCTGTACGTACAGCCCGTTTTACTTCTTCTCCCTCTTTTGCTTTATATACCCCTAAACCAAACATCGGCATTTTCACACCGTTTGTAAGCGTAGTTATTGGACTGTTCATATGCGTTACTCCCCTTTCAATTTCACCTGTTTTATTTTAAACAATTTTTATAGAATATCCAACAGTTCCATTTCACCAACATTAAGATAAAAAGTCAAAATATAGACCTCGTTTACTAAAAATAACGCCAGCTTATTTGCTGGCGTTATTTTTAGCCCATTTCTCCGCTTTTTCATCAATTATACGAACAAACGTCGTTTTTCCTTCAACATACTGATCAGCATCATATGTATATTTTTCCGCAAGCTCCTCTTTTAGCATCGCGTACGCCCTTGCTTCCTCACAGTTAGCCATCATATAATCTCGAAACGCTAAATGTCTCGTAATTTCCGGATTACCTTTTTCATATACATGCAAATGATAAGAACGTTTCTCTTCTGTTCCATGAATGAAAAAACGACGTCCAGAAATACCATTTTCACCTTTCACAATATAGCCAAGCTGTTGAAACTGTGGATTCCAATTATCAACACGTTCAATATTTTCAACTTCCATAACCATATCAATAATTGGTTTAGCCGCAAGCCCCGGTACAGATGTACTACCGATATGATGTATTTTCACAACCTCTGGCATGGCTTCTTGCAACCGCTTCGCTTCCTGCTGAAACTTTTCTACCCAATGATTTTCATATGGAACGACTTCAATCTTCCTCATCACAATCCCCTTTTCTGTGAACAAATACGTCTGTTATTTAAAGTCTTTCCAAGATAAACTGCTTTCACTTAACAATTCTTCAAATGACTTATTTTTCTCACGTTCTTTCTGTTCTCTTCGCTTTCTCTCTTGCTCTTTTGCTTCTTTTTGTTCAACTTGTGCCTTTAATTCTTTTTGCTTATTTTTCAACTGTGCCATTAGCGCTTCATTTAATTGATCTCCAATCGTAAGCGTTTCTTTTTCTTGTTTCATTTCCGCTTGTTGTACTCGTTTTTGTTTCTTTTTCTTCATACTACTCACCTTCTACTTTTTCTTTTATTATAGGGGAAATCAACTTTTTGCGCCAAATAAAAAGGCAATGACTCTCTAATCCACCGCCCTTCTCAAACAATCTTCTTTAGTACATATGCGACAAACAATGTACAACAAGCACCCAGCATCAAAACAGCTGCCATAAAAATTATTGGCATCCATGGTAGCATAAATAATATTTTCACATATTTCATAAACAAGAAAAAACAACCCTTTATCACAATAAGGCAAACAACTACACTGCTCCAAGAGATAATTATTTTATCCTTACAAAGAAATATACTCACAACAATGACAAAGAACCAAAAGAGAAAGACTGTTTGCATTTCCCTACTCCTTCCGTTCTATTATCTTTTTCTTAATCTACAACTATTTCTTATAACAAGAAAAAACATCTTGTTCAAATCGATATATTACCGAAAAAACAAGCTTATCTCTTTTCATTTCCCTTCTCTTCTATGTTATATTTTTGTAAAAACTCCCATAAAGCTTCTTCTACGAGCCTTGATTTATATACACCCGTTCGTTTTGCAAAGGAATCTAATTCCATAAGAAGCTCCTTTGAAATAGAAAACGTCTGTTTCTTTTTCTCACCTATAATCGGTCCTACTTGCAGTGCACCATACCCTCTTTTTTGCAACAATTCGTATATTTTTTGCAGTTGCTCATAAATCAAAAATTGATAATCTATTTTTTCTTGTTGCATGGTAGGTGCTTCTTCTAATCGTAAGTGTCTCGGTTCGATTCCCTCTCCAACAAATATCCTCTTCTTTTGCTCGCTATCATATTCATAACCAATCATCCTTAATTTCTTCGATAATACATACGGACTCATATCAATACGTTTTGCCACAAGGGCTAACGGCTCCCTATTATTCAAACAGTCTATAATCTCACCAATTCGCACCTCCTCCCTCCTCTCTGCCTCTTCATGTTCATTCAGTTATTTTTACTATCATATGCTAAAGAAATATGTTAAGGTGCAGCAGCATGCTAATAAAGTGAAACTTCACTCCACAGCGCTTTAATCTCTATCTAAACTTCTCTACATCCCTAATTTTTAATGTGAAAACCTCGTATTCTATAAGTAGTAGGATAAATAATTTCCATGCACCTTATGCTGTTACTTTCCTTTTACATTTCACAAAAAAAACTTTATAATGTATGACATCTATTATGAAGGTAGTTTTTTTATGTTCTCTTTATAGATGGCGTAAAAATCTTATCTCTGTCACAAATCATGAAAACAGGAGAGGTAATATTTATTATGAACGCTGTACTCATCGCTGTAGCAGTGATGCTACTTCTTAGTTTATTACGTGTACAGGTTATCGTTGCCATCATCGTTGGCGCTTTAACTGGAGGATTAATTGGAGGACTTGGAATTACAGAGACAATCGCTACTTTCACTGAAGGTCTAGGAGATAGTGCTCCTATCGCCTTAAGTTATGCCATGCTTGGTGGATTTGCGATTTCCCTTTCTAAAACAGGACTACCTGACGCTATGATCCATACTGCACTACACTGGATTGGACACGAAGGAGATTCGAAAAAGAAAGCATATTCAAAAGTACTTATTTTACTGATTATACTTACAATGGCTTGTTTTTCACAAAACCTTATTCCTGTTCACATCGCCTTTATCCCTATTTTAATACCTGCTCTACTTAAAGTATTAAATGGACTAGAGATTGATCGTCGCCTCGTTGCATGTATCATTACCTTTGGTCTTATTACACCTTACATGTGGATTCCAGCAGGTTTCGGTAAAATCTATCATGACGTATTGCAGACCAATGCTGCACAAAGTGGCTTAACTTTCGATGTTTCACTCATTCCAAAAGCAATGACGATCCCAGCGCTTGGAATGATTTTAGGCCTATTTATTGCTATCTTTATCACATATCGTAAACCACGAACATACAACGAGCAAAATGTAGAAAAAACTGAGAACGAAACCATTCCTTACACAAAAAAAAGCATTGCATTTGGATTACTCGCAATCGTTGCAACACTTAGCGTACAACTTGCAACAGAATCGATGATTTTTGGTGCTCTCGCTGGAATTATCGTTTTATCATTAAGCGGGAGCCTTCCCCTTAAAGAAGCAGATGCAATTTTAACAAGCGGGATGCGCATGATGTCATTTATTGGATTTGTCATGATTTCTGCTGCTGGATTTGGTGCAGTTCTTCGTGAAACAGGACATGTCGAATCACTTGTTGAAACAAGTGCAAATATAATGGGAAACAGTAAACCACTAGCTGCTTTTCTTATGCTTGTCATTGGTTTACTCGTTACGATGGGAATTGGATCATCATTTTCTACCATTCCAATTTTAACGACAATCTTTGTTCCACTTTGTATACAACTTGGTTTTAGTCCAATGGCAACAATTGCAATTATCGGCACAGCTGGTGCACTTGGCGACGCAGGGTCACCTGCTTCTGATAGTACACTTGGTCCAACTTCCGGGCTTAATGCCGATGGACAACACCATCACATATGGGATACTTGTGTACCAACATTTTTACACTATAACATTCCACTTCTTATTTTTGGATTTATTGCTGCTCTTGTATTATAAAGTGAAACTTCACTCAGCGGGGGTTTTCTTCATCCCCTACTGAGTGTTAGTTGAACCAATCGGGCTTTTACGGGCTGTTAATGCGGGATAAACAAAATAAAAAAGGTGCGTGTTACAAAACGCACCTTTTTTATTTTGTGGATTCTCTTTCTGTAAGAACAACATTACGATGTATCACTTCTTGTTTTATTTGTTTCTTCTGTACTTTCTCCATTAACAACTGCATTACAAAAGCACATTTTTCTTCTAATGGTTGCGAAATTGTCGTTAAAGATGGAGTCATCCACTCACCTTGCAACGTTCCTTCTAAACCAATTAATTGTAATCTCATAGGGATAGAGATGCGCAAGTTTCGTGCCGCTCGCATTGCTCCGCTCGCTATTTGATCACTTTGCGCAATAATACCATCTATGTATGGATATTTGCGTAGTATTTCTTGTATAGATACTTCAATATTATGTGCTTCAATTGTTATTACTTTATGCGATAGCTGCCTATCAAAAGCATGGTCTAAAAATGTGTGGACGCGTTCATCTTTCTCTTCTGGCTCATGATTCACTCGTATGTAAGCGACAAACTGACAGCTTTTCTCTTTCAAAAACGTAACAGCTTTATTCATACTATTACAAGATTGCTGTATAAAACGCTCTTCATTAGACTCACCAAATATAACAAATGGCACAGGTAGAGTTTTTTCTTGTAAACTTTCATACACCTCTTCCATCATAACAATGCCTGCAATATGGTTTTCTAATAATTCATTCATATAATTCGGATTGCTCTTCATACTACAAACTATCATTTGATATCCTTCTTTATGTGCAACGTCTTCTAATGTAGCTAACATTTGTAAATACGTAATATTTTCTAAGCTTGGTACAAT
Organism: Bacillus manliponensis; assembly: GCF_000712595.1. GTDB lineage: Bacteria > Bacillota > Bacilli > Bacillales > Bacillaceae_G > Bacillus_A > Bacillus_A manliponensis. Next base: position 331,683 of record NZ_JOTN01000002.1, read on the forward strand.
AACAGCAATCATTGTTGACGACTTTTTAAACAAAGCTTTTGCAGCTACCTGTGGCTTATACTGTAGCTTCTCAATCGCTTCTTTTACTTGCTTCACCGTATCTTCATGTACATATCCTTTTTCATTTAATACTCTTGAAACAGTAGCTACTGAAACTCCTGCTAATTTTGCAACTTCACGTATCGTTGCCACATCGTCACCCCTTAGCGTGGAAATAGTTTACAATTTTACGTTAATGCAAAACAGAAGATACGTCAAGTTAGATGTTAGATATTTCTGAAAATTGTTACATAAAAAAAGAGGAGTGCTTATGCACTTCTCTCTTCTTTTAATTGACGATCTTTAACTGCAAATGTGTACTTTAACATTGGCGGTGTAACCATCGTTGTTAAAATAACAACAAGAACAACTGCTGTAAAGTAGTCTTGTGCTAACAATCCTGAAGCTAATCCTTGTCCAGCAATGATTAACGCAACTTCACCACGTGAAACCATTCCTGCCCCAATAACTGTAGAAGATTGTAAATCAAAACCAGTCATACGAGCACCTACAGCACCACCGATTAGTTTCGTTAAAATAGCAATTACAGTTAAGGCAATAATAAACCATACGTGGTCTCCAAGACCTTCAAATGTAATATTCATTCCAACACTTACGAAGAAAATTGGAACGAACATTGCATATGCAATTGGTTCTACTTTCTTTTCTACTTCATGCTTATAACTTGTTTGAGAAATCGCAAGTCCTGCTGCAAATGCTCCGATAATGCCTGCAACTCCTAGCATTTCACTAAAGTATGCAAAGGCGAAACAGATGATAAGGGCACCACTAATAATTGATTCTGATACACGTAGTGGTGATAACCAACGCATAATCATTGGTACACCTTTCCAGCTCACTGCAATAATCACTGCGAAGAAGATTGCTTTCTTAATAATTACTTCCATTAAGTTTACATCTGCTGATCCTAAGAAACTCATCGCAAATGCTAATAAAATTACAACTAAGATGTCATCAACAACTGCTGCTCCTAGAATTGTTGTACTTTCACGTGATTTCATTTTTCCTAAATCACGAAGTGTTTGTACAGAAATACTTACACTTGTTGCACACAGTAGTAAACCTAAGAAGATTGCATGGGATTGATCCATACCAACAACAAGTCCTGCACCGTATCCTCCTAGGAATGGAAGAATAATACCGCCAATCGCAACGGCCAATGATGAATTACGATTTTTGTTTAATTCATCTAAATCTGTTTCTAAACCAGCCATGAACATTAGGAGAATAACCCCTACTTCACTTAATTGTTTAATTAAATCTGTGTTGTCAATCCAACCAAATACAGCTGGTCCGATAATAATACCGACAATTAATTTACCTAGTACAGACGGTTGTCCTAGTCTGACAGTGATGTCACCTGCAACTTTTGTACATAGCAAAATTAATGCTATTTGGAAGAAAAACTCCATTGTATCGCTCCTTTTCTCATATTACTCATCAGAATAATTATAATTATATACGATTTCTAGCAGTCTGTGAAATTATCAAATCCGTTTCAGCGCGCATTTCTAACGAAAAACACTCCCAGTAAATCCCTTCTCGAAACAATTCTTCCTATTTAATATAAAAGATAATTTTCACCCTATTTTTTAGCGCAAAAAAAAATTTAAAAAAAATTTTTTTCAAACTGAATTTCATGCAAAATCGGGATTCCATCGTAACCAGTTTGGGGAATTTTTTTTTTAAGCTTCCTCGCCTCTTCTACTGCCCCAATATATAAATGTGTCATCACAAATCCACGCTGTTGATAAAAGCGAATTGCATTTGTATTATCATTTGTTGTAATTAACCATACCTTTTGCAAACCTTGTTTCTTTGCTTCGTTCACTACACACTCAACAAGCTGACTACCAATTCCTTTCTTTTCAGCAAAACTATCCAATGACACCATTTCAAAACTATCCCCTGCAACGGCGTATGTAACAATTCCTTTTATTTGCCCCTCTTCCACCGCAATAAATCCAGGTAACTTATGTAATTCATGCAAATGACCACGGGATACCATCACTGCACTTCCCCAGTTTCCCACCATAAACTCTTTCACTTTTTCTTCCATGTCCTTCGTAATTTTTTGAATCTCCATACTCTTCCCTTCCCCTCTCCATATGCCAATATGATACAATAAAATTGTATCATATTTAGGTTGGAGGATTGGAATGATGAGAGCGTTTTGGACAACATTGTTAACTGTATGCGGAGCTCTAATCGGCATCGGGATTTTCTTTACAAGTAAATTTATGTATTTAAAGAAAAAAACAGAGGAAGAGATTTTAGAACGTGAAACGAAGCGACACTTTCGTTTAGAACAATTTGAAGCTCTGCAAAAAGAAGAACTATACATCGCTTCTAAATTTGGCTATAACATTCACGGTTACTATATTCCATCTGGAAACTCAAATAAATTTATGATTTTTTGTCACGGTGTAACTGTTAATAAAATGAATTCCATCAAATATGCAAACTTATTTTTAAAACGTGGCTTTAACGTATTAATTTACGATCACCGTCGTCACGGGCAAACAGGTGGAAAAACGACAAGCTATGGCTACTATGAAAAACATGATTTGAAATCTGTTGTGGACTGGCTAAAAATACGTTTTGGCACAAATATTACACTTGGTATTCACGGAGAATCGATGGGGGCTGCAACACTGCTCCAATATGCAGGTATGGTAGAAGATGGTGCTGATTTTTACATTGCCGACTGTCCATTTTCAGATTTTTACGACCAACTAAATTACCGACTTCGTGAGGAATTTCGCTTACCAAAATGGCCACTACTGCCAATTGCAAATACTTTTTTAAAAGTACGTGATGGCTATACATTAAAAGAAGTTTCACCAATTGACTGCATAAAAAATATTCAAAATCCTGTATTATTTATACACAGCAAAGATGATGACTACATTTTATGTGAAATGACAGAAGCATTATACGAAGCAAAAGAAGGCGATAAACAACTGTTTATTGCAGAGAAAGGTGATCATGCATCTTCTTATAACGAAAATAAAGAAGAATACGAACAAGCAATTGATCAGTTCCTACATGCATATATATACAAAAAAGAAGACAGGCTCGCAAAATAGAGCCTGTCTTCTTTTTTCTTTCATGCTAACACATCTGTAACATCTTCCATGTGCTCAGCAATCCATTCTATCGCTTCCTCAAGTGATTCAAATTCACTCACTTGAAACGTTACTTCATCTTGCAAAAGCCATACGTCTTTTGCATCTTCCTGTACACCAGCAATAGACCAATGCAGCAAACTATATGGATGATTTTCATTTAAAAATGACACCCATGTGCGCTCTTGTGCAACATTTTGTAATATACGTAGTTGTTTATTCATATTTTCATTTCACCTTAATATGTTTCAATATACGAGTTATTATAACACTCTCTACTTTCTAGTACAAAGTGTTGTATCACAGCTATAAGAAAAGCTATGATAGCAATAAGCGTTTGGATTGGAGGTGTAGCAATGGGGAAAGTACAAATTAAAGTAAACGATAATGGATCGTTCCGCATTACAGGGGATGTGGAAATGATCGATGCAGAAGGAAACGTATTTCCTGTCAAACCTGCATTTTCTTTATGTCGCTGTGGTTTATCTGAAAAGATGCCGTACTGCGATGGCTCACATAAAGGAAAATTCAATTCTATCGTTCGTGCACCAAAAGAAGACTAGTAAAAAACGCACATTATTTAATGTGCGTTTTTTATACAATATTCCCAATATAAAAACCTATAAAAGCACTTGTAATTCCGCATAGGTAACTACTGATTACATATGTGATTACAAGTTTACTTTCTCTTTTATGCATCGCTTGAACAACCTCTAACTTAAATGTTGAGAACGTTGTAAATGCACCTAAAAATCCCGTGCCACATAGTAACATCCACGCTGTACTAACTTGCGCTCCGTACAATAATCCGAGTAAAAATGAACCAAATATATTTACAAACAACGTTCCATAAGGAAAATGCGTCCCATACTTTTCTTTTGTAACATTGTTAATAAAAAAACGGGCAATCGCACCGAAAAAACCACCAATTCCAACTAATATCCAGCTCATCATTCCCCCTCATTTCTAGTACGCTGTTCATATACTTTCATACCGAGGTGAAACCCAAACAAAGACATGCATAAACCAATTACAGCACTTGCTAAAACATACAAAACTGCTATAAAAAATGCGCCATTTTGTACGAAAGTAATTGTTTCTACACTAAACGTGGAAAACGTTGTAAATGATCCAATTAGCCCCGTCCCAACCGCATTTATCATAGTTTGTGAAACTTGTTTCATACGAAATATGTACATTGTTAAAAACGCTAATAAAAAGCTCCCTACCATGTTCGCAAGCCACGTTTCTACTGGAAAATGAGATTGGTCTGAAGTTACAAACAGCCTACCTATTCCGTAACGCACTAAAGCTCCCACTATCCCACCAATTCCAACTGCCATATATTTCATGTCTTTTCACCTCACCGTTACTTCTACACAGCTTTTTCTCCAGTATAGCAAAGCACTTCTCACCTTCAAATTGACATACAATTCTTTCTTTTTTTTAGATTTTTTACTAGCTTTCTATTTTTTTTGTGATATAATTTGACCAAACAGCATCCTTCGGGGCCGGGTGAAATTCCCAACCGGCGGTGATGAAGCACACGCTTCTAAGTCCGTGACCCGTTTTCAACATAGAAAACGGTGGATCTAGTGAGACTCTAGGGCCGACAGTATAGTCTGGATGGGAGAAGGATATGTTTTCTAGTTTATATAACAGGATACAACGCTTATTTCAGTATGCATATTACAAGTGCTTTTATAAGATAAACTTGTAGTTTATTTCGTATACACTTTTTACTGAAATAGCAATACAACTCTAGCGCGTTTAAAAATCGTACTAAGCTAAGTTTATTTCTTATGCAAAAAAACGATTACTTGCTAGGCCTTTTCGTCATACCGTTGTATCTCCACTTATATTTCTAGTAAAACAGACCTCCCAGCCCCAAGGATTATTCCTTGGGGCTTTTTTATTTTGTTGGAGAGGTGATCATATGACAGATCAACAATATATGGCGCTCGCTTTGCAATTAGCAAAGAGCGTATCGAGTCAAACGAGCCCAAACCCAACAGTTGGTGCAGTCGTTGTTAACGATGGACAAATTGTTGGACTTGGAGCTCACCTAAAGTGCGGCACAGAACACGCTGAAGTTCATGCTCTCCGCATGGCAGGTGAACAAGCAAATGGCGCAACGGTATACGTTACGCTAGAACCGTGCAGTCACTTTGGAAAAACACCACCGTGCTGTAATTTACTTATTGAAAAAAAGGTAAAACGAGTTGTTATTGGAGCAGTAGATGAAAACCCTCTCGTTTTTGGAAATGGGATAAAAGCTTTAAAACAAGCCGGAATTGATGTATGTGTCGGAGTGCTTGAAAAAGAGGCGAAACAACTAAATCATTTTTTCTTTCACTACATGAAAACAAAGCGTCCATTTGTCACACTAAAGGCAGCAATGAGCCTGGATGGTAAAACTGCCACTACTTTAGGAGAGAGTAGATGGATAACTGGAGACGAAGCACGCTTAAATACACATCAATATCGTAATGAATATGATGCGATTCTTGTTGGTGTGAATACGATTCTTGCTGATAATCCACACTTAACAACGCGTCTTCCAAATGGCGGAAAGAATCCTATTCGTATTGTACTAGATACACATTTACAAACTCCTCTTTCCTCTCACATCATAGCAGATGGTGTAGCACAAACTTGGCTCATCGTTGGTAGGGAAGTGGAAAAAGAAAAAATAAAACAATATGAATCTAACACTGTATCTGTTCTACAAATGAACACAAAACAGATTGATATTCATAAACTACTTTCTCTTCTTGGAGAAAAGCACATTTTATCCCTCTTCGTTGAAGGAGGTCAAACAGTTCATGCAAGTTTCATTAAAGCAAATCTTTTTGATGAAATCATTACGTATATAAGCCCAACATTAATTGGAGGAAAAGATGCTCCAACATGGTTTGGCGGAGATGGTTTTTCTCACTTACGAGATGCTCTTTCCTTACAAATTCAAACGGTGGAACAATATGGTGAAGATATAAAAATTGTTGCAGCGCCGAGAAAAGAGGTGTCTTCATGTTCACAGGAATTGTCGAAGAACTTGGAACCATTACAAATATGACAGGAAACAGTGAAGCAATGAAACTTACCATCTCAGCACAGATTGTCTTATCTGATGTGAAATTAGGTGACAGTATCGCCGTTAACGGAACATGTTTAACAGTAACGAGTTTTACTGAACACTATTTTACAGTTGATGTCATGCCAGAGACGATGCAAGCCACTTCACTACAACATGTAAACCGCGGTTCACATGTCAACTTAGAACGAGCCATGGCAGCCAACGGTCGCTTTGGTGGACATTTCGTGTCAGGTCATATAGATGGTACCGGTACAATTATTAAAAAAAAGAAACAGGCAAACGCGGTTTACTATGAAATTGCGCTCTCTAAGCCGTTACTCCACTACTGTTTACCAAAAGGTTCAATTGCGATTGATGGTACAAGTTTAACGATTTTCAATGTGTCAGATACATCCATTACTGTCTCACTTATCCCTCATACGTTAAGCGAGTCAGTTCTTGGCACGAAGAATACCGGTGATATTGTCAATATTGAATGCGATATGATTGGAAAATACGTAGAACGATTTTTAGCTACATCAGCTATACAAAAAAACGCTGTAACTGCAAGTTTTCTACAAGAAAATGGCTTTATGTAATGAATAGGAAAAGGAGAGAATGCTATGTTCCATCGTATTGAAGAAGCACTCGAAGACTTAAAGCAAGGAAAAGTTGTTATCGTATGTGATGATGAAGATAGAGAAAACGAAGGTGATTTTGTCGCTTTAGCTGAATATGTCACAGCTGAAAACATTAACTTTATGATTACACATGGACGTGGACTTGTTTGTGTTCCATTAACAGAAGACTATGCAAATCACCTTCAGCTTGAGCAAATGGTCACCAATAACACAGATGCACACGGTACTGCTTTCACAGTCAGTGTTGATTATATTTCAACAACAACTGGAATTAGCGCACATGAGCGTGCTACTACAATTCGTGAGTTACTAAATGAAAATGCGGTAGCAACAGACTTTAAGCGTCCTGGTCACATTTTTCCACTCATCGCAAAAGAAGGTGGTGTATTACGCAGAGCTGGTCATACAGAAGCTGCTGTTGATTTAGCCAGATTATGCGGGGCAAAACCAGCTGGTGTCATTTGTGAAATTATAAAAGATGACGGAACGATGGCACGTGTCCACGACTTAGAGAAAATTGCAGAGCAGTTCCAATTAAAAATGATTACAATCCAAGATTTAATTGCGTATCGTCGCCATCACGAAACGTTCGTACGACGTGAAATTGAAACGACGCTACCAACTGATTTTGGAACGTTTCGAGCAATTGGTTATTCTAACACTCTTGATGGAAAAGAACATATCGCTCTTGTCAAAGGCGATATCTCTAGGCAGGAGCCAACACTTGTACGAGTACATTCCGAATGTTTAACAGGTGATGTGTTTAGTTCTTGCCGCTGTGATTGTGGTCCACAACTACACGCAGCACTTGCGCAAATTGAAAAAGAAGGACGCGGCGTTTTACTATATATGCGCCAAGAGGGCCGTGGGATTGGATTGCTTAATAAACTACGTGCTTACAAACTACAAGAAGAAGGTTACGACACAGTTGAGGCAAATGAAAAGCTTGGCTTTCCGGCAGATCTTCGAGAGTATGGTGTTGGCGCTCAAATTTTAAAAGACTTAGGCTTAACAGAATTGCGCCTATTAACAAATAATCCTCGGAAAATTAAAGGGTTACAAGGCTACGATTTACAAGTGGTAGAGCGCGTTCCGCTACAGCTCCCATCTAAAAAAGAGAACGAAATTTACTTACAGACAAAACATAAAAAATTAGGACATTTATTACAATTTTAATTCATATTAAAGGAGAGAAAACACATGATATTTGAAGGTCATTTAGTTGGTACAGGGTTAAAAGTAGGTATTGTTGTTGGTCGTTTTAACGAATTTATTACAAGTAAATTATTAGGCGGAGCATTAGACGCCTTAAAGCGTCACGGAGTAGAGGAAAATGATGTTGATGTTGCATGGGTACCTGGTGCTTTTGAAATTCCACTCATCGCGAAAAAAATGGCGGAGAGCGGTAAATACGATACAGTTATTACACTTGGCACTGTCATTCGCGGAGCAACAACACATTACGATTATGTTTGTAATGAAGTTGCAAAAGGTGTTGCTTCCTTGTCATTACAAACAGGTATCCCAATCATTTTTGGCGTATTAACAACGGAAACAATCGAACAAGCAATTGAACGTGCAGGTACGAAAGCTGGAAATAAAGGCTGGGAAGTTGCGGTTGGCGCAATTGAAATGGCAAACTTATCACGCCAGTTAGGATAAAGTGAAACTTCACTCAATCGAGCTTTTAGCGAAGACGACTGTTCAAGCACGATTAGCTTGTGGCTCGAGTGCCTAGGAGCCGTAGCTAGATTCGGGCTGTTAATCCCCCACCTAAACTTCTCTGAATCCTCTAAGTTTTGAGGTGGGAGTCTTACAGCCCGCAAATAGCGGGATAAAAATGAGCAAAAAGCCCTTTTATATAAGAGGGCTTTTTGCTATCTTATCTACAATGTTTATAATGCACATTCCTCAATTTCAAACCCTAAATCGTTAATCATACCCCAGTCCGCTGTTGGCTCTTGACCTTCCGTCGTTAAATAATCACCAACAAAAATTGAATTCGCTGCATATAAGCCAAGTGGCTGAAGAGCACGCAGATTCAATTCACGACCTCCAGAAATACGAATTTCTTTTGTCGGGTTCACAAATCGCATCATCGCTAATGCTTTTAAGCACTGAACAGGTGTTAATTCTTTCCGCCCTTCAAGCGGTGTTCCATCTACTGATACTAAAAAGTTACAAGGAATAGAATCCGCATCTAATCGTCTTAATTCAAATGCAATTTCAACACGCTGCTCTTTCGTTTCTCCCATTCCAAAAATAACTCCCGAACATGGGGATATGCCCGCTTGTTTTGCTTTTTCAACTGTATCAACACGATCGTCATATGTGTGCGTTGAACAAATGCTTTCATAATTGTTTGCATGTGTATTTAAATTATGATTGTATCGGTGTACACCCGCCTCAGCTAAACGTCCCGCTTGATCTTCGTTTAAAAATCCTAAACAACAACAAATTTTTAAATCTGTCGTATTTCGAATTTCTTTCACCGCTCCAATTACATGATCAACTTCTTTATTTGTTGGACGACGCCCAGACGCAACGATGCAATATGTACCAGCTTTGCGGCGAATTGCTTCATGAGCACCTTCTACAATCTTCTCCTTCGTTAACCAAGCATATTTATCAATCGGTGCCTCTGAAACAATGGACTGTGAACAGTATCCACAATCTTCTGGGCATAAACCCGATTTTGTATTGATAATCATATTTAACTTTACTTTATTTTGAAAATAATGATGACGAATCATATAGGCAGCGTTCATAATTTCTAATAATTCTCTATCTTCCGCTTCCAAAATGGCAAAGGCTTCTTCCTTTGTTACCTCTCTACCCTTTATAATTTCATATGCAATTTGCTTCCAATCCATTTTCGTTTGTAACTGTTTCATTTTTTCTCTTCCCCTCTTTTTTCATATAAGAAAATAAAGCATGATACGTTGCTACGACTTGTTCATTTTCAGTAAAATCACGTTCGTATACGCGGAGCATACTCCGGAAAATAGAAGGACTCTGACAATACAATCCTTCATTACTATTTGTGGCTCCTATTTTACGAACAGACTGTAAAAATTCACGAACTGTAGAAAACGTCTCTTTATAACATGTTTCAAAAACATGCATATCCCCTGTTATTTGCTTACAAAGTTCTTGCAGTTGTGAAGCTGTTAAAAAAGTTTGTCCTAACGTTTTTACATTCTGTACCTGATACATCTCTTTTGCACGCTGAAAGGATGTATGCAATTCATAAAATGTTTTATCACCAAATGTCGAAAATACGAGTACACCATTTTCACTTAAAACACTGTATAAATTAGACAATGTCGCTCTTAAATCATTTAACCATTGAAATGTCGCATTAGAAATAATGACATCATATTGCTCATCTACATTTATGCGTTCAATGTCTTCACACCGAAACGTAACAGCATCTACTTTATATCGTTTTTTTGCTTGTTCAATCATGCTCTCAGCAAAATCAACTGCTGTAATTTTTGCATTCGGAAAAGCTGCAACTAGTTGTTCTGTAACGTACCCTGTACCACAGCCTAGCTCCAAAATACGGATACAGTCCACCGCACTATAATATTCTTGCAAACGCTCAAGTAAACAATCTGCCATCTTTTGTTGTACATTTGCATATTGATTATAGGATACAGCCGCAGCGTTAAATCTTTTTTGTAACAACGCTTTGTTGATCATTGCGCTCGCTCTCCTTTATAAACGATAAAATTTCTTCTGCACATTGTTTTGGGTGTGTAAAACAAAGGGCATGTCCTGCTTGTTTTATGAGTCTGAGTTGTGCATTTGTTTTCTCTTGTATATACTGAGCTGCTGATAGCGGACAAATTGCATCCTCTTCTCCATGGAGAAGAAGTAAAGGAGCTTCAATTTTCCCTAATTGCTTTCTAACATCACTTTCTATTAAGTACTGTAGCCCGCATTGTAAAGATTGAGGAGAATCATTTTGAAACTGATCTGCTATTCGTTGGAATGCATGACTCTCTCCCGCTTCCTGCTCTGCTATTGAAAACATACTTGCATAAAATTTTTTTAGTATAATTTCTTGTTGTTTTAATAGATTTCTCTTCATACGCTCAACGAAAACAGATTTCCAGCCATGCTTATACTCTCGATCTGTTATAAATTTCGCGGTTCCGCCTAATAAAACAATCCCTTTTGTTTGTATAGAATGGTATACATTAATAGCTGCTAACGCACCAAGTGACCAGCCAACTAAAATCACTTCTTCATCTCTTGCTTCCTCTACAATTCTCCTTTTAAAGTCCTCATCATTTTCTACATTCCGCCAATGAACAATAGATACCGGAACACCTTGTAAATACGGAAGGAATAAATCCCATACTTGTTCTCCCATACCCCAGCCAGAAATAAGGATGATACGAGACTTCTTCATGAAATGACCCCCTCCTCTTTTCCAATTTGCACAATTTGTTCCACTGCCCACCGTAAATCATCATGCGTATGGTGCGACGTAACTGCGAATCTAATACGTGAACTATGCTGCGGAACAGTAGGGGGACGAATAGCAATTGCTGCTATTCCTACTTCTTGTAATTTCATACTAAAGCGAAGTGTCTTTTCATTAGAACCGACAATAACAGGTACAATATGGGTCATACTATCTCCTGTATGAAAACCAGCCTCTTGCAAATTCGTACGAAAATATATACCATTCTCTATTAATCTTTGACGAGCTGTTTCTTCTTCCCTAACAATTTCAATCGCCCGTTTCATAGCACCAAGCACTCCTGGAGGTAAAGCAGTTGTAAAAATAAAACTACGCATCGTATTAAGGAGGTAGTCGATAGAAAGAGCACGCCCTGCTATGTAAGCACCATAACAGCCGAGCGCTTTGCTACATGTACCCATATGAATATCCACTCGTTTTGCTAGTTCTGGATCTTTATGAGCAATCCCAGCTCCTTGCACACCATATATTCCACTAGCATGAGCTTCGTCAACCATAAGAAGTGCTTTATATTTTTCTTTCAACTTTATTAAAGCTTCTAGCTGAACGATGTCACCATCCATACTAAAAACAGTATCGGTGACAATTAACTTGCGTTTATCCTTAGGAGAAGATTGTAGTAACTTCTCTAAATGTTCCATATCATTATGCCGATACCGCTTATGCTCTGCGCCACTTAACAAAATACCATCTACGATACTGGCATGATTTAGTTTGTCGCTAAATACAATATCGTGACGACCAACAAGCGCAGAAATGGCACCTACATTCGCTGTGTATCCGCTATTTACAATTAATGCTTTTTCAGTACCTTTCCAGTCGCTTACATACTGTTCAACCTCGTCATATAACGGATAGTTCCCTACAACAAGACGCGATGCCGTTGCTCCTGTCCCATACTTTTCGGTTGCTTCTACCATAGCTTCTTTTAATCTTTCATCCCCAGCTAATCCTAAGTAATTATTTGATGCTAAATTTAATAATCTTTTCCCGTTTCGAACAAGCCACGGTTGTTCTGCTCCCCCCGTTACAAATACCTCTCTATGCTGAGATGCGTCTAGTAAACTCGTCAATTTAGATTGAAAGTGAGCTTTCCACATTTGATTCATACCGTAAAAACTCCTCTAACCTTGAAATATCGATGTTCTCTTCTGCAGCTTGCAATAGCTCCTTTTGCGTAACTCCTTCACGAAGCAAAGGTAATAATCCAATAACTGGTACATCAGTTAATTCCTCTATCATTTTTTTGTTTTCTAGTACTCTCTCTTTTTCAGATGACTGACATCCGGAAAAGATAACACCTGCTATTGACAATCCATACGCTTTCGCATACGAAATTGTTAAAATAGTATGATTTACAGTACCAAGAGTTGGACGTGCTACAATGAGCAACGGTAACTGTAACTCCTTCGCAAAATCAGCAACAAGTGCATCACTTGTATAAGGAACGACTAGCCCCCCAGCCCCTTCTATAAATAAAGAGTCAAACTGTTTCGATATTTTTTTGTAATGCTTTAAAATATCCGCTATAAACACATCTTTACCCGCTCGTTTCATCGCTAAACGAGGCGCTAGCGGTTCTTCAAATGAATATGGACAAATCTCTTCATACGAAGAAGATACTCCTGCTACTTCTTTTAAGCGTGCCGCATCCCCTTCTGGATGAAAAGAAAGGTGACCGCTTTGAATTGGTTTATATACACCTGTATGATAACCACGTTTTCGAAGTATACCTGCTAAAGCACCTGTTACAACCGTTTTTCCTACTTCCGTATCGGTTGCTGTTACAAAGAAACCTTTCATGCTTCGTCCCCCGTTATTTCTTGAATAGACTGTTGTAAAATATCAATCATTGCATCTAATTCTTCGATTGTCGAAGCAAGCGGTGGCATAAAGACAACGACATGACCGAGCGGGCGAATAATCATTCCCAACTCTCGTGCTCGCTTACAAACTTTCACACCCACTCGTTCTCTCCACGAATACGCTTTTTCTGCTTCCTTATTTTCCACAAGTTCTATACCAATCATAAGACCTCTTTGACGAACATCACCGACATGTTCTAGCTCACTTATTGCTTTTAAACGTTTCGCAACATATTCTGCTTTATGTGCTACTTGCTCTACAAGTTTCGTCGTTTCAAACAGTTGTAAATTTGCTAATGCAACTGCACAGCCAAGCGGATTTCCTGTATAACTATGTCCATGAAAAAACGTTTTTTGTTCCTCGTAATCTCCTAAAAATGCATTATAAATTTCATCTGTCGTCACTGTAACAGCAACTGGTAAATATCCTCCCGTTAAACCTTTTCCTGCCGTTAAAATATCTGGTGTAATACCGTCGTGCTCACACGCAAACATTTTTCCCGTTCTTCCAAATCCTGTCGCCACTTCATCTGTAATTAAAAGTACATCATAAGTTGTACATAATTCTCGAAGCCCTTTTAAATACCCATCTGGCATCGTAATAATTCCACTCGCTCCTTGTACCATTGGCTCCACAATAATAGCTGCTACTTCTTTATGATGCTCCTGAAGCATTTTCTCCATTTCTTCCAAATGTTTTTCTACGATAATTTTTTCGTTTTTTCCATATGGAGAACGATATGTATAAGGATATGGTACTTTTAACGTATTGAATAACAGTGTGCTATACACTTGATGGAACATATCAATCGCTCCAACAGACACTGCACCAATCGTATCCCCATGATACGCTTCTTTCATCGTAATGAACTTTTGCTTTTCAGGCTTTCCTTTGTGCTGCCAATACTGAAATGCCATTTTAATCGCAATCTCAACCGAAGTTGCCCCGGAATCAGAGTAAAACACTTTCTTTAATCCATCTGGAACAATTTCAACTAATTTTTCTGCAAGCAAAATTGAAGGGACATTTGCTAAACCAAGTAAAGTAGAATGGGCAACTTTATTTAATTGCTCACGAATCGCCTCATCTAACTCTGGAACTTGATGACCGTGAACATTTAGCCAAATAGATGAAACACCATCCCAATACCCATTTCCATTTACATCGTATAACTTTCGCCCTTCTCCCCGTTCAATAATGACGGGATCCTCTTCTATATAATCTTTCATTTGCGTAAATGGATGCCATACGTAGTCTTTATTTTTCTTTACTAACTCTTCGTATGTAAATTTCTCGTTACTACTCTTTACTACCACAACAGTCCCCCCTCTTAATGTTAACCTAAACTACTTAAAAGTTAACATTTACACTTTATACTGTCAATTCATGAAATAATTATTATTTTTTTAATATACTTGTTGACATCCTCTATACATGTGTGATAAAAATTTAACTAACATCATAATGAATCGGCAATGATAGGATTTAGTAGTATTTCGTTTCTTGCTTACAGAGAGCTGATGGTCGGTGCGAATCAGTACAGTGCGAAATATGAATTACCCCCTTGAGCTTCTTTTGCGAAACAATCGGAGTAGTGAAAGACGGTTATAACCGTTATTTTTTCGAGTGGTGAAATGAAACTGTTTCACAATTTAGGGTGGTACCGCGATTTTTTTCGTCCCTGCATATATTGCAGGGACGTTTTTATTTTCTCGGATCTATTTTTTACTCCCCTTTATTTTGTGCATCCTTCATTTCACAAGCGAGGGTGGTACCGCGATTTTTTCGTCCCTGCATATATTGCAGGGGCGTTTTTTATTTCTCAAATTGCGGAAAGTAAAGAGAGATTCATTTTTTGATGTTCAACTTTTACCGGTAAGTTGTCATAAAATTCTAAAAAATTAGAAGGAATTACGTAATATTGTCGTATTTTATATAAAAAGAAAATTTTTTGTTATGAGGGGGTCACACGCGATGGTTACAAAGTTAGAATCGATTTTATTAACTGTTATCATTTTTTTCTTTATTGGATTTAGCGTTATTGAACTAAAAGTAGGACCACATATTCCAATTTTATTTGGAATTATCATCTTAATTGCATTTGGGTTTGCGAAAAGGATTTCTTGGTCAACTATGGAGGCAGGAATACGAAGTAGTATTTCAGCTGGTATTCCATCTATTTTCATCTTCCTACTTGTAGGCGTATTAATTAGTGTTTGGATTGCCGCTGGAACAATTCCAACATTAATGGTTTACGGATTTGAACTTGTCTCTCCGCAGTTCTTCATACCAACTGCCTTTATTGTTTGTGCAATTGTTGGTACAAGTATCGGTAGTGCCTTTACAACAGCCGCTACAGTTGGCCTTGCTTTTATGGGAATGGGGAGTGCTCTTGGATATGATCCAGCTCTTATTGCTGGTGCTATCATTTCTGGCGCATTCTTTGGAGATAAAATGTCTCCGTTATCTGACACAACAAATTTAGCTCCTGCAGTTACTGGGGTAGATATGTTTGAACATATCCGAAATATGCTTTGGACAACCGTCCCTGCTTTCATCATAGCACTGATTGCCTTTTTCATCCTTGGAAGTAACAATGGTGGAGAAATAGAGTTAGCATCCTTTACAAAAACACTAGAGGAAAATGCAACGATCTCTATCTTTACATTGCTACCCGTTCTATTATTATTTATTTTTGCATTCAAAAAGGTCCCTGCCGTTCCAACTTTACTTGCAGGAATTGTCGTTGGCATAATCTTAGTATTCATTTTCAATCCAAGTACGTCTGTAAATGAGTTAATTAAAATTATGCAAGACGGTTACGTATCAAAAACGGGTGTAGAAAGCATTGACAGCTTACTATCACGTGGTGGTTTACAAAGTATGCTTATGTCCATCGCTCTCATTTTTCTTGCTCTTTGTATGGGTGGCATACTACAAGGTATGGGAATTATTACACAGCTTATGAATATGATTGCAAACTTTGTAAAAACAAGTACACGTTTAATTTTATCGACTGCAACAACTGCAATCGGTGTCAACTTTTTACTTGGAGAGCAGTACTTATCCATCGTATTAACTGGTCAAGCATTTGCTAATAAATACGATGAAGTTGGCTTAGAACGTAAAAATTTATCACGTGTGTTAGAAGATGCTGGTACAGTTGTGAATCCACTTGTACCATGGGGTGTAAGTGGGGTATTCTTAGCGACTGTATTAAACGTCCCTACAATTGAATATGTTCCATACGCAATCTTTTGCCTAGTTTGTCCGATCATTACTGTAATTGTTGGCTTCACTGGATTTGGCCTTTCATGGAAGAAAAGCAAATCAGCTTCTTTATAAAGTGAAACTTCACTCAGTGGGGGTTTTCTTCATCCCCCACTGAGTGTTAGTTGAACCAATCGGGCTTTTACGGGCTGTTTATCTCCCACCTAAACTTCTTCGTTTTTTCTCAAGTTTTGAGGGGGGAGTCTTACAGCCCGTTAATGCGGGATAAAAAAACTTACAAAATATAAAAAAGAAGGTACCTGTTACAACCGGAAATTTGGTTGTTTATAGGTACCTTCTTTTTATGAAACAATGTCCCATTGCTTCTCATGCAGAATATGATAAAATAACCAATTACAAGGAGGATAAATATATGAAAAAAATCATCATCTGTTCACTTTGTCTCCTCCTTCTCATCATTTCATTTATGTATTATAAGAAGAAGGAGGAGACAAACCTACACAAAGAAAAACAAATCGTATCCACACCTATTTGGATCGATGAACAAACAGCTACTCCTCTTCATCACCTTGTCCTTGGTGATTCATTTGCAAAAGGACATGGATCTACAAATGGGGGCTATGCCCAAGTCGCTTCAGAACAATTAAGCAAAAATCTTCAAAAAGAAGTCATTGTAGATAACCTTGCCGTCAACGGCTCAACAACTGACCAATTGTTGAAAATAATGGAAAAAGAAGAAGTGAAACAAAAAATACAACAAGCAAATCTCATTACAATTAGCATTGGAGGGAACAATGTTCTCCGACTCAAAAAATCGATTAATAAAGGCAGTATGATGGATAAAATTAAAATGTTAAACAAGGAGAAAGACTTATTCGAAGAAGACTTATTGGAAATTGTAGTAACAATCCGCTCTTTAAATCCTGATGCTCTTATCGTTTTAACTGAGTTATATAATCCTTTAAAATTAGATGATTCCCTTACTTCTTATGCCGATATATTTCTCGACAGTTGGAATACGACAATTCATTCTACCTCAAAAGAAAACGAACCATCTATCGTATTACCTGTTCGTGACTTATTAACAATTGAAGATGCGGATTTATTATATGATCAAGTTCATCCAAATAATAAAGGTTATGAAAAGATCGCTGCTTCATTTATGAAGCAAATATTATCCTATAAATACTCATCTTAAAAACAAATAATGCTATTTTTACAAACTATATTTTTTGTTACAATACTATATGGAAGGGGGCCGTTATAATGGCATCACACGAATGGGAACGTATTGTTGATCATCTTCTTTCTGTAGTGCCTCTTTTTTATCGTAAGTTTATGTTACCTGGAGAATTTTCTTCACAAAGACATATGCCACCATCGCAAACACAGGTGCTATTATTATTGCACGAAAATGGCACATTAGCGGTCTCCGAAATCGGCAAGCATCTAGCGATTTCAAGGCCAAATATGACACCGCTACTTAATAAACTTATACAAGAAGAGCTTGTCGAACGTCATTATAGTGAAAAAGATCGACGCGTTATTTTAATCTCACTGACAGAAGATGGAAAGTCATTAGTAAGTCAATATCAGCAGTTCATTTTAAACAAACTGCAAGAACATTTCCAAACATTATCAGAGAATGAACGTATACAACTTATTCATTCACTTCAAACGATTCAACATTTAATTATGAAAGCAAACGTATAAAGCTGCTCCCTCTTGGAAGCAGCTTTATGATTCAAAATAGTTTCCATAGTATATATTTGA
Source organism: Bacillus manliponensis (assembly GCF_000712595.1). GTDB lineage: Bacteria > Bacillota > Bacilli > Bacillales > Bacillaceae_G > Bacillus_A > Bacillus_A manliponensis. The sequence goes on from NZ_JOTN01000002.1 coordinate 349,953, forward strand.
ATATGGCCATGTTGTTAAATATGGCTTTTGTTCTTGCTCCATCATCGGCTGAACGGACTGTTGCCTTACATACGGATTCGGATAGTACACCATCCGTGGATAAAACTGCGGAATATAATACGTATACCACATTCTTATTTCACTCCTTTTTAGAAGCATATTCAATATAAGAAGCGAATGTGCTCTTCCTACTCCAACATACTATTTCTGCAATAAACTTACTAACAACGCTTTTTGCACATGCAAGCGATTCCCAGCTTGCTCAAATACGATAGATTGTGGTCCATCAATAACAGCCGCTGTTACTTCTTCTCCTCTATGTGCAGGTAAGCAATGTAAAAAGCGATACGTTTCTTTTGCATGTTGAACAAGAGTTTCATTCACTTGATAAGGATGAAATAATCGATATTTCTCTTCATCCTCTTCTTGCCCCATACTCATCCAAACGTCTGTATAAATGAAGTCAGCCTCTTGCATGGCCTCTGTTGGGTTCTCCATAACTCTAATATCCGCTCCTGTTTCGGCTGCAATTTTTCGTGCTCGCTTCACGATTTCTTCATTTGGTTCATATCCAGCTGGGGTTGCTACAGTCATATGCATGCCAACTATCGCACTCGCTAACAACAATGAATGACATACATTATTTCCATCCCCTACGTAGCATAACTTCACATTTTCAAATGTACGAACTTCCTCATAAATAGTCATAAGATCGGCTAATGCTTGGCAAGGGTGATGTTCATCTGTTAAACCATTAATAACAGGGATATTGGATTCTTTCGCAAGTTCTTCCACGTCTTTATGTGAAAACGTACGAATCATAATACCATCAATGTATTGAGATAATACTTTCGCCGTATCAGCCATACTTTCACCTCTGCCAAGCTGCATATCCTTTCCACTTAAAAACATACCATGTCCGCCTAACTGCACCATCCCAGCCTCAAACGAAACACGTGTACGAGTAGAATGTTTATCAAAAATAAGTCCTAATATTTTCCCTACTAATAACGGTACTTGTTTATCCTTCTTTAACTGGATCGCAAACTCAATTAAAGAAATAATTTCTTCTTTCGTTAGCTCTTCTAACGTTAAAATATCTTTCGTTTGTAATTTTGGAATGTGCATCGTCGTCATGAAAACTCCTCCTTTATTTTATAAATAGCAATTCATTACACACGGATTTTATTATTTGAACTGCTTGATTCATTTCTTCTTCAGTTACAGTAAGCGGTGGTAAAATACGCAGTACATTTGTACCGGCTTGTAAAACCAAAAGCCCCTTCTCTTCCAATTTCAAAACAATCGGTGTGACATCACATGTAAACTGAACACCAATTAAAAGCCCTTTTCCTCGTACTTCATAAATAGAATCAACAGATTGTAGCTCTTGTTGTAACAAATTGTGAAGATATTCACCTTTATGCATTACTTCTTTTAAAAAGGAAGAATCATCTATAATATGTAATACTTCTTTTGCCGCTGTCATCGAAAGAAAATTCCCACCAAATGTTGAACCGTGTGTACCAGCAGTAAACGTATTTGCTAATTCACTCTTACCTATCATCGCTCCGATAGGTATGCCATTTCCAAGAGCTTTTGCAACTGTTACAATATGAGGTAAAGTTCCTGTCTGTTCATAAGAAAACATTGTTCCCGTTCTTCCTATTCCTGTTTGTACTTCATCTACAATATAAAGCGCACCATATTGGTTACATAATCGTTCAATTTCTTTTAAAAATTCATAGTTTGCAAGGCTGACGCCTCCTTCTCCTTGCACAACTTCAACCATAACTCCAGCTACTTCTTCATTCATCGCTTCTTGCAATGCTTTTATATCATTAAACGGAAGGTGAAGAAATGTTGGAAGAAGTGGTCCAAATCCGTCATGCACTTTTGGTTGGCCCGTTGCACTCATTGTCGCAAACGTCCTTCCATGAAATGATTGCTGGAATGTAATAAAAACTGATTTCCCCGTATGCTTACGAGCAAGCTTAAGTGCGGCTTCATTTGCTTCTGCACCGCTATTACAAAAGAACACATAATCAAGTCCTTCATTTTTTGTTAGCTTTGCAGCTACTTCTTCTTGTAGTTTACTTGGAAATAAATTAGATATGTGCCACATTTCTTTCATCTGCCTTGTAACAGCCTCGACAAGTTTTGGATGGCAGTGTCCTAGATTACACACCGCAATACCTGAAGTAAAATCAAGATATTCCTTTCCATTTCGGTCCATTACCTTCGTTCCATCACCTTTTACAATTTCTACCCCACGCCTACTATAAGTTTGGAACAGGTGAGTGTTCACGATATATTCACTCCTTTAGAAACTGTTGTACCGATCCATTCTCCGTCGTTTGCAACAAATAATTTTGTACCATTTACAATTGCAACTTCCTTTACTCCCATTTCAATGGAAGTAAGTGCTGCCCGAACTTTCGGAATCATCCCCCCAGTAATAATTCCTTTTTCTATTAATGTAGCAATCTGAAATTCATCCGTTTGCCGGAGCAATTGCTTCTCGCACATCACCCCATCTACATCTGTAACGAAAAATAATTTCTTTGCGCCTACCGCTACTGCGATACTAGCAGCTGCAGTATCTCCATTTATGTTATATGCTTCACCTTGATATACTCCAATTGGAGCAACAACTGGAATACAACCATGCTCTAATAAATTCTGTAATAACGCTATGTTTACATTTTGAATTTCTCCAACATAACCGAGATTTTCTAATGGTTTAACTGTTAACAGTCCCCCATCACAACCCGTCATACCGAACGCATCGATTCCATATGATTGAAGTTGCATCACCATCTGTTTATTTGCACTTCCGCCTAACACCATTTGAACAACTTTCATTACCTCCTTACTCGTTACACGTAAACCATCCCGCTTCATGCTAGAGATATGAAGTTTTAGTAACATGTCATCTATCGCTGGCCCACCGCCATGTACAACAATGACATCGTACGCTTTTACAAGTTGTTTCATTGATTGAAAAAAAAGCTCATCTAAACGCTCTAGCATACTTCCACCACATTTTACTACAATGCATTCTTTCATCCCATCGCTCCTTACGTCCGATAACAGGCATTGATTTTCACATATTCATAACTTAAATCGCAACCCCAGGCCCTTCCCTTTTCTTGTCCTAAATGTAAATGAACATCAATCACAACCTTATCTTCTTTTAATTTCTGTTTCATTTTCTCTTCTGAAAAAACACGAGGTTCACCATCTTGTAAAACAACAATAGTTTGGATTGCAATGTCAATCATATGTTGCTGCACTGTAACGCCACTTTGGCCAATCGCACTTATAATTCGTCCCCAGTTTGCATCTTCTCCATATAAAGCTGCTTTCACAAGGTTTGAACTAACAATTTTCTTCGCAACTATATTGCCTTCTTCTTTTGTTTGTACTCCAAATACGTTCACTTCTACAAGCTTTGTCGCTCCTTCCCCATCTTTCGCAATTTGCTTTGCTAAATCTTCACATACACTTTTCAGTGCGTTAATAAAATAATCCCAATCTGGATGATTACAATTCAATGAAGACGTTTCGGCTAACCTACTTGCCATAACAATTACCATATCGTTCGTCGATGTATCTCCATCTACTGTAATTTGATTAAATGTATTTGCTGTAACATTTGCTAGAGCTTCTTGCAATGCAATATGTTCAATATTTGCATCCGTTGTAATAAAACTAAGCATCGTTGCCATGTTTGGGTGAATCATCCCCGATCCTTTAGCTGCCCCAGCAATTGTAATTGTTTTTCCTTCTACCACACATTGATAGCAGGAATGTTTCGTCACAAGGTCTGTTGTTAAAATGGCTTCATAGAAAGTTGCTGCTTGCTCTTTTTCTTTTGTTGGAACTAACATTTGAATCCCACTTCTTATTTTATCCATCTCCAAGGGTACTCCAATAACCCCTGTTGAAGCTACCGCTACAAGCTCTTCTTTTATATGAAATGTCGCTGCTGTTAATGCTCGCATTTCATATGCATCATATAAACCTTGCATACCTGTACACGCATTTGCATTTGCACTATTTACAATAATCGCCTGTAATTCTCCTCTTCCCGCAATGCTTTCTTTTGTCACTTGAAGCGGAGCCGCTTGTAACTTATTTGTTGTATAAACAGCTGCGCTACTTGCTGGTACATCACATAAAATTGCGCCAATATCTTTTCTTTCTTTTCTTAGCCCCGCATGAACTCCAATTGCTGAGAATCCTTTTGGCGTTACAATTGAACCATTTTCTATCTTTGTAACAAAGGTCGTCTGAATCATCTTTCTTCCCTTCCTCCTTATAAATAGAGCGGCATAAACTGTAAGCTCTCTCGCTCATCTAATCCAGCTAAAATATTGGCATTTTGCACCGCCTGCCCCGCAGCTCCCTTCATCATATTGTCGATAACAGAAACAACTGTCACTCTTCCAGTTCGCTCATCATAAGCAGTGCCGATATCACAATAATTAGACCCACGTACTTCTTTTGGACTTGGAAATGTTCCAGGTGCACGATTTCTAACAAACGGAGAATGATGATAACAATCTTCATATAATTTTTGAAGCTGTAACGAACTTATCTCCCGCTTTGCTTTTCCATAAAGCGTCACCATGATTCCTCTTGAAATTGGCATTAAATGTGTACTGAATGTAATTGGTTTCATACTTTGATTCCATTCTGTTAACATTTGCTCTATTTCCGGAATATGCTGATGTTCATTCACTTTATAAATATGCAAATTATCATATAGCTCTGGAAAATGTGTCATATTTGTTGGTGTTTTTCCTGCTCCTGAAACACCTGATTTCGCATCGATGACAATGGAATCTTCTTCAATAATGTCATGAAGAACAAGAGGTGCTGCAGCAAGTAACGTCGCTGTTGCATAACAACCTGGATTTGCAATAAGCTGTGCACTTGCAATTTGCTCTCGCTTCCACTCTGTCAGCCCATATACTGATTTTTGTAATAATTCGGCCGCTGCAGCTTTCTTTTTATACCAAGCTTCATATACTTCACAACTCTTCATCCGAAAATCGCCTGATAAATCAATAACCTTTACACCACCTACAAGAAGGTTTGGTGTAAGAGTCGTTGATACTCCCGCAGGTGTTGCTAAAAAAACAAGATCTGCATCTTTCGCAATTTTTTCCGAATCAATTTCTTCTAGCGTATGTGATATATGATTTGTTACATGAGGATAAAGCGCCGTAATTTCCTCGCCAGTTCCAGAAAATGAATGAACAGAGGTGATTGTAAACTGGGGATGTTGTGTTAACAACCGTAATAATTCAATCCCTCCATAACCTGTCGCTCCAATAATTGCAACTTTCATATTGCCCCCCTTATATGATTTCTTTAAATTTACATATGATTATAGTATTGTATATTTATAGAGTCAACTAAATATTTATAAATTTTTGATTATAAAAAATAAAAAGAATAAATATTTTATCACAAAAGAGTTTATCAAGCCTTATGCAAAATAAATCTATACTTTTCTTCTTTCATACAACTTTCTAAACATAGAAAACAAACAACTATCCACTTCGTTTCCCAAACTACAACATGAGTTTTTATACATTTCAATCTACATTGTTTTATAATAATTATGTCCTTTTTTACCATATGCAATTTCAAGAAAAAAGAGTCCTCAAGTACACACTATCCTATCTGTTCTTTATAAAGTGAAACTTCATAGTATTTCCTATTCATTTCAAGTACAATAAAGTGAAACTTCACTCAGTGGGGGTTTTCTTTATCGCCCACTGAGTGTTAGCCCGACCAATCGGGCTTTTACATTCAAAAGCGAAGACGACTGTTCAAGCACGACAAGCACAAGATAAGCCTTGGCATGGCGAAGTTTGCCACAGAAAGGATTAGCTTGTGGCTCGAGTGCTTAGGAGTCGTAGCTAGATTCGGGCTGTTAATCTCCCACCTAAACTTCTCTGAATCCTCTAAATTTTGAGGCGGGAGTCTTACAGCCCGCAAATAGCGGGATAAAACACAAACAATATACATATATGATTAGGTGAAAAAGATGGATGAAAAATTAATTCAAAAGATGCTTAAGAAAAGCTTCCGCCAATATCAGTGTGCACCTAGCTCCGAAGAAGATTATCATATGCTCATTACACGTATTCAAGAAATACTTCTTACGACTGCAAACATTGATGTACACGAAGCAATTGAAGATATTGTGTATGAATATGTAACACAAACATAAAAAATAGGAGATTTCCGAATGGAAATCTCCTATTTTTTACTTAACGATTTACCTGCGACACGTTCAAATAACTTTGGGAATAGCGCAAAAATAACAGGTCCCATTCCCATCCATTTCGGTAAATTCACTTCTCTTTTTTTTGTTTTCATAGCTTTTACAATTTGCTCTGCTACGTAGTTTGGCTTTAACATGTAACGTCCCACACTTTTTACATACGTACCAGATTCATCCGCAATATCAAAAAAGTTTGTATCGATTGGTCCAGGATTAACAGCTGTTACATGAATATTTTTATTCACGAGCTCCATACGTAAACTATTTGTAAATCCTAACACAGCATGTTTTGTTGCTGCATATGCACTTGATTTTGGTGTTGCAATTTTACCAGCTAACGAAGCAATGTTAATAATATGTCCTGCATTCTTTTTTAACATATAAGGTAAAGCCGCTTTTGTACAAGCAACCAAACCAAATACATTTACATCAAACATATTTTTCACTTCGTCTAAAGACGCATCATCAAACGTTTTAAAAATACCGAATCCGGCGTTATTTACTAATATATCAATATGTCCGATATCACGCAGAATGTTTGTAAATACATTTTGTACTTCAACTTCTTTACTGACATCTAACACATAGTAATAACAGGATACGCTATATGTCGTTTTAATTTTCTGCTGCAATGTTTGTAGCTTTGCTTCTGTTCGTGCAATAAGTACAGGAACGGCCCCTTCTTTTGCTACTTGCATCGCCACCTCTTCTCCAATTCCACTTGAAGCTCCAGTAATAACGACTACTTTATCTTGTAAACTCTTTTTCATTGTTGCCACCTACTTTGCATAGTAAATCCATTGCTGTGATGATTTGTCAATCATTACTTGCCCATTATATGCTAAAAAGTCTAGTTGTCCAACTGTTTCAGATAATGTAAGTGACAATTCCTTCTTATATAAGACTGGAAATAGCTTTACACAAACCTCAAATACTGTCATTGGTTTTTCTTTTAATAAGCTCAATACTTTTAAAGCTCTTGTTTCTTGCTTTTGCAATCGTTCATGAACAAGCTCTTTCACGTTCACTACATCTTCTCCATGCCCTGACAAAACACGTGAAATGTTCATCGACGCGAGGCGTTCTAATGTTTTATTATATTGTAATAATGGCTTTGCTCGTTCTGTTTCTCTTTCATATGGGGGTTCCAGTAATGGATTTGAAGAAATATGTCCAATTAGTACATCTCCGCCAATTAATAATCCATCGCTTTCACGATATAATGAGATATGAGTTGAAGCGTGACCTGGCGTTTCAATAACTGTAAACTCTGGCAAAGCATCAATGTGATCGCCTTCTCGAACAGTATGTGTTAATGAACGCTTACAAGAATACGTCAATGTCTGCATTAGCGATGAACCGTATTTCAAAAACGCTTCTGGTACACCAAATTGCAGCGCCATTTCAAACAAAAACGTTTCATAACCTTTTAAAAACTGAGGATCTTGTGTAATCCACGGTTCATTCCACGGATGTCCAATAATCTTTACTCCTTCAGAAAATACATTTAAAAGCCCACAATGATCCGCATGATGATGTGTAATTACAACTGTTTCAATGTCACTTATTGTATAACCTAACTTTTGTAATTGTTCTTCTAACGCTTGTTTCGCCGCTTCTGTATTCGTTCCCGTATCAATTAGCGTTAATGTATCTCCTTCCACTAAAAAAACATTGACTGTCTCAACTGCAAATGGAACGGGTATTTCCATTCGATGAATTACTGTCATGTTTATAACCCCCTTCGCCATCCCATTTCAAAAATGAATCTCTCTTCAGTTTACCTCTTCCTTAAAAATTTGTCATTATTTTCAGATAAAAAGAAGGTGTTTCCCATCAAAAAACGAATGTATGTAAATTTATAAAGTGAAACTGCACTCAGTGGGGCTTTCTTCACCCCCACTGAGTGCTAGCCCGACCAATCGGGCTTTTATTGGCTGTTAATGCGGGATAAACGTATATAGGACAAACCACCTAGTACATATGAATCTATTGCTTTATAAAGTAATATGTTCATATGTATTTAAGAAAATAAGAAAGGAGACTGTTACTGAAACGAGATGGGGACTCATAAAGTGAAAACTTCACTCAGTGGGGGGTTCTTCCTCTCCCACTAAGTGCTAGTTAAACTAATCGGGCTTTAACTGGCTGTTAATGCGGGATAAAAGATATATACTTTCAGTAACAATATGATGATGAATATTCAAAAAATCGCTTTCGTTGGTGCTGGTTCAATTGCCGAAGCTGTAATTGCTGGTTTGCTACATTCAAAAGTTGTAACTGAAGAACAAATGATGGTGAGCAACCGATCTAATACGAATCGGTTAACAGAGTTACACAATCTCTATGGTGTGACAGGAACACATAATAAAGAAGAACTCATCACAGATGCAGACATTGTGATTCTTGCTATGAAACCAAAAGATATTGTAGAAGCCATCACACCTTTAGAGCCATATATCAACAACAATCAATTAATTATTTCCTTACTAGCAGGAGTTTCAACATCTTCTATTGCAAAATTACTTAATAAAAATGTCCCAATTATTCGTGCGATGCCGAATACATCTGCATCTATTTTAAAATCAGCTACTGCAATCTCACCGTCTTCTCATGCTACAGAGGAGCATATTCAAATTGCGACTTCTCTCTTTCAAACAGTTGGCGTTGTATCAATTGTAGAAGAAGAACAAATGCATGCAGTCACAGCATTATCAGGTAGTGGGCCTGCATATGTGTATTATGTTGTAGAAGCGATGGAAGAAGCAGCAAAACAACTTGGTCTAGAAGAAGATGTAGCAAAATCTCTTATTTTACAAACAGTAATTGGTGCTGCTGAGATGTTAAAAGCAAATACAAAACATCCTTCCGTCTTACGTAAGGAAATCACTTCACCAGGTGGAACAACAGAAGCTGGCATTGAAGTATTGCAGAGCTTTGAATTTCAAAACGCTCTTATTTCCTGTATTACAAAAGCTACAAAACGTTCACACGAACTCGGTGAAACATTAGAGAGGTTTGTAAATAAACCTTAAAAAACCCTCGCTCACAATGAGCAAGGGTTTCACTTTATTTCTTTTTCCCAAAAATTTGTTCTTGTAAACGTCTTCCTGTTGGTGTTGCTGCTAAGCCACCTTCTGCCGTTTCTCGAAGTGCAGAAGGCATTGTTTGCCCAATACGATACATCGCTTCAATTACTTCGTCACAAGGAATCGCACTTGTTACACCAGCTAATGATAAATCTGCTGAAATCATTGCATTGGACGCGCCTGCCGCATTACGTTTTACACAAGGAACTTCGACAAGCCCTGCAACAGGATCACATACTAATCCAAGCATATTTTTCAAGGAAATACTCATTGCAGTTGCCGCTTGCTCTGGTGTACCTCCAGCCATTTCAACAGCTGCTGCCGCTGCCATTCCACTTGCCGATCCAACCTCAGCTTGACATCCACCAGCTGCACCAGCGATACATGCATTATTTGCTACAACCATTCCAAACGCTCCAGCTGTAAATAAAAACTCAATCATTTCTTCACGTGTCGGATTTAACTTTTCTTTTAATGCGAATAGAACACCTGGTACTGTTCCAGCCGAACCAGCTGTTGGCGTTGCACAAATGATACCCATTGCTGCGTTCACTTCATTTGTTGCAACCGCTTTACTTACTGCGTCTAAAATTGTATCACCAGATAATCCTTTGCCGCTCTTCATATATGCTTGCACTTTCACAGCGTCTCCGCCTGTTAAACCTGTTGGAGATTTTACTCCTCGAAGACCACGTTCAACCGCTTGCTCCATAACGACTAAATTTTTTTCCATACCAGCAATTACTTGTTCACGTGAAAGATTTCTTGTCTCCATTTCACATTGAATCATAATTTCTGAAATTTTTACATTTTGTGCGTTTGCTTGTTCAACTAGTTCCGCTACATTTCGAAACATGTTGTGTCCCCCCTGCGATTAATCCATAATTGTTACTTGACAAATATTAGATTGCTCTGTAATTTCATTAATAACTTCATCAGCTAATAGCTCATCGGTTTCAATAACCATAAGGGCTTTTCTTCCCTTTTCTTTACGTGACACACTCATTGTACTAATATTAATTTTATGCTTTGCTAATATATTTGCAACCGATGCGATTGCTCCGTAGCGGTCATTATTTACAATTAGAAGCGCTGGACTTGTCCCTGTAAGCTGTAAATCAAAGCCATTTAATTCAATCACTTCAATTTTACCGCCCCCAATTGAACTTGCAACAACTTCGATTTCTTCTTCATCTTTATATAAACGAATTCTTGCTGTATTTGGATGTGGTGCTTGTGCTTCTTCTTCAATAAATGTCACTTCAATACCTTTTTCCTTTGCAATTTCAAGCGCACTTGGAATGCGAGGATCATCTGTTTCAAACCCCATTATCCCTCCAACAAGTGCTACATCTGTACCGTGACCACGATATGTTTTTGCAAAAGATTCATATAGAGAAATCACTATTTTCTCTGGTTGCTTACGAAATAATTGACGAGCAACTTGCCCCATTCGTGCTGCTCCAGCTGTATGTGAACTAGATGGACCAATCATAACTGGACCGATAATATCAAATACTGAGCGATATTTCATCACTACTTCCCCCTATAGAGATTTTTTATTTTAAGCGTAGCTAATGCCCGGTAAGAACTTGTATATTCTCACCGAGCACTAGGTCTGTACAGAAAAAAGGTTTTCTCTTCTTAATTAAGAAGCTCCCCTATTATTAATCTATTAAGCTGCCGCTTCTGTTGTTTTCCCATTTTTACCACGAATTTCTTCAGCTGTGCGAATTGGGTAATTTTTAAACAGTAACGAACCAATATATCCTGAAATCAAACCAGATACCATGATGCATAAGAAGCATAACGTTACTTTCATCGGGTCATTAAATCCATACATGACCATAAGTCCAGCAATTGGTGTTGCTGTCCCTGTTGCATTATTTACTAAATCAAACATCGAAATGATAATCCCCGCTGTTGCACCACCAATAAAGTTTGTTACATACACAGGAATTGGATTTGCCGATATTAAGTCAGCTTGTGTTAACGGTTCAATTGATACAGCAATTACAGTACGCTTATCTCCAAATTTCATTCTTTTAAAGAAGACGTAGTTCATGAACGATGAACTTGTTACAGCTAATGCACCAATTGCCATTGGTAAACCTGTTAAACCAAGAAGTGCTGTTAATGCCATTGAACTTAACGGTGCTGTTGCTACAACTGTAATTACACCACCTAAAACGATTCCCATAACAATTGGGCTTGTATCTGTCGCAGATGTAATAACACCACCAATTTGTTGTAGGGTAGCGGTTACAATTGGATCCATCGTTTGAGCAATGAATCTTGTTAAAGGTGCTGCCACTATAATACAAACAATTAAATCTAAACCTTCTGGTACACGCTTTTCGATTTGCTTAACTAAAAACGATATTAAATAACCTGCAAAAAAACCTGGCAGCAATCCGAATTTTAAAACAGATGCCCCTACAAGCATAGCATACACAGGTGAAACTCCCATTGCAAGTGCTACAAGTGTTGCCCCAGCAACCCCGCCTAAGCTACCTGAAGATACACCAACTTCTTTCAAAAATTCAAATCCTAGTAAATCTCCACCAACGTATAGATGGAAAGCTTCCACTAGGAAACTAGCAACAGCTGCACTTGCTAAAGCTCCCATAGCTTTCATACCGTTTGGAGCTTTAAAACTAAAAAGTGAAAACAGACTGAGTACGAATAATAGTAGTATCGTTCCTTTAATGATTTCCATGGTTCTCTCTCCTTTTAGTCAATTTCATGTTGTTACGAAACATGGCTAAAACAGACAGTTGTAACTTATGAATAAATATAATGCGCCCTCATTATAGCTTGATTTTTGCAAACTATTTATTTTTTTTAAATTCGAAACTTTCAAAAATAATTACAGGCCATTTATAATTGTTATATTATAATTGGAATATTAAATATAACAGTTTTCTCATATTCATTCATTTTAACCATTATTTTACTTATTCTTTGTGCATAAACCTTGTCATTCTTCTTGTATTTAACAATACAGAGAAAACACCTGCTATCTCTGTATTATTCATCTAAAAGATTTTACTATAACAGTTTCCCCTATCTTGATAGTGGAAATTTTCTATCCTTACTTATAAAAACAATGGCAAGTTTTTCTCTATCCCCTGCCATTGTTTTTCACTTTTAACGTCCTACTGTGAAAATTTTCAAATCTGAAGCAATTTCGGTATTTGAAAATAACTGCTTCGCCTCTTCTAATAAAACTTTATACGTATCCCCTTGATAACGTGAGCTAATGTGCGTTAAAATCAATCGTTTCACATTTGCCTGCAATGCAACATTTGCTGCTTGCTCCGTTGTAGAATGGTAATAGTCGTGCGCCTGCTTCGTATCTTCTGCTGAAAACGTTGCTTCGTGCACAAGTACATCCGCATCTTTTGCTAACTCTATTGCTGCTTCACAATAGCGCGTATCCCCTAAAATTGTAATAATCCGTCCCTTCTTTTTCGGTCCAATAAATTGCTCACCGTGTAGTACGCGTCCATCTTCAAGTTCTACCGTCTCTCCATTTTTTAATCGTTTGAAGATTGGTCCTGGTGTTACCCCTACCTCTAGTAATTTTTCTACAAGAAGTTCACCTTGTATATCTTTTTCTACAATACGATACCCAAAGCATTCAATTCCATGGGACAAGCGTTTTGTTTCAACATAAAATTGTTTATCTTCAAATATAACTCCTTCGTCTGTAATCTCAACAATTTCAAGTGGATATTTAACATGCGTTGTACTTACCGATAATGCGACTTCAATAAATTCACGAATCCCCTTCGGACCATACACAGTAAGAGGTGTTGTCCCACCTTGAAACGATCGGCTACCTAGTAATCCTGGTAACCCAAAAATGTGATCACCGTGTAAATGAGTAATAAATATTTTCTCAATGCGACGCGGACGCACTGCTGTATGTAAAATTTGGTGTTGCGTTGCTTCACCACAATCAAATAACCACGTTGCTCCTCGTTCTTCTAATAATTGTAAAGCGATAGCTGATACATTTCTTCCTTTTGAAGGAACACCAGCTCCCGTCCCTAAAAACACAAATTCCACGTTGTTTCCTCCAACCATTTCATAGTCTCTATCCTTCATCTTAAGAAATGTTTTTCAAAATAGCAAATGGTTTTCAAAAGGCTATCCATCTAGACAACTATATTACACGAACATTAACTATAAAATTCTTCACATTTGTTCGTGTTTTATAGTAGAATGATACTATCATATATAAAAGGGGCTAAAAATATGAAAGAGGTATTTCGCTTACAAACTGATTTTTCTTCTTCATTTGATGTTTGGGCAAGCTCATTCGTTTCTGAGACACCAACTCATTTGCACTGGTCTACATTAAAAGAATTAATTCATGAATATACAGCATTACACACGCTTCAACCTGTACCAGAACGTATCTCTTCCTCCATCACATATTATGCACAGCGTGTTTCTTCACCATCAAATACAGAGATTATCTTTTATGAAAACTCCCATGTTTCTTAATGAACCATGGGAGTTTTCATAACCATTTCTTTTCTAATCGTTCTTGAAATGATGATTCTTTCTTCTGTACTAGCTCACTTCCTCGTTGAATGACAGGAGCATTATATTTTTCATTCATTTTTTCCATAATCGCAAGCAAGGGTTCTTGTTTTGCATCTTCTTCAAATGAAAAAAGATCAAGTTGTTTCACTGCCTCTGTTTTTGATTGCAACTCACAAGCTGTAATCCCAAGTAAACGAACTGGGTCACCATCCCAGTGTTTCTTCCATAATCGTACTGCTGCTTGAAATATATGCGCAGCTTCAGAAATAGAGTTTTGAAGCTGTTGACTTCTCGTAGTTGTACGCCGATTATAGTATTTAATCGTAATTTGTACATTATATGTAACGAATGACCGTTTTTGTAAACGCCTACTAACAGACTTTGCTAACTTCTCTACTATATGTAACAATTCCGTTTCTTCATCAGTATCTTTCTGAAGTGTCGTTGAGTTTCCAATCGTCTTATATTGACCAATTTGCGATGGATCGACAACTCTATCGTCTATTCCATTCGCACGCTTTTTTAAATCTAACCCATGATTGCCGATAGTAGACCGAATACTATACTCGTTTCCTTTTGCTAAATCACCAATGGTCAAAATGTCGACTGCATGTAATTTCTCTGCCGTCTTCTTCCCAACACCATGCATTTTTTCAACAGGAAGAGGCCACAGTAACACTTCAATGTCCCGTTTCCGTAGCACTGTAATTCCTAGTGGTTTCTTCATGTCTGAAGCTGTTTTTGCTAAAAATAAATTTGGTGCAATGCCGATGCTACAAGGGAGTTGTAACTCTGTTAATAAAGCATGTTGAATCATTTGTGCAATTTCAAGCGGAGAACCGAGACCATAGCAATCTGTAATGTCTAAATACCCTTCATCTATTGACACTGGTTGGATTTTCTCTGTAAACCTTGCAAGTACTTGAAATAATGAAAACGAAGTTTCGCGATATAAATCAAAGTTTGGATGCTTCACAATGAGTTCTGGACAAAGCCGTTTTGCTTCCCAAACCGGCATCGTTGCCCTGACTCCCCTCTCCCTCGCTTCATAGCTACATGTGACGATAATTCCTTTTCGCTCTTTTGCTTTCCCAGCAATTGCAAGTGGCTTACCTTTTAATGATGAATCGTGTGCAATTTCAACAGATGCATAAAAACAATTCATGTCCACATGTAAAATAACACGTCCATTTTTCGGATACATTTCACGCAAGTTTACCACCCCTAACACAAGAACGTTTGTTCTTATTTTATCAAGAGGATTTTGAAAAAGCAATATTCCCTGGAAATTCGTGAGCTACATATCTCATATAAAAAATTTACACAATAAAAAAACCGCATGGAATATCCATGCGGTTTCATCATATTATTTCGCTACTTCTTCAATAATAGCAACAACCATTTCTGCTGTTTTTACTAATTCTTCAACAGGCATTCTTTCGTTTGTTGTATGAATTTCTTCATATCCAACCGCTAAGTTTACTGTTGGAATACCATGACCTGCGATTACGTTTGCATCACTGCCACCACCACTTTGGTGAAGGGATGGTGTACGACCAATTTTCTCAGCTGCACGTTTTGCGACTTCTACAACGTGATCGCCATCTTGGAACTTGAATCCTGGGTACATTACTTGTACATCAACATCAGCTTGTCCGCCCATCTCTTTTGCCACTGTTTCAAACGCATCTTTCATTTTTTCTACTTGCGCTAACATTTTTTCTTCTACTAAAGATCGTGCTTCAGCAAAAATTTCTACATGATCACAAACGATATTTGTTTGTGTACCACCTGCGAAGCGGCCAATGTTTGCTGTTGTTTCAGAATCAATACGACCTAATGGCATTTTTGCAATTGCTTTCGCTGCAATTGTAATTGCTGATATACCTTTTTCTGGTGCTACACCAGCGTGAGCTGTTTTCCCGCGAACAATCGCATTGACTTTCGCTTGTGTTGGAGCTGCAACAACAATTTCTCCAACTTTTCCATCACTGTCTAATGCATAACCGTACTGAGCTGTGATACGTTCACGCTCTAGTGCCTTTGCACCAACAAGGCCTGATTCTTCTCCAACTGTAATGATAAATTCAACTTTACCGTGCGGAATATTGTTTTCTTTTAAAATACGAATTGCTTCAAACATTGCAGCTAATCCTGCTTTGTCGTCTGCACCTAAAATTGTTGTACCGTCAGTTACAATATAACCATCTTCAATAGAAGGCTTAATTCCTTTCCCCGGAACAACTGTATCCATGTGAGAAGTGAAGTAAATTGTATCTACCCCTTCTTTTGTAGCTGGTAATGTACAAATTAAGTTACCAGCACCATGACCAGTCACATCCATCGTGTCATCTTCAAATACATCAACACCTAAGGAAGTGAACTTTTCTTTTAATACTTTGCAAATTTCCGCTTCAAATTTCGTTTCAGAGTCCACTTGCACAAGTTCCATAAATTCATTTACTAAACGCTCTTGATTAATCATGAGAACAGTCCTCCTGCATTATGTATGTAACATACCTATTATAACAGAATTTCTCAAAAGTTTCGAAAGAGTGCAATCTTTCTTTTTTAATAAGAACGATTATCCTATATATATGAATGCAAGTTAAAAAACTAACAAACCCTCTTCTTTTTCGGTAGAAAAGTGGGTTCCTCCATTTGCAGTAGCGGTCAGGGCCTTTTCCTACCGCGCGCTATGTTACAACAAATGGATGAAATGAGTACGTTTGTCATTCTTATATACGTAGCAGCTACTATTGTGTTACATGGTCAAACTGGATATATATACATAGTAGTAGCTAAAGTAAGCTCTTGTTTCTATTTAACAGAGTCATATGACTTTGTTTGTTACTTCGTCATTTAACAATACCCATCTCATATGATCTTCCCAAATACCATTAATCATTAGCATTTTTCGTGATACACCTTCATATTGAAAACCTAACTTTGTCACCACTTGAATTGACGCTTCGTTACGAGGCATAATCGGAGCTTCAATGCGATGTAAATCAAATTCATGAAATGCAAGATGAATTGCTTCTTGGAGCGCTTCTGTCGTATAACCTTTATTTAATTCATTTTTATCTAACTTATACTGAAGCGTACATGATTGATAGATTCCCCGTACAATAAGATTAAATGAAATACAACCGATGATGTTTTGTTCATCGCCTTTTTTAAAAACCCACAATCTTATTTTAGTCCCTGCTGCAAAATCTTTTTCATCTCTTTGCAAACGTTCCTTTTGATGGTCTAACGCAAAAAATTCGTCCGGTCTATATTCTTCCCATATTCGTAAAAATTCTCGATTTCGTTCATAATAAGAAAGTACTTGCTTGGCATATGTTTCATCTAATTTCTTTAATACTAACCTTTTCGTTTCATATGTATCCATCATATGTAGCGCCCCCTGATAGAAAAAGTAGGATAAATAGTCACAAACTATTTATCCTACTTTTTATTCTTTAACATACTTAAATAAAAACCACGAGTAGTGTATCCTTCTCTTTTCTCTATTCTTTATGAAAAATCCTGTCGTATTTGAAAAAACGATTTTTTCTCAATTCCAATATCCACCCTTGTCCTCACTTTCATTTCCCGATAAAATAAAATAGTAAAGATTCACAAGGAGGATCAACTACTTATGAATAAAAAAATGCAAAAAATTATGGTATACATCATGCTAATTTCAATGCTTGTTACAACATTGTTTACTGGCATATATATGTTTTCATAAACAAGGGCTACGTAGCCCTTGTTATTTTATTAAAACCATTCCTACAATCAAAAATGCAAACCCCAACATAATCCCTAGTACAAAACTATGATAAAGCCGTTTATAAAACGCACCAAATGCAAATGTAAAATTTAAAAACGCAATGAAAAAAACTGTTAATACAAACGGTAACACATGGAAAGTTGCTAATATAAATGTGACAATTGACAAAAGCCCTATAATGAACTGAATATATGGTAGTTTCTTTATCATGTGCATATAAGCAACCTCCTTTTTAAGTATATATTTAAATTACACATTTATATATACACATGTCAAGACAAGAAAAAGCGCCAACATCCAATGTTGACGCTTTTTCGTATGCGATTGCCCCTTTTTCTTTTGCAAGTTGTAAAAATGATTTACTCGATCTTACAATCGATACTTTTGTTCCAAGCGGAATTTGATCAAATAAATATTCTACATCTTGTTTATGCATGCGAATACACCCTTGCGAAATGTATTTTCCAATAGAGCTTGGCATATTTGTACCATGTATTCCGTATTTACGCCCATCTGTTCCTCGCGCATTAAAGCCAATCCACCTTGAACCAAGTGGATTTAATGGAGAACCTCCTGGGATATTTTTCGCAATATAATAAGGATCCTTTGCTTTCACCACAACATCAAATGTTCCTTCTGGCGTTAAATCATTTGTTTTTCCTGTTGCCACTGGGAAAATACGTTGAATTTTCCCATCATCAATATAAGCAAGCTGATTCGTTTGCTTATTGACAATAATAAACGGATCCCCAACACGCGGATTATTACCAAGTGGCCAAATCGGGGATATAGAAATAAACAATAAAAATGAAAGAAGATATGGCAATGTTCATCCCTTCCTACTCAATAAGTTCTTGTAAGTTATACTTCCCTCTAAACTCACTTTTAATGAGTAAATATTGTTCAATTTCATAGACAAGTTGTACAAGCTTCGCGCGCATCTCAAACTCCTCACGTGTTTTTGGAAGAGGCATTTCTCGGAAAACTTCTCGCATTTCTTGTAATTGACGTAATGATATAACTCCAGTACTTTCGGGACGGATTGCATTACCGACACTTTCAATAATATCGGCAACCATATGAGAATGTTCATACGCCCACGATACTGATGCAGCAAGAGGCATAATTCTCTCTAAAATTGCAAACTGTTGCATCCTCATCGTGAAATAACGGTAGTAATAATCATCTTCACGCATAAATTGATTTTCAAGCTTTTGAAATGAAACTTCTTTCGCTTTTATGAGTAACTCCTCTGTTTGCAAAAGCTCTTTTCCATCCCAATTACTTTCACCATTTCGAACAAAGACAGCCATCTCAAATAAAATCGTTTTAAAATTACGTTCTACTTTTTGCTGATATTCTTTTAAATCCTTTTCGACACTTGGCATATATAAATTAATAAGTAATGCTACACTAATCCCAATTGTTAAAATTGCAATTTCATTCCAAACAATTCCCCACGTAATGTCTTGCAGTGAATAGATATGCATCACAATAACTGAACTCGTTACAATCCCTTCTTGAATTTTAAACATCACTGCCGTTGGAATAAAGAGCAGTAATAACAATCCAATTGCGATTGGTGTATAACCAATCGTTTCAAATATTGCAAACGAAAATGCCATCGAAAGTACGCATGCTAAAAAACGATGCACAGAAACTTCCAATGATTTTTTCTTCGTATTTTGAACGCATAAAATAACGAGAATACCTGCTGAACTATAAAATTGCAAATCAAAAAGCTGCGCGATTAAAACTGCTAATGCCGCGCCGGCAGCTGTTTTCACTGTACGATATCCAATTTTAAACATGTATGTACCTCTCTATATGTATAAGCTATATACTTACAGTATAAAAAAAGGATGACACCATGTCATCCTTTCCGCCTTATTATTCACGTAATCTTTACATGTTACAACACCTTTTGTAAAAATTGCTGTGCACGCTCACTGCTCGGTGCTGAAAAAAATTGTTCTGGGTTTGTATCCTCTACAAGCTTTCCACCATCTAAAAATAAAATTCGATCCGCCACTTCTTTTGCAAATCCCATTTCATGCGTCACAATCGCCATCGTCATTCCTGTTGTTACAAGAGACTTCATGACATCTAATACTTCTTTTACCATCTCAGGATCTAATGCTGATGTTGGTTCATCAAATAACATTACATTTGGTTCCATTGCAAGTGCTCTTGCAATAGCCACACGCTGCTTTTGTCCACCAGAAAGGCGATTTGGGTATGCATCTTTTTTCTGAAGCAATCCTACTTTGTCTAACAGTTGCTCTGCTTTTTTTATAGCCTCTTCTTTTGGAACACCCTTTACTGTAATAGGAGCATACGTAACATTTTCTAATACGTTCATATGCGGAAATAAATGAAAATGTTGAAAGACCATCCCAACGTGCTCACGTACTTTCATAATATTAACCTTTGGACTTGTCACTTCATCTTCATTAATCCAAACGTCACCGCTTGTTGGTGTTTCTAATAAATTCATGCAGCGAAGCAATGTCGATTTTCCAGATCCAGACGGTCCAACAATCGCAACAACCTCTCCTTTTTCAATTGTTGTCGTAATCCCCTGCAATACTTCATTATTTCCATATGACTTATGAAGGTTGTTAATTTTAATCACTTTGCTTCATTCTCCTTTCCACTACTTTCCCAATAAATGTAAGAATCATAACAAGAATGTAGTAGATCATCCCAACAAATAAGAGTGGCTCAAGATATGATAATGTTTCACCACCAACAATATAAGCGCGGCGCATTAAATCTGTTGCGCCAATGACTGTCACAACTGCTGATTCTTTCGTTAACGTTGCAAATTCATTAATAAGTGCTGGTAAAATATTTTTCATCGCCTGCGGTAAAATAATTTGGCGCATCATTTTATGATAAGGAATGCCAAGTGCCATCGCTGCTTCTGTTTGTCCTTTATCAACTGCTTGAATGCCTGCCCGAATAACTTCCGACATATATGCACCTGAGTTTAAACTAAATGCTAATACAGCAGCTACAAACGGCTGAATTTCATATCCAATTAACTGTGGTACTCCGTAATAAATCATAATTAATTGCAATACAAGTGGTGTCCCGCGAAAAATTGAAGTATAAAAATCAGCAAGAACATTTAAAACTTTTATTCTTGTAATTTTACAAAGCGCTAATAACGTACCAAGAATAAAACCTAACACAGCTGAAGCAAGGACAATTTTTAACGTTACTTCTAACCCTTTTAGAATGTATGGTACGGATGGCATAATTTGCGAAAAGTCTAAGTTCATTTCATATTCAGTCCCCTCTGAAAGTGGAAAAGCGGCCTATTGCTCGCCGCCAAACCACTTATTCACTAATTTCTCCATTTCTCCATTTTCTTGCATCTTTTTAATAACTGTATTAAATTCTTCTGTTAATTCACTTCCCTTTGGCAACGCAATAACTGTACCTGGTTCTTCTGCTACTTCTGAAATTTCAATTTTCTTTAACTCTTTTTCTTTTTGTAAATACCCTTTCGCAACAGTTTCTTCTAAAATAATTGCTTCCACACGTCCTGCTCGTACTTCCTGTATCAGTTCTGGAATACGGTCACGCCCTTCAAGCTGGAACTTTACTTCTTTTTGTAACTTTTTCGCCCTTTCCTCTTGCGTTGATCCAGTTTGTACACCTACATTTTTCCCTTGTAAATCTTGCAGTGTTTGAATATTAGCATCTTTCTTTGTGATCACAACATTTTTTGCGACAAAATATGCATCCGTAAAATCCGCATTTTTTTCACGTTCTTTCGTTGGTGTAAGACCAGCCATAACGAAATCTACTTTTTCTGCCTCTAAAGCTGTTAATAATCCACTAAATTCCATGTCTTTCACTTGCACTTTATAACCCAATTCTTTTGCAATGTAATTCATTACATCAATATCAAATCCAATAATCTCTTCACTCTTTTTTGCATCTATATATTCATAAGGTTTATAGTCAGCTGACGTCCCCATGACTAATGTTTTTTCTTCATTACTACTAGTTGTTTCACTTTTACTACATGCTGTAAACATAGAAATAATCATGATAAGTGCAACGATACTACTAAATACTTTCTTCATCTTTCTTCCCCCTGATAAATGAATTTTTATAAGTTATATAGAATTTTTATTCGTTATATGCATTGTACCAGCACTTTTATTTTTATGCAATAAATAAAATAAAAATTCATATATTGGTATTTTTATTTAATCTTCAAATTGTCCCCATATTTTAAATTAATAACGAAATAATCTCCTTCAAGTATTTATGTAATTGCGGAGATTTAACATCTTTTGTAATTTTAAAATCTATTTACGATTAGTCTTAATTCCTATTTCTAGTATAATGAGTTCCTCTTATTACAATTGTTTGATTGTTATCATTCATTGCTATAACATTCCTTTCAACCATAATGACTATTCATAATAATTATTCATACTTTAGTGGGTAATAAATAACTTTCTATTGTTAGTGTTCATAGTCGTATTCATGATTATATATATTCGTAATATCTAACCAAAACCCTTCACCATTAGACAAAAATTTCACTGTTATATGATTGTTTAAGCACGAACTTCTTGATGTCCTTGTTTTTGGTTAAAAGGTAACCCACCAAGTAGCCAACATAACAGTCTTCTAGTTACAGCAAGTAGGAACAGTTTGACGCTTACATTTTTACACAATATGTATAAATAAAAAAGCCACTGAGCATAACCACTCAGCGGCTTTTACATACTATTTTATACTTCGTCACAATATTGCTCGAAAGACGATTGTAGCTTCTCAATAACTTGCATTGGATCGTGACCTTCAACTTCATGACGTTCTACCATCGTTACAATTTTACCATCTTTTAAAAGAGCGAAAGATGGAGATGATGGCGGATATCCTTCGAAATATTCACGTGCACGTGCCGTCGCTTCTTTATCTTGTCCAGCAAATACTGTTACAAGGTGATCCGGACGCTTATCATAATGAACAGCGTGTCCTGCTGCTGGACGAGCGATCCCACCTGCACAACCACATACAGAATTAACCATTACAAGTGTCGTACCTTTCTTTTGTAATGCCTCATCTACAGCTTCTGGTGTTGTTAGCTCTGTATAGCCAGCTGCAACGATTTCTTCGCGCGCTTGACGAACAACATCATTCATAAAAAAGTTAAAGTTAATCAAAACGTTACCCCCTCAAATATATATCTATTCGTATCTTACCAGTAAGCCTTTTATAAATACAAGTAAACTTACTTACTCTGATTCATTTTTTGATACGCTTCCATCATTTTTTTATGCGATCCTACAATATACTCAGGTAGTTCTGTAATAGGAAAGAATTTAAGTTCTATCGCTTCCTCTGTATTCACACGAATCGTTCCTTCATAATGCTTTGTATAGTATGCAACTGTTACACTTTGAAATTCATCACCATTTGCGAGCTTGATCAAATAACCCGCTCCAGAAAATACATCGATTAACTGTAAATCGTTCACTACAATACCCGTTTCTTCGTACACTTCGCGCCTTGCAGTTTCTGTCGGTGATTCTCCAAGCTCCATCAACCCTCCAGGCAGTCCCCATTTTCCATATGGTTCTTGTCTTTGCTGAAGTAATACTTCTTCTTTCTCATTTAAAACAAGAACAGCTGAACCAACTAAAATTAAAGGACGATGGCCAACCTCTTTTCGTAATTCCTCTACATATCCCATCGTAACATACCTTTCTCCTAATGATTGTCCATATCATTTTATCATATGTATAAGATTGTAATGCGCGTAACGGCTTTATTCCTTCTCAATAACTTTTATTTCTCCACTTGCATCTAATGTTGCTAACTTTACGTCTTCTATAGGTGAGATGCTTTGCATCGCTTCTTTTATCCATCCTTCCGTCTTTCCTAACAAAGCTAAGCTATCCTGCTGAATGTTCCCTTCCTTTATCACAACAAATGGAACAGTTTGAGCGCTACTTTCTATCTTCATATCCTTTCTTGTAGCAGGTTCATGCTCTGCATATAAAAAAGCGGAAACGAGACCACTTGATTCCCATAATGCCATTTTCACCATTTTGACATCTGCAATATTTTGTACACGTAGTTCAGCAAATAAATATTCTACTGTAATACGTGCTTTCTTTAAATTATTAAAATAAATATGGCCATTATGAATAAGAATGATAGGGGCAGGCTCTAAAAAACGTCTCCACATGTCCCATTTTAACGCAACAATCGAATTTGCAATATGAAGCATAACAATAACAAATGTTGTAATCATAGAACCGAGCAGTCCAACTTTTTCATCAGACAATGCATTTGATACATTTCCCCCTAACAATAAAACAAGTACAACATCTAAAACGCGAAACTGAGCAATAGAACGTTGCCCCATTGCTTTTCCAATAATCATTAAAAATATATAGGCTAACACTGCGCGTAGTACCCATTCGATATTTGAAAGATGATGCGCTCCTTCAAGTAAATGAAAATTCATACATAATCCCCCTCTTTTAACTGCATAAATAGTGTTTGTTTATTGGAGGAATGTTTATCCCGCATTAACGGGCTGTAAAACTCCCACCTCAAAACTTAAGAAAAAGCGAAGAAGTTTAGGTGGGAGATTAACAGCCCGTAAAAGCCCGATTGGTTCAACTAACACTCAGTGGGGGATGAAGAACACCCCACTGAGTGAAGTTTCACTTTATGTAAAAACAACAAAAAAAGCCCGCCAATTGGCGAGCTTTTTTTTAATATACAGATGTATTATCTGCTGATGTATTTTCAAGAATTTCCTTTACGCGTCCTAAGAATTTACCGCAAATTAATCCATCTAATACACGGTGATCAAGAGATAAACATAAGTTTACCATGTCACGTGCACCAAACATACCGTTATCCATAATTACTGGACGTTTCACGATAGATTCAACTTGTAAAATAGCAGCTTGAGGGTAGTTAATGATACCCATAGACTGAACAGAACCAAATGATCCTGTGTTGTTAATTGTGAATGTACCACCTTGCATTTCGTCCGCTTTTAATGACTTCGTACGTACTTTTCCTGCAAGCTCTGTAATTTCACGAGCGATTCCTTTAATTGTTTTCTCATCAGCATGTTTAATAACTGGAACGAATAACTCGTCTTCTGTTGCAACTGCGATCGAAAGGTTAATATCTTTCTTTTGAACAATTTTATCGCCAGCCCACATCGAATTAATTTGTGGGTATTCTTTTAATGCTTGTGCTACTGCTTTTACGAAGAAAGCAAAGAACGTTAAATTAAAGCCTTCGCGCTTTTTAAATTCACCTTTAATTGAGTTGCGGTAAGAAACAAGCTCTGTTACGTCAACTTCAATCATCATCCAAGCATGCGGTGCTTCATGTTTACTACGTAACATGTTTGCAGCAATTGCTTTACGCACACCTGTTACTGGAATTTCGATATCGCCAGGTACTGTCGGTACAGAAACAGGTTTTGCTGCCTCTACCTTTGGTGCTGCTTTTGGTGCTTCTTGAGGCGCTGGCGTTGATACAACTGCTACCTCTTTCTTTGCACCTGCTTGTGGAATATTTCCAGATTCGACTACCTTTAAGATATCTTTACGTGTAATACGGCCGTTTGCTCCCGTTCCAACTACTTGATCTAAATCAATGTTATGCTCACCTGCAAGCTTTAATACTGCTGGTGAGAAACGTGGTTTTCCGTCCGTTGGTTGCTTCGCTTTTGGTGCTTTCCCAGCTACTGGTGCTGCTGGTTCTTTTGCTGCTTCTTCTGTTTTTTCTTCAGCAGTTGTTGCTGCAACTTCATCTGCACCTTCAACTTGAATTGTACAAACAACTTCTCCAACAGCAAGCGTATCACCTTCACCCGCGATTAACTCTTTCACAATTCCTGTGAAAGAAGATGGTACTTCTGCGTTTACTTTATCTGTCATAACTTCTGCAAGTGGATCGTATTTGTTAACATGATCGCCAACCGACACAAGCCATTTACTAATTGTACCTTCTGTTACACTCTCCCCAAGTTGAGGCATTGTAATTTTTTCTACAGCCATGTATAGTCCCCCCGATTAAAATTCAGCAAGTTCACGCATTGCTTTTTCAACTTTATCTGGATTTACCATAAAGAATTTCTCCATTGTTGGTGCATATGGCATTGCTGGTACATCCGGACCTGCTAAACGCGCGATTGGTGCGTCAAGGTCGAATAAGCAATGCTCTGCAATAATCGCAGATACTTCACTCATGATGCTTCCTTCTTTATTATCTTCCGTTACAAGAAGAACTTTACCTGTCTTTTGAGCCGCTTCAATAATTGCTTCTTTATCTAATGGATATACAGTACGTAAGTCTAGAACGTGAGCTGAAATACCATCTTGTGCTAATTTTTCAGCCGCTTGTAGTGCAAAGTGAACGCATAAGCCGTATGTGATAACTGTAATATCATCACCTTCACGTTTTACATCTGCTTTTCCAATTGGCAATACATAATCATCTTCTGGCACTTCGCCTTTAATTAAGCGATATGCGCGCTTATGTTCAAAGAATAATACTGGATCTTCATCACGAATCGCTGCTTTTAATAACCCTTTTGCATCGTATGGTGTAGAAGGAATAACAATTTTTAAACCTGGTTGATTCGCAAATAACGCTTCTACAGATTGAGAGTGGTATAAAGCACCGTGTACACCGCCACCAAATGGTGCACGAACTGTAATTGGACAAGTCCAGTCGTTATTTGAACGGTAACGAATTTTTGCAGCCTCTGAAACAATTTGGTTTACAGCTGGCATAATAAAGTCCGCGAACTGCATTTCTGCGATTGGACGCATGCCATACATCGCTGCACCGATTGCAACCCCAGCAATTGCTGATTCTGCAAGTGGTGTGTCAAGCGCACGCATTTCGCCAAACTGATCGTATAAACCATTTGTCGCTTTAAATACGCCACCTTTTCTACCAACATCTTCTCCTAATACAAATACTTTTTCATCGCGTTCCATTTCCTCACGCATTGCTAATGTAATTGCGTCAATATAAGACATTACAGCCATGAAACGTTCCCCCTTATTCTGCGTATACGTGCTTTAATGCTGTTTCCGCTTCTGCATACGGAGCATTTTCTGCATAGTCTGTTGCTTCGTTTACAAGATGCATAATCTCATCTAACATTTGTTTTTCAGATTCCTCTGTTAACACACCTGTTTCTTTTAAGTAGTTTGCAAATGTAAAGATTGGATCATTTTTCTTCGCTTCTTCTACTTCTTCACGGTCACGATATACACGATCATCATCATCACTAGAGTGCGCCGTTAAGCGGTAAGAAATTGTTTCAATTAATGTTGGACCTTCACCACGGCGACCGCGATCTGCCGCTTCTTTTACTGCTTTATATACTTCAAGTGGATCATTTCCATCGATTGTGTATCCTGGCATACCGTAACCAATTGCACGGTCTGATACATTTTTACAACCTAGTTGTTTTTCAACTGGGATAGAGATTGCATATTTGTTATTTTCACACATGAAGATAACAGGTAATTTGTGAACACCAGCAAAGTTCGCACCTTCATGGAAATCACCTTGGTTAGAAGAACCTTCACCAAATGTAACAAACGTTACTAAATCTTTATTTTCCATACGACCAGCAAGTGCGATTCCTACCGCATGCGGTACTTGTGTTGTAACTGGTGAAGAACCTGTTACGATGCGATTTTTCTTCTGTCCAAAATGTCCTGGCATTTGACGACCACCAGAGTTTGGATCTTCTGCTTTTGCAAAACCTGATAGCATTAATTCTTTCGCTGTCATTCCAAATGTTAATACAACACCCATATCACGGTAATATGGAAGTACATAGTCTTTTTCACGATCTAGTGCGAATGCCGCTCCAACTTGTGCAGCTTCTTGACCTTGACAAGAAATTACGAAAGGAATTTTTCCTGCACGGTTTAATAACCACATACGCTCATCAATTTTACGTGCGAGTAACATCGTACGGTACATTTCTAATACTTGCTCGTCGCTTAAGCCAAGCTCGACATGGCGTTTTTCTTTTACTTCAGCCATTTTAACACCCTCCTAAATCCATTTTCCTTTATGCGTGTATCGCTTTTCCATCAACTGCTAATGCAGCTTCACCGATTGCCTCTGATAATGATGGATGCGGATGAATTGTATGTGCAACTTCCCACGGTGTTGCATCAAGTACTCTTGCAAGACCTGCTTCTGAAATCATATCCGTTACATGTGGACCAATCATGTGAACGCCTAAAATATCATTTGTTTCTTCGTCCACAACAAGTTTTACAAAGCCGTCAGATTCTCCATATACAAGTGCTTTTCCGATTGCACGGAATGAAAATTTACCAACCTTTAATTTATAACCTTTCTCTTTTGCTTCTTGTTCAGTTAAACCAACAGAAGCAACTTCCGGGTTACTGTATACACATTTTGATACCATTGTGTAATCGATTGGCATCGTTTCTTTTCCAGCAATGTGCTCAACTGCGACAATTCCTTCGTGAGAAGCCACATGTGCAAGTTGCAATCCACCAATTACATCACCGATTGCATAAATGTGTGATTCTTTCGTTTGATAATATTCGTTTGTTTGGATATAACCTTTTTCAACGACAATATCTGTATTTTCTAAGCCGATATTTTGTGTGTTTGCTTGTCTACCAACAGACACTAACATTTTTTCAGCTTTAAATTCTTTATTTTCACCATTTAGTTCTGCTTGAATTGTTACGCCATTGTCTTTCACTAATGTTTCAGGTAATACTTTTGCACCTGTTACAACTTTAATTCCTTTTTTCTTAAGCAGACGTTGCATTTCTTTTGAAACATCTTGATCTTCTAGTGGTAATACAT
The DNA here is from genome assembly GCF_000712595.1 of Bacillus manliponensis. Taxonomy (GTDB): domain Bacteria; phylum Bacillota; class Bacilli; order Bacillales; family Bacillaceae_G; genus Bacillus_A; species Bacillus_A manliponensis. Next base: position 378,571 of record NZ_JOTN01000002.1, read on the forward strand.
GTTTTGCATACTCAAGTACCGTTACGTCTACACCAAAGTCAGCAAGCATAGATGCCCACTCGATACCAATAACACCGCCACCTACAATAATAATAGACTCCGGAAGCGCTTCCATAGCTAGTGCATGATCTGATGACATGACGTACTCACCGTCTAATTCTAAACCTGGTAAAGAGTTTGGACGAGAACCCGTTGCAACAATTACGTTTTTCGGGATTAACATTTCATTTTCTTCGCCGCTTGTAAGTTCCACTGAAATCGTTCCTGGCATTGGTGAGAAAATAGATGGTCCAAGAATACGACCGATTCCTTCATATACATCAATTTTCCCTTGTTTCATTAAATGCTGTACACCTTTATGAAGCTGCGTTACAATTTTTTCTTTGCGCTCTTGTACTTTTGCAAAGTTTAATTCTACATTGCTTGCAACAACACCAAATTCTTCACCTTTTTTCGCTGTTGCAAATACTTCAGCACTACGAAGTAATGCTTTACTTGGGATACAACCTTTATGAAGACAAGTTCCGCCTAGGTTATCTTTTTCAACAAGTGCTGTTTTCAATCCTAATTGCGAAGCACGAATTGCAGCAACATAACCACCTGTACCGCCGCCAACGATGACTAAATCGTATTCTTTTGCCATATCTCTCAACCCCTAGCTACTGTTTCTTTTTCAAATGCCACATATTCTTTCGGTTCTTCTTCTTCACGTAATACACGAAGTGCACCTTCTGCTAATGCTTGTAATTCATCTTCTCCTGGATGTACGATTACATCTGCAATCCAATGAACACGTTCTTTAATTTCATCAACAAGAATTTTGCTGTATGCAAGTCCACCAGTTAATACAATTGCATCAACTTTCCCGTGAAGCACTGCACTCGCTGCACCAATCTCTTTTGCAACTTGGTATGCCATTGCTGTATATACAAGCGTCGCTTCTGGATCGCCATCTTCTACCATGTTTTCTACTTTAATTGCATCATTTGTCCCAAGTAGACTTACAAGACCACCTTGACCAACAAGTTTTTTCAGCATTTCATCTCGGTAATAGTCACCTGAGAAGCACATTTCAACAAGTTGTCCAACTGGTACTGTCCCTGCACGCTCTGGGCTAAATGGGCCTTCACCATTTAAACCGTTATTTACATCAATAACTTTTCCTTGCTTATGAGCACCAACTGTAATACCACCGCCCATATGTGCAATTAATAGGTTTAACTCTTCATATTTACGATCTAGTTGTTTTGCTACTTTACGAGCAACTGCTTTTTGGTTAAGCGCATGGAAAATACTTTTACGCTCCATACCTTTAATACCGCTAATGCGTGCAATATCTGCCATTTCATCAACAACAACTGGATCAACGATAAATGCTGGAATATTTAATCCCGATGCGATTTCATATGCTAAAATACCGCCTAAATTAGAAGCGTGGTGACCACTGTATCCATTCTTCAAATCCTCTAGCATTGCTTCGTTTACAGTATAAGTGCCACCTTCAATCGGACGAAGTAACCCACCGCGGCCACAAACAGCACTTAGCTTTGAAATGTTGATGCCATGAGAATGAAGAACTTCTAGAATTGTTTCTTTACGAAACTCATATTGATCAATAATACGTTTATATTTTCCAATCTGTTCTTCGTCATGACGAATTGTTTCTTCTAATACTGCTCTTTCATTATCAAAAACACCAATTTTGGTAGATGTACTACCAGGATTTATAACAAGGATTCGATTTCCGGACACTGTTGCTCCCTCCACTTTTGTTAAAAGGTAACGGTCATTTCCACGTTGGAAAGACCGTCCCTTTCTTAGTTTACTGTTACTTATCAATTAACGACGGCTTAAAATGTTGTGGCCATTTCGTAAAAATGTGCTACGCGTATTTTTCAAGCTTGCAATACGCTCTTCTGCTAAACGATCTGCTGCCACATATGTCGGAATACCATCACGTTTTGAAATTTCAATTACTTTTTCAATTGTGTCATAAATTGCTTCTACACGTTTTAACGCACGCTCTCTATTATATCCATATAGTTCATCCGCTACGTTAATTACGCCACCTGCGTTGATAACATAATCTGGTGCATATACAATTCCCATTTCATGAATTACGTCACCGTGACGATCTTCTTTTAATTGGTTATTTGCTGAACCAGCAATAACTTTTGCTTTTAATTGTGGAATTGTTTCGTCATTTACAGTTGCACCTAATGCACATGGTGCATAAATGTCACACTCTACACCGTAAATTTCATTTGGCTCAACAGCTGTTGCACCAAACTCTTCTACTGCACGTTGTACCGCTTCTTTATTAATATCCGTTACGATTAATTTTGCACCTTCTGCATGCAAATGTTTACATAAGTGGTATGCTACGTTACCAACACCTTGAACCGCAATTACTTTTCCTTCTAGGCTATCTGTTCCAAATGCTTCTTTCGCAGCTGCTTTCATACCACGGTATACACCAAATGCTGTTACTGGAGATGGGTTACCAGAAGAACCAAATGAAGGTGAGATACCAGTTACATAATCTGTTTCTTCATGGATGATGTCCATATCATCTACTGTTGTACCAACATCTTCTGCTGTAATGTAACGACCATTTAAGCCTTGAATGTAACGACCTAATGCACGGAACATTGCTTCACTTTTATCTTTACGTGGATCGCCGATAATAACTGTTTTTGCACCGCCTAAGTTTAGGCCAGCTGCTGCGTTTTTATAAGTCATTCCTTTTGCAAGACGAAGTGCATCTTCAATTGCATCTGCTTCAGAATCGTATGTCCACATTCTTGTTCCACCAAGAGCTGGTCCAAGAGTTGTATCATGAATTGCAATAATCGCTTTTAAGCCCGATTCTTTATCTTGGCATAGTACTACTTGCTCATAATCGTAAGTTTCTAAGTATTTAAAAATTTCTAATGTCATTGTTATTTCCCCCTTGTATATGTGTACCCATTCATTTTTATCCCTATAAACTAAATCACTCTTACCTTATTATTTAGAAGCAGTTGCAACTGCTAATGCTAACGAATATACTTTTGTTTCAGCAGAATCTGCACGTGATGTTAATACAATTGGTGCTTTTGCGCCTGCAATAATCGCACCTACATTTGCATTTGCAAAGTAAACAAGCGACTTATATAAGACATTTCCAGCTTCAATTGTTGGGACGAGTAAAATATCTGACTTACCTGCTACATCACTAACGATACCTTTATGTTCCGCTGCAATTTGCGAAACAGCAATATCTAATGCAAGTGGTCCATCGATTACGCAACCTTTAATTTGTCCACGTCGATTCATTTGCGTAAGCATCGCTGCGTCAATCGTTGCTTGCATCGCTGGATTAACAACTTCTACAGCTGCAATCGGTGCAACCTTTGGCAATTCTACCCCAATTGCTTGTGCAACTTCGACTGCGTTTTGTGTAATCGCAACTTTTTGCTGTAAATCAGGAGCGATATTCATCGCTGCGTCTGTTACAACAATAAATCGATCGTAGTTTGGAACTTCAAACACAGCAACGTGTGATAACACACTACCTTTACGAAGACCCCACTCTTTATTTAAAACGGCTTTCAAAATGTTTGCTGTCGGGATATTTCCCTTCATCAATACATCAGCATCGCCATTTCGAACAGCTTTTACAGCAAGTTCTGCTGCCTCATTAGAGGATAAAGTACCAATTACTTCAATCTCTTCTGAAGGCTGCACATCATGCTCTCTTAGCATGTTTGTAATACTTTCTTCATTTCCATATAGACGAAATTGAGCTAACTGTAACTGAGCAGCTTTTACAACAGCTTCAATTACTTCATGATCTTCAGCTACTGCAACAGCAACCGTTTTTTTCGGTGCTTGAGCAACTTGGTCGATTAAGTTCTGTAACTTCATATTTTGTATTCAACCCTTTCTCGTCGTCCCTCACTTATTACATAAAGCAAATAGCGTGCCAACTTTTAAATATCGTTTATTTTTTTATGAAAACGCATTCAAAACGTAGAAAAATCAACCTTTTATCATTAAATAAAAAATTCTGTCTATTATTGTCGTTTTATTTTAACCACGCAATAAATTGCATGGTATGCAATTTATTGCATGCTATTTTTTGCACGATCATATTTTTCGAGCTTATAATATAAATTCCGAACAGAAATACCTAACGCTTTTGCCGTTTTTGTTTTGTTACCATCAAACTTTGATAAATACTCTGCAATCAAATTCCCTTCGAATTCTATAACAAGGTCATCTAATGTTTTTTCTTCCTCTTCATGTACAGCATGCTGATGTTGCACTTTCATTTTTTCTTCCTTATGTAAAGGTGGCAAATGCTGTACATCGATGTACGTTTCGTTATAATTCATAAAAATAATCGCGCGCCCTAAAATATTTTCTAATTCCCGGACATTTCCTGGCCAATCGTATGACTGTAAATACCGAGCAGCTTCATCAGTTAATCCTTCTACATTTCGGCCATAGTCTTGATTAATTTTTTGAATAAGGCGCTCTGCAATCAATGAAATATCTTCTCTTCTCTGACGAAGCGAAGGGATTTGAATCGGAATTTTATTTAATCTGTAGTATAAATCTTCTCGGAATCCCCCATCAATAATTGCCTTTTCTAAGTTCACATGTGTTGCTGCAATAATTCGTACATTAATGGGAATCGGCTTTGTTCCGCCAACTTTTACAATTTCCTTCTCTTGAAGAACCCGAAGTAACTTCGCCTGCGTACTTGCGGATAACTCTCCAATTTCATCTAAAAAAATACTGCCGTTATTCGCTTCTTCAAAAAAACCACGTTTCCCACCTCTTCTTGCACCCGAAAAGGCCCCTTCTTCATATCCGAACAATTCACTTTCTAAAAGTGTTTCAGAAATTGCAGCGCAGTTTACTCGGACAAACTTATTGTACTTTCGATCACTTCCATTATGAATAGCGTGAGCGAACAGCTCTTTCCCGGTACCAGATTCACCACGCAAAAGCACTGTTGCTGGTGTATTTGCCCCTAGTTTCGCTTGCTCAATCGCAGCCATGATTCCTTCTGACGTACCGACAATATCATCAAACTCATATTTTGCCTCTAACGTTCGAATGATTTGCCTCGCCCTATCTAACTCAGTTGTTAACTTTCGAATTTCTGACACGTCACGAATAACCCCAACACTACCCTTTAAAATACCATCAACAATAACAGGGGCCACGTTTACAATCACATCACGCTTTTTCTGACCGATTTTCATATGTATACCACGCACAGCTCTACGTGTTCGAAGCACTTTCATATGCATACTCTCACCTTCGACAATATCAGTTGTTGCCGGTTTTCCGATGATTTCATCTTCTGAAAGCCCTGTTAATTTTGTATAAGCAGGGTTAATTACTAATCCATGCCCTTGTTCATCCACGACCGAAATTGCTTCCTCAGAGGAATGAATAATCGCTTCTAATAGCGTTTGTACTTCCTTTAAGTTTGTCACTTCTTCCGCCAAATCAACAATTTCCGTAATATCTTTAAAAACCGCAAATGCTCCTTGTACATTTCCTTCTTCGTTTAAAATAGGAATACGCGTCGTAATAATTTTCTTTCCATTTTCTAACGTTAATTCTTGGTTCACTTCTATTTGTTCTGTACGAACAACACGAAGTAACTTACTCATCGGAATTACTTCCAAAATGTACTTTCCAATAACTACCTCTTTTTTATACCCGGTCACCCGCTGAGCACTTTTATTAAATAACAGTATTGTTCCTTCTTTATCAATTACAATCATTCCATCATGAGTGGAGTTTAAAATAAGATCCCTTTGTTTCGTTTGTTCTTTTAATTTCTCAATTAATAACTCTTTTTCATGAGACATTTTTGCAACAATATTTGCAATCTCTCCAGGTACAAGAAGCATCGTTTCAAATTTTCTTTTTAATAGATGCTCATACATATGGTAATCTCCGGTCATATCAAAAATAACATCTATATCTTCGGTCAAAAACTTTTCCCAATTCTCTCCTGTTTCAATATGAAGTTTCTTCGCAATCTGCAAGCCAATCGCCTCTTTATCAATATCCACGATTGCCACCACTTCAAATATATTTGATTTTTGCAGAAGTTCTAAAATAGCACTTCCACCTTTACCAGCCCCAATAATAAGAACCTTTTGTTTCACCGAATCTCCCCCCTTTGTAATAACTCTGCAAGTTTTTTCACACTCCTTATCTTACTCGTTCAACGATAACTTGACAAACAACCTGAAATTGTAACATCATTTAATATATACAAAATTATCTGAAAAGAGGTTTCGATATGCAACGTTATGTCGCTCTTTTACTAGCACTCCTTCCCATCACACTAGCTGTTTTTGGCATTAAACTTATGAGAGATACTGTTTTCGGTATTCTTCTCACACCAATTCCAAATCTAACATTACAATTTTTCTTAGGCGCACTCGCTTTCGGAACTGGGTTTTACATATTCGGCGGCTTCGTCTTACACCGTGATCAAAAACGAGATAAAGTACAAAAGCGCTTCAAAAGAGAAAATATCGCAAAAAAATGAGACTTTCTATTTAGAAAGTCTCATTTTTTTGCGACATAACTCTCGCTCTCTCTGGATAATCTGTGACAATTCCTGATACATGCATACAAAAAAGTTTCTTCATCATTTCTTCATCATTTACTGTATATGGTCTAACTGCTATTCCCTCTCTCATCGTTTCTTCTATAATCCCATCTGCTATATAACGATAATTGGGATGGATTGCGGTTGCACCCATTTTTCTTGCATACCCCCACGGACTATGCAAACCTTCTCGGTACAAAATTGCCGTTTCAATATCAGGAGCCATCATATGACATTTCTTCATGCTGTAATGATTAAATGAGGACAAAATGGTCCTATCTTCCATCTCATATTTCCTTACAAGCGTAATCACTTCTTCATCTAATCCTCTATAAGGTACTTTATTATTTTTTAATTCTATATTTAACAGAAGTGTATTGGATTGCAACCATTCTAATACTTCCTCTAACAACGGTATGGAACAAAAACCTACTTTTTCCGAGAACTTATAGCTCGCATCCAACTTTCGTAAATCTTCATATGTATAATTTCGAACAGCACCTTTTCCGTTTGTTGTACGATTCACTGTTTCATCATGAATCACAACAACCTTTCCGTCTTTTGTAAACTGCACATCTAATTCTATTCCATCCGCCTCATATTTCTCAGCCATCTGAAATGAAATCATTGTATTTTCAGGATATGTTCCCGCCGCCCCGCGGTGAGCAAATATAAGTGTCATCTCTTCTTCCCCCATTCTTATGCTATACTATACGAAAAAGGAGGCGCTTCTATGAGACCATTACAAATTTCTCCCGATACTGCAGTGAAATTAGCAAAAGCACTCGGCGTTCCACTAGAACAACTTATGCACATGCCACAGCATATTTTAATTCAAAAACTTGCTCAATTAGAACAAAATAAAGAAGAAAAATAATTGAAAAACAGACCTTTCGCTACATACAAAAGGTCTGTTTTTCTTTCATTATTCACCTAAATCTACGTTGTGATACACTTGTCTTACATCTTCTAAATCTTCTAATGCATCAATTAACTTTTCAAACTGTACTTGCCCATCTTCAGGAAGTGTAACATCACTTTGCGCTAACATTGTTAACTCTGCCACTGTAAACTCTGTTACACCCGCATTTTTAAATGCGTCTTGGACAGCATGAAATTGCCCAGGCTCCGCATATACGATAACTGTTTCATCTTCTTCTAAAATGTCACGCACGTCAACATCAGCTTCCATTAACAGCTCAAGTGTTTCTTCCTCTGTTTTTCCTTCAACACCAATAACAGCAGTTGCATCAAACATGTAAGCTACAGAACCACTTACACCCATGTTTCCACCGTTTTTATTGAATGCAGAACGCACATCAGCAGCTGTACGATTTACATTGTTTGTTAATGTATCTACAATGATCATTGAGCCATTTGGACCAAAGCCTTCGTAGCGAAGTTCATCGTAACTTTCCTCATCGCCACCTTTTGCTTTTTCAATTGCACGATCAATAATATTTTTTGGTACGCTATACGTCTTAGCGCGCTCAAGAACAACTTTTAAAGCTTGGTTTGATTCTGGATTCGGCTCACCTTGCTTTGCTGCCACATAAATTTCACGCCCAAACTTCGCATATACACGACTTGTATTTGCATCCTTTGACGCTTTCTTATCCTTAATATTGTTCCACTTACGACCCATATTCGTTCACTCTCTTTCAAATTAAATCTAAATCAATTATTCATAGGAATAATAACAAATATAAAAGAACAGCTTTATTCTTACCACATCATATTATACATCAATTACATCTATTTTTACGAGTCTCAGCCCTTACTTTTTGATGCGTCATATTGTGCATCGTCTGAATGACTTCATCCTCCGTTGCCCCATGACTAATTGGAAGCATAATCTCTACACCACCAATCTCTGCTGTATCCTCATTTTCAATTGTTTCTGATGATGCAGTTTCTTCTTTCACTACCGCCTTAGAATCACCTTTTGTCCCTAACTGAACTTCTGAGAAATTTAAGATAGCGTATACCACCCCAGCTGTTAATGCCACTACTCCAAGAGTTGCTCCAAACCAATATAATACTTTCACATGCATTTCTCCTATCCCGTTTCTTTTATGCAAATACCAATATACGTTAATGTCCTTTTTTATAATTAAAGGTTTTTTATCGAGAGCTGGTAACGAATCTAGTTATAGATAATTTTTGTAGTCATTTAGCTATTCTTGATAAGGATGGATACTCCTTCTTGATAACTAAATTTACCATTTAAAAATAGTTTTTAACAAAGCTCCTAAAGTTATCTGTAAATATTTGAGAAAGTTATTTACTAAACAACATGAAATGTTTACTTTTTAAATTTTCTGTTATTATTAAATATAAATAAATAAAGAGAAATAAGGAGGGGTTTCGTGTTTACGTCCACTAGAAATGAGAGAATCACGCAACTTTTAAATGAATGGTATATAGAAATACGGTCAAGGCGGTTACAAGAAGCACAATGTTTAAAAGAACAAATTGATATTCAAATTAATAGGTTAAAAGAAGAAGTAGATGAGTCTATGCAAGACCAAAACCTATTACTTTATTACTCACTGTTGGATTTTAGGTTTAATTACTTAGCTGATAATTTAAACGTATCTAAAGATAGTTTTGATAAAATTGAAGCCTTTAATGTACCGATGGATAATTTCCTATCCTATTACTATCATTTCTTTAAAGCGATTCATTGTGACGCAATTGGAAACTACATGTTGGCAAAAGAACATTATTACAAAGCTGAAGAACTACTTAGATACGTACCCGATGAATTAGAAAAGGCTGAATTTTACTATAAAATGGGCTACTCTCATTATGACAATCAGCGAGGGCTACAAGCCATTAAAGAAGTAACTAAAGCTAAAGATATATTTTCTAATAATGCTGGCTATGAAACAAACGTTGCTTTCTGTGATAATATGCTAGGTTTGGCATGTATACACTTAAAAGAATGGGAACTAGCCGAAGAACATCTAACGTCTGCCATGGATAAGTTTCAAAAGATTGGTGAAGAAAACTTTATTTTAATAGTTCGACACAACTTAGGATGGCTATACGCTAATCAAAATCTATCTGAATTAGCAATCCGCTATTTATCAGAGGTTATAGAGAAAACACCGAAACAATTTAGGGCTATATATGTGAAAGCAAAAGAACATTACAAATTAAAAGAACACGAAGCAGCTACCGAACTTATCGAAAAAGGGCTTGCAATTTGTAACGATTTACAAAATGAAGGATACCTACACCATTTTAAAATTTTAAAGGCGTTAAATGAAAATATTCCTGCTGAAGAATTAGAAAAAATCGTTATTAAAGGAATTGCCTACTTCGATAGAGAAGAATTATATGAGTATAAACAAGAATATGAAGAAAAACTTGCGGTTAAATTTTATGAAGAAGATAACCACAAAAAGGCAAGTTCATATTTTTATGGTAGTACACAATCAAAACAAAATTCTTTAAATAAGGGGGCGTTAAGATGAAGAATATAACAATTAAAGTATTAGGGCTTGTTGCAGTTTTTACATTAGCAATTGGCGTATATAGTCCTGTTGAAAAGAGTAATGGCCCAGTTAAAATGTTAGTGGAACATGGAAACGGTGGCGGTTAATTTAATATGGGTAAATAAAAAAGCCATATAGTTTTATATGGCTTTTTCGTATTGTCTTCTATTTTTTATCCCACACCCAACAAGCAGACACCCTCCCACCTCAAAACTTGAATACTAATTTTCAAATGAAGCAAAAAGTTTTCAACATTCATTTGAAAATTGTTCATATAACATAAAAACCTCCTATCTATTGGAATAAAATTTTCAATCCAATAAATAGAAGGTTTTTAAATTAACCGCCAACCTACGTATGCACTTGATTGCCTACATACGTAATTTGTTGGCTATTACATTTTATTATGAAATACGTTTAACACCTCAACACGTCTACTTTCAAGAAGCCTTATGTTCAAGTCTTAGCTTATCCGCAACCATTGCGATGAATTCACTATTTGTTGGCTTCGCTTTTGACATGGAAACAGTATAGCCAAATAAAGATGAAATGGAATCGATGTTTCCACGGCTCCATGCCACTTCAATTGCATGACGAATAGCACGCTCTACGCGACTGGCTGTTGTATTATACTTTTTAGCGATATCTGGATATAAAACTTTCGTAATTGAGCCAAGTAACTCAATATCATTATACACCATCGAAATCGCTTCACGTAAATACATATACCCTTTAATATGAGCAGGTACACCAATTTCATGAATAATACTTGTAATACTCGCATCTAAATTTTTTGGCTTCCCATCAATTGTTGTTGCAGATCGGAAAGATGGTAATGGACGTTTTACCATTGTACTCGTCTTCCCGCTTACCTGACGAATATGGCTTGTTAAGTTCTCCATATCAAAAGGTTTTAAAATAAAATACGATGCCCCAAGGTCAACAGCTTTTTTTGTCACATCTTCTTGACCAAATGCCGTTAGCATAATCACATTTGGCTGCTTTAATCGTTCAATATTGCGCATTTTCTCTAATACCGCTAGTCCATCTAAATGCGGCATAATAATATCTAATACAAGTACATCTGGTTGCTTGTCTCTTAATAAATTTAAACACTCTTGACCGTTATAACCAACCCCAATTACTTCCATATCATCTTGCGCAGAAACAAAACTTTCTAACATGGACACCAATTCTTTATTGTCATCCACAAGACACACCTTAATTTTCTCCACGACTTTTCCTCCCCTACCGAATAAGTTCTCCCGACATGAAGTGTAAGCTTCTAGATTACATGAACTGTTCGACAATTGAATAGAAATTCCCTCTTAAACTTTCTTAAATTCCGAAAAAATCACAAAAAAACGAACTTATCGTTCATTTGTTATCTTTCTTTTACACATTCCATCATATCATTACAGCGAAACATCTGCTCTTTTCTTTTTATTTTACAACAAAAAACAGCTGTTGCCGAATTTTTATTACATTCGAATGAATTTCTCAAAAAATTGATTCCAAAAAGAAAAGCGAGCTAATTTGACTCAGCTCGCCTTTCTTTGTTCCTCATAAATATTAATACCTGCTTCGTGTAACATCCATTCAATATGAACACCATATCCAGATGTTGGATCATTTACAAAGACGTGTGTGACAGCACCTATCACTTTTCCATTTTGAATAATTGGGCTACCACTCATTCCTTGTACAATTCCACCTGTTTTTTCTAATAAACGTTTGTCGGTAATTTTCACAACCATACCTTTTGTAGCTGGAAACTTTTGTGGAACAGCGTTTACAATTTCTACATCAAATGCTTCAACTTTATCTTCTTCAATTACAGTTAAAATTTGAGCCGGTCCCTCTTTCACTTGATGGGACAACGCAATCGGCATCGCTTTATCCATTAAACCATTTTTTACACCAGTATTTAGCTTTCCAAAAATCCCAAATGGGCTATTCGTTGTAATATTTCCAATTACTTCGCGATCCGGTGAAAATCTTGCTAATTTTTCACCTGGGTCTCCATTACTTCCTCTTTCAATTGATGTGACAGTTGAACGTACAATTTGTCCATTTTCCACTTGAATTGGCTTTTTTGTATCGTTATCAGAAATAACATGTCCAAGCGCCCCATATTTCATTGAATCTGGATGGATAAAAGTCATCGTCCCGATCCCTGCCGCTGAATCCCGAATATATAGGCCGATGCGATAAGAAGCTTCTCCATCATCTTTTTGTGGCGTTAATTTTGCATGAATATATTTGTTATCTCGCAATAATACAAGGTTGAGTGGTTTACCTGTTTTTCCACTTTCATGAATAAACGGCGCAACGTCACTCATACGTTCAATTGTTGTCCCATTTATTTCGGTAATCATATCTCCTACTTGTACACCCGCAAGCTCTCCAGGAGATACTTTCCCTTTCTCTGTTTGAATTAAATGATGCCCAACAACAAGAACACCTTTTGTATTTAATTTCACACCAATAGATTGACCGCCTGGAACGACTTTAAAATCTTTTAATACTTTTACATTTACTTTCTTTAACGGAAATCCGGCAAGTTGAAATACAACATCCCCTTCTCCACTCTCATGAGAATCAACAGTAATTGCATGTTTTTCATTTGGATGAGTCCCGATTGTAAAGACACTACGATTCGTTGATTTTGGCTGAAAGACCGCTAAAGAAGACAATTCAGAGTTTTGTCCTTCAAATATAACAAGTTGTTTTGGAAGTGTAATAAATGTACGTATCGGCTTATAGCATCCGATAAAAACAAGGGAAACAAGGAGGCAAATGCCTATTATTTTTCGAAATTGATCTAACTTCAATCCTTTCACTCTCCTCGCTCCTAACCCACACTAAGCCAATTGGCTTCAGTATTTAATTTCTCCTTGCTTCTCTTTGTTTATAACCGGAAGAATTAAGAAATCATCAGTTTCACATGATAACGTTCTCATATTTATTTCATAATAATCAATCTATTTTTCATGAAAGAGTTTTTTTGAAAAGAAGCTACCCAATTATTGGATAGCTTCTGCTGACTGTTTAAAACGATGTGCTTGCGTAATTAATTCGCGTGCATGTTCTGTCGTTAAATCTGTAATTTCAACCCCCGAAATCATACGAGCGATTTCTGTCGTTTTTTCCTCTTCATTTAGAACGGTAACAGATGTAACAGTTCGATCATTCACAATTTGTTTTCGAATAAACAAATGAGAATCTGCCATCGAGGCAACCTGTGGTAAATGAGTAATACATAATACTTGTGAATTAACTGACACACGATAAATCTTTTCCGCAATTGCCTGTGCAACACGACCACTTACTCCTGTATCCACTTCATCAAAAATAACAGAAGCGACACCTTGATGTTTTGAAAAGATACTCTTTAGCGCTAAAATAATACGTGATAATTCCCCACCAGAAGCGACTTTTGATAACGGTTTTAATGGTTCACCTGGGTTTGTAGAAATATAAAATTCAACTATATCGTATCCATCTTGTCCAAGTTTCACAGCATGACCGTCCACAATAGGATCTTCAGCAGTTCCTTCTTTTCTCATCATCATCACTTCAAATTTTGTTTTTTCCATGTACAACTCTTTTAGTTCTTGATGAATTGCGTTCGTTAACCTTTCAGCTAAATCACGTCGCAACCCACTTAACACCGTTGCTTCTTTTACTATAATCTGCTCTAACTCTTTCAATTTTTTCTTTGTTGTTTCCACGTGTACATCTTTATTTTCAATCGTAAATACTTCTTCTTCAATTTTATCTGCATACTCTAAAATTTCTTCTACAGTATTTCCATATTTACGCTTTAACATACGAATTTCATTTAAACGTGTCTCAATTTCATCTAGACGATTTGGATCATACTCCATCATATCCAACTTTTCACGAAGTTGATATGACACTTCCTCTAACAAGTAATAACTATTTGCTATCGTGTCATAGTTCTCTTGATACGACGTATCTAAATCAGAGATACTCTCCATTTGACTCATCGCATTACGAACTTGATCAAGGCCACCTCTATCGTCCCTCAAAGAGCGATACGCGTCGCCTAACGCCTTATAAATCTTCTCAAAGTTTGAGATCTTCAAACGTTCTTCTGTTAATTCTTGTTCTTCATCAATTTTCAAATCCGCTTTACGAATTTCTTCTAACTGAAATTGAATTAAATCTAAACGGTGCGCCATTTGTTGCTCATTTTCCGTTAAAGCGCGCAATTGTTTCTTTAATTGCTCATATTCGCTATATACATGCTGATATACTTCTAACTGCGTCGTAATTCGGTTTCCTTCAAAATGATCTAACATAAACAAATGACGTTCTTCATTCATTAAATCTTGTGTTTCATGTTGACCATGAATATCAACAATCGTTTTTCCGATTTCTTTTAATGTACTTAACGTAACAAGTTTTCCATTAACACGGCATACACTCTTTCCACTTGCTGAAATGTCTCGTTTCAAAATGATCATGCCGTCTTCAATTTCAATATCTAGTTCTTCAGCTTTTGCGATACAAGGATGATGCTCATCTTCTACATAGAACAATCCTTCTATCTCTGCTTTATCTGTTCCATAACGAACAAATTCAGCAGAACCACGGCCACCAACAAGGAGACTAATCGCATCAATAATAATGGATTTACCAGCCCCTGTTTCACCACTTAAAACTGTTAACCCTTTTTGAAAAGTAATATTTAATGATTCAATAATAGCAAAGTTTCTAATCGATAATTCCGATAACAATGCTCCATTCACCTCGTTATCTACTTAGCACTCTTAATATAGAGTTTCAACTGAACACAAATACTGTTCAGTGCTTATTTTATTCATACAAAACAACGTATGTAACCCGCTTCATTGTACCAAACATTCGTTTTTATGGTCAATGTAACAATAGGGTAAATTCACTTAAGAAAAAATAAGAATATATTGTTAACTTTTCCAATTTAAACTTAACAAAAAAATATCTTGTTTACCTCTCGCTTCTTTCAGCGGATTCGTAAACAAGATTATTTTTTACAACATATTTAAAAAGCGATCCGATACAACCGTTGTATCTTCAGGTGTACGACAAATAATGAGACACGTATCATCACCGCAAATCGTTCCAATAATTTGATCCCATTCCAAGTGGTCGATTAATGCTCCAAGTGCATGTGCGTTACCTGGTAATGTCTTTAAAACAAGCATATGACCTGCTGTATCTAACTTTACAAACGAATCAACAAGATTTCGTTTTAATTTTTGAAGCGGATTAAAGCGTTGATCTGCCGGCAGACTATACTTATATCTTCCATCATGTAGTGGTACCTTTACTAAGTGAAGCTCTTTAATGTCTCGGGATACTGTTGCCTGCGTTACATTAAAGCCTTCATTACGCAAAATATCAACTAATTCATCTTGTGTTTCAATTTCTTTACTCGCAATAATTTCTCTAATCTTAATATGGCGCTGCCCCTTATTCACCTATATGCACCTCACACTATCTCTTATCATCATTTTCACGTATCCATTAAAAACTGTCTCTGTAATGTACATCTACAAGTTATTTAATATGTATACTTCACTTATTTATGTTAACGTATAATGCAGTACTTGTACATAATTGTTTTCATAATCATTGCATAATTAAAGAAAAAAAGGAATAACAAATGTCATTCCTCTTTCTTCTTTAATGCCTCATGAGCTTCTGTTACAGCTTGCGCTGCAGAAACAGGCGAATGATTTTCACCTGTTTCACGCTCTCCAAGCCATTTTAAGTGAATTAAAAATTCAATATTTCCATCTCCTCCGGTAATTGGAGAAAACGTAATATTTTGAACGTCATAGCCTTCTGCTAAAGCGAAGTCAGTAATCATCTCCACAACAGCTTCATGCACTTTACGATCACGTACAATCCCTTTCTTCCCAACTTGCTCTCTACCAGCTTCAAATTGTGGTTTAATTAACGCAGCAACATCACCGTTTGGCATAAGCATCGTTTTTAACACAGGAAGAATTAACTTTAATGAAATGAATGAAACATCAATACTCGCAAACTGCGGCAAACCGCGTTCTAAATCAGCAGGTGTTACGTAACGGAAGTTTGTACGCTCCATTACAACAACACGTTCATCTTGACGAAGTTTCCACGCAAGTTGATTGTATCCTACATCTAACGCATACGATAATTTCGCACCATTTTGCAGTGCACAATCTGTAAAGCCACCAGTTGATGAACCAATATCAATCATAATTTTATCTTGTAAGTCAAGATTAAATGTTTGTAACGCTTTTTCTAATTTATATCCTCCACGACTTACATACGGCATCACTTGCCCCTTCACTGTAAGTGCTACATCTTGAGGGATTTTCTCACCCGGTTTATCTAAACGCATCTCATTTGCATATACAAGTCCAGCCATAACAGCACGTTTTGCCTTCTCTCTTGTTTCTACAAGCCCGCGTTCTACTAATAGTACATCTACTCGTTCTTTTTTTACACTCATTTGTTACGCCCTTTTTTGTTTTGATGGAATCATAGTACAAATTCGATCAACAACTGCATCAGTTGTTAAACCAATTTCCTCAAGCAGTTTAGATACACTGCCGTGTTCAATAAAGCGATCTGGTATTCCCATTCTTTCAATTAAAGCGCTATGGTAACCATTTTCACTAGCGAACTCTAATACACCCGTACCAAAACCACCTATTAAACAAGCCTCTTCAATTGTTAAAACCGGGATATTCTTCCCAAGTAAATCATGTAAATACGCTTCATCCATTGGTTTAATAAAGCGAGCGTTAACGACTTTTACAGAAATACCAGCTTGTTCAAGACGTTCCGCTGCTTCCATCGCCATTGGAATTGTTGTACCAAACGTTAAAATTGCTGCCTGTGTGCCTTCTCGAAGTGTCTCCCACGTACCAATTGGGATTTCTTTTAATTCATCATCCATCGGAACACCAAGGCCATTTCCACGCGCATAACGAAGTGCAATTGGCCCTTCTTCATAACGCGTTGCTGTATAAACCATGTGCTGTCCTTCATTTTCATCCTTCGGCATCATCAGAACGATATTTGGTAGGTGACGCAAGAATGCAATATCAAATACACCTTGATGCGTCTCACCATCTGCTCCAACTAGACCGGAACGATCGATTCCAAAGAAGACGTTTAAATTTTGACGACACACGTCATGGACAACCTGATCATATGCTCTTTGTAAGAACGTTGAATAAATCGCTAAAAACGGCTTCATCCCTTGCGTCGCTAACCCTGCAGCCATTGTTGTTGCATGCTGCTCCGCAATCCCTACATCAAACATGCGATTTGGGAATTCTTCACGAAACTTCTCCAGCTTAGATCCAACTGGCATCGCCGGTGTAACTGCTACAATGCGAGAATCCTCTCTTGCTAATTTACGAACCGTTTCACTAACAACCGCACTCCAAGCTGGTGCCACTTCTTTCGGTTTAACGAAATCACCGGATTCAATTTTATAAGGGCCTGTTCCATGCCAGGTTCCCACTACATCACTTTCAGCTGGCTTATAGCCCTTACCTTTTTTCGTGATGACATGGACAATAACCGGGCCTTTTGTTTTCTTTGCATATTGAAGCGTTTCAAATAAACTTTCATAATCATGCCCATCGACTGGGCCTAAATATGTAAAGCCTAATTCTTCAAAGAAAACACCTGAAACAAGTAAATATTTTAAGCTATCTTTTACTTTCTCCGCAGTCGCTGCCACTTTCCCACCAACTGCTGGAATTTTTTTCAGTAAATATTCTAATTCGTCTTTTACCCATTGATATTTCCCTGCTGTTCGTAAACGACCAAGGACATTATGCAACGCACCAACATTTGGAGCAATTGACATTTCATTATCATTTAAAATGACTGTCATATCTGTCTTTTCATGGCCAATATGATTCAATGCCTCTAAAGCCATTCCACCTGTTAATGCACCATCACCAATAATCGGAACAATATAATCTTTCGTCCCTTTCAAATCACGCGCAAGCGCCATCCCCATAGCTGCAGATAATGATGTAGAACTATGTCCTGTCTCCCATACATCGTGCTCACTTTCACAGCATTTTGGAAAACCACATAATCCTTTATACTGCCTTAGTGTACCGAACTCTTTTGCACGCCCCGTTAAAATCTTATGTACATAAGATTGATGTCCTACATCCCATAGAAATTTATCCTTTGGACTATCAAAAACTTTATGCAAGGCAATTGTGAGTTCTACTACACCTAAGTTTGGAGCAATATGCCCTCCGGTTTGAGACAACTCTTCAATTAAAAATTTCCGAATATCTTGACTCAATGATTCTAACTCAGGAATGGACATATCTTTCAAAAAACTAGGGTCTTGAATTTGCGTTAGATCCACATGGATCACTCACTTTCGTTTCATAATCTTTTACTTTTATTCTTATCCAACACAATCGTACTTTTTATTTTTGTATCTACTATTTTATCCTATTCTAAAAATCTGTAACAGCTTTACTTGAAATATGATGAAAAAAGAGCCGCTAACACAAAGTGATAACGGCAACGTAATTTACCATATATTCTTGCCCATAGAACAGAAAAAACCTTTGTCTACATTTATATCATAAAACACAAAATGACTCAACAAATGAAAACGCTCTTACATTAATGGTTACGCTTTGCAATTAAGTCACAAACGGCTAGTAAATACTCATCTTGTAACTTTAAAGAGCGCACTGCTTCTTTCGCGCTCGTAATCGTTTCATCTAACACACGCTTTGCTTCGTCTATTGTAAACAATGTTGTATATGTACTTTTTTCATTACTTGCATCACTTCCAATTGGCTTTCCAATCTCTTCTTCCGTTCCTTCTACATCTAAAATATCATCACGGATTTGAAAAGCAAGGCCAACTTGTTTTGCAAATACAAGTAACTTTTCTTGTTGTACTACTGTCGCTCCAGAAAGCAACGCCCCTGCTAATACTGCATATTCTAACAAGCGTCCTGTTTTATGCTTATGAATATATTCAAGTTCTTCTAGTTTAAGCTGCTTTCCTTCTGCTTCCATGTCTGCAACTTGACCTCCAACCATTCCTTCAGGTCCAGCTGCTTTTGCAAGCTCTAACACGAGGCGAAGCTTTGTCTCAGCAGAAACATTTTCAGGGCCTTTGGCAATCAATTCAAACGCATATGTTAATAATCCATCACCAGCTAATACAGCCATCGCCTCACCAAATACTTTATGATTCGTTGGTTTACCACGTCTTAAATTATCATCGTCCATGCAAGGCAAATCATCATGAATTAAAGAATACGTATGAATCATTTCAAGTGCACAAGCTGCTTCTAAACCTAATTCTTTTTGTTTTCCAAATGCATGTAACGTGGCAAATAAAAGTAACGGGCGGAGACGCTTTCCACCCGCTTCTAATGAGTATGCCATCGCTTCGCGCAGCACCGCTGGGCATTGCAAGTCATTTGCATAACGAACAAGCTCTTTTTCTATTAACACTTTACTTTCATCGATAAAAGTGTGAAACGCTTCGCGCTGCATCATGCGTCCTCTCCTAAAGCAGTAAATGGACGGAGCTCTCCATCTTCCCCAAGAATAACTGCCATTTGTTCTTGTACATTTTTTAATTTTTCATCACAAAGCTTCGATAATTCCATACCTTCTTTAAAATATGAAATCGCTTCTTCTAACGGAACATCACCTTGCTCAAGCTTTGATACGAGTTGCTCAAGCTTTGTAATCGCCTCTTCAAAACTCAAATTATTTGTCATGATTCAGTTCACGCTCCTCTACGCCCCATACGTTACAATCTAGTACACCATCTTGTAATCTGATTTGTACAGCATCACCAAGCCCAACTTCTTTTACGCTCTTTAAAACTTTCTTGTCTTCATTGTAAACGAGACCATATCCACGCATCATCACTTTTAACGGACTTAACGTTTCTAATTTTTGAGCTGCTGTAACAAACGCAAACTCCTTTTCCTTCAATAAAGATCCCATTTCACGCTGCAATTGTTTTTGCAGCCTTTCAACTGTCATTTTTGTTTGCATAATCTTCTCTGAAGGATGATGCTTTTCTAAATAAAAAGAAAGCTGCTGAAGCTTATTCATTTTCTTTTCTATATAACGTTCTTTTGCTTGCACTAACCCATCAAGTGCTCGGTCTAACTGTTCTTCTTTTTGCTCATACAGCTGCTTTGGATAGCGAAACGCATACGATGTTTGTAATGCTTGTAAACGATCTTGTTTTCCTTTTACAAGCGCCATCATCGCTCTTTGTAACCTTAGCGTCCGCTGCGTCAGCTTTTCTTGTAGTTCAAGTATATTTGGTGCCGCAAGTTCTGCTGCCGCTGTAGGTGTTGGAGCACGTAAGTCTGCAACAAAATCTGCAATTGTGAAATCTGTTTCATGTCCAACCGCTGAAATAATTGGAATTGCACTTTCCGAAATTGCCCGTGCTACTACTTCCTCATTAAACGCCCACAACTCCTCAATAGAACCACCACCACGGCCAACAATTAAAACATCTATGTCGTTCATTTCATTTGCCTTTTGAATTGCTTGCACAATAGAGGGAGCTGCTGACTCCCCCTGTACAAGCACCGGAAACACAATGACCTTTCCGATTGGGTAACGGCGTGTAATCGTTGTAATAATATCACGAATGGCCGCTCCTGTCGGCGAGGTAATTACTCCAATTTTCGTTGGATAAGCAGGAATAGGCTGTTTATATAACTGGGAAAATAACCCCTCTTCTTCTAAACGAACCTTTAACTGCTCATATGCTAAATGTAAGTTTCCTACTCCATCAGGCTGCATATCATGAATATAAATTTGGTATGACCCACTTGCTTCATAAACGGAGATCTTTCCTTTCACAAGCACTTTCATACCGTCTTCTGGTCTAAACTTTACACCTCGGTTATGACTTGCAAACATAACCGAAGCAATCCTTGCATTTTCATCTTTTAATGTAAAATACATATGACCACGGCTATGACACTTAAAATTGGAAATCTCACCTTTTAGCCAAACAGACTGCAAATGCGGATCATATTCTATCTTTGTTTTTATATACTTCGTTAAAGCTGTTACGGTTAAATACTGTTTTTCCATCTTTCTCTCCTCATAACCACTTGTTATGATTTACAAACAACACCCGCACGCTGAGCAGATACAACTGTATTGTGAAGTAACATTGTAATGGTCATTGGACCAACACCTTTCGGAACAGGTGTAATGTATCCCGCTACATCTAGTACATCATCAAAGTCAACATCTCCGCATAATTTCCCTGTATCCATACGGTTTACCCCTACATCAATGACAACTGCTCCTTCTTTTACATAATCCGCTGTTACCATTTTTGCTCTTCCAACCGCTACAATTAAAATATCTGCTAACTTTGTAATTTCTTTAATATTTTCTGTTCTAGAATGACAGTATGTAACCGTTGCATTCTCGTTTAAAAACAGCTGTCCAACCGGCTTTCCAACAATATTGCTTCTTCCAATGACAACAACATGTTTCCCAGAAATATTAAGGTTTGTTTCTTTCACTAATTCTAAAATACCATGTGGTGTACATGGTAGGAACGTATCTTGTCCTGTCATCATGCGTCCAATACTAATTGGGTGGAATCCATCCACATCTTTCTCAGGAGAAATTCTTTCAATGATAGCCTTTTCTTCGATATGTTTTGGTAAAGGTAACTGTACTAATATGCCGTTAATGCGGTCATCTTGATTTAAGCGATCAATCTCTTCTAACAAACGCTCCTCTGTAATTGTATCAGGAAGCTCAATTAACTCAGAGTAAATACCAACTTCCATGCAGCCTTTCTCTTTCCCTTTTACATATGAACGAGAAGCTGGGTCATCCCCAACTAAAATTACTGCTAAACCCGGTATAATACCTTGCTCTTTTAATTGCATCACTTGTTCTTTTAATTGCGCTCTCTTCTTTTCAGCCACTTCATTCCCTTTAATAACTACTGCTACCATTTCAGATTCCCCCTTAGCAAATTACAAAGATTCTTTTATATTAGATAAAACGCCGTTAATAAAACGACGAGATTCCTCATCCCCAAATGTTTTTGCTACTTCAATTGCTTCATTAATTGTTACGTTGTGTGGAATATCTTCCATAAGCAACAACTCATATACAGCAAGACGTAAAATACTGCGGTCAACAATACTAATACGCTCTAACTTCCACTTCTTTAAGTTTTGACGAATTAATTCATCAATTTTCTCTTTATGTTCTACATAACCAAAGACAAGCTCTTCTAAAAAATCACTTGTTTCTTCGCCTTCTTCTAATGTGTTTTCTACAGCAACTTTCGGCTCTAATTCACCTGTAATATCCATTTGATAAAGCGCCTGCATTGCTCGTTCTCTTGCCGTCCTACGTTTCATTGTAACTCTCCTTTATACTTTCAAGTCTTCTTTATGTTTTGTTATATTGTTATAATTTATAAGCCGTGAAATCACTTGCTTTTTTCTGTAACGATTGATTTTTCAACGTTATAATACAATGATAATACCACAATTTATCGTTTCATACACGAGTTCTCGCACGGAAAATAAGAAAAAGGTTAACTTCTCATTCCATTTCATACCACAATGTACGTTTTTTTGAAAAAAGCATACTTTTCATATCTTTCCCTATTTTTCAGAATAGTATAACTTTTATAACTTATAGCGTGGTATCCTTCCCATTAGAAGCAGCTCTTTTCAAGTCAAAGATAAAAAGGCACCTATATATACAGGCACCTTTCTCTCTTGTTTCAAGCCATCTATCTACGCTTATACTGGCTCAATTTCTGTTTTTTGCGTTTCAAATGTTACACCAACGATGTGTACATTTACTTCTTTTGGTTCAAGACCTGTCATTGTAAGAAGAGCTTGACGAATGTTGTCTTGGATTTTTTGTGCTACAACTGGAATTGCTACGCCAAAGTACATCAGTACATATACATCAACGATAATATCATCACTTGCTAATTCCACTCGTACACCTTTCCCATGATTTTTCTTTCCTAGTCGTTCTACAACATCTGTCGCAAAGTTACCACGCATCGCTGCTACACCTTCTACTTCAGAAGCTGCGATACCTGCAATTACTTCAATTACTTCTGGTGCAATCTC
The DNA here is from genome assembly GCF_000712595.1 of Bacillus manliponensis. Taxonomy (GTDB): domain Bacteria; phylum Bacillota; class Bacilli; order Bacillales; family Bacillaceae_G; genus Bacillus_A; species Bacillus_A manliponensis. The sequence goes on from NZ_JOTN01000002.1 coordinate 401,880, forward strand.
AACTTTACCTAATGCTGTATCTTGCCCCATATCTAACATATGTTCAGCCATGAAAAAAACCTCCTTTAGAATCTATCATTGCGTCACAAGTTCATGCTCTTCCAAAAATTTTGTATTAAACTCCCCTTTTATAAAATCTGGGTGCTCTAAAAGCTGCAAGTGAAACGGAATCGTCGTATGTACACCATCGATAACGAATTCACTTAGTGCTCGCTTCATTTTCGCAAGCGCTTCTTCACGTGTTTTTCCGTGAACGATTAACTTAGCAACCATAGAATCATAATAAGGTGGAATTGTATAACCAGGATAAACAGCTGAATCGACGCGAACGCCATATCCTCCCGGTGGTAAGTACATCTCTACTTTACCTGGAGACGGCATAAAGTTTTTGGCAGGGTTTTCCGCATTTATTCGGCACTCGATTGCCCAGCCATTAAATTGTACTTCGTCTTGCTGTAAGGATAATTTTTCACCGGATGCAACGCGAATTTGCTCTTTAATAAGATCCACACCTGTTACCATCTCTGTAACAGGATGCTCCACTTGAATACGCGTGTTCATTTCCATGAAATAGAAACTTTTTGTTCTATACTCATAAATAAATTCAACAGTACCAGCGCCTGTATAATTAACCGCCGCCGCAGCTTTTACCGCAGCTTCTCCCATCTGCTCTCGAACTTTCTCGTCAAGTGCTGGAGATGGCGTCTCTTCGATTAACTTTTGTAGACGACGCTGAATTGTACAATCACGTTCTCCTAAATGAATAACATTTCCATGTGTATCTGCCATCACTTGGATTTCAACATGACGGAAATCTTCAATGTACTTTTCTAAATATACACCTGGGTTTCCAAAAGCAGTGCTTGCTTCTTGCTGCGTAATTTGAATTCCTTTTATAAGCTCCTCCTCAGTGCGGGCAACACGAATTCCTTTACCACCGCCACCAGCAGTCGCTTTAATAATAACAGGATATCCCATATCTTTTGCAAGCGCTACAGCCTCTTCAGTATTTTTAATAATTCCTTGTGAACCTGGTACAATCGGAACCCCTGCTTCTTTCATTGTATCACGAGCAACGTCTTTTGTGCCCATTTTTGAAATAGCTTCTGGACTTGGACCGATAAAAATTAAATTACATTCCCTGCAAAGCTCTGCAAAGTCTGCATTTTCTGCTAAAAACCCGTAACCAGGATGGATTGCATCACAACCTGTTAATTTTGCTACACTTATAATGTTCGTGAAGTTTAAATAACTTTCTTTTGACAGTGTTGGACCTACACAATACGCTTCATCTGCTATTTGCACATGAAGTGCCTCTTTATCTCCCTCTGAATAAATCGCAACTGTTTCAATATCCATTTCTTTGCAAGCACGAATGATTCGCACTGCAATTTCTCCGCGGTTTGCAATCAATACTTTTTTTATCATCATATAAGACTCCCTTATTACGCTTTCACAAGAAATAGCGGTTGTCCATATTCAACAAGTTGACCGTTGTTGACAAGTATCTCAACGATTTCTCCGTTCACTTCTGCCTCAATTTCATTGAAAAGTTTCATTGCTTCTACGATACACACAACGGACCCTTCGGTAACACGATCTCCAACTTTTACGTACGGAGGTGTATCTGGTGAAGATGACGCATAAAATGTTCCCACCATTGGAGAAGTAATTTTGTGTAAGTTTTCATTTTGTACAACTGGCTTTTCTTCCGTTACAGGAGCTTCCGTTTGAGCTGGCGTTGCTGCTACTTCCATCTCCGCTACTTGCATCGGCTTTTGTACAACAGAAGAAGGTTGCACTGCCACAACTTCATTTCCACGCTTCTTCATCTTAATCGTTGTACCATCTTTTTTGTATTCAAATTCATCAATATTAGAACTATCAATTAACTTAATTAATTCGCGAACTTCTTGAAGTTTAAACATGTAAAATCCACTCCCATACTCTTGTTTGTCCCGCTCCTACAGACAGTGCACACTATCTGATAAAAGACCGATTCATTCTCCTCACTATCAATGACGAACATCGTTGATAGAAGTTTCACCTTATACTTTCATCTTACGATAAATATTTTTAACATTCCAATTTATTTTCTTTTTTAACGAGGACAACTTTGTATTTATTACCTAGTAATAATACCAAGTTTCATGTAAAATTGGCAAGACCACTTTTGAAATTTTAATATTATCCAAACTTTTACATCCTCTTCATATTCCCTTCATATAGACGTAGTATTCTCAAAGTAAATATGAAATATAGCGAGGTGTGAAAATATGAATATTTGGCTAATCATTTTCTTGCCGGTTATCATTGTTTGGGGAATCGCATTCATCATTCAAACAAAATGTGGACAAAGCAACCGAAATATACAAGAGCCGCTTATTTTTCACTCACAACATATTTCCCCCTTTTCCTTCAGACAACACTCTTAAAATAGACGTACAAATTGATAGACTCGTGTCTCTCTAATCTGCACATTTTTTTATAAAACCAAACTTACATTCCACTATTTTTCCATACGCAAGGCTCTAACTTCAAAACTTGGCAGAAACAAAGAATTTCAGATGGGAAATCAGCAGCCCATAAAAGCCCCATTGGTTAAGCTGACAACCAATGAGGAATGGATTCCTCTACCGATTTAAATTTCACTTCATCCAAAATTCACACCCAAAAGAGAAGAAGCTACCAAGCAAGGTAGCTTCTT
>NZ_JOTN01000003.1 GCF_000712595.1 Bacillus manliponensis
TTTGCTTTTGATAGTTCTTAGCTTCATCTAACTTACAGTTTCGTTTCGGTGCCAGTTGTTTACGCCTGGAAAGAATACGCTGTGCATAAGCTAACTTCTTTTCCAATGTACGAAACCATTTCAAATTCCCAAATACTTCACCGGTTGAAAGTGTAGCGAAGTCTTTTATACCTACATCTATTCCAACAGATGAACCCGTTTTAGGGAGTTTCTGAACTTCTACTTCCACAAGAACAGATACAAAGTATGTTCCACTTGGATTCCGTCTAATGGTTGCATTCAAAATACGTCCTTCTACCTCACGACTTTTCGCAAAACGAACAAGACCTAATTTCGGTAGTTTAATTGTATTGCCACTAATTGCAATGTTCCCATTCGTGTGTTTCGTTGTATAGGACTGTACTTTGTTCCTTTTGGATTTGAAGCGTGGTGCGTCATTCTGTTTCTCAAAAAAACGGGCAAACGCATCTGCAAGATTTCTAATAGATGATTGCATAGCAATACTATCTACTTCTTTTAACCAAGCAAGTTCTTTTTTCATTGCAGGAAGTTCAGCCGAACATATACCATACGTCAATCCTTGTCCTGTTTCTTTATAAGTTTGATTCCATTTTGTTAAAAAGTGATTAAATACAAATCGAGAACATCCAATTGTTTTATTGATTAAAGTTGCTTGCTCTTTATTTGGATAGATACGAAATTTAAACGCTTTATTGATAATCATGACTTTCACCTCCCTTTCTGTTACGATATACATATTTTATCAATCTCGATGCAATTTGTATATTATTAGGAGGTTTTTATAGAAAAGCAAACGCTTTTAAAAAGGGGAGATGAATACAAAGACCGAAAAGGTTTCGGTACTCGTATCCAAATTTTTTTCATTCATTACAAATAGCACTCGAACAGTCGGACAATCGAGATGAAAAAGAATCCATCCCTTGTCCGAAGCCAATTCATCTCCCACCTACTCACTGAGCTACACCCTTCACGTTCCTTAAGGAAGGAGTATTCTTGGCTGAAATGATAAAAAGAGACAGAAGGACTCTGTCTCTATGCCATTTTATATAATTTAACCACGTAATTGTTGCTGTGCTAAAGATACTAAACGTTTTGTTACTTCTCCACCTACAGAACCATTAGAACGAGATGCTGTGTTTGATCCTAAGCTTACGCCAAATTCTTGAGCAATTTCATATTTGAATTGTTCTAGTGCTTGCTCAGCACCTGGAACAAGTAATTTATTTGTTCTAGCCATAATGTGCACTTCCTTTTTTATATTCCAGTATAGGAACTGGTATCTTTATTGTATGTTCTATTTTCTTAGCGATACCCGGAAGTAACCGGACATATTAGAATTTATTGGACAAGAAAAAGGAGTAACTTATAAGTTACTCCTTTTTCATCACAGTTGCCGTTCCTTCTACAACGATTGTATTTGATTGGTTATATACATTTGTCTGTATCGTAATAATTCGTTTATCATCTCGTTTTGATGTAACTTCAGCTACAACACGGACAACATCACCAATCTTAACAGGGGCACGAAATGCTACATTTTGTGATAGATAAATGGTATTTTTACCTGGTAATTTTGTGCCAAGCACAGTCGAAATATAGCTAGAAACGAGCATACCATGTGCAATGCGTTCTTTAAACATTGTCGTTTTTGCAAACGAATCAAGCAAATGAATCGGATTTACATCACCAGTAAGCTTTGCAAAGGAAATAATATCGTCTTCTGTAATTTTTTTTGTTAAAGAGGCTTGATCACCAACTTGAATGTCATCATAGTACAGCTCTTGAACAGATTCGGCTTCCTTAAAAGGATTCATTTCTTCCTCCTTTGTTTCCATGGTGAAAAAGGGTAGCCATCCTGATGTAATAGGAGAAAGAAGAAGACGGGTATTCTTTGCTGTAAGGTACCACATTTTTCTTATTTCATGGAAGTAAATAGATTTTTTGAGTTTTCCTCGAACTTTTTCACGAGATCCAATTGCATGGATTTGAATTCTTCCAAAAAACTTTCCATTTGTTTTTGTACCTCTTCACGTTGAGATTGTTGTTGTGTGATCATTTGTCTTATTGCTTCTTCAAATTGTCCGCTTGTTTGTGTAAGTAATGTTAGCGATGTTTTTGAAGGTGATACAGTAAGCTGATGCATTTGACTGGAGATCTCAGTCCATTTTGATTGCCATTCATCAATTTGTTTGTTTAAGGAATTTCCAGCAAATTGCTTCATGTAATCTGCATACTGGTTATTCACTTGATTATTAAATTGTTGGATTTCTTTTTCGAATTCATCCATACCTTCTGTTAGTTTATTCAAAGCTTCTTGCTGTTGCTTCATCGTCTCTAATGTAAGTTCTTCAAATTGTTTCCCAGCTGAAGTGAAGAGGGAAAGGGAGTTTGACCAGTTTTTCCAAAATGCATCGACCAGTTCGTATGGTTTAGTTTCCATGATTTGACCTCCAAATGTTTAGTTTACATATTGTGAACGCAGACTATTCTGCTGTGTCACCAGGTGAAGAGGAATCTGTTTTTTCATCCTTTTCTTTAGAAGTGGAAAATGGAAAGAATGCATTGGTGTATAGGGTGAAAAAGGTGCGTAACATATTTTGGTATTGTTCAAAAGAAGTAGCGCAAGATGCTAAATACTTTTCTCCATAATCAGTTAATGAATAGATTCGTTTTGCTGGACCTCCCTCACTTGTATCCCAAGTAGAAGTGATGAGGTTTTCTTTTTCAAGTTTGCGTAAAGTTCTATATACATTACCTTGATCAATAGAGGAAAAGCCAATATCCATTAGCATTTGAATAAGTTTGTAGCCGTGAAGACTCCAATCTTTAAGACAGAGAAGTAGGAAAGGAACTAAGAAGTTTTTTGGCATGGAGTTTTTTTGTTTTGTTTGAGCATTTTCGTTAAGCTCTTTTTGTTCTGGTTCATTGTGTAGCATGATTTTTCATCACCTCATGAATCAGTTCGATGGTAATTGTATTGCCTATATGTGCAATTTACACTTATCTGATTATTTTGTCAATAGTTTTATTAAAAAATAGAAAATGTAAAATGTAAATAAAGGACTTGCGTATTTGTTCAGAATATTAGAAAATAATGAATAGGTTGAATTGTTTCACAAAAATAGTAAAAGGAGTGTCGACGAAGTGATTGATCAAAAACTCGATCCACTACAAGCATGGAAAGATGTTTATGAACAAACTGAGAATTTTTGGGGAAAAGCGCTCAATGAAACAATTAAGACAGAAGAGTATTCAGCATGGATGGGTAGCGTCCTTGATTTGAATTTGTTTTACCAAAAGATGATGAATGATGTAACAAAAAATTATTTAGATAAAGTGAATATGCCAACGCAAGAAGATGTTGCAAGAGTAGCTTCGCTTGTTATTAATTTAGAAAGTAAAGTTGATAACATTGAAGAGTTTTTAGAGGAGAAAGAAGATCTTCTTGTGCAATCTTCAGCTTTAAAGCGCGATGTTACAAAAGTAAAACAAGATATGCGCGTATTAGAAAATAAAATGGATAAAGTGTTAGAGTTGTTAGAAAAGCAAAACGCAGTATTAGAAAAATTACAATCACCAGCAAAACCAGAACCTAAAAAATAATGGAAGTGTGATATATATCGATTTAGGAAGTAGAAGGGAGAACTACTTTTTATAACGATATATCATATAAATATTTTTTATTATGCATAGCGGTGTTAGTACATATAAATTTCAGTTGTATGATATAACCGCACATTATAACAAAGGGGGAGCACACATGGCTCAATTACATGGAAAAGTAGCAATTGTAACAGGTGGAGCGAAAGGAATTGGAAAAGCAATTACAGAGGCATTAGTAAAAGACGGCGTAAAAGTAGTGATTAACTACAACAGCAGTAAAGATGCAGCTGAAAACCTTGTGAATGAGCTAGCGAAAGACGGCCATGATGTATATGCTTGCCAAGCAGATGTTTCGAAATTAGAAGATGCAAAGCGTCTTGTTGAAGAAACAGTAAAGCATTTCGGAAAGCTAGATATCTTAGTTAACAATGCTGGTATTACAAGAGACCGCACGTTTAAAAAATTAAATCGTGAAGATTGGGATCGTGTAATCGATGTAAACTTGAGTAGTGTATTTAATACAACAAGTGCTGCGCTTCCTCATATTACAGAGGCGGAAGAGGGAAGAATCATTAGTATTTCTTCTATTATTGGCCAAGCTGGTGGATTTGGTCAAACAAACTACTCCGCTGCAAAAGCTGGTATGATTGGTTTTACAAAATCATTAGCATTAGAGCTTGCAAGAACGAATGTAACAGTAAATGCAATTTGCCCAGGTTTCATTGATACTGAGATGGTGGCAGAAGTTCCTGAAAATGTTCGCGAGCAAATCGTTGCAAAAATTCCGAAGAAACGTTTCGGTCAAGCAGATGAGATTGCAAAGGGCGTTGTTTACTTATGTAAAGACGGCGCGTACATTACAGGACAACAGTTAAATATTAACGGCGGATTATATATGTAATATAGCAGTAAAGAAGTGCATGTCCATAGAAGGAGTGCACTTCTTTCTTTCAAAAAGAACTATACAAAAAGGGGATATGAAAATGACAACATTCGTAAAAGAATGGGAAAAGCAATTGGAATTGTACCCAGAAGAGTATAAAAAAGCATATCGTCGTTTCAAGAGAGCTAGTGATGTTTTACTTCGTGAACCAGAACCACAAGTTGGGTTAACGCCAAAAGAAGTCATTTGGACAAAAAATAAAACAAAATTGTACCGTTATGTTCCAAAACAAGAAAAAACACAATCTGTTCCAATTTTACTTATTTATGCACTGATTAATAAGCCATATATTATGGACTTAACGCCAGGAAATAGTTTAGTGGAATACCTAGTAGATCGTGGTTTTGATGTATATATGCTAGATTGGGGTACATTTGGATTAGAAGATAGTCATTTGAAATTTGATGATTTCGTGTTTGATTACATTGCAAAAGCAGTGAAGAAAGTATTACGTACTGCAAAGGCAGAAGAAATTTCTTTACTTGGCTACTGCATGGGCGGAACATTAACGTCTATTTATGCTGCGCTCCATCCTCATATGCCAATTCGTAACTTAATCTTTATGACAAGCCCGTTTGACTTTTCAGATACAGGCTTATATGGGCCATTATTAGATGAAAAGTATTTCAATTTAGATAAAGCGGTGGATACATTTGGAAATATCCCACCAGAGATGATTGACTTTGGAAATAAAATGTTAAAGCCGATTTCAAACTTTGTTGGACCGTACGTTGCCTTACTTGATCGCTCTGAAAATGAACGATTTGTTGAAAGCTGGAAACTCGTTCAAAAATGGGTAACGGATGGAATTCCGTTCCCAGGCGAGTCATATCGTCAATGGATTCGTGACTTTTATCAAGGCAATAAGCTAGTAAAAGGTGAGCTTGTCATTCGCGGTCAACAAGTGAAGCTAGAAAATATTAAAGCGAATGTATTAAATATTTCTGCAAGCCGTGATCATATCGCACTTCCTTGTCAAGTAGAAGCATTGTTAGAGCATATTTCTAGTATCGATAAACAATATGTATGTTTGCCGACCGGACATATGTCAATTGTATACGGAGGAACTGCTGTAAAACAAACATATCCAACGATTGGGAATTGGCTTGAAGAGCGTTCAAAATAAAGCGAAACGTTCAATCAGTGGGGGGTTCATCCTCACTGATTGTCAGCCCGTTAATACGGGATGAACTGAAACTTCAATAGGCTGTGCACCTCAATTGTTAGCTCGTTTATGCAGCATACATGGTAGAAAATCCAGTTAGTTTAATACTAACTGGATTTTTTTATGGAAAACAACAAAAAATAAAGGGACAACATATAAATGGCAGGCTTGCTTTTTAGGCATAATTGTTAATACATATGGAGCAATGTCACTTTATCCCGCATTAACGGGCTGTAAGACTCCCACCTCAAGACTTGAGAGAAGCAAAGAAGTTTAGGTGGGAGATTAACAGCCCGTAAAAGCCCGATTCGTTCAACTAACAATCAGTGGGGGATGGAGACCCCCCCACTGATTGAAGTTTCACTTTATTTTAGGAGCGTGCTTTATGAAGTTAAAGTTAGGAAAGTTGTTCTGGAATGAAGGAGTTTCTACACCTTGTTATACTGCATTAGAAGATGATATGATATGTGATGTGCTTATTGTTGGGAGTGGTTCTGTCGGTGCCCATACAGCATATTTTTTATCAAAAATTGGCATGGATGTTACGGTGATTGATAAGCGAGAAATAGCACATGGGAGTACCGCTGCTAATACAGGATTGTTACAGTTTTCACAGGATAAATCTTTAACTTCTTTGATTCATACATTTGGTGAAGAAAGAGGCGTACGCGCATATCAATTATGTTATGAGGCGTTAAGAACGTTAGAGAATGTTGTAAAAGAACTCTCTATTGATCCTGTGTTTAAATTGCGAGGAAGCTTATATTATGCAAGTGACGAAAAGGATATTTCACTTGTACAAGAAGAATATAATACGTTAAAACGTTACGGTTTTCTTGTGGAGTTTTTATCATCTGCACAAGTTAGCGAGCGGTATTCCTTTAGGAAAGAAGCGGCATTATATACATCAGGAGACGCGGAAGTGAATCCGTATTTGTTAGCACACAGTTTGCTTCAAAAAGCAAAAGAGCAGGGAGCACAGGTATTTAAGCATACAGAAGTTGTTCATATGAAGCGTATATTAGGTGAGATTTATTGTTATTTGAGCAATGGAAAGATAATAAAAGCAAAATCGGTAATTATGGCAACGGGGTATGAATCGCAATTTGTGAACCGAAATCCAAACGTAGAGCTAAGTATTTCATATGCAATTGTGACAAATGTTCAAAAACAATTTGACGGATGGTATGAAAAATCATTAATTTGGGAAACTGCTCGTCCGTATTTATATTGCCGTACATATAAAGACCGAGTTATTATCGGTGGATTAGATGAACCATTTATACTACACAAGTATGCGGAAAATAGATTGTTATATAAAAGGGATGTGCTTGTGGAGCGTGTAAAGGAAATGTTTCCATTTTTCACGGATGTTCGAGCTGAATATTACTGGGGAGCAATTTTTGGTGGAAGTCGTGATGGGCTACCTACATTAAGAGAGGATAAAGAAATACCAAATTTGTATTATGCCCTTACATATGGTGGGAATGGTACAGTATATGCGATGGTATTTGCAAAAATATTTCAAGAACTGTTTACACATGGGAAAAGTTCAGATTTTTGTTTATTTCAGAGGTAGAAAAAAAGTAGAAGAAGTGATGTAATGAATCGAATAAGAAAATTTTTACACAAATTAAGGCCTGTACAGTTAATTGTTTTATTTTATGTGATAGCTGTACTTGTGTCGGTTACTTTATTAAGTATGCCATTTTTCATAAAGTCGGGAGTTGATTGGAATTTCATTGATGCCCTATTTATATCGGTCAGTGCAGTAAGTGTAACTGGGCTATCGGTTGTATCGATTCCTGATACATTTAATACAGCAGGGATTGTCGTGTTAGCTCTTATCTTACAACTGGGTGGATTAGGAATTATGGCACTTGGTACATTTGTATGGATGGTAACTGGCAGGAAGATTGGACTTCATCAAAGACGTCTTATTATGGCGGATCAAAACCAAGGAAACTTATCAGGGCTTGTACATTTAATGCGGTCTATTTTAATATTAATTATTTCTATTGAGCTTGTAGGTGCCTTACTACTTGGTACGCGATTCCTGCTTTATTTTCCTGATTGGAAAGATGCTTATTTTCATGGTTTTTTTGCAGCTATCAGTGCCACAACAAATGGTGGTTTCGATTTAACGGGGCAATCACTGATTCCGTACAAGCAAGATTATGTTGTTCAGATTATACATATGCTTCTTATTATTTTAGGGGCAATTGGTTTTCCTGTGTTAATTGAAGTGAAGCAATATTTTAGTAGGAAGAAGGAGCAATTATTTCGGTTTTCTTTGTTTACAAAATTAACAACAACAACATTCTTTCTACTTGTTACAGTTGGTACAATTGTGATTTTCTTATTAGAGAGAAATTTATTTTTAGCAGATAAAAATTGGCATGAAACTTTATTTTATACACTATTTCAATCTGTCACAACGCGAAGTGGTGGCTTATCAACGATGGATGTTCGTGAATTTTCAGAAGCGACTTTACTTTTTATGAGCTTTTTAATGTTCATTGGTGCCTCGCCTAGCTCTGTTGGAGGGGGAATACGTACTACGACGTTCGCTGTTAATATTCTTGTGTTATATACATTTGCAAAAGGTGGCAGAAGTGTTCGTGTGTTCAAAAGGCAGTTACATGAAGAAGATATTTTAAAATCCTTTGTTGTATTAACGATGGGGATTTTACTTTGTGCAGGCTCGCTCTTTATATTATGTATGACAGAAGATGCATCTCTTATGAGCTTAGTATTTGAAGTGTGCTCTGCATTTGGAACAACGGGCCTTTCGACTGGAATTACTTCAGATTTAACAACAGTTGGAAAATTAGTCCTTATCGTACTGATGTTTATTGGACGAATTGGAATATTAACATTTATTTTAGCTATTGGCGGAAGAGAGCAACCACCGCGTTATAAGTATCCGAAAGAGCGTATAATCATTGGATAATAAAAAAACTCATTCTATCTTAAGAAGATAGAATGAGTTTTTTTAATCGTTAATACCAAACTGAGGATGCATAAAGCGCTCCTCTTGATCATCCTCTTTGTGCTGTAGTAGTTCTCTATTTTCTTCAGTAATCCATCCAATATCATTAGTAGGATGAACCCATTGATCGCCAGACATAATAGCAGGATCAACTTCATCACTCCAGTTATTCAGTGGACTATTTGTTGAATTATATAAACTATCACCAATTACAATGCCATATTCATTTGTAAAGGGTGGTTGCATTTTTATCCCAGTTCCTTTAAAGGAAGGAAAATTAATTTGATGTGGGAGAGTTTCATCTAAAATCGGTGAATTGTTTGGTGTTTCTTTCATTCCTCTAGCTCCTTTCTTATACAAGTATAGTATTTCTCTTTCTAAAGCGTTCTGTTCTTGTTAACAGTTACCATCTATAATTTTGTTTTGTTTTTTCATACTAATGGTGTAAGTGTGATTATAAATGAACAGGAGAATGATGTTTTTTATGAAAAGAAAAGTAAAGCAAAATGCAGCAGCGAATCATAATAAAACACCGAAGGAAAGCCTACCAGATGCGGAATTTGCCGCAGAATATGAAGGTGAAAATGTAGCGAAATATGCAAATCGAAATGCAAAAAAAGGGAAACAAAAATGAGGCGCTTATAAGCACCTCATTTTTATTGTATATAAGATGTCCTATAACATCTTTGTTGTACTATATAGTTCACATTGTTTTGATTTTTGATTATAGTACGCAACAAGTATAGAAGGAGTTGCCAAGATTTCTTTATACTGTGCATAGTGTGCATAATCAAATGGTAAAATTTCTAAAATGGTATGTTTATATAAATCTTTCTCGCTTAATTGTAGCGCAGTAAATTCTTCCCCAAGTAAAGATGGATTTTGAATAATTTGTTTGTAGTAGTCATTAGATTCATCTTTATTTACTTGCGTTTGCTTCCAAGATTTACGAGGGCGATGATTATGATTTTGTAAATAATCAACGATCATAAGCCCTGCAACATGTGATAGATTTCGTACTTCTTCTGCTTGTAAAAATTGATATAGACGCTGGAATAAATCCTCTAATTGATGACCAATTCGAATCCATCCTTGTGTATCCCAGTACGTTCCGAATTGTTGGAAAAAGTCGAAAGGTGTATCGAATACAGATGAAATAATATATTCAATTGTATGATCCATTCGATGCGCATTCCAATATTTTTCAAGAACGTCCTCTACTTGTTTAATACGAACAATATCATCAAAAGATAGAACGTTATTACTTAACATTTCATAAGGAGCGTGATCCATGTAGACATATTGATGATCGTTTGAACGAACGCGAAGTCCTGTCCCGCGAAGTAGTTTTAAGAAACCGAGCTGTAGCTCTTCTGGTCGTAGTGCAAATACGTCATTAAACGTTTTCTTAAAGGAATTGTAATCTTCTTCTGGAAGTCCAGCAATTAAATCTAAATGTTGATCAATTTTTTTACCATCACGAACCATCGTAACCGTACGTGTTAACTTTTCAAAGTTTTGACGTCTTTTTACAAGATCATTGGTGTTATCGTTTGTTGATTGTACGCCAATTTCAAATCGGAACAATCCAGGTGGTGCATTTCTATTTAAAAACTCGATAACTTCAGGCCTCATAATGTCAGCTGTGATCTCAAATTGGAATACTGTTCCTGGTAGGTGCTCATCAATTAAAAATTGAAACATGTCCATCGCATAGCTACGGCTAATATTAAATGTACGATCAACAAACTTAATAATATGCGCCCCATTTTTCATTAAATAACGAATGTCATCTTTAATTCGTTCACGGTCGAAATAACGAACTCCAACTTCAATAGAAGATAAGCAAAATTGACAACTAAACGGACAACCCCGGCTTGTTTCAATATATGTAATACGCTTACTTAAATGTGGAATATCTTCTGGGAAACGATAAGGAGACGGAAGTTCTTTTAAATTCAACTTTTCACGTTGTGGTTTTATAACACACGTCCCGTCTTCTTTACGGAAGGCAATACCATGGAGCTTTTCAAATTGTTTTTCTCCTTGTAGCTCAAATAAAAGGTTTTTGACAGATGCCTCGCCTTCTCCGACAATAATAAAATCAATTTCGGGAACACGTTCTAGCCAGTGCTTCACATCGTAACTTACTTCTGGCCCACCAACAAAAATAATTAAGTTTGGGTTAATTTTTTTCAGCATTTGAATAACTTGAATCGTTTCTTCAATATTCCAGATATAGCAGCTGAAGCCAAGGACATCTGGTTGACGTCTATGTAAATCTGTCACGATATTCATGGCTGGGTCTTTAATTGTGTACTCTGCCAGTTCTAAGTTAAACTCTGGCTGAGCATATGCTTTTAAATAACGAATAGCTAAGTTTGTATGAATGTACTTAGCATTTAACGTACTTACAATTGCTTTCATATTTTTACCTCAACTTTAATTAGAATCACATTGTCTAGTATAGGCGTATGCGCTTTAAAATACAATGTGAGAAAAATATGTGATTTGTACAAAAAGAAGGACACATTTTCTAGTTTTTATCATATAATTTACCAACATAAAAAAAGTTGGTTAAGGGAAAGAAGGGGAAGAGGTGAGGAAGCGTATGTACGATAAGTTATTTTTATATGTACATGTGTTACAAAAATTAAGAATCATTAATGAGAAAGAAAAAAAAGAGATTTTACAATCTGTGATGAAGGCAAAGAGCTTTATAAAATAAAGGCTCTTTTTTTTATATAGCAAGGCAAATGCATATTGACAAAAAAGGATTATCATGTGATAATTCAATTAAATTTTTAGAATTGTCAAAAAATAGACTTTTTACATAGAAGGGGTTTTTGGACATAACAATACGGGGGTGACACTATGTTGTTTTTCTTAAAGAAATGGAAAGAACTGCAAGAAATTAAAATGGAGTTAGCTCTTCGTGATTGGTTTTATGGAACGAAAATTAGTTTGTCAATGAGAACGTCAAAGGATCCACTTACATTTTTAATTAATGTCGAAGGGAAAGATAAAGGTTTACTTTCAGACGAGGATTTTATGGTTGTAAATAGTTCATGTGAGCCTGTGTTTGTTTGTAAGGAAAAACCAGCAGTTGAATCATGTCTACACGCAGATATTTATAAAAAGAGTGAGGCGGATTGTATTTTACAAGTGCAGACCGTTGATAGTCATTTAATGTCCGAGTTATATGAGAAAGAGGGCGAAGTAACATTTGAACAAAGAAATGTGGAACGAGTTTTTGGAAAAGAAGGTATTACACAGATTACAATTCCAATTGTAGAAAATGAGAGTAGTCTAGCGAATTTATTAGAGGAAGGTGTTCCGAGTTTCACTGAAGGTGGCGGAGCGGTGCTTGTTCATAACTATGGTTTATTCGTATGGGGAGCATCACCTGAAGATACGAAAAAGTGGTTAGAAGGATTAGAGTATTTAATGAATTATCATGTGAAATTATTAATGATTAAAGGTACGAAAAGCTCAGTTATATAAGTAAGATCTCTCTTTAGGCTAAATAAAGCCTAAGAGAGAGAAGTGTTATTATCAACCGATTCCTAAAAATGAAAGCGTTTTAAAAATGATTTTAATCATAAAATACGTTCGTTCTTATTATATATAGATTATATGTCGTTATATGAGGAGGAACGTATTTTGCGAGTTAAATATCATTTTCTTCCAAAACAGCAAGTGATTTGTTGTTTTGAGAATGATAACGTAAATATAGCATTAGAAAAAATGAACGACAGTGGATATCGTGCGATACCGGTAATTGGAGAAGCTGATAAAAAATTTAAAGGAATTATTTATAAAGTAGACGTACTAGAACATATATGTGAACATGAAGAAGTTGTAAATGTAACGGCATTATTACAGGAGTCAAGTGCATTTATCTTTGAGAGAGATTCATTTTTCCGCGCTTTTTATACCATTCGTAGACTACCGTTTTTAGCAGTATTAAATGATTAT
This sequence comes from Bacillus manliponensis, assembly GCF_000712595.1. Classification (GTDB taxonomy): domain Bacteria; phylum Bacillota; class Bacilli; order Bacillales; family Bacillaceae_G; genus Bacillus_A; species Bacillus_A manliponensis. Next base: position 12,703 of record NZ_JOTN01000003.1, read on the forward strand.
GATGAATTCGTTGGTATTTTAACACACTCAAATGTATTTGATGTGATTGAAGATTCGTTTGGAATGAAGACAGGTGGGTACATATTAACATTAGCGACACACGATAATAAAGGAACGATAAAAGAGCTTGGGGCGTTATTAAAAACTTATAACATTGGCGGCCTATTTACATTAGATAATGGAGATCAATATATTCGAAGGATTATTGTAAATATATGTGACGAACTTTTAGAGAGAGAATTGGAAACATTGCTTTCGAGTTTGGAAAAAAAGGGGTTTAGAGTAAGTCATGTAGATCGTATTTAAAAATAGGGAGAGGCAAAATGCCTCTCCCTATTTTTTTATCCTGTAAAATCTTGGCGGAATAGGCTCTAGTCATCTGATTGAAGTCTCACTTTTGTAGAGCAGAAACAGGTGGTTGAGGAGAGACTAAATCTGATAGGAAAATAAAATCTGCCTTTTCTCTTATTTTTGGAACATAAGATTGAATGACACTTGAAGTAATTTCGCCAGGAGGTCCAACATGTCCAATTGCGATAACGACGGGTTCAGATTGTAATTTTTTGAGTAACACATTTGCTTGTCTTGTCACATGGGAAGAAGTATATACATCATCAAAGAAGAGATTGTTTTCGACAACAGGAATGCCTAATTCTTTCCCGAGTTTTTTTGCCACACTGTTTGGATTTGTTTTACTATCCAAATAAAAAAGTCCATGTTTTTTGCATATAGATAAAATAATCCGCATCATTCGTTCATCAGCAGTTACCTTTGACCCCATATGATTATTCATTCCAATTGCATGTGGAACGTCTGCGATGGCTTCTTCTACACGTTTCGTAATTTCTTCGTCACTTAAATCAGTAGTAAGAGCTTTAGGACCTAACCATTCTTTCTTTCCTTTAACAGGTTCCATTGGCATATGAATAATAACTTCATGTCCTTTTTTATGAGCAGCAATGGCATCTTGTTTTGTTGAAGGAAGAAAAGGCATCACAGCAACGGTTAATGGGATAGGGAGTGATAGCATTTTCTCTGTCCCTTTCATATTGTTTCCAAAGTCATCAATCACGATAGCTACTTTGTTTGTTTGTGCATAAATGGATGATGAAAACAAGACAACGGAAAGCAAAGTGAAAATGAAGAGTGTAAGGATATGTTTACGCATAAAAGTATTCTCCTTTTAAAATATAATATGTACCTTTATCGTTTGCGTTTTGTATGAATTTAAACGCATAAAATGTCGAAGTGATAAGAATTAAAAAGAAGAAAGAGCGTATTTTATAGAAAGTTGGTAAAAAATGAAATGAAAAAAATGTCTATTATTGCGAATGTATTTACAAAGATAGAATAATTTGTAATAATTCTCAAGGTGAGGCTTAAGATTACCAATTTAGGGGATTGAATATTTTTGATAAGAATTTTACTGATAGATAAAAAATGAGGGGGATATAGATGTTTATAGTAAGGCGTAAGTATGAAATGGAAAAGTTATTGAAAGATATTCATGTGAAACGTCAAGAAATGATTCATCTTGGTATAGAAAATGGTTTGAATAATCTAGAGACAATTCGAGTAAGTCAAGAGCTGGACAGGCTCATTTTACAATATCAAAATTATAAAGAACAAAACATTATAAAACTGTTTTTTATGAAAAAACGGTTTTATGAAAAAGAATATAGGAATAGAAAGTCGAGTATCTTTTGGAGAATATTAGTGACTGGCTTTATGAAATAAAGCCTAATCATCAAAAATGGATGATTAGGCAGAATGAAGTGGCAATGTAATAGTGACAACTGTACCTTCATGTTCTTTACTATCAATTGCAATTTGTCCTTTATACATTTCAATAATTCGTTTACATATCACTAACCCAAGCCCAGTTCCTGTATCTTTATTTGTGAAAAATGGTTCGAACACTTGGTTTTGGATTTGTTCTGACATTCCTTTTCCTGTATCTATAATTTGTAGCTGTGCTTTTGAGCCATCTTTCTTTACATCAATCGTTAGTTTATCACCAGAAGACATCGCTTCAAGAGAATTTTTTGAGATATTTAAAATAACCTGTTTAATATGATCTTTTGAACATCGGATGAGAATCGGCTGTTCAGGCATATGTGTTACAAATTCGATACTATATAAATTTGCCTCTGATTGAATAATTAATGATACTTCTCTAACAACTTCTCGTAAATCATATGTTTTTTCGATAACAGCAGTTGGTTTTCCTAAAATTAAAAATTCACTCACAATCTCGTTAATCCGTTCAATTTCTTGTTCAATAATAGAAAAATAAAGTTGGTCTTGTTCATGTTTATGTTTTTCTTTTAAAAGAGCAATAAAACCTTTAATACCAGTAAGAGGATTGCGAATTTCATGAGCTGTACTAGCTGCTAATGTACCCACTAACTCGAGTTTTTTCGCTTCATTTTGACGTTTTTCTAATTCTGTTTGACGCTTTAATAATGCATTTTGCATCACTAAAAAAAGAATATTTATTAAAAATAGCGTAATTAAGCTTTCAGTAAATACGATTCGATATAAAAGCATGGTATCAATTTGCTGTGGATAGACAGACACTTTCCATGGTAAATTGCTCAAATGAGTCGTTACTTTACTTTTACTTTGTCCATCCAAGCCGTTGTCATCTTCTAAAAATGTAATGTTATACTGATCGGTTACTTCAAAGTGAAATTTCGGTTTAATCGCGTTTAATGCTGTTGCAAGATGGTCAAATTCTAAGCTAGCCATTAATAGCCCTGTTATATTATCGCTTTGATCAAGAATAGGAGTTCCAATGAGAATGGCACGATGCCCTAATACGCGATCTGTAATTGCGGAGGATACAGTTGTTTCTTTCGTTTTTAATGCTTCTTTCGCATACAGTCGGTCAGACACATCAATTGGTTTTTGCAGTGGTGAAGATGCGACAGTAATTATTGCGTTTGGATCTGCATAATAAAGGCCGGAAAAACGTCCATCTGTTTTCGACGTACCTTGCAAAAGTTGTGCGATTTCTTCATTACTTGTAGGCGCTTTGGCACTAAAAACCATTGCTAACATTTCTAATGCAGAAGAAGCTTCACCGATGTGGTGATCTAAGTAGTCTCTATATAGGAATAATACAGAATGTGCAGTCTTTTTGTTTTCTTGATGCATTTTATGCCAATGATAAGAGAAAAAGAGTGTACTAATTCCAAGAGTAGGTAATATAACGAGTGAAAAGTATAACAAAATGCTACGTAGTTTTCCTTTCAAATTTGTGACTCCTTCTTTAGCTAATCTTATAAATAGTTTTTCAATTTTTATATATTACATAGGATATAAATTGTTTTCATTTATAGAAGTTTCAATATACATTATATATAAATCCAGTTCAAATAATAGCTTTTTCGTAACGAATATTAATATTTAGATAATTGTTTTATTTTAAAGTTGTTATAATATCCATGTTTGAAAAGAATGAAAGTGAGAGAAGGGGTTTTATGGAAAGAAATTGTGATATTGAAGATATAAAAATGTCACTGAAAGTGTTTATTGCATTATCACGTGCGCACCGATCAGTAATGGATGTCTCGCATAAATCAATTCAAGCTTATGGATTGAATCCAACTGAATTTGCAGTATTAGAACTGTTATATCATAAAGGGACACAACCTTTGCAACAAATTGGCGAGAAAATCTTAATTGCAAGTGGTAGTATTACGTATGTTGTTGACAAATTAGAAAAAAAGAAACTTGTGCAAAGAAAAAATTGCCCAAATGATAGGCGTGTAATTTATGCATATTTAACAGAACTAGGGACACAAGTAATTAGTGATATCTTTCCAAATCATGAACGAGTTATACACGATTCTTTGCATATGTTAACAGGTCAGGAAAAGGATGATCTGTTACAGTTATTAAAGAAAGTGGGGAAGTATGAAAGAAAGTAATCGTGATGTGGAAAGTTTATCCCGCATTAACGTGCTGTAAGACTTCCGCCTCAAAACTTAGAGGATTCAGAGAAGTTTAGGTGGGAGATAAACAGCCCGTAAAAGCCCGATTGGTCGGGCTAACAATCAGTGGGGGATGGAGAAAACCCCCACTGATTGAAGTTTTACTTTATTATTGTTGACTATTAAAAAAGGTATTTCTTCAAAGAGGTGGAATTATAGTAAGAGAATATTATAGAGAAAAGAGGTACATATATGTCATTTAAAGGTTATGAGTATAAACGTCCGAGTATGGAAGAGTTAGAGGGGAAGTTTAAAGAGGCGATTGTACAATTTACAAATGCCGGAACAGCTGAGGATCAACGAAAGGTGATTTCATATATAAATGAAATCCGTAATGATTTTAATACGATGTATAATTTATGCTACATACGTCATACGCTCGATACGACAGATGCATTTTATAAGGAAGAAAATGAATTTTTTGATGAGTCTTCTCCTATTGTAAAAGGCTATGTGACAAAGTATTATGAGGCGCTTATGCAATCGCCGTTTCGCGTAGAGCTAGAAACATATTACGGCGAACAATTATTTGCACTGGCGGCATGTGAGTTAAAAACATATTCAGATGAAGTGGTAGGAGATTTGCAGTTAGAGAATAAATTATCTTCGCAATACGTACAGCTATTAGCGGCAGCTAAAATTGAGTTTGAAGGTGAAGAGAGAACTTTATCTCAGCTTATTCCATTTATGCAGAATAAGGATCGTAATATGCGTAAGCAAGCTAGCGAAGCGTACTACGGTTATTTATCTGAGCATGAAGCGGAGTTAGATCGTATTTACGATGAACTTGTGAAAGTAAGAACAGCAATTGCAAAGAAACTTGGATTTTCAAATTTTGTTGAACTTGGCTATGCACGTATGTATCGTACAGATTACAATGCGGAAATGGTTGCAAACTTTAGAAAGCAAGTACTAGATTATATTGTTCCTGTCACGACTGAACTTAGAAAAAGGCAGCAACAACGTATTGGGGTTGAAAAGGTAACATATTATGATGAGAATTTTGAGTTTATGTCTGGTAATGCAACGCCAAAGGGAGATGCAGATTGGATTATTAACCATGGAAAAACAATGTATAAAGAGTTATCAGAAGAAACAGACGAATTTTTCCGTTTTATGTTAGAGAATGATCTGCTCGATCTTGTTGCGAAAAAAGGAAAAGCTGGCGGGGGCTATTGTACATATATAGAAAATTATAAAGCGCCGTTTATTTTCTCAAACTTTAACGGAACAGCTGGTGATATTGATGTTTTAACACATGAAGCAGGTCACGCATTTCAGGTGTATGAAAGTCGTCGTTTTGAAATACCAGAGTATAATTGGCCTACATTTGAAGCTTGTGAAATTCATTCTATGAGTATGGAGTTTTTCACCTGGCCGTGGATGGAATTATTTTTTGAAGAAGATGCTCAGAAGTATTACTTCTCACATTTAAGCTCAGCACTTCTATTTTTACCATATGGTGTATCTGTTGATGAATTCCAGCATTTTGTGTATGAAAATCCAGAAGCAACACCAGCTGAGCGTAAGGCAGCATGGCGTAATATTGAGAAGAAATATTTGCCGACACGTGATTATGAAGGAAATGAATATTTAGAGAACGGTGGATTTTGGCAAAAACAAGCACATATTTATGAAAATCCATTTTATTATATTGATTACACGTTAGCAGAAATTTGTGCACTACAATTTTGGAAGCGTGCAAGAGAGAATCGTCAAGAGGCATGGGAGGATTATGTTCACCTTTGTCGTGAAGGTGGCAGTCAGTCGTTTTTACAGCTAGTAGAAACAGCGAATTTAATCTCACCATTTGCAGATGGTTGTGTACAAAGTGTAATTCGTGATATTAAATCGTGGTTAAATGAAGTGGATGACACAAAATTGTAAATAATATGCAAGTTTTTTTATAAATCTACAATCGACATATAAAGATGAACATGAGATAATAAAGAAAATTCAGATTATTAAAGAGGTGTTTCTTCAAAAGAAGCGCCTCTTTTTCACCAACTAACTAAAGGAGGGGATTATGAATATGGTTCAATCAAAGGCAAATATGAGTATAGAAATGTTACTACAAGGATTACAAGTGACAAGAACAGCTATTTTATCTGAAATTGAAATGTTAACAGATACGGAGGTAAATACAAAACCACGCCGTGATAAATGGAGCATTATACAAATCTTACATCATCTTCATTTAGTTGAGCAATCTGTTACTTCGGCACTTTTATATGGTTTGCATAAAAACGAAAGAAATCCAGTTACGCATAAGAATCTCCAAATTATGTTAGACCGAACAGCAAAACGAGAAGCACCTCAGCACATGGAACCAACTGAAACATTAATGAAAAAACAACAAATGATTCAATTGCTCCGCAATTCTAGGGAAGCCTTAGTGAACGCTCTTCATACGGTTGTGAACGAAAAAGATTTAATAGAGAAATCCTTAAGGCATCCAGTATTTCATGATTTGAACTTATATCAATGGATACAAGTACTTGATTTGCATGAGCAGCGCCATTTAACGCAATTAAAAGAAGCGAAATATTCCATTTACAAAAGGTGAGTGCTTTCTGAGGTAGGAATCTTATGATGTATAATCTTTTTTCATCTGTTAGAACATATAAGAGAGGATGGAAGAAGGAGATGAATCAAATGAGCCATAAAAAGCGTGAACAAGAACGTGAGTGGAAAGCACGTAAAGAAAATCAGCAACCACATGGAAAAGTGAAAACCTTTGCAGAGCTTGTAGATGAAACGAAAAAAACGTGATGGTGACATCACGTTTTTTTATGTTAAAATGATGACACGTATGTTGATACGTAATCAAAGTTGTTTTTACTGTATGTAGATATTATGCTACAATATAAATGAAACTTGAAGAAGAAAATCCGTGTTTAGCACGGGAGAGGTTCGCGAACTCCCTCTATAAAAAACTAAGGAGAAAACAATATCCTTGGGTATTGTTTTGTTTTTTTATTGTGATAGTTCAAGAACGTTCTTTCTTCTTAGTATGAACAAAGAAGGAGAATGAATATGAAAAAAGAAAAAGCCGTTGTTGTGTTTAGCGGTGGACAAGATAGTACAACATGTCTATTTTGGGCAATGCAGCAATTTGCTGAAGTGGAGACGGTAACGTTTAATTATAATCAGCGTCATAAGCTTGAGATAGATTGTGCTGCTGCAATTGCAAAAGAATTAGGTGTAAAACATACAGTGCTAGACATGAGTTTATTAAATCAATTAGCACCAAATGCACTTACGAGAACAGACATTGATATTACAGAAACAGAAGGGGAGTTACCTTCTACATTTGTAGATGGACGAAATTTATTGTTCTTATCATTTGCAGGTGTATTCGCAAAACAAGTTGGTGCGCGCCATATTGTTACAGGTGTATGCGAAACGGACTTTAGTGGTTATCCGGATTGCCGTGATATATTTGTGAAGTCATTGAATGTAACATTAAATTTATCAATGGATTATCCATTTGTCATTCATACACCACTGATGTGGATTGATAAAGCTGAAACATGGAAATTAGCAGATGACCTTGGTGCATTTGAATATGTCAGAGAAAAAACATTAACTTGTTATAATGGAATAATTGGTGATGGTTGCGGTGAATGTCCTGCATGTAAATTACGTAAAGCAGGTCTTGATACGTATTTACAAGAGCGAGAAGGAGAGAAAGCATAATGGAAAATAACTTCTTTGGATTTCGCGTTGTAGAAAATTTACAAAAAATTGATACAGACATTGGACGAGAACAACTAAAGTACCATAACAAGCGTGTTATGGTAAGCAAAGAGTTTACCTTCGATGCAGCACATCACTTGCATTGTTATGAAGGGAAATGTAAAAATCTCCACGGACATACGTATAAAGTTGTCTTTGGAATTAGCGGTTATGTAAATGAAATTGGTCTGACGATCGACTTTGGAGATATAAAAGATATTTGGAAAAATGAGATTGAAATTTATTTAGATCATCGCTATTTAAATGAAACGTTACCAGCGATGAATACGACAGCTGAAAATATGGTCGTATGGATTTTTGAGAAAATGGAAGAAGCGTTGCTAACTGAAGAGCGTCAAAATGAATATAAAGGTGCGCGTGTTGAATTTGTTCGTTTGTTTGAGACACCAACAAGCTATGCAGAAGTAAGACGGGAGTGGATGCTCGGTGAGTAACATTCCTGTATTAGAAGTGTTTGGACCAACTATTCAAGGTGAAGGAATGGTCGTTGGGCAAAAAACGATGTTTGTACGTACAGCAGGTTGTGATTATAGCTGTACTTGGTGTGATTCAGCCTTTACGTGGGATGGATCCGCAAAAGAGCAAATTCGTCAAATGGGACCGGAAGAGATTTGGAATGAACTTGTAGAATTAGGTGGGGGGAATTTCTCTCATGTAACTATTTCAGGGGGAAATCCAGTTCTTTTGAAGAAATTAGATGCGTTTCTTACTTTGTTACAAGAAAAAGGTATTCGCACTGCAATTGAAACGCAAGGTAGCAAGTGGCAAGATTGGTTGTTACAGGTTGATGAAGTTACAATCTCACCAAAACCACCGAGTTCTACGATGAAAACAAATTTTGAAATGTTAGATACTGTTATTCATAAATTAGCAGGAAAAGATTTCAGTTTAAAAGTTGTTGTATTTGATGAGGTGGATTTTGAGTATGCGAAAGAAATACATGAACGTTATCCACATGTACCCTTTTTCCTACAAGTAGGAAATGATGATACAGTTACGACGGATGATACGGCTCTCGTTAGTCGCTTACTACAAAAGTACGAATGGCTTATTGAAAAAGCAGTTCACTGTAAAGAAATGAATGATGCGAAGGTGCTACCGCAGCTTCACGCGCTTGTTTGGGGAAATAAACGAGGTGTGTAACATTGCTTTGTTGTAAGCAATAAGAAAGTTTATCCCGCTATTTGCGGGCTGTAATACTCCCACCTCAAAACTTGAGAGAAAACGAAGAAGTTTAGGTGGGAGATAAACAGCCCGTAATAGCCCGATTCGTTCAACTAACAATCAGTGGGGGGATGAAGAAAACTCCCACTGATTGAAGTTTCACTTTATCATGAAAGGAAGTTTACAAATGACTGGAAGAAAAGACGAAGATTTAAAAGAAGTAACGTTATTAGGAAATCAAAATACAAAATATTTATTTGAATATAGTCCTGAGATTTTAGAGGTGTTTGATAACAATCACCCAAACCGTGATTATTTTGTGAAATTTAATTGTCCAGAATTTACAAGTTTATGTCCAAAAACAGGGCAACCTGATTTTGCAACAATTTATATTAGCTACATTCCTAGCGAAAAAATGGTGGAAAGTAAATCATTAAAGTTATATTTATTTAGTTTCCGTAATCATGGTGATTTTCATGAAGATTGTATGAATGTCATTATGAATGATTTAATTAAACTAATGGATCCACGTTACATTGAAGTATGGGGGAAATTTACGCCACGCGGTGGAATTTCAATTGACCCTTACTGTAACTATGGAAAGCCAGGCACAAAATATGAGGAAATGGCTTCTTATCGCCTAATGAATCATGACTTATATCCTGAAACAATTGATAATCGCTAAAAAAGAAGGATCTACGCCGTATAACGTAGATCCTTCTTTTCTATTATATTAAGCATGTTGATTAATAATTGTATAGTTTTTGTGATTAACAACAGTGAGAGGCTCCATATCTAGCTCTCTGAAGTTTTTCATAATCGTCACGTCAACAATTACCGAGTTCTTATTTACTTTTTGAACACGGCCTTGTATTCCCTCTTTAAATTCAATAATATCCCCAGCTTCTGCGATTTTCATAAGCCACTCTCCTTGTTACAGTTTTATAAAAAAAGAGAACAAGATTCGTTCTTTTTTATTTTCCTTTATTTTGAACTATATTTCTCATTTTGTAAATGTTTCCATGAGATTTTTTTGGAAAAAATACTAAATTTTTATCAAAAATTTCTATTACTTATTTCATATTTATACAAAAGTTGTAACCGCTGTTATTTTAATCTGCAACAAGTTACATTCCATTATTTGAGTGGAAGACTAGGGCTTTTTTAGTAGAAAGGCATATAATAATAATGAATACGGTGTGGAGTGTGGTGAAAATGAAAATTTCATTTATTCGTTATGGTCCTCTTGATGCGGCTAATGAAGCAATAACGGCCACGCAGTTTCAACAATGGCTGGAAACATATAATGATAGCAATATTAAACAAACCACTTATGTACCAGAGAGGACGATGCAAGTCATTCGTAATGCAAAACTTGTTGTTTCAAGTGATAGTAAGCAAACCATTCAATCCGCTGTGAAATTGACGGATTCGTTTTCATTTATACAAAGTCCGTTATTTCGTGAAGCGCTGATTCCATCGCAGTTACCAGCTCCAAAGTGGTTTAAGTGTAAGCGAAGAGCATGGATCACTTTTGGACGAACTCTATGGATTATGGGACATGCTAAAGGTGTAGAGTCATATGATGAGGTGAAAATCCGTGCAAAGCAAGCAGCTGATACATTGATTGGCTATGCAATGGTGTTTCAGCACATCGTTCTTGTCGGACATAGTTATTTTAATCTGCTAATTGGATTAGAATTACGAGCAAGAGGGTGGAGTGGGCCGCCTATTTTTCAAGCGAAGCCATGGGGATGTACAGTGTATACATTCCATAAAGCAATTGAAGGAGATATGTTAAAAGCAACATTCACATAAAAACGCACAACTCAGTAAAAATGGCCTGTGCGTTTTTATGTCGCTCGCTGTTTGAAGTTTTGCTTTATATATGTTTCACTAAGTGAGCGTATGCTTCTCCAACGAGCATTTGCGTTTTATCTTGCACATAGTCAAGTTTTTTATAAAGGGAAAATGCACGGTGATTTTCTAGGTTCACTAATAAAGCGATTTTGTCATGACCTTGCTCGTAAGCATATGATTCAGCAGCTTTAATGAGCTGCGATCCAATTCCTTGTCCACTGTACGAAGAAGAAACAGATAATGTATCAATGTAGTATTCATCGTCAGTAGCTTCTTTTTCTAATGTAATAGAAGAATCTTGCTTCATCTCACGTAAATGTGTAACAATCGGTTCATCCAGTGTACTGGCATTGCTACCATGGTAGATAACGATAATGCCTACTGCTAATCCGTCTTGTTCTTTTACAAGACAGTTTTCATAACTAAGGCGGTTTCCTTCTTTTGTAAACCAATACTCAAGTCCTTCTAGTACTTCATGCTTTATAGTTTTTCCTGTTAATTTTTCTGCAATTTCATGAAGGGCGTTGTATAGTAACGGTGCAATTGCTTTTGCGTCCGTTTGTTTTGCTTTTCGAATCATAGTAAGCCTCCTAGCCGTTCTTGTAAGTCTCTCTTATTGTAACATGAGTTTACTATATTTCTTTCGTTACATTTTGAAAATAACGTTGTAGTCATTGAAAAGTTCATATAAAATATTTTAAAGAGGTGAGGAACGTGGACAAAGAAAGAGCAAATGCTATTTTAGCGCAATTGAAAAATGGTGAACTTGAGGAGTATGTTTTAGAGAAAGAAGATTTTTATATATTTCGTGAAGTAGTAGTAAACCATGAAGACTTTAAGCATTTTCGTGGAAATGCACAGCATAGTGGAAAAATCATTTATACTTATATAGAAGAGGCACGTTCTTAATAAAAAAGGAAAGGAGAGGAGCGTTATGGGAGATTTTAAACAAGGGATTTTACCACACTGGGACTATATGTGGAAAGATAAATCTGGTAAACGACTTGTTGGTATGGTATTACATACAGAAAAACATGTACAAGTGAAAAAAACAATAGCGCAATTACAAAAAGCATACGAGAGAGAGCTTGAATTGATTTTATCTGTAAAGTATAAACATACATTTCGGAAAATAGAAGGAAAAATTGTGCATTTTGATGAAGATGCACCGGTGTTTACTTTACAAGGCATGGACGATCATATTCATCATATTTTTATTGAGCACGTGTTGCGTATCGAGTATCGTTCATGAGAAAAGCCTCTTTTCGCAAATTGAGGTTTTTTGTTGTTGCATAATTAGTTTGGTGAAGATGTATACAGTTAGGATATATCATGTTCTTATAAATTATGTAACAAATTACGGACAGTTTTCATATTGGAATCTGTTCTTTTTGTTGTTGCATTCGCGGGAAAATTTCTACGGCATTTTCGCTTTTTTTACAAAAATATGCAATTAACTTTTTTTGAAATGTAGTTAAATCCGTTGACAACTTTTTTGAAATACACTTTATTGACGAGAGTTTTAGAATGTTGTTTCATATTCTTTGTACTTTAAAAAAGTTGACGGTTATGTCGAAATTTAAAAATAAAGAATTCGTACATATATCTTGTGTCCTTCCTTTAAACATAATACAATATGTAGAGAAAATAAAAAGACATACAACAAGATGTTAAAAAAGGGAGGGGTCGGAGAATGTTAGTTGCATATGATTCTATGACAGGAAACGTCAAGCGTTTTATTCAAAAATTAAATATGCCGGCCGTCCAAATTGATGAAGATATTGTAATGGACGAAGAATATGTTCTTATTACGTATACAACAGGCTTTGGAAGTGTGCCAGAACGTGTTTCAAAGTTTTTAGAGCGTAATCACACAAGCCTTAAAGGAGTCTCTGCTAGTGGCAATCGCAACTGGGGAGCTATGTTTGGTGCAAGTGCGGATAAAATTTCATCACAGTATGAAGTGCCGGTTGTATCAAAATTTGAGTTATCTGGAACAAATAAAGATGTGGAATACTTTAAAGAGAGGGTGCTGGAGATTGCGACATATTGAATTGAATAATGAAATCACGCAAATGCAGGACGGTTTCTATCAGCTGCATAAAGACAAAGAAGCATTAGCTGTTTTTATGGAAGAGGCGAGAGAGAATACCGTTCATTTTCATAGCGTGGCAGAACGCATTCAGTACATGTTGAATCATGACTACTACTATGACGTTCTAGGCGAATATACGATGGAGGAAATTGAAGCTGTATACGACGCAGCATATAGCGAAAAATTTGAATTCCAATCGTACATGGCTGCATCTAAGTTTTATAAAGACTATGCGTTAAAAACGGATGATCAAAAACAATACTTAGAACATTACGAAGACCGTGTAGCAATTGTATCGTTATACTTAGGGCGTGGTAACGCGGAGAAAGCGAAGCAATTTGCAAGTATGATTGTCAAACAAAACTACCAACCAGCGACACCAACCTTTTTAAATGCCGGCCGAAGCAGAAGAGGGGAAATGGTGTCTTGTTTCTTGTTAGAGATGGACGACAGCTTAAATTCCATCGGTTTTAACATTAACACTGCGATGCAGTTAAGTAAAATTGGCGGAGGCGTCGCTTTGAACTTGTCAAAACTGCGCGCACGCGGTGAACAAATTAAAGGAATCGATAATGCAGCAAGTGGTGTTGTACCGGTTATGAAATTGCTTGAAGATTCGTTTTCGTATGCGAATCAGTTGGGGCAACGAAAAGGTGCAGGAGCAGTATATTTAAATATTTTCCACTGGGATATTATCGAGTTCCTCGATACAAAAAAAATAAATGCCGATGAGAAGAGCCGTATCCAGTCTCTTTCTATCGGAATTATCGTTCCAAGTAAGTTCTTTGAGCTTGCTGAGAAAAATGAACCACTTCATGTTTTCGCACCATATACAGTGTATAAAGAGTACGGAAAACATTTAGATGATATTGATATTGATGAAATGTATGACGAATTGATGGACAACCCGAAAGTAAAGAAAAAGGCATTGGATTTAAGTGCCCGAGATATGCTGATTAAAATCGCAATGATTCAGCTTGAGTCTGGTTATCCATATTTAATGTTTAAGTCAAATGCAAACAAGGAGCATCCGTTAAAAGATATTGGAACTGTGAAGATGTCGAATTTGTGCACAGAGATTTTTCAACTGCAAGAAACATCCGAAATTAACGATTACGGAAAAGGCGACATCATTCGTCGTGATATTAACTGTAACTTAGGTTCTTTAAATATCGTAAACGTGATGGAAAATAAAGAGATTCGTGAAGCAGTTCATGCTGGTATGGAAGCTTTAACAGCAGTTTCTGATATGACGGTAATTCCAAATGCACCAACGGTTAAAAAAGCGAACGAAGAGCTTCATTCTGTTGGGCTTGGGGCAATGAACTTACATGGGTATTTATCTAAAAATAAAATTGCTTATGAAAGTGCAGAAGCAAAAGAATTTGTCCGTACATTCTTTATGATGTTAAATTACTACTCCATTGAAAAGAGTATGGAACTTGCGAAAGAGAAGAATGAGACATTTAAAGACTTTGATAAGTCTGATTATGCAAACGGCACATACTTTGAGAAGTATGAAGAAAATGGCTACAGTCCAGTCACTGAGAAAGTAATACAGTTATTTGAAGGAATTCATATTCCAACAAAAGAAGATTGGAGTCAATTGAAACAACAAGTAATGGAGCATGGTTTATACAATGCGTTAACAATTAGCGCCCCTAGATAGTGATGTTTAGAGGAAAACGGCTTATATGCAGGAAAGCCCTGAGAGTTCTTTCTACCAAGTACATATAGAAATGTATGTATGGCGAAGGGTAATGCCTAAGGTATGGTAAAAAGGAAAGAAATTGGGTGATCTGCAGGGAAGTGCCTAAATCAAATGGACAAGGCAAACCCTCAACGACTACCATAGCCGATTCTTAATGGTTCAATTAAGAGTATGGAATAGTCTACTCCCACTTCGCGTATGAAGTGTCAAAGTATCTCGAAAGAGAGGGTATAACAGGATCGTTTAGCTATCGCTCCAACACAATCAATTTCATATGTCCAGAATGCGACTTCAAGCGTGATGCCGATTGTAAGTCAAATCGAATCAAGAACGTATGCGAATGCAACGACATATTATCCAATGCCGTACTTATCGAAAGATACGTTCTGGTACTATAAATCTTCTTATGATATGAATCAATTTAAGCTCATTGATTTAATTGCGGAAATTCAAGAGCATATTGATCAAGGAATTAGTACGATTTTATATGTAAATAGCGATATTTCAACACGTGAGTTAGCGCGTTATTATATTTATGCTCATAAAAAAGGGTTAAAGAGTTTGTATTATACGAGAACACGTAAGCTTAGCGTGGAAGAGTGCGTTGCTTGTACGGTATAAGTATATAAAATACTGAAAAACCTTTCTTTTTCAGGTGAGAGATAAACAGCCCGTAAAAACCCGATTGGTCGGGCTAACACTCAGTGGGGGATAAAGAAAACCACCACTGAGTGCAGTTTCACTTTATCGATTTAAATACTGATGTAGTAATACATTTGCGATAAGAGATTTCACATCATGAGCAGGGTTTCTGACCCTGCTCATATATTGCCGTCCTACCGTGCGGTAAGATTTTCATTATGATATGGGAATTTTACCGCACGGTAGGACGGTGCAATTCTATGAATAAAGGAGCGGTTCAATGCGCGCGGTAAACTGGAATAAAAAAGAAGATGATTTTAGTTTAATGTTTTGGAAGCAAAATATCGCTCAGTTTTGGACAGAAGAAGAGATCGCCGTATCTTCTGACAAAAATACGTGGGTACAATTATCAAAAGAAGAGCAAATTGCGTATAAGCGTGTACTAGGTGGATTAACACTTTTAGATACGAAGCAGGGCGGCGAAGGGATGCCACTTGTACTTGTACATTTAGAGAATTTACAAGCGAAAAGTGTACTTGCGTTTATGGGTGCGATGGAAGAAGTGCATGCGAAAAGTTATAGCCACATTTTTACGACGCTTGCAAGTGAAGAGGAAATTGATGAAATCTTCGAGTGGGTTGATAAACACCCGCTGCTTGAGAAAAAAGCAGGTATGATTACATCTTACTACCGCCGCTTATTAAAGCCAGAAGTAACGAAGAAAGAGTTATATATGGCAATGGTAGCGAGCGTATTTTTAGAAAGCTACTTATTCTATAGTGGTTTCTTCTATCCGCTTTACTTAGCAGGACAAGGAAAGTTAACTGCGAGTGGAGAAATTATTAACTTGATCATTAGAGATGAATCAATTCACGGTGTCTTCGTTGGTATTTTAGCGCAGCAAATTTTTGCAGAGCTTTCCCAAGAAGAGCAGCAAGAAGTACAAGTAGAAACGAAAGAGCTGTTACTGAAGTTATATGAAATTGAAACAGCGTATACAGAAGAAATTTACACATCAATCGGTCTTGTGGAAGATGTAAATCGCTTTGTTCGTTACAATGCGAATAAAGGACTGATGAACTTAGGATTAGAGCCACACTTTGAAGAGGAAGAAATTAACCCGATCGTATTAAATGGATTACGTACAGATACGAAAAACCATGATTTCTTCTCCGTAAAAGGAAACGGTTATGTAAAAGCAACAAATGTTGAGAAATTATCAGATAATGACTTTGTATTTGAGTTTTAATAATAAGTGAAGGTGTCCTATGCGTAATAGGACATCTTTTTTGCATGGGAACAAGTTTACATAATGTTGTTATCTCGTTTGAAAATGCATGCTAAAGGAAACAAATTTCCAATTATGGGTTTACAACTTTTATGTAACGGTGTACTATTTAACTAATACACTAAGACGATAGGAGGACGGAGATGAAACTGGAGTTTGCGGCTAACATACCCATTTACATTCAAGTGATGGAATACATAAAAAAAGAAATTGTAACCGGTCGGTTATTACCAGGGGATAAAATTCCTTCCGTACGTGAACTTGCGAGTGAATTACAAGTCAATCCAAATACAATTCAGCGTACATTTCAAGAGTTAGAACGAGAAAGTATCGTTGTGACACGTAGAGGAATGGGACGATATGTAACGAGTGAAGGGGAGAAAATTATGGAACTGCGCAAAGAAATGGCGAAGGAGCTGCTTCATTCTTTCATTCATGGAATGGGAAACTTAGGATTTACAGAAGAAGAAATTATTTCAATTCTTCGCTCATCCTTACAAGAACGAGAGGGGGAGGAGTAATGGAACTTTTGAAAATTGAAAACTTGTGGAAACGTTACGATATAAAAGCAGCGGTGCGTGATGTGAACTTGACAATTACAGAAGGAAAAATTGTTGGTCTTGTTGGTGATAATGGTAGCGGGAAAACAACATTGCTTAAAATGATTGCAGGTTTACAACACCCGTCAGAAGGTGAAATTTTCATTGCTGGTCATAAAGTAGGACTAGAAACGAAAAAAATCGTGTCTTACATGTCGGATCGTCCTCCATTTGATGAGTGGATGACAGTGAAAGATGCGCTATTTTTTTATCGTAATTTTTACGATGACTTTGATATTCAAAAAGCAGTAGATACAGTCGCTGAATTTAAAATTCCACTTGAAGAAAACATCAGTACGTTATCAAAGGGAATGGTAGAAAAGTTACAGCTTATTTTAACATTTTCAAGAAATGCGAAATTATATGTATTAGATGAACCGCTTGGCGGAATTGATCTCGTTGCAAGAGAACATGTATTACAGCTTATTCTTCAGTTTTATCGAGAGGATTGCACCATTTTAATTTCAACTCATTTAATTGGTGAAATTGAAAACATATTTGATGAAGTCATCTTCTTAAAAAAAGGTGAAGTTGTTCTTCATGAAATTGTAGAAGACCTTCGTTTTGAGCAAGGGAAAGCAGTGCACGAGCTGTTTAAGGAGGTGTTTCGTACGTGAAGCCAATTATGTTGTATTTGTGGGATATAAGTAAACGAAAGCTAATGATTACATTCCTTGTGTTTTTAATTATAGAAGCGTTTTTACTTTGGCAAATGAATGTAAAGCTAAGTAGTGCAGCGGCAGTGAAACAAGAAGTTTTATTTATTATCGCATTGACGGTTGGTGTGATATCTTATTTTTTACTAAGTCTACAAATTATTCAAGCTTATGGAAAATCATTAAAAAATCCACTGTTACGTCTGACGCCGATGCGGGGAAAACAATACATTTATGCGACGGTTTTCCTTTTAAGTCTTATCAGTATAATTGGACAAGTTATACTAATGGGAGTATGTTATATTGCTAGTTCTATAGCAATTCCGCAATCAGGAGTAGGTGCAATCATAAAAGAAATTTGGCAAACGAGCACAACAATAGAGGGAATTGTAGTAGTGGTAGTTGACTTTATGGAGTCAATATGTGTTATGTTACAGCTTATATTGTTTATCACAATTGGTAAAATTTTGATTGGAAGACGCAAGTTGCAAGTTCTTTTTATTGTAGTAGGATTTTTAATTTTTAATCAAATTTGCTCATTATTTTCATCAATATTTAATCTGTTTTCGTCAGGAAAGATTGTAATTTTGGCAAATGAAAAAGTGGCTACAAATGAAACATTCTTTTTCACTATATATAAACATGGAGAGATAAATGTATACAATCTACTCTTTGTTATTGTGTTATCGTTATTTTTAATCCACATAACAGCTCGAATAATCGATAAAAAAATAGAAGTATAAAGTGAAGATTCACTCAGTGGAGGGCTTCATCCCCCACTGAGTTTCAGCCCGCAAATAGCGGGATAAAATTAGCAACTACAGAATTAGAAGGAGGAACAACAGTTGGGAAATGTAGTAGTAACATTACAAAACGTCCATAAAAAAATTGGACGCACAGAAATCGTAAAAGGTCTTTCGTTTGAGGTGAAAGAAGGGGAAGTATACGGCTTCCTTGGACCAAATGGAAGCGGGAAGACGACAACAATTCGTATGATTACCGGCCTGATTTCGGTAACAGAAGGTGAGATTACAGTTTGTGGTCATAGCATTCGTACAGAACGTGAAAAAGCGTTAGAGAATATCGGTGCGATTGTTGAAAACCCAGAATTGTATGAGTATATGACTGGTATGCAAAATTTAAAGCATTTTGCAAATATGGCTGTAACACGTGTTTCAAAGGAGCGTGTGAGTGAAATCGTGAAGCTTGTTGATTTAGAGCACGCGATTCATAAGAAAGTAAAGACGTACTCGTTAGGAATGAAACAGCGCCTTGGTATTGCGCAAGCATTGTTACACAACCCGAAAGTGTTAATTTTAGATGAACCAACGAACGGGTTAGACCCAGCTGGTATCCGTCAAATTCGTGATTACTTACAGCGTTTAGCGAAGGAAGGAAATATCGCGGTTATCGTATCGAGTCACTTATTAAGTGAAGTGGAATTAATGTGTGACCGCGTTGTTATTATTCAAGATGGTCAATTTGTACAAGAGTATAGCTTACGTAAGCAAGCGGAGCGTAATGAAACGGTTACAGTTGTATTTGAGGTAGATGATGCTGAGAAGGCTGGTAAAGTCATTAATGGAAAAATCGAAGGACATACAATTGTGACGTCAGTAATGAAAGAAGAAATTCCTCATCTTGTGCAAGAGCTTGTTCGCAACGAGTCACTTGTATATGGTGTAACGGTTCAAAATAAAACGTTAGAAGATGAATTTTTAGCAATTACTAAGGGAGAAGAAGCGTAATGATCAATTTAATTCAAAATGAATTTTTAAAGTTACATGCGAAAAAAGGTTTATATATTTTGCTTGGTGTACTTGCTTTATTAGAAGGGCTTGGTGTGTTTCTAATTTTAAAATTTGGGGATTCAAAAGCAAAAATAGGATCCGCTTTAGATCATACATTTGGAGAGCTTTCGTTAATCACTTTACTCGCGACAGTTTTTGGAATTACAATCGCAGCCCGCACAATTACAGAAGAGTTTCAGCATGGAACGGTAAAACAATTATTAATTCGTCCACGTAAGCGAATGACTGTTTTGTTTTCGAAGTACATTACGGTATTATTAACAGTTGTGTTAATTGTTGTAATAGGGACGATTTTTTCCATGATAGCAGGAGTAATTATCATGGATGGTGGGAAAACAGAGTTAACGTTAGGAATAGTATTACAAGAGATGTTATATCAACTTGTATCACCTTTTTTCTTTGTAACGATTGCCTTTTTCTTAGCTAATATTTTTAGAAAATCTGTTTTACCACTTGTTATTACATTATTTATATTCTTTTTGCATGGAACGATTAGTATGTTTCTCTCAGTGTTTGCAGAAAAATATGCGAAATTCTTTGTGTTCTCTCACTTAGATTTTAGTGTGTATAGTAGCAATCCACTTCTAAGTGGTGGGTTCGAGCCGCCGTTTCCGCAGTTTGATTTTACAACTTCACTACTGTTTGTACTTGTGCATTTTGCATTGTTACTGATTGCTTCAGGCGTTCTGTTCCAAAAACGAGATGTACTATAATATAATAAGAAACTCCCTGCTTAATTAACAGGGAGTTTCTTATTAATTCGCTTGTTCTTGTTTTTCATCACGTTCCCAGCACTCTGTATTTTGTAAACCAGGAATGCTATCAGCGTAGAAGACAGGATCTTGTCCAGCTTTTTTCTGTTTCGTGTAATCTTTTAGAGCAGCAAATGCGTATTTGCTTAAGAATATGATCGCAATTAAGTTAATGATTGCCATAACACCCATGAATAAGTCAGCTAAATCCCATACAACTTGAATGGTTGCGACAGAACCTAAGAAGACCATAGCGAGTACAGCAATGCGGTATAACGTAAGTGCTGTTTTGCTTCCTTTTAAAAATTCGATGTTTGTTTCACCGTAGTAGTAGTTACCAATTAAGGAACTAAAAGCAAATAGGAAGATAGCAACAGCGATAAATGTAGGAGCCCATGCTCCGATATGCATTTTTAATGCTTCTTGTGTTAATTGAATACCATTTAAATCTGTTGCATGATGTACATCAGATAGAAGGATAATAAACGCTGTACAGCTACATATTAATAATGTATCTGTAAATACACCAAGTGTTTGAATAAATCCTTGCTTAACTGGGTGTGTTACGTTTGCAGAAGCAGCGGCATTTGGTGCACTACCCATACCAGCTTCATTTGAGAATAGTCCGCGTTTTACACCAAGTAAGATTGCGGCACCAAGGCTTCCACCTGCAACTTCTTTAAAACCAAACGCGTGTAACATAATTTCTTTAAATAGCTCTGGGATTAACGTAATATTTGTAATAACAACAAACAGTGCTACACCTACATAAATAAGTGCCATAATTGGTACAATCATTTCAACCACGCGTGCAATGCGTTTTACACCGCCGAAGATAACGATTGCAAGTAAGGCAGAAAGTGCTAATCCAACTATTTTTGGATTCACATCAAAAGCACCTTCAAATGCAGATGTTACAGTATTTGCTTGTACAGCATTAAATACAAGGCCAAAACTAACTGTAATTAAAATGGAGAAAATAACTCCCATCCAGCGTTTATTTAAACCTTTTTCCATATAATACGCTGGTCCACCGCGGAATTCTTTTCCATCTTTTGTTTTGTAAATTTGAGCAAGTGTACTTTCTACGAAAGCAGAAGCACCACCAATCATGGCGATCAGCCACATCCAGAAGACTGCACCTGGTCCACCCATTGAGATGGCAATCGCAACGCCGGCTAAGTTTCCTGTACCAACGCGAGATGCTGTACTCATGCAAAATGCTTGAAATGAAGAAATACCATGTTTTTCTTTTTGGGCTTTACGTGTAGAAGAGCTAGCTCCATCGCCGAGTAAGCGAATCATCTCACCGATGTAACGAAATTGCACAAACCCTGCTCGGAATGTGAAATAGCATCCTACTGTAATTAATAGAGCAATTAAAATATAACCCCATAAATATTCGTTAGTTGTTGTAATCAATGTATGAATGGGAGTAATTACATCTTGAATGAAATCCATGTATTCAATCCTCCTTATTCGTATAGAGATAATATGTTTTCTAATTTTAAGTATAAAAAGCGACATTTAACATTATAGCAGAAAAACTTGTAAAGAGGAAATTGTAAAAAAGTAGGATTTGTATCATATAGTTTAAAAGAAAGTACTATGAAAAGAAACAGTGAAAAATAGGAAGTAATTTTTAGTCATTCATAATACAATATAGTTATAGTTAGCTTGGAGGTGTTTGTTATTAATATGGCATTTGCGAGTATTCGCTTACGCAGCTTTTTTGGATGGATGATGTTAGGGGTAATTATGACACTTATTCCATTATCAATTGCAGGTGCAGGAGATAATGCGTTTGAGTTTGTGCTACAAGTTTTAATCTTTTTTGCTTTTCCACTACTATGGTTATTTTATAAAACACGTAAGCATAATGTCAGATTTACAAGTTTTTTTGATCAACCAAGTTCATATTCTTGGAAACTTATTTTAATTGCAACTGCAATGGGAATGGTGTTTGCATTTGGGATATCAATGATTCAATTTTACATATTGGCTCAGTTAATTCCTGATTTTTTAGTAGAGCTTTTAACAGAAGGTGACATCATTGATACAACTTCTACATTTTCTAAAGTGTTAGGTGTAATTTCAGTTTGTATATTTGCACCGATTATGGAAGAAGTAATCTTCCGTGGATTTTTCTTAAATCGAATGGCGTATAAGTGGGGAATTAAGCCAGCAATTATCGTTTCTTCTCTCATTTTTGGTTTCGGTCATATCGATGTAATTGGTGCGTTTTTATTTGGTGTTATTATGTGTTTGTTGTACATAAAGACGAAAAGTTTATGGACGGCTATTATCGTACATGCGCTAAATAATACAATTGTTACAATTATACAATTTACTAGTTCAGGAGAAAGTGAAGCAATTAACATAAAGGATTTCCAAGCGGAAAGTAATTTATGGGTTGGTGCCATTCTTATTATAATTAGTTTAATATGGATGATTCCGTTTATTAGACGTCATTGGCGCACTGTAAAGGAATCAGGGCTACCGTCGTTACGTTTAATTGATGGAGAACAACACGAATCAAAGGGAAGTATATATAATCGCGTTGTCTTAACAGAACGACACATGGCAATTGAATTGCCTGATGAAATTGTGAATCACTTACAATTAGAAGAAAATGATTATGTAGACATACAATTAGATGGTGAGAAAGTAGTTATAACAAAAATAGAATAAAAAAGAACTCTCCTTTTGTGTAAGGGAGAGTTTTTTAGTTGATTACGATTTCGACATGAAATTTATTTCCGTTTTTCACATACGTAATGTCACTGACAGTACGAACTTGTTTTGAAATTTCTACCTTTTCCCCAATACGGGGGATTGTAGGAACATTATCCCAAATGCCAAGTAAGTCATCATATTTTTTTGTCTTTTCATAAAACCAAATTTTCACGACTAAGCACCTCTTTTAATATTTGTATTTTAATACATCATAAAACATTTTTATGCTATTTGTAAAAGGTTTTTGCCTGTGTTTTTGAATAAAAATTAATTTGGTTGTTGTGAAAATGCATCTTCAATATTTGGGGTAAGTGATACTTCAGACAATACAATATGAGAAACGGTTGTTGCGTATAGTAAAACATCGTTAATAAACTCTTCTAACTCAACTAATGATGGAACGGAGATTTTGACGATGTAACAAAGGCTACCGGTGACGCGATAACAAAAACTAGCGGTTGGATACGATTGAATAAATTGTTGTAAGCGGGAATTATCACCGTTTTTTAATGTGATTTCTAAAATGCAATCTAAAACCAGTCCAGCTTTTTTGTAGTTAATATCAATTGTGTATTTTTGAATGACACCTTCGTTTTCTAATTTACGAACGCGTTCTGTTACAGACGGAGCTGATAAATTTACACGTTTTGATAATTCACGCATTGATAAGCGACTATCATTATATAATTCGTTTAAAATTTTACGGTCAATACGGTCTAATTGCATTTGCAACCCTTCTTTCTTTAAAACTATTACATATGAAAATAATATAAATGAAATTACATGTATATGGAATGTGATAAATTGTAATTTTATTTTACAATAAAAAAGAAGGAGAGGATACAATGGAGAGAATTTCATTATCAAATGTTGGAGCAACAAAGTTTGAGAGATTACTTGGACATAGTCCGCATATATTGAAAAGCTGGAGTGAGTTAGAAGCGACTTTTCACCAGAAGGGGACGCTATCTCCCGAACTAAAGGAGCAAGTTAGAAGAACACTTGCTTTTGGAAATGAATGTCCATATTGTATGGCAAAAGGAAAACCAGATGATGTGCAGCAAGCAGAAGAGATAAGTATTGCAGTAACATTTGCACAGTTATTCGTTCAAAATCGTTCTATGATAGACGATAATGTTTTTCGAACGTTACAAAAGCATTGGAGCGAAGCTGAAATTATAGAGCTTTGTACATATGTTTGCTTTATTACGGCATCTCAGCAAATGGGTTATTTGTTTCAATTACAACCTGAATCATAAAGAACGAATTTTAGTATGTTTCAAAAATAACTCAAGGTACAATTGTTATTTTTAAATAGAAAATATCTTTTGATGGATAAGGTTTTGAGCGAGAAACATTTATGAGAAGTATTATATTAATAAAAAAAGGAAAATAATTTTATAGAAAAAAGTAAGAATATTTTGTATAATGTGTATTACAACATTTAAAAAGTAGGGGTGGCAGTGGATGGGACATATTCCAGTAAAAAAAGTAGAGACGTTAGTATTGTTAGCACAAGATAATAAACAAAAACAAAAGGAATTTTATGAGGCATTATTAACAACAAAGTTTTATGCCCCAGGCTCGGTAGATGTACAAGAAAATAAAAAAGAAGGAATCGTTCATTTACGCCATTTTCAAGGAGAAGGACGATGGATTTTACCGTTCTTTACGCAAATGAAGTTCATACAAGGTGTATTACCTGAAGGTACTCCGATTATTTCAATTCGTGGTAAAGAACTGTTTCAGAGCATAGATAAAGAAGCAACAGCGGTATTAAACATTGAAACAGAATTTACGAAAACATTTTCACCACCAGAAATTGCAGATATCGCCTCTGGAAGAATTTTTAATTACTATAAATAAAGTGAAACTTCACTCAGTGGTTTTTTCCATCCTCCACTGAGTATTAGTTGAACCAATCGGACTTTTACAGCCCGTTAATGCGGGATAAAAAGTTGTCGCCGTTTTTCTGATGAGTCATATAGTATTAGTAGTTTGACCAAGGAAGGATGGGGCAATATGGCGAAGAACAAAAACACGAAGAAAAAGGCAACAACAAACAATAATAAAAATAAGCAGCAGCAACCAAAAGTAAACAATAACAAGAAAAAAAAGCGATAGATAATAAAGAAGGAGAAGTGAAAATACCACTTCTCTTTTTTAGTTTATATCTATGCCAGCTTGAATTGTCATTGTCTTATTTTTGCTATGCAGTGTGACGGGAACATGTAACGGAATACCGATATTTGGTTTTACATGACCGATTGGGGCGCCAATCAACAGTGGAATATTGTATGGCACGATATAATCATACAATATATGTTGCAGTGATAAAGATGATTTCGAGCTTGTGCATTTATAACAACTTGTAAAAAATACACCTCGGCAATGTGAAAATTTTCCTGCTAAGCGTAGTTGATTAAGCATGCGATCGATGCGATACGGTTCTTCACCGATGTCTTCTAATAATAAAACTTTTCCGTTTGTATCAATTTCATATGGAGTACCTAGTGTGCTCGTGATGACACTCAAGTTTCCGCCAGTAAGGACCGCTGTAATAGAGGGATAAACGTTACTTATACATTCATCTGCTCGAATGATCATGGAATAAGGGTGAAAAAGTTGTTCAAATGAAGAAAGCGATAAAGAATCGAGTCCTTTTCCGAGTTCTTCCATCATTGGACCGTGGAAGGTTACAAGATTTCCGTGTTGTCCAAATGCAATATGCAATGCGGTAATATCACTATATCCCCAAAAAATTTTAGGATTGCTTTGAATGAGGTCATAATCAATATAATCGAGAAGACGACCGCTTCCATATCCACCTCTTGCGCAAAAGATTGCTTTTACATTAGGGTTACAAAAAGCCTCGTGTAAATCGAGAAGACGAATGGAATCTTCCCCAGCTAAATAACCATGTGTTGTTTGAACACTTTTACCAAGAATAACAGAAAGGCCAAGTTTCTCTAGCTTCTGTTTTGCAGTAATAATATGAGATTGCGTTGGTGGACCAGCTGGAGCGATAATCATGACGGTATCGCCGTTTTGTAAAGAAGCTGGAATTTGCATCATACACCTCCTACCCTCAAATATATTCTAACTTTCATTCTTCAATCCTTGTTCATTTCATCTAAAAGTGTTTCTGTTGTCTTTTCATAGAGATTTATATCGTTGTTTTTTTTATGAACACATATATTGAGAATAACAGAATAAGATTGTTACAAATTGTAAAGGAGTTGAGGGGGGAATGGACAGATCACAATTTGAATGGAAGTCATATATTTCAGAAGAAAACATTCAACAGTGGCGAAGATATTTACATCAGCATCCCGAACTATCCTTTCAAGAGGAACATACGTCAAAATTTGTATACGAAACTCTTTGTTCTTTTTCGTATTTTCATGTGGTAAAGCCAACGAAATATAGTGTAATGGCAGTACGAAAAGGAAATAGAGCAGGTAAGACGATTGCAATTCGGGCAGATATGGATGCATTGCCAATTCAAGAAGAAACAGGTCAGTCATATTCTTCGGTTGTCCCGGGAGTGATGCATGCTTGCGGTCATGATGCACATACAGCAATTTTGTTAGGTGTAGCTGAAGCGTTAGCGAAATACGATGATGATTTTCCAGGAGAAATTCGTCTCTTTTTTCAACATGCTGAAGAGCAATATCCAGGTGGCGGACAAGAGATGGTTGCAGCGGGTGTAATGGATGGAGTTGATTATGTAATTGGATTGCATGTGATGTCTGGGCTTGAAAGTGGAAAAGTGGGAATTACTTATGGTCCAATGATGGCTTCCCCAGATGTATTTACGATTGAAGTAAAAGGGAAAGGGGGGCATGCTGCTCATCCAAAATCAGCGGTGGATCCCGTTTTGATTGGTGCACAAGTTGTTACAAATTTACAGCATCTTGTATCTAGAAGAACAGATGCCTTTGAACAACGTGTTGTCTCAGTAACACAATTTCATTCTGGAACAGCTGATAATATTATTCCAGAAACAGCCCATATTATGGGGACAGTACGTTGTTTTGATCATTCACTTCGCCAGGAATCAGAAAAAATGATTGAACAAATTGTAAAAGGAATTACGACAGCTCATGATGCAACGTATTCTTATACGTATCGTTACGGCTATAACCCTGTCATTAACGATACATATGTAACAAGAGTAGTAGAAGAAAGTGCGAGGGAATTATTTGGAGATGCGGAAATTGTATTTCTATCACCTTCCATGGGAGGTGAAGATTTTTCAGCGTATTTACAAAAGGCACCGGGATGCTTTTGGAAATTAGGCACAAAGAATGAAGAAACAAGAACGGGTTACCCGCACCATCATCCTAAGTTTGATGTAGATGAAACAGCATTAGTTCGCGGGGCACAACTATTTCTTCAAGCGACAATGAAACTATTAAAAGCATAAAGTGAAACTTCACGCAGTGGGAAGGTCTCCATCCTCCACTGAGTGTTAGCTCGTTAATGCGGGATAAAAAAAGGCAACTGCGAAATATCGCAGTTGCTTCTATTTCTTTCCGTCAGAGAGGGTTAAGAAAGAACTATGCTCATTTATAATATATGAAGTTTTACCGGACAAGCTTGTACCTTTTCATTAATTTTAAAAAAAAGTTATTGACTTTGATAATCACTATCAATTAATCTAGTTGTATGACAATAATTGATAACAATTATCAGTAAGGTGTTATGTAAAATAGCGGAGCAAGCATCACATTGCATCGCTTCATATAGAAAGAGATGTACATAATAGAGGAGAGAATTACATGAGTAAATTAGTAATGATTTTTGCAAGTATGAGTGGAAATACAGAGGAAATGGCAGATCATATTGCTGGATCCATTCGTGAAGCAGGAAAAGAAATTGAAGTAATTGATATTATGGATGCACCAGAAGCATCTATTTTAGAAGAGTATGATGGCATTTTACTTGGGGCTTATACGTGGGGTGACGGAGACTTACCAGACGATTTTTTAGATTTTTATGATGAAATGGATAACGTTGATTTAACAGGAAAAAAGGCAGCGGTGTTTGGTTCTGGTGATACAGCATATCCAAAGTATTGTGAAGCTGTTGATATTTTAGTGAAAAAGTTACAAGAGCGCGGAGCAGAAGTTGTGTTAGAAGGATTAAAAGTAGAATTAACGCCAGAAGATGAAGATGTTGAACAGTGCCTTCGTTTTGGCGCTGAGTTTGTAAAGCATCTTTCTTAATGGCAACAAGGGGATGAGGACGGGGTGCAGGAGAAAATTCAAATTAAAACGATGACGGATTATCATTTGCATGATTTTATACGTTGTCCTTATAAGTTTTATTTTCGGTATATAAAGGGAAGAGAACAATCATCTTTGCAGTGGAAGCAAATTGTTCAAATTATTGTAAATCGAGTTGTAAGTGAATATTATACAGCACCTGTAAAAAAGCACACAGCAGTTTTTTTGCTTGAAGTTTTAGAAAAACATTGGAAAAAAGTAAGTATTCGTCATTTTTCTTCTAAGGCAGAGTATTATATTGTACTTGCGAAGGTGACGGATCATCTGCTTCAGTATATAAAAGAAGATGACGGAACTGAGCCACCATTATTTTTGTATGAAAAATTACAAACATATATGGAAGAGCTAGGTGTTCACATTTCGCTAACTTTCGAAGTTGGGAAGTGGTCGGAACAATCTTTTGTAATTAAAAAATATGTAGTGGATGCAGATGAAGCAGTATGGGGTTTATTTCAAAAGTTAACAACTGTATTTTGCTATAAAGCCTTTGGCAGCTTACCGGAAAGAATTGAAATGATTGATATTATCGAAGGAACGAAACGTATGGTCATTCCAAAACAAGAAGATGTGTTAAGTGGAATGAAAGATTTGCAAATGATGAAAGAAATGTTAGAGGAACCGGGGTATTATACGAAGCGTACATTTGGCTCTCAATGTATAGAATGTGCGTTTCGAAAAGAATGTGAATCAAATGATCGGGAAAATAATAATATATTACATTAAAAAAGGCGCGGAATTGCGCCTTTTTTTGTTGTTGACATGAAAAGCGTTTCATCGATTACGATACTTGTGCAAAAAGTAAATGAAGAGGAGGAATTTTTTATGTATGGTGAACGAGAAGTGTTTCAGTGGTTAGATGACCAGAAGGCTCCTTTTTCAGTACGATTACACATTTTCCAAGCATTTCAAATGTATCAACTCGTAGTTGAGATGGATAAAAAAATAATGGAGTTAGAAAAGAAAACGCAGGAAGAAATATAGGATTTTCTTGTAAATATGACAGAGCTGATTTATCTCTCCATTTGCGGGATATAAGATTCCTATATTAAAACTTGAGAACACACGCAGAAGTTTAGGCGGGAGATTAACAGTTCGTAAAAGCCCAATTGGTCGGGCTAACAATCAAGGGGGGATGGAGAACACCGCACTGATGCCTTATTAAAAAAATGTTTTAGACTATAGAATAAAGTATTAGACTGTTAAAAAATAGTTGTAGACTGAAAATGTTTTTTAGATATGAAAACACCTTTTATTAACATAAAATCAAAGTATCGCAAAACCTTTAAAAGTCCCTTTAGAAGAACTGAAGGGACTTTCCATTCACATTAGTTTTTACTTGGATTGGCAGCAAAGATTATTTGTTCTAACACCTGTGCCACACCTTCTTCATCATTGTTTCCGGTAACAAAAAATGCAATTTCTTTTAACTCAGGAATAGCATTACCCATTGCTACTGGTAATCCAGTTTCCCTAAATAAGTTAAAATCATTCCAGTCGTCCCCAAAAGGCATAACACAATCCATAGGTATTCTCTTAGCTGCACAGATATCAATAACAGCACGCTCTTTCGACACATCTTTATCCATAATTTGAATCAAGCTTCCCGAGTCAGTACATATGATGTTAACTTTATCTGCAAAGAGTGCCTGTAAATTTTTATAGTCATAGCATTGAGAAATCAGTATTTTGGAAGCTTGTGTCTTTCTTAGTTCATCAATGGTTATTACTGTAGGGTTTGTTGTAACTTTCATGACCTGCTTATAGTCTAAAGTTTGGCTGCTGTACCAAACGTCTTCAGACTCTATAGAAATATAAGCATCTGGCTGATTTGTATGTATATAGTTTAGAATTTCTTCCGTCAATATCTGTTCAATTGGGTAATGTTTTCTGCCTAACTGATTATCTACGGATAAAGCACCGTTATAATAAACAACAGATGCTATTTCCTGAAGCTCTCTACATAAAAAGTCATTAACAGATCTTGGTGGTCTTGCTGTTGCAAAAATAATAGCAAGACCTTTTTCATGAGCTGTCAAAATGGCTTTTTTACTTCTTTCAGACACTTCTTTTTGTGAATTTAATAAAGTTCCATCGAGATCTAAGACAATAGCTTTGACATCATTTGTGAGTTTCATGTATATTTCCCCTTTTTTAGTATATCAACACTCTTTTAATGTTCTATATTGAGTTATGAAATCCTGTATACCGTATACATGTGAAGTTGCCATATAGTCTAATACTTTATTTTAATAAAAACTTTCTTCACGAAATGAAACTTAGTCATTAGTCTAAATCTTTATTTTACAAATGTAGAAAAATAAGAATAGGGAAATCTAATTAGACCAAAAATGTTCGGTATAAAACATTTTTATAACAGAACAACTGATTGAAGCTTCACTTTATCCCGCATTAACGGGCTGTAAGACTCCCAGCTCAAAACTTGAGGGAAAGCAAAGAAGTTTAGGTGGGAGATTAACAGCCCGTAAAAGCCCGATTGGTCGGGCTAACAATCAGTGGGGGATGAAGAAAACCCCCACCGATTGAAGTTTCACTTTATAAAAAAAGGAATTCCTTTGAAATGGAATTCCTTTTTTAAAAATAGACGAAAGTAATAAGTATAAGCAGCGCAATGGCAAAAATAACAATGCCAAAGAGAAATGCTGAGTGTGTATAACGCGGTGGTTTATGTACATCTTGCCGATAATTTGGTGAAATTTCCGGTGCAAATTCTTCTTCATATGATTGTTGTTTTTTCTCTTTGTCCATACGTGCGTCTCCTTTGCTTAGTATAGACTGCATGATGTGCGTCTATGATGTAGCGTGTGCTATAAAAGCTGAAACTATACGTTTAGTATGTTAGGCATTGCGCTAGTACCCATCCGATAGAAACGGATAATAATAGAATAATAAGGCCAACTGCACGATTATCTTCTTCAATTGCTTGCTTAATGCTAAAGCGAATTGTAACAAGCTCCGCAATATAAAATGCAATAATTTGGGTAACAATCCCGATAGCACCCCAAATGACCATATCTAAAAGGGAAACAGAGTTAGCAATTGATGATCCAAGTACAAATGCAAGGCCGAGTAACTTTCCACCTATTGACATTGCAGCAGCTTGGTTCCCTTTGGCGATTAATTGAAATTCTTTTGTTTTTGTTGTCCAATCAAATAGAAGAAAACCGATACATAATAAAGCAAGACCAGTTCCTGCATACGTGAAGAAGTTTAAAAATAAATTCATATCTTTCCCCTTTCTTTAGTAAAACATCCAATCTCTTCCTTGTTATTATACATCAAATGATTTATGTAAAAGGAAGGAATTCTAAAAATCCCCCTCTTGTACAAGATTAAGAGAGAGATTTTTTATAACGTAAACTAATTTGTTTTTTCTATTTGGTATGTTTTTTGAACTTTCAATAGGCGCATAAGAAGGAAAAACGCACCAAATGCTAATCCTAAAATAAGGCCAATCCAATAACCTTTTGCAGCAAAATCTGTATACGTAGCGAAGATGTATCCAAGTGGTAAACCAATTATCCAGTAGGCGATAAGGGTTGCAATTAGCGCTACATTTACATCTTTATAACCACGAAGCGCACCTTGGACTGGTGTTGCGATGGCATCAGAAATTTGAAATAAAATTGCAAACACTAAAAATTGCTTTGCCAAGTGATGCACTGCTTCATCTTTTGTATAAATAGAAGCGATATAATCATCAAAGAAGAATAGTAAAACGGAATATAATAGTGCAAATACTAGAGCGATACTAATTCCGATAAAGCTATATTGCTTTGCTGCTTCATAACGAGAGGCACCAACCTCAAACCCAACGGCAATCGTCATTGCCATCGCTAAACTAAGCGGTGTCATATATAAAAGGGAAGCGAAGTTTAAGGCAACTTGATGAGCGGCAATTGTTGTTGTATCAAAATTACTCATCATTAATGTAACTGCAGCAAAAATACTC
Source organism: Bacillus manliponensis (assembly GCF_000712595.1). Classification (GTDB taxonomy): domain Bacteria; phylum Bacillota; class Bacilli; order Bacillales; family Bacillaceae_G; genus Bacillus_A; species Bacillus_A manliponensis. The sequence goes on from NZ_JOTN01000003.1 coordinate 45,035, forward strand.
GTTTCAAAAAAGATAGCGAATCCAATAGGAATGCCGAGTTTTAATAAGCTTTTCCAGCTTGTAATAGAAATTTTGTATAGACGCTGAAAGACACCGTAAGAAGAAAATGGTTCTTTCGTACGGATAATGAATATCGTGATGAATAAAATGCACCAATATGTTGCGGTAGAAGCGATTGCTGCTCCAACTCCGCCAAGCTTTGGAAATCCTAAATTACCGAAAATAAAGATGTAATTTAAGATGATATTAATGGGTAAAGAGAGTAATGTAATAATCATCGTTGTTCTTGTTTTTCCTAATGCATCGATAAAACAACGTAAAACAGTGTATACAAATAACGGAATGATACCAAGGGCGATCACACTTAAAAATTGAGAAGCGATTTGCTCTACTGGTTGTTCTAAATTCATAAAGTGTAAAATTGGCGATACGACTAAAAATCCAATGCCAATAACGATTATACTTACAAAAACTGCTAAATATACAGCTTGCGTTACGATATTTGGTACCTTTTCTTTTTGCATGGAACCAACGAGCTGAGCAACAATGGGTGTCGTTGCCATTAAAATTCCTGTTAGACCTGTGCTAACTGGAATCCAAATGCTTGTGCCAATTGCAACTCCTGCCAAATCAATTGAACTTGCGTGTCCTGACATTGTTGTATCAAAGAAGCTCATAGCAAATAAGGACATTTGTGTAACAAAAATTGGGAAGAAAAGTTGTATAAATTGCTTAATCTTTTGCGAAAGTGATGTTGTTTCTTTCATGTTTACTCCTTTCCGAATACAAATGCGAACTTATTCATCATACTATTGAATGACAAATTAAAAAAGAGGCATACGTATTATGTTATTTATCCCGCTATTTGCCGGGCTGTAAGACTCCCACCTTAAAATTTGAGAAAAAGCGAAGAAGTTTAGGTGGGAGAGTAACAGCCTGTAAAAGCCCGATTCGTTCAACTAACACTCAGTGGGGGATGAAGCCCCCACTGAGTGAAGTTTCACTTTATGTAAAGTTTTCGAAAATACGATGCGGATTTTTGAAGAATGCTGTATGATAAGAAAGTAAAATGTATTGAAAGTATTGAGGAGGCAGCACTATGGCTGATTGGTTAATCGGTTTAATCATGGGAGCTGTTGAAGGATTGACTGAGTTTTTACCAGTATCATCAACAGGACATATGATTTTAACAGGACATTTAATTGGATTTGAAGGAGAAAAAGCGAAAACATTTGAGGTTTTCGTACAATTAGGATCTATTTTAGCGGTAGTCGTTTTATTTTGGAAACGATTATGGTCATTAGTAGGTATTGGGAAAGTAACAGAAGGACCTTCTTTAAATTTATTACACATTATTATTGGAATGATTCCTGCTAGTATACTTGGATTTTTATTCCATGATCAGATTAAAGAAATTTTATTTGGTCCAGGGCCAGTTGTTATTAGTTTAGTTGCTGGTGGTATTTTAATGATCATTGCAGAGAAGTTTTCAAAGCCGAGTACAGCACAAACATTAGATGACATTACGTATAAACAAGCATTTGCAATTGGCATGTTCCAATGTTTAGCACTATGGCCTGGTTTTTCACGTTCAGGTTCTACAATTAGTGGTGGCTTATTAGCTCGTGTATCACATAAAGCAGCAGCTGAATATACATTTATTCTGGCAGTGCCGATGATGCTTGGCGCAACAGGTTTAGATTTAATTAAAAACTGGGATATATTAAGTTCAGCTGATATACCGTTATTTGCAACTGGATTTATTACAGCATTTGTTGTTGCGATGCTTGCAATTGTTTCATTCTTAAAATTGTTAGCACGTGTAAAGCTAACACCATTTGCATACTATCGTTTCGCGCTTGCAGCGTTATTTTATTTCTTTGTTATGAATTAAGCAAAAAAACTGCCAATCGGCAGTTTTTTTATTTTACAATCTTTTCAAGCATGTTTTCCATGACATGTTCCCAAATAGAAGAATCAGAAGCTAATGTTTGACGGAAGCTTGCATACATCGCCTTTTGCTTTTCCTCAAACTCGGAATCATCTTTCTCAGGAAGTGTAGCACGTAATGATGTGACAAGTTCTTGTACTTGCGGAGCACGTGGTCCCCAAACAGCTTGTTCCTTTCCATTTTCATCAATAAAAATAAAAATTGGAATTGCGCGCGCTGTACCGTTCGTTAAATATTGATCCATCAGCTCTAAATTCTCATCACGAATAAGGAGGCTCATTTCAATATTGGCAACTTCACAAATGCGTTTCATAACCGGAACGCAAAGAAGTGCATCACCGCACCAATCTGCTGTTAAAACGATAACACGCCAGTTATCACTTTGGCGTTCTTCTAAAACAGGAAGAAGCTCATTTGGAATTAGAAAATTGTTATAAATGTGAAGTAATTCATATTGATTTACCGTCATTTTCTCGACATATGTATTAAAGGACATGCCTTTTTCAAACCATTGTTGCAATGTCATATTGAACACCTCATTTTGTGTTTTTTCTCTATATATTTTAACACATACGAAGGTATTTTGATATTTGGAAAGCTTGAGGCGATAGTTATAAAAATCGAAAAATGAACTCACATCGTTCTTTTGTTGAAACATTGCGCGTGGCAGTCAAAGGCCCTGACCGTTACAATGTATGGCCAGGTGCTCTATCCAATAAAAAAAGAGTGCATAATCTTTGCACTCTTTTTATTGCTGAAGTGAATTTCAGCACATTTGAAAACAACCTTTATCATTCATTTCCAAATACAAAGATAAGCATACATGTTGAAAATAAGAAAGTGACAAAATAGAAAAAGTGCGTTAAAATTATTTATAATGTTTTTATTTAACTTTATTAACTAAATGGAGGATGTAACAATGTCCAATAATCGTGAACAATTAATGGAAGATTTATCAATCAACTTTTTTGCGATGTTTCGTACACTGCGTAACGACTTAGGGAAAATTTTTGAGGATTATATCCCGTTAAATGAGTTTCTAGTATTACGTGTGTTAGGAAAAAATGAAAAGGAAATGGTATCTCGCGTTGCAAGTGAATTGCACGTATCGAATAGTCATATTACAGCTGTTTCGGAGAAGTTAATAAAGAAAGAATTTGTAACACGTTCACGTTCTACAACGGATCGCCGCGTTGTATATTTAGAGATTACTGAAAAAGGAAAAGAATTAGTAGCAGAAATGGAGAGGCAAAAGAAAATATATTTGAAACAAAAATTTTCTACTTTATCTGATTCTGAAATTGAGGCGATGATTTCTATTTCTAGTAAGCTAATGTAAATGAAAGAACAGATTGTTTTAGAAAGTAGAGGGGGCATCGTATGGAACATTTAGATAAGAGAAAAAAAATAATTATTATGATTTCCATTATGGCGGCCATGTTTTTCGCCTCTGTAAATCAAACAATTGTTGGGAATGCTTTACCGCGTATTATTTCAGAACTTGGCGGGATGGATTATTATAGCTGGGTATTTACTATTTATATGTTAACGTCAGCTGTGACAACGATTTTAGTTGGGCGTCTTTCTGATATGTATGGAAGGAAACCGTTTTTACTTACTGGTATTTTAATCTTTACAGTTGGTGCCTTTTTATCAGGAATGTCACAAGATATTTTTCAACTGATTACATACCGTGGTATTCAAGGACTAGGTGCAGGGATGATTATGTCTTCTTCGTTCTCAGCAGTAGGAGATTTATTTTCTCCAAGGGAGCGTGGAAAATGGAACGGTTTGATGGCTTCTGTATTTGGTTTATCTAGTGTGTTTGGTCCAACGATGGGTGGATATATTGTTGATCATTTTGATTGGCACTGGGTATTTTGGGTGTTCTTGCCGCTTGGAATCGTTGCCTTTTTATTAATTTGGATGTTATTTCCGAAAGTACAGAACAATGAGAAACAGTCTATTGATTACTTTGGTGCACTGTTCTTAACAGGTGCAATTGTTCCTATGTTACTTGCGTTTTCATGGGCTGGCACAAAATATGATTGGGCCTCGGTGGAGATTATCAGTTTATTTAGCGGAGCGATTGCATCTCTTATTGTTTTTATTTTGATTGAACGAAAAGTGAAAGCGCCAATTATCCCGCTACATTTATTTGAAAATAGTGCATTTGCAATTTCAAATCTTGTCGGTTTTACAATTGGAGTTGGAATGTTTGGTGCGGCAATGTACGTACCATTCTTTATTCAAGGTGTACTTGGATTTTCAGCTACGCATTCTAGTTTTCTTACAATGACATTGACGTTAAGTTTAGTGGTAGGTAGTATTATTAGCGGACAAATTACTTCAAGAACCGGGAAATATAAACACTTAGCTCTTGTTGGTTTAATCATTTCAACAATTGGAATGTTATTTTTAAGTCATTTAGAAGTAACGACGAGTCAATATGTATTAGTTGTTTATTTAATAGCAGTTGGTTTTGGTCTTGGTGTGGCGATGTCTATATTTACGCTCACAGTACAAAATGCGGTAGATTACAGTGTGTTAGGTGTAGCAACTGCTTCGTCTCAGCTGTTTCGCTCATTAGGTGGTACAGTTGGAGTTTCTATTATGAGCACAGTATTAAATACAAATATGGCATCTCGTATGGAAGAATTTTCGCAAAAGGCAAGTGGCTCATTCCAAGTTCCATCCGAGTATGCAGCACAATTTGCTGAGTTGAAAAACCCACAAATTTTGCTGGATTCGAAAGAATTAGATGCGATTCACCGTAGCTTCCCACCAGAGTTACAAGAAGTTTTTACAACAATTATTACGGATTTACGTGATGCGATGAATTATGCAATTTCTGGTGTGTTTTGGACAGGGTGTATCGTTATGTTTGTTGCTGTTATACTTACAGTGTTTTTAAAGGAAATTCCACTTAGAACAACGATAAAAGAAGAGCCTGTTAAGGAGAAGTCTTCGCTTTCATAAGCGAAGGCTTTTTGCGTATTTATAGGAAAGAAGTACATACTACTAATGAAGTGGGTTTCTAGAGACTATGAGAAGTTTCACTTTATTTCGATTGGTAAAGGTCTTATAGTCTACAAATAGCGGGATAAAATCATTAATAAGGAGCGTTCTATATGACAAATCGTAATGGTAGTAGAGGAAGCGGAAATCAAGGAGCACCGAAAAAAGGGCAATATCAACAAGAATTTGGTGCGGAGATTACAGTTGGTAATGATAATAAAGGAAAAGAGTATCGTTCTAAAAAAGGAAGTAAATCAAAAAAGGAGTGAGGGGGACCCTCACTCCTTTTTTGACTACAGAGTATAGATGATTTATCCCGTAAAAGCCCGATTGGTCGAGATAACACTCAGTGGGGATGAAGAAAACCCCTATTGAGTGAAGTTTCACTTTATGAAGCAGCTGAACTTTCTGCATTATGTTTCTCCTCTGATTTTGAAATAATCATTGCACATACCGCATCACCACAAATGTTAACGGCTGTTCGTGACATATCAAGAATGCGGTCAATACCGATAATGAGTGCAATTCCTTCAACAGGAAGATTTACTTGATTTAACACCATTGTTAACATAACAAGCCCAACACCTGGAACACCTGCTGTTCCAATACTTGCTAATACAGCTGTTAAAACAACCATTGCTAATTGCGTAATTGTTAAGTCAACGCCGTATACTTGTGCAATAAATACGGTTGCAACACCTTGCATAATAGCAGTACCATCCATGTTAATAGTTGCACCAAGTGGTTGAACGAAAGAGCTGATAGATTTGGAAACACCTAGCTTTTCCTGTGCTGTTTTCATAGCGAATGGAAGTGTTGCGTTTGAACTGGATGTACTAAAAGCGATTGCCATAACAGGGCCAAATAATTTTAGAAAACGGAAGAGACTTTCCTTCGCTAATAGTTTTAGTAAACCGCCGTATACAAAGATACCATGAATAAGAAGTGCTCCTATAACGAGAAGCATATATTTGAACATGAGTTCAATACTTTTCATTCCCATTGTTCCAACAGAAGATGCAAGTAAAGCAAATGCGCCAACTGGAGCTAATTTCATCACAAGATTTACAAGATACATCATCAGTTCATTACCTTGCTCTAGCAATGAATGAATACCTTGAACGCGTTTTCCAAGAATTGCTATACCAAGTCCGATGAAAACCGCGAATGCGATGATTTGGAGCATGTTACCGCTCGCAAATGCATTAGCTGGGTTGTCAGGTACGATGTTTAAGAGTGTATCAACAATGGTAGTTTCTGATTTTGGTCCTTCGTATTTAAGTCCTTCTGTTTTAAATCCTCCGCCTTCACCAGGTTTGAAAATGAGTGCGAGTGTAATAGCAATTGAAATGGCGATAGCTGTTGTTACTAAGAAAAAAGAAATCGCTTTCACACCGATGCGACCGAGTTGTTTCGGATCGCCGAGGCTAGCAGCCCCTAGAGCGATAGAAATGAATACGACAGGCACTACAAGCATTTTAATAAGGCGAATAAATAATTGCCCAAGCGGATACAGAAAATATTCATTTAACGGTGTGAAAATAGAAGTTCCATTTAAAACAAGGCCGACAACTAATCCGAGAAGAAGCGCAAGTAGAATTGCTTTCGTTTGTTTCACTATATTCCCTCCTTAGTAAGATGATAGTTATCTGTTAATTGTACTAAATGGAAAAGAGATTTATCAATGTTTTCTGAAAATTTATAAAAAATTTTCTTAATATTCAGTTTTTGAAGTTGGCGAAAATCCTATACGTTTATTGTTTCATAAAAGCGTAAAGCATAAAAAAATAGCCACCTTTTCGGCAAGGTGGCTAGGAAGGGGGGGACAATATATGTCAATGTAAGTTAGGGATAGAAAGCTGTTCGAGACATTGGGGGTGTCTCAGTTATTAGGGAGGAACAGCTTTGATAGTTATAATATAAACGTACTGTGTGAAATCAGTGTGAACTTCAAGTGAAAGTGTAAGGAATTTTTCTTTTTTATAGATTTGTTTCGTTACATGTGGCTAAATTTTAAGTGGATGATATAGAAATAGGGGCGCATGAATTTTTTACTTAGTTTTCTTTTTAGAAAAAGTTGAAATTACATAGAAAAAGGATTATGCTCAACATTGTTATAATATGAATGATATAGTCAAGGAGCTACTAGTATGAAAACAACAAAGGAACGAGATTTGAATTATCGTTTTATAAAATTAAGTCCGCCTCAAATATTAGCGGTGGGATTTTTCTGTTTAATTGTTGTTGGTGGGTTATTATTAAAGTTACCATTTGCTACAAAAGAATCAATTACTTGGGTTGATGCATTTTTTACAGCTACTTCAGCTGCAACTGTTACTGGATTAGGAGTTGTTGATACGGGAAGTACATTTACAATCTTTGGTCAAATTGTCATTATGCTACTTATTCAAACAGGTGGACTTGGTCTTATGACAATTGCTATTTTAATCGTTTGGATACTCGGGAAAAAAATAGGATTACGTCATCGTCTTTTAATTGGAGAAGCATTAAATCAGACGCATATTGGTGGTTTAATAAAATTAGTAAAACGTGTGTTTATTTTTTCATTATGTATTGAATTAATTGGGGTTATCTTTCTAGCAATTCGTTTTATCCCGGAGTTTGGGGTTGCGAAAGGATTACATTATAGTATTTTTCATGTTGTTGCAGCTTACAACAACGCGGGTTTTGCACTTTGGCCAGATAATTTAACACGTTATGTTGGGGATCCAATTATAAACATCGGTATTTGTTCTTTAATTATTATTGGTGGTTTAGGATTTACAGTGTTAATTGATATATGGTATAGCAGAAGTTTTCGAAAGCTTTCCCTTCATTCAAAAATTATGATTATTGGTACGATTGTCATTACAATTATCTCTATTATCTTTATGTTTATATTAGAGTATGGGAATGCGAAAACGATGGGGTCTTTAACGTTGGGAGAAAAAGTATGGGCTGCTGTTTTCCAAGGAATTACACCTCGTACAGCTGGATTTAACACACTTGATTACGGAAGTATGGAAGAGTCTACATTGTTATTTACAATGATTCTTATGTTTATTGGAGCAGGAAGTGTGTCAACAGGTGGTGGAATTAAGTTAACAACTTTTGTGATTTTGATGGTAGCAGTTATTGCGTTTTTTAAGAAAAAAGAAAATGTAGTATTATTTCATCGTACTATCAAAACGACTACAATTACGCGAGCATTAGCAATTTTTGTAGCGAGCCAATTCTTGATTTTTAGCGCAGTTTTTATATTAATGCTTACGGAAAAGTTTAGTTTTATGGAATTATTGTTTGAAACAGTTTCAGCGTTTGGTACGGTTGGTCTATCAATGGGGATTACAGGGAAACTATCAGATATTGGGAAATGCATTATTATGTTTGTTATGTTTTGCGGATTAGTTGGGCCGCTAACTCTTGTGTTTTCACTTTCAAGACCGGGAAAACAAAAAGTTCGCTATCCATCGGAAGATGTATTTACAGGATAAGATATCTCGCAATAGCGAGATATCTTTTTTTTCGCTATTTACGAGGTGTAATATTTTATCCCGCTATTTGCGGGCTGTAAGACCCCTCCCTCAAAACTTAGAGGATTCAGAGAAGTTTAGGGGGGAGATTAACAGCCCGATTGGTCGGGCTAACACTCAGTGGAGAAACCTCCACTGAGTGAAGTTTCACTTTACTGATTGAGGTTTCACTTTAAGAAAAAAGAGAGAAAAATGCAGCGATAATAGACATGCGGAATAATAAAGCAAAGAGCGCCGTGATGCCTCCTACAATGGCAGCGATGCTTCCAGTTGTGGTAGCGCCTCTGTTATAAGCGTAAATACCAAGTAATACAGCTACAAGCCCAAATACAGTTGGAAATGCAAAGATAGAAAGGCCAGCAAGTGTAAGAGCAATGAAACCACCTGTTGATCCGGCTGCTTTTGCTGTTACTTCTTTCCGCTCGTCATAACGCTTATCAAAATGCATACGTGTAGGTGAAATTTCTGCTGCATATTCTTCGTCAAAAGCATTCTCTTTATTAGGTTGTTCATCAAACGTATTCTCTTTAATAGGTTGTTCGTCATATTTGTTTGTCATAGGGTGTGCTCCTTTCATGCAAGGTTTTATGAGTAGTATTGGTGTCTTTTTGTTTTTTTATAAAAATATTAGGTTGTAAAACTTGGTATGACTTCCTCTTTTTTGGATACGATAAAAAAGAATTGAGTAGGAAAAAGAGGTGTTTTAAGATGGCGCAACATCCAATTGAAAATTTAATGAAAACAGCAATGACAAATTTAAAGGAAATGGTTGATGTCAATAAAATCGTCGGAAAACCTGTTTCAACAACCGATGGAAACGTAATATTGACAGTTTCAAATGTTGCATTTGGATTTGGTGCAGGTGGTAGTGATTTTAAAGGAGAAGTGTCAAATACAAGTGCAGTGAAGACACATCAGAAAGAAGTTGTGCAATCAGCTCATCCATTTGGCGGGGGAAGTGGTGGAGGAGTTTCGATTAATCCAATCGCGTTTTTAGTCGTTGGGACAAATGGCGTGCAAGTTCTGCATTTACATAGTGGAACTCATCTTGTGGAAAAAGCATTAGATACAGTTCCAGTTGCTGTTCAAAAATTAACAAACGGCTCTTGACAGCAAACTTGCATTTAAAGGAAATTATGCTATATTAGTTAAAGTGTGTTTTTGAGAATACGTCATAATGAATAATGAGACAGCAAAAATAGAGACTCCACCACAGGGAAAAGGTGGATATACGAATATATACTATCTTGAAAAACAAAGGGAGAGGAAACTGTGATTAACATTAAAGACTTTGTTATTGGCTTATGTATGTTAGTGAGCGGATTTGTTGTATATGTTGTAAAAGACAAAGCGTCCTAAAGGGAAACAGACTTTTTACATGTCTGTTTATTTTCTAGAAAAACATTTGACAAATGTATAATTAAGTGATAGAATTCTAATTCGTGTCTCGGTTACAGCTAGTATAGATTGAATCTTACTTTTGAGCGTAGAGCGAATTATTTGCTAAAGATCGGGTGTAAGTGCCAGCAACTTTAGTGAATCGTGCTGAATAATCTATGTTTATAAGTGTGTACACATACTAGTGTATCAGGAGCGGTCATCGGAACCGTAATGATGAGAGAGAGGCAGGGCTTTCATCCAGTAATGTTACTTCCCGTTTGGTAAATATAAAGAATAGAAAAAGAGCTGTCACATAAGGTGAATTCCGACTATGTGGCAGCTCTTTTTTATCCCGCTATTTGCTATTTGCGGGCTGTAATACTCCCACCTCAAAACTTAGAGGATTCAGAGAAGTTTAGGTGGGAGATAAACAGCCCGTAAAAGCCCGATTGGTCGGGCTGACACTCAGTGGGGATGAAGAAAACCCCTACTGAGTGAAGTGTCACTTTATACAAGTGTAATGAGTAATTTATGTTTTGCATGTAAGTAAAAAGAGATATAGAAAAGATCCGCCTTGAAAAATACGGAAGTATTTTTAAGGCGGATCTTTTCTATATGAGTGCATAGTTTAGTCGTTATATACACCTGTTAACATTTGACTAACAAGTTGGTCATTAAATGTATCTTGTGCATCATATTCATATGCTTGTAAATCAAAAGAAGCTACGAATTCGTCATTTGTTGTTTCATCTGCTTTTTGTACTTCCACATGGTTTTTAAATTTAGATGCACCTTGTGTATCCATTTGATCGAAAAGTTGTAACATCTCCATAACTTCTTTTCTTGTTCCTTTAATTTGTACGCATCCCATAAAAACTCCTCCTTAGTTTGACAATTTGCTTTTTGAAAATAGAAATATGATTGCTTTGTTAAAAATATGATTGTTATTTTTATTCAATTTTATTTATGTTGTTTCATTTTGTTAATAAGACAAATGCATGAAACGACAAGATATGAATAAAAATGACTGTTTATTTGAATACAATAGATTCGCATCTTTTTTTACAAATCCTTCTCCTGCACAAATATTTTTAGTTAAAAAATTTGTCGAAAATATTTTTTCTATAATTTGTAAACGCTAACATTGTTGATATATCAGTATATTTAAGGAGGTTTATAAGTTTAAATATTATAAATTTTCTAAAAATTACCTTGATTTATTTGCAAAGGATAGTAAACTAGGAAACAATAAAAAAATTACAGGACATAGGAGGCGCTTTTCCGTGAACGAGCAATGGATTTTCTTAAATGGAGAATTTGTCCGAAAAGATGAAGCAAAAGTTTCTGTTTATGATCACGGTTTTTTATATGGAGATGGGGTGTTTGAGGGAATTCGTGTCTATAGCGGCAATGTTTTTCGTTTAAAAGAACATCTCACTCGCTTATATGAGTCAGCAAAATCCATTTTGTTAGAAATTCCATATACGTTAGAAGAAGTGACCGCAACTGTCTTAGAAACAATTCGCCGCAACCAATTAACGAATGGGTATATTCGTTTAGTTGTATCGCGAGGAGCTGGAAACTTAGGATTAGATCCTGACTCATGTATAAAGCCAAACGTTGTAATTATTGCAGAGCAGTTAGCACTATTTCCCGCTGAATATTATGAAAAAGGTATTCCTATTATTACAGTTGCGACGCGCCGAAATCGTCCAGATGTATTACCACCGCAAGTGAAGTCTTTAAATTATTTAAATAACATTTTAGTGCGTATTGAAGCGAAGTTAGCTGGTGTACAAGAAGCGCTTATGTTAAATGAACAAGGATATGTCGCTGAAGGATCTGGTGATAATGTCTTTATTATAAAAGGGAATAGACTCATTACACCACCAAGTTCTGCTGGAGCGTTAGAAGGAATTACGCGAAATGCAATTATGGAAATTGGTGAGAAACTTGGCTATGACGTGCGAGAAGAGTTATTTACACGTCATGATGTATATGTGGCAGATGAAGTGTTTCTAACAGGTACAGCAGCGGAAGTAATTGCCGTAACCAATGTTGATGGCAGAAAAATTGGTATTGGAAAACCTGGTCATCATACGAACTGCTTATTAGAAGAATTCCGTAAGCTAGTTGTTATGGATGGTGAAAAAGTTTACGAAGAAAATAAAGTGAGTTGATAGGAGATTAAGCCCATGCGAAGCAATATGATTAAACGAGGTATTGATCGAGCACCACATCGGAGTTTGTTACATGCAGCGGGTGTTCGAGAAGAAGATTTTGATAAACCATTTATTGCAATTTGTAATTCATATATTGATATTGTTCCAGGACATATTCATTTAAGACAACTCGCAGATGTTGCAAAAGCAGCGATTCGCGAAGCTGGTGGTGTTCCTTTTGAATTTAACACAATTGGTGTTGATGATGGGATTGCAATGGGACATATTGGAATGCGATATTCGTTACCAAGTCGTGAAATTATTGCAGATGCAGCGGAAACAGTTATTCAAGCACACTGGTTTGATGGTGTTATGTATATGCCAAACTGTGACAAAATTACACCTGGTATGTTGATGGCTTCCGTTCGTACGAATGTCCCAGCTGTTTTTGTATCCGGTGGTCCGATGGAAGCGGGAAAAGCCAAAGATGGTACCCCTCTTTCGTTAGCTTCTGTATTTGAAGGAGTTGGAGCCCATAAATCGGGGAAAATGAGTTTAGAACAACTCATTGAAATGGAACGTTCGGCATGTCCAACATGTGGTTCTTGTTCGGGGATGTTCACTGCAAATTCTATGAATACGATTATGGAAATGCTAGGTGTTGCATTGCCTGGAAATGGGACAATTGTAGCAACAAGTGAAGAACGGCATAATTTAATTCGCGAAGCAGCGTTTCATCTAATGGATTTAGTGGAAAAGGACATAAAGCCACGCGATATTATTACGAAAGAATCGATTGATGATGCATTTGCACTAGATATGGCAATGGGTGGCTCTACTAACACAGTGTTACATATGTTAGCGATTGCCTATGAAGCTGGAATTGAATATGATTTGCAACGTATTAATGATATTGCAAAGCGTGTTCCGTACTTAGCGAAAATTAGTCCTGCTTCACATTATTCTATGCATGATGTGCATGAAGCAGGTGGAGTGGCAGCCATTGTTCATGAATTAACAAAAATTCCAGGTGCTATTCATCCAGACCGTATTACAATCTCAGGAAAGACAATTTATGAGACGGTAAAAGACGGAAAAATTTTAGATGAAAAAGTAATTCGTTCTAAAGAAAACCCGTATCGTGCAACAGGTGGACTTTCCATCTTGTTTGGAAACTTAGCACCAAATGGCTCCGTGTTAAAGGTTGGTGGAGTAGATGAATCGATTGAAGTGTTTCACGGAGAGGCAATTTGTTTTAACTCTCATGATGAGGCTGTAGCAGCAATTCATAGTGGGATTGTGAAAGAAGGTCACGTTGTTGTCATCCGGTATGAAGGTCCAAAGGGAGGACCTGGGATGCCTGAAATGTTAGCCCCAACTTCAGCAATTGTAGGAAGGGGTCTTGGGAAGAAGGTAGCTTTAATTACCGATGGACGTTTTTCTGGTGCAACTAGAGGAATTGCAATTGGCCACGCGTCACCAGAAGCAGCAGAAGGTGGTCCGATAGCGTATGTTGAAGATGGTGATCCAATTGTTATTGATTTAATAAATGGAACAATACATTGGGAGATTTCTAATGAAGTACTAGAAGAACGAAAGAAATTATTCCATCCTCCAGAGCCAAAAGTGAAAAGCGGATATTTAGCACGTTATGCAAAGCTTGTGACTTCGGCAAATACAGGAGGAGTTATGAAAGTATAAAGCTACATTAATTTTGAAAAAGCGTTGATAGGGAGGAGTAGTTGATTGTGAAGCCTCACAGAGAGTCGGTGGTTGCTGGAAACCGATGGTTCACATTAACGAACATCGCCCTTGAGTGCCAAGCTGAAGCTATTGCGCCTAGGTTTGGACGGTGGCACCGTTATGAGCTAAACTCGTTTAGAGTTACTGAGGCAAGGAGTTTTTCTTGCGAAGAAGGGTGGTACCGCGAAATCTTTCGTCCCTTCAGCACATAGCTGGAGTGTGGGCGAAAGATTTTTTGGTTTTTTATTTCTGAAAATTTAATTTTCTTGTGGTTATGGAGAATTTGGACACATTGTACTTTCAAAGGAGGTTTGCAAACAAAATGTCTTCAAAAACGGAAGAGAAAATGGCAACTGGTGCAAGTTTGTTGTTAGATGCGCTTAGAAATGAAAATGTAGAAGTAATTTTTGGGTATCCAGGAGGAGCAGTTTTACCTTTATATGATGCGCTTTACGATTGTGAAATTCCACATATTTTAACGAGACATGAACAAGGAGCAATACACGCAGCAGAAGGATATGCTCGCATTACAGGAAAACCGGGAGTTGTGATTGCAACGAGTGGTCCAGGTGCAACAAATGTTATTACCGGTTTAACGGATGCGATGATGGATTCTTTGCCACTTGTTGTATTTACAGGGCAAGTTTCTACCGCCTTTATTGGTAGCGATGCATTTCAAGAAGCAGATATTATTGGGCTTACAATGCCAGTAACAAAGCATAATTATCAAGTACGAAAAGCGTCTGACTTACCGAGGGTTATTAAAGAAGCATTTCATATTGCAGCAACAGGTAGACCGGGACCGGTCGTAATCGATCTTCCGAAAGATATCGTTATTGAAACAGGAGAGGAGCAACTAGAAGTTAAGATGGATTTGCCAGGCTATCAGCCGAATTATTATCCAAACCAACTACAAGTCAACAAATTATTACAAGCGCTTAAAGTTGCGAAAAAACCAATTCTTTTAGCTGGTGCAGGTGTATTACACGCAAAGGCTTCGAAAGAATTAACAAAGTTTGCTCGTATGTATCAAATCCCGGTTGTTCATACATTACTTGGATTAGGAGGATTTCCACCAGAGGATTCGCTATTTTTAGGAATGGGAGGGATGCACGGATCATACGCAGCAAATATGGCGTTATATGAATGCGATCTATTAATCAATATCGGTGCAAGGTTTGATGATCGCCTTACCGGTAACTTGCAGTATTTCGCAAAAGGAGCAACAGTAGCTCATATCGACATTGATCCAGCAGAAATCGGAAAAAATGTGAAAACAGAGATTCCAATTGTAGCAAGTGCAAAACATGCACTGCAAGCATTGCTAATTGAAAAAGGCAAAAAAGAGAACCATGGGGAATGGCTGGCAGTTTTAAATAGTAGAAAAGCGCGTTATCCATTTGCATATAAAACAGATAGTACAGAAATTAAGCCACAAGCAGCAATTGATACACTTCATGAGATTACAAATGGAGAAGCGATTGTAACAACAGACGTTGGTCAACATCAAATGTGGGCTGCTCAGTACTATTCCTTTAAAGAGCCAAATAAATGGGTTACTTCTGGTGGTCTTGGTACGATGGGATTTGGTTTACCAGCAGCGATTGGTGCTCAAATTGCTGAGCCAAACGAGCTCGTTGTTGCGATTGTTGGTGACGCTGGTTTCCAAATGACATTGCAAGAGTTAAGTGTATTAAAGGAACATAAACTTCCTGTCAAAGTACTTATTATGAATAATGAAGCACTTGGAATGGTAAGGCAGTGGCAAGATGAGTTTTACAAGAAACGTTATTCTCATTCACTTCTTTCATGTCAACCAGATTTTGTTGCTCTTGCAGCAGCATATGGGTTAAAAGGTGTCCGAATTGAAGATCCACTAAAGCTGAAAGAGCAACTACAAGAGGCGCTTTCTTATGATGAAGCAGTTGTCATTGATTGTCGCGTTTTACAATCGGAAAAAGTAATGCCAATGGTTGCGCCAGGAAAAGGTGTTCATCAAATGGAGGGGATTGACGTATGAAGCGAATTGTGACAGCGACTGTCCGAAATCAAAGTGGAGTGTTAAATCGCGTTACAGGTGTGATGACGCGTAGACACTTTAATATTGAAAGTATTTCAGTTGGTCATACAGAATCAGCGGATATTTCAAGAATGACATTTGTTGTTCATGTTGAACATGAAGAGCAAGTGGAGCAGTTAATTAAGCAGCTTCATAAACAAATCGATGTACTGAAAGTCTCTGATATTACAGAAGAATCTTTAATTGTAAGAGAACTAGCGCTAATTAAAGTAGCAACGACATCTGTTTCTAGGTCTGATTTATATAGTTTAATTGAACCATTTCGCGCAGCGGTTATAGATGTTGGAAAGGAGTCTATCGTTGTGCAAGCAACAGGAACGCCAGACAAAATTGAGGCACTTATTGAACTCCTGAGACCTTACGGATTAAAAGAGATTGCAAGAACAGGTGTTACTGCATTTACAAGAAGCATGAAAAAGCAAGAAAAACAAGTGTTGCTTATCCATTAATTTTTAAATATTAGGAGGAGAAGGAAAATGACAAAAGTATACTATGAAAAAGATGTAAAGGTAAATGTATTAAAAGGAAGTAAGATTGCAATTGTTGGTTATGGATCACAAGGTCATGCGCATGCGCAAAATTTACGTGATAACGGTTTTAATGTTGTAATTGGGCTTCGCCAAGGGAAATCATGGGATAAGGCAAAGGAAGATGGCTTTTCAGTTTATACAGTAGCTGAAGCTGCAAAATATGCAGATGTTGTAATGATTTTACTACCAGATGAGTTGCAGCCGGAAGTGTATGAAGCAGAAGTTGCACCATATTTAGAAGCTGGTAATGCACTTGTGTTTGCTCATGGATTTAATGTTCATTTTAATCAAATTTCCCCACCAGAAGATGTAGATGTATTTCTTGTAGCGCCAAAAGGACCGGGACATCTTGTACGTCGTACATTTGAAGAAGGAGGGGCAGTTCCAGCATTATTTGCTGTATATCAAGATGCAACAGGATCAGCAACAGAAAAGGCACTATCGTATGCAGATGGAATTGGTTCAACAAGAGCGGGTGTACTGCAAACAACATTTAAAGAAGAAACAGAGACAGATTTATTTGGGGAACAAGCGGTGCTTTGCGGAGGAGCGACAGCACTTGTAAAGGCTGGATTTGAGACGCTTGTAGAAGCTGGATATCAGCCAGAAGTTGCTTATTTTGAGTGTTTACATGAATTAAAGCTTATCGTTGACCTTATGTACGAAGGTGGACTAGAAAATATGCGCTATTCCATTTCTGATACAGCGCAGTGGGGAGATTTTGTATCAGGACCACGCGTTGTAACAGAAGAGACGAAAAAAGCGATGAAAGGCGTTTTACAAGACATTCAAGATGGAACATTTGCAAGGGGGTGGATTGCAGAGCATAAAGCAGGTAAGCCTCACTTCAATGCAATTAACGCGAAAGAAAATGAGCATGATATCGAGGTAGTAGGACGTAAGTTGCGTGAAATGATGCCGTTTGTAAAACCGAAAGTGAAAATGGAGGTTAAATAATTATGAAAGATATTTTGTTCATGGATACGACGCTTCGTGACGGCGAACAGTCACCAGGAGTGAACTTAAATGAACAAGAAAAACTCCAAATTGCAAGGCAGTTAGAAAAGATTGGTATGAATGTCATGGAAGCAGGCTTTGCTGCTGCTTCCGAAGGTGACTTTCGTGCTGTTCAGCGCATTGCATGTGAAATAAAAAATGTATCGGTAATGAGTTTGGCGAGGGCGAAAGAAAGTGATATTTATACAGCATATGAGGCATTAAGAGGAGCGATGTTTCCACGTATTCATATTTTTTTAGCAACAAGTGATATTCATATGAAATACAAGCTTCGTATGTCAAAAGAAGAGGTGTTAGATCAAATTTATCAGTCTGTAAAACTAGGAAAATCATTATTTCCAGTTGTGCAGTTTTCAGCAGAAGATGCGACGAGAACGACACCTTCATTTTTAGCTGAAGCGGCTGAAATAGCAATCCGTGCAGGGGCGAGTGTAATTAATATCCCAGATACAGTTGGATATACAAACCCAGAGGAATACTATTCTTTATTTCAATATTTAAAAGAGCATGTGCCATCTTATGATCAAGCGATCTTCTCTTGTCATTGTCATGATGATCTTGGTATGGCAGTAGCTAACTCATTAGCAGCAATTGAAGGAGGAGCTCGCCAAGTTGAGGGAACGATAAATGGAATTGGAGAGCGCGCTGGAAATGCTGCGCTTGAAGAAGTTGCTGTAGCTCTTCATATTCGTAAAGACTATTACGAAGCAAGCTCATCGTTAACGTTAAAGGAAATTAAAGCGACAAGTACACTTGTAAGCCATTTAACAGGGATGGTAATTCCGAAGAATAAGGCGATTGTTGGCGCTAATGCATTTGCACACGAATCAGGTATCCATCAAGATGGTGTATTAAAAGAAGTGACAACATATGAAATTATTTCACCATCTTTAGTTGGTGAAGTAGAAAATAAATTTGTTCTTGGAAAACACTCTGGACGTCATGCTTTTACGGAAAAAATGAAAGAGCTTGGCTATGAATTTACAGAAGAAGAACGAGACATAGCTTTCCGTACATTTAAAAGCCTAGCAGATCGAAAGAAAGAGATTACAGAGGAAGATTTAAGAGCACTTGTGTTAGGAGAAACTGTATTTACAAAGCAGCAATATAACGTTAAACATTTGCAAGTGCATTTCGTATCAAGTAGTATCCAGAGCGCAACTGTTTGTTTAGAAGATGTTGAAGGAAATGAATTAGAAGATGCTGCAACTGGTGCTGGAAGTATTGAGGCAATCTATAATGCGATTCAAAGAATCCTTCATTTACAATGTGAACTATCGGATTATCGTATTCAATCTATCACGCAAGGGCAAGATGCACTCGCTCATGTTCATGTTGAGCTAAAAGATGGAAATCAGCGCGTGTCTGGTTTTGGTGTAGCTCAAGATGTATTAGAAGCTTCAGCGCGTGCCTACGTATATGCAGCAGGGAAATTAAAAGTATTGCAGAAGGTGACTAAATTGTAAAGGGGTGCTTCTTATATGGAAAAGCGAATTGTTTGTTTAGCAGGTGATGGAGTAGGCCCAGAAATTATGGAAAGTGCAAAGCGAGTATTAGAAATGGTAGAAAGACTATATGGTCATCGTTTTTATGTGCAAGATGAACGATTTGGAGGAGCGGCAATTGATAGTTGTGGCCAACCGCTACCATCCCGAACGTTAACTGCCTGTTTAGCTAGTGATGCAGTGTTGCTAGGAGCAGTAGGAGGACCACGTTGGGATAATACGAAAGAGCGACCTGAAAAAGGGTTACTTACTCTTCGAAAAGGATTAGGTGTATTTGCCAATGTCCGGCCTGTAACGGTAGAAGCAGCAACAGCACATTTATCACCATTAAAAACAGTTGAGGAAATTGACTTTGTAGTTGTACGGGAGTTAACAGGTGGCATTTATTTTTCATTCCCAAAAGAGAGAACCGAAGTAGTTGCAACAGATACACTTACGTATCATAGACGTGAAATTGAAAGAATTGTTTCATACGCATTTCAATTAGCGAAAAAGCGTCGTAAAAAAGTTACTTCTATTGATAAGGCAAATGTTTTAGAGTCTAGTAAACTATGGCGACAAATTACAGAAGAGGTAGCGTCTCGTTATCCAGAAGTAGAACTGGAGCATTTATTAGTAGATGCAGCTGCAATGGAACTTATTCGAAATCCAAATAGGTTTGATGTGATTGTAACGGAAAATTTATTTGGTGATATTTTAAGTGATGAAGCGTCTGTATTAGCGGGATCACTTGGTATGCTTCCTTCAGCAAGTCATTCAGAATTTGGCCCTTCTTTATATGAACCAATCCATGGATCAGCACCGGATATTGCTGGGAAAAATAAAGTAAATCCAATTGCGATGATGCGTTCAGTTGCAATGATGCTTGGACAGTCGTTTGAGTTAAAGCAAGAAGGAGAAGCAATTGAAGAAGCAATCTCTGCTGTCATCCGTTCTGGAAAAAGTACAGCAGATTTAGGTGGAAATGAGACAACAACGTCATTTACGAATCTTGTTTTACAAACGATGGAAGCGCAGGCACTAGTAGGGAGAGGGCAATCATGAAGAAAACACTATTAGATAAGTTGTGGGAACGGCATGTTGTAGCGAGTAATGAAAATGGCCTCGATCTATTATATATTGATTTACATCTTGTGCATGAAGTAACATCACCGCAAGCCTTTGAAGGCTTGCGGTTTGCAAATCGGAAAGTGAGAAGGCCAGATTTAACATTTGCAACGATGGATCATAACGTGCCTACAAAAGATGTGTGGAATATTACAGATGAAATTGCTAAAAAGCAAATTGATACGCTTCGTAAAAATTGTCATGAGTTTAGGGTGCCATTAGCAGATCTTGGCGATGAGGATCAAGGTATTGTACATGTAATTGGTCCAGAACTTGGACTTACGCAACCAGGAAAAACAATTGTTTGTGGTGATAGCCATACCGCAACGCACGGAGCCTTTGGCGCATTAGCGTTTGGAATTGGTACGAGTGAAGTTGAGCACGTGTTAGCTACGCAAACATTATGGCAAAGAAAACCAAAAGCAATGGGGATTGAATTAAAAGGTCAACTTCCAAAAGGTGTATATGCAAAAGATATTATTTTACATATACTAGCAAAATATGGCATCGCTGTTGGAACAGGATATGTAATGGAATTTTATGGCGAAGCGGTGCAAAAGATGACGATGGAAGAAAGAATGACGCTCTGTAATATGGCAATTGAGGGCGGAGCAAAAGCTGGAATGATCGCTCCTGATGAAACAACGTTTTCTTATGTAAAAGGAAAACGGTATGCACCTGAGAAGTTTGAGGAAGCGATGAAAGTGTGGAGTGAATTATATACAGATGAAGGAGCGTTATACGATCAGAGCATTACAGTTTATGTAAATGAATTAGTTCCATATGTAACATGGGGAACGAATCCTAGTATGGGAGTGCGTATTGATGAGAAACTCCCTCTTGTACATGATATAAATGATGAAAGAGCGTACGCATATATGAATCTTCAACCTGGAAAAAGTGTAGGAGATATTCCAATTCGTCATGTATTCATTGGCTCTTGTACAAATTCGAGACTATCAGATTTAGAAATTGCGGCGGCAATTGTAAAAGGAAAACGAGTGAAGGAAGGTGTTCGAGCACTTGTTGTACCTGGGTCAAAAAGGGTAAGAGATGCTGCTGTAAAGAGAGGCCTACATCATATTTTTGAGGAAGCTGGATTTGAATGGCGAGAACCGGGTTGTTCGATGTGTCTTGGGATGAATCCAGATCAAGTACCGGATGGTGAACATTGTGCGTCGACTTCTAATCGAAACTTTGAAGGACGACAAGGAAAAGGAGCAAGAACGCATCTCGTTAGCCCTGCAATGGCAGCAGCAGCTGCGCTTTACGGTCATTTTGTCGATGTCAGAAAGGAGAATTACGATGGAGCCGTTTCGTATTCATAAAGGAACAGTTGCTGTACTATTAAATGATAATATTGATACCGATCAAATTATCCCGAAGCAATATTTAAAACGAATTGAGCGAACAGGATTTGGTGAGTTTTTATTTGATGAATGGCGTTATTTAGAAAATCGTGAGGATAACCCTAACTTCCCACTTAATGACCCTAAACGAAAAGGTGCGAGCATTTTAATTACAGGTGATAACTTTGGGTGTGGATCTTCACGTGAACACGCTCCGTGGGCGTTAGCAGATTACGGGTTTAAAGTAATTATTGCGGGTAGCTTTGCGGATATTTTTTATATGAATTGTACAAAAAACGGAATTCTTCCTATTACATTAGAAAAAGAAATTCGTAACAAACTTGCAAACTTAGGGCCAGAATCGATAATGGAAATTGATTTAGAGCAAGAGATAATAAAAACAGCAGAGGAGAGTTTTTCCTTTTCGATTGAAAAGATGTGGAAAGAAAAGCTCCTAAGCGGTCTAGACGATATTGGAATTACACTTCAATATGAAAAAGAAATCGAAGCATACGAAACGGGTTTGAAGTTTTAATTTTCTTTATTTTTAGATAAAATTAGTTTATACTATGAAAAAACAGTGGGGAAAGGGAGTTATTCAATTGTGTACATTCCAAATTTCTGAAAAAAAACATCATCATACGTAAACCCTTGAACCTAACGTGAAGACACGTGTAGGTACAAGGGATTTTTCCGTTGCGCCTACATTCTCTCAAGAGTTATGTAGGTATTCTTATCTACATAGCTCTTTTTTTGTTGCACGAATAACATGTGTAAAGGGGGAGGAAAATGTGACGAAATGGAAGGGAGCAAATCCAAATGGTACACGTGATTTTTTATTTGATGAATGCACGGCATTAGAGACTGTAGAACAAACGTTGCGTGCTACTTTTATTGAGAGGGGATATGAGGAAGTACGAACACCTCTTATTGAATTTTATGATGTGTTTTGTTTTCGAAATCGTCCAATTGACGAAGAGAGAATGTATAAATTTTTTGATCATAAAGGACGGATTCTTGTGTTACGGCCAGATATGACGATTCCGCTAGCTCGTGTTATTGGAACGAGGGGGATGAAAGGGCCTTTGAAACTGACATATGCAGGGAATGTTTTTCGAGCGAATGAATCATTGTCCGGAAAATATGATGAAGTAGCGCAAGTCGGTATTGAAATTATAGGGGTTTCGAATATACGCGCAGAAGTCGAGTGTATTGTAAGTAGCATTCAGGCTATTCGAGCAGCTGGTATAGGGGACTTTAAAATTGAGCTTGGTCAAGTAGAGCTGTATAAAGCGATTGTGAGCAAATTGTCATTAAAAGAAGTAGATGAGGAACAATTACGTAAATGTATTGAAAGTAAAAATTATGCAGCTCTCTCACAGTTTATAAAGGAGAAGCAATTAAATATAGAAGAAAGTACGGTACAGTTACTTCATAAGTTGCCACGATTATTTGGTGGGTTAGAAGTAATTGAAGAAGCGGAGCAATTAGCATCTCATCAAGATATAAAAGATGCGATTACGAAGTTAAAAGTAATCTATGAAACAATTGAAAGGCTTGGATATGCTTCTTACATTTCGATAGATTTAGGGATGATTCAATACCTCCACTACTATACTGGTGTTATTTTTCGTGGTTACATATGTGACATTGGAGAAGAGATTGTAAGTGGTGGACGTTACGATGAATTAATTGGAAATTTTGGGGAGCCAATTCCAGCTGTTGGATTGGCGATACAAATAGATCAACTTGTAAGGGTGGTAAAGGCAAAACGTTTTTCAAGAAAGCAAATTGATACGCTTATTCATTACTCTTTGCAACATGCTCAGCATGCAGAACAGTTACGTCTACTTTTGGAACAAGAAGAGAAAATCGTCCAGTTGTCAATGTTTGATGAATTAGAGGAAACGCTTCGATTTGCAAGAGACACCAAGGTGAAGAAAGTTGTTGATATATCAAAAGACATCTTTGTAGAGTACAAATGGGAACAGGATTGGATGATACAAAGAAAAGGAGAATCTCCATGTACAATATCCAAATTGCGTTAACAAAAGGAAGATTAGAGAAACATTGCATTTCTTTATTTGAGCAGATTGGTGTTGATTGTTCCGAGTTAAAGGATAAAGGAAGAAAACTAGTGTTCCAAAGCAGAGCGGCAAATATATCGTTCATTCTTGTAAAAGCTGTTGATGTTGTAACTTATGTGGAACATGGAGTGGCTGACATTGGAATTGTTGGAAAAGATATTTTGTTAGAGTGTGAGAAAGATGTATATGAAATGCTAGATTTAGAAGTAGGAAAGTGCCGGTTTTGTGTCGCCTCATTGCCGTCATATACTCCGGACAGTTATAAGAAAAAAAGAATTGCGACGAAATATCCGAACATTACTTCTACGTACTTTCGTAATAAAGGTGAAGATGTAGAGATTATTAAAATCGAAGGTTCTGTCGAAATTGCCCCGATACTTGGATTAGCAGATGCTGTTGTTGATATTGTAGAAACGGGAAATACGTTACGGGAAAATGGGCTAGTAGTTTTTGAAGAGATGCATCTTATATCAGCAAGAATGATTGTGAACAAAGCGGCTTTAAAAACAAAAAAAGACGAAATATTCAGCATTATAAACAAGCTAGAACAATTAGCTGCTCATAGTAAATAAGGAAAGGGGGATATGGAATGAAAGTAATTGATATGAAAGACGAAATTACGTTACAGAAAATGAAGCAATTACGAGAAGGGGCACAAGTAATTGAAGAGGTCGCACTGCTCAGCGTGAAAGAGATTATTAAAGACGTGAAAGAGCATGGTGATAAAGCATTAATTACTTATACGAAAAAATTTGATGGTGTAGACATAAAAGAATTTCGTGTTCCAAAAAAAGAAATGAAAGAAGCAATCTTATATGTAGAAGACTCTTTTTTAGAAGCTCTTCAAGAAGCAAAGAAAAATATTATTTCCTATCATGAAAAACAAAAAAGACAATCATTTGTAGATTGTGAAACAGAGGGGATTATTCGTGGCCAACTTGTTCGGCCACTTGAAACTGTCGGTGTATATGTACCGGGCGGAACAGCGTCGTATCCTTCATCTGTACTTATGAACATATTACCTGCAAAGATTGCGGGTGTACAAAAAATCGTCATGGTGACACCACCAGGAAAGGATGGAATAGATCCGCATATTTTAGTTGCTGCTGAGATGGCAGGAGTTGATGAGATATATACAATTGGAGGCGCACAGGCGATTGCTGCACTTGCATATGGAACGAAATCGATTCCAAAGGTTGATAAAATCGTTGGTCCCGGAAATATGTACGTTGCTCTTGCAAAGCGTGAGGTATTTGGAACGGTCCACATTGATATGATTGCGGGCCCGTCTGAAATTGTTGTAATTGCGGATGAAACAGGAGAAGCCCCTTTCATTGCAGCGGATTTATTGTCACAAGCAGAACATGATGTAAATGCATCCGCTATGTGTATTACAACGAGCGCTGTACTTGCCGAGGAAATAAAGAATGAATTAGAAAAACAATTGATGTCTTTGCCAAGAAGCGAAATTGCTCGTCAATCAATTGAAAGAAATGGCGCTATTTTCGTCGTTCCATCTTTACAGTATGCATTTCAGTTATGTAATGAAATAGCACCAGAGCATTTAGAGTTACATATAGAAGAGCCGATGAGTGCATTATCACACATTCGTCATGCTGGTTCAATCTTTATTGGCCCATACGCTCCAGAACCGCTTGGAGATTATTTTGCTGGTCCCAATCATGTACTACCAACCAGTGGAACAGCACGATTTTTCTCAGCATTATCTGTCGATGATTTTGTAAAGAAATCCAGTTTTGTTTCGTATACAAAACAAGCGCTGCAACGTGTAAATCATCATATTGTGACACTTGCTGAAAAAGAAGGACTACATGCGCATGCAAGAGCAATTCAAATTCGATTTGAGGAGGGAAAAGAATGCGAGTCGCAACACAAATAAGAGAAACAACTGAAACGAAAATCACACTTTCTTTACGATTAGATGATAGTGACAATATATCTATTGAAACCAGTGTTGGATTTTTCGATCATATGCTAACGTTATTTGCCAGACATGGACGATTTGGACTCCAGGTGAAGGCTGAGGGAGATGTGTATGTTGATGCGCACCATACAGTTGAAGATGTAGGAATTGTACTTGGAAATTGTTTGAAAGAAGCGCTTGGGAATAAAGTTGGAATTAATCGATATGGATCATCTTATGTGCCGATGGATGAAGCGTTAGGTTTCGCAGCGGTTGACATTAGCGGAAGGTCTTACCTTGTATTTCAAGGGGAATTGACAAATCCAAAGCTTGGGGATTTTGATACAGAACTAACGGAAGAGTTTTTTCGAGCAGTTGCACACGCTGCGAATATTACATTGCATATGCGCGTTCTATATGGAAGTAATACGCATCATAAAGTGGAGGCGATGTTTAAGGCGTTTGGTCGTGCGCTTCGGGAAGCTGTTGATTATAACGAAAAGATTGTTGGCGTAAATTCTACGAAAGGAATGTTGTAGCATGATTGCAATTGTAGATTATGGCATGGGTAACATTCATAGTGTAGAACAAGCTTTAAAACGTATTGGGGCAGCGTATGCTGTAACGGATGATATAGAACACATATTACAAAGTGACGGTATTATTTTACCGGGAGTAGGCGCTTTTCCAAAGGCGATGGATATTCTTCAAAAAAAAGAGCTTGATTTTGTGCTAAAAGTTGCTGCTGCTGAAGGAAAGCCGCTGCTTGGGATTTGTTTAGGGATGCAGTTGTTGTTTGAAGAAAGTGAGGAAATTGAGCTTACTAGAGGGTTAGGTTTATTGCCAGGAGCAGTGAAGAAGTTAAATGTATCATATAAAATACCGCACATGGGTTGGAATCAATTAAATAAAGTGAAAGAAATACCGTTATGGCGTGACATAGAAAACGATGCATTTATGTACTACGTTCATTCTTATTACGTAGATTGTCCGAGTGATATTGTATGTGGTGTAAGTGATTACGGTGTTTTAGTTCCAGGGCTTGTATCAAAAGACAATATATATGGCGCACAGTTTCACCCGGAAAAAAGTAGTGATGTTGGTATACAAATGTTGAAAAACTTTAAAGGAGTGGTAGAGGAATGGAAATTTTCCCAGCAATTGATTTAAAAGAAGGACGCTGTGTGCGCTTATATCAAGGGCAATTTCAAAAGGAGACGGTAATGAATGAAGACCCAGTTGCTCAAAGCTTATTATTTGAACAGCTTGGTGCACGAATGCTTCATCTTGTGGATTTAGATGGGGCCGTTACCGGTTATTCTATCAATCTTTCAGTCATTGAAAATATATGTAAAGCAGTTCGTATTCCGGTGCAAGTAGGCGGGGGAGTACGTTCTTTAGAAACAATCGAAGCATTATTAGCAGTAGGAGTACAAAAAGTTATTTTAGGAACAGCTGCTTTATATGACCGTGCTTTTTTAGAAAATGCTGTTCATTTATATAAAGAAAATATTATTGTTGGTATTGATGCGAAGGAAGGGTATGTTGCAACGAGAGGTTGGTTAGATGTATCAAACGTTTCTTATATCGAACTAGCAAAGGAAATGGAGAATGTTGGTGTACAAACGATTATTTTTACGGATATTTCAAAGGATGGAACGCTAGAAGGACCAAATTTTGAGCAATTACAACAATTACAAGATGCGGTTTCAGTACGCATTATTGCTTCAGGTGGTGTATGTTCGCTTTCAGATGTAAAAAAGTTACATGATATGAACGTATATGGCGTTATTATCGGAAAAGCACTGTATGAGAAAACGGTCGATTTAAAAGAAGCATTGCAGGTGACGAGCATATGTTAGCGAAGCGGATTATTCCTTGTTTAGATGTGAAAGATGGTCGTGTTGTAAAAGGAGTCCACTTCATAGGGCTAAAAGATGTAGGTGATCCAGTCGAAAGTGCAGCAAAATACAACGATGCTGGTGCAGATGAAATTGTATTTTTAGATATTACAGCAACGCATGATGGGCGGAAAACA
Source organism: Bacillus manliponensis (assembly GCF_000712595.1). Taxonomy (GTDB): domain Bacteria; phylum Bacillota; class Bacilli; order Bacillales; family Bacillaceae_G; genus Bacillus_A; species Bacillus_A manliponensis. The sequence continues at coordinate 72,459 of NZ_JOTN01000003.1, forward strand.
ATGCTGGATGTTGTAAAAAGAACAGCTTCACAAGTATTTATTCCGCTAACAGTAGGTGGTGGTATTTCTTCTACGGAAGATATGTATGCTCTCTTAAGAGCGGGTGCAGATAAAATTTCATTAAATTCGGCTGCGCTTCGCAATCCAAATCTAATTCAAGAGGGAGCAGAGCAGTTTGGTTCCCAGTGCATTGTTGTAGCGATTGATGCAAAAAAAGTAGCAGAAAATAAGTGGCATGTTTATATAAATGGTGGTCGAATTGATACGGAAGTGGATGCTGTAGAATGGGCGAAACGAGCTGAAAAATTAGGAGCAGGTGAAATTTTATTAACGAGTATGGATGCGGATGGCACAAAAGATGGGTATGATGTAAAGCTAACGGAAACGATTGCGAGAGCTGTGTCTATTCCGGTTATTGCTTCAGGTGGATGCGGAAGTGGCGATCATATTGTCGAAGTATTTCAAAAAACAAGTGTAAATGCCGCATTAGCAGCTTCTATTTTTCATTATGGTGAAACGACAGTGCAAGAAGTAAAGCAGAAATTAAAAGAAGCAAGTATTGAGGTGAGACTATGAAACCTAATTTTTCAAAAGGGTTGTTACCAGCTGTTGTCATGGAAGAAAAAATGAAGGAAGTATTAATGTTAGCTTATATGAATGAAGAAGCGTACGAAAAGACGATTGAAACAAAGCAAACGTGGTTTTATTCTCGCTCCCGGAAGAAGTTATGGAATAAAGGAGAAACATCAGGTCATACACAGTATGTGCAGTCTATGTACTTAGATTGTGATCAAGACGCTATTTTAATATTTGTAAAGCAAGTTGGTCCTGCTTGTCATACAGGAGAAGTATCGTGTTTTCATCATAAAATTATATAGGGGGAATGAACATGGAAGATAGAATTCGTACGTTGTATGAAACTATTCAACAACGTAAAGAGACCCCAATTGCGGATTCTTATACAAACTACTTGTTTGTAAAGGGAGAAGATAAAATATTAAAAAAGGTTGGGGAAGAGTGTACAGAAGTTATTATTGCGGCAAAAAAGGATGATAATGAAGAACTTGTGAAGGAAATGGTAGATTTAACCTATCATTGTCTAGTTTTATTGGTAGAAAAAGGGGTTTCCTTAGAAGACATATGTAATGAAATGAAAGAGAGAAGCGGGAAATTATCAAAGGTTGGAGAGAGAAGTGATATTAATCTGTTGTAAGGGGGAGTGTTATGAAAGTTGACTATCATCTTCATTTAGAAGAAGGCCCATATTCACTTAGATGGTTAGCAAGAACAAATGAAGCGTTAGAACAATATGAACCGATTCAAGAAGAGAAGCATTCACTACAGTGGTTGATGAAATCGCAAGAACGATTATTAGAGCGTGTGAAGGAGGGAGCGTTTTCTGAAGAGTGGATTGATCTTTATTTAGAAGAGGCAATTCGAAAAGGAATAAAGGAAGTTGGTATTGTGGATCATTTATACCGCTTTGATGAAGCAAAAGCGTATTATGAGCGGTATGTGCAAATTGATGATACAGAGCTTGGGCGTCTGCAAAAAGAGTGGCTTAATCAAGTGCGTGTCACATCGATTCATCAGTTTACAAAGGCAATTCAACATGCGAAAGAGCGCTGGGCAAAGCGGGGGGTTACACTTCGACTTGGAATTGAAGCTGATTATTTTATTGGCGGTGAACAAGAGTTAGAAGAACTACTGCAATTAGGTGACTGGGACTATGTAATCGGCTCTGTTCATTTTATAAATGGCTGGGGATTTGATAATCCAGATACAAAAGTCTATTTTGAAACACATCAGTTACATACGTTATACAATCAGTTTTTTGACACAGTTGAAATGGCAGTTCGTTCATGCTTATTTGATATAGTTGCTCACCTTGATAACATAAAAGTATTTAATTACCGTTTAGATGAAAATGAGCAGCTCCCATATTATGAAAAGATTGCAAAAGCATTAATAGACACGGATACAGCAACGGAAGTAAATGCAGGATTGTATTATCGTTATCCTGTAAGAGAAATGTGTCCAAGTCCGTTATATTTACAAATGCTAATGAAGTATGAGGTACCGATTACAGTTTCTTCAGATGCACATTTTCCAAATGATTTAGGAAACTATGTAGAGGAAAACATAAGAACATTGCGTAATCATGGTGCGACGCATATTGCCACATTTGAAAAGCGTGTTCGGAAAATGAAACCTCTTGAACAGGAAGAGAAGATGATGAATAAATAAGCAGGATGAAATACCTTCTTTTTGCTCACAATAGGAGAGAGTGAAAAGGAGGTTTTTATATGAAAAAACAACCGTATGCTGGTGCAGAAAAAGTAACGAATGAACAAACTGGAATGCAAAGTCAAGAGCAAAATCATTCCATTACATCAGAGCAAATTAGTGATACAGTAGCAGAAGGAACAATTGATGTGAAATTAGGAAAACAATCTGAAGAGCAACAATGAGAAAAGGAGATGAGTATGTCATCTCCTTTTTTATTTAAAAAATTTCGTATATTTTTGTACAATAGAGATACAAGCTTCTTAGATGATGTATGCTTGCTTGTATTTTATGCGAAAGGGTGCTGAAGAATGGCGAAAATATTAGTAGCAGGTAAGATTCCAGAAATCGGACTACAGTTATTGCGTGACCATGATGTAGAAATGTATGACGGAGAAGGATTAATTTCAACAGAAGAATTAATAGAAAAGGTACAAAATAAAGATGCGCTGTTAAGTTTACTTTCAACAAAAGTACCGAAAGAAGTAATTGATGCAGCACCAAATTTAAAAATTGTAGCTAATTACGGTGCTGGGTATGACAATATTGACTATATGTATGCGAAAGAAAAAAGTGTTGCTGTTACGAATACGCCGCACGTTTCTACAGAAGCGACAGCTGAATTAACATTTGCACTTTTATTAGCAGCAGCCCGTCGTATTCCAGAAGGTGATACGTTATGCCGAACAACGGGCTTTACTGGCTGGGCGCCGCTTTTCTTTTTAGGAAGAGAAGTATATGGAAAAACAATTGGTATTATCGGTCTTGGCGAAATTGGAAAAGCTGTTGCAAAGCGTGCAAAAGCATTTGGTATGAATGTCATTTACACAGGGCCGAATCGTAAATTTGATGCGGAAAATGAGTTAGAGGTAACGTATAGTGAACTTGATGAATTATTACAACACGCTGATTTCATTACAGTTAATTGCGCATACAATCCAAGCTTACATCATATGATTGATGAACCACAGTTACGTATGATGAAGAAAACGGCTTATATTGTAAATGCAGCTCGTGGACCAATTATAAATGAAGAGGCGCTTGCAAATGTATTAGAAGAAAAGAGCATTGAAGGAGCTGCTCTTGATGTATTTGAGTTTGAACCACAAATTACAGAGAAATTAAAAGGGTTATCCAATGTTGTTCTCACGCCACATATCGGAAATGCGACAATTGAAACGAGAGATGCGATGGCGGAAATGGCAGTGCGTAACATTTTAGCAGTATTAGATGGTGAAGAGCCGATTACACCGGTTTACAAAAAAGAGCTTGTTGTAAAATAAAAAAACCTTCCTGGCGACAGGAAGGTTTTTTCTATTCTTTATTTGCTCGGTTCTTCTTAGACGGTCTTTGTCTAATGAACTGTGATAGCATGTACAAAATGTATAGTGGAATAGCAATAAATAGAAATTCTGAAATGTTACCAAAACTTGTTTTGTACATTGTATAAATACTTGCGATTAAAAAGAGTGTAACGATAATGCTATAACGCGGCATTGGTACATCTTTTAAGCTTGGAATACGAATGCGACTAACCATAAGGAACGCAAATGTTACAAACACAGTGACAAGAACAATTTTGGGGATCACATGTGAAAATAACGTTAAGAAAGCAACAAGTCCTCCAGCCGCAGTAATTGGTACACCTGTAAAGTATTTCATTGATGTTGAAGAAGGTGTTACATTAAAGCGTGCTAAGCGATAAGCTCCAAAGAGAGGGAATAATCCTGCTATGTATAATCCAATAATTCCGTGATCTGAAAATGACGTATAGTACATTAATACAGCAGGTGCAGCACCGAATGTTACAACATCTGCTAATGAGTCTAGTTCTTTGCCTAATTGTGAATCAACGCGGAGTAGGCGTGCGATTCTGCCATCAAGACTATCTAACATCATCCCAATTAAAACTAAAATCGCGGCTGGTTTGTAATAACCAAGCGAAGCGTAGCCAATTGCTAAAAAGCCACTGTATAAATTTCCGAGCGTAAATAAGTTAGGAATTGCTGCTCTATACAAAATCTGATCCCTTGCTTTCTATTATGAATTCTTAATTAGTGTATGAAAGTTTACTTATTTTATCATAACATAAAATTTCTTTGCTTGTACGAAAAATTTCCCAATTTGAGAAAGATTTCATATGAGGAGATTAACTTGAATGATATCACAAATTATTGATAAAAAGAAACCTCGAACGGGTATTAGTGTTCGAGGTTTTAAGATGGTCGATCAATAACGAAGTATAAAGTTACTCAAACTGTGTTGTCATTGAACCTGTTACATGTTTGTTATAAGGATCAAATCGTAACAAATCTCCGTAAATTAGCTTATCTGAGTAATCTAGTTCAATTTTTGCTTTATCAATGTAAGGTTGACACATGCCAATATCTGTTGGTTCCCCTGTTGCTGTATCGTAACAAATATTTTTCGTATAGATGTAATCGTTTGTTACAAAGCTACCATCACGCATAATGACAGATGGATCATCTTCTTTTACAAATAAATCGGTACCAAATTCAACAGATTTATTTGTCTTTATACCAAGTAGATGAAGAAGAGTCGGCTTAATATCAATTTGCCCTGATACTTTTGAAATTGTTTTCCCTTCGTGTCCTGGAATGTGAATAATAAGCGGGACACGTTGTAGCTGCATTACATCAAATGGCGTCAATTCTTCCTTACCTAAAAACTGAGCCATTGCAGCGTTATGGTTTTCAGAAATACCATAATGATCTCCGTATAGAACGATAATGGAGTTTTCATATAGTCCTTCTTCTTTTAAGCGCTCAACAAAGTGTTTAATTGCCTCATCCGTATAACGAACAGTTGGGAAATATCGATTTACAACACCACTATCAGATGTATATTCATCAATGTATTGGTCTTCAGGATCTAAATAGTATGGAAAATGGTTTGTTAATGTAATAAATTTTGTGTAAAACGGCTGTGGCAATGATTTTAGTTTATCGATAGATTGTTCAAAGAACTCTTTATCTTTTAATCCCCAGCCAACAGATGTTTGTTCTGTACCAATAAAGTCTTGTTGGTTAAAATAACGATCGTATCCAAGAGCAGGGTACATGACATCACGATTCCAAAATTGTTTATCGTTTGAATGGAACATTGCTGAATAATAGCCATGATCTTTTAATTGTTCAGGTGTGGCAGTATACTCATTGTCTGCATGTGTGAAGAACACAGAGCCACGATCAAGTGGATATAATGAATTCTCTACAATAAATTCAGCATCGGATGTTTTTCCTTGCCCTGTTTGATGGTAGAAGTTATCAAAATAATAACTTTCTTTAATAAAATCATTTAAAAACGGAGTAATTTCTTGTCCGTTTACTTTTTGGTTAATAACAAAATTTTGCGTGGATTCCATAGAAATGAGAATCACATTTTTTCCTTTTGCAGCTCCGAATAAATCTTTCCCCGGCTCTTTATCTTTTGTTTTCACATAGTTATCAATTTCAGAGAATCCGTCACCACTTGCAAAAGCGCGCTGTGCGGAAGATCTAGACTGAAGTGCAATGTCATATATATGGTATGTGTATAGACCTAAGTTTTTCACTACAGTTTGACGATCAAATGAATGTGAAAATAGCTGCGGTTTATAAATAACAGAAACTGTAATTTGAAGTGCAAGCAAAGCTGCTGTACTACCAAAGAACACTTTCTTTTCTTGTTTCGTTAAAGGCGTTGGATTACAAAACTTCGGGAATTTACGCATGATAAACGTTAGTATAATCGTATCGGCGAATAAAAGTAACGTTTTATACGTAAGTAATTCTTTAATGCTTGTCCCTAAGTCTGCCATATTATTTGTTTGGAATAATACCGGGAATGTTACGAAGTCGTCGTAAAATCCGTAAAACATGGCATTACCGAACAAAATGAAGGATAATATCATGCTAATTCCAACGATTAGTCGATTACGTCGCTTTGATGCAAATAAAGCGAGACCAATAAATAATAGTAAAGCAGCTACTGGATTGAAAAATAACATAAACTCTTCAAAGACGTTATCAATCTTTATATCGAAAGCTAGTTTGTACACAATATATGTTTTGATCCATAAAAGTACAACAGCTAAAAGTGCAAAGCGTACTTTTGGAAAGAATGTTTGTGACATAGTTTACTCCTCTCTTACCCACAAGTAACGATTCTATCAAAAAAATAAAAAACAGACAAAAAGTTTTTTTGTGAGAGAGCATACTTGTATACGCATAAAAACGGTTAAAAGCTGTTCTGCCACTTACCGTATAAAAACAAAAAGGACTGCTATCTTTGTTTTTATGGTACTGACTTTGCTGTCTGAAAATCAAAAGGGATGTATCGTGGATTGTATTTTGATAAAAACGTACTTTTTATTTATATGAGTGATAATGAACCGATATGATTATTATACTATGTGTACTATTATACAAAAACAAAAGAAGAATTGCAGATAATTTTATGTAATCGGGTAGAAAAAAAGAAGACGGACAAAATAAAGTGAGACTTTAATCAGTGGGGGGTCTCCATCCTCCACTGATTATCAGCCCGACCAATCGGGCTTTTACGTGCTGTTTATCTCCCACCTAAACTTCTGCGTTTTCTCTCAAGTTTTGAGGTGGGAGTATTACAGCACGTTAATGCGGGATAAAAGCATGAATATTACATACGGAGGTTACGATGAAAAAAATTTGTAGCATATTGTTTTGCTTGTTTGTTTTATTAGGAAATCCAGCGGTACCTTCTGCGCAGTATTCGCCTCTGTTATTAGAAGATGCACTGTACTCGGTTTTATTTCCACAAATTAATCAAGCAATTCAAAAGCATTACGGAAAGCAAAAGCCATATGAATGTCCTAAATTAGTTAGTATGAAAAAGGTGTATAGTGGAACATATATGTTTCGCACTGTCATTCAAGTTATTAAATATGAGCCAGGAACTGGAGGACAGATTCTTCCTCCGTTTGAAAGGGTACGTATTACATTTGAAAATGACGAAGGGGAATGGGAAGTGAAAAATTTAGAAGTAAAGCGCTTACCGAATGATACAAAATTAAAATGCCCAAAACCAATTTAAAAAATTGTTTGACAAATAATTTATTCGTTTGTTATTGTTAATAGCAACAAAAAAAGTTGTTTGAAAATTAAATAGTTTTACCTCATCTACACTCAAAGATAGAGGCCGCGATAAAAAAGAGTAGGCTATGGGAGATAAAGTGGTATCAATGATCATAGTTCGAAAGGATTTATCGCCGAAATATATGAATGTCCATATTGTTCATATATTGGGACTGCATTGAATAAATGTAGTACTGTCGTAAGGGTTACTTATGGAGAGCTATTGGGAGATGTTTGATGCGGTTTCTTATTTGAAAAAATAACAACAAGTTTATTTTTTCATAATATCTTTTTCTAATAAGAAACGCGTGTGAACATTGTTCCACGCGTTTTTTGTTTATCCTGCTTCAACTAACATTCAGTGAGAGGTGGGAAAAGCTCTTACTGAATGTTAGTTGAACTTTATATGTATAACCATCAATTGTGTGGAATAGTGTTTTAGGTAAAGGAGTTAGGGAAATTAAGGGAGGAATTCAAATGTATTTACACGGCACAAGCCGCATTAATGAGCAAGGGCACTTAGAAATTGGAGGGTGCGATGCTACAGAATTAGCAAAAACATACGGAACACCACTTTATGTTTATGATGAAGCAGCCATTCGTGGGAAATGTCGAGCTTTTCACCAAGCTTTTCAAGAAAGCGGGTTCTCTTACCAAGTAGCATATGCGAGTAAGGCGTTCTTGTGCATGGAAATGTGTCGGTTAGCTTATGAAGAAAATATGTCATTAGATGTTGTGTCAGGCGGAGAGTTGTATACAGCGCTAGAAGCCGGATTTCCTGCTTCACGTATTCACTTTCATGGCAACAACAAAACTGAAGAAGAAATCGTAATGGCATTAAGAGCCAATATTGGTTGTTTTGTTGTCGATAATTTCTTTGAGTTAGAAGTGTTACATGACCTAGCGGAGCAGCATGGCAGAGTAGTGAATATTTTAATTCGTGTGACTCCAGGGGTAGAAGCACATACACATGAATATATTACAACTGGTCAAGATGACTCGAAATTCGGTTTTAGCATTGCATCGGGGCATGCTAGTCAAGCATTAAAACTAGCGATTCGGAAATCTAATTATCGTGTACTTGGTATACATTCTCATATTGGTTCACAAATTTTTGAAACAGCAGGATTTGTTCGTGCAATTGAAGTATTAGGAGACTTCTTAGAAACAGTAAGAGAAGAAACAAATTATACAGCTCGTGTATTAAATGTTGGTGGTGGCTTTGGTATCCGCTATACAGCAGGAGATACTCCTCTTATGCTTGAAGAGTATGTGAAAGCTGTCACGGAAGCTGTGCGTGACCAATTTACTTCTTGTCATTATCCACTTCCAGAAATTTGGATTGAACCAGGCCGTAGTATTGTTGGGGATGCAGGGACAACACTCTATACAGTCGGTGCGATTAAAGATATTCCAGGGATTCGCAAATATGTATCTGTTGATGGGGGAATGACAGATAATTTACGCCCAGCTTTATATGGCGCTCGTTATGAAGCGATGTTAGCAAACAGAGCTAATGAATCTAATGAGGAAGTTGTATCAATTGCAGGGAAATGTTGTGAAAGTGGCGATATGCTTGTGTGGGATGTTAACTTACCAAAAGTGATGGCTTGGGATATACTGGCGATCTCTTGTACAGGGGCATACGGGTATTCAATGGCTAATAATTATAACCGGATTCGAAGACCAGCAGTTGTATTTGCGAAAAATGGAAAATCACAAGTTGTTGTTGAGCGAGAGTCTTATGAAAGTTTGATTGGGAACGATCGCATAAGATTAAAAGAGCTTGTGTAAAAGAAAGGTTCTCTTCTTTTAAAGAGGAGAACGTGTCACTTTGTGCATAGTGATGAGAGCTTATTATATGATGGATTGAGGAACAGTTCTTTTTATATAGACATATGGTAAAAGAAGCTATGGTTCTTTTTAATATAACAATTTGAAAACAAGCTTATGATGCGGAGTTGCTTCGAGCAGCTCCGCTTTTTAAAAAATATAAAGTTTATCGGAAAACTAGGATTGTAAAAAATCAGAATTGTGATACAATACATTTACAAAGCTTATCAAGAGTGGCGGAGGGAACTGGCCCAATGAAGCCCGGCAACCTACTGAAAGGAGTAAGGTGCTAATTCCAGCAAAATGGTGTCCATTTTGAAAGATAAGGTACATATGTTGCCGGAACAGTCTTTTCGAAATGGGAAAAGATTTTTTTTATGAAAAAAGGGGGGCTGTTCGTGGGAGTGCGCGGACAATTTGAAGAGGTAGCAGAGAAGATTCAAACGATGCTTGCTGATATGAAGTATGGGTCGATCACAATTGTGGTGCAAGATGGAAAAGTGATTCAACTTGAAAAAAGTGAAAAAGTACGTTTAAAGTAAAAAAGCGCTGACTAGAAAAACTAGAGGCGGTTTTAACCTAATGTGTGTTGATTAGGTTAAAACCGTCTTTTTGCGTTACAGGGGGAAAAGTGATGTTAACGTATGAAACGTGGAAAGATAATTTCGTTTCTTTTCAAGAGGATGATGAAACGAAAGGTGCGCTACAAGTATTAAAGTGGGCGTATACGCAATATAAGGATGAAATTGTATATGCATGTAGCTTTGGAGTAGAAGGAATGGTTTTGTTGCATTTGATTAACCAAGTAAATCCATCTGCAAAGGTTGTTTTTTTAGATACAGGTGTTCACTTTCAAGAAACATACAGTTTAATTCAAAGAGTAAGAGAACGATTTCCACAGCTCGACATTATTGAAAAGAAGCCAGCGCTTACATTAGAAGAGCAAGCGAAAGAACATGGTGAAGCACTGTGGGAGCGTAATCCAAACCTTTGTTGCAATATAAGAAAAATTAAACCACTAGAAGAAGCGTTATCTGGAAAGAAAGCGTGGATATCTGGTTTAAGACGAGAACAATCTGAATCGCGTAAACATACGCAGTTTGTGAACCGAGATGGACGCTTTCAATCTATTAAAATTTGTCCACTTATTCATTGGACTTGGAAAGAAGTATGGCGCTATGTCTACAAACATAGCTTACCGTACAATCCGCTTCACGATATTGGCTATCCAAGTATCGGATGTGAAGTATGCACGGTGAAAGTGCAAGATGGAGGAAGTTCAAGAGATGGACGCTGGTCAGGGAAAACAAAAACAGAATGTGGGCTTCATGAATAAATAAAAAGGGGTAAGTGAAAATGAGCGAGAGAAATACGTTAATAAACCGAATTGATACTTCGTATAAAACAACACATATTGAAAAGGAAATTGAATTAGATGGGATCGCGTTAAGTGATTTGGAATTGATTGCTATCGGGGGATATAGTCCGCTTACGGGATTTTTAGGGAAAAAAGATTATGAATCTGTTGTAGAAACAATACGATTACAAAACGGCACTGTATGGAGTATTCCCATTACATTGCCTGTAACAGAAGAAGTAGCGAAGAAGTTACAGGTAGGCGAAGAAGTTCGTCTCGTAAAGGAAGGTATAACTTACGGAACAATTGTAATTGAAGAAATTTACACACCAAATAAAGAAAGAGAAGCATTACTTGTTTATAAAACGACGGAAGAAGCGCACCCGGGTGTGAATAAGTTATTTGAGCGTCCAAACGTCTATGTAGGCGGAGAAATCAAGCTTGTGAAACGCATTCAAAAAGAAGCGTTTGCTGAATATTATTTAGATCCATTTGAAACGAGAAAAGTGTTTCAAAAGAGAGGCTGGAAAACGATTATTGGTTTTCAAACGAGAAATCCTGTTCATCGCGCGCATGAATATATTCAAAAAACAGCGCTTGAAATCGTGGATGGATTATTGCTGAATCCACTTGTTGGAGAAACAAAGTCAGATGATATCCCAGCAGATGTCCGAATGGAAAGTTATAAAGTGCTGTTAGAAAACTATTATCCAAGCGACCGTGTTACTCTAGCTGTATTTCCGGCAGCGATGCGTTATGCGGGTCCACGCGAAGCAATCTTTCATGCGCTTGTCCGAAAAAATTATGGCTGTACGCATTTTATTGTTGGCCGCGATCATGCAGGTGTTGGTGATTATTACGGAACATATGAAGCGCAGGAGATTTTCACGAACTTTACAATAGAAGAATTAGGGATTACACCGCTCTTCTTTGAACATAGTTTTTACTGTAAGAAATGTGAAGGAATGGCTTCCACAAAGACGTGTCCGCATCGTAAAGAAGACCATGTTATTTTATCGGGTACGAAAGTGAGAGAGATGCTTCGAAATGGTGAACTACCGCCAAGTACATTTAGCCGTAAAGAAGTGATTGAAGTATTAATTCAAGGATTACAAAAAGAAGCAGTTACAAAATAAGGGGAGAAAAGAATGAAGACAAATATTACTTGGCATGATGCATCTGTTTTAAAAGAAGAGCGCAGGCAGCAAAATAAGCACGAAAGCTTTGTACTTTGGTTTACAGGATTATCGGCTTCTGGAAAATCTACGGTGGCTAACGCGGTCGCTCGTAAATTATTTGAGAAGAAAATTGGAAATTACGTATTAGATGGTGATAATATTCGGCACGGTTTAAATAAAGATTTAGGATTTTCAGAGAGTGATCGTACAGAAAACATTCGCCGCATTGGGGAAGTCGCAAAATTGTTTGTAGATAACGGGACGATTGTGTTAACAGCGTTTATTTCCCCGTTTCGAGAAGATCGTAAACAAGTCCGTGACATATTAGAAGTAGAAGAGTTTATTGAAGTATTTGTAAAATGTCCAATTGAAGAGTGTGAAAAACGTGATCCGAAAGGTCTTTATAAAAAAGCGCGTAGCGGAGAAATTAAGCAGTTTACAGGGGTTGATTCTCCGTATGAAGAACCGCTAAATCCTGAAGTGGTTGTAGAAACAAACCGATATTCGGTAGAAAAATGTGCAGAGCAAGTAATTTCATATTTACAAGAACGTGGCTTGATTTCATTGCTTGAGAAGAGGGCTTAAATAGAGGGGGATACATGATGGGTTATGAAAAAGTGTGGGCGAACAATGAAAAACTAAATGCAACCGAAAAAAAGAAATTACAAAAAGATGGTTTAGAAATCTTTAAAGATATTCCGTATTATGCAGCAAATGGCTTCTCGTCTATTCCGAAAGAAGAATGGGATTCTTTTAAGTGGGCAGGTCTTTATTTACAGCGCCCGAAAGAAGCCGGATACTTCATGATGCGTGTGAATATACCATCTGGCATTATAACGAATAAGCAAATTGAAACGTTGGCTTCGATTGCTGAAGATTATGGCCGTGATGTGTTAGACATTACGACGCGTCAAGCAATTCAATTCCATTGGCTTGAAATTGAACAAATTCCAGATATTTTAGAGCGCCTTGCAAGAGCGAATCTATCAGCAGCTGGTGCTTGTGGTGACATTACAAGAAATATTACAGGAAATCCACTTGCGGGAATTGATAATGATGAATTGTTTGATACGAGAGACATCGTAAATGAAGTGTATGAGTTCTTCCAGCATAACGAAGATTTCTCCAATTTACCGCGTAAATTTAAAATGTCGATTAGTTCAAATATATATAACTCAGCAAATGCTGAAATTAACTGTGTAGCATTTACACCGGCAACAAAAGAGATAAATGGAGAAACAGTGAAGGGCTTTCATGTGAAAGTAGGCGGTGGTCTATCGGCTCGTCCATATTTAGCGAAGGAACTTGATATTTTTGTGTTACGCGAGCAAGTAAAAGATGTAGCAATCGCAATCGCTACGATTTTCCGAGACTTTGGATACCGAGAAAAGCGTCACATGTCACGCTTAAAGTTTCTTGTTGCAGACTGGGGACCAGAGAAATTTAAAGAAAAGTTATTAGAGTATACAGGAGTGCTTCATGATAAAGGAGTCTCTGCCATCAAAGAATGGAATGCCGGCTACTTTTATGGTGCTCATAAGCAAAAACAAGATGGGCTATATTATGTTGGTTTTAATGTACCGGTTGGTCGCTTACATGCAGAAGAAATGTATGAGATTGCTAGAATTGCAAGGCAGTATGGAAGTGGTGAAATTCGTACATGTAATTCGCAAAACTTTATTATTCCAAACGTTCCAAAGGAAAATGTTGCGACGTTACTAAGTGAACCTTTATTTGAAGCGATTTCAGCAAGCCCAAAATCATTTATCGGATATGCTGTCTCTTGCACTGGTATCGAATACTGTAATTTAGCGTTAGTTGAGACGAAAGAACGATTACGTAATATTGCTGATTATTTAGATACACAGCTTGTATTAGATGTACCGGTACGTATTCACATGGTTGGTTGCCCAAATTCATGTGGTCAAAGACAAATTGCTGATATTGGTTTGCAAGGTGTCAAAATGAAAATGAAAGAAAAAGGACTTGTTGAAGCATTTGAACTATATGTTGGAGGGACGCTGTTAGATGGTGGAGCCTATAATGAAAAGTTAAAAGGGAAAATTGATGGAGACGATTTGCCAAACGTGCTAGTCCAGTTATTAACATATTTTAAAAAGAATAAGTTACCGGCAGAAACATTTTATGAATTTGTTGGCCGCGTTGGAGTTGCCGAATTACAAGTAGCGTTAACGGTAATTTTAGAAGAGGGGATTGCATCATAGGAGGGGTTAGTATGGATTTATACCGATTTGAAGCTGTTGTAGCAAATAAAGTTGTTCCTGTTGTTGTGGTCGCTCAAAGTGAGGAACAAGCATTTCGCCTTGTGGAAGTAGAACTTGAGAAATATTTTTTACCGTTACCGGAAGTAAAAGAAATTTCGCTATATGAGAAAAAGAAAATTCGAAAAAGCGCAGCGTTTGTTATTGGGGAGCAAGAAACAATTTTATCAGATTAAGGAATTACATGTATAACTAAGGCGGGAGGAATGAGTCGGCTTCTCTTCCGCAAAGAAAAGGAGTGGGGAAGAGAAGATGGGAAAAGTGTATATCGTTGGCGCAGGACCTGGTGATCCAGATTTAATTTCTGTAAAAGGAGTAAAGTGCATTCAAGAGGCAGATGTCATTTTGTATGATCGCCTTGTAAATAAAGAATTGCTTTCTTATGCAAAACAAGGCGCAGACTTAATTTACTGCGGGAAACTACCAAACTATCACACAATGAAACAAGAAACGATTCATTCTTTTCTTGTCAAATATGCGAAAAAAGGAAAGGTTGTAACGCGGCTAAAAGGTGGGGACCCATTTGTATTTGGCCGGGGCGGTGAAGAAGCGGAAGCGTTAGCGAAACATAGTATTCCATTTGAAATAGTGCCAGGCATTACAGCTGGTATTGCAGCGTCTGCTTACGCTGGTATTCCCGTTACACATAGAGATGCCAGTGCAAGCTTTGCTGTTGTAACAGGGCATCGAAAGGACGGGGCGCAAGAGGAAGTGAAGTGGGAGAATTTAGCGAAAGGTGTTGACACACTTGCAGTTTATATGGGAGTCAGTAATCTTCCGTATATATGTGAACAGCTACTAAAGTATGGAAAAGATGAACACACGCCAGCAGCTATTGTAGAATGGGGAACAACATCTATGCAGCGTACGGTTGTAGGGACATTAAGTACGATCGTAACAATTGCGAATAAAGAAGAGATTAAAAATCCAAGTATGATTGTGATTGGTGAAGTGGTACGTTTTCGTGAGAAGATACAGTGGTTTGAAGGAACGATGGCCGCTGAATATCCAGTAAGCGGAGCGTTGTAGTATGAAAGCTGTCTTATATATATGTCATGGTAGCCGTTTACAGGCAGCGCGTGATGAAGCGATTTCTTTCGTGTCAGCTTGTATGAAGGAAGTATGTGCCGAAGTGCAAGAAGTATGTTTTCTAGAACTTGCAAATCCATCTATTTCAGAAGGGTTTGCAAACTGTGTTAGGAAAGGCGCAACGGAAATTATTGTTGTGCCTGTTTTTTTACTGGCAGCCGTTCATGTGAAGGAAGACATTCCAGCTGAATTAGAAGTGATGAAACGGAAGTACCCGGACGTATCAGTTGTATATGGTAGTCCATTTGGTGTATCGAAGTCACTCGTTTCTGCCGTAATGAGAGGAAGTGGAGTGAAAGAGCTTGGCACACACGTGACGTTACTACTCGTCGTAAGAGGAAGCAGTGACCGAGAGACATTAGCAAATATTGATGAAATCGCTTCGTTAATTGGTGAAGAATCTGAAGTGAAGAAAGTAGAAGTGTGTTACTTAGCTGCTGCTGATCCGCAGTTTGAAGAAAAACTACAAAGTATATTGCAAGAAGAACATGGGAAAATTGCAGTTCTTCCATATTTACTATTTACAGGTTTATTAATGAAGCGAATTGAGAGAGAGATTCGTAAAGTTGAAACGAAAAATATATATGTATGTCCATACTTAGGTGGAAATCGTGCTTTTCAGGACAGGTTAATACAGCATACAAATGAAATGGTAAGGAGGGTTGACTATGTATCCACTTACAGTACGGTTAGAAGATAAGCGAGTAGTTGTGGTTGGCGGCGGACGTGTAGCGAGCTTTAAAATTGGTCCGTTATTACGTGCTGGTGCAGATGTTGTTGTGGTTAGTAAAGAACTTGATGTTCGCGTAGTTCAACTTGTAGAGGAAGAAAAGATTCGTTGGTTACAAAAAGAATATGAAGCAAGTGACATATTAGATGCTTTTTTAGTTGTCGCAGCAACAAATGATTCGAAGTTAAATGAAAAAGTTGCAGATGACGCACATCCAAATCAGCTTGTAAATGTGATTACAAATCCAGAGAGCGGAAATATTCATTTTCCAGCAGCAATTCACCGGGGGAAATTAAATATTGCAGTTTCAACGGGCGGGGCAAGTCCAAAGCTCGCAAAAAAAATCCGTGATCAAATTGCACAGCAATACGACGAACGTTACGAAGAATATTTACAGTTTTTATATGAAGTTCGCTTGAAAGTGAAAGGTTTAGAGCGAGAAAAGAAACAATCTATCTTACAGGAAGTGCTAGATGCCGTTTATATAGAAAGTGAAAATCATCGTCTTCATCTTTTACAATCACTAGATGAAATATTGTTAATTGAATAATTGAAATATTACACCCTTTTCAATACAATAGAAAATACGTGATTGAAAAGGGGGATAAATCTTGAAAGTTAGAAACTCAGTAAAAGCATTAATTGTAAGAGATGAGCACATTTTAGCAATTAAAAAAAGAGATGATGACGGTTATTATTACGTGCTAGTTGGTGGTGGACAAGAACCGGGAGAAACATTTTTAGAAACGGTAAAACGAGAATGTGTAGAGGAGATTGGTGCGGAAGTTCAGCCGCATGAACTATTATTCATTCGTGAGTATATTGGTAAAAATCATGAACATGCAGCATTTGATTATAATACGCATCAAGTTGAGTATATGTTTTCGTGTACACTTCTTACGGAGCCGGATGTAAATAAAGCAACGGAGTTAGATACGGATCAAATTGGGATAGAGTGGATTCCTTTAGCTAAAAT
Organism: Bacillus manliponensis; assembly: GCF_000712595.1. Taxonomy (GTDB): domain Bacteria; phylum Bacillota; class Bacilli; order Bacillales; family Bacillaceae_G; genus Bacillus_A; species Bacillus_A manliponensis. The sequence goes on from NZ_JOTN01000003.1 coordinate 89,304, forward strand.
TGAAGAGTATCGTTTATATCCAAGAGCGTTAGGAGAAAGGTTAAAGAAGCATTTTGTGAAGGGAGAAAGAGTAGAAGTATATTTAGGGGATGTAAATTAATACTTTACAAAGCTAGCAATCTACTCTATAATCACAAGTAACTTTTAAATGTAAAATCGATGAGCAAGAAGAGTACGTATATTTGAGGCGTTCAGAGAGCTGGGGAAAGGTGTGAGCCCGGTACGATAAAATATACAGAATGGGCTTGCGAGAGGTATGTTGAACGATTAGTAGGCAACCCGGGTTCCGCCGTTACAAGGATAGGATATCGGAAGTATTTCCTGTATCTGAAAAGTGGGATAGTTATATCCAATCGAGGTGGTACCACGGTATTATATTACATATATCGTCCTCTATGCGCATTACTGCGTGTAGAGGACTTTTTTTATTTTCGAAAGGTGGTGGGCGAGTATGAAATGAACGTGTATAATTAAGAAAAATGAAAATATTCAGAAAAGAGGGAGTAAAGATGAAAGAGTCGCAGCAATGGACGTCGAAAATTGGATTTGTACTCGCAGCAGCCGGGGCAGCAGTAGGACTTGGAGCAATATGGAAGTTTCCTTACGTTGCTGGTAATAGTGGAGGTGGAGCTTTCTTTCTCGTCTTTTTACTATTAACGTTCTTTATCGGTTTACCACTGTTGTTAGCGGAATTTGTGATTGGGCGTAGTACACAAAAAGAAGCAGTAACAGCTTATAAAGTATTAGTACCAAACAGTAAGTTATATCCATGGATTGGCCGTATGGGTGTTGTAACATGTTTTAGTGTTTTATCATTTTATAGCGTTGTTGGAGGATGGATTTTACTTTATTTATTTTACAGTGTAACAGGTGGATTTTGGGATGGAAACGCGGACTATGGAAAAATATTTAGCGAAACGATTTCGAATCCACTTAGCGCGGTTGGCGCACAGTTTTTATTTATGCTTTGTACTATTTTTGTTGTAAGTAAAGGTGTAGAAAAAGGGATTGAAAAAGCAAGTAAGTATATGATGCCGCTCTTATTTATTTTATTTATAGCAATTATCGTTCGCGCGCTTACGCTAGATGGCGCTTGGGAAGGTGTTGTTTTCTTCCTACAACCAGATTTTTCGGAATTAACAGGTGAAACAGTTTTATATGCGATGGGACAGTCGTTCTTTTCATTAACTGTTGGGGCCTCTGTTATGGTTACGTATAGCTCATATTTAAAGAAAGAAGAGCATTTAGCAAAATCGGCAACTTCAATTGTTAGTTTAACAGTCTTTATTACTGTTCTTGCAGGATTAGCAATCTTCCCAGCAATTTTTGCTTTAGGTGTAGAGCCAACTGAAGGTCCAGGACTTTTATTTATTGTATTACCAGCTGTATTTGGACAAATTCCATTTGGGCAATTCTTCTTCATTATGTTCTTAATTTTATTCTTCTTTGCGACATTAACTTCAGCGATTTCTATGCTTGAAATTGTCGTTGCTTCCGTTGCGAAAGAAGATACGAAAAAGCGTCCGAAAGCATCTCTTATCATTGGAATCTTAATTTTTGCAGTAGGGATTCCAGCAGCGTTATCATTTGGAGTAATGAGTGATGTGAAGCTATTTGGAAAAACATTTTTTGATCTTATAGACTTTGGAGTAAGTAACGTATTACTTCCGTTAGGTGTACTTGCAATTTCATTATTCGTACCAAATAAAATGAAAAAAGAATTATTAATGAAGGAATTAGAAGTAAAAGAAGGAATAGGGAAGATATTGTTTGATATATGGTTCTTCTTATTACGTTATATCATCCCGATTACAGTTATTATTGTATTTTTAAATGTGATTGGTGTCTTTAAGATTATGAAGTAGAATAATGTGACAGAAGAGATTGTATTTTGTATATATAATAGTAGATTTGTGGTAGATAATTGATAAAAACCTCGGCATTTGCCGAGGTTTTCTTATTTAGATATAACTTGCTGGATTAACAGCGTTTGTTTTTCCTGCATTCCATTCACCAACATGAATTTCAAAATGTAAATGTTGACCGGAGGAATCGCCAGTATTCCCCATAAATCCGAGCTGTTGTCCTTGTGATACTGTTTGTCCATTAGAAACAGATAAGCTACTCATATGCGCGTAAACAGTTGTGTAAGTTTGTCCATTGATACGATGTGATACATAGACAACATTTCCATAAGAGGAAGAAAAGTCTGCGCGAATAACTACACCATCAGCAGCAGCTACAATTGGAACTGTACCAGGCGCAGCAATGTCAATACCTTTATGAGTACCACCGCGAGTGTTAAAGCTATCCGAAACTCTTCCAGCTGATGGACGAATAAAACCACCAGTACTTACACTTGGTGTGGAAGGTTTAGATGGTGCTTGTTGAACCGCTACGTTATTATTTGAACTCTTTTGCTGAGCAGCTTTTTTTGCTTCTTCAGCTTTTTTCGCTTCTTCAGCTTTACGAGCTTCTTCAGCACGTTTTTCTTCTTCAATTGCTTGTTGGACAGCTTTACGCTGATTTTCAAGAATTTGCTGTGTTTCTTCTAAACCTTCAATCTCAGAATCAATGGAAGCAAGTTTTGCATGTAAATCAGCAACTAACGCTTTTTGTTCTTGTTGCTGCGTTTCTAGTTGTTGCTGTTGTGTTTGTAAAGTTGCTTCAGCTTCTTTTAATTGCGCTTCTTTTTGTTCAACAGCTTCCTTCTCTTTTTTTACATTTTCTTGCGCTTCTTTTTGTTTGTCCATAATATCTGTATCGCTATTAATGATTAAGCTAACAGAATGCATATTTTGTATAAGCTCAGCGATACTTTGCGTATTTGTTAATACTTCCGTCACTAAATTTGTACGAGGTTGCTCTTGCATTCCTTGTAAGCGACTTTTAATTAACTCATGACGCGTATCGATTTCCTTTTGTAAGTCTTCAATCGATTGTTTTTTCTCAGCAATTTGTTTTTGTGTCTTTTCAATTTCAGCTTTCGTTTCGTTTAAAGATGCTTCATTTTTATTAATAGAAGTTGTTAATTCATCAATTTTCTTTTGTAATTCTGCAGTTTCTTTCTCAATTTTTTCTTTTTCTACCGTTTTCGTATTTAGGTCTTCTTGTTTTTCAGTTAATTGTGACTGAATGTCAGATAATTTATCTTGATTTGTTTCCGCATATACCGGTGAAAGTAACGGAGAAACAAAAAGAGTACCAGCTGCTAATACACTAACGGCGGTTAATTTTGTTTTCATAATATGTATAAAACTCCTTTCCCTATGATTGTATATATCATATAAACTCGGAAAGTGTCTATTGTTGTAACCATAATGTAAAAGAAATGATGTATTTGCTATATAAATATCGAATTTTTTCATAGATTTTGGAATTATTATTCGGGAATTTTCTTTGTTTCTATATAAAGAAATGTTATTTTGTTGCGTATGTATAACTCTAGGAATGGAATGATTTTCAAGGTGTGTAAGTAGTCGTACAAGATATTTTCTATCATTTTTCATACTATATTGTGAAAGATGGATAGAGGTATTATTTTCTATAAGTTGTGAAGAAGTAGTGAGTGAAGTTTCACTTTATCATACGTATAATTGGTTTTAAAATATGAAATAGCATGTTTCTGGAATCATTCTCATGTTAGGTTTTCTGACATGGAGATTTTTTTTGTCAAGTGAAATATTTACACTATTATAAATTTATTTTGTTGTCAGACTGCAATTTTTCCTATATCATTTTTAAGGGGATAAAAGTATTGATTATACTTCATGCTTTTATGTTCTTATTTCATAGAGAGACAGAAATAAGAAATTAACATCTAAGAAGGGGGTTGCAGCAAGTATGAAGAGAATTGGACTTGCATGGCAAATTTTAATTGGTCTGGCAGCTGGTATTGCAGTTGGGGCAATCTTTTATGGTAACGACCAGGTTGTTTCGTATTTACAACCAATCGGTGACATTTTTATTCGCTTAATTAAAATGATTGTTGTACCAATCGTAGTAGCGAGCCTTATCGTTGGTGTAGCAGGCGTTGGTGACGTAAAGAAGCTTGGCCGACTTGGCGGAAAAACAATTATCTATTTTGAAGTCATTACAACAATTGCGATTATTGTTGGTTTATTAATAGCGAATATCTTCCAACCAGGTAATGGCGTAGATATGTCGAAGTTGGAAAAGTCAGATATTTCCCAATATGAATCTACAACAAGTGAAGTTCAGGATCACGGGTTTGCAGACACATTTGTAAATATCGTTCCAACTAATATTATAAAGTCACTAGCAGAGGGTGACATGCTTGCAATTATTTTCTTCTCTGTATTATTTGGTCTAGGTGTAGCAGCAATTGGAGAGAGAGGTAAGCCTGTTCTTAACTTCTTCCAAGGTGTAGCGGATGCGATGTTCTATGTAACAAACCAAATTATGAAATTTGCACCATTTGGTGTATTTGCTTTAATTGGGGTAACCGTTTCTCAGTTTGGTTTAAGCTCACTAATTCCACTTGGAAAATTAGTTGTTGTTGTATACGGGGCGATGATTTTCTTCGTTGTTGTTGTATTAGGACTTACGGCGAAAATATTTGGAATTAATATTTTCCAATTCTTTAAGATTTTAAAAGATGAACTGATTCTAGCGTATTCTACAGCAAGTTCAGAAACGGTATTACCGAAAGTTATGGAAAAGATGGAACGCTTCGGTTGCCCGAAAGCAATTACATCGTTCGTAATTCCAACTGGTTATTCATTTAACTTAGATGGATCAACATTATATCAAGCAATTGCGGCAATTTTCTTAGCGCAAATGTACGGTATTGATTTATCAATTAGCGAGCAAATTACATTATTACTTGTATTAATGGTAACTTCAAAAGGTATTGCAGGTGTACCGGGAGTATCGTTCGTAGTATTATTAGCGACGCTTGGTACAGTTGGAATTCCAGCTGAAGGTTTAGCGTTTATTGCAGGTGTTGACCGTATTTTAGATATGGCACGTACAGCAGTAAACGTAGTTGGTAACTCATTAGCGGCTGTTATTATGTCGAAGTGGGAAGGCCAATATGATGATGAAAAAGGACAAGCTTATTTGAAAGAGATTGAGGCAGAGCGTCAAGCTGCGTAACTATAAAAAAGACCGTCCGAGTTGGACGGTCTTTTTTAATTGCTAATCGGTCTATATACATTCTTCTTACCATGATCATAAATAATCGCTGATTTTGCTGGTATTGTCTCGTTCTTGCTTTTGAACTCATTATTCGAGAAGTTGACGATTACTTTTAAGTCTTCTCCATATTGTGCAGATTGTACAAGACGATCATCTGAAAGGTACGTAAAGTTAGACATTTCCTCTGTTACTGCTTTTTTATGGAACGCTTCCCACGTTTGGACATGGTGTATAATTGCTTCTTTATGTTCGTTCCACTCTTGACTATCTAAATGATAAAGCGGTGGAATATTGTATAACAGTTCATTCAACATTCGATTTCCTACTTCATCTTTTATTTTCATGCTCCCCCATTCCCAGTGATGAGTCGTAATAACAGAATCGTTGTATACAAGTTTGTAAAGAGGTACAGAATATACTGGGTTTAAATAAATTTCTTTATATTCATCTTTAACAGGTACTTGTTTTGCATATCTTTCAGGAATATTTTGTTTTGCAGACCAGTATGCTCCAACGTAATAAGGGCTTGTTTTATTTTTTCTCATATCTTCATCGCCCCATTTAATAACAGGTGTTTCAATGCCATGTGCGAATGCGATAACTTCACTCGCAAAGTCATTCCCGCCTTCGGAACCTACAACCATGCCTTTTTCTTTTGCGATATAATCCATTCTTGCTAATCTAGCTTGTAAATCTTGTTTTTGTGTTGTCGGATGGCTAGGAGAATAATCATCATAAATTTCTCCTGTCGCGTCACAATCAATAAACCATGAGTTAAAAGCCACACCAGTGCGTAGAATACCGGCTACACGTGCTTCTACACTTGGCAATGATAGAGTTGGATTTAATTTACGACCTCTACCGAGAAATCCTTTTATTTTCTCACCGTTCTTATTTTCAATTGTAGCTTCTTCAAATAAAGTTGGATTTTCGAAGTAAGCTGTATTCCATGATGTATCTTCTTTTTCTTGGATAGAATGATACGAATCGTATGGGCCAACCAAATATCCCATTTTCTCAGCTTCTTTTACAGCATCTGGGTGCATAAATCCTTGCTCCCAATTTTGTAAGCCAATCCATGCGTGGTCAATTCCGCTTTGTTTCATATCTTTTAAAATATCGGTTCCGTCTTCATTACCCCATTTGTTAATTTCGTCTACGCTATCTTGTAGTACACTTTTTAGAAGATGTTTATTTAGTTTGTATAATTCGATCTCTGTTAAATTATCTATCCCTTTTTCTAATAAATCCTTAGCCTCCTTATCAACTTCGGGGAAAACATCAGGGTTGTAAAACTCTTTCATTTTTAATACTTCGTTAATATAACGAAGGACAACTTGTTTTTGATAATTATCAATAAAGTCTTGGTTTGCTATTTGGTCGAACACGACTAGTTCCTCAGGCTCTGGGCTATATGTTTGAATAAGCTCTTTAATCCAAGTGAAAAGGGGGCTATTCATTTCCTGCCGCAGTTTATCCCACTTCACACTATTTGTTGATAAAAATTGTGTATTCCACAAGTAAATATGTGGTGCTCCATATAACTTCTCAACTTCTTTATTTTGTTTTGCTTTTTCTTCTAGTGTTTTAAATTCATCTTTTTCTACAATATAGTTTTTATAAAGCTTCGCAATATCTACAGCGTTATTATTTGTAACATATAGTCTAAAACTATACGTTTTATCTTTATTAATACTTGGAAATTCATGGGTGAAATCAAAGCCGATTTCAGGATCTACTTGAAACTTTACTTCATTGTTAAACATATTTTCAGCAATATATACCATTGAATATTCTTTCGTATTTAATGCGAAAAATCGCATAGAGAAAGACTCAGCAAATGAAAACGTTTCGTCTTTTAAAAAGTTTTTCCAGTGTGGGTCGTTACTTGGAATATGCTTTCCTTCCCATAATGGAAGTGTGTAGCTACTAGCTTGTACTTTTGGCCAAGTGAAGCTTTCTGCTCCAGTTGACTCGAGCTCAATATTTAAGTAGTTTTTCTTTTTCTCTAACTGAACTTTCATTTTTTGATCGGGATATTCCCAAGATGTTTGATTTCTGTTTTCTTTTAAATTTGATACATTCATCTTCGGTAACGGATTTGAAGCTTTTTCTTTTATTCCATCTTGAATGACCGTTAATTCAAAAGTTTCAGGGTTTACTTCGTACGTAAAATCTTTATATGTCACTTTCGTTGTTGTTTGTTGACGCTTCGTTTGTTCACTGTTCCATTCACACCCCGTGAAAATAGAAGTGGTCATTGTGAAGAGTAGACATAATTTTATTGTTTTTTTCATTTTTGCACCTCCACTACTGACTATATAAGTACTTTGTGACAGTAGTGTGACAATGAACATATTCTTTTTTTAGATTTCAGGAAAAATAAGCATTGTTGATTGTAAGATTTCTTTCGTGTGTATGCGTTCAAGTCAGCTATAATAGTTATAAAAATAAGGAGAATACGATTATGAATACAGTACATATTGTCTTCGGAGATTCTGCGGCCGAGAATGTAACATCTGCTTTACGCAAAAGTAATCAGCATAAAAGTGAGAAAGTGATTTGTATGAAGGAAGACTTCTCTATAGGACCTATTTCTAAACTAGAGTGTGATGAAGGAATACAAGTGAGAAAAAAATGGCTAGGAGAGGTGCTGAAAACGATTGATCCGCATTTCATAAAAGATAGTGATGATTTTGAGTGGATTGCAGAAACGATGAGGAGTAATTTGCAATCAGTAACGGAAATTCCAAATGATAGCAAAATTGTTTTATGGCATGGTAGTAATACATCGGATAAGATTGGTTTGATGTTTGTAGCGTTTTTACTTCAAGATAAAAATGTATACTTTGAAGAAGTGAATGTTACGGAGTACAGTCATCATATTAATTACATGATAAGAGATATGCATGGTGAAGAAATTCCCCATATGTTAAACAGTGTGGGTGCGACACCACCAAAGCTGATTTTAGATGTTTTACAAATGAAAAAGAGCATGTCGAATATAGAAGTTCAGATGCTAATAAAGAATTGGGAAAAGTGGTCTGGAGCGAAAGAGATATTAAGAATACTATTAAATGAAGAAGTAGTGGCTGTTTCTGAAGACTATTACGATACAGCTATCTTACAAACTGTATCAAATGAATATGAAGTAGCAGCTCGTGTTGTAGGCGAAGTGATGGGAACGAATGAACAATGTATAGGTGATACATATTTAGCTTTTCGAGTTCATTATTTAATACAAAAAGGGCAATTACAGTATAAAGGGGATTTGGGAGGATTAGGGAAGTTTGGAATTCGGTTAGGTTAAGTTTCTTCGTTAGAAGTTATAGAATTGCACGAAAAATAAAAATACCCACTATTTTCATCAAAATACTATTTGACTTTTTGATTCCTACAGAGTAAAGTAAGGTAAGACTTATTTAAATGAAAAATAAATACGAAACCTTCTTATCAAGAGAGGCGGAGGGACTGGCCCTACGATGCCTCGGCAGCGGACTCAATAGAGAGTGCTGTGCCAAATCCAGCAAGCGATATGCTTGATAGATGAGAAGAGCGTTTCTTATATGATGTATATAAGACCTCTTCTCCTTTGGAAGAGGTCTTTTTCGTTCTTACGAAGGAAAGGTTTATAATAGGGAGAGATGTTATTGTGGAACAAACAAAAGGGAGTGCGTGGGCGCTATTACCGCTTGGTATATTTTTAGCACTATTCATCGGTTCTGGCGTTATTACGGGTGACTTTTATAAATTACCGATTCTTGTAGCGGTATTAATTGCAGTTTCGGTTGCTTTAGTGATGAATAGAAAAGAAACATTTACAGCGAAAGTAGAACGATTCGCTAAAGGTGCTGGACACCAAGATATTATGATCATGGTTTTAATCTTTATATTAGCAGGAGCTTTTTCAGAAACAGCAAAAGGAATGGGTGCAGTTGATGCAACAGTAAACTTAGCTCTTTCTGTTTTACCACAAAGCTTTTTAATTGCAGGTTTATTTATAATTGGCGCATTTATTTCATTAGCGATGGGAACATCGATGGGAACGATTGCAGCGTTAGCACCAATTGCTGTTGGAATTAGCGAACAAACAGACATTTCGGTGGCGTTGGCAATGGCAACAGTTGTAGGTGGGGGAATGTTTGGAGATAACCTATCTTTTATTTCTGATACGACAATTGCGGCTGTTAGAACGCAAGGGACAGAGATGAAAGATAAGTTTAAAACAAATTTTCTTATTGTATTACCAGCAGCTATTATTACGGTGAGTTTGCTAGTTGTATTAACGGCAGGAAACCACACGGAAATAACGCCACAAGCGTTTAACTGGGTGAAAATATTACCATATGCAAGTGTACTTATTTTTGCATTACTTGGTTTTAATGTACTGGTTGTATTAATGGGTGGAATTTTATTTACTGGAATTATTGGTATCGTAGATGGAAGTTATACACTTTCTACGTTTTTAAAAGGTATAACAGTTGGAATTAACGGTATGATGGAACTTGTATTATTGGCAATTTTAATTGGTGGAATGTTAGCGATTATTCAATATAATGGTGGCATTCAGTATTTAATGTACGTACTAACACGTAATATTCGCTCGAAAAAGGGAGCAGAATTTGGAATTGCGGGTCTTGTAAGTTTGACAAATGTATGTACAGCAAATAATACAATCGCAATTGTTTTCGCAGGACCATTAGCGAAGAACATTGCAACTCAGTACGATATCGACCCAAGAAAATCAGCAAGCGTATTAGACTTATTTTCTTGTAGCGTGCAAGGGTTAATACCTTATGGTGCACAAATGTTAACGGCAGCTGGGTTTGCAGCATTATCACCGGTTGAATTATTGCCGTATGCATTTTATCCAATATTAGTTGGAGTTTGCGGTGTAATTGCGATTCTAACTGGATTTCCACGTTTTTCACCAATCATTGAGAAGAAAGAATATCAAACAACAGCTTCATAATATAACAAAAAACAACCCTCATCACAATATTGTGATGAGGGTTGTTTTTTGTTATATGAATGCATTAGGAAAAGGATCTAGGTAAGTTATTATGCAAAGCAAATAAGCTCTCATGTGAAAAGCTTTAAGCCTCTTTTCTCTAAGGTGTAGCTAACTATCAGTCTAAAGTCTGAGAACAAAACGGTTCTTAAGCTCGTTATGGAAAGTATGAGAAATAGTTAAGATAGAAGTATCAAAACGAAGGGAGGCAAGCACAAGATGAAACAATTTTTAGCATTTGTTGCAGCGGGAATTCTCGTTTTAATTGCTCTTGGTAGCCTTGGTGGTATGATTGGGTTTGCAATTGGAGCTGGAATTACGTACTGGAGCTATAAATCATTTGTGCGTGCACAATCATTTTTCGGGAAATTAGCTTTTGGTATTGTTGGCTTAATCGGATTATCCATTGCTCTTTCACATTCACCAGCGTTAATTGGTGTGGCGGCAATTGGAATTCTGTATTACGGATACCGTGAGTGGAAAAAAGAAAAAAATGTAGAAGTAACAGAACAAGGTAGTGGCTATTCATCATACAGCAACTTTGATGATGAATGGGATAAATTAATGAAAAACTAATAAAAATAATAATCTGAGAGAGGAAGATTTATAATGAAACAATCTTTATTTGGACGCGTACGAGATGCAATCTTAGCAGATGTGCACAACTTATTAGATGAAAAAGAAAGAAAAAATCCAATTGCGATGTTAAATCAATATTTACGTGATAGTGAACGTGAAGTAACGAAAATTGAAAAGTTAATTGAACGTCATAAAACATTAAAAACAAACTTTTTACGTGAATTAGAAGAAGCTCGTTACTTCGTAGCAAAAAGAGCGAAACAAGCAGAAGTTGCAAAAGAGGCTGGTGTAATGGAACTACACGAGCGTGCTTTAGAAGAAGTTGCTTATTTTGAAGGGCAAGTAGGGAAATTAGAAGAAATGCATGCAGCTGTTGTAGCACAAATTGATGAGCTAGAGCAAAAGCTTGCAGATATGAAAAATAAACTAAAAGAGATGCATGCAAAACGAATGGAATTAATGGCGCATGCAAATCGTCGCATTCATACAGCCGTGAATAAGATGAGTGAAAATAATCCATTTTTACGATTTGAAGAAATTGAAAATCACATTCGTAATTTAGAGCTTCGCATCGATGAAGATGATGTACGTGATACATTTGATTTAAAGATTGCAAAGCTGGAAAGAGAATTAAAAGATAAAGAAGAATTAGAGCTTAAAAAGTAATTGAATAGTAGTATATTATAAAATGGGCTTATGATATAGTAATGGAAGAAAAGGTGTTGGAAAGCAATGCCTTTTTCTTCTATTTCTAATGAGAAAATGGTTTGGGATAGAAGAAAAATTTCACTTCATAGAAAGGGGGGCGCTGATATGATGAAAGATTACTCCAAAATACAATTACTAGGTATTCTTCTTATATTGTTTGCAGTTGGACTTTTTATTGATATGATAATTGGAAATTTTGCACCTGGTACGCTTATATTTGCTTTTGTCTTAATTTTAATTGGACGAAAATATCGTAAAAAGAAGCGACATGTAAGAGGAAATGTGTTTTTATTTGCAGGAGCTCTTATCTTCTTTTTCTCTTTGTTTGCTTCAGCGGCCTTTGCACTTGTTATATTTGCATGCTTAGCCTTTTTTGGATATCAGTTATTTACAGGGAAAGAGAACCCGAAAGCGGTACAAGTAGAAATGAAGGAAGAGTCAGAAGGAAAGCAAGTATACCGGACACAGCCATATATAAAAAATATGATGATTGGCAGTTTGCGAATGATTGATTGTGTATACGAATTGGAAGATATTAATATTCAGTATGGAATTGGTGATGTTGAAATTGATTTAACAACAGCGATGATTCCAGAAGGGGAAACAGTTGTTGTTATTCGCGGTGCGGTTGGGAATATTCGTTTATACGTACCTTATGATATCGAATTATCATTAAACCATTCTGTTCTAGTTGGAACGATTTCACTTCCAGGTCATGAAGAAAGTGGATTAAATCGAAATGTGATTTTAAAAACAGAACAATATAAAGAAGCCCCGCGCCGTATTAAAATTATTTCTTCGCTTTTCGTTGGCGATACGGAAGTGAGGAAAATATAATGAAACGACAAAATATCTCTTGGATGTACATTCGTTATTCTATTTTATCATCCATTACGATTACAATGATATCGACTGGAGTATATATATGGAAAAGTAATCAACACATATATGATTTTTTATGGAAAGAAACCATCGCTTCTGTTCCAATCGGTTTGTTTATTATCATTACGAGCCTTTTAATAGGGGGCATTGTTGGATATGTCGTTGGCTATTACATGCAGCAACGTATTCATGGTTTAACGACTTTTTTATTTGAAGTAGAACGTGGCAACTTTCCGAAAGAGATCTCTTTTGCAGCAGATGATGAATTTCATGAGGTCGAAAAGAAGGTAATGACGTTAGCACACCGTTTAGAAGAGCAAGCAAGTTTGTTTCAAAAGTTAACGAATGAACGAGCCGATTGGAATGAAGAGATGAGACAAGAAGTAATTTCTGGTGAACGTCACCGATTAGCGAGAGAGCTTCATGATTCGGTGAGTCAACAGCTGTTTGCGATGTCGATGATGATGTCGGCCATTAATGAGCAACTTGATAGTGTACCAGAAGCAGCTCAAAAACAATTGAAGTTTGTTGAAAATATGGTTGTCAATGCACAGTCAGAAATGAGAGCGTTATTACTTCATTTAAGACCTGTCCAGTTAGAAGGAAAGAAACTAACAGAGGGAATTGAAGAATTATTGACAGAGCTGTCACGTAAACAGCATATGAAAATTGTATGGTTTGTTGAAGGTGTTCAGCTTGAAAAAGGTGTAGAAGATCATCTATTCCGCATTGTACAAGAGGCGCTTTCAAATACACTACGTCATGCAAAAGCGCAAAAAACAGAAGTACGACTACGTCAAATCGAAAAGTATGCAATTTTAAAAATTATTGATGATGGTGTTGGATTTGATGTTAACATAAGTAAAGCAGGTTCATATGGTTTACAGTCTATTCAAGAACGTGTCCATGAAATTGGTGGGACTTTAAAAATATTAAGTTTCCCAGGAAAGGGGACGCAAATTGAAGTGAAGGTGCCGATTATTTAAATAAAGATTAAAAACCTCTTTTTTAAGGTTGGAAGAGAGGAACTGACTATGTGTAGTAATAGTCAGTGCCCTTTTGTACCACGAGTCCAGTTTGCAGAACAAAGGGATGAAGTGAGAGAAGAAGTTGTTGTATGTGAGAGGCATGAAAGTAGTTGTATAATGTGGATGCGCATTTAACATAGACTCCTTCTTTTATGGTTTGTGAAAAGTGTATAGATTATAGAAGCAAGAGAGGAGGAAGTGGAATGATTAAAGTATTACTTGTTGATGATCATGAGATGGTTCGGATGGGCGTATCAGCCTACTTATCAACACAGCCAGACATTGAAGTAGTTGGAGAGGCAGAAAACGGGAGAAAAGGTGCAGAGCTTGCACTATCTTTAAAACCAGATATTATTTTAATGGATCTTGTGATGGATGAGATGGATGGTGTTGAAGCAACACGTGCAATTATAAAAGAGTGGCCTGAAGCAAAAATTGTTGTAGTAACGAGTTTTTTAGATGATGAAAAATTGTATCCAGTTATTGAAGCTGGTGCAACGAGCTATTTATTGAAAACATCAAGAGCGAGCGACATTGCTGAGGCCGTGCGTGCAACATATGAAGGTGAAACGGTATTAGAGCCAAAAGTAACGGGGAAAATGATGTCTCGCATGCGTCAAAAACAAGAGCACCCGCTACATGAGGATTTAACTGAGAGAGAATTTGAAGTGTTACTTCTTATGGCACAGGGAAAAAGCAATCAAGAGATTGCAGATGAGTTATTTATTGCATTAAAAACTGTAAAAACACATGTAAGTAACATTTTAAATAAGTTGCATGTCAGTGATCGAACACAAGCGGTTATTTATGCGTTTCGTCATCAATTGACAAGCTAAAAACACTCCTAAATCAGGAGTGTTTTTAGCTTGTTTATGCAGCCTTTTGTTGCTTTGTAGCTGTTCTTGCTTTCTTTGAAAATGCATATCCAATGAATCCCCCTATAATAGCTGGTAATAACCAACCGATACCATCTTTATATAAAGGAATGTACATAAAATACGAATCAATTGCTGTAAGTGAAAGGTTCGTTTGTTTCAATCCATCCATAATACTTACCATTGCTGCACCAGTTAATGCACCGATGTATACAGATGGAGCACCATGAAAGTATTTATGTGCGAATGATAACAAAATTAATACAATTGCAATCGGATATAACACAAGTAAAATAGGGATTGAAATGGAAATAATATTTGTTAAACCTAAGTTTGCGATGAATAATCCAAAGGCACAAATAATCAGTGTGAAAGTATTATAGGAAACGTTACCACATAAAGTTGAGAAATATTGACTACAAGCGGTAACAAGTCCAACACACGTTGTTAAACAAGCGAGAGTTACGATAACAGATAGTAAGACTAATCCAAATGGACCAAATAATTGTTGTACAATTGCTGTTAACAATTGGCCACCATTTTCTGCATATCCTAAAGTTACGCTTGTTGTTCCTAACCAGCCAAGAGCAATATAGACAAGGGCAAGTCCAACAGCAGCGATAAGAGCAGCTTTTGTTGTAGCAATAGCAACTGCCTTTTTATCGTCTATTCCTCCAGAACGGATTGCATGAACAACGATGATTCCAAATACAAGCGCAGAGATTGTGTCCATCGTTAAGTAACCTTCCATAAATCCTTTAAATACAGGTGAATTTGTATAAGCCTCAGTTGCTTGCCCAGTCTCTCCAAGAGGAGTCATTACACTTTTTACAAATAATAAGAAAATTGAAATAAGTAGAATTGGTGTAACAACAGTTCCAATGAGATCAACGAGCTTGGAAGGATTTAAGCTAATCCAATATACAATAGCAAAGAAAATAATGGTATAAGTCAATAACGCGACATTGCTTGTACTCATACTAGTTGGCAAAAATGGGCTGGCTCCCATTTCATAAGCAACGTTAGCAACACGAGGAATTCCCATGGTCGGCCCAATTGCGATATAAATAACAATCGTAAATAAGATTCCGAATATTGGGTGTACACGACTTGCTAATTGTTGCATGCCGTTACCAGATAAAGCAATTGCGATGACAGTTAGTAGAGGTAATCCTACACCAGTAAGTAAAAATCCAGTAATTGCAGGCCAAAAATGTTCACCGGCTTGTTGGCCTAGCATTGGTGGGAAAATTAAGTTGCCTGCCCCAAAAAATAAAGAGAATAGCATAAGTCCTGTAGAAAAAATATGCTTTTGGGATACGGTATTCATTGTGTTTTGCTCCTTATATCAAAATGTAATTATAAAAATAAAAAACCCGTCCCTAAAAGAAAGGGACGGGTTGAATTTACCCGCGATACCACCCTTGTTCACGCATATAATGTATATGCGTGCGGCTTTACAACGTACATAATTATACGTGCTCTTAATAACGGTGAGTGACCGGTTAGAACTTACTACGTTGTTCAGTTCTACTTCTCGGAGATGATATTCGGTTACAAATGTAAACATTGGCTTTCAGCAAAATGCCAACTCTCTGGAGAATATATTGATAACCTACTCGTTCTCGTCAATGAATTTTAAAAGTATTTTCAAAATATTTTTAACATGTTTTTCAAATAAAGTCAACATTTTTTGTCGAAAAATGACGAAAAAGAAGCAGCTTTTAAAGTGATATTTTATGTTTAAAAATGAGTGAACATACGGTTTTCATAGCTTTTTCAAAGAAATAAAAAATAACAAAATTTCCAATGTATTTTTTAGTACCTACTTATAGTATGAGGGAGGGATTTATAATTTTAGATTTTGAGAAATATTACATTTTATAAAGAGGAGAAGGGATTTATATATATATGCCGAATTATATAGCAATCCACTTGCTGGAAAACAGACAAGAAGAGGTGACTAAAATGCTTGCGATGAGTGTATTGTTAGGAGTTATCATTGTTTCTGGTTTTATATGGTTATATTATTCGCGCACGTTTAAACAAGCAGGAGTGTTACTCTTTGATAAAGGTAGTTTGTTGACAAGTCAATCCAGATTTTTAGTATGCCCGAAATGTGGAAGAGCCCAAGCCAGAAGTGGAGGGTATCAAGAGTGTTGTCGCACACGGTTATAAAGTGAAACTTCACTCAGTGGGGGTATCTATCCCCGCTGAGTGTTAGTTGAACCAATCGGGCTTTTACGGGATGTTCATCTCCCGTCTAAACTTTTTTGTTTCTTCTCAAGTTTTGAGGTGGGCGTTTTACAGCCCGTTAATGCGGGATAAAGTGAGCTAGTAATCGGTGGAGAGGTGTTGTCTCCACCGATTGCTAGTTACATTCATTTGTAAATAGAAGCTAAAACGGATAAGTCTCACATAGATGTGAGGCTTACTTGATTTTATCACCAAAAGCCCAATTGATCGGGATTTAGAACGTTAAACTGATTAAAGTTTCGCTTTATAACCTACCCAAATTGTCCAGCGATCGCGCTCTACGATATGTTCTTTATCACCAAGCTCTACGTGAATATGGTGTAAGAGGTGTGAAAGCTCTTCGTCACTTAGTTCATGTAAAATAGAACGTCCAGTACGAGGGGATAAATCTTGCAGTAATGCTTTTGTTGAAGAATGAATTTTTCGTGTTTCCCATAATGTATGAATAGATGAGGTTTGAAATCCGGTGTTTTCTAATTCGTGTTGAAGCTGTTGTGTTGTAGGTCTGCGCTCTTTTTCTGTAGGAATGAGTTTCGGATAACAAGAAAAGAAGTACCCGCGGATATGATCTGGATTGCCAGGAAGTGTACAATCTTCAATTGTACGATCTTGTAAAATAAGAACACCATCATGTTTTAATATACGATAAGCTTCTTGTAAAAATAGTGATACATTTTTAAGGTGATGGACGACGGCTCTAGAAATAACAATATCAAATGTTTCATTTGGAAAGTTTATATTGTGAGCATCGCCTTGAACAAATGAAACATTTTGTAAATGAGCACAATTTTCACGAGCAGCTTCAAGTATTTCTTTTGAAAAATCAAACCCAATCACTTCACTCGCTCCCATGTGAGTAAGTTCTTTCGTGTAAATTCCACCACCACAGCCAACATCAAGTATTTTCTTTCCTTTTACATTTACAATTGTTTTGATAGCAGAACGCCATGTTGAATCAGCTTGCCGATGTGAATATGTATATTTGTTGTTATGGTCATGAAAGTTAATTGCCATATGAAATCTCTCCTTTCATACATAGTATAGCAAATTTTTAGGGAAATCTTGTTTTGCTTTTTTTATTATAAACATAAGAATTTCTTATTTTTTGAGAAAGAGGAGTGTAAGGAATGAAGAGGTTGTTCTTATTGTTAGTATTAGTATTTACACTAGCCGCATGTATGCAAGTGGAGAAAAAGAATAATGAACAAACGAAAGAGGTTGGTCGTGTGATGGAAGAAGCTTTGAAAGTAAGTGTACAAGTTAAAAATGGACAAGAAAGCATGTTGGATGAGAGAGCTGCTAAAGTCGCTGCAGCAATTATAAAGAAATCACGAAAACAAAATATAACAGGAAATTTAGGAACGGCAGATTACAAAATAAAGGTTGAAGAGGCTGGAAAGCAGGATATTTATAATGCTTGGCTCCGCGGAGAAACAAGAGAAGGATGGTTACAAAAAGAAGGTGAAGAACGTGTATTTTATATTGTATCAAAAGAGGATACAGCAACCCTTCTTTCTATATTCCCTAAGCCCAATTTAACAGAAAGTGAAGAGGGGGCTGTTATACCGTTTACAAAAATAACAAAACAAGATTTACAAATTACTCGTTTTCATATTAAAGAAACAGAAGGTCAGTTACATTATACTGTGTTTTACACAATTTCTGATTCGTTGTATAAGTGGTTAAATATGAATAATATGTATTATTTTCAATTAAGCTTTCCAAAAAAAGTACAAAATATGATTGGAAAAAAAGAAAGTGAGCTTGTACAAGGGGAAGTTGTAAAAGAAAATTATAAACAATATGAAGTAAACTTTTTTATTTCGACGGATAACTTATCAAGCTCGCAGTTACAAACGTTACAAACATATTATGACGATTATGATTTAAAGATATTGAATGCTAAAAAAGAAGAAATGGGTCTATTTCAAAACATCATTAATATTGTAAAAGAATATGGGAAAAAGATGGATTTGCAAAGATGAATAGGAAGGATATTGTTTATCCCGCTATTTGCGGGCTGTAAGACTCCCACCTCAAAGCTTGAGAGAAGCGAAGAAGTTTAGGTGGGAGATAAACAGCCCGTAAAAGCCCGATTGGTCGGGCTGACAATCAGTGGGGGATGGAGAAAACCCCCACTGATTGAAGTTTCACTTTATAAATAAAAAAGCAGTGCTAAAAAGCACCGCTTTTTTATTTTGTTTTTGCAGACGGTTCACTCATTGATTTTCTTGTAATAAAGTAAGCAATCATAAGAGCAGAAAGAATAATAAGAGCAACAAATAAATCCTTTGGTAATAAGTCCAAAAGCCATACATGTCCGAGCGTATAGAAAATAAGTGTGGAAGCTAAAAAAGAAAGAGTTCCAATCATAAGAGATTGTAGTGTCATGATGTTCACCTCCTTGTATCATTAGTGTTGGCTAAAAATGGATAATTTAAACGTCATTTTCCAACATGAAAACGATTTATGGCATAATAGAAAAAAAGAGATAAAGAAGGAGAGAAATATGGAGAAGAACAAAAAAGGATTATGGGGAGTCATCGCAGCAATAGGAATTTTATTATTCTCCAAATTTAAATGGGTACTAGCAATCTTTAAGTTAGCAAAGTTTTCTACTGTATTCAGTATGTTTTTATCACTGGGTGCGTATGCAATGGTATACGGATGGAAATTTGGAGTAGCACTTGTTTATTTATTGTTGATTCATGAAATGGGACATTTATGGGCAGCAAAAAGAAAAGGGATTCCAACTTCACCAGCTATTTTTATCCCATTTATGGGGGCTCTTATCGGGATGAAGGAAATGCCTAAAAATGCAAAAGACGAAGCGTTTATGGCATATATGGGTCCGTTATTTGGATTGCTTTCTTTTTTACCAGCAATTCCACTTTATATGATGACAGGAGAGCCGTTTTGGGCACTTGTTATTTTACTTGGAAGTATGATTAATTTCTTTAATTTAATTCCTGTGTCGCCGTTAGATGGAGGGCGAATTGTTTCCGTAGTTAGTACAAAAATATGGGCGCTTGGTTTAGTCATATTACTAGGTGTAGCAATTGTACAGCAAAGTATGTTTCTTGGTTTTATTTTTATCATAGGATGTATGGAATGGTATCGTGTGTTAAAACGAGATCGTCCAATTGAAGAGATTGGTTGGAAGATAGAAGTAGCTAAACAGTATATTGCAAAGATGAAAGAAGAATTTCAGGAAACAAAAGCCGTTCACCGTACGCTTCATTTGATGCATTATGAGATGAATGCATTTCAAAATAAAGATTTATCTCGAGAGGAACAGCAAAAAAAAGAAGCTCTAGAATACATTCTTCCTAGATTTATGCCTTTTGACTTTGTACCTTATGAAGATGAAAAAGAAGAATATCTTCTTCGTATGCAAGATGCATTGGAGGTCTCAGAGAAGAAAATAGCTGAGTGGGAAGTTGAGAAGGATAAGCATGAAAGATATTATAATGCGGACATGAAAACACGTATTGTAGTGTTCATAGCCTACTTAGCATTACTTGCTGTATTAGGTTTTATTGCATATGAAGGGTATAGTATTTTGGAGCAACATTTGCCACGATGAGATTTGTAAAAAAATGATGTCGAAATGATTGGAATGATTTATAAAGGAACTTCTCTTCTTTGGAAGAATGTTACAAATATGACTTGCAGTAGAAATAAATGTAACATGATACATAAGAAAAGGGGTTCCCTGTATGAAAAGAGTGTGGCGTCTAGTAACTGTTCTTGTGTTTATGGTAATCGCAACGTATGGGTTGACAAAAATATTTGTATACTATGCAAATAAGCCAGTTGGTACGGCTGCAATTCCGACAACAGAAAAGGTTGTAGAAACTGAAGAAGTATTACAGTTCATCCGCATGACACACGAAAGCTATAATGATTTTTTAAATTACGGGAAATCTGAGAATTATACAGATGGTGATTGGAATCAATTAAGTGGATGGTTCCAACAACAAGAAGGGGCATTGCAAACCATCGATAAAAAAGTGAAGAACAAAAAAATAAAGCGAGATGTGAAGCGCAGCTATGAAATAATGAAAAAGGGAATGATAAATCGCAATATCGAGTATGTTGTGTATGCTCATCGTATTTATCATGATCTTGACATTTTCGTAAATGATTACACTGGGGAAACGAATATATGGGGGTATACGGAATTTGGTAATGGAAAAGATATGAAAGTAGTGGAAGAGGCGTTAAAGACGGAGTAGAAGGGTGTCTATAAAGTGGGAAATATCCTTCTTTATGGACATCCTTTTTATTTTTTCACAAAATCATCATGTTTATAGTGATTATAATCACAACGCGCTTTGTTTCTATCATTTATAATGGCGATAAGCGAATAAAACAAATAGGGGGATCATAACGATGTTACAAGAAAAAACAATTGACATTATAAAATCAACAGTACCATTATTACAAGAAAAAGGTGTGCAAATTACAACACGTTTTTATGAAATTTTATTTGCGGAGTATCCTGAGTTACTTAACATTTTTAATCATATGAATCAAAAGCAAGGGAGACAACAACAAGCATTAGCAAATGCTGTGTATGCTGCGGCGCAGTATATCGATCGTTTAGAAGTTATTGTTCCAGTAGTGAAACAAATTGCTCATAAGCATAGAAGTTTAGGCGTGAAAGCAGAACATTATCCTATTGTAGGTACATGTTTATTACGAGCAATTGACGAGGTGGTAGAAGCTCCGAAAGAAGTGTTAGATGCATGGGGCGAGGCATATGGAGTGATTGCTGATGTATTTATTAGTGTAGAGGCAGAGATGTATGAAGAAGCCGCTTCTAAAGTAGGTGGTTGGAAAGATTTCCGTAATTTTATTGTAGTGAAAAAAGAAAGAGAAAGTGATGTTATTACATCTTTTTATTTGAGACCAGCTGATGGTGGAGGTTTGTCTTCATTTTTACCGGGTCAGTATGTAACAGTGCAACTTAAAATAGAAGGTGAAGTGTATACACATCACCGTCAATATAGTTTATCAGATGCGCCTAATAAGGAATATTATCGCATCAGTGTAAAAAGAGAAGCTCGCGGGGTTGTATCAAACTATTTACATGAGCATGTGGAAGAAGGGGACGTAATTCCATTAAGTGCACCAGCCGGAGATTTCGTCTTAAACATGGAAAGTAAAACTCCTATTGTGTTGATTAGCGGAGGTGTTGGAATTACACCGATGATGAGCATGCTTCATACAGCTGTCCAGCAGATGCCAAATCATCCGATCTATTTCATTCATGGCGCATTAAATAGTGACGTGCATGCAATGAAAGAAGAAGTAAAACAATTGACAGAAATACATGAAGAAGTGAAGATGTATACTTGTTATTCACAACCAACGGAGAGAGATAGAGAAATACAAAATTATAATAAAGAAGGATTCATTGATTTATCATGGCTACAATCTATTGTTCCTTCTAAAGAGGCAGAGTTTTACTTCTGTGGTCCAGTCCCTTTTATGAGACATATTAATGAGATTTTAACAGAATGGGGCGTTTCTGAAGAGCATATCCATTTTGAATTCTTTGGTCCAGCTACTAGTTTACAAAAATAATGCAAACAAAGAACGGGGTGTTAATTCACCTCGTTCTTTGTTTGCTCACGAAGTAACCGATTTGCCGTTTCACGGCGAATACCGATTAACTGTCCAATTTCTGCTTGGGTTAAAATATCATGGACTGGAACATCACCCAAATATGTTGCAAACCATGTTTGCAACCGTAGTAGCCGTTCTTTTGGAGAAACAAGTGTAAGTAAATCTGTTCGTTCTTGCATCATTCGTAATTTCGTCTGTAATTGCAGTGCGATATTAGCGTATAACTTTGGATCTGATTGTAGTTTTTCATACCAAGCATGGCTTATGATTGGCTCTACTTCAGTTTTCATTAAAGCAATGGCTGTTCCGTGATAATCTTTTGCTGAAATTAAAGAATGATGAGGGATGGTTTCACCAGGGACAATAATGTTAAATAAAAAAGATGTGCCATCTTCTTGTAGCCGAACCACTTTTAGCAAACCGCTTTTAATGAAGTATAGGGGTCCTTCCTCGCCTTGTCGAAATAATATTTCTCCTTTATGTAAAATCATAGCTTTCTCCTTTTTTGACGTTCTTTTCCAAAAAGCAAGTTTTTATAGCGTTGCTTCTATAGCTGCATTATACTATATTGAAGTGGTATATTGTTTCATATATAGCAATGAAATAACGTGATAGAGAGAAAATATAGTGATAGATGTTTGCCAATGGCAAAGTAAATAATGATTTGTAGGGGGCAGCCATGTTAGATGAGAAGATGATAGAGATGAGGGCTCCGGCTAATGCAGTGATACATGTAGAAGAAATGAAAGGCGGAGTTGTTGTATCTGTTGAGCTAGAGGGCCAAATTATTTACACAATGGCATATGATGAAGAAACGGATAGTTATGCCGAATTATATGATCGAAATGATAGGCGTGCGAGACAAGTACATGAGGACTTTATGGGGTGGTCTCTTGTTCATTAAAAGATGTCAATATGACATCTTTTTTTGTATTATTTTGCAACATTTGCACATAAATTGTAACAATCATTTTCCTATTGTAAGTGTATTGTAAACGCACGAGTAGCTCTTTTTCGCTATGATAAAGATAGAGATATAACGTGTTTAGAAAAGAGTGATTCGTTTGGAAAAATTACATCTATCAAATTTTATTTTAATGGTAATATGCTCGTTGTTAAGTATGGTATTTGGCATCTTTTTATATTCTTGTACTTAAATTACTCGTCACTTAATACTCTTACGGTTTGTTTGAAGTGGGAGATGAATGTCGGGAGCCGATAAAAAAACGCATTCTATTAAGAAGAATGCGTCAAAAGAGAGAAGTTACAATCATTCTTATACCGATAATGATTAGTGTAATGCGTAGTAAATGAATGATGGCATTTCCGCTTAGTTTTGTATTAATATAAGCCCCAATCCTTCCACCAAACCAAGCACCAGGGATTAAAATAAGTGCATATAGCCAGTTTACATTATCTAAAGAAATGTGGGTAATAGAACTTACAACTGCTGACAAAAAGACGATAAACATAGACGTTGCAACAGCAATTTGTGCTGGAAAGGCAAACAGAAGCATCATGGCTGGAACTAATAAAGCTCCGCCGCCAATACCAAATAGCCCAGAAATAAAACCGACGAAAAATGCGATGATAATTGCAAGAATAGGTGGAAATTCATAATGAATGGTCTGCCCTTCTTTTGTTACAAATGTACGCTTTATAACAGAGGCATTTGTTAAAGAGAGAGGCTTCATCTTATCACGAAGCATTAAAATAATCGATACAAAAATAAGAAAAATTCCAAAGTATAAAGAGAAAGAATCTCCATTTAAAAATTTATTTGCCCACGATCCTACAATTCCGCCAGGACCGCTCCCGATAAATAAAATAAGACCGCTTTTATAGTCGACTCGTTTATGCTTCATGTAGGTTAGAGTGGACGACAGTCCTGTAAACACAATTGTCACAATAGAGGTTCCAACTGCCAACTGTGGAGAGAGGCTGTGTAAACCAACAAGTAAAGGAACAATAATGATCCCACCTCCAAGTCCCACTAGACTGCCAATTGTCCCAGCTACTAAACCAATTATTAACAATGTGAAATATTCCAAATTTAAACATCTCCTCTTTTGTAACAACTACATTCCTTATTATACAACGTTTTTATAAGAAATAATGAAAGTTCACAAAAAAGTCGTCCTGATATAAATCAGGACGACTTTTTTGAATTTAGAAGATTAAATCTAAAATATAATAAAATAATGCTGCTAATGAAGCTGAAATAGGGAGTGTAATAACCCACGTAATTAACATACGCTGAGCAGTTCCCCATTTAACACCTTTTACACGGTGTGCAGCTCCCACCCCTAAAATAGAGGAAGAAATAACGTGCGTTGTACTTACCGGTAAATGAATAAGTGTTGCACCGAAAATAATACTAGCCGATGTTAAATCCGCTGCTACGCCGTTTACTGGGCGAATTTTCATAATTTGTCCACCGACAGTTTTAATGATTTTCCATCCACCAACGGAAGTACCAAGACCCATTGCAAGAGCACAAGAGAATTGTACCCAAAATGGGATGTCAGTTGATGTTTGATAGTTATTTGCAATTAAAGCCATCGTGATAATTCCCATTGCTTTTTGAGCATCATTTGTTCCATGTGTGTAGGCTTGCAAAGCTGCTGTTCCGATTTGCAAATAGCGGAACCTCTGGTTTGTTTTGGTTAAGTTAAAGTTCTTAAAGAAAATTTTAAAAATACTATATACAATGAATGCAAGTGAAAATGCTAAGATTGGCGAAATAATTAATGCTTGGAAAATCTTTAAAAATCCAGCATAATTTAACGCGCCAAAACCAGCAGCTGCAATCGCTGCACCAGCAATAGAACCAATAATTGCATGAGAAGAGCTACTTGGGATACCGTAGTACCAAGTAATTAAATTCCAAGAAATACCTGCTAATAAGGCAGCTAAAATTACAACGGATCCATTGTTTAATGTGAAAGGATCGACAATATCTTTTGTAATTGTTTTTGCCACACCTGTAAATGTCATAGCTCCTACGAAGTTCATAACAGCAGCTAAAATAATCGCATGACGTGGCTTTAAAGCTTTTGTCGAAACTGATGTTGCGATTGAATTGGCTGTGTCATGAAAGCCATTGATAAAGTCAAAGACTAGAGCAAAAATGACAATTAAAACTGTTAGAATAAAAAGTGTATCCATCATTAAGACCCCTTACGCATTCTTCATAATGATTGTTTCTAAAACGTTTGCAACACTTTGACAGCTGTCTGCAATTTCTTCTAATTCCTCATAAATTTCTTTGAATTGAATAATTTTAATAGGATCTTGTTCACGAGAAAATAGATGCTTAATTGAGTGTCTTAAAATATCGTCACATTTTGATTCATAATCTTTAATTTTTATTGCATGTGTACGAATATCAAGCAGCTTTTTCTTTGCCATTAAGTCGATAGAATATGCGATTTCAATTGCAGAAGCATTGATTGCGTCTACAAATTTAATCATGTATTCATCAGCTTCTGTAATGGAATACATTTCAAACATCGCAGCACAATGTTCTAGGCCATCTAATACATCATCCATACTCATTGCTAGTTGTAAAATGTCCTCACGTTCAATCGGTGTAATAAACGCTTTGTTTAACTCCATAATAATCTCATGAATATAGGAGTCGCCTTTCGTTTCGTATTCTTTCATTCTTACGGAGAATTCTTTTAAATCGCTTGCACTTTTAATTTTGTACTCTACAAAAAACTGTGCGCTCTCTTTTAAATTTTCCGAAATATTACCGAGCATTTCCGAAAACTTATCTTTTTTCGATTTGAATACCATGTTGTTACCTCCAACAAAAAAAATGATATAAAGAATATTAGCTAGTTCATTCTATCAAAAGTTGTCGTTTTTTCAAATGTTTTATCGAAAGTTTACAAAAGCTTAACATTATTACTGTTGAATAATTAGCAATATTAAAGAATTTTTAATATGATGTTCTGTTTATAGAATGTCCCATTTTTGCAAAAAATATGAGTCGAACGTACTATGCTTAAACTTGACGAATTGCAGTGGTATCATAGAAAATTTGTAAAGATAAAAGTAATTTGTACCTATATATTTGAAAAAATGGTAAAGGAAGTGACCGGATGAAATGGAACAACGAATACATAAAAAAAATGTCGAATTGGTTTGAAACAAGAAAAAAATTGCGAAATTCACTTCTATTTTTAGGTGGGTTTGTCATATTTCTTTTGATTGCAATTAATGTCATTATTGCGTTTCAGGATATATCGGCTTTAAAAACAGCAGTGCCACAGCCAACGCTTATTTATGATAAAGATGAACAAGTAGCTGCAAAATTATCTTCTTCAAAAATAGAAGGAATTAAGCGAGAGGAGATTCCCGAGCATGTTATTCAAGCAGTTATTGCTGTAGAAGATAAGGAGTTTTATGAGCATCGTGGAATTGATTATAGTGGAATTATTAATGCAACAATTAAAAATATAACAGCCGGACAAGTTGTAGCAGGGGGCAGCACAATTACACAACAACTGGCGAAAAATGTGTTTTTAACGCAGGAGCGCACGTTTTCAAGAAAATTTAAAGAGTATTTTTTGACAAAGAAAATTGAACGAAACTATACAAAAGATGAAATTATTGGAATGTATTTGAATCAAATTTATTTTGGAGAGGGTGCTTGGGGCATCAAGAAAGCAGCAAAAGTTTACTTTGATAAAGAGGTAAATGAGTTGAATATTTCAGAAGCTGCTACGTTAGCAGGATTAATTAAAGCTCCGTCGACATATTCACCATATAAAAATTTTAATAAATCTATAGAGAGACGTAATATTGTTTTAAAGTTAATGTATGAGCAAAGTTACCTTACAGAAGAACAATTAAAAGCAGAAACGGCAGTAGGTCTTACATTAAAGCGTGGGGTGGAGGATAAATATAAAGGGAAATATTCACAATATGTTGATTATATTGTGAGAGAAGCAATGGATAAATATGAGTTAACCCAAAATGAAATTTTATCTGGTGGATACCATATTTATACTGAATTAGATCCGAATATGCAACAAGCTGTTGAAGATGTTGCGAATAATGAAAGTTATTTTCCAAAATCCCCATCTGATCAAGTGATGCAAACAGGCATTGTATTGATGAATCCGAAAACTGGAGGGGTTCCTGCACTTATAGGTGGAAGAGGAGCGTATCAGTTTTTACAATTTAACCATGCAACACAATTAAAGCGTCAGCCAGGGTCAACATTAAAGCCAATTACTGTGTATACACCGGCATTAGAAGAAGGGTATGAAGTATACGATTTATTAAAAGATGAACCGATTACAGTGAATGGTCATCCTATTAATAATAGTAGCCATCAGTTTTATGGTGATGTAACAATGTATGAAGCAGTTGCAAATTCATACAATGCTTCTGCTGTTTGGTTATTAGATCAAATTGGAGTAGAAAAAGGAGTAAGTGCATTAAAAAAGTTCGGTATACCATTTGAAGAGAGTGACCGCGCACATTCACCAATCGCCTTAGGGGGGATGAGTACAGGTACATCACCTTTTGTGATGGCACAAGCGTATGCTACGTTTGCTAACGATGGAGTACAAGTAGAAGGCCACGCCATTCGTGAGATTAAGGACGCAGAAGGAGAAACAATTGGAAAGTGGTATAAAAAAGAAACGCGTGTAACGAGTGAGAAAGTAGCACAAAAGATGACTTATTTATTAAAAGGTGTCGTTGAAGATGGAACAGGAAAAAAAGCGAAACTTGAATCAGTAGAAACAGCTGGAAAGACTGGAACAACACAAATCGTAGGTGGACCAAGTAGCGGTGCAAAAGATTCTTGGTTTGTCGGTTATACACCGGATATAGTTGGAGCGATTTGGGTTGGATATGATAAAACAGATAATGAACATTATGTTCCGAGCGGAGGACAAATTACAACAAGAATGTTCCATAATATTATGAAAAAAGCAGTGCAAGAACCAGCTCAAATAGCCTTTGATTTATCGCTTATACCAGTAGCTGATTATACAAAGCAGCTTGAAACAATTGAGGAAGAGAAAAGAAGAAAAGCGGAGGAAAAGAAACGATTAGAAGAAGAAAAGCAGAGAGAAGAGGAGCAACAAGAATGGCTTAATAAGTTAAAAGAGTGGTGGCCTTTTTAACATAGCTCTGTTTTCATATGTTGAAGATGAAAGATAACCGTCCTACATCGTTAAGGACGGTTATTTAATTGAAGAATTATATTATCACGAGCATTTGTATGTGTTGTATAATGAATCACAATATTTCCTTTGCTAATCGGTTCGTATGGAAGTTCTTCATATTGTCCATTATTATTGTTATGGATAGTCAGTTCGATTGTATCAAATTGTTTTCCTTTATAGCTTCCTTGAATATGCTTTGCAATCGCATAAAGTTGTTCATAGGAAGAAGCATCGGTTGTAAGCATCCCTTTTAAGACTACTCTCTCTTTTTCTGTAGAAAGGGTAGGAAGGATATGATTTGGTTTTGTATAAATCATTTCATAAGGAGGAATATCATTTACTTTTGCAGCTTTTGGTTGATTGTATTTTCCTATTACAAAAAGTGCACAGCCAAAGATGATGAATGACATAAAAAGATTCCAAAAGCGTATTGATGAGAAAAGCTTCATCTTTCATCCCTCGTTTCATATGAAGTTTCAATATCATCATACAAAACAACCGTTAAGGAAGCGTTAATTTAAAGTAAAGAAATGTAAAGAAGAGAGAAGGAGGAGGAAAATTGATTTCGGTTGGACTTACAGGGTGGGGAGATCACCCGTCTTTATATACGGATACTTATGAAAATAAAAATAAATTACGGACATATAGTGAGTCTTTTCCAATTGTAGAAGTTGATAGTTCTTTTTATGCGATGCAGCCGACGAGAAATTACGTGAAATGGGCTACAGATACACCGGATAACTTCTCATTTATTGTGAAAGCGTATCAAGGAATGACAGGGCATATGAAAGGGGACATTCCATTCTCTAGTATAGATGAGATGTTTCATATTTTTAAACAATCTATTGCGCCGTTACAAGAAGCAGGTAAGCTGAAAATGATTTTATTTCAATATCCACCTTGGTTTGATTGCAAAAAAAGAAATGTGGACTTTCTTCGGTATACGAAAGAAAAGATGAGAGGTTTTCCATGTGCGCTTGAATTTCGTAATCAAACATGGTTCGAATCACCATTTAGAGCGAGAACATTACAATTTATGAAAGAAGAGGGATGGATTCATACGATTTGTGATGAACCACAAGCTGGTATAGGATCGGTACCTATCGTATTAGAAGCTACAAATGAAGAGGTAACATTAATTCGATTTCATGGACGTAACGTTCATGGCTGGTTGCATACGGGAGAAAATTGGAGAGCAGTAAGGTGTTTATATCGTTACAATAAGCAAGAGCTAGAGGAATGGGTACAAAGACTAAGAGAGTTAGAACGGCAAACAAAGCATATTTATTTGTTATTTAATAATAATTCTGGTGGAGACGCTGCTGATAATGCAAAACAACTTATGGATATGTTGGGTATTACATACGGAGAACCTAAACCAGAGCAGCTACGCCTATTTGAATGAAAAAACGAAGCCCACTGTACAAACAGGGGGAATGTACAATGGGCTTCGTTATGAAAAAGAGGGGTAACAATGTTACTGAGCGTTTGGTTGATTCATCAATTGTTGGCTTCGTAATAAATGATAATGGTTATCATTATCAAAGTCAATACTTTTTCTGAAATTTATTAAAAATAAAGTGAAATTTTAATTAGTGGTGGGTATCACTTAATTAATGATTAGCCCGTTACAGAGTGTAAATGAAGGGAAAATAGAAAAAGAACAGCAATTATCGCTGTTCTTCTTGTTGTACATATTGTTGTAAATCAAATGGTGTAATCTCTTGAATAAACTCTTTGGAGATTAGCGACTGAATAAGTGTACTTTCTGTAATACTTGCACCTGTTTTCTTTTTGTATGCTTGTTGTAATAAATGCAACTTCTCTAATGTTTCTACCGGTAGTTCAACTGTTAGTGTGTTCATATTTCTCCCTCCCAATTATTAGAGTACCATTACAATATAAGAGATACAAGAAAAGAGAATAGATTTAATGAAAATGCTTTCATTTATCCCGCTATTTGCGGGCTGTAAGATTCTCATCTCAAAACTTAGAGGATTTTAGGTGGGAATCTTACAGCCCGATTGGTTCAACTAACACTCGGTGGGGGATGAAGACCCCACTGAGTGAAGTTTCACTTTATTCCGCATCCATGTGCTGTAATACTTCTATTTCAAAATTTATGAGGATACGAAGAAGGTAAGGCGGTAGATAAACAGCATATAAATGCTTCACTAATCGAGAGAGAAATGGAAAAAGACCGCTGCTATAGCGGTCTTTTTTTATCAGTATCTTTAGGCGATACCGATATACTTTAATGTTTTTGATGGGGTATTGTGTTCAAAGAAATGTTGTAAAAATGCAATATCTACACCAGATTTATAAGCGCAATATCCCCATGTTTTTCGAAGTGTATGTGAGCTAATCCCTTCTAAACCAACTTCTTTTGCGGCTTTATTTAAAATGTACCATGCATGTTGTCTCGTAATAGATTTTGTACCTTTTTGAGATTTTAAGAGCGGTTCATTTCGGCGCCACGACTTTCGATCTTTCATGTAATCTTCAATAGCTTGTTGTAACTCTTCGTTTACAGCAAACCACTTATGTTTTTTCATTTTTTCATTGTAGAATAAAATGGAGTGACGAACATTATCATTTTCGTCCATAATATCATTGACTTTTAGCTGTAAAATTTCACTAACTTTTAATCCGGAATTAACAGCTAATACAAATAATAATGCATCACGCTTTGATGATTGTAATAGTATATTTTTTATTGTTTCTAATTGTTTTTCATTTTGAATAGGTTGTCCTGCTTTTTTCATTTTACGCACTCTCCTCTTTATGTGTATGTAAAGGAAAGGATTAACTTACCTATTACTATAAAGGGAGTATGTGAATTTCGTGTGAACTCCTCGTGAAATCAGGACAAATTCTCGTCGTCCTTATATTTTTGTAAATCGAAATAGAAGACAACACCATTTTCTTTATTATATACACCGTAGTTTGCATGGTGTAGATCTAAAATATTTTTTACAATAGATAAGCCAAGACCTGTTCCACCTGTATGTCGACTACGCGATGCGTCTAATCGATAGAAGCGATCCCATATTCGATTTAGGCTTTCTTCTGGAATTGGTGTCCCATTATTTTCAATTTCTACTTTTACTCGATCTTCATCGTCTAATAAACGAATTTGAACTTGTTCATTATCAGGTGTATAGCGAATTGCATTACTGAGCAAGTTCACAACAACTTGTTCAATGCGGCTGCGATTTGCTTGTACAATAATATTGGAATCAACATCTATGTTTACTTGTAATTGTTTTTCTTCAATACTAAAGGATAATTTTGTATAAACTTGCTGAATCAATTCTCCAATTGAGAAGGTGTCCATTTGTAATTTATACGTACCAGACTCGAGTTTAGCAAGTTCTAGCATTTCGATAATTAATCGATTCATTTTATCGGTTTCTTCTAAAATGACATCTGTATAGTATGTTGTATCTTTGCTAACACCATCTTGAATTCCTTCTGCAAAGCTACGTATCACACTAAGAGGTGTTTTTAATTCATGTGATACACCAGAAATAAATTCTTTACGTGTATTTTCTAGTCGTCGTTCCTTCTCAATATCTTGTTGTAATTTTGTATTTGCAACATGTAATTTATCAATACGATCTTTTAAATTGACTGATAATTTATTAATACTGCTTGATAATCCACCAATTTCATCATCGCTTGATACCGGAAGCTTTTCGGAAAAATCAAAGTTTGCCATTTTTCGAGTCACACGATTGATTTTAATTAATGGTTTTGCAATGATTTTCGAGTAATAAAAGGATAATAAAATAATGACAATAAAGACAACAATTAAAGCATACACATAATAATCTTTTAAGACAAGCATCGCCTCATCGACCGGCTGCAATGATGTCATAGCAAAGGCATACTCTTTTATTTCTCCTTTTTCGAATATCGGTTGTACGAAAATTTGTCCTTTTACATCATCTTCATCACCTAATATAAGCGTTGTTGGTTCATCTATATTTGATTTTCCAAGCATGACAGAAATGCTCCATTGCTGTATAGCTTGCAGTGTATCCACATTATTTGCAAGAAGGAAGTCACTTTTTGAAGGAAGGTGTACCTTAGATATGGTACCTTCTATTGGACGCCCCTCAATGCTAAGTCCAAGATCTTTTCTATAAGGGTTACCTTTTTCGATTTTCCATTCAACCCCAAATGCTTTAGAGTCTGATATGATATGGTCATTGCGCCAAGTTTGCTGCCCTTTGTTAATTGTAATAGGGATGAGCATATCTCTCTTCTGTATTCCATATACTATAATACGATCAGCAGGTTGTAAGTTTAGTTTCATAAGGGAAATATATTGCTCACTCGTTAAAATGTTATTTAATGGAATAAAAAATGTTTCACGGTCTCTATCGATTATTTCAATATAATAAGTATTTTCATCTTTAATAATTCCATTTTCATCTAGTAAAACAAGATCGGAGTTTGTTGTTTCTTGAAATTCACGTTTTAGCTTCGTAACCTCTTCAAATGTTATACCTTCTTTTTCATAACCTGCCACAAATTTCTCAAAAGCTGTTTGGACTGTTTGGATTTTTTTACTGCTATAAAACTTTTCAAGATATAGTGATTGACCAATAAAAAAGAGTAAAAATGTAACAGTAAAAAGTGCTGATGTTAATAGAAAAAGTTTGAAAACAATGCTTCTTTTTTTCACTTCTTCACCTCTCAAATAATAGCTGCGTTTCATTGTTTCAGCGAGCGGTAATGATTACTTTAAAAATTAGCAAACCCCATGACCTAAAAGAAAACTTACTTATAAATGGTCTGATGAGTTTACTCTATACATAGTGAGAAGGATAGTTTCACGCTGAAAGTTTTACTTTATCCCGCATTAACGGGTTAACACTCAGTGGGAGATGGAGAAAATCTCCACTAAGTGAAGTTTCACTTTATTATAACAAACGAATACATAAAATATAGGGAGAAATCTAGCTTGTATTTCTATAGTTTGTATAGGAAAAGTAAAATATAATAAAAGAACTCGCCGGACGTATGACGAGTTCTTTGTCGTAATTATTGAATAGCTGCGTCTAAAGCAATTTCAATCATTTCATTAAATGTTGTTTGACGCTCTTCAGCAGTTGTTTCTTCACCTGTAAAGATGTGATCACTTACAGTTAGTACAGATAAAGCATTTACACCGTATTTTGCTGCTAATGTGTAAAGTGCAGTTGTTTCCATTTCAACAGCTAGTACGCCATACTCTCCAAGTTTTTTCACCATGTCCATGCTTTCGCGGTAAA
Source organism: Bacillus manliponensis (assembly GCF_000712595.1). Lineage (GTDB taxonomy): Bacteria > Bacillota > Bacilli > Bacillales > Bacillaceae_G > Bacillus_A > Bacillus_A manliponensis. Next base: position 122,910 of record NZ_JOTN01000003.1, read on the forward strand.
ATACATCAGCAGTTAATACGTTACCAACACGTACTTGTAAGCCTTTTGCTGTACCAGCATCATATGCCTTCTTTAATAAATCAAAGTTTGCACATGGTGCGAAGTCAAATCCAGGGAATGTTAAACGATTCATGTTAGAATCTGTGCAAGATGTCATTGCGATAATAACGTCGCGTACTTTTACATCTTTTTGAATCGCACCGCATGTTCCAACGCGAATTAAGTTTTTCACGCCATAGCTTTGAATTAATTCGTTCACATAAATCGAAATAGAAGGGACACCCATACCTGTACCTTGAACAGATACGCGCTTTCCTTTATATGTTCCAGTGAATCCTAACATACCACGAACATTGTTATAACATGTCACGTCTTCTAAAAAGTTTTCTGCAATATATTTCGCACGTAGCGGATCTCCTGGTAGTAAAATAGATTCAGCAATTTCACCTTGTTTTGCTCCAATATGAACGCTCATAATCTGCCTCCTTATTATGTAAAATCAACACCATCCCATAGTGCGAATGTTGTCGAATAAAATGAACTACTCTTGTAGTATACACGATGTTGAGCGTTTTCAATAGTGTTTCTCATGGAATTACAAACAATAATTGATTTTTATATGTTGACTTTTCTGAATTATGTTACAATTTAAAGAAAATGCGAGGGTGATTGCATGAAAAACCTTGTAATAGGAATGATTGCGTTATTGTTAATTGTTATTGGTGGATTTTACATGCAAAAATATAAGAATGTAGCAAAAACAACAGGTAAGATTGAAGAGGTAAAGTGGGATATAAAGAATAAAGAAAGTAATCAAAGTGTGAACATTAAGTTTCAGTTGTATGATCAAAGTGGAGATGAGGTTTTAGGGGTAAATGATCATATTTTAGCAGTTATAACGGATGAACAATTACAAACAATTCAGCATATCAACCCACGGTTTTCAGGGAACGGAACATATCAAATGTCGTATAAGCCAAAAAAAGAAGGCTCATATACCGTGTTTTTATATGAAAATGATGAGGAAACAGTAAAGCAATTTGCGAAAAAAATTTTTATAAAAGGAGACAAGCAATTAAAAACGAAACCTGTATCAAAAACAGATGCGCTCCTCACAAAAAAGATAGGTGAATATAAAGCATCATTGTTATTTCGCACATTATATGAAAATGAAGCAGCGACATTAACATTTCAATTTCAAACAGAAGAAAGGGAGAAACTTAGATTACGTTCTAATGCTGGTGAAAAAGCCTCGCTTTCTATTGTTGATGATGAGAGAAAGCATTTTTTATATGCAGTGCCAGTAAGTGAAGAAGGTGGACAATTACAGTACTATATCACGTTTCCAGTAGAGGGAATATATAAAATATGGGGTACTTTTTATATAAACGGAAAGAAACATGAACAGGAGTTCACATTACAAGTGAAAAAACGAAAAGAGAGCTAATGTCAGCTCTCTTTTCGTTTTCCAATTAACTTTGTAACAGCAAGCATCGTAATGGGAAGGGAGTGATTTTTTCGGAATACTAAATATTTACCACTCCAAGTGGGTTTATATTTTTCTTTGAAATGTCTCAAACCGCTAAAACTATATGTGTAACGAACGTTATTAAAAATAGCAGCTGCAACACGTTCCGACCAAAATGAGTGAGCTGAGAGACCGACATTAGAAAGCGGAGCCATTCCTATATTAAAGGAACTGTAATTGTTTTCTTTCGCCCAGTGGAATAAATGGATAAACATTGCATCCATAATACCACTTGGTGCATCGGGATAATATCTCATTAAATCTATAGATAGCTCACCATCTTGATAAACCGGCATAAACGTAGTAAAAGCAATGATTTTTCCGGTATTATCACATAAAGTTGCGACAGGTGCTCGGTTAATATATTCACGGTTAAAGTATCCAAGAGAGAATCCCTTCTCTTTTTTTCCACCTAGCCAAACGTTTGATACTTCTAGTAATTCATTATATAAATCATCAGAAAATGGTGGCTCGTGAATAGCGAATGTATAACCTTCTCGCTCAAAACGGTTAAACGTTGCACGAAGGCCGGCTCGTTTCTTTCCTGAAATCGTGAACGTGTGTAAATCAACAACAGCTTCTTCCCCTAACTTAAAGAAGTTATAACCAAAATCATGGTATAAGCTCATCCATTTACTTTCAATTTGATAAAAGACACAAATATAACCGAATCGATCGGCCTCTTTAAGAAACTCTTCTAGTACTTTACGGAATGAAGATGGATCGCCAATTGGATCTCCAAGCACAACAAGCCGCTTACCAGCAGGAGAGAACAGTAGGAGAGCCTTTCCATCACTGCTGAAGAAAAATTGTTTATCACCTAAAAAACCTAAGTGACTTAATACATTCCCACCGTACGAATCTAAAAAGTTTTGCAGTCGTTTGTCGTTCGCAGGTTGTCCTGGAAAGGATGAACGGTAACGATTTGCAATAATAGAGCCAATCAGTAAGAAAATAGGAACAAAAAGTGCTGCAGCAAGTGCACTCCGTTGTACTTGCTCGATGTCTCGTACAACAAAATCAGGCTGGAAAACTTCTTTTGCTTCTGCAAAAATAATTCCTATATTTTTATAAAGATAGAGTGTAACGAGTAAAAGTAAAAGTACTTTTACAATATCGGAAAATGTAACTTCCATTTTCTCGCGAACAAACCGTTTACGCAGCATATATAATACAGCTAGTACAATTAGTAAAATAAATGTTTCTTCTAAGTCAATTCCCTTTAACGTATTAAAAATAGCAGCGCCGATCAGAGAAATAATCGTCATGTAATAAGAGCGCTTCGTACCGTGATAAATACCACGTGACAAAATAACGAGTAAAATACCAAATGTTAATGATAGACTAAATGAAAGTTCAATAAGTTGTTTTGGAACTAAAATATGTATAGCATCAGCTCGAGTTGTACTTGTTGGTAATATTGTTGATAAAATGACCATAATACCAGCAAAAATAGTTAAAACAGCAGAAGCCCAAGGGCCTAGTTTGCTAATAAAATCACGCTGAAGTGTCCAAATAACTCCCGTCGTTTCAAGAGCAGGTGCAATGAAAGGTTTGTTTTCTATTTTTTTTAGAGCAGCACCAGTCATTTCAAACGCGGCAAAAATGAGTCCAAGTCCAAATGGCAAAATATAATAGACAAGACGATAGAGTAACATAGCAGGTAATAAGACACCCGTATCTACTCCGTAATGTTCCATACCATGTAAAAAAATAAGGTCAAAGGAACCAAGTCCTCCTGGTACAAGGCTAATAACACCAGCTAATGCAGCGATAACAAATACACCAAGAAATGCTTGGAATGGTACTTCGATGCCAAATAAAATTAAAATGACATACATCACAACTCCAGCAGAAAGCCATTCCACAAGAGAAACGATTGAATAAAGAATGGTTGGGTTTTTCTCTTCTGTTTCTGCATCTATCTTTCTTGTTTTTCGACTTTTTATTTTAGAGAAGCCGATGTATAGTGGTACAAACAAGGCGAAAAAGATGAGAACAGGCCATAACCAAGGTTTTTCCTGTAAAAGGATGCCTGTATCTAAAATTTTGATTAGCCCAAGAAATGATAAAATGGCTAATCCGTTAATAAATGCAGTTGTCATCCAAGCGATACTTTTAATAAGCTTACCAGTTTCTTCTACATGCGGTCTGTATAACATTGTACGTATGCCAGCTCCAACAAGTCCTCCAAATCCGATAAAACCATTTAACGTATTTGAAATCCAAGAAACTCTAAATATTTTTTGAATCGGCACATCTGCACGCAATGAACGGAGCATCACAAAATCGTAAAAGAACATAGTAGAAACGGCTAATGCGCCGAGCGTAATTGCTAAGAAAAATCCACCTGTTGGAATGTTTTTTATCGTTTCTATTGCTTCTTGAAACGAGATACCAGCTAATTCTTTTCGTGCTTGAAAAAATACAATTGTTAATATAACAAAAGGGAAAATAATTTTTCCGATTTGTAGCATGCGTTTCCATGAGAACGACATAAAATACAACTCTCCTTGTATAAAGTGAAACTTCACTCAGTTGGGCGCTCCATCTCCTCACTGAGTGTTAGCCCGACCAATTGGGTATTTACAGGCTGTTAATCTCCCACCTAAACTTCTTCGTATTCTCTTAACTTTTGAGGTGGGAGTCTTACAGACCGCAAATAGCGGGATGAAAAACTGCGACAATATTTTTATTATGACAAATTTCAAGGAAAATAAAAAGCTGAATTGAAAAACGAAAAGGAAAAAGCCCGCTTTTTTTGCTAAGAGGTAGGTGTTCCGTTTTGTATAAATGGTGTTTGTGTAACAGAGGAGGTAGAGTGAAACTTCATCCCTTTGATTGCCAGCCTGTTAATGTGGGATAAAAAATTTAAGTTTTCATTTCTTTTGAAGGAAATTGAGGTTTTTAAATCGAAGAGAACACATATATTTACGTTTATGGCGGTGCTTTTTTCTCGCAGAAAAAATAGGGAAAGTGTTTGAACTTATTTTGTTATATAGAAAAATAGCGCATATCGTATGTAAGTTACATAAATTAAATTGTTACTTAGAAGGACAAAAAGGCATTGAGCCAAAATAGGCGAAGGAGAGGAATGAAGATGTCGAATTCCATGGTGGAGAATCAAACGGAGCAAGTGACGGTTTTTTTACAAGAAGTTATTATGATTATGACAGATTACGTCAATTATCATACTTTACCTGCTTTAATAGAAGAATGTGAGGATGGGGATTCAAATTATTGTGCGGGCTTATTAGCATCTTTACGACGCTTACTTGTGTTTTGTGAAGAGGGATTAGACGCTTGTCTTGTATTAAAGCATGGGCAGCCGTTTCGTAAAAGTGCAGCAGAACGTACATTGTATAAAATTTATCATCAAGTGATTGCAGAATTCTTTTCACCTAAAAATGATCATTGGTATGAAAATAGTCGCTCTGCTTATACAGGAAAAAATTCAATTACATTTCAACAAAAGCCGCCGCGTTCTATAGAGAATGTTATGAAACATTTAGAAGGAAAGTTTCAAGAAATGCGTGAGGAACTAGAGTATTATGAGACAGACTATCATACGAAGATGGTACAAAAGTAATAAATGAGATTTCTTACTAAAACAGAAAAGAAACCTACAGGGAAAGGAAAGTTATTCTGTAGGTTTCTTTTCTGTTTTACGGCGGCATATACAAATTTTATTTTGAATACATTTAAAGTAGCACCGAGGAGGTGACATATGGGACAGCAAGAAGTATTTGTAGATTATTTTCATGAGGTGGAGCATTGGTGTGAAAGTGTGCTTCATGTGTTAGATAACCGAGCAGCTGAAGTGTATGATGTACACATGCTTGCCTCTAAAATTCAAATGTTATTAGAACGGATTCGAGAGGATAATTGCGAGCGTGATGTAGAGTTTGTATATGAGATTAGTGATGACGTGGAACATATACAGCATTATCTAGAGGAAGCATTAACTGTGGATTCGAGGCATTATGCTGTATATGAAAGAAGCTACGCCTCCCCTTCTGTACCAATTGGTGGACATACGCTTCCTCCTCTTCCTTACCCATATCATGCGTTAGAGCCATATATTTCGAAAGAGATTATGATGTTACATCATGATAAACATCATCGAAGCTATGTTGAAGGACTAAATAAAGCTGAGAATATGATGGAAAAAGCGAGAAGTACAAATCAATATGATTTATTAAAACATTGGGAGCGAGAGGCGGCTTTTCACGGTTCGGGACATTATTTGCATACAATTTTTTGGAACAATATGAAAAAAGGTGGGGGAGGTAGACCAAAAGGAGACTTATCGAGACAAATTGAAAAAGATTTTGGAAGTTTTTTACGCTTTCAAAAACATTTTACAGAAGCTGCTTCTAAAGTTGAAGGATCAGGTTGGGCAATTCTTGTGTGGGCTCCTAGGGCTGGGCGTTTAGAGATTTTACAAAGTACACTTCATCAACTGTTTACACAGTGGGATACAATTCCGCTTTTAGTAATCGATGTTTGGGAGCATGCTTATTACTTACAATATAAAAATCGAAAAGAAGAATATATTCAAAACTGGTGGAATGTTGTGAATTGGGATGATGTAATGAAACGATTTCAAAATGCAAAAGAGCTTCAATGGGTACCTTATTAGACGCATCTATATGCGTCTTTTTTCGTTTGTAAAAATTGTTTTTGTGACTGCTAAGTGAAGTAGCTTTAGGAATCGATGATTTTCTTTAGATAGAGAAGTTCAATTCCTCATTCATATTTTAAATGTCCAAGCATACACTTGTACAAAAAGTACCAAAAGGACGTGAATATATGAGGCAAACATGTATTGTAGTGGCTCTTATTTTTTTATGTGTAAGTATGTTTCCGAGTTATACATATGCACAAATAAATGAAACAAGCGCTCGCAATGTCATTTTAATGGAGCAACACTCAGGGCGTGTTTTATATGCAAAGCAAGAACATAATCAAGAAAAAATAGCAAGTATAACAAAAATTATGACAGCACTATTGGCTGTTGAATCTGGGAAGTTACAAGATACGGTATCTATTAGTAATAATGCTGTGCGTGTGGAAGGTTCAGCAATTTATTTAAAGCCAGGGCAAAAAGTTCCCTTAGAAGATTTGGTGTACGGTTTAATGCTCAGGTCCGGTAATGATGCTGCACAAGCTATTGCTGAGCATGTAGGAGGAAGTATGGAAGGGTTTGTGTATTTGATGAATGAGAAAGCAAAAGAAATTGGTATGAAAAATACGCATTTTTCTAATCCACATGGCCTAGATGGTGATGGGGAACATTATTCATCGGCGTATGATATGGCGCTATTAACGAGATATGCTATGAATTATAAGGAGTTTCGAAAAATTTTTGGTACAAAATCATACCAATCAAAAGCATGGGATTATCCATGGAAAAATAAGCATAAGCTTGTGACATTTAAATATGAGTATGCTACAGGAGGTAAAACGGGATTTACGAAGAAGGCAGGAAGAACACTTGTGACAACTGCTTCAAAAGACGGACTGGATTTAATTGTTGTAACGATTCATGCGTCTAGTGATTGGAATGATCATATGTACTTATTTAATGAAGGGTTTAAAAGATATAAAGAAACAATGGTGTTAAAAAAAGGTGCACTTTCTGGAGTAGAGGAACAAAACTATGTGAATCATGTCTATACGAAAAATAGCTTATTGTTGCCGTTAGCAGAAGATGAACGAGACGAGGTAACATTAGGGATTGAGTTTGATAAAACAGCGAAGCTTAAAGATGGAGAGAAAGTGGGGCGAGCCGTTCTCTATTTAGATGGCAAGGAACTTGGTGAGCGTAACATATTTTATAGTAAGCAAAAATTAGTTGCGACCACGGGTTTATTTTGGACCGATTTTAAAGAAGTATTTTCTCATATGTTAGGTGTCGGGACTGATGGTTAATCTCGTATGGGTGGCAATGGCGTTAATTGGTATTGTATATGCGATGATAAATGGCACGATGGAGGAAGTAAATAAAGCTGTCTTTGATGGATCAAAAGATGCGGTAACAATTTGTATTGGATTAATTAGTGTACTTGTGTTTTGGCTTGGTTTAATGAAAATTGCTGAGGAAGCGGGATTATTAAAGAAGTTAGTCACATTTTTTATGCCAGTTGTCAAAAAGCTATTTCCTGAAATACCAAAAGATCATCCATCAATGGGATTTATTTTATCAAATATGATGGCGAATTTTTTTGGCTTAGGTAATGCAGCAACACCGCTTGGCATTAAAGCGATGGAACATTTGAAAGAATTAAATGGTGGAAAAGATTATGCAAGTCGCTCAATGATTACGTTTTTAGCGCTAAATACGTCAGCAATTACATTAATTCCAACGACAGTTATTTCAATTCGAATGACGTATGATTCAGCCAATCCAACGGAAATTGTTGGAGTGACATTTATTGCTCAAGTGTTATCAATGATTGGAGCCATTTGGATTGACCGCTATTTTTATAAAAGACGAAGTAAAAAGGGGCGAAAAAAATGAGCATTGTAAATACAATTTCGTTATGGGTCATTCCATGTGTAATTGGATTTATTCTTTTATATGGGACAATTAAAAAAGTGCCAACATATGAAACGTTTGTAGAGGGGGGGAAAGAGGGCATTCAAATTGCCATCTCTATTTTACCTTTTATGGTTGGGATGCTCGTTTCTATTTCTATTTTTCGTGCATCAGGTGCACTAGATGCGATGATAGGTGTTATAAAGCCAGCGTTAGATTTTATCCACGTACCAGCGGAAATTGTCCCACTAGCTCTTATTCGCCCAATTTCTGGATCTGCAGGTCTTAGCATTACAACAGATTTAATTGCAACATATGGACCAGATTCTTTCATTGGAAGACTTGCGTCAACAATGCAAGGTAGTACAGATACGACATTTTACATTTTAACTGTATATTTTGGTGCAGTTGGAATACGAAAAATGGGTGACGCGCTAAAGGTAGGATTGTTTGCTGATTTTATTGGTATTGTATGCTCACTTGTATTTGTTTCGCTAATGTTTCAATAACCCTTCCATTTGTAGTCGCCTTTCGCTTATAATGAAAAGATGACCACTATTAAGTATGTGCTTAATAGTGGTTTTTTCATGGTGTATTTTTGACAAAATAATGAACATTTATTGTGAGAAAATAAGGAATAATGAAGAATAGAACATGTTTCTTCCTTTATAAGTTTATTACGATGTCTATGTGGTTTATTAAGTTGGAAGAGGTTTTCCAAGCGGTTGCGATGGTTGCCAACTCTTTCTAATGAAGGTAAGATAAATTTGAGGTGAAAAAGAAATGGAACGTCTACAAAAAGTAATTGCGCAAGCTGGTATTGCGTCAAGAAGAAAAGCAGAAGAGTTAATTCAACAAGGAAAAGTAAAAGTTAACGGAAAGATTGTAAAGGAACTAGGTACAAAAGTAACTTCTCAAGATAAAGTTGAAGTAAATAATATTCCTCTTGAAAAAGAAGAATCAGTTTACTTTTTACTATATAAACCAACAGGTGTTATTTCCACAGTAGCAGATGATAAAGGTAGAAAAGTGGTAACAGATTTCTTTGAGCACGTTCCAGAGCGTATTTTCCCAATTGGAAGATTAGACTATGATACATCGGGTTTACTACTGATGACAAATGACGGTGAATTTGCAAATATATTAATGCACCCGAAATATAAAGTAGAAAAAACGTATGTAGCGAAAGTGAAAGGTCCATTAACTGGAGAGAAAATTCGCATGTTAGAGAAAGGTGTTATGTTACAAGACGGAAAAACAGCACCAGCACGTGTGAAAATTTTGTCATGGGATCGTCGTAAAGAAGTAGCGATTGTCCAACTGACGATTCATGAAGGAAGAAATCGTCAAGTGCGTAGAATGTTTGAAGCGCTAGATTGTAAAGTAATGAAGCTAAAACGTGAAAGCTATGGTTCTTTACATTTAGGTTCACTTCGCCCGGGAGATAAAAGAGAACTATCCCCGCATGAAGTAAAGCAGCTGCGTGCTCTAGCTTCTACAAAGCCAAGATAGTATGTAACATTGTATACAATCGGCGAGGTTGTTACCTTGCTGATTGTATATAAATTTTCACTTTATGAAATAATTATCAATTTTAATAAAGTGAAAATTTAATTTGCACATGTAAGAGAGGAGAGAATGATGAATAGTCGGTTATTGTTTAGGATTACAATTTTATCCATTTTAGTTGTAGCAATTGGTTTTACACTATACCAAGGTGTTTTTAAAGACACAGAGAAAGCGCAAATTGGAAAAGAGGCACCGAATTTTGCTGTGACGGATTTGAATGGAAATGAAATTGAATTAAAAGACCTTAGAGGGAAAGGTGTATTCTTAAACTTTTGGGGAACATGGTGTAAGCCTTGTGAAAAAGAGATGCCATATATGAATGAATTATATCCCGAGTATAAAGAGAAAGGTGTAGAAATTTTAGCATTGGATGCGGATGAGACAGAGCTTGCAGTGAAAAACTTTGTGGCGCGCTATGATTTGAAATTTCCGGTTGCAATTGATAAAGGACAAGAAATTTTAAAAACATATAATGTAACACCGTTACCAACGTCTTTTTTAATTGATAAAGATGGGAAAATTGTAAAAAAGATTACAGGAACATTAACAAAAGAGCAACTTGAGGAGTATCTACAGCTCATTACACCGTAAAGTTTTTAGAGTGAAATAAAAATCGCTCTTGAAAATTCTGAGTATTTCGGTAAATTGAATTGTAGTACAAAAAAATAGAATTTATAATGAGTACTGTAAATGATAGATACATATTTTATGGAAAGTGTAGAAGGCGGTGAGCGAATTGAAAGAAGTAAAATGTGAATGTGGACATATTAATCCAATTGGAACCATCTTTTGTGAAGCTTGCGGAAAGCCGTTTGAAGAAGGAAAAGAGACTACATTACTAGATATGAGATATGAAGGAAGTGCACGCCGTTCTTTAACGCATACGAGAACATTTATTGATAAAATTTGGAGTTTCTTTTCTTCAGTGAAGGTGGGCGTGTGGCTTATTGTAATTACGTTAGTGGCATCAGGAATTGGAACGATTTTCCCGCAAGAAATGTATATTCCACCAAATGTTACACCAGCTGAATATTATGAGGAACAATACGGATTTTTAGGACAAGTATATTACCAACTAGGGTTTAATAATTTATATAGTTCTTGGTGGTATATGATTTTAGTAGCATCTATCGGTGTTTCTCTCGTTATATGTAGTTTGGACCGCGTTGTTCCTTTATATAAAGCGCTTAATAAGCAAGGTGTGAAGAGGCATCCGAGCTTTTTAAAGAGGCAGCGCTTATATGGAGCGGTGGAAGCGAGTGAGGAAGAAATCGCACATATTGAGCAAAACTTAAAGAAAAAAAATTATAATGTGCGTATAGAAGATGGAAATGTGTTAGCTGAAAAAGGACGGTTTTCTAGATGGGGTCCTTATGTGAATCATGTTGGTCTTATTATCTTTTTATTTGGCACGATGCTCAGGTTTGTACCTGGTATGTACATAGATGAAGGAATGTGGCTTCGTGACGGGGAGACGAAAGTGATTCCAGGAACGAATGGTCAATATTATTTGAAAAACGAAAAATTTGTAAAAGAAGTATATAACAAAGAAAAAGAAAAAGAAGTGTATGGTGAAGCGATTGATCGTGTAGGTAACAACATGCTTTCAAAAAACTATCAAACGAATGCAGTGTTATATAAAGTGGTTGGAGAACGAGTACCAGGAAAAGAACCGAAGCTAGAGAAAGTAAAAGATTATAAAATTCGTGTAAATAAACCGCTTAAGTTTGAAAACTTTGCGTTGTATCAACTGAACTATAAAGAAGGTGAATTTCATACAATGTCCTTTCACTTGCAAAGAAAAGGAGATGGACAAAAATGGGGCCCAATTACAGTTGACTTAACAAATCCACAACAATCGTACGATTTAGGAGACGGATATTCTCTGCAACTAGTAACTTACTTCCCAGATTTTTATTTTGATGAAAATGGGCAACCGAATACGAAATCGAAGTTTCCGAATAACCCAGCGTTTGTGTTTAAAATGTTTACACCTGAAACGCCAGATGGAGAAGTAAGTTTTGTTGGTATTCAGCAAAACATTGAACCTGAAGGTGATAATTTGTATAAGATGTCCTTTGCAGGTGTAGAAATGCGAAATGCAACAGGTATTACTGTGCGAAAGGATTTAACGCTTGAGATTATTGCGCTTGGCGGGATTATCTTTATGATTGGTGTTGTTCAAGGAATGTATTGGAATCATCGCCGTATTTGGATACAACGTGTAGGAGATGAGTGGTGGATTGCCGGACATACAAATAAAAATTGGTTCGGTTTGAAAAAAGATATTGAAAAAGTATTAGAAGGAACAAGTATTCCACAACCGATCGACAAAGTAAATGAGAAAAAAATTAGCTAAGGTGGGGAGAAACTATGGCAGAACTAAGCGGGAATTTTTTATTTGCTGCGTTCATTCTTTATTTAATTGGGACTCTCTTTTTTGGAGGAGCAATTAAAGAGAAAGGGCAAAAATGGGCAAATATCGGGATTGGTATTACAATTTTAGGATTTCTGTCACAATTGGTGTATTTTGTATTAAGATGGATTGCATCAGGTCACGCGCCAGTTAGTAATTTCTTTGAGTTTGGTACGTTCTTCGGAATGATGATTGTTGGTGCTTTTATTATGATTTATTTTATGTACCGAGTAAGCATACTAGGATTGTTCGCATTACCAGTTGCTTTACTACTTATTGCTTATGCAAGTATGTTTCCAAGAGAAATTACGCCATTAATTCCATCGCTTAATAGTTATTGGTTACATATTCACGTAACGACAGCTGCCGCGGGACAAGCTATTTTAGGAATTAGCTTTGTTGCAGGTGTGATTTACTTACTAAAAAATGTTGATCAATCTGTAAGGAGTAAGCGAACGTTTTGGCTTGAAGTAGTATTATATGCTCTTGTATGTACAGTTGGATTTATCGGGATAACAACAGCCTTTTCTAGCACAAAGTATGAAGCGAAGTTTGAGTGGATAAATAAAGAAGGACAACAAGCAGAGCAAGTATATCATTTGCCAGCGCTTGTTGGGCCAAATGAAGGGAAGTTAATTACAACAAATAAATTAGAGCCGTTTGTTGAAATGCCAGCAATTATTAATGCTGCGAAGTTAAACACTGTTATTTGGTCAGTGTTTGTTGGGACAATTCTTTATATTGTACTAAGGCTTATTTTACGAAAGCGAGTTTCGGCAGCTCTTCAGCCGGTTGTAAAGAAGGCTAACAGTGATCTTCTTGATGAGATTTGTTATCGTTCTGTTGCGATTGGATTTCCTGTCTTTACGTTAGGTGCACTTATTTTTGCGATGATTTGGGCACAAATTGCATGGACTCGTTTTTGGGGATGGGATCCAAAAGAAGTATGGGCGCTTATTACGTGGCTCTTTTATGCAGCATTTCTACATTTACGCTTATCAAAAGGATGGCACGGTGAAAAGTCAGCTTGGCTTGCAGTAATCGGATTTGCGATTATTATGTTTAACTTTATTGTAGTAAATCTAGTAATTGCAGGTTTACATTCATATGCATAATGCAAGGTAAAATAGGAAAGTAATTTCACTTTCCTATTTTATTTTTGTCAATTTCTTTTCTTTTTTGAGAAAAGCGTGACAAAATAGAAGGTGATTTTGTAAAATGATGTCGAGAATGAGCTGGATTGTTCAAAAAATATACATATAATTGGAAAAAAAGAGAACAAATTTAAGTATTCTTGTGAAATAATAGAAGGGTACTTTTGCTTTTTATTATTTATATGTAATTGAACTAACAGCTCAGAAGCAAGAATACGAGAAAATTCAGCAAGATATGATGGAAAGGTAGGTGTAAAACCGTTGTGGCTTATGAGAGCACAGCGGCTTGTAATGGAACAAACACTGAAAATTTTAGTTGTAGATGATGAAGAACGTATTCGTCGTTTATTGAAAATGTATTTAGAAAGAGAACAATATATAATTGATGAAGCTGATAATGGGGATATTGCGTTAGAAAAAGCACTGCAAAATGATTATGATTTAATTCTGTTAGATATTATGATGCCTGGTAAAGATGGAATTGAAGTATGTAAAGGGATTCGTGAGAAAAAAGCGACACCGATTATTATGTTGACAGCTAAAGGCGAAGAAGTAAACCGCGTTCAAGGGTTCGAAGTAGGTTCTGATGATTATATTGTGAAACCGTTTAGTCCACGTGAAGTGGTTTTACGTGTAAAAGCTGTATTACGTCGCTCTGCAACAACAACATTTTTCGCACAAGATACAACATCAAAAGATGTTATCGTTTTTCCACATTTAACGATTGATAATGATGCACACAGGGTGACAGCAGACGGACAAGAAGTTGGCTTAACACCAAAAGAATATGAATTATTACTATTTTTAGCGAAAGCTCCAGATAAAGTGTTCGATCGTGAACAATTGTTAAAAGAAGTATGGCAGTATGAATTCTTTGGAGATTTACGCACAGTTGATACACATGTGAAGCGTCTTCGTGAAAAGTTAAGTAAAAAGTCAGCAAATGCGGCAAAAATGATTGTAACTGTATGGGGTGTTGGATATAAATTTGAGGTTGTGAACGATTGATGCTTTGGAAAAGTGTTGTTGGAAAGTTATGGATGACAATTTTACTTCTCGTCTCCTTCGTGCTAGGGTTTGTTGCGATTTTACTTTCTCAGTTTTTTGATACGTATTATGTAAAAATGGGAGAAACAAGACTTACGACGGTTGCAACAAGTGTCTCAGAATTAATTGAAGAAGGCACAGATGAACATACGATTGAGAACATTGCTTATAAGTTCGTCGATCCCTTATCTCGTATTATCGTTGTAAAAGGAAATGGTCAAGTATCAGCTTCACCAGAACAAGAAGGACTAGTAACTTTAACGTTAGCCGATATAAAAAAAGATGAAGAATTGGCATCTGTATTGACAGACAAACAAGTAGTAAAAAAAATGAAGACGATGCCTGATGGAGACACGAAACGAAATCCTGAAAATGATATTATGATTGTTGGTATTCCGCTTAGTGGATCAGAAGAGGGAGCAGTGTTTGTATATCAGTCGTTACAAGTACCAAAACAAGGTATGGAAGAGGCGACAGATTTTATCTTTTTATCAGCAGGAATTGCAATTATTTTAACAACCGTATTTGCCTTCTTTTTATCTACAAGAATTACAGCGCCTCTTCGTAAAATGCGTGAGGTTGCTTTCGAATTGGCTCGCGGTAAATTTGATGCAAAAGCCCCAATGGTTTCACAAGATGAAATTGGAGAATTAGCAACAGCTTTCAACCAAATGGGTAAGCAATTGAAATTTAATATTAATGCACTTCAGCAAGAAAAGGAGCAACTTTCTAGTATTTTAAGTAGCATGGCTGATGGTGTTATTACGTTAAATCAAGAAGGGGAAGTTGTTGTTATAAATCCACCTGCTGAACACTTTTTACAAGTATGGCATGAGGAAAAAGAACAAGAATTTAGCGGTAATTTACCATTTGAGCTTGTGAAGTTATTCCATCTTGTTGTAGAAAGTGAACAAGAGCAAGTTATCGAAATTAATTTGCAAAAAGGAAATTACGTTGTATTGATGACACCTCTTTATAATCAAACGAAAATTCGTGGTGCTGTTGCAGTACTGCGCGATATGACCGAAGAGCGTCGTCTTGAAAAAATGAGAAAAGACTTTATTGCAAACGTATCCCATGAATTACGGACACCAATGGTCATGCTGCAAGGGTATAGTGAAGCAATTTTAGATGATATCGTACAAACGAAGGAAGAAGTAAATGAATTTGTTCAAATTATTTATGATGAATCACTTCGGTTAGGAAGGCTTGTCAATGAATTGTTAGATCTGGCACGAATGGAAAGTGGTCGTGTTGAGCTGCATATGTCAGATGTAGAAGTCATTCCGTTTATTGAAAAGATTTCTCGTAAGTTCCAAGGGATTGCAAAGGAAAAAGAAGTCCAATTATGTGTTGAATTTCGGAGTGAGGTAACACAGCATGTATTTGATCAAGATCGAATAGAGCAAGTGTTAACAAATTTAATTGATAACGCAATTCGTCATACCGGTGTTGATGGAAATGTCATGTTAATTATTGAGGAAAGAAATGACGGAATCGTATTTGAAGTACAAGATTCAGGTTCTGGTATTCCAGAAGAGGACATTCCATTTTTATTTGAACGCTTTTATAAAGCTGATAAAGCTCGTACACGTGGAAAAGCAGGCGGTACAGGGCTTGGATTAGCGATTGCGAAAAATATTGTACAAGGACATGATGGGAAAATCACAGTATCCAGTGTCGTTGGTGAAGGGACAACTTTCTCTGTGTATTTGCCAGAAAAGGTATTATAAACAAAAAGTTCAATTGGTAAGGGGTTCATCCCTGCTGATTGTTAACCTGTTAATGCAGGATAAAATATAAATTTACTAGTGAAAAGCTCTAACATTTTTGTTTGTATGGCCGGGTGGCCACTTACAACAAATGTTAGAGCCTTTTGTATTTTAGGGTAGGGATGGTAGTATAAAGAAAGAATGTATAAGAAAGGAGATCAAGTAATGAAATTGTACACAAAAACAGGCGATACAGGGCAAACAAGTGTTGTAGGTGGCCGAGTGAATAAAGATGATATAAGAGTAGAGGCTTATGGTACGATTGATGAAGCGAATTCTTTTATTGGTTACGCAATGACATTGTTACAAGACGAAACGTTTCAAGATATATATGAGGAGTTGGAAAGGATACAACATGAATTGTTTGACTGTGGAGGCGATTTGGCAATTGTAAAAGGGGATGCTTCTTATAAAGTAACAGCCGACATGATTTTGTTTTTGGAAGAACGGATTGATGTATATACTGAAGAGGCTCCACCTTTACAACGTTTTATTCTCCCGGGAGGTAGTCAAGGAGCGGCAAGTATACATATGGCAAGAACAGTTGTGAGGAGAGCAGAACGAGCAGTTGTAGCGCTGCAAAACACGAATAACATAAATGTGTTTGTTTTACAATATATGAATAGATTATCAGATTATTTATTTGCAGTAGCTAGGATTATTAATGTACGTTCTTATGTGAAAGATGTAGAGTATGAAAGAAGTGCGGCTGTCTTTCAGAATAAAAAAGAGCAGTGAGGAAGAAAGGGTATCCTTTCTTTTTTTTTGTATAATTTTCCAATCTGTGAACCACAATAGAGAAGGTGTAAGGGCTATTTTATCCCGCTATTTGCGGTCCCACCTCAAAAATTGAGAGAATGCGAAGAAGTTTAGGTGGGAGATTAACAGTCGTCTTCGCTTTTGAAAAGCCCAATTGATTGGGTGGACTGAAGTTTCACTTTACAATGGAGGATTCATCATGAGACGTTTTGCATGTATATTGTTTTTTTTGTGTACTTATTTTATTGGAGAACCGTACGGTATTGCGGAAGAAAAACAGTGGAAATGGCCAGTGAATGGACGTATTAGTGATTACTTTGGAACGAGAGATGGTAAGCATTATGGTATTGATATTGCTGCTGATGTTGGAACGCCAATTGCTTCTATTCAAGATGGTATTGTAAAAAAATCATATTTTTCAAATAGCTACGGCCATGTTGTGTTTATAAAGCATGGAAAATATGAAGCTGTGTACGCTCACATGAATAAGCGATATGTTCGAGAAGGAGAGCGAGTTAAAAAGGGGCATATTATTGGAGATGTTGGAAACACAGGCGAATCTTACGGGGCGCATTTGCATTTGGAGATTCATAAAGGACGTTGGACATTGGCGAAAACGCATGCCATTAATCCATTGCTTGTAATGGAAGAACAGCGTCATGAAGTCGCATCTACATCTGTTTATATTGTACAAGCAGGTGATACGTTGTATAGTGTTGCGAATCAGTTTGGAATGACAGTTCGTGAATTAAAAGTAAAAAATCACTTACAGCAAGATACTATATATCCATCACAAAAGTTATATATAAATTAAACGTAAAATGAGCTACGAATTGTAGCTCATTTTACGTTTACCAAAAAATAAATACACATATAAATCCTGAAATAGCTAAATAGCTATAGTAATAAAAAACTTTTTTTCTTGTTTTTTCTTCTGTTTTAAATAAGACAATTGTTGGTTCGATTAAACCGATCGTTAAACAGAGAAGACCAAGGAGCATACAGCCAAGTGAAAAAGAAAATAGTGCAATTTGTGCATTATGCGTAACAAGGAGTTTTAATATAAATGCAATGATTGCTGTATAACAGATGCTTCCGATGTACATATTTAATGTAGTGTCTGAACGAAACCCGGGTAACTTCCTCCAAAATGGTCTAGAAACAATGTCTGTTTCTAAAGAGGTTTGTTCAGCAATAACTTGCTCCGCCTCTTTACCTTTTTGAAGTATAGAAATAATAAAGTTTTGATCTCCTTGAAATACAAATTGTGATTTTGTTAAATAATAATCAATTTTAACTTTTTTCCACTTTTTCCAAGCATGACGCTCGCATAATTTTAGTTTGCTTTCTGAATGTTTATCGTATTGGTAGATACTAATACCATCTGTGTCAAATGCCGCGTAGTATGTGTTGTTTGAAAACTCCCCAAACACAACAGGGGCATAAAAAAGAAGTTCTTTTTTCAAATAAAAGTACTCTTTTCTAAGATTCTTTTTCATAATTTCTCGAATTGGTTGCTTTTTATCTTTCTTCATTGTAGTTCCTCCGCTATAAGAAAACATTTTGACCGAATTTTGAATGGACAATAAGTTTTTTATATTCAAGGGTCGCGAAATAGTTTTGCTTACTGTAACAATAACACATCATAACATTTTCATGGGAAAAAGACTACAAAATCTCACAAAAAAAGGAAGTGTATAGCAATAGAATTTTTACTTGTTCTTGTCGCATTTTCAAGTTTTTTTCTGCTATTTGCGTGTTGTCATACTCCTGACTCAAAAATGAAGGGAATACGAAGAAGTTTAGGTGGGAGATAAACAGCCCGAATCTTAAGGGCTCGAGCCACAAGTTAATCCTTTCTGTGGCAAACTTCGCCACGCCAGGGCTTATCTTGTGCTTGTCGTGCTTGAACAGTCGTCTTCGCTTTTACATGTAAAAGCCCAATTGGTCGGGCTGACACTCAGTGGGGGATGAAGAAAACCCCTACTGAGTGAAGTTTCACTTTATTGAAAGTTGTAATTCTTAATAAGCTTTTTTATTCACATCTCTTTTTCGTTAGTGTATAATGGGGAGGAAAATAGAATATCGGTCTATCTTCGGGGCAGGGTGAAAATCCCGACCGGCGGTGATGAACAAGCAAATATTTTTCGTTCTAAGCCCGCGAGCCGTTAAGGCAGGATTTGGTGTGATTCCAAAGCCGACAGTACAGTCTGGATGGGAGAAGATGGAGGTTGAAACGTTCAAAAAAGATACTATCTTGAACGTTTGTTTGTGATGCCTATGAATTCTCCCCTTTGTATATATACAAAGGGATTTTTTATTGATGAATTTGTATGGTATAACATGACCTTTCCATTTTCCATGAGAAGATCGGTGGAAAAGGAGAGAGAAAGATGAAACAAAAGAGAAGTGTAGTACAAATGGTGAGTGTAGCAATGCTGAGTAGTATTGCATATTTACTAATGATGTTGGATTTTCCGTTTCCGGGGCTTCCTCCATTTTTAAAAATTGATTTTAGTGATATACCTGCTTTACTAGCAGCGATTATTTTTACTCCACTTGCAGGTGTAATGGTAGAGGCGATTAAAAATATTCTGTACTATGGAATTCAAGGGAGTCTGACGGGAGTTCCGATTGGGGAAATGGCGAACTTTATTGCAGGGTGTCTATTTATTTTACCGGCTGCATATTTATTCCGTAAGCATCGTACAGTAAAAAGCTTAACAACAGGGCTTATGTTAGGTGTTATTGTAATGACTGTAATTATGAGTGTGTTAAATTACTTCATTATCTTACCAGCATACACTTGGTTTTTAGATTATCCTGCTATGTCTAGTGAAGGAATGCGTAAAATGATTGTAACGGCAATTTTGCCGTTTAATATAATAAAAGGAATTGTTGTAACAATCGTATGTATCCCGTTATTTTCTCGTTTGAAAGTATGGGTATTTACAAAAATGAAAAATGCTTAAATAAAAATAACATCGGTGAACTCACCGATGTTATTTTGTATGCAAAAAGCTCCTCTTACGGTAGAGGAGCTTTTTAAAAAGGCTATTCGAACTTTAATGCATCGCCATCGAAGGACTCATCTGCAACCTTGATAGAATCTGTTGGGCAGCCTTCAACTGCATCCATCATATCTTCAAGTAATACATCTGGAATTTCAACGATACCTTGGTTGTCATCTAATGTTACGAATGCAATACCTTCATCGTCATAATCGTAAATATCTGGTGCAGCTGCACCGCAAGCTCCACATGCAATGCAAGTGTCTTTATCAACAATTGTATATTTTGCCATGTTATATTACCTCCTAAAAAGTAAATAAGAAAAATTCCATAATAAATGATAATCTTATTGTAAAACGGTTTGTTCAACTTTTCAATACAAAATTATAATGATAATGCTTATCAATTGTGATTGTCAACTGATTTCTTAGTTTTTTATCATATTTTCAAAATATCGAAACAGCTTGTAGTTTGTTACAATAAAAGAAGATGAAAAAAGAAAGGTGGAAACAGTATTGCAGTTAGCCTATACAATTTTGTATTGTTTAAAGCAATTAAAGGGTGAGCGCTCTGTATCTTCGGTGTATCACCTTTTAAAGGGAAAGCGTTCTTCACAGACGTTGCAGGATGGAAATATGTTTCACATTTCTTTCTTATTTGGTGTACACAAATCTTTAAAACGTCATGATTATGATAAACAGATTGAGTGGTTATTAAACGAACAATTTCTTGAAATGATACATGAAAATACTTATATATTAACAAAAAAGGGAGAAGAACGCTTATGGGAATGGAAAGATACGTATTCTTTTCCTCGATATTTACATGGTTTACAATACGGAAAAATTGATGGGAACTTGTGGAGAAGGCTTTCACTTGTTGTACAAACAATATCGAACTTACAGAGAGAAAATAAGCGGTTTATTCCAATCCAACAAGATATAGAAGTTACAGCATGGGTTAAGAAATTCCTGATTAGCTTGCCGTATGTGAGAGGAGAATTAGCGGAAAGACTATACAGCGAACTGCACTGTATATTGAAAAAAGTTACGCCGTTAGAAGCAGTTATCTTTACATATCGTTTAACAGGATATCAACGTATTGGCTATACAGCTGAGCAACTTGGAGATATGACAGAGCAAGATGCGTTTCGCGTACAACTCGTATTGTTAGGGACATTGCATTTTTGTATCGAAACAGTGAAAGAACAGGAGCATGAATTTCCTTTGTTAACAACCATTATGGCTTATCCAAAGCAAAATGAAAATTTATTAAGTTTTTCGACTCAAAAAACATATCAGCTCTTAAAACAAAGAAGAACCATTGATGAAATTTCAGTCATTCGAAAGTTAAAAGTTGCCACTATTGAAGATCACATCGTTGAAATTGCGTTACGTGAGAATGATTTTTCGATTGAAGAGTTTATAGAGAAAGACAAAATAGAACAAGTACAGCGTACGATAGAAAAGCTGCAAACGCGAAAGCTTCGAGTTTTGAAACAAGTGACGGGAGAAGATGTCTCCTATTTTGAAATTCGTCTTGTACTGGCGAGGATGGGGGATGGAAATGAAACTTGAGGATGTGCTATATGAATGGTTTGGTTATCATACTTTTCGTCAAGGACAAAAAGAAGTAATTGAGGATTTGATAAATGGAGAAAATGTTGTTGCAATGTTGCCAACTGGTGGAGGTAAGTCTCTTTGTTATCAAATTCCGGGCCTCATACAAGACGGTACTGTACTGATTGTTTCTCCGTTACTATCTTTAATGGAAGATCAAGTATCACAGCTGAAGTATGTTGTGAAGGACCGAGCGATTGCTTTAAATAGCTTTCGAACAGTAGCAGAAAAGAAAGAGGCAATAAAACGGCTTCACTACTATAAGTTTATATTTGTTTCACCTGAAATGTTACAGTCTTCAATGTTATTACAGGAGATTGGAAAAATTCATATTTCTTTATTTGTAGTAGATGAGGCACATTGTATCTCGCAGTGGGGATATGATTTTCGCACAGATTATAAAAAACTTGATAGTGTCATCGCTGCAATTGGGAATCCGCCTACATTAGCATTAACAGCGACAGCAACAAAAGAAGTATTACAAGATATTGTTAGTAGTTTAAAACTTACCGATGTTAAACAACATGTATATTCTATTGATCGTCCCAATATTGCAATGAAAGTAGATTTTGTACAAACGATGCAAGAGAAACAAGAAGTACTACTGCAACATGTGAAGTATTTACAAGGACCTGGCATTGTCTATTGTTCGAGTCGCGCTTGGACAGAACGACTGGCGGAGTATTTACGTCATGAAGGAGTAGGAACTGTTGCTTATTATCATGGTGGCATGGATCATGAAGAACGAATGTTAATTCAGCAGCAGTTTATGGAGGATCAACTTGAGGTTGTTGTGTGCACAAGTGCATTTGGTATGGGGGTAAATAAACCAAATACACGTTATGTTATTCATTTTCAATATCCAACAAATATAGAGTCATATTTACAAGAGATCGGACGAGCAGGAAGAGACGGGGAGTCTAGTATCGCGATTTTATTATGTAGTCCATTGGATCATGATTTGCCAATTTCAATTATTGAAGAGGAGTTACCAAGAGAACAACAGATTCAATTTTTATTTTCTCTCTTACAAGAAAAGTTGATGTTACAAAAAGTATTACAGATGGAGAGTGTAGAAGAAATTTGTTATGGTGTTGCACGATTAAGTGAACAGCACTGGCGGTTTATCCGTTATCATTTACAGAAAATAGGGATTATACAAGGAAGCCAATTGTTTGTAGAGTTGTTATCAGACGAAGCGATGCGCTATATAATTAAAGAAGTCGATAAGCGCTTATTTAGTAAGTATAACAAGTTAGAGAGCATGAAAAAGTGGCTACAAGTAACGAGTTGTAGAAGGACTGCTATTTTAGAGCAGTTTGGCTATGAGAAGGGACAAGGGCTAGAAAACTGTTGTGATTATTGTGGGATTGACATACAAGCGTATAAAAAAAGTCAGACAAAACAAAGTGTTTTCGGCTATAATTGGGAGACAGAATTACAATTGCTTTTTGGAATGAAAGAACGGAGGAATGATGGGTATTCGTAAGCGGAGTATTGAAAATATAAGTCCGAAAGAACTTCGGCTTAATTTATATATTACACAATGTATAATTATCTGTATTGGTTTACTATTAGCTTATATACTTTTTCCGAACCTGCAAAGTATTTTTATGTTATTACATTGGGAACCGTTACGTATTGTTTTGATAGGAGGCGGAATTGCTGGTATTATTATCTTACTTGATTATGTGGCAATGAGGGTGTTTCCGGAATCATGGTTCGATGATGGTGGGATTAATAGTCGAGTATTTCAGGGAATATCCGTGATACAATTGTTTATCGTTACGCTTGTTATTGGGATCGCTGAGGAATTTTTATTTCGAGGGGTAATACAAACACACTTTGGATTTGTATTTGCTACTATTGTATTTGCTGTTTTGCATATTCGTTATATATCGAAACCGTTTTTGTTTTGCTTTGTGTTAACCATCAGTGCCCTATTTGGATTTGTATTTGAATATACTAGTAACTTGCTAGTTACAATTTTTGCACATTTTCTTGTGGACTTTATTATGGGGCTTCAATTGCGGAAACAAACAGAAAGTGATGGTGACCATAGTGATGAGACAAGCTGTTCAATTTGAAGAACATGAAGAAAAAGAACCTGCAGCAGAAGGTTTACCGCCACGAAGTGAGGTACACAAGGATAAGAAAAAGAAGTTTAAGATTAAACATTTTTTTGTTCGTGTGTTAACAGTATTATTTATTTTATTGCCAATTAGTATGCTATGGTATACGGAAGAATATATTTGGAAGAAATCTGAAAAAAAAGAAGATGACTTTGCAAAAAGTGCATTTGAGGAGATTTTTTTCGATTCTAAAGATGGAGTGGAAAATGTGAAGGAACCTGGACAACCAGGGGAATTTCAATTTCACACTGTTAAAGAAGGGGAAACATTAGAAAGTATAGGCAAGGTGTATTTTCCAAATGAAGATGGTGCAAAGATTATTAAAAAATATAATGAGCTAGAATGGGATGAATTAGAGCAAGGACAGGTGCTTAAAATTCCAAAAAGAACGGGGGCCTAACATAAATAAAATACTTTACCTATTTATGTTAGAATTATAATTTTAAATTCTTACTATCAAGGAACCTTCTATACTTATGTAGAAGGTTTTTACTTTACAAATGTGAAGTTTCTTCAGAAGGGTGGGATTGAGATGATTTGGATTGGTATAGGCATCGGATTGAGTATATTTGTCTTGTATTTTATGTATAAGTCAGCGATGAGTGATACAGTGCTAGAACATACATTGTCGTTCCAACATTTTCCGGATAGTTTTCATGAGGTCAAAATTTTCTTTATTTCAGATATTCATAAAAGAATTGTTTCTCGTTCTATTATTGAAAAGGTAAAAGGGGAGGCAGATTTAGTTATCATTGGAGGGGATTTAGCTGAAGAAGGTGTCCCTTTAGAAAGAATAGCAGAAAACATTAAGCGTTTAAATGAGATTGGACAAGTGTATTTTGTATGGGGGAATAACGATTATGAAATTGATTATCATGAGCTAGATGCTCTTTTACTAGAGCGTGGAGTGAAGATTTTGGATAATACAAGAGTTGTATTTGAGTCTGAACATGGCGAGAAGATTTCACTATTAGGTGTTGATGATACGACATTAAAGCGAGATCGTCTGGATTTAGCGTTAGCAGATTGTAAAGAAGAGGGATTTCGTATTTTAGTCAGCCATAATCCAGATGTTTTAAATAAGATAAATGGAAAAGAGAATATTTCTCTTATTTTAAGTGGTCACACGCATGGTGGACAAATTCGAATTTTTCCTTCTAAGCGTTTTTTAAAAGGTGGTATTTATAATTATTCTCATATAACTTTATTTGTCAGTAATGGCTACGGAACGACGCTTGTGCCATTACGGTTTCGTGCCCCGGCACAAACGCATTTGATTACATTACAAAAAGAGCAATAAGTACGGTGTATAGAATTAGTAAAATTGTATTTTTATAATCACGCTTTATGGAAGAGAGAATATAATATAACTAAGAGATAATTTTCTTGTTGTTAGCTGATTCCAAATGAAAGATTTGCATGGGTAGTCATCATTTTTAGTATGTAAAGTACAATTTGTTTTTTACTAAGCGTTTTATGTAGGTATATATGTTTTATTAAAATGTAATGAGGTATGTACATGTGGCTTGTTATGCTTTACTATTTACTTACAAAGAAAAAAGAAGTTTTTATTGATACTCGGACAAGCACCTGAGGAAAGTGAAAGATAACATGAAAAATATTCGTTTTTTATTCATGAACACATGATCAGTTTTCCTGCTTATCCTATGTTTTGATCATCGAAAAGAAATGAACAGAATGAATACTTTTGGTTGTTTGAGATATGAAAAAAAGCTTGGATTGTCTAGTTAGAAATAGTGGAATAGTTGTTTATTAAGAACCATCTATTCTCTATTTCATATAATAACATGAGATACAACGGTTACGTGAGGAGGTTACAAGATGAGGTTGGAACGCTTGAATTATAATAAAATAAAAATCTTTTTAACGTTTGATGACTTATCAGAGCGAGGGCTTACAAAAGAAGACCTTTGGAAAGATGCTCCAAAAGTGCAACAATTATTTCGTGATATGATGCAAGAAGCAAATAAAGAGCTTGGATTTGAAGCTGATGGCCCGATTGCAGTTGAAGTATTTTCACTGCAAGCACAAGGGATGGTTGTTATTGTAACGAAAGAAAATGATGAATCGGATACTGAAGATGAGTTTCGTGACGAATTTATTGAAATGCAAGTTACCTTAGATGAAAGTGAACATATACTATATGAATTTGCTTCGTTAGAGGATGTTATTGCTTTAGCAAGTCGTCTATATCCCCTCGGTGTGACCGGCGGCAAGCTTTATTCTTGGGAAGGTCGTTTTTATTTGTGGATTGAAGAAGAAACACCGGCTTTATTAAAAGCAGATATGATTGCCATTTTAGCGGAGTTTGGAAATTCTTCAACTGTAGCAATTTATCGTATTATGGAATATGGAAAAGAGTTAATGGATGATAGTGCAATTGAACAAATTTATAAATATTTCATTTCTAAAAAAAGCCTCAGCTAGTTTATCTAGATGAGGCTTTACTGTTGTTTTTGTACCTTCAATCATTCTATTAAAATATTTTATGTTAAAAATATTAAATTTTTAACTATTATACTTTTCTAAAAACAAGAAAAGGATTATAATAACGATGAAAGCGATTGCAATTTAAAAATAATTGTATATATTTGTTAACGTTTTCTCTTGCATTCCTATTCTAAGGGTGTATACTAAGCAATGAAGGTTTACTAAACAAGTGATATTACAGGGGGTTTACTTACTATGGTAGCCGAAAAGGGAGCTCAAACACAAACGCAACAAAAGGAACAACATTTTGAATTGTTGAACTCGACACAAATTGTTATTCAAGAAGCTTTAGAAAAATTAGGTTATCCGCAAGAGGTATATGAATTATTGAAAGAACCAGTTCGCATGATGACAGTAAAAATTCCAGTTCGTATGGATGATGGAACAGTTAAGATTTTTACAGGTTATCGTGCTCAACATAATGATGCTGTGGGACCAACAAAAGGTGGTATTCGCTTCCATCCGAACGTAACAGAAAATGAAGTGAAAGCACTTTCGATTTGGATGAGTTTGAAATGTGGTATTGTAGATTTACCATACGGCGGAGGAAAAGGTGGTATCATCTGTGACCCACGTGAAATGTCATTCCGTGAATTAGAAAGATTAAGTCGTGGATATGTAAGAGCAATTAGCCAAATCGTTGGTCCAACAAAAGATATTCCAGCTCCAGACGTATTTACGAACTCGCAAATCATGGCATGGATGATGGATGAGTATAGTCGAATTGATGAATTTAATTCACCTGGTTTTATTACAGGGAAACCACTTGTGCTAGGTGGATCTCATGGTCGTGAAACAGCAACTGCAAAAGGGGTAACAATTTGCATTCGCGAAGCTGCGAAGAAACGAGGCATTGACATTAAAGGTGCACGTGTTGTTGTTCAAGGATTTGGTAATGCAGGAAGCTTCTTAGCGAAGTTTATGCATGATGCGGGAGCGAAAGTAATTGCAATTTCTGACGCTTACGGTGCGCTACATGATCCAAACGGACTTGATATTGACTACTTATTAGATCGTCGTGATAGTTTCGGTACAGTAACGAAATTATTTAATAATACAATTACAAACGAACAGTTATTAGAATTAGATTGCGATATTTTAGTACCAGCTGCAATTGAAAATCAAATTACAGAAAAGAATGCAGCGAATATTAAAGCAAAAATCGTTGTAGAAGCAGCGAATGGTCCAACGACATTAGAAGCGACAAAAATCTTAACAGATCGTGGTATTTTACTAGTTCCAGACGTACTAGCTAGTGCTGGTGGTGTAACGGTATCTTACTTCGAATGGGTACAAAATAATCAAGGTTTCTACTGGACTGAAGAAGAAGTAGAAGAGCGTCTAGAGAAAGTAATGGTAAGATCATTTGATGCAATCTACGAAACTTCACAAGTTCGTAAAGTGAACATGCGTTTAGCAGCTTATATGGTTGGTGTACGTAAAATGGCTGAAGCAAGTCGCTTCAGAGGTTGGGTATAATACTAGAAATGAACTATAGCCGCAATTCCTTTTATCGGGATTGCGGCTTTTTTGTTGAAGATATAGAAAGGAGTGATGGAGTTAGAAAGATAGTTACAAGAAGGTCGGCCTGAAAAAGTCACGGTAGTTCAAGCGTTTTTAAAGGCATATGTTTCGTTGTTATTTGATCTGCTTGTTGTTGGTCCAGTTATTGGCGTTATTTAGGAGATTATCATTTATTTTATGTAAAACTAAAAAGAACGCTTGTTCTGATGGAACGTTTGTGCTAAAATTTCCTTAAAGAGAGAAGCGGAAGAGATAAAGGGAGAGATGAGTAATGAAAATGACGACTGCAGAACAACGTTTTGTAATGCCAACTGACGTAATGGAACGAGTAGAGGTTTTACGTAAAAAACAAGAGAGACAGACTTCATTTTTACAAGGGATTAACAAGTTTTTTGGATTAGAAACGAAACAAGATCAAGTTTGGTTTTATGGATTTTATGGAACGGCGATTAGTATTGTCCTATTTATGGTTTTTGTTTCTAATATGTTTAATTTTCTGTATTAAGAATAAAGTTGCTATCGGGACGTCCCTTATGAATACATATAAGAGAGGGGGAATTTTCTAGAGCGGAGATGATACTGTATGGTAATGTACCCGATAGAAAAAAGATATATTGGACATGGAAGCTCTCGTCCTGGAAGTGCACTTTCGAGAGTTCGTTTTATCGTTAGTCATGATACTGGTAATCCAGGGAGCAATGCGATTGGTAATCGAGATTATTTTCAAGAGGTGCAACCGAAAGCATCAGCTCATACATTTGTAGATGACCGAACGATATTAGAGATTATTCCGATTAATGAAGTAGCTTATCACGTTAGATATAGCGTCCCAGCAGATAATGAATTGTATGGACTAGATGCGAACAGTGCTGCTATTGGCGTAGAGCTTTGTTACGGAGGAAATGTGAACTTTTGGGAGGCATATACACGCTTTACATGGTATCATGCACATATATGTCATACGTTTAACTTAAATCCAAAAAGAGATATTGTCTCTCATAAAAAGCTGGATCCTACTCGGAAAATTGATCCGGAAAATGTATTGAAACATCAGGGAATTACTTTTGAACAGTTTTTAGCGGATGTCTATCGTATGTATGTATCGTATAGATGACAAATATATGAAAAATGAATACAATAAAGATAGGTGCCTACTGCTGAGAGTAGGTTTTTTTCTTGTTTGTATCAAGTTTGATATAAAGTGAAACCTCCACTCAGTGGGGGTTTTCTCCATACCCCACTGAGTGTTAGCCCGGCCAATCGGGCATTTATGGGCTGTTAATCGATTGAGATGGCCGCAAATAGCGGGATAAATGGAGCATCGAGTAGAAGACTGGAGTGTTAACTATGCAAAGGGAAACAGCGATTATTATCGGAGGCGGGCCATGTGGATTGGCAGCGGCTATCGCCATGCAAAATGCTGGAATCAATCCACTAGTCATTGAAAAAGGTAATATTGTAAATGCAATTTATAATTATCCGACTCACCAAACATTCTTTTCTTCTAGTGAGAGATTAGAAATTGGCGGAGTAGCGTTTATTACTGAAAATCGAAAGCCTGTACGTAATCAAGCACTTTCTTATTATCGTGAAGTGGTAAGAAGAAAAGACGTACGTGTGAACACGTTTGAACGTGTTCAAAGTGTGCAAAAAGAAGTAAATGGGTGTTTCTCTGTTCAAACATTGAAACGAGATGGTACGAGCGGACAATATGAAGCGAAATATATTGTTGTAGCGACAGGATATTATGATAATCCGAATTATATGAATGTACCTGGTGAGACTTTAAAAAAGGTTTCGCACTATTTTAAAGAGGCTCATCCGTACTTTAACTGTGATGTAGTTGTTATTGGGGGTAAAAATTCAAGTGTTGATGCAGCATTAGAACTTGTTAAAGCAGGTGCACGCGTAACGGTACTATATAGAGGGCAAACGTATTCTTCTAGTGTAAAACCATGGATTCTACCAGAGTTTGAAGCTCTTGTACGAAATGGAACGATAAAAATGGAATTTAATGCTCATGTAAAATGTATTGAAGAGCACACTATCACATATACAGTGGACTCGGCAGAATATACAATTGCGAATGATTTTGTATTTGCGATGACAGGATATCATCCGGATCATGGCTTTTTAACAAAAATGGGCGTGGAAATTGATTGTGAAACGGGAAGACCATTGTATAATGAAGAAACAATGGAAACGAATATAGAAGGTATTTTTATTGCAGGAGTTATTGCTGCTGGTAATAATGCAAATGAAATTTTTATTGAAAATGGAAGATTCCATGGCGATGGGATTACGAGAACGATTACTGAGAGGGAACAAAAATAAGCTGTCATGCGACAGCTTATTTTTTATTCATGTAAAAATACGTTTTGAATATCTTCATTACATTGTGCACTTTCTAATGCAACTAATAATTTAATGCGGGCTTTTTGTCCACTTAATCCGTATGTGAAGATAACACCCATATCTTTTAATTGTTTACCGCCACCTTCATAAGAGTAAACGTCTTGTACAATGCCGTTAAAACAACGAGATACGAGTACAACTGGAATATTTTTTTTGATTAAACGCTCTAGTGCAGATAAAGTACGTGGTGGTAAGTTTCCTTGCCCAAGTGCCTCAATGACAATGCCGTCTACTGATAATTGCTCAATAGCCGTTAATAAAGTATCATCCATGCCAGCATATGCTTTTAAAATGACAACATTTTTTGAAACTTTATTTATTTTATATGTTTCGTGGTGGACTAAAGCATGGTGAAAGACAACGCCACGCTTTGTCACCATTCCGATTGGTCCGTATTGTGGACTTTGGAATGTAGCAACATTACTTGTATGTGTTTTCGTTACATTTGTTGCGCAGTGAATTTCATCATTTAAGACAACAAGTACACCTTTTCCTTTTGCTTCTTCACTACTTGCAACCTTAACTGCAGATAAAAAGTTATATAAACCATCTGAGCCTAATTCGTTACTGGAACGCATTGCGCCTGTAACGACAATTGGGATGTCAGATTGTACAGTTAAATCAAGGAAGTATGCTGTTTCTTCTAAAGTATCTGTACCATGTGTAATAACTACCCCATCGATGTTATCGTGTTTTACTCGCTCATCAATCATGACTTGCAGTTGTAGCATTTCATTTGGTGTCATATGAGGAGATGGAAGGTGGAAGGCATCCTTCACTATTAAATCAATATCTTTACCTTGATCCGGAATGAATTGTAAAAGTGGATTTTTTGCACCAGGTTGAACAGCACCCGTTTCTTTATCCTCTTCCATTGCAATTGTTCCACCTGTGTGTAAAACTAAAATCTTTTTCAATGTTGTGACTCCTCTCCCTTGTGGAAAATACAGTATGAACATACCATGTTTTCGTATATTTCGACAATGAAAAAGTATAAAAGTAATAAGAGATTATGAAACTAAGGTAAAGGGGGCGACCTTGTTGAATAAACTTGAAAAATATTTCATTCGTATGTTAATCATCCAAGGGATATGTTTAATAATAGTACAATCGCTTCAGATGAATGATAGTATAAGAAAGCATTTATCAAAAGTTGTGTATTATGAGGGAGTTTTAAAAAGTGAAATGATTGATGCTTTTGAGGTGATTAGGTTTTCGTTTGATTATGGTCAGGATTGTGCTAAAATAGTTGAGGATAAAAATCGGTGTAAAACAAACTGAGAGAAGCAGGGAGAATATACCTGCTTTTCATTATGTTTTATAAGTGAAATAATGAGGTGGCGTAAATGAATAAACGAATTTCGATCGCAATAGATGGACCAGCTGCAGCTGGGAAAAGTACGGTTGCAAAAATTGTAGCGAGAAAGCTTTCGTATGTTTATATTGATACGGGTGCGATGTACCGTACATTAACGTATGCGGCATTAGAGCAAGGTATTGATCTTGAGAATGAAGAGCAATTGATGAAAGTTACAGAAAATGTGAATATTACATTCCAGTATAATGAAACAACGCAACTTGTCTTTTTAAATGGACAAGATGTATCGGAAGTGATTCGTACACCAGAAGTAACAAGTCAAGTGTCAATTGTTGCGAAACATCGTCTTGTGCGTGAAGAAATGGTTCGTCGCCAGCAACTATTAGCCGAACAAGGTGGGGTTGTGATGGATGGACGTGACATTGGTACACATGTAATGCCAAACGCCGAAGTGAAGATTTTTATGTTAGCTTCTGTAGAAGAACGAGCAGAAAGAAGACATTTAGAAAATATACAAAAAGGGTTCTCGTCTGACTTAGAGAAATTAAAGGAAGAAATCACTCTTCGTGATAAGTTAGATTCTGAGCGTGAAGTTTCCCCATTAAAAAAGGCGGATGACGCAGTTGAACTAGATACGACTTCTTTATCAATTGATGAAGTGGTAGAAAAAATCATGGGTATTGTTATAATAGCAGTTGCAAAATAAGAGAAGGGACTAGCCCTTCTCTTATTTTTAATTGTAGAATGTATAACTTCATTATATTAATAGAGAATGAAGTTATAAAAATCGTAAATGGTTTCATGTATAATATAAGACAATTTGCTTGACAAATTTGCTGATTTATTAGAAGTTAGTAAAAGAGGATATTTTCTAGATATTTCAGATAACATGCAAATGAAGACTTTTGTTTTCATTTCGTATATACATAAAGTGCTTTGCCATTTCAGTAGGGAGGTATTTTCATGGTAGAAAAAATGAATGAAGAAGTTCTAGAAACAAAAGCATTACAAGTTGGTGATATTGTTACTGGTACAGTAACAAAAGTTGAGGAAAAACAAGTACTTGTTGATGTTGGGGGTAAAAGTGAAGGCGTTATTCCGATTAGTGAATTAGCAAATGTTCACATTGAAAAAGCAAGTGATGTTGTAGAAGTAAATCAAACACTTGAATTAAAAATTACGAAGCTAGAAGAAGATGATTTAGTATTATCGAAACGAGCTGTTGATGCAGAAAAAGCATGGGTAGCATTGCAAGAGAAATTTACATCAGGTGAAGTATTTGATGTAACAGTGAAAGATATTGTAAATGGTGGATTAGTTGTGGATCTTGGTGTACGTGGGTTTATTCCTGCTTCACTTGTAGAATTACACTATGTAGAAGATTTTGCTGACTATAAAGGAAAAGCATTAGCGGTGAAAATTGTAGAGTTAGATCGCGAAAAGAATCGTGTGATTCTTTCTCATAAAGCAGTAGTAGAGCAACAATTAGAAACAACAAAAAAAGAAGCAATTTCATCTTTAAAAGAAGGTGATGTTGTAGAAGGTACTGTACAGCGTTTAACTGATTTTGGTGCGTTTGTAAATGTTGGTGGTGTAGATGGATTAGTACACATTTCACAAATTTCTCACGAACGTGTTGAGCAACCATCTGATGTACTAGCTCAAGGACAAACTGTAAAAGTGAAGGTATTATCTGTTGATGCAGATACGCAGCGTATCTCACTTTCTATTAAAGCAGCACAGCCTGGACCTTGGGGAAATGTTGGAGAAGCAGTAAAAGTTGGTGATGTACGAGAAGGAACAGTGAAGCGCCTTGTAACATTTGGTGCCTTTGTTGAAATTCTTCCAGGAGTGGAAGGGCTTGTTCATGTTTCTCAAATTGCAAATCGTCATGTGAAAAACCCAAATGAAGTGTTAAAAATGGGAGAGACGGTAACGGTAAAGGTACTAGAGGTTCATGCTGATGAGAAGCGCATTTCTTTAAGTATAAAAGAAGCATTAGAAGAAAATAATGAGACAGAAGATTATAGTAAATATGAACCAACTTCTGATACAACAACATTCCAATTAGGAGATTTAATTGGAGAACAGTTGAAAAAATTAAAGAAATAAAGAGGGATAGTGTGGCAAGAGCAAAGCGGAAATTAGATCATATAAAATATGCTCTTTCTACTGGACAGTCTCGTATACATGGTTTTCATGACATCGCTTTTGTTCATCAAAGCTTAGCGAATGTAGATTATGAAAGTATATCATTTCAAACAGAGATCGGCGAACTTTCTTTAAGTTCGCCGATTTTTATCAATGCGATGACTGGCGGAGGCGGAGAGCAGACACTACGTATTAATGAACAACTAGCAGAAGTAGCAGCAGAATACGGTTTGCCAATTGCAGTTGGATCACAAATGGCAGCATTAAAAGATGAAAAAGAAGCAGCATCTTATAAAATTGTGAGAAAGCGAAATGAAAAAGGGATTGTTATTGCCAACCTAGGAAGTGAAGCGACGGTAGATCAAGCAAGGCTGGCAATTGATATGGTTGAAGCAAATGCAATTCAAATTCATTTAAACGTTATTCAAGAATTAGCGATGCCAGAAGGTGACCGTGATTTTACTGGAGCGTTAAAACGAATTGAACAAATTGTAAAACATGCACCTGTCCCGGTTATTGTGAAAGAAGTAGGCTTTGGAATGAGTAAAGAAACCGCAGAGCAGCTAGTTTCTATAGGTGTTGCAACTGTGGATATTGGCGGTTATGGCGGTACTAATTTTGCGACGATTGAAAATGAGCGCCGTCAACGTACACTTACTTATTTTAATGATTGGGGTATACCAACAGTGACCTCATTAATAGAAGTTTCCTCTGCAACTAACAACCTCTCTATTATTGCTTCAGGTGGTATTCAAACGGCAATGGATGTGGCAAAGTCATTAGCTTTAGGAGCTTCAGCTACAGCATTTGCTGGACATTTTTTACGAATATTAATACATGAAGGCATTGAAAAATTAGCAGAAGAAGTTCATATTATACATACAGATTTGCAGTTCATTATGACAGCGCTTGGTGTGAAGAGTATTGCTGAGTTACAAAGGGTACCACTTATTATTGCAGGTGATACATACCATTGGCTTACGCAGCGCGGGATTGATACGACAAAATATAGTCAAAGGTAAGGGGAGTTATATTTGTCCCGCTATTTGCGGGCTGTAAGACTCTCACCTCAAAACTTGAGGGAAGCGAAGAAGGGATAAACAGTCCCAATATAGTTACGACTCCTAAGCAAACTTCGCCACAGAAAGGCTTAGCTTGTGCTTGAACGGTCGTCTTCGATTTTGAATGTAAATGCCCGATTGGTCGGGCTAACAATCAGTGGTGGATGAAGAAAACCCCCACTGATTGAAGTTTTGTAATGAGACAAGACATGAGAGTCTTTTGTATGTGAAAAAACAGCCAACGATATGTTGGCTGTTTTTTAATGGCGATTTTGTTCTCTTGCTTGCTCTGGTGTGTCAAGCCTTGTTGAACCAGGATATTGTAACGATTGGTCACGGTCGGATTCAACGCGGCGTGATTGTTTTAGTTTTTTTTCTTGACGATCTTTGCCCATTTTTCTTCCACCCCCTTCTTATAAAGTGTTGCTGTTATTTTTAAAAACTATGCAAAAGCTCAGTTTGATTAATTTTCATAAAAACCTCCTATACTGGAAATAATAGGAGATGATGAAATGGAAGGAAGTTATTTCTATTTTTTTGCATGGATAGGATGGATTGTTACAACGTTTTTATTGAAAAAAGATGGATTACGATTAAGTGTGAGTATATTTCTTCTATTGGTTGTAATCGGTTCGCAAATACAATTATCTATATTTTCTGTTTCTCTATCAGGAAGTGCCCTTGTTATAATGGGAATTTCATGTTTTGGAGTTGCCCATTATTCCGTTTGGATGAAGTTGTACACGGTAGTTTGTACGCTTATTATTGCAATGATTTATACCATTTTTTACGTAATTGAATTGTATGACCCTGTATGGATTGTAATTGACCGTACATGGATGTTAGGTGGCATTCTTGTGTATGCATCTGTTTTACTATATCGAAACCGGACGTTGCGTATTTTTGGTTTGTATATCGGTATGCTACAAGGAGAGTTATTTTTAACATTTATGTATAAAGCGATGAATGTTTCATATGCTATCGGCAGCTTTTCATTCTTGAATACTGCCTCTGTATCGACGATGCTATTTGTTCTTTTATATAGTGTTGTTCATGTTTTTCCTTATAGTAGACCGTTTAAGAAAAAACAAGCGAAAGAAGGGTAGAAATTTCTTATGAGTGAATATACATCAGCGATCTTACTTGGAGTGATTGTAGGTACGATAACGCGTCTTTTTATGCTGCGTACGGATGCGAGGCAATACCCGACGCGGTTACATGGGAAGATTATTCATATTTCAATGGGTGTTATTGCAGCTGTGTTAGGCGCGATTGCAATTCCAGCTATATTAAAAAAGGACTTCTCAGCAATTACGTTTTTGACATTAGCAGCTACGCAATTTCGTGATGTGCGTAATATGGAACGCAATACGTTGCAACAATTAGATGGTTATGAACTTGTTTCAAGGGGAAATACATATATTGAAGGAATTGCACTTGTATTTGAAAGTCGGAATTACTTAGCGATGTTAACAGCATTTATAACAACTTTCGCGTTTGTTGGTTTCAAATCATGGATTGCTGGTATTATTACTGGTATTGTTTGCTTCTTTATTGCAAAGGTATTAATGTCAGGAAAGAGATTGCGTGATCTTGTAGAAGTTGAACATCGACCACTACGGTTTGATGGAGCGGGTTTGTACATTGATAATATTTATATTATGAATATTGGTTTACCAGCGAGGCAAAAAGAAATTATGGAACACGGAATGGGCTTTGTTTTAAAGCCGAAGTCTATGGATGCGCAAATTACGATTGCAAACCTTGGACAACGTCAAGCGATTTTACACGATATTTCGGTTGCTTTAGGCGTGTATCGTGATTCAGGGACGCCAGCGCTAGTACCTTTAGCTAAGCTTGATTTAAATAATGGGAATCTTGGTGTGTTTATCCTTCCGCAAGATCAAAATATTGAGAAGGCGATAGGTGTGATTGGGAATGTACCAACGTTAGAAAGTGCAATTCATATGTCTTCAGAGGCTCCTAAAGGGAGGGGAGATTCGTGAGTGTAGATTTAACAAGTTATATTCTCGCTGTCATTACGACAACACCAGAAAAGTTTGCAGGTGGTGCACCTTCGTTTGTATGTCATTCTGTTGAAGAGATGGAATTTGTATCGAATCAATTAGAAGCGATTTTAGATGGAATTGCTCATCGCTTGCAAGAGAACGTATATATTATTGTGAAACATTCTTAAAATGTGCTATAATATGAGATGTTTTGATAAGATGAGAAATATTCTGGAATGCAAATCCCTTCTTGCACAAAGAAGGGTTTTTTACATAATAGCAGAAGCAAATAGAAAGGGATGAAAGCATATGCCAAAACCGGTAGTTGCGATAGTAGGGCGTCCAAACGTTGGGAAATCTACTATTTTTAATAGAATTGTTGGAGAGAGAGTCTCGATTGTTGAAGATATTCCTGGTGTAACAAGGGATCGTATTTATAGCGCAGGAGAATGGTTAAACCATGAGTTTAACATTATTGATACAGGCGGTATTGATCTTGGAGAAGAGCCGTTTTTGGCACAAATTCGTCAACAAGCAGAAGTGGCGATTGATGAAGCGGATGTTATTATTTTTATGACAAATGGCCGTGACGGTGTAACAGCAGCTGATGAAGAAGTTGCTAAAATTTTATATCGTTCGAAAAAACCAGTTGTACTTGCAGTAAATAAAGTTGATAATGCAGAAATGCGCAGTGATATTTATGACTTTTATGCGTTAGGATATGGCGAGCCATTCCCGATTTCTGGTACACACGGTTTAGGATTAGGGGATTTATTAGATGAAGTAGCAAAGCACTTCCCGAAAATTGATGAAGAGCCTTACGATGATGATACAATTAAGTTTAGTTTAATTGGTCGTCCGAACGTTGGGAAATCATCAATGGTAAATGCATTACTTGGTCAAGAACGTGTTATCGTAAGTAATGTGGCTGGTACAACGCGTGATGCGGTAGATACACCATATAGTAAAGATGGACAAGATTATGTCATCATTGATACAGCAGGTATGCGTAAAAAAGGAAAAGTATACGAGAGTACAGAAAAATACAGTGTACTTCGTGCGCTTCGTGCGATTGAACGCTCTGACGTTGTATTAGTTGTGTTAGACGGTGAAGAAGGTATTATCGAGCAAGATAAAAAAATCGCTGGCTATGCACATGACTCAGGTCGAGCTGTTATAATTGTTGTAAACAAATGGGATGCAGTAGAAAAAGATGAGAAAACGATGAAAGAATTTGAAGAAAATATTCGTGCTCACTTCCAATTTTTAGATTATGCACCGATCGTATTCTTATCTGCGAAAACGAGAAAGCGTACGCATACATTACTTCCAGTTATTAATGAAGTAAATGAGAGCCATAGTATTCGCGTACAAACAAACGTGTTAAATGATGTAATCATGGATGCGGTGGCAATGAATCCAACGCCAACTCATAAAGGGAAACGTTTGAAAATCTTCTATACAACACAAGTTGCGGTGAAGCCACCAACGTTTGTTATCTTTGTAAATGAGCCAGAATTACTTCACTTCTCATATGAGCGTTTCTTGCAAAACCGTCTGCGTGATGCGTTTGGTTTCGTAGGAACACCAATTAAAATTATTGCAAGGGCACGAGACTAAGATTAACAGAGGGGATGTGATTTGGTGAAAAAAATCACAGTAGTAGGAGCTGGTAGCTGGGGGACAGCGTTAGCGATGGTATTGGCTGACAATGGCCATGACGTGCGGCTTTGGGGGCATCGTGAAGCATTAATGAATGAAATTAATGAGAATCATGAAAATAGTCGTTATCTCCCAGGTATTAGACTACCTGAGACAATAGTTGCCTATTCTTCTTTAGAAGAAGCATTAGTGGATGTAGATACAGTACTTTTAGTCGTACCAACAAAGGCATACCGAGAATTACTGCAAACGATGAAAGAAATTGTTACAAAACCAATGACATGGATTCATGCAAGTAAAGGGATTGAGCCGGGTACGTCAAAACGTATTTCAGAGATGATTGAAGAGGAAATTCCGGAACATCTGATTCGAGATGTTGTTGTCTTATCAGGACCGAGTCATGCGGAGGAAGTAGGGCTACGTCAAGCAACAACAGTTACTTCAGCTGCAAAGCGTATGGAAGCGGCAGAAGAAGTACAAGATTTATTTATGAACAGTTATTTCCGTGTGTATACAAACCCTGATATTATTGGGGTGGAGCTCGGTGGAGCGTTGAAAAATATTATTGCGTTAGCAGCGGGGATTACAGATGGTCTTGGCCTAGGTGATAATGCAAAAGCAGCGTTAATGACACGAGGTTTAACTGAAATCGCACGTTTAGGACGAAAAATGGGTGCGAATCCGTTAACTTTTGCTGGTTTAACTGGTATGGGCGATTTAATCGTGACGTGTACAAGTGTACATAGTCGAAACTGGCGTGCAGGAAACATGCTTGGTAAAGGTTGTTCATTAGACGAAGTGCTAGAAAATATGGGCATGGTTGTTGAAGGTGTAAGAACAACGAAGGCAGCCTATGAAATGGCAGAAAAGCTGGAAGTTGAAATGCCAATTACTTCTGCGTTATATGATGTTTTGTTTAATGGAAAAGATGTAAAAGATGGAGTTGGATCATTAATGGGACGCGTGCGTAAGCATGAGGTCGAAGCGATTCCAGATTTGCTTTAGAAAAAACTGTACAAATGTGATATTTACATTTGTACAGTTTTTTTGCTTATAGGTTTTTTCACCATTTCTATTGCTTTGCATACGATGGAGTGTAAAGGAGAAGAGAGGGTGAACGAAATGGATAATAATTTATTCAATAATATTGAAAAAGAATCAAAAGTAAATAAAGACGATATTTTTAAATTGGCTGCATCTGTACAAAATGCGAATTTACGGGATGAAAAAGTACTTCGTCAATTAATCCATCAAGTTTCTGTAATGGCAGGGCGTGACGTATCAAAGGAGAAAGAAGATCAAATCGTAAATGCAATCATTAGTAACAATATGCCAGCAGATTTTAGCTCATTAAGTAAAATGTTTAAAAAATAAACTTGTAGAAGCAACTATTGTATATTGCGCATAAGATGAAAATGAAGGAAGAAATATGAGCTGTTGTAGGAATATTTGGTCAACCGTAGCGGAGGGATGTCTTCGCTACGGTTTTTTTAGGTTAGGTTAATGTTTAGAAGTGGTGTAAAATACCGATTGGTCGAGCTAATACTCAGTGGGGGGCTTTCCCCCACTGAGTGAAGTTTCACTTTATTTTGGATAAATCCATCTTAATTTTTCGGCATCAAAATGCCTGCTATGCAGAATAAAAAGTAATCTACACTCGTTTGCTCTTTTTGTTTTTTCTTGGCATGTGGCAGAAGCCCTGATGGCTCCTATGCATGGTCAGATTCTCTCTCCCTCCTAAAAAAGGGGATGTCGTTTTTATATAGTTCCTTATTATTAATTTGATTATTTTTATTTGTTTGAAAGTTATAATTTGTTAAAATAATAGAAAGGTATATTAGGATAAAAAGGGGGGATATGCATGTCAATTGGTTTAATGAAGATGTGGTTTTCATTAGGAGCAATTGCACTTATGTTTATTGCGGTTGCGTTTATTTTGTTAAGTCGTTATAAATTGAAGAATAAATTTTTAAAAGGTTTGATCGCTTTATTTGCTTATGGATGTATGATTGTATCTGGCCTTATCATTTTCCTTGTTGTATTTAGTGGTCCGGTTGAGCAGTAATGGAGAAGGTGAATAGAGATGATAAGGATGGAGCGTATATGAAAAAAATATTGGTTGTTGTAACTGTATGTTTTGTGAGCATTTTGTCAGGTTGTTTGTATCCGAGAGAACAGATGGTTCAAAATACAGTGCCGCATGATGGGCAGTTACAAATGGTTCAAACTGTAGTGAATACATATAAGGAACAAAATGATGGCTTGCTTCCGATTAAAACAAGAGATATGGATACACCTATTTATCAAAAGTACCCAATCGATTTTCAAAAGTTAACGCCGCATTTATTACAAGAGCCTCCTGGGAATGCTTATGAAAGTGGAGGCATCTATCAGTATGTTTTAATAGATGTAGAAACAAATCCTACAGTAAAATTAATTGATATTCGAATGGCAGAACAGCTTCGTGATATAACATTGAAGTTAAAAATGTATCGTGATGAACATCAATACCCACCTTTTAAGAAGATGATTGCAAATGGTGTGTATGAACTTGATTTTAAGAAAATGGGTTATAAAGAAGTGCCACAAGTAGTAAGTCCATACTCTGGGAAAAGTTTGCCGTTTGTGATTGATGAAAAAGGAGAAATTTATGTAGATTATCGTATTGATTTATATGACGCATTACAAAAATATGGTAATGAGGTAAAGGAAGGAGACGATATTCGTTACATATTGATG
Source organism: Bacillus manliponensis (assembly GCF_000712595.1). GTDB lineage: Bacteria > Bacillota > Bacilli > Bacillales > Bacillaceae_G > Bacillus_A > Bacillus_A manliponensis. The sequence goes on from NZ_JOTN01000003.1 coordinate 163,848, forward strand.
AAAGAAGCTCCTTTTGTACCGGTGTATTCGTTACCTTATACAACAAAAGGTGGAGAACCAATTTTTTTTGAATGATAAGTCATGAACCTTTCTTCTAACGAATAAGTTCTAGAAGAAAGGTTTTTTTACTTTTCAACAACTTGGACTACAAACAAAAAGTTCTTTTTAAATAGTCATATGAATGAAAGATAAATTCATATGATATATTGTCCGAACTTCAAGAATAGCCATATGTAAATCGTTTGAATGGAAATAAGTGAGAAGGATGCTTCCTTATCTTCGGAGGGAGTAACTATGCAGCTGAAGACACTACTTAATTCCCAATAATTTTGAGGGAGGAGATTACTTGGAAAAGATCGATATTTTCAAAGACATTGCGGAGCGCACAGGCGGTGATATTTACTTAGGGGTTGTGGGGGCTGTTCGAACAGGAAAATCCACCTTTATTAAAAAATTTATGGAACTCGTTGTTATTCCGAATATTGACAATGAATCAGATCGGCAAAGGGCACAAGACGAATTGCCACAAAGTGCAGCTGGCCGCACTATTATGACAACGGAACCGAAGTTTGTTCCAAACCAAGCTGTTTCTATTCACGTTGATGATGGCCTTGACGTGAACATTCGTTTAGTAGATTGTGTTGGTTACACAGTTCCAGGGGCGAAGGGCTATGAAGATGAAAATGGTCCACGTATGATTAATACGCCTTGGTATGAGGAGCCAATTCCATTTCATGAAGCAGCTGAAATCGGTACACGTAAAGTTATTCAAGAGCATTCTACAATAGGGGTTGTTATTACAACTGATGGAACAATCGGTGAAATCCCGCGAAGAGATTATATGGAAGCTGAATCACGTGTTGTAGAAGAATTAAAAGAGGTTGGAAAACCTTTTATTATGGTAATTAATACGGTACAGCCGTACCATCCAGATACAGAGCAGCTGCGTCAAAGTCTAGTAGAGGAATATGATATTCCTGTATTGGCAATGAGTGTGGAAGGATTAAGGGAAGCAGATGTTTATAACGTATTACGTGAAGCATTATATGAGTTCCCTGTTTTAGAAGTGAATGTAAACCTTCCGAGCTGGGTAATGGTACTTCAAGATAATCATTGGCTACGTCAAAGTTATCAAGAGGCTGTACAAGAGACTGTAAAGGATATTAAACGTCTTCGTGATGTGGATCGCGTTGTATGGCAATTTAGTCAATATGACTTTATTGATCGTGCGAGCCTTGCTGGCATTGATATGGGTCAAGGTGTGGCAGAGATTGACTTGTACGCGCCAGATGAATTGTATGATCAAATTTTAAAAGAAGTTGTTGGTGTGGAAATTCGTGGGAAAGATCATTTGTTAAAGCTAATGCTAGACTTTGCTCATGCGAAAGTAGAGTATGATCAAGTGGCAGATGCGCTACGGATGGTGAAACAAACGGGTTATGGTGTTGCGGCGCCAGCGTTAGCAGACATGAGCCTAGACGAACCGGAAATCATTCGCCATGGTTCAAGGTTTGGTGTGAAGTTAAAAGCCGTTGCTCCATCCATTCATATGATTAAAGTTGACGTGGAGTCAACTTTTGAACCAATTATCGGAACGGAGAAACAAAGTGAAGAGCTTGTACGGTATTTAATGCAAGATTTTGAAGATGATCCGCTTTCAATTTGGAATTCTGATATTTTTGGACGCTCATTAAGCTCCATAGTAAGAGAAGGAATTCAAGCGAAATTGTCTTTAATGCCAGAGAATGCGCGTTATAAGCTAAAAGAAACGTTAGAAAGAATTATCAATGAAGGATCCGGTGGATTAATCGCGATTATTTTATAGATGAAAGACTCCTTGTTTAAGGAGTTTTTTTTTAGTTGTACGTATTGAAAAAAATAGTTATTTTTGTTTCTAGCAGGAAACACCATGTTTTAAGAGAAGTATTAAATAGAGAAGCAAAAAGAGCCAAGGTGAATGTTTTTTGAATATAAGATTTTATAGATATAGGTTGTTATCTATAAAAAAACAAAAAGCTATTATCTAACAAGTTATTATATATTGTCAAGTTTCACTAGTTTTTCATACTTTTAAGGCAACATTTTCTTTAAAAATATTGAATTATAAAGGATAATCGTATAATATAGGCGTTGATAATGATTTATCTACAACTTTGTAGTATAGAATTTGAAAAAATTGCCTACAAATGAAGGTAAGACTCATTTTATGATCATTACACAGCTGTATCTTTGGGAGGAGGTGAATGGCATGAACAAGACAGAACTAATTAATGCTGTTGCAGAAGCAAGTTCCCTTTCTAAAAAGGACGCAACAAAAGCAGTTGATGCTGTTTTTGATTCTATCTTAGAAGCTTTAAAACAAGGTGATAAAGTACAACTTATCGGATTTGGTAACTTCGAAGTTCGTGAGCGTGCGGCTCGTAAAGGACGTAACCCACAAACAGGTGAGGAGATTGAAATCGCGGCAAGCAAAGTACCTGCATTTAAACCTGGTAAAGCGTTAAAGGATGCGGTTAAATAATCCTTACATAATTAATGGGGGAGAAGAGTTTCCGTTCGGAAACTCTTCTTTTTGCTTTTAAAAACATATATATGCTAGAATGTTTTCGTAGTATGTCTAGGTTTTATACGGGAGGGTTAGCGGATGGCAAACGTAAATTTAGAACAAATTGAGCACGCAGTGCGTCTTATTTTAGAAGCAATTGGGGATGACCCAAATCGTGAAGGTGTTCTTGATACACCAAAACGCGTAGCGAAAATGTATGCAGAAGTATTTTCTGGTATGCATGAAGAGCCAAAAGAGCATTTGCATAAAGTATTTGGTGAAGATCATGAAGAGCTTGTATTAGTCAAGGATATTCCATTCTTTTCTATGTGTGAGCATCATCTTGTACCGTTTTACGGAGTTGCTCACGTTGCGTATATTCCACGTGGTGGAAAAGTAACGGGTTTAAGTAAATTAGCACGTACAGTTGATACAGTAGCACGTCGTCCACAATTACAAGAGCGTATTACGTCAACGGTAGCAGATTCTATTATGGAAGTGCTAGAGCCACATGGTGTAATGATTGTTGTAGAAGCTGAACATATGTGTATGACAATGCGCGGAGTGAAAAAGCCAGGCGCGAAAACTGTAACAACAGCAGTTCGAGGTGTGCTGCAAGATGATGCGGCAGCACGTAGTGAAATTTTATCGTTTATTAAGACGAATTAACAGGAAAGCGGGAAACTGCTTTCTTTTTTTATAGGAGAAATAATTTTTAGTCTCATCAATTTACCTTTAATTGCTACTTTGTACCGTTTCTTGGAGTTTTCTTTATAGAAAAAGGGATGTATGTGTTATAATAAATTTTATGAATTAGAAAACAAGGGTGATTTTTGTGTGTGACATCTACGGAAGTTTTACGGGTATAAAAGAACAGCTATATAAACAATTACGCCATCCTTACTTTATAAAATATATTGAAGAGCCGTATGTGGATGAAGAAAAATTAGCTTTATTATATTCTCTTTTGAAAAATGCAAATGTACATAGCGAACAAGTGAAACATTATGTAGTGACGATTATGCTTGTACAAATTGCGTTAGATACACATGAGAGGGTATCTGTAAAAAAGGATATAGAGACGGATGGGTTTCATAAAAGACGGCAATTAACTGTGTTAGCAGGGGATTATTATAGTGGGTTATACTACTATTTACTTTCAATGAACCATGATATTTTATTAATTCGTGCTTTAGCTGCGGGTATTAAAGAGATTAATGAACAAAAGATTAAGTTATATCAACAAACATATGAAACAATAGATGACATAGTGTGCAGTATAAAAACGATTGAGTCTGCTTTGATTGAAAAAGTATGCGATCATTTTCATTTGGAATCATTCAAGCCTTTTGTGCAAGATGTACTAGCAATAAATAGAATGAAAAAAGAGTATGTATGTTATCAACAAATTAATGAAACACCTATATTTGAGGCGTGGAAGAAAATTTGTTCTAAAGAAGATGAATTAGAAAGTGTATACAAAGAGTGGCTCGTAAAAGCAGAGGCTCAAATAGAAAGTAATTTGCAAACTCATCTGGAAACAAAAGAGTTAATTTCAATTTTACAAAAAACAACTAGAAGCGATTGAATTTACATTGGAAGAAGGTAAGAGCATGCAACAATCAAAAGAAGAAAGAGTACATGATGTATTTGAAAAAATCTATGGTAAATATGACGTAATGAATTCGGTAATTAGTTTCCAAAGACATAAAGCATGGCGTAATGAAACGATGCGTATTATGGATGTGAAGCCAGGAAGTAAGGCTTTGGATGTTTGCTGTGGTACGGCTGATTGGACGATTGCACTTGCAAATGCGGTTGGCTCTAAAGGGAAAGTGTGCGGATTAGATTTTAGTAAAAATATGCTTTCAGTTGGAGAAGAGAAAGTGAAGCAGCTACAGCTAAATCAAGTAGAACTTCTTCATGGAAATGCGATGGAATTGCCATTTGAAGATGATACATTTGATTACGTTACGATTGGATTTGGTCTGCGAAATGTTCCGGACTACATGCATGTTTTAAAAGAAATGACACGCGTTGTGAAACCAGGTGGAAAAGTAATTTGCTTAGAAACATCTCAACCAACAATGATTGGTTTTAAGCAATTGTATACAATTTACTTTAAATACATGATGCCTTTATTTGGTAAACTGTTTGCGAAAAGTTATAAAGAATATTCATGGTTACAAGAGTCTGCGAGTACATTTCCGGGAATGAAGGAATTAGCACGTATGTTTGAAGAGGCTGGATTAGAGCGTGTACAAGTGAAGCCATTTACATTTGGTGTTGCTGCGATGCATTTAGGGTATAAGAAAAAGTAAAAAGTTTATTAGTGAATAGTCTATAAATAATTCTTATTTTTTTATAAAGTTAAGAAGGTATTTTTAGTAAGTAGCAAAGGGAAAAGAAAAAGAAGTTTTAGGTTAAGGTGAACAATATGAAGTTACAACTTATGTACTCTTTTTTACGATCGGACATTTCCAAAATAGAGAAAGAATTAAAAGCGGTTGTTGCTTCGGAGCAACAATTAATTGAAGATGCTGCAATGCAGCTTATTGAAGCGGGAGGAAAGCGAATTCGCCCTGTTTTTGTTTTGCTGGCTGGTAAGTTTGGGGAATATAAGCTAGATAATATGAAACATGTAGCAGTTGCTTTAGAGCTTATTCATATGGCTTCACTCGTTCACGATGATGTAATTGATGCAGCTTTAGTACGAAGAGGCAGTCCTACTGTTAATGCTAAGTGGGGCGACCGCATTGCGATGTACACGGGCGACTATTTATTTGCCAAATCGCTAGAATGCATTACCAATATAGAAGTACCTGAAGCACATAAAGCATTGTCTCATACAATTCTTGAAGTATGTAAAGGTGAAATTGAACAAATTCGTGACAAATATGACTTTGAACAAAATTTAAGAACATATTTGCGCCGAATTAAAAGGAAAACTGCGCTTTTAATTGCAGCGAGCTGTCAGTTAGGAGCGATTGCATCTGGTGCATGTAAGGATACAGTTAATCGTTTATTTTGGTATGGTTATTTCGTTGGAATGTCCTATCAAATTATCGACGATATTTTAGATTTCGTGTCAACTGAAGAGAAGCTTGGTAAGCCTGCTGGTGGAGATTTATTACAAGGTAATATCACTCTTCCCGTTTTATATGCAATGGAAGACGCGGCTCTAAAAGAAAAAATTGTTTCTGTACATGAAAATACATCTGCTGCTGAAATGAAAGAGATAATTGAAGCAATTAAACATAGCGATGCGATTGATCAAGCTTTTGCATTTAGTGAACGTTACTTACATAAAGCGTTAGAAGTCATTCAACCACTTCCTCGTAATCAGGCGAAGTATGCGCTGCAAAATGTTGCGAAGTACATAGGGAAAAGGAAATTTTAATCATTTTTCTAAAGAAATAAAAAATCTCTTCATTTCAAAATTGTTGCACAATTCAACCAAGGATGATACTATGTTTTTGGGGGATATACAATTACATACATAATTAAGAAGTGGAGAGATTTCATTATGGAAAAAACATTTTTAATGGTAAAACCAGATGGCGTACAGCGTGCTATTGTAGGGGAAATTGTTGCTCGTTTTGAGAAAAAGGGCTTTCAATTAGTAGGCGCTAAACTTATGCAAGTAACACCTGAAATTGCTGGGGAGCATTACGGTGAGCATAAGGATAAACCATTCTTTGGAGAACTAGTAGATTTCATTACATCTGGTCCTGTTTTTGCAATGGTTTGGCAAGGTGAAGGAGTTGTAGATACAGCTCGTAACATGATGGGTAAAACAAGACCACACGAAGCAGCTCCTGGTACAATTCGCGGAGATTTCGGTTTAACAGTTGGTAAAAATGTTATTCACGGATCTGACTCTGTTGAAAGTGCAGAACGTGAAATCGGTATTTTCTTCAAAAAAGAAGAGTTAGTTGAGTATTCAAAGTTAATGAACGAGTGGATTTACTAATTATTTTAAAATAATTTGTAAACGCTTTAATTATTATGGATATAGTAAAAAAGCACAAGAATGGATGGACACATCCTTCTTGTGCTTTTTTCGTTGTGTATGAGTTACGAAATAAAAAAGGCTATGGTATAGTGTAATATAAAGTGAAACTTCACTGAGTAGGGGAAAATCCCTCCACTAAGTGTAGCCCTAGCAATCGGGCTTTTACAGCTCTTTAATGCGGGATAAAGTATTATGCCTATAATGGTATGGTGTACTTTAGATGAAAAACTCTTATAAGCTATAGGAACTTATTTTGATTTTTGCAGCAAAGCCATTGCTATACAAATAGAATGAGATGTGAACTTATTTCTTTCTTATGTTTTACACATGGCATGTTGTAGAGACGAGTTTTGACCGTTTTTATTATGCGGGATAAATATTTTTAAGTAAAGGGGAGTAATCAATGCGCTACTTAACAGCTGGCGAATCACATGGACCACAGCTAACAACAATATTAGAAGGTGTTCCAGCCGGTTTACCTATCGTTGCGGATGATATTAATACACAACTAGCAAGAAGACAGAAAGGTTATGGACGCGGACGCCGTATGCAAATTGAAAAAGATCAAGTTCAAATTTTAAGCGGTGTTCGTCACGGTTACAGCATTGGAGCACCAATTGCGCTTGTCGTGGAAAATCGTGATTTTACACATTGGACGAAAGTTATGGGAGTAGAGCCTTTAACTGAAGAAGAGGCAAAAACGATGAAACGTCAAATTACAAGACCACGTCCTGGACATGCGGACTTAAACGGGGCTATTAAATACGGACATCGTGATATAAGGAATGTGCTAGAGCGTTCTTCAGCTCGTGAGACAACAGTGCGTGTTGCTGCTGGTGCGGTTGCAAAACGTATTTTAGAAGAGTTAGGCATTAAAATTGCTAGTCATGTTATTGAAATTGGTGGTGTACAAGCTGAGAAAACGACGTATGAATCAATTGAGCAATTACAAGAAGTGACTGAAGCATCACCTGTTCGCTGTTTAGATGAGGAAGCGGGCAAGAAAATGATGCAAGCAATTGATGATGCAAAGGCAAATGGGGATTCCATTGGTGGAATTGTTGAAGTTGTTGTAGAAGGAATGCCAATTGGTGTTGGGAGTTATGCTCATTATGACCGAAAGTTAGATGCGAAATTGGCGGCGGCGATTATGAGTATTAACGCTTTCAAAGGTGTAGAGATTGGTATTGGCTTTGAAGCTGCACGACAGCCGGGAAGTCTTGTACATGATGAGATTATGTGGGATGAAGAGAATGGTTATACGAGAAAAACGAACCGTGCTGGTGGACTAGAGGGTGGTATGACAACGGGTATGCCAGTTGTTGTGCGTGGCGTTATGAAACCTATACCTACGCTTTATAAGCCACTTAATAGCGTTGACATTGATACGAAAGAATCGTTCCAAGCGAGTATCGAACGCTCAGACAGTTGTGCGGTACCAGCAGCTAGTGTTGTGGCAGAAGCGGTTGTTGCTTGGGAGTTAGCGGCTGCAGTAGTTGAACAATTTGGAGGAGACCGTATGGATCTCATTCGTGAAAATATTGAAAAACATAATGAGTATGCGAGGGATTTTTAATGGAGAGAGTACATATTCAAACTTCATCGAAGCAGTATGATGTGTTTGTTGGGGATGATGCGTTGTCACAGTTGACAGCGCTTATTCAAAATATAAAACCAGCTGTTTCAAATGTGTTGCTAATTTCGGATGATAAGGTCGCTTCTCTTCATATGGATGAGATGATGGACACACTTGGAACGGACTTAGATGTATTTTCGTTTGTTATTCCAAACGGAGAGGCAGAAAAATCGTTTGAAAATTATTATGCGGCACAAACATTTGCATTAGAAAAAGGATTGGATCGTCATTCGCTTATTATTGCGTTTGGAGGCGGTGTAATAGGTGATTTAGCAGGATTTGTTGCTGCGACATTTATGCGTGGCATTCGCTTTATACAAGTTCCAACGACATTATTGGCGCATGATAGTGCAGTTGGGGGAAAAGTGGCTGTGAATCATCCTCTTGGAAAAAATATGATTGGTGCTTTTCATCAACCAGAGGCGGTTATTTATTATACGCCATTTTTATATTCACTGCCCGAACATGAATGGCGCTCAGGATACGCAGAAGTTATCAAACATGCGCTTATCGGTGATGTAAATTTATATGAATGGCTTCGCCGTGAAATAAAGACACTCGGTGATTTATGTGGTGATAAACTAACGCATGTTCTTAAACATGCGATTCCGGTCAAGGCGAAAATCGTTGCGGAGGATGAAACGGAAAAAGGTGTACGAGCACATTTGAACTTTGGACATACGCTTGGTCATGCACTTGAGAAAGAACTAGGCTATGGGAAAATTACACATGGTGATGGTGTAGCAATTGGCATGTTATTTGCCATTTTTCTTAGTGAGCAGTTATATGAAAAGAAACTTGGATATGAAGAGCTTAAAAGATGGTTTCAATCATATGGTTATCCAATTATGCCAAGAGATTTGAAGGTAGATCGACTTGTACAATTGATGAAACAAGATAAAAAAGCTAATGCAGGAACAATTCGTATGGTTCTTATGCAGGAAATTGGGGTGGTTGATGTCGTATCTATTTCAGATGAGACCGTTCAAACTGCATTAGAAGCATTTCAAAGAGAGGGGGAATCGATTTGATTCGCGCAATTCGCGGCGCGATTACAGTCAACAATAATATAGCAGAGGAAATGTTGACTGCAACGGAGCGTTTAGTGAAAGAAATCGAAAAGAAAAATTGTTTTTCGCCTACTGATATTGTATCTGTACTTATTTCGACAACAGCAGATTTAGATGCATGTTTTCCTGCAACTGCTGTTCGAGAAATTGACGGATGGATATATGTGCCTGTCATGTGTGTGAAAGAAATGGAAGTGCCAGGTGCCCTGCAGAAATGTATTCGTGTAATGATAACGGTCACAACAAATAAAAAGCAGCAAGAAATTGAGCATGTATATTTAGAGAAGGCGAAGCAACTACGACCTGATTTAATAAGTTGAATACATTTGGCTTTTAGGGGCTGTTCCTCTTAAGTTTTGAGATGGGAGTCTTAATAGTCCGCAAATAGCGAGCTAAATTGTTCATCTTATGGATGAGGTCTTTATGGGCGGCCATCCATCTCACCCCTTTGTCTATACTGCAATGTTAAGATGAGAAGGTTATTGCCTGTAAGTAGCGAGATAAAGTGAAACTTCACTCAGCAAGAAGCACTATCCCTTGCTGAGTGTTAGTTGAACGAATCGGGCTTTAACGGGCTGTATATCTCCCGACTAAGTTTCTTTCTGTTTCTTATGTTTTGAGATAGGAATATTACAGCCCGTTAAAGTGGGATAAACTTACGGGGGGAATTGAAATGAGAGTGAAAGAGCAATTGTTGTCATTGAAAGCATATGTACCTGGAAGACATATTGATGAAGTGAAAAAGCAATATGGGTTATCGAAAATTGTGAAACTCGCATCAAATGAAAATCCATTTGGTTGTTCTGATTATGCGGTACAGGCAATTACATCGCTAGCAGGACAATATGCACTATATCCAGATGGTGGAGCGCAAGAGCTTCGCGAGAAGTTAGCAGCGCATCTTCAAGTGAAAGAGCAGCAATTATTGTTTGGTAGTGGATTAGATGAAGTGATTCAAATGATTAGTCGCGCTCTATTACAAGAAGGAACAAACGTTGTTATGGCAAAGCCGACATTTTCTCAATATCGTCATCATGCGGTAATTGAGGGAGCAGAAGTGCGTGAAGTTTCATTAAAAGATGGTGTCCATGATCTAGAGGCAATGCAAGGCCAAGTAGACGAACAAACACGGATTGTTTGGATTTGTAATCCGAATAATCCAACTGGAACATATGTGGAGAAACAAAAGTTACTTTCCTTCTTAGAAAATATCCCAAAAACAACACTTGTTATTATGGATGAAGCATATTATGAATATGCAGGGGCAGAAGATTACCCGCAAACATTGCCTCTTCTTGCGAAATATGAAAACCTTATGGTATTACGTACGTTCTCAAAAGCATATGGACTAGCCGCCTTTCGAATTGGTTATGCCATTGGGAATGAAAAGTTAATTCGTCAATTAGAAGTTGCAAGACTACCATTCAATACATCAGCGATTGCACAAGTAGTTGCATTGGCTGCATTAGAAGATCAAGCGTTTTTACAAAATTGTATCGTAACAAACAATGAAGGATTACAGCAATATTATGATTTCTGTAAAGAATATAATGTATTCTATTATTCTTCTCAAACAAACTTTATTTTCATGAAATTAGGTATTCCTGGAGATGAAGTGTTTGAGAAATTATTACAAAAAGGATATATTGTTCGTTCTGGTGGTGGGTTAGGATTACCTGATGGTATTCGTATCACAGTCGGCAAAAAAGAAGAGAATGCAGAGATTATTGAGTTGCTTACTGAACTTGTCAAAGAGACATCTCAAAGAGAAAAGACGTATTTATAGTTAGTTATACAAAAACGGCTCTGATGAAAGGAGCCGTTTTTATATATGTTTCATTTTGGGAATTGTGGATCTGTATGTAACGAAGAAAAATAGATAGAAAAGGTATACTAGTAAGAAGTTCTATTTTCCAAAAGAGGGTTGCTTCTATGAAAGGAAATTCACTACTTTACGATATAGCACATATTTGCGCAGATGAGAACATAGGCGTTACAATAGAGAGAGTTAGATTGAAATTATGATAAGTTAGCATATACATAAAAAACGATGCAGTAGAGGTGATAGAAGTGAAAAGATTAACAAAGTGTGAAGGTGGATTGCGCGGGGCGATTGAGATTCCGGGAGATAAGTCTATTTCGCACCGCGCAGTTATGTTTGGTGCCATTGCAGAAGGAAAAACAAAGATTTCCAACTTTTTAGAGGGAGAAGATTGTTTAAGTACAATTTCTTGTTTTCAAAAGCTTGGTGTGACAATTGAACAAAGTGGTAACGATGTCACTGTGTATGGAAGAGGAATTGGTGGTTTAATCGAACCAAGTGATATATTAGATGTCGGCAATTCGGGAACGACAATTCGTTTAATGTTAGGGGTATTGGCGAATGCACCGTTCTATTGCACAATTATAGGTGACAATTCTATTGGAAAACGTCCAATGAAGCGTGTAACAGTTCCTCTTCGTGAGATGGGAGCGAAAATTGACGGTAGGGAAGATGGCCAATTTACGCCACTATCCATTCGTGGTGGAGATGTGAAAGGTATGCATTACGATTCTCCTGTTGCTAGTGCGCAAGTAAAGTCTGCTATTTTACTCGCTGGTTTGCAAGGTGAAGGAGTGACGTCTGTAACAGAACCAATGAAGTCTCGTGATCATACAGAACGTATGCTACGTGCGTTTGGTTGTGATGTTCATGTAGATGGATTAACAGTTTCTGTAAAAGGTGGTCAAACATTATCAGGTACGATTGTTGAAGTGCCGGGAGATATTTCGTCAGCAGCCTTTTTCTTAGCTGCGGGGGCAATTGTACCAAATAGCAAAATTGTACTGAAAAATGTCGGGTTAAACGAAACGCGCACAGGTATTTTAGAAGTGTTAGAAAAAATGGGTGCAAATATTTCTATTGAGAATAAGCGTAATGAACAATTTGAACCATCAGGAGATATTACGATTCAAACATCACATTTAAAAGGGATAGAGATTGGGGGCGCGCTTATTCCGAAGTTAATCGATGAAATTCCAATCATTGCACTCCTTGCTACTCAAGCAGAAGGTACAACAATTATTAAAGATGCAGAAGAATTGAAGGTAAAAGAAACAAATCGTATCGATACTGTTGTAAATGAATTGCAAAAGTTAGGCGCTCGTATTGAAGCGACAGACGATGGGATGATGATATATGGGAAAACAAAGTTACAAGGAAATTGTGTTAATAGTTACGGGGATCACCGGATTGGTATGATGCTTGCAATTGCATCATGTATTGCCGATGGAGAAGTAGAAATTGAAAATAGTGATGCAGTAGCAGTTTCGTATCCGAACTTCTTTGCGCAATTAGAGGGGCTGCAACGTTAAAAGAGTTTTTAGCTTTTCAGCAAGGTTCTTTTCTTCCTTAGTTGCTTACATGATGACTGTTCGTTATGATGGATTCACAAATAGATTTAAAGGAGATTTATATGCAAAAGTTTGAACAAGCGGTTACCCATGTTGAGAATGGGGAGTTAGAAAAAGGATTACAACTATTAAAAGAGCAAGTAAAGACAGGGACAGATGAAGAAAAATATCATATTGCTCGCTATTACTACACACTAGGTTTAGTAGATGAAGCATTAGAAATTGTCGAAGATTTACGCCTTTTATATCCAGAGGAAAGTGAGTTTTCGTTATTTTTAGCGGAATTATATATTGATATTGATAAAGAGGATGAAGCCATTGAAGTGCTTCATGATATTAAAGAAGATGATGAGCTATATGTTCAGGCGTTATTGCTTGTGGCAGATTTATATCAAATGCAAGGATTTGATGAGGTTGCGGAGCAAAAACTGTTAAAAGCAAAAGAAATAATGCCAGAGGAACCTGTTATCACATTTGGACTAGCTGAGCTTTATAGTAGTAAGGGAGAAGATGTGAAAGCAATTGCTTATTATGAAGCGCTTCTTCCTGAACAGAAAGTAATGGCCGATGTTGTTATTGCACTTCGTTTGGCGGAGAGTTTAAGTGCGCTTGGAAGATGGGAAGAAGCGATTGCTTATTATGAAGAAGGATTAGAGGAACAAAAAGATATTCATTCTCTGTTTGGATTTGCATTTACGTTGTATCAAGGAGAGCAATATCAGAGGTCTATTCAAGTTTGGAATGAGCTAAAAGAACTTGACCCAGAATATGCATCTTTATATATGTATTTAGCAAAATGTTATGAAAAAGAAGGAATGCTTGAGGAAAGCTTTGAAACGTTACAAGCAGGTATAAAAGTAGATGAATTATCTGTTCCGCTTTATGTAGAATTTGCAAATATAGCAGCGAAATGTCGAAACATGGATGAGGCAGAAAGAGCATTGCAAACTGCATTAAAGCTTGATCCATCTCATTTAGGTGCGACATTAAAGTATGCTTATATTTTAAAAGAACAAGAAAAATATGAAGAGCTAATTGCGATTGTAGAAAATGCGATAGACAGTGGTGAAACAGATACACAGTTAGTTTGGGATTTAGCTTATGCAAAAAAACAATTAGAAATGTATTCTGAGGCATTAAAACATTATGAAAGTGCATATACTTCTTTTAAGAATCATCCGGATTTCTTAGAGGAATATGGCTACTTCTTACTAGAAGAAGGTTTGCGAAAAGAGGCGAAAGAAGTATTTACAAGTTTATTGCAACTTGACCCGACACAAACACATATTGAAGAATTGTTGTATAATTTAGAGGATTTTTCATAAGTTTTGAAGGAAACTGAATGCTACTTCTTGAATGTAAAAAGAAAAAAGAAAGACAGAGGAGGGATTAAGTGCGATGAATACCCCTGTTTCTGTAAACGAGAAGAAGGATTTTGTAAAATGGTTCTTGAATAATTATCAGCTGAAACAGCGAGAGTGTGTATGGATTTTAAATTATTTAATGAGTCATGATCAACTCATGCACAAAGTTCATTTTGTAGAGCATGCAAAATATTGTCCAAGAGGTTTGGTCATGTCAACGAATTGTGTGAAAGACTCACCGTTTCACTTTTATAAGCAAAATGTCATGACAACTGATGCTGAGAAGTCATTTCATGATATTCGTTTAAATCGTGATGAAGATATTTACATTCAGCTTAATTTTAAGTCTTCGTTTCAAAATGCAAATTATGTAGCTGTGTTAGAAGAGAATCCTTATTTACCAAAGTATATTGAAGTAAATGAAAAGGATCGTCTACTTGCAGAGCGCTTCTTAGAAGAAAGCGTGCACACATTTCGGAAAGAGCGTTTATTAAAATTGATTGATGAAGCGCTTGATAATCAAGACAAAGAGGCATTTCAAAAACTAACAGCAGAATTAAAATGTTTATGATATGTCTGTCTTGCATAAGTTTGACTGTTTTTTGACAGATAAAAAGAAAAGCTACCTAGATATGGTAGTTTTTCTTTTTTTATCCTTATGTATATGGTTTAATATATATAAAGTAAATGAGTATGTAAGGAGAAATTTATTTTATTTTTTCTGAATCTTAAGATTTTTGAGGGGGATTTTATGAAGTGGCTTGTAGCAGACGCAAAACAATATGAACAAGCAAAAGAGTATATTGATACAGCTATTATCCCGCTGTTATCCATTTCACTTGTTGAGAAAATGAGAAATACGGTAGGGGAAGGGGAGTTTCTTACAACATTTGCGAATGAATTAGAAAGGGAGTATAAAGGGAGAATTTTTTTACTTCCAGCTTTCACCTATATTGAACAAGTAGAAGAGAATACAAGTAACCGTTTGAAAGAATGGACAAGTTATTTGCAAAAACAAGGTTTTCAGCATGTTTTATACGTAACAAGTGATGTTAGTTGGAAAAGTGCTGAAGAAGAACTTACAGGAGAGCTGTTTTACGTATCTGCATTGCCACTGGAGCAGTTAAGTGAACAAGCGAAACGAGAGGTTATTCAAACGCAGGTAGGGATGGTTGCAGAATTATTGATTAAAAAGTGGGAAAATAATAAATAAAAAGATAGTTTGTATTATTAAGAGTATTATGATATTGACCTAGTATGACAGGCTATTATATCATGATAGTGTCCTAGTTTTTACGGTTTATTGCTTTTTCAGGGGGGACAATTTCTGATAGAGGGGGGAATTTTTCGTGAGTAAGCGTCGGGTGTCAAGAAGACAATTTTTAAACTACACACTTACAGGTGTAGGGGGATTCATGGCTGCAGGAATGTTAATGCCAATGACCCGCTTTGCACTTGACCCAGTTTTAAGAAAAGAAGAAGCGGGAAGTATGGTGCCGGTTGGACAAGTGAAAGATATTACGAAGGAACCGAAACGCTTTGACTTTAAAGTAAAACAAGTTGACGGATGGTATAAGTCCGAAGAGCCAAAATCAGCATGGGTCTATAAAAATGGAAGCGGCGACATTGTAGCGTTATCTCCGGTTTGTAAGCATTTAGGATGTACGGTTAACTGGGGATCGGACAAGGAACATCCGGATCAATTCTTTTGTCCATGTCATGCAGGGCGTTACACGAAAGATGGAACAAATGTGAAAGGAACACCACCACTTGCACCATTAGATGTATATGAATCAAAGGTGGACGATGGCACGCTTTATTTAGGGAAGGCGAAGCCAAAGGGAGGTGCGAAGTAGATGTTAAATAAAATTTATGATTGGGTAGATGAGCGGCTTGATATTACGCCGTTATGGCGCGATATTGCAGACCATGAAGTGCCAGAACATGTGAACCCAGCGCACCATTTCTCAGCATTTGTCTATTGTTTTGGTGGACTTACATTTTTCGTTACAGTTATTCAAATTTTATCTGGTATGTTTTTAACAATGTATTATGTACCTGATATAAAGAATGCATGGGAATCTGTTTATTATTTGCAAAATGAAGTTGCGTATGGACAGATTGTTCGTGGTATGCACCACTGGGGAGCAAGTCTTGTTATTGTTATGATGTTTTTACATACACTTCGCGTCTTCTTCCAAGGAGCGTATAAAAAACCACGTGAATTGAACTGGATTGTTGGAGTGCTTATTTTCTTCGTTATGCTAGGATTAGGGTTTACAGGTTATTTATTACCGTGGGATATGAAAGCATTATTTGCAACAAAAGTAGGAATTCAAATTGCAGAACAAACACCGCTCATTGGTCCTTATATTAAAACACTACTTGCTGGTCATTCAGAAATTATCGGTGCTCAAACTTTAACTCGCTTCTTTGCTATTCACGTCTTCTTCTTACCAGCTGCACTGCTTGGATTAATGGCAATGCACTTCATCATGATCCGCAAACAAGGTATTTCAGGCCCGCTATAAAAACTACTAGAGTATAAGAGTCATAATATGGTAATTCGTATATTGAAGGAGGGGGACATATGCATCGCGGCAAAGGGATGAAATTTGTCGGAGATTCGCGAGTACCTGCCGCTAGAAAACCGAATATTCCGAAAGATTACTCGGAATATCCAGGGAAAACAGAGGCATTTTGGCCAAACTTTCTATTAAAAGAATGGATGGTAGGCGCGGTCTTTTTAATTGGTTACTTATGTTTAACAGTGGCACATCCATCACCGCTTGAAAGGATGGCAGATCCTACAGATGCAGGATATATACCACTGCCAGACTGGTATTTCTTATTTTTATATCAATTGTTGAAGTATACGTATGCAGCAGGCCCATATACGGTAATTGGTGCATTTATTATGCCAGGTATTGCGTTTGGTGCACTTTTGTTAGCGCCATTTTTAGATCGTGGTCCAGAGAGACGCCCGCTTAAGCGTCCGCTTGCGACAGGGTTTATGCTTCTTGGAATCGCATCTATTACATTTTTAACGTGGGAATCTGTTGCTACTCATGACTGGGAGGCTGCGAAAAAGCAAGGTGCAATTGTAAAAACGGTTGAAGTAGATAAAGCTGATGCAGGGTATGAAGTTGCTCAGAAACAAACATGTTTAACTTGTCATGGTGATAACTTACAAGGTGGGGCGGCTGCACCAGCATTACAAAACTTAACGTTAACACCAGAAGAAATCGCAAAGATTGCGAAAGATGGAAAAGGTGCAATGCCAAAAGGTATTTTTAAAGGTACAGATGAAGAGTTAAAACAGTTGTCCGAGTTCATTGCAAAGTATAATGAAAAGTAAATTGGAATGATAGACAAGCTGATTGCGATAAGCAATCAGCTTTTTGTTGTGGATAATAAAGTGAAAGCCCGACCAATCAGGCTTTCACGGACTGTTAATCGATTGAGGTGGGAGTCTTACAGTCCGCAAATAGCGGGATAAACTATGAAAAGGACAATTAGTAGGGTGTTTTGCATTTTTCTGCGGTTGGTGAGTAGATTGTTAAACAGCTGCACGGATTGAAGTTTCACTTTATGAGGTTGAAATTTGCTATAATAGAGGAAAAGTCTTATATAGAAAAAGTGAGGAAAAGAAATGAATTCGTATCGTGCACCATTAAACATATGGCATCGTCTTTTATTATGGATTGTTCCAATTTGTGTTGCCTTTTCTATTCTTTCAATTGCAGTTGTGTTTGTAGTATATGGAAAGTGGATCTATTACATAGAAATTGATTTGTTACACATTCCTGAAATTTCTGGTATGGATAAAGCAGAAATTATTCGAAATTATGATGCGTTAATTACATATTTATCTCCTTTTTATAGTGGAGAGCTACATTTTCCATCGTTAGCTATGTCAGAAGGTGGACGCATTCATTTTGTTGATGTGAAAAATATTTTAGTTACGATTCAGTATGTCATGTGTGTCACTATCGTTATATCTGTAGTTGGTATTTTTTCTTTAATGAAAAAGAAAAGAGAAAAGGTTCTTTTATATAGCGCAGTTGTGACATTGCTATTTCCGGTTGCTCTTTTGCTTCCGATTGCGATAAATTTTGAAAAAAGTTTTGTGCTTTTTCATGAACTTCTTTTCCAAAATGATTATTGGATATTTGATCCGAATACAGATCCAGTAATTCGTATGTTGCCAGAGGAATTTTTTATGCATGCAGCTTGCATTATTTTATTTATTGTCCTTTTAGGAAGTGTCTTTTGTTATTGGTTGTACCGCGCTATTAAGAAAAAGAGAAACTAATCTTTACGAAAAAGTTATACAACATATTCAAGGTCTATTCTTGTCCACCCTTTCATACATTGTAGTAGAAGCTATAGGGGGGACCGGAATGAAGAGAATACTCGCTGGAATCATAGTATGTATGATTATGTTGTTTCCTGTTCGCATATACGCAGAGAATTGGGATGGTTTAGACGTTCTATTAGATAATTCAATTCAATTTGTACAGGAAGAAGAGTATGACAAAGCGACAGAAGTATTAACGTATTTTTCGCAGCAGTTTTTAAAGCATGAGCGTGTGGATGCAAATAAAGTGTTACCCGAACATTTACGTACAATTTCTCTTGCTTATGATGAGGCACTTCAGTCATTAGAGACAGAAGGGATTGATAAGCAGTTAAAAATGGACAATATATTGGCGTTAAGACTTGTTTTAGACGCGGAAGTTTCAACATATCAGCCGCTTTGGTTAGAGAGAAAACAAAATGTAATGGATGCACTTGCAAATGTAGAGAAAGCGATGGAAAAAGAGGATTCTATCTCCTTTCAGCGCTCGTTAAACAAACTTTTGCATGAGTTTGATATCATTTATCCAAGTCTTACGATTTCACTGCCAGAGAAGCAATTACAGAGAGTAAATGCTCATTTGTCTTATTTAGACGAGTTTCGTCATATGATGTTAAAAAATAAAAGTGGACAAACGCAATTGAAAGTAATTAAAGAAGACTTTGTAGAAGTCTTTCAAGAAGTAAAAAGAGATGAAGCTTCTTTTTCACTGATTTGGTTTATGATTATAACAGGATTGATTATTTTCTTGACATTAACGTATGTTGGTTTTAGAAAATATAAGGCGGAGAAGGATAAAAAGAAGAGTACAGTCCATTCTAAAAATAGGTCTTGATTTGTAAGGTTTATCATTTGACAATCATATGATAAAAAAATAGAATTGATAGTACTATATAGCATCACTGGAGGTTTATCATGTCTTTCTATTTGATTTACTTTGCTATTATTCTGATCATACCATTGTATGCACAATCGAGAGTGCGTAGTGCGTATAATAAATACTCTCAAGTGTATTCGACATCTGGTATGACAGGGGCTGAAGTAGCTCGTAAAATTTTAGATGAAAATGGCTTATACAATGTAGCGGTAGAAGAAACACCAGGGCATTTATCAGACCATTATGACCCAAGGTCAAAAACAGTTCGTTTATCAACCAACAATTACTATGGTCACTCTGTTGCGGGAACAGCAGTTGCAGCGCATGAAGTTGGTCATGCGATTCAAGATGCAAAAGATTATTCATTCATGCGTTTCCGTCATTCACTTGTGCCGGTAGCAAATTTTGGTTCAAATATGTCATGGATCTTCATCTTAATTGGGATGTTAGCAAACATGTCTGGCTTGCTATTCCTTGGTATCATTTTAATGGCAGCAGGTGTTATATTCCAGCTTGTTACATTACCAGTTGAATTTGATGCTTCAAAACGTGCAATGCAACAAATTGAAGCACTTCATATTGTTTCGACAGATGAATATGGGCAAGCTCGTAAAGTATTAAATGCAGCGGCGCTTACTTATGTTGCAGCAGCTGCGGTTGCAGTATTTGAATTATTACGTTTAGTATTAATTTATACAGGAATGCAGCGCAGCGACGATTAAAGGCTATCATTTTTGATAGCCTTTTAATTATGGATTGGATTTTTATTTTCGTCTAATGTGAAACCTTCCCCAATAACATCGTGCACATCACTAACTGCAACAAACGCGTGTGGATCAATGGAAATAATAATATTTTTAAGTTTTACAATCTCGTTTTTTGCGACAACGCAGTATAAAACATTTCGTTCCAGCTTTGTATACGTGCCAACACCTTTTAAGAAAGTGGCCCCCCGTTCCATTTCTAAGAGGATTTTTTCAGCGATTTCTTCATTTTTATTTGAAATAATTGTAGCTCCCTTTGCTGCATAGGCCCCTTCTTGCATAAAATCAATGATTTTTGCACCGATAAAGACGGCAACTAACGTATACATTCCTTCGCGGTAGGATAAGTAAGTTACGATAGAGAGAATAATAACGAGAGCATCAAATAAAAACATTGTTTTCCCCATGCTCCACCCGATATATTTCTGCGCTAAGCGAGCAATGATATCTACTCCTCCAGTTGTACCTCCATACTTAAAAATAATTCCGAGACCAACCCCGATGAATAGGCCGGCAAATAAAGCTGCTAACGTCATATCATTTTGTAAGTTAATATGTAAATTCAGAACTTCATAACGCTGAAAAATCCATAAAAAGAATGAAACGCTAAACGTTCCAATTAACGTATATAAAAAAGTAGTTCGTCCTAACAGTTTCCACCCGATAAAAAATAGTGGGATGTTTAGCAATAAGTTCGTGTAGGAAGGATCGAGTGAAAATTTGAAATAAAGCAGTAGCGTAATACCAGTAAATCCCCCTTCCGCTAGGTGATTCTCCATGTTAATATTTACAATGCCAAAAGAGAAAATAGCGGAGCCGATTAAAATGAATAAAATATTGCGAATTTTCAACTTCGAATTCATATACTATCCCCTATCATTGTTCATTTTTAAACTACTTCACCTCATTATAGTGTATACAAAAAAACGTGGCAAACACATGAGAAAGTAGGATAACATTTGTCAAATCGGGCTGAATTGGCTAACATGATAAATGAAGGATTTGAGGTGAATAGTTATGAAGCAAAAAACAATGCAAGAAATGCAACAAGAAGTAGATGCATATATTGGTCAATTTAAAGAAGGATACTTTAGTCCGCTTGCAATGTTGGCCCGTTTAACAGAAGAAATGGGAGAGCTTGCAAGAGAGATAAATCATTATCACGGTGAAAAGCCGAAAAAAGCAACGGAAAAAGAAAATACGATTGAAGAAGAGCTTGGCGATGTATTATTTGTTATGATTTGTATGGCAAATAGTTTAAATATTGATTTAGAAACAGCACATAACATCGTAATGGAAAAATTTAATACGCGTGATAAAGATCGTTGGACACGTATTGAAGAGGGAGAGAAGAAGGAATGAAGGAAGTAAAAGTAATTATTGCAGGTCCTAGAGGACGTATGGGAAAAGAAGCTGTGCTTCTAATGGAAAGAACACCGCATTTTAATTTTGTTGCAGCGATTGATTATAAGCATGATGGGGAAAAAATTGCTGATATTCCTGGTATGCCAAATTTAGATACGCCGATTTACGGTGATTTACATACTTGCTTACAAGAAGTAGAAGCGGATGTATTGTTAGATTTAACAACTCCGGAAGTTGGTAAAAAACATGTGACGCTTGCTGTAGAACATGGACTACGCTCTGTTATTGGAACAACAGGATTTACAGAGGAAGAGTTAAAGCAGTTAACAGAAGTTGCAAAAGAAAAAGGTGTAGGTACAATTATTGCTCCTAACTTTGCTGTTGGTGCGGTATTAATGATGAAGTTTTCTCAAATGGCAGCGAAATATTTCCAAGATGTTGAAGTTATTGAATTACATCATGATCAAAAATTAGATGCACCATCTGGGACGGCTGTAAAAACAGTTGAGTTAATTCGTCAAAATCGTCAGCCTAAAGAACAAGGGCACCCAAATGAAGAAGAGCAATTAAAAGGTGCACGTGGTGCAAACGTTGATGGTATTCACATTCATAGCGTTCGCTTACCAGGACTTATTGCACATCAAGAAGTGCTATTTGGCGGGGATGGCCAAATGTTAACAATTCGTCACGATTCGTTTAACCGTGCTTCATTTATGTCAGGAGTAAAATTATCAATTGAAACAGTTATGCAGTTAGATCATCTAGTATATGGATTAGAAAACATCATCGACTAAGGGGAGAGCGACAATGAAGATTGCCTTAATTGCACATGACAAAAAGAAAGATGATATGGTTTCATTTGCGTATGCATACAAACCAGTGTTAGAGCAGCATACATTATTTGCAACGGGAACGACAGGTCTTCGCATTATGGAAGCGACAGGAATGTTTGTGACGAGATATCAATCTGGTCCACTTGGCGGTGATCAAGAGATTGGTGCGATGATTGCAAAAAATGATTTGGATATGGTGATCTTCTTTCGAGACCCATTAACAGCACAGCCGCATGAACCTGATGTAAGTGCGCTGTTACGTTTATGTGATGTATATTCAATTCCGCTTGCAACGAATATGGCAAGTGCAGAGATTTTAGTTCATGCACTAAAGCGAGGCGATTTAAATTATCGAGCGTTGCGAAAATAAGGAGAAAGATATGAAAGAATTACATATATTAGCGTTTGGTGCCCATGCTGATGATGTTGAAATCGGTATGGCAGGTACCATTGCCAAATATGCCAATGAAGGCTATGAAGTTGGGATTTGTGACTTAACTGAAGCAGATTTGTCTTCAAATGGTACAGTGGAAATTCGGAAACAAGAAGCATTAGCTGCGGCGAGACATATCGGTGTGAAGGAGCGCATTAATTTAGCGCTCCCAGACCGCGGCTTATACATGAAAGAAGCGTATATAAAAGAGATTGTAAAAGTAATTCGTACATATAAACCGAAGCTTGTCTTTGCCCCATATTATGAAGATCGACATCCAGACCATGCAAATTGTGCGAAGTTAGTAGAAGAAGCAGTTTTTTCGGCAAGTATACGTAAATATATGCCCGAACTTCCTGCTCACCGCGTTTCATCGCTCTATTTTTATATGATTAATGGTTTTCATAAACCAAATTTCTGCATAAATATTAGTGAGTATATGAAACAGAAAGTGGCAGCGCTCGAAGCATATGAAAGTCAATTTAAAACGGGAGTAGAAGGTGTCGTAACTCCATTAACAGAGGGATATGTCGAGACGGTTATTGCACGTGAAAAGATGTTTGGAAAAGAAGTTGGTGTGACGTACGCTGAAGGTTTTATGAGCAAAAAGCCAATTCTATTAGATGATGATTTAATAGGAGGAATAAAATGAAACTGAAAATCGGGATTACTTGTTATCCTTCTGTCGGTGGTTCTGGTGTCGTTGGGACAGAATTAGGAAAGTTATTAGCAGAGCGCGGACATGAAATTCATTTTATTACGTCAGGTTTACCGTTTCGCTTAAATAAAATCAATCCAAATATTTATTTTCACGAAGTAACAGTAAATCAATATTCTGTGTTTCAATATCCCCCGTATGATTTAGCGTTGGCAAGTAAAATGGCTGAAGTGGCAGAGCGTGAACAGCTCGATATTTTACATGTACATTATGCAATTCCGCATGCAATTTGTGCATATTTAGCAAAGCAAATGATTGGTGACAAAGTGAAAATTGTTACGACATTACATGGTACTGATATTACTGTACTTGGATCTGATCCATCTTTAAATAACTTGATTCGTTTTGGCATTGAACAATCAGACGTCGTAACAGCTGTATCGCAGTCATTGATTGAAGAAACATATGAATTAGTTCGTCCGAAAAAAGAAATTCAAACAGTATATAATTTTATTGATGAGCGTGTGTATTTTAAGCGTGATATGTCACAGTTTAAAAAAGAGTATGACATTGCTGATGATGAAAAAGTGTGTATTCATATTTCAAATTTCCGTAAAGTGAAACGGGCGCAAGATGTTGTGCAATCATTTGCACTTATTGCAGAGCAAGTCAAGGCGAAGTTATTGCTTGTTGGTGACGGACCTGAGCTTTGTACAATTGTACAGCTTGTAAAGAAGCTAGATATTGAAGATCGCGTACTATTTTTAGGAAAGCAAGATAATGTAGCGGAGTTGCTTGCGATGAGTGACTTAATGTTACTTTTATCGGAAAAAGAAAGCTTTGGGCTTGTGCTTCTTGAAGCGATGGCATGCGGTGTTCCTTGCATTGGAACGAACGTTGGTGGTATTCCGGAAGTCATTCAGCACGGTGAAACAGGATACATATGCGAAGTCGGAGATATAAAAGCTGTGGCGAATCAAGCGATTCTTCTTCTTCAAGATGAAATACTACATGAAAAGATGGCGGAACGTTCTATGGAAGCGGTGCAAGAGCAATTTCGTTCAGAAAACATTGTTTCACAGTATGAAAAAATTTATTATGACGTATTAAAGGATGAAGTAGATGGAACGGTTTAAAGAAGCAGCTTCAATTATCAAGACATTAAAAGGAAATGGATTTGAAGCTTATTTTGTTGGTGGGAGTGTACGAGATTATATCATTGGGAGAGAGATTGGTGATATTGATATTGCCACATCGGCGTTGCCAGAAGATGTGATGCGAATCTTTCCACGTAACGTTCCAGTTGGGCTTGAGCACGGTACGGTGATTGTGCTTCAAGGAGAAATTCCGTACGAAGTGACAACATTCCGTACGGAAAGTGATTATGAAGATTTTCGCCGTCCGAGTAGTGTTCAATTTGTTCGTTCTTTACAAGAAGATTTGCAGCGCCGAGACTTTACAATGAATGCAATTGCTATGACTGAGATGGGAGAAATCATTGACCTGTTTGGTGGAAAGCAAGCAATTGAAAAGAACGAAATCGTGACGGTTGGAAGTGCTGCAGACCGTTTTCAAGAAGATGCCCTTCGTATGATGCGTGCGATTCGCTTTGTTAGTTCATTAGGATTTACACTAGATGAAGCAGCAAAGACAGCGATTATTGAACATGCATATTTACTTGAGCGCATTGCAATGGAGCGAATTGTTATTGAGTTTGAAAAAATGCTGCTTGGAACACATTGTGAGAAAGCACTTCATCTTTTTGTGGAAACAGCTTTATATAAGCATGTACCGCATTTACAAACAGTTCGAGACGGCATTTTACAAGCTACGCAGCACACGTTTAACTTTTTACAAAATGACATAGAAGCGTGGGCATTTTTCTTGTATTGTACGAAAGTAGAAAATCCGGCGACCTTTTTACGTGATTGGAAGTTTTCAAATAAAAAGGCGAAAGAGATACTTTCTGTTCTTGCGGCAGTCAAATTAAGGGAAACAGAAAAGTGGCAAGCACTTTCTTTATATAAAGTAGGGAAAGAGACAGCGGTGATGACAGAAAGAGTGTATGAAATGCTTACTTCTTCTTATGATAATGACGCTGTACAAAATGTGCAGAAATTATATGATTCTTTACCTATTTTTAACCGGAAAGAGCTAAAAGTAGGAGGAACTGATTTACTAGAATGGAAAGGTGAAGGTGCAGGTCCTTGGATTGCACAGTTGTTACAAAAAGTTGAAGAGGCTGTAGTAGAAGGGCGACTAGAGAATGAAAAAGGGCGCATAAAGGAGTGGCTGCAAATATGCAATCTTCTATAAGGAAACAATTGTTAGAAATCTTTTCTGAAGCGAACGGTGAGTTTTTATCTGGCCAAACAATTAGTGAAAAATTAGGTTGTTCAAGAACTGCTGTATGGAAACATATGGAGGGGTTAAGAAACGAAGGATATGAGCTAGAAGCGGTAAGACGCCTAGGTTACCGTATAGCAAACAAACCTGATAAAGTAACGGCTAATGAAATTGGTCTTGGAATACAAACGGAGTTTCTTGGACGAACGGTATATTTTGAAGAATCGGTTGAATCTACACAGCAAATTGCAGCACGCCTTGCATATGAAGGTGTTGAGGAAGGGACAGTTGTTGTTGCAGAAGAGCAGATAGCAGGGCGCGGTCGTTTAAGCCGAAAGTGGCACTCGCCAAAAGGAACTGGTATTTGGATGAGTATGATTTTACGTCCGGCTATACCTGTACATCAAGCACCGCAATTAACGTTATTAACAGCTGTTGGTGTTGCACAGGCGATTGAAAAGTATACGGGGTTATCTATTGGTATTAAATGGCCTAATGATATTTTAATTAATGGAAAGAAAGCAGTTGGCATTTTAACTGAGATGCAAGCTGATCCAGATAAAGTGAATGCTGTTATTATTGGGATTGGCATTAACGTCAATCAAAAACAAGAGCATTTTGCAGAAGAAATCCAGCACATTGCAACTTCATTAGCAATAGAAGCTGATCAGACATTTGTACGAGCTGAACTTATGCAGCTTATATTTTTACAGATTGAAAAGTTATATAAAGAGTATTTAGAGCGTGGATTTGGCGTTATTAAACTTCTTTGGGAGAGTTACGCGACGAGTCTTGGAAAAGAAATTGCTGCTCGCACAATGAAGGAAACAATTACAGGCGTTGCAAAAGGAATTACAGCAGATGGTGTACTTCTATTAGAAGATAAGGAAGGGAATATTCATCATATTCACTCTGCTGATATTGAACTGAAGTAAGAAGAAGAGAGTTTCGATATAGAAACTCTCTTTTTTATCCCGCATTAACGGGCTGTAAGAATCCCATCTCAAAACTTAGAGGATTCAGAGAATTTTAGGTGGGAGATAAACAGCCTGTAAAAACCCGATTGGTCGGGCTGAAACTCAGTGGGGGATGAAGAAAACCCCACTGAGTGAAGTTTCACTTTATTATGTTCACTATTAAATTTCAGTCGAGAAAACAAAAATAAAAGGTTTTCACAGGAATTTTCTTTTTTCAAAAAAGTGTAGAAAATTTACAGCTGCGTTTGTTATAATTAGTTCGAACATGGGCAGTATCGAAATGAACTGCACCACAATAAATGAAGTGAAATGAAAATATGTGGATTCTGCCTTGATCCAAAAACAGGACTAGGACAGAGGGATGAAAATTGCCGAATGATACTACCCTTCTGCCTATTTGACAGAAGGGTTTTTTATATGATTTTTTTCATACGGCCCATCTCTTCTCTCCGGTACAAAAGGAGGAGAAATGATTGAAAACGAAAACTGATTTTTTGAAAATGAAAGCGTGCAATGAGCCAATTGCGATGGTAACAGCATATGATTATCCATCTGCCCAGCTTGCTGAAAAAGCGGAAGTGGACATGATTTTAGTTGGTGATTCTCTTGGAATGGTTGTACTTGGATATGATTCAACAGTTCCAGTAACAGTGGATGATATGATTCATCATACAAAAGCGGTGCGTCGCGGTGCGAAGGATACGTTTATTGTGACGGATATGCCATTTATGTCTTATCACGTTTCAATTGAAGAAACGATGCGTAATGCTCGCCGTATTGTACAGGAAAGTGGTGCGCATGCTGTGAAAGTAGAAGGAGCAGACGAGGTTGTGTCAAGCATTCGTTTCTTAACGAATGCTGGTATTCCTGTCGTTGCGCACCTCGGTTTAACACCGCAATCTGTTGGCGTATTAGGTGGTTACAAAGTACAAGGAAAAGATGCAGAAAGTGCAAAGAAGCTGTTAGAAGATGCAAAACGATGCGAAGAAGCAGGTGCGATTGCGCTCGTATTAGAATGTGTGCCGAAGCAATTAGCAAATCTTGTGACAGAGGAACTATCGATTCCAACAATCGGTATTGGTGCTGGTAATGGAACTGATGGTCAAGTACTTGTTTATCATGACATCATTACGTACGGCGTCGAGCGCGTTCCGAAATTTGTGAAGCAATATACATCTGTACAAGAAGAGATTGCACGCAGCATTGGACAGTATGTGAGTGAAGTGAAAACGAGGTCGTTTCCAGAAGAGGCTCACTCCTTTACGATGAAGGAAGAAGAATGTTTAGCGTTATACGGAGGAAAAGCATAATGCAAATGATTCGAACAGTACAAGAGATGCAGCAAATTACAATAGAACTTCGGAGTAAAGGACAACAAATCGGTTTCGTTCCAACGATGGGGTATTTACATGAAGGGCATGCAACCTTGCTAAGGCAAGCAAGAAAAGAAAATGATATCGTTATTTTAAGCGTGTTTGTAAATCCATTGCAATTTGGGCCGAATGAAGACTTTGATCGTTACCCGCGTGATATTGAGCGTGATGAACGAATTGCAAAGGAAGCTGGAGTAGACTATATATTTTATCCATCTGCTGATGAAATGTATCCGAAAGAGCGAACAACCACACTTGAAGTTGTAAAACGAACGGATGTATTATGCGGTGAAAAACGACCAGGACATTTTGCTGGTGTTGCAACTGTATTACTAAAACTATTTAATATTACAATGCCAAATCGTGCGTACTTTGGGATGAAAGATGCACAGCAAGTTGCAGTAATTGAAGGGTTTGTTACTGATTTTAATGTTCCTGTTACAATCGTTTCGGTCGAGACTGTGCGTGAAGAGGACGGATTAGCACGCAGCTCACGTAATGTGTATTTATCCGAAAAGGAACGTGAAGAAGCGCCGCATTTATATAAAAGCTTATGTCTGGCAAAAGAGAAGATTGAGCAAGGGCAGAAAAGCCCAGAACAAATTACAACCTTTATAAAAGAATATATCGAAGCAAATACAAACGGTACTGTTGATTATGCTGATATATATGCGTATCCGGACTTAACGAAGATAGAGCATATAGAAGGGCGTATTATTATTGCCATTGCAGTTAAGTTTGAGAAAGCTCGTTTAATTGATAATATAACGTTTACGGTTGAATAAGGAGAGGATTTTATGTTTCGAACGATGATGAGAGCGAAGTTACACCGTGGTACAGTAACGGAAGCGAATTTAAATTATGTAGGAAGTATTACAATTGATGAAGATTTAATGGACGCAGTTGGCATTGTGGAAAATGAAAAAGTACAAATTGTAAATAATAATAACGGTGCTCGTCTAGAAACATATGTAATTAAAGGAGAACGTAATACAGGTGTCATTTGTTTAAATGGTGCAGCAGCACGCCTCGTTCAGCCTGGTGATAAAGTGATTATTATTTGTTACGGCTTAGTACCAGAAGAACAAGTAGCATCACATGAACCGAAAATTGCAGTGTTAGATGACGATAATAAAATTGTCGAAATGCTTGGTGCAGAGAAGGCAGGAACAATTTTATAAGATAAAGTAAGAAAGACTACTTCTTTTTAGAGGTAGTCTTTCTCGTTTTAACAGACTGTAATATTCCGCTTCAAAACTTAAGAGAATGCGAAGAAGTGTATGGGTGATAAACAGCCTGCAAAAGTCCGTTTGGTTTCTAGTTCAGTGTAGTTGTACTTTATATCAATTCCACGAAAGTATAGTATAATAAAGTAGGTAATGTAAAAAGGGTATTGGTCATTAAGAAAGGAATGATGACGATGACGAAATTATCTTATAGTGGTTTAAAGTATGGCGAAAATGATGTAGAAATAAAATTATTGGTGGATATACAAAATGATTGGTTTGAGATAACACATACTAAGGAAGTGTCTCAAGTAATGAATAAATCAACAGGTGAATATATCATAGTAAATCGAAACAGCCTGAAATTTGAGATTGCTTCATAATACGAAACAAATAAAACGATTAAAAAATGTAGCTGATACTATCAGTTACATTTTTTTATGCACTTTTAAGCATCTCAACTGTAATGGAAAATAAAAAACAATCGCTCTCACAGGCTACTATTTGTTTGAAACAAGGGATGTGGCGAAAAAAGGCCCGTTACTACACACGGCGTGATGCTCTCTCCCACCAAAAAAGAACAGTTTTTTAAGTTTTTAACCATTTCTTTTTCGTATCTTTCCATTAAGATAACAGAAAACGTGGTATAGTAACACTATATGTATTTTGCTTTGGGAATGTAAGAAATTGAGGTGTCATAGATGAGTAAGCGTTATGTCGTAGTCGATTTAGAGACGACAGGGAATGCCTGGAAAGATGGGAAAGATAAAATTACACAAATTGCAGCAGTTGTTGTGGAAAATGGAGAAATCCTTGAAATCTTTTCTTCTTTTGTGAATCCAAAGCGGGACATTCCGCCATTTATTACAGAATTAACAGGAATTGATGAGGAACTTGTAAAGCAAGCCCCTTTATTTGAAGATATAGCTCCAATGGTAGCTGAGTTATTACAAGATGCGTATTTTGTTGCCCACAATGTTCATTTCGATTGGAATTTTTTACAAGAGGAATTAAAACAAGCTGGTTTTCAAAATATAACATGTCCAAAAATCGATACAGTGGAACTGGCTCACATTTTGTTGCCAACAGCTGATAGTTATAAATTACGTGATCTAGCAACCATGTATGGATTTACACATGATCAGCCACATCGTGCAGACAGTGATGCTCTTGTGACAGCGGAAATCTTTTTGCAACTTCTTTCAAAGATGAAAAGCTTACCACTCGTGACGTTGCAATCGTTATATGAATTAAGTGATGTACTTCAAAGTAATATTGGAGACATTATGTCGGAATATATTTTACATAAAATGATGCATGGGACAGATGATGATAAGCAATATGATATATATCGAAATATCGCACTTCGTAAGAGGGATTACAATATACAAATGAGTGATGCAAAGCTTTCAAACTTTTCGTCATTTACCGAAGAGGTTACAGAACATTTACGCACAAATATATCCTTCTTTGAAAAAAGAGAAGGACAGCAGCTCATGATGAATGAAGTGCATGAGGCACTAAGAGATTCGCGTTTCTCCTTAATTGAAGCTGGAACAGGGACGGGAAAGACGTTAGCTTATTTATTGCCAAGTATTTATCATGCGAAAGCAAATGATCAACCTGTTGTGATTAGTACGCAAACGGTTCAACTGCAGCAGCAAATAATTGAGAAAGACATTCCGCTTTTACAAAAAAACGTACCGTTTTCTTTTGAAGTAGCGATGTTAAAAGGAAGAAAGCATTACCTTTGTTTGCATAAATTTGAACATGCCCTGCGTGAAGAAGAAAGACATTATGATGATGCGTTAACGAAAGCAAAGATTTTAGTATGGCTTCTTCAGACTGAAACAGGGGATCGTGATGAATTAAGCATTACATCTGGTGGAAAGTTGTTATGGAATCGTATTTGTAGCAATGCTTATAGTCCAAAAGGTGGGCAAAGTTATTGGTTTAATCGTTGTTTTTACCAACGTGCGAAAAATAAAGCACTATTTGCAGATCTTGTCATTACAAATCATACGTTATTGTTCCAAGACTTTGTGAGTGAAGAGCCGATTTTTGCTTCTTGTGAACATATTATTTTGGATGAAGCACATCATATTGCAGAAGCTGCGAGTCGGGCGTTTGGGGAACAGTTTTCATGTATGTATTTCCAACAAATTTTATCAAGGATAGGTATGTTAGAAACAGGAGATATCCTTGATAGGGTATACGATATGATGAAGCAGTCACATATAGCAAATCGTTCTGCGTTTCAACAGATTAACCGAATGTTAAAAGAAGTAAAAATTGATGCAGACGAACTGTTTCATTTGCTGCGTACATTTATTTTTCGGAAAACAAATCAAGAGGATAGTAAAGGAAACGTTCCGCTTGTTTACCGTTATCATATACAGAAAGAACATGGAAAGTTATGGAGTAGTATTACAGAATTGACAAATCGCTTTGTACATGAAGTTTCATCATTACTCACATTGTTAACTGTGCAAGGTGAACGATTAGAACAACAAAATGAATGGGAAATGCACCTAATTACAGGTGAGTTTTTACATTTAATCGATATGCTTCAAAAAGAAACAAATACACTTAGGAAGCTAGTATTAGAGGAAACAAATGCAGTTACATGGATAGAAGCAGAAGCAAAAGGAACCATTCATTCGACCATTTTATATGCACAGCCAGTAGATATAAGTGAAACGTTTGCAGATCAATTTTTAGCAAAAAAGCGCAGTGTTATTTTCACATCAGCAACGTTAACTGTAGACGGTTCTTTTAAATATATAGAGAATGAACTTGGTTTAACGGATTTTATACCAACTATGCTGTCTATTCCGTCACCATTTTTATATGAAGAACAAGTGAAGTTACTCGTTTCAACAGATGTTCCGCATATTAAATATGCGAGCGAACAACAGTATGTGCGGGAAGTTGCCCATCATATTATGAAGATTGCAAAAGCAACCAATGGTCGTATGCTCGTCTTATTCACATCGTATGAAATGTTAAAGCAAGCATATGAACTGTTAAAAGAAGAGAAAGAGCTAGCTGAGTTTTTATTATTAACACAAAGTGTACATAATCGTAGTCGTAGTCGTATGCTTCGAAAGTTTCAAGAGTTTGACAAAGCAATTTTACTAGGAACGAGTAGTTTTTGGGAAGGGATTGATATACGCGGTGATGCATTGAGTTGTCTTGTAATTGTTCGTTTGCCATTTACATCACCAAAAGAACCAATGATGCAAGCCAAAAGTGAGGAGCTAAAAGAAAAAGGAGAAGATGCATTTATGACCCTTGCTCTTCCACAAGCCGTTCTTCGCTTTAAACAAGGGTTTGGCAGATTGATTCGCAGTAGTACAGATAAGGGGACGGTATTTGTATTAGACCGTCGTCTCACTTCTTCTTACTATGGAAAACAGTTTTTACAGTCCATTCCTCATGTTCCGTTATATGAAGGATCATTACAGGAATTATTACAACATATCGACAAGGAATAGTTGTCAAAGAAAGAAAAGGACGCCTGAAGGGACAAGCTTCAGGCGTTTTGTGTGGGTAGGAGGAAATTTATTTTCTGACATCATGTATACAAATACATTGCTTTTCACATTGAAACCTTTTTTTGCAATTCATGTCCTGCTATAATAGATGGGTGATGAAGCAGGGGTAAAGAATGTAGTCTTATTGTAACCACAGTCCCTTCTTCTATAAGTAGAAATTTTGTGTAACGGAGGAGTTTTCATGGAAAAGAAAATTGAAGTACTATCAACGACACGTGTTACATATACGTCTGATTTGTATAAAGTTGTTGACAGCTTAAATCGTACATTAAAGAGGCAAGATTTAATGTTTGGTTTAGCGCTAGATAAAGAAGACAAAGAAACTGCAATATTTACGATATATAGAACGTAGTGATACAATGAAAAAGTGGATATTTGGAGTTAGTATTATTGTTTTAGTTGTCATTTTATATGGTGCATACCTTTATAACACAACGATGGATAAAAAGTTGCCGAAAGAATCGAAAATAGTTGAAACTGCGAAGAAAAAAGGGAAACTGACAGAAGTAACAAATATCGATTACTATCACTTTAAAACGTCATATGCTGTTGTAGAAGGTGTGAATGAAAAGGGAGATCAATGTATCGTTTGGGTGCCTGAGAAAAAAGGAGATGTTCTTGTTCATAAGAAGAATGAAGGCATTTCTGAAAAAGAAGCGAAACAAATTGTAGCGGCAGAAGCAGAAGCAAAGCCAAAAGAATTTGTGAAAGTGAAATTAGGTGCTGAAAACAATGTTCCATTATGGGAAGTTACATATATTGATCAAGAGGATCGTTATACGTATTATTATTTAGAATTTAAAGATGGGAAATATGCTGGATCTTACAGTATTGAAAAATAGATGCAGGGGGAACCGAGGATGAAATTAGCGAAGCGAGTATCAGCTTTAACACCGTCTTCAACGTTAGAAATTACAGCAAAGGCACAGGCGCTAAAAGCAGAAGGATATGATGTAATTGCATTAGGAGCGGGGGAACCTGATTTTAATACGCCAGAGCACATTATGGATGCTGCTCATCAAGCGATGTTAGAAGGTCATACGAAATATACACCAACAGGTGGATTAGTAAAACTAAAGCAAGAGATTGTGAAAAAGTTTGAACGTGATCAACATATTACATACGATCCATCAGAAATCATTGTATGTAATGGTGCAAAACATGCATTGTATACATTATTCCAAGTATTACTTGATGAAGGTGATGAAGTTATCATTCCAACTCCATATTGGGTAAGTTATCCAGAGCAAGTAAAGCTTGCAGGTGGAGAGCCAGTTTATGTAGAAGGATTAGAAGAGAACGATTATAAAATTACGCCAGAACAGTTACGTAAAGTAATTACGAACAAGACGAAGGCTGTTATTATTAACTCTCCAAGTAATCCGACGGGAATGATTTACAGCAAAGAAGAATTACAACAACTTGGAGAAGTATGTTTAGAGCATAACATCTTAATTGTTTCTGATGAAATTTATGAAAAATTAATTTATGGTGATGCACAATATACTTCAATTGCTCAGCTTTCTAATGAATTAAAAGAACAAACAATTATTATTAATGGTGTATCAAAGTCTCACTCTATGACAGGATGGCGCATTGGATATGCTGCAGGAAATAAGCAGCTTATTAAAGCGATGACGAACTTAGCAAGTCATAGTACATCAAATCC
Source organism: Bacillus manliponensis (assembly GCF_000712595.1). Lineage (GTDB taxonomy): Bacteria > Bacillota > Bacilli > Bacillales > Bacillaceae_G > Bacillus_A > Bacillus_A manliponensis. The sequence continues at coordinate 198,309 of NZ_JOTN01000003.1, forward strand.
TACTTCGATTGCACAATACGGTACAATCGCGGCTTATGCAGGCTCTCAACAACCTGTAGAAGTGATGAGAAAGGCATTTGAAGAGCGCTTAAACATCATTTATAATAAATTAATTCAAATTCCTGGGTTCACTTGCATTAAACCACAAGGTGCATTTTACTTGTTCCCGAACGTAAAAGAAGCTGTTGCATTAGCTGGTTATAATACGGTTGATGAATGGGCAACGGCGCTGTTAGAAGAAGAAAAAGTAGCGCTTGTTCCAGGAACGGGATTTGGAGCACCAAATAACGTGCGTTTATCTTATGCAACATCTTTAGATCAATTAGAAAAAGCGTTAGAGAGAATTCATACGTTCATGAATAACAAAATTAAAGGTTAACTTCTTTGGAAAGTAAAAGTTGTTATTCTGCTTTTTCTTAATAAAATGACCTCCCTTTTATACAGGGAGGTTTTTTGTCGAATTGTGCCAAAAAGAAAAGCGGGCATGTGTGATATACTAGAGAGCGAGGTGTTTCGTTATGAAGAAAAAAATTATGTTAGAATGGTTCGAACAAGGAAGTATTGTCATTCCAAAGTTGTTAATGCTTCATTATAAAAAGCTCGGTTTAAATGAATTGGAATTTATGGTGCTTCTTCATGTTCATACGTTTTTAGAGTCTGGGAACTCGTTCCCAACCCCTGGTGAAATAGCGGAACGTATGACAGTGACGGAAACGAAATGTATGGAAATCATTCAAACACTAGTTCAAAGAGGCTTTTTGTCTTTAGAAGGTGGGCAAAAATCGGCAGAAATGATTTGTGAAAGTTATTCTCTGCAGCCGCTTTGGGAAAAAATCTTGCACTTTTTAATGAATGAGAATATAGAAGAAGAACAAAAAGAAAAAAAGAAACAGCAAACAAATTTATACGTCATTTTTGAAAAAGAATTTGGAAGACCATTATCGCCATTTGAATGTGAGACATTAGCGATGTGGCAAGATCAAGATCAGCACGATCCACAGCTTATTCAAGCAGCTCTTCGTGAGGCTGTAATGAGCGGGAAAATGAATTTCCGTTATATTGATCGTATTTTATTTGAATGGCGTAAAAACGGAATAAAAACCATTGATCAAGCACAAGATCAAGGACGGAAATTCCGTGCGAATCAGCAACAGCGTACGCAGCAAGTGACGAGGCAAGAAACGAAATATACAGGGAAAGTTCAATTTTACAATTGGTTAGAGCAGTAGTAGGAGGAGTTAGATGTTAAATAAAACACAAATTAGACATTGTCTAGATGTGATGGGTGAAATGTATCCAGATGCGCATTGTGAGCTCGTTCATGACAATCCATTTGAACTTGTTATTGCGGTTGCATTATCAGCGCAGTGTACAGATGTGCTTGTTAACAAAGTAACGAAACAGCTATTCCAAAAGTATAAAAAACCAGAAGATTATTTAAGTGTTTCTTTAGAAGAATTACAACAAGATATTCGCTCGATTGGCTTGTATCGTAACAAAGCGAAAAATATTCAAAAGCTATGCCGCCTTTTAATGGATGAATATGGGGGAGAAGTACCGCAAGATCGAGATGAATTGACAAAGTTACCAGGGGTAGGAAGAAAGACAGCAAACGTTGTCGTATCAGTGGCCTTTGGGATTCCAGCGATTGCAGTTGACACTCATGTAGAGCGTGTAAGTAAGAGACTTGCCATTTGTCGTTGGAAAGATTCTGTATTAGAGGTTGAAAAAACATTAATGAAAAAAGTACCGATGGATGAGTGGGGCGTGACGCATCATCGTATGATCTTTTTTGGACGTTATCACTGTAAAGCACAGCGACCGCAGTGCGGAGAATGCCCACTATTAGAGCTTTGCCGCGAAGGGAAAAAGCGTATGAAGGAGAAGAAACGTGAAGCAGCAAGTTGAAGTAAGGGATGAGTTTCAGCGTGCGCCTTTTTTCGAAAATATGTCCGTTATTGAATATGAAGTAGGGGATTCATTTGAAGAGTTAATTCGTCATACTTATTTTTTATTTGATATGAAGCATCACTATAGTCCGTGGGATGATATAGAACATAGTATAGTGAAAGTATTGAACGTCTGGAAAGAGGAAAAAACAGCAATCGGTACGTTGTTTCGAAATCGTAACCGAAAAGCAGCAAGGCAGCCAATCATTCATTTTGCCGCGCACATTTTATCGATTGTACACTGGCTAAATGAGACACCAGTTATAAATATCAAGCAATTAGAAGATCACGTGAAAGAATTACAAGTAAAACCAGTCAATTTTACAGAGCGATATGTATACATTATAGAACATCCTGACCATTATCATGCATTCATTCAGCTTGTGCAGTTGTATGAAGAAATGGAAAAGTTATATGCGAAAACGTTACTTATGAAAAAAAGGACATCTTCTCGTTAGAGAAGATGTCCTTTTTATTATTCAGCGGTAGTGTTATTACCAGTTTCAGGAGTGGTTGGGGTAGTAGTACCACCACCACCACCTTGGTCGTTACCTTGGCCACCACCTTGGTCGTTACCTTGGCCACCACCTTGGTCGTTACCTTGGCCACCACCTTGGTCGTTACCTTGGCCACCACCTTGGTCGTTACCTTGGCCACCACCTTGGTCGTTACCTTGGCCACCACCTTGGTCGTTACCTTGGCCACCACCTTGGTCGTTACCTTGGCCACCACCTTGGTCGTTACCTTGGCCACCACCTTGGTCGTTACCTTGGCCACCACCTTGGTCGTTACCTTGGCCACCACCTTGGTCGTTACCTTGGCCACCACCTTGGTCGTTACCTTGGCCACCACCTTGGTCGTTACCTTGGCCACCACCTTGGTCGTTACCTTGGCCACCACCTTGGTCGTTACCTTGGCCACCACCTTGGTCGTTACCTTGGCCACCACCTTGGTCGTTACCTTGGCCACCACCTTGGTCGTTACCTTGGCCACCACCTTGGTCGTTACCTTGGCCACCACCTTGGTTGTTACCTTGGCCGCCACCTTGCTGGCCATTACCTTGGCCGCCACCTTGCTGGCCATTACCTTGGCCGCCATTTTGCTGGCCATTACCTTGGCCGCCACTCTGCTGGCCATCAGCTGGTGGTTGAGGAGGCGAAGGTTGTTCTTGTTCTTCTTTATCCTCGTCAGTTGCCTCTTCCTCTTTAGGTGGTTCACCACCAGGAACTGTTACAGACGCAGTCACTGCTTTACTTGATCCATTTCCTTTTTTCGCAGTAAGTGAGAATGTATATGTGATACCTGGTCTAATGTTACCTAACTTAGCACTCGTACCATTTATTGGCACACTTCCGCTTTCACCGTCACTTGATTTATAGCTAAGATTATATGATACTTCTTTATCAGACGACGCAGACCAACTTAAGTTAACAGTTTTACTTGCAGCGTCATAAGCAGCATTAAAGCCTGCTGGTGGTTCTACTTCAGTCTTTTTCACGTGATCTTTTTTAACACCTTTAATGTACAACTCTCCATTTAAGCGTTCGACACTGCTTGGTTGTTTAAAGTTAGACTTATCTGTACCAAACTTCGTCATCATAGATTTGAACATTTGCTGTGCAATACGTGTTTGATTAGGTTTAATAGAACCGTCTGCCATGCTATTATATCCAGTCCAAACAGCCATTGTGTACTGAGGTGTATAGCCTGCAAACCAACTGTCAGGAACATCCCCAGAGTTATAGTTGTATTTTCTTAAATCCTCTTTACTATAGTTTGTTGTACCTGTTTTACCGGCTACGTCTAGAGATGGAACATTTGCGGCTGTACCTGTACCTCCTGTTTCTAAGGCACCACGTAACATATCCGTAATCATAAACGCTGTATAATCTTTCATCACACGTTTCTCTTCAGGTGTAAAGTCAACCTTTTTACCATCAGGGAAGATTACTTCCTTTACGAAGTGTGGTTTGTTATATACACCATCATTACCGAACGCTGCATAAGCACCAGCTACTTCCGTTGGGGAAGATGAATTCGTACCAAGTGGCGTAGATTCTACAGCTTGTTTGTCTTTTTCAAATGCAAAGGAGAAACCTAATGTTTCTGCAAATTCTTGTGGTTTCTTTTCGCCAACTTCTTTTTTCACTTCGTTAGCAGCATGTAGAGCGGGAATGTTGACAGATTGTTCTAACGCTTTGCGCATCGACATCGTACCTTCGTACTGACGCCCAGCATTGCTAACTACTTGACCACTTTTATATTTATATTGAGAAGCGTCAAGTTGGTGATATGTTGACCATTTTAAATACTCAATAGCAGGAGCGAAAGAGTAAATTGGTTTCATTGTCGAACCAATTTGTTTTCTCATTTCAAGCGCTTGGTTATGCCCTTTAAATGTCGCCTTATGTTCACCGCGTCCGCTACCAAGTGCACGAACTTCACCTGTTTTTGTATCCATAAAGACGAAAGATCCTTGGAATTTTTCGTTTGGATAGTTAATGATTTCTTCTGTGTTTAACATTTTGTCAGCATATTCTTGTGCTGCTGGGTCTAATGTTGTGTAAATTTGTAAACCATCTGTACCGATTTTTACATTTTCTAATTTTGCTTCTATTTCTTTTACTGCTGCATCTAAAAATGCTTGGTATGGCATTTCTTTTAATTCTTGTGGAGGTTGAACGCCTTCTGTTACTGGAATTTGCATCGCTGCTTCCATTTCAGCTTTTGAAATGTATTCGTGACGATTCATTAGTTTTAGTACTGTATTACGGCGTTCTGTTGCTCTTTGAACATTTTCTTCTTTTGTTGGGTCATAACGGTTTGGACTTTGCGGAAGTCCAGCTAACATCGCAGCTTCGTGTAATTGTAAATCTTTTAAATCTTTGTTGTAATAGTTTTTCGCTGCTGTCGCAATACCGTATGAACGGTTTCCGAAATTGACTTGGTTTAAGTACATTTCTAAAATTTCTTGTTTCGAGTACTCTTGTTCTAATTTATAAGCTAAGTACCATTCTTGTACTTTTCGTTTTACCCGCTTATCTCTTGTTAAATAGTGGTTTTTAATTACTTGTTGTGTAATCGTACTACCACCTTGAGAACCAAAGCCTTCTGTTACGTTTTCGAATACAGCTTTTGCAGTTCGTTTGTAGTCAATTCCATTATGTTCATAGAAGCGAGAATCCTCTGTTGCTAAAAAGGCACCCTCAACTACTTTTGGAATTTGATCGTAAGTGACGTTAGTTCGTTTTTCGGCTCCATATTCGTAAATAAAGTTACCATCTTTGTCGTAAAATTTTGTTGATAGTGGGTTGATGAGCTTTGCTTTATCTAATTTTGGTGCGTCTTTTATCATAATAAAGAATGCGGAAACACCAGCTACAAGACCGACGATACCAATTAGTAAGCAAGCGATTAAAAATTTACGAAAAAAGGAAGTTTTCTTCTCTTTCTTTTTTGTTTCTGGTTTATTATGTTCTTTTTTTTGTTTTTGAACTTGTTTTCGTTCTGTACGAGAACGATAATTTTCTGACATTATACTTTCTCCTACCTTTCATTTTCTCCCCCAAAAGTCGAAAAAAGAGCCTTGTTTTTGACTCTATCACGAAAAATAAAGCATGTCTAGTACACGTACATAGTCAATACGGGGGTGATAACCCGATGGTAATAAGAAACCGTGTTCTTCAATTTCCTTCTTTGTAATTGATTTTCTTCCACCTGTCTCTTTTCGTTCCCAAAATGAAATAACATGTTTTGCTTCTAGTAAATAAAATTCATCATGAAGCGTAAATTTAATAATAACGAATGCAATGCCTTTATGTAGCAAAACACGTTTCATATGTTCGATTTGGTGAAGATGGAAATTTTGCAAAGGAAGACTCGTTTTATTTTTTGTTTCCTTTGCTTCAAAATCAACATATTTTCCTTTGTATACGCCATTGTAATCCGTTGTAGATGGCTGCTGGAAGTATGCTTCTTTTACAACAGCTGCGCTTCGAGCTGGATAGTCTACTTTTACAATTTGAAGAGGGGTCGGTTTCTTATGCATACAAGCAACGCCTTGAGTTAAGTAATATTGATTCGTTTCGTTTAATTCCTCCTCAAGGGACATACCTCTATTACTATAAGTATGTTTTTTTATCGGTGGATTATGAGTTTTTGGTGTTTGAATATACCTTTTTCCATTTGGATAACGAATGGTCATCTTGTATCCACTCCAACTTGCATAGAATCACTTACAAAGGTGATTATACCAAAAAAAATGTGAAATAGGCGATTTTTTTCAAGAGAGGTGAAAAGCATAGCGATGTTCATAGAAAATGAATATGAGAAAATAAGGAAAAAACGGGGTGCTTTTTCTTGTACATCTGAAGAAAAGCAGTTGGTCTTTCGAATTCGACAACAAACCGCTCTTGCTAATATTGATAACGTTTCCCGTACACACGCTTATCAGGAGTATTATAGACGTAACCATGAGGTTGGTTGGTCATTTTTAGCGAGTATGGTATCAAGAAATGCAGGATGGAATATGACAGATTTAGAGGGAAAATACTATCCGAAAGTTCTATCTGAAAGGGTACGCCATCAACTATTTCTTACGTATGAGCGGGCAAATTGGCTCATTTTTGCGGATGCATATCCACAACTTTTATTGTATGAGTATAGTAAGAAAAAGAAACAGCCATTATTTCATTTGCTTCAATTTTTTTCTGTATCTATTTTTATGGAACGAGAGTGGCAATATTTTTGGGAGGAAAAAAATGAGCAGCATTTGATTACTTCGCTTATTATTAATGAACAAAATATCATTCAAGAACCTATTATTGAACATCCATTTTTTAAGAAAAATGTATTTCAAACGTTACTATTTAAATTTCAAGAACTCTTCCACTTTAGTGCGGTTGTCTTTCCAACTATGGAAGGGAATTTGTACGGATTTTCAGTACATGAATTTGAAATGTTAATGAAAAGAATTGAACTAGGAAAGAAGTTAGCTTGGCTTGTATTTCACCCACGTTATAAGACGTATTTTCAAAAGTTTTCATCTCAAACAGTACATACAGGATCGAGGATGGATTATGAACAGTATTTTCCTCTTGAAAAAGAACAAGATACACCACAGCTGCGTGAGGCTTTCTTTGTTATCCCTCATCACCGAAGTAATACGAAAGATTGGTTTCATGAAAGTATAGATGTCGGGAAATGGTTCACTTTTCAAGAACCAGAAGGAGAGGTTGATATTACGGGATGGTTTTTACAAAAGCAACAGCAATTACATTTATTTTCGTCATTCAGTAGTTTTTTTACATGATATAATAAGAAAGCCCGCTGTTTTATACAGCGGGCATGTGTACTATATTTTATCCCGCATTAACGAGCTGTAAGACTCCCACCTCAAAACTTGAGAGAAGCGAAGAAGTTTAGGTGGGAGATAAACAGCTCGTTAATGCTCGATTGGTCGGGCTGACACTCAGTGGTGGATGGAGAACCTCCCCACTGAGTGAAGTTTCACTTTATGTAGCAGGACGATTTGGGCCATCTAATTTCGGATTCCCTGTTTCAGGTGTTTTTTGTGAGCGTTGCTGCGGTTTCTTTTGTTCATTTCTAGTCTTTGCCATCACGAGCACCTCCTTTCGTCTATAGCGTTGCCATTTTACTTTCTTTCATACAAAAAATCACTTTCTTTGCCGAATTAAAACTAGTTTTGTCAAGGTGGAAGGAGTAAGATGTATATCGTCGAATTAACATGGCAAAGCAAAGGCAAAGAAGGAGGCGGTTTGAGGATGAAAGCAGTTCCCAAAGAAGCGATTATACAAACGATGGATCAAATGTTAAGTACTCTTGATTTGCTTGAAATGAATATTTCCCTTAGAGTTAATCATGCACTCAAAGATAAACGTGAGTTTGTAAATAATAAAGTAGAGATAACAGAAATGCATATACAGCATATGGAGTCAAAAATGGTACATCATGAAGAGAAAGGGAGTTGGCTACAGACGTTTCAAAACGTGGTAGTTACAGCATAAGTAGGTGGAATAGTGACATATGTAAAGCTAGTACAAATTACAGAGCAATTAATAAAATACAATGATGAAACGATAGAAATGAGACAAGAGAGGCAAATGGATATAGATCGCGAAGTGGATTTTTATAAGGAAATAAAACCTTTCGTAAATAAAGTTGATGCGGCGTTAGAAGAATGGAAAGGGTTAGCGCTAGATTGGATAAGGAGTGAGAAACCTAAATATATCCATCCCGCACAAGTTGAACAAGTACATGAGAATCTGCAAAATAATGCGTTGCAATGTTTTGCAAAGAGGACAAATGAGAAAAGGTTTCATGAAACGCATCAGGCTATTTTATATACATTGCAATCTGTTGTGAATCAATGTATATAACAAGAGGGGAATCCCCTCTTGTTTTTTATGCTTCAGTGACAATATTTTCTTCTGGTATTTTTGCTCCGCTTATTTCTAATTCGCGAATTAAAGTTCTGTAATCAGATAAACAAATTTTCCCTGATAAATAGTGATGCCTTGCAAAATCGAGCAATTCATCCATACTTTCTGGAACATATCCCTTTTTCATTAAAAACGCTTGTTTTAACTCCCTTAACATCATATTGATTCCCCCTCATAAGAATCTTCTCCAATTCATCGTAGCATAAAAAAGTTTAAATTCTTATTTTTTTAAAAATTTAAACTTCCGACAAGGATAGACATATGAATTATTACACCTTTTATTTTCTTTGTTCATATTGTATAGGTAGAAACAATTACAGAGGGGGGAGAATGTATGTTTCAGCAAAATCAATACTACAGTTATAATATGCATCCTTTTTCACCGTATTATGGGAATCAAGCGAATTATTTTCAACCATTTCAAGTTTCATTTATGAATCAGCCTATGTTTTATCCGCCGAAACAGCCTTTTCAAACTTCTGCGTATCAGTATTCACCACATCCACCATACGCGCCGTATACGCCATATCCTGCGATGAATAAGAAAAACCAAATGAAACAGCAACCGAACCAGTTCTCAAATATTATGTCACAGTTTAAAACATCGGACGGAAATTACGACATTAACAAAATGGTAGGAACAGCGGGGCAAATGATGAACACGATGAATCAAGTTACAGGTATTATTAAACAAGTAGGCGGATTTTTTGTGAAATGATAACATATTGATAATATAGGAAGAAAAAATTGCTGAATGAGACAGACGTATATGTGGGGTTGTTATGAACATCATACGACAGAAGGAAGAGTTTACGGTGTGACCGTCACGTTTCTACAGTTGCTTTTTAAATGAATAAGTACCAAACCAGTTTTGTGCACAACTTTCTACTATAGAAATAGGTATTTATAACAAACAGCTTTTACCACTTTCTCATATTGTAAAGTGAAAGAAGATTTTGAATATGAGAGAGGAGAGAAAAACTATGCATCATCATTGTCATCCTTGTCATCCTTGTAAGCCATGTTTTGGAGGGCATAAACCTGTTTCACCAATAACAACGACACCACCAATTGTTCATCCGACAAAACATTGCGAAACACATACATTCTCAACAACGGTCGTCCCTCACATTCATCCAACTCACACAACACACGTTCATCATCAAATGATTAAAAATCAGCACTTCTTCCCGCAAACACATTCGAATGTGAATGTTGTAGATCCAAGTGATCCAGGTCATGTTGGTGGAGTATGGGATAATGTAGGACCACAAGTTTCACCGTTTATGCCGAATGTAGGACCACAAATTTCACCGTTTATGCCAAACGTAGGTCCAAATGTCGGTCCGCAAATTTTACCGACAGGTCCAAATGTAGGACCAAATGTAGGCGGCATTTTCAAAAAGTAAGTATAATGAAAAAAGAACTAGTGCTGTGCTAGTTCTTTTCTTTCGTGAAAGGTGTGTTGAAATGAAAGTTGTAGCCATAACAGGATATAAGCCATTTGAAATCGGTGCATTTTCAAATGATCATCCCGGCGTAGAATACATAAAAAAGGCGATTTATAAACGGCTTCTTTCTTTTGTTGAAGAAGGGATAGAGTGGGTTATTATTAGTGGGCAATTAGGGGTGGAGTTATGGGCTGCCGAAGTGGTTTTTGATTTACAAATGGAATATCCGGATTTAAAGCTTGGTGTATTTACACCATTTCTCGAACAGGAGGAGAATTGGAACGAAAAAAATAAAGAATATTATGAGTTTATTTTATCGCAAGCTGATCATATTGATAGTATTACGAAACGAAAATATGAGAATCCAGAACAGTTTCGACTGAAGACACAATTTTTTATTGAGAAAAGTGATGCACTGTTAGCCCTTTATGATGAAGAAAAGCCAGGAAGTCCAAAATATATGGCGGCTGCAGCAAAGAAAAAGGCAGAGTTAGAAAATTATCGCTGTTCTTTCATTTCATTTTCAGATTTACAAGATATAATAGAAGAGGAGCAGTGGAAAAATGAGTAATAAAAACATTGTTCATAATAAGGGAAGTTGTTGACAAAAAAGATGGTTTCTGAAAAAATTTAAGTAATGAATGTTTTCGTAAAGACTTGAGGTGGAAAAATGATTTCGGATAAAATTAAATTAACAGCAAAAGACATTTTAGAAAAAGAATTTAAAATTGGAATGCGTGGTTATCAACAAGAGGAAGTTGATAAATTTTTAGACACGATCATTAAAGACTATGAGGCATTCCATAAAGAAATTGAGCAATTACAGCAACAAAATGCCCGTCTAAAACAAGAAGTGGAACAACAAAAAGCAGTTGCAACACAAAATCAAGTAGTGCAGCCTGTTGCTACTCCAGCTCCACAACCAATGTACAACAATACAAATACGGACATTTTAAAACGTCTATCTAATCTAGAAAAAGCTGTATTTGGTAGCAAGTTATACGAATAATAGAAGAAACTAAATAAATTTGTAGCATTTTACATCGAAAAAACGTTGCAAAATTGATTTGTTTCTACTATACTAATGGTTGTCATAACGTTTGGGTAATCGCTGCAACTTAAATGTTGTAGAGGAAAGTCCATGCTCGCACGACCTGAGATGGTCGTAGTGTTCGTGCCTAGCGAATTCATAAGCTAGGGTATTCTGGCGTTAAGCTGGATTAACGGCAGGGAAAAAGCCTAAGTCCTTTGGATATGGCTTGACTACCTTTAAAGTGCCACAGTGACGAAGTCCCAGAAGAAATGATGGGAGTGGAACGAGGTAAACCCCACGAGCGAGAAACCCAAATTATGGTAGGGGAATCTTTTCCAAGGAAATGAACGATGGAAAAGGACAGAGTTTTCTCTCTGTAGATAGATGATTGCCACCGGAGTACGAGGCGTGGGCCGTTTGTAGTACAAAGGAACAGAACATGGCTTACAAAACGTTATGAACCAACTATGTAATTGATCAGCTCTCCTTTGCAAGAGGAGGGCTTTTTATTTGTATGAAGTATTGAATTGTGAGTTAGAATGGTAAAGACATCTCTATGAGAAAACTCCATCATTTTAAACGATGATACATATAAGGAGAATGAAAATGGGAAAAATCACTTTAATTGCAACAGCAGCAATGGGGATTGAGGCCCTTGTTGCGAGAGAAGTTCGTGATCTTGGCTATGAGTGTCAAGTAGAGAACGGAAAAGTAATATTTGAAGCAGATGAGAAAGCGATTTGTCGCAGTAATTTATGGCTGCGTACAGCAGATCGTGTAAAGATTAAAGTTGGAGAGTTTAAAGCGACAACGTTTGATGAATTGTTTGAAAAAACAAAAGCATTAAATTGGGGCGATTACATTCCTGAAAATGGAGAGTTTCCGGTAATTGGTAAGTCGATCAAATCTACATTGTTTAGTGTGCCAGACTGTCAACGTATCGTAAAAAAAGCAGTTGTAGAAAAAATGAAGAGCACATATAAGCGCACAACGTGGTTTGAAGAAAATGGCCCGTTATTCCGCATTGAAGTAGCGCTATTAAAAGATGTGGCAACACTTACAATTGATGCGAGTGGTGTTGGACTTCATAAGCGTGGTTACCGCGTTGGACAAGGTGAAGCACCATTGAAAGAAACATTAGCGGCATCTTTAATTAAGCTAACGAATTGGAAGCCAGACCGTCCATTTGTGGATCCATTCTGTGGTTCTGGGACAATTCCAATCGAAGCAGCATTAATTGGCCAAAACATTGCTCCAGGATTTAACCGTGAGTTCGCTTCTGATGAGTGGGGGTGGATTGGTAAACAAAACTGGGACGAAGCTCGTCAAGAAGCTGAAGATTTAGCGAAATATGATCAACCACTGCAAATTATCGGTTCCGATGTCGATCACCGTATGGTACGCGTAGCACAAGATAATGCCGATGAAGTTGGACTTAGTGATTTGATTACATTTAAGCAAATGCAAGTAAAAGATTTCACAACAAAAGAGGAATATGGATATGTAGTCACGAATCCTCCATACGGAGAACGTTTAAGTGATAAGCCTCTTGTGGAGCAGTTATATAAAGAGCTTGGTGAAGTATTCCGCCCGCTTGATACGTGGTCTTTATACTTATTAACGAGCTATGAAGCATTTGAAAAATGTTATGGTCAAGATGCTTCCAAAAAGCGTAAGTTATTTAACGGGTTTATTCGTACTGATTATTATCAATACTTTGGAAAGCGTCCGCCACGCGTGTAGTATAAAACTTCTTTAGCGCGCATATACTTGTTATTATGCGATAATCTAAAGGAGGCAGTGATATGGACGGTTCGCAATTTGCAATGATTCAAAAAGCCATTCATAGAACGAGCGACGAACTAGAAAAAGAAATGATAAATCAAGGGATAGCTGCTGAAGGAATCGAACGAGCGCAAGATGAATATTTATCAGCACTATCATACGACACGCTAATAGATAAGCGTTATTTACAATCATTAATACGCTAAAAAGTTTTCCTGGGTTCCAGGAAAACTTTTTTACGCTCATTAAGATGGATCAGGGGGGCTGGCAGCTGTGTTTTTACAGTTGCTCCATCTTTTATGATAGAAAATTTGTTGCTGGAGGGTCAGGATGTTTACGAAGCAAAGGTTGCCATTTGAAGTTGGAAAGCAAGATAATTTTTATGATAAATTAAATGAATGGATTGGAGATGTCTTTTATGACATTTTGCCAGAAAAGGGATTTGAAGAGCGTGACGAGCAAATCTTTATGGCATTCCAATTAGAAAGAGCATTTCAAGAAAAGAAAGTCATGTTTGCAGAAGCTGGCGTAGGAACAGGGAAAACAATTGTATATCTTTTATATGCAATTTGTTACGCTCGTTATACAGGGAAGCCGGCAATTATCGCGTGTGCTGATGAAACGTTAATTGAGCAGCTTGTAAAAGAAGAAGGCGATATTGCAAAGTTATCGAAAGCATTAGGTTTATCAGTAGATGTGAGATTAGCGAAATCGATGGATAACTATTTATGTTTACAAAAATTAGAAGATGTTATGAGCGGACGAGCTCCAGAAGTGATTGAAGATTTATATTATGAATTGCCACAGTTCGTTTTTGATCATGGAACGATGCAAAACTTTACTCATTACGGAGATCGTAAAGAATATCCAGCATTAAATGATGAAGAATGGTCAAAAGTATCTTGGGACTATTTCCAAGATTGTTTCACATGTGAATCACGCCATCGCTGCGGGCAAACATTATCACGTGAACATTACCGAAAAGCTGCAGACTTAATTGTTTGTTCACAAGACTTCTATATGGATCATATTTGGACATATGATGCCCGTAAACGTGAAGGGCAAATTCCACTTCTTCCAGAGAGTAGCTGCGTTATTTTTGACGAAGGACATTTAGTAGAATATGCAGCACAAAAAGCGTTAACATATCGTTTGAAACAAACGATGATGGAGCAATTATTAACACGTTTATTGCAAAATGATATTCGTGAAGAATTTGCTCATTTAGTGGAAGAAACAATTTTACAAACAGAACGCTTCTTTGATGCGTTAAAGGAAAGTGTAGAAGAAATTTCGGGATCTGATCGCCTGAAAGTGACGCTATCAGAAAAAATTACGAAAGAAGCTAAGGCGCTTTATGCAAAAATTGGGGAAGTTGGAGATGCTCTTGTGTTCGAGAGCGAAATGCATACAGTAAACACATACGATTTAAACATTGTCGATGAGCATTTAGACGTATTAGAACATTCACTTCGCTTATTTATGCATGAGAAAAATGTTATTACGTGGGGAGAAGAAAATGATGATTCCTTCACGTTAGTAATTATGCCGCGTGCAGTAGAGGAAGTGTTACAAGAGAAAGTATTCTCGAAAAAAATTCCTTACATTTTCTCTTCAGCAACATTATCAGAAAATGAATCGTTCTCATTTATTGCAAATAGTTTAGGGGTAAAAGATTATTTATCATTCTCAGTTGCATCTCCATTTGAATATGAAGAGCAAATGAAGGTATATTTACCAACGTATGCAGAAGAACATGCATGGGAAAGAAAATGTCAGTACGCATTAGAGGAAATTCAAAAGACAAATGGTCGCACGTTAATTTTATTCCGCACGAAGGAAGAGTTATCTGCGTTTAAAGAATATGTAAGTAAAGAACAAATGTCAGTACCATTTTTATATGAAGGCGATCAAGAAATTAGTCAGCTCGTTTCTCGTTTCCAAAATGAAGAAGAAACAGTACTATGTGCCGTACACTTATGGGAAGGATTAGATATCCCAGGTTCATCTCTATCTCATGTAATCATTTGGTCACTTCCATTCCCTCCAAACGATCCTGTGTTTGAAGCGAAGCGCAAGCATGTGAACGATCCATTTTGGGATGTTGATGTACCATATATGATTTTACGTCTTCGTCAAGGAATTGGTCGTTTAATTCGTACAAGTGAAGATAGTGGTTATATTTCATTATTCTTATCGGAAAATGAAGATGAAAAAGTAATCGAACCTGTAAAGCGCGTACTTCCTGTTGAAGGGAAAGTGTTACAATAAGCTTGGCGTATGCCAAGCTTATTTCTATTTTAGAAGGAATTATAATGTTTCTGTCGAATAGGAAATGAGGGTAAAAAAGGAGGGCTTTTACATATGACAGCAGTTGTACATGAAATGGAAACACAGTTTTTAGCTTACGTAAAGAAGATGATGAATTATGAGGAAGCGCTAAATCTTATCTTTTGGGATTTACATACAGGCGCACCGAAGCAAGGTGTGGATCAGCGTTCTGAAGTAATTGGTATGCTTTCGACAGAAGTATTTGAAATGTCTACATCAAAGGAGATGCTATCGTATATTACGGGATTAGAATCTTTAATTGCGGAAGGCAAAGTGTCTGAAACGACGAGAAAAATTGTTGAAGAATGCCGCAAAGAGTACGATCGTAATGAGAAGATTCCAAAGAATGAATACGAAGAGTTTGTAAAGTTACAAGCAAAAGCGGAGAGTGTATGGGAAGAAGCGCGTGATCAGTCTGATTTTGAAATGTTCCGCCCATACTTAGAGAAAATTGTTGAATTTAAAAAGAAATTTATTACATATTGGGGCTATGAAACATATAAGTATAATACATTATTAGACATGTACGAGCCAGGTGTGACGGTAGAAGTGTTAGACCGTGTATTTGGACAATTGCGGGAGCGTATTGTACCGCTTGTACAAGACATTGCAAAGTCTGATAAGCAGTTAAAAACAGACGTGTTATTTAAACATTTTTCAAAAGAGAAACAAAAAGAATTCAGCTTGCAGTTATTGGAGCAGTTACAATATAACTTCGGTGCAGGGCGCTTAGATGAAACGGTGCATCCATTTGCTATTACATTAAACCGCGGTGATGTTCGTATTACAACGCGTTATGATGAAAAGGATTTTCGTATGGCGGTGTTTGGTACAATTCATGAGTGTGGCCACGCTGTGTATGAACAAAATATTTCAAAAGAATTAGAAGGTACACCGCTTTGTGACGGAACATCAATGGGGATCCATGAGTCACAATCGTTATTCTTTGAAAACTTCATTGGTCGCAATAAGTCATTTTGGAAGAAAAACTATGATTTACTGGGGCAATATGCGGGCGATCAGTTTGCAGGTTTGTCTGTAGATGATTTTTACGATGCAATTAATGAATCAAAACCATCTTACATTCGTATTGAAGCAGATGAATTAACATATCCGCTTCATATTATGGTTCGTTATGAGTTAGAAAAAGAGTTATTTGATGGTACATTGGAAGTGAAAGATTTACCAACTGCTTGGAATGATAAAATGGAGAGTTACCTAGGAATTCGCCCAGAAAATGATGCGCAAGGTGTACTGCAAGACGTGCACTGGTCTGATGGATCATTTGGTTACTTCCCATCTTATGCACTTGGCTACATGTACGCAGCGCAGTTTAAGCATAAGATGCTAGAAGAAATTCCAAACTTTGATATGTTGTTAGAAGAAGGAAATGTCGCGCCAATCCGTGAATGGTTAACA
This sequence comes from Bacillus manliponensis, assembly GCF_000712595.1. Classification (GTDB taxonomy): domain Bacteria; phylum Bacillota; class Bacilli; order Bacillales; family Bacillaceae_G; genus Bacillus_A; species Bacillus_A manliponensis. The sequence continues at coordinate 214,738 of NZ_JOTN01000003.1, forward strand.
AACAATATTCATCAATATGGTAAAACGAAAAAACCGTTAGAAATTTTACAAGATGTAACAGGTGAAGGGCTAAATGCAAATTATTTAGCTGATTACTTAGAAGCGAAGTATAAAGAGATTTATAAATTATAAAAGGCGTAAAAAGGGCGGAACTTTATTCGCCCTTTTTATATTCGATAAAGGAGTGGTAGCATGCCATACACGTTTCAAAAGATGACAGAAAAGCAAGCGGAGCATATCGCATACCATTGGCACTACGACGGGAAATATGCGTTTTACAATATGGAAGCAGATGAAGAAGATTTAGCTGAGTTTTTGAATAGTGAAATGCGTGGAGATCAATACTTTACGGTTATGGATAAGGGAGAGCTTGTTGGATTTTTTTCTTTTTATCAAGCAAAAGATAATATTATTGACATGGGACTTGGTATGGCACCGAGTTTAACAGGGAGTGGAAAAGGACTCTCTTTTGTGAAAGCTGGGATGATGTTTAGTATGAGAAAATATAATCCGAAATTTTTAACGTTGTCTGTAGCGGCGTTTAATGAACGAGCGATAAAAGTATATGAGAAAGCGGGCTTTGAAATAGTTGGGACGTTTGTGCAACAAACGAATGGAAGTCGGTTTGAATTTATAAAGATGATGTATACATGCTAAGAAAGAACAGTTAGTAGACTGTTGTATGTATTTTCAGAAAACGAACAAAATGTAAAGAAATTCTTATTTTGTACGTCTTTTTCTTAAAAAAAGCTTTTCAAAGTAAGAAGACTACGTTATAATCCTTCTATAAATAACTGAATAAGTTAGCGACACTCATATAATCGCGGGAATATGGCCTGCAAGTTTCTACCGAAGCACCGTAAATGCTTTGACTATGAGTGAGGACGAATATATTTTTGTAGTTTCATATCTTTTGCAAAACTCCAAAAGTACGTCTCTCACTTGTAACGAGTGGTGGCGGCTTTTGGAGTTTTTTATTTGCATAAGAGGGGGACTTACCATGAAATTATTACAAGAGAAAATTTTACAAGAAGGAAATGTATTATCTGATGATGTGTTAAAAGTGGATGCATTTTTAAATCATCAAATTGATCCAGTGCTTATGCGAGAAATTGGAAAAGAGTTTGCAGAGCGTTTTAAAGAAGCAAACATAACAAAAGTTGTAACAATTGAATCATCAGGTATTGCACCAGCTGTTATGGCGGCGCTTGAGCTCGGTGTGAAAGTTGTATTTGCTAGAAAACGTAAATCATTAACGTTACAAGATAATATGTATACGGCAAAAGTATATTCTTATACAAAGCAAGAAACGAACGAAATCTCATTATCAAGAAATCACATTGATGAAAGAGATCGTGTATTAATCATTGATGACTTTTTAGCAAATGGTCAAGCAGCACTTGGGTTAATGAGTTTAGTAGAACAAGCAGGTGCTACTGTGGTGGGACTTGGTATTGTCATTGAAAAAGCATTTCAAGATGGAGGAAAGAAATTACGAGAAAGCGGAATTCGTATTGAATCACTAGCAGAAATTGCATCGTTAGAACATGGTACGGTCACATTCGTTTCGCATGAAACTGCGGAGGTGAAATAGGGATGAAAAACACCCCGTTAAAAGTTGCCTCACTTGGTATGCAGCATATGTTAGCGATGTATGCTGGTGCGATTATCGTTCCGCTTATTGTTGGAACCGGTTTAGGCTTAAATCAACAAGAGCTAACATACTTAATTTCGATTGACTTATTAATGTGCGGCGTTGCTACAATTTTGCAAGCAGTATCCAATCGTTTCTTCGGAATTGGTCTTCCAGTTGTGCTTGGTTGTACGTTTACAGCGGTTGGACCGATGATTGCAATCGGTAAACAGTATGGTGTGTCTTCTATATATGGAGCGATTATTGCGGCCGGATTGTTTGTACTACTGTTTGCAAACCTTTTTGGAAAGCTCGTTAAGTTATTCCCTCCTGTTGTAACGGGTTCTGTTGTAACGGTAATTGGAATTACATTAGTACCAGCTGCGATGAATGATATGGCTGGTGGTGTAGGAAGTAAAGACTTTGGAAGCTTAGAAAATTTAATGTTAGCATTTGGTGTTTTACTATTTATCATTATGATATACCGCTTTTTTGATGGATTTATTCGTTCTATTTCTATTTTATTAGGCTTACTATTTGGAACAATTATTGCGGCAATGATGGGGAAAGTCAGTTTACAAGCAGTAGCAGATGCAAACTGGTTTCATGGGGTGCAGCCGTTTCATTTTGGGACGCCAACTTTTGAAATTGCCCCAATCATTACGATGATTCTCGTTGCGTGCGTTGGTATTGTAGAAGCAACAGGTGTATATTTTGCACTCTCTGATATTTGTGAGAAAAAGATTGGTGAAAAAGAACTCACGAAAGGTTACCGTGCTGAAGGATTAGCAATGGTGCTCGGCGGTGTATTTAATGCATTTCCGTATACGACATATTCGCAAAATGTAGGGCTTGTACAATTAACAGGTGTACGAAGCAGGGTTGTCATTTATACATGTGGTGGAATGTTAATTGTATTAGGATTCATTCCAAAAATTGCAGCTTTGACGACAATTATTCCAAAACCAGTGCTTGGCGGTGCGATGTTAGCAATGTTTGGTATGGTTATGGCGTATGGTATTAAAATGCTGAGTGCTGTAAACTTTGCAAAACAAGAAAATTTATTAATCGTTGCTTGTTCTGTTGGAATTGGTCTTGGTGTGACAGTTGTACCAACATTATTCTCGCAGCTTCCAGAAAGCATTCGCATTTTAACGGATAATGGAATTGTGTTAGGAAGTGCATCGGCTGTTCTGCTGAACATTATTTTTAATATGGTACCGAGCAGACAAAAGAAGCAAAGTGAAGAAACGGTTCCATTGCAGCGAGCAGTGTCTGAAGCGTAAAAAAGCAACATCTCATTACGAGATGTTGCTTTTCTTTTTCAATGGCATTTTCTTTCCGTATGTGCCAAGGCGCCAAACGTATTCAAGAGGACCGTATTGATAGTGTGCTAACCACCAGCGGCTAATGAATATTTGTAAAATAAACAGAGCGATACAAAACAGTGTTCCGCCCCATAACGGGAATACAATGTCCATTTTTACGAGTAAACCGAACACAAGTAATGTAATAACTGTTTGCGAGATATAGTTCGTTAATGCCATACGTCCAACATATTGGAATGGTTTAAATACTTTTTGCCATTTTTCATGTTGAAGTAAACGTAGCAATGTGACGATGTAGAAAATAAATAATGTTTTTCCACTTAACATTGTGAGACCACTCATTTTCATTGGTGCATAAGAATCAACTTTACTGAAATAGAAAATCATAATTCCTAAAATCGGTAAAGAAGCGATGAAAGTGATAATTTGCCACTTCTTTAGCTGTGCATCAAGTTCCTTCGCGCGGCGGAATATATCTTTTTTTCCAGCATATAAACCAAGCAAAAATAGTGCTAATATTTCAGGGAACATGATTAGAAAACTAGGAAGTGCCTCGGAATAAAATTCAGTAAAACGATCTTGTACTTGTAATATCCAATCTTGTAATGGAATTACAGGCGCTGCCAATTCACCTAGCTCTTCAGGTGGGATAAAGAATAAAATTAAGCTTGTTAGGAACATGAAAATTTGGGACAAAACTAATAAAATAATGGCCCAAACAAGTATTGTTCCGGGCTGGCGTTTATAAAAGAGTAATAAGAAAAATCCACATAGTGCATACGTATGTAAAATATCGCCATTCCATAGTAATACATAATGTAAAAAACCAAATAACAATAAGACAAGTAAGCGTCTTACAAATAATAGCTTTGGACGATCTGTTTTTTCTTCTGCTCGCGTCATGAAAATGTAAAATCCAAGTCCAAATAAGAAAGAAAAAATAGTATAAAATTTCGTCTGTACAAATAAATCGTAAAATAGACGGATATAGCTGTCTACTCCTTCGTAAACACCGGTTAACTCACGCGACTCAATCCCAGCTATTACTGGCCAGTTTACTAGGAAAATACCAAGGATTGCAAAGCCGCGAATAATATCGACGGAATGAATCCTTTCGTTGTTTTGAATACTTTGTATCATGAAAAGCCTCCTTTTGTTTTAAAGCACTTTTATTATAAATGATGAGAGATAGATATCAGAAGAGGATTTACCAATTTTTAAGTATAATTAAGGTTATGTTAAGGAGTTATAATAATGATGCACAGCAAGTTTACTACCTCCTTCAAAACAGGTATTGTCAAACTTCTCATAAACGGAGGAGAAATCCTCCGTTTATTTTTCGTATGGATATACATTCTTAATAATAAAATATTTGTAAAAATGATAATTATTATCAAAAAAGTGAGGAGTGAAGCATATGGTATATACATGTATTGCGATAACATTGGTTTCATATGTCCTCATTACAAAATATGTACGAAAACGAATTGGAGAAACAAAATGAATACAAATACATAAAATCCCTTTCATTTCAGAACAGAGTTGAAATGAAAGGGATTTTTTTAGTGAGAAGATACGGAAAATTTAGTATTATAAAAGAGGAATACAACTTGGGACAAAGGGGCACGAGGGGATGACAAATACAGTGCAAACAAACAGTCTACAAAAACTCGTTTGTTTTTATGAACAATGGAAGAAACAGGGGGACATTGAAAATAGTGAAAAGCTGTTAGAAGTTGCGAAAAAATATAAAAAAGAGCAGCTAATGATGGCGTTTTGTGGGCATTTTTCTGCTGGTAAATCAACAATGATGAATTATTTATATAAAGATCAATTGTTGCCAACAAGTCCAATTCCAACGAGCGCAAACGTTGTGAAAATAGAGAAAGGCGAGAGTCGGGTTATTGTTTCATTAAAATCGGGCGAAGAGTATGAATATGATGGAATGTATACTGCTGATGAATTAAAGCGTCTTTGTAAAGATGGAGATGAGGTCATTGGTATACATATTTACAGGGAAGACGCAACCCTTCCGGATGGTGTCGTGCTTGTTGATACACCTGGTATTGATTCAACAGATGATGCTCATCAATTAGCAACGGAATCAACGCTTCACCTTGCGGATATTATTTTTTATATGATGGACTACAACCATGTCCAATCAGAAGTGAATTTGCAGTTCGTAAAAGAATTGAAACAACGTGATAAAACGGTGTATCTCGTTATCAATCAAATTGATAAGCATAAAGAAAATGAATTATCATTTAATGCTTATCAGCAAAGTGTCTCACAATCATTTGCGAACTGGAATATAGAAGTGGATGGGATTTTTTACACATCACTACGGATGCAAAATCATTCGCATAACGAATTAAATAAACTTGAAAGTCTTCTCTCTTCGATTGTAAGAGAAAAAGAAGCATATGTGAAAATTGGTATGGGACGGGAAGTGGCGTATTTATTACAAGAACATATGTCTTCTGTACTTTCAGGATATGAGAAACAATTAGAACCGTTTCAAAAAGAGCTATCATCTACATTATCGATTCAGGAAATTGTAAATAGATTAGAGAAGTTACAAGAAAAAAACAATGGGATGGCACGAGAAATAGATGAAGCGAAAGAGCAGTTTTTTAATGGTTTACAAAAGATTTTAGATGATGCATATTTAATGCCGTTTGAAATGCGTGATTTAGCAAATCAATATTTAGAAACAAAATTAACAAAATTTAAAGTTGGTTTCTTATTCGCAAAAGGAAAAACAGAGCAAGAGAAAGACCGTCGTTTACGGGCTTTTTATGATGCTTTACAAAAAACTGTAGAAACGCAGTTAGATTTTCATGTAAAGGAATATATTGCATCATTTTTGAAAGAGAAAGATTCGTTTACAGATGAACTTGGAAATAAGGTATATGATTTAAAAATTGAATTTGGTACGAATTTGCTTGAAGGAACGATTAAGCAAGGTGCTGGGTTTACGGGAGATTACTTACTTCAATATACAAAAGATGTGGCGGATGAATTGAAAAAACAATATCGTCGTGAAGCGCAAATTATATTAGAAGAAGGCTTGCCAGCAATGCAGAAGCAGCTTGCTTTTAAAATGAAGACAGTTGTAGAAGAAGTAGCAGAATATGAAGCGCTAAAACAAGCGAAAGATATGAAAATACAATTCATGGAAGAATATGAACGATATGAAATATATTTACAAGACATATGGGAAGAGAGAGTTGAAGCTTCAGCACCTATTGATGTTGAAACAGTGTTGCAAACAACAAAAAGTATGAAAAGCGCGAAGTTTCAGCTACAAATGGAATCTGAGGAAACAAAGGAAAGCGAGCCTATTATAAGAGAAGTAGCTTCCGAAACAAAACTAAACATCGCTCGAATTACAGAACATGTAAAAAATGTAGAGCAAACACTAGAGCAAGTTCCAGCTCTTCGACATGTATATAAAGAAATATTGGAAAAACGAAAACGAATTGAAACGAAGCAATTTACAGTTGCGTTATTTGGGGCATTTAGTGCAGGGAAATCATCTTTTGCAAACGCGTTATTAGGAGAAAAAGTACTGCCGGTCTCTCCAAACCCAACGACAGCAACAATTAATCAAATTTTACCTGTTACAGCTGAAAATCCGCATGGAACGGTCGTTATACAATTTAAATCAAAAGAAGCACTATTTGAAGATTTAAAAGCAGTATATAAGATGTTCCATCGTGATGTTACATCATTAGAAGAAGCGCTTGAGCAAATTGATGATGTACTTCAGTATCCAGCACCAAATGGGAAACAAAAGACAACATTTAGTTTCCTTCGAGCAGTAGAGCGCGGCTATAAAGAAGCGGGCACTCGATTAGGAGAGAAGGTACGGGTCACATTAGACGAGTTCGCAGGTTATGTAGCAAATGAAGAGAAGTCATGCTTTGTTGAGTATATGGAATTATATTATGATTGTGAGCTTACAAGGCAAGGTGTTGCACTTGTTGATACACCAGGAGCAGATTCGATTAATGCCCGTCATACAGATGTTGCGTTTGAGTATATTAAAAATGCAGATGCAATTTTATTTGTTACCTACTACAATCACGTCTTTTCAAGAGCGGATAGAGAGTTTTTAATTCAACTTGGACGTGTAAAAGATACGTTTGCTCTTGATAAAATGTTCTTCTTAATTAATGCAGCTGATTTAGCGCAGTCGCAAGAGGAGTTACAAACGGTAAAAGGATATATTGCCGATCAATTACTTCAGTATGGTATTCGTAACCCACGTTTATTTGCAATCTCAAGTTTATGCGCTTTAGAAGAAAAGCAAGAGCGAGAAGTGCAGAAAGAAATGTACGGTATATTAGAGGATTCTGGTATTGCAAAGTTTGAACAATCGTTTACATCATTTATGATGAAAGATTTAATGCTTGTTTCGGTTCATTCTGTATATGGGGCTGTGCAAAGTGCAAAGCAGTTAATTGTAGATATGATTGACGGAGCAAAGCAAGGGAATGAAGAGAAGGAAAGAAAACGAAAACAATATGAAGGAACAAGAGAAGAACTTCTTCGTATGATTGCATCTTATAGCACTGTAACAGAGGAAAAAGCGCTGCAAAATGAATTGCGAGAGCTGTTGTATTATGTAAAACAACGCTTATTCCTTCGTTACAATGATGTGTTTACAGAATTTATTAATCCAGCTTCACTGAGAACAGATGGAAATGTAAAAGAAAAATTAACAGAATGCTTACTTGAATTACTTGTATTTATGAAGCATGACTTACAGCAAGAAATGAGAGCGACTTCATTGCGACTTGAAAAGTGGATGAATGACGCAATACACAAAGTGCAAACGGAAATGAGCACGCAGTGTAGGACGTATAATAAAGACTTACCAATACAAGTAGAAGTAATATATGAGTATCGTAAGCTTTTGCATCATGAACCGTTTCCACACGTTGATGAAAAGCCATTTAAAAAAGCACTATCACATTTTAAAAATGAAAAAAGTTTCTTTGAAAAAAATGATAAAGCAGCGATGCAAGAAGAGGTAAAGCAAACACTGGATCCATTTGTAACAGATTATATAACGGAAGAAGAGCAATTGTTTAGCGGTCACTATAAGAAAGAGTGGGAAGAAAGTTCTACATTGGTACAAAAAGCGATGGAAGAACGTGTCACAGAGTATTATGAGAGCTTACTATTTGCTTTAGTAGAAACAATTGATGTATCAAGCTATGAACATAAGGAACAGCAGCTAGAAAAAGAATTGGCTGAAATTGAAAAATATATAAAAGGATAATTATGAAAAAAAGATGCGTTCTATTTTCTTTTGTAAGACAGCATCTAACGATTTTACAAATCCAGCAAATTCATCTGTAGAAAGCATATGAGTAAGCACAAGTCGTCTACCATCAGGAGTATCTCCGCATAAGACGAATGAAGTGAACTCATATGTTCTCTCATCTACCATTAGCTGAGGATAGGAATATGAGCCGTTTTTCTTTTTCTTTCCATCGATTGCGATGACGTTGCATTTCTTTTCATTGTTGTCCATGGTGAATCCCTCCTTTGTATTACTTATGGAAGACAAGGGGTGTTTAGAACAAAGAAGAACGGACAAATTTATGGATTTCGAATAAATTGTATTGATTTTGACTACTTTTCGAAGCATTATGAAGAAGAGATTATTGAAAATGATATTGTTTGTCGTGACATAATTCGGCTAACAATGGATTATGCTAGGGGGATTAATGATGGCAGAAGTACATAAAGCAATTACAGCACATTCACGTAAACAAAATGAGATTGTAACAACTTTTTTACAATTAGAGGCGCAGCGTGAGGCAGCGATTGAAGCGGCAGTATCTCTTGCTGTAAAAGGGCAGTCTTTTTCGGTAGAAACAATTAATATGGTGACAACACAAATTAATGAGCTTGCAAAGAGAGGCGTTGCACCGCAGCGTAAAATTGTAACAGAAGATATGGTAATGGAATATGTGGAACGCTTAAAAATGAAAGAAGGTCACTAATATGTTAGTGACCGTTGACTGGTTGTATGAGCATATGAATGATCTTTCTGTTCGTGTTATCGATTGTCGTTTTGATTTAGCAAATGAAAACGAAGGAAAAGATAGTTATGAAGAAGGACATATTCCATCGGCATTATATTTTGATTTGAATAAAGATTTATCAAGTCCAGTGACAAAGCATGGTGGAAGACATCCTCTTCCGGATGTAGAACAGCTTTCTGAGAAATTATCTAAAGCCGGAATCGATGAAAATGTAACAGTGGTTGCATATGACAGCCAAGGTGGCGCAATGGCATCACGTCTTTGGTGGTTACTAACATATTTAGGGCATGAACGGGTATATGTATTAAATGGTGGTTTTCCAGCTTGGAAAGAGCGTGGGTTTTCAGTGACAGATGCTATTCCATCATTTAATAGGGCGGTTTTTAAACCGTCTGTGCAGCACGGCTTGTTGGTTTCTATGGATGAATTAAAAGCGAAAATAACTCGTCAAGAAGATATGACGCTAATTGACTCGAGAGAAGAAAAGCGTTATGCAGGAGTAGAGGAACCGGTTGATCCGATAGCTGGACATATTCCAACAGCGAAAAACGACTTTTGGAAAAATGGTCTTACTGAGGAAGGGTATTTTAAAGAGAAGGAAGCGCAAATAGAACGCTTCGCTTCATTACCAAAAGGGAAAGAAATCATTGTATACTGCGGGTCAGGTGTAACGGCATGTCCAAATGTACTTGCCTTAAAAATGGCTGGTTTTGAAGATGTAAAGCTATATGCAGGAAGCTGGAGTGATTGGATTTCTTACGCTGAAAATGAAATTGAAAAAGAGGCGAAGTAATCTATTGCATACGTAAAAAATTTGTATTACAATAGGTACACCAACAAGAAATACGAAGAAAACATTCTATTTTACACATTGCGTGCAATGTGATAAGATAGCGACAAATAAATAAAAATCCTGCGGTGTACGTACTTATTTATGTCTAAAACCGATGATAGTAATATGGAAGCTCAATATTTAGTAGCCGACATCATGCCTTCCGCTGAGGAGGAAGATGAAGGCAGCTGTGAGGGCATCCACCTGCGAGTAGCGGGTTTTTGGACATTTACGAGTGGCGGCACATGCGGGGATTTATTTTACTTAACATGACTTTTATATTCCTACGATGTACGTAATTTTTTGTATGTCTTAAACCAATGAGTGTAATACGGAAGTTCGATATTTGAATATAGCCATCAAGCCTTTCAATCGAAAAGGAAGATGAAAGTATTTGTGAGAACATCCACCTGCGAGAGCGGGTTTATGGACATCTGGAGAGAACGGCATATGTGGGGCTTAAAAAAACCTTACGTTTTATACGTAAGGTTTTTATTTATCCCGCATTAACGTGCTGTAAGACTCCCACCTCAATCGATAAACAGCCCGTAAAAGCCCGATTGGTCGGGCTAACACTCAGTGGGGAATGAAGCCCCCCACTGAGTGAAGTTTCACTTTATTTTAAACATGTGTATATCGACTCTTGATCAATTCCCCAGTGGTGAGTCATGCTATTTCTTTTTATGATTAATATGCCACTTCTTTTTTCTTTTCCGTTTTCCTTTGTATACATATTTATTTTGACAGGAATTTCAACACGTACAATAGAATTTATATCTTTTTCCAACGTCGCAGGGGGAATGGTAATTTTTATGTTTGTAATCTTTTTAATAACCTTATTGATTTCTTTAGTGTTCCCTGTACTGGAGAGGGTCATTTGTAGTATTTTCTTGTCATTTTGATTCACAGCGGATTCAAAAATCTTTATCAGTTCAGCAGGATGCGCCGTATTTATATATTCATCAACTTTACCCGCTGCTTTAAATATCATCAATTTATGAGCGAAATCTTCTTTTTTCAAGCGATGTGTAGTGCTCCCATAAAAATGAATGCAAAAATGACCGGGGAAATTATTTTGCAGTGCACCTGCACCGTGCGGCATACCATGCATAGAGGCTGCAAGCATCTCATCATTTGTTAATACGATAATCGCTCTTCGTTTCCAACTCCATTTTCCGTTATAAATTTTCTTCATAATTTTTGTATCTTTTCTTGTTAACGGTTGCACATCAGCGTGGTTGCTTCCCGCTCTGCGCTGAACTTGAAAAGATGACCCAGTTTCAACGTCTATGACGGAGAACTTTGTTTTATTTGGAATGATTTTATTAACCTCATTCCAAGGTAGCATTTCAATTTGAAAACTAATTGGTGTGTTACTATCTTCCCATTTTTGTGCGTGTACGAGTTGTGGGATAAAACAACTACATATAAAAATAAAAGTAAAGAGTTTGAAGACTGTCTTGTTTTTCATTTGCTTTCATTTCTCCTCTGTTGCTTTGAATTGATTATTTATCCCGCTATTTGCGAGCTGTAAGACTCCCACCTCAAAATTTAGAGGATTCAGAGAAGGTTAGGTGAGAGATTAACAGCCTGTAAAAGCCCGATTGGTCGGGCTGACACTCAGTGGGGGATGAAGAAAACCCCCACTGAGTGAAGTTTCACTTTATTCGTTTGCGCTCACTTTAATATTTCATTTCTTACTTGCTTATATTCATTTTCTAAAAATTATGGCTAGAAGCGATTCAGATGCTAAATGGAGAAAAACGTTGTATAATGGATATAGTTGAAAAAAGATATGTAGCATGGTGATTGCATTCATATATAACCTTACGTCATGACGTGAGGTTATTATTTTTGTTAATAGGAGAGGTATTATGAAAAAAGTATTATTAGTAGATGGTATGGCATTATTATTTCGTGCTTTTTATGCAACGAGTGTATATGGGCAATTTATGAAGCGTCAAGATGGGACACCAACAAATGGTATCCATGGTTACATGAAGCATTTATTAACAGCGGCGAAAGCGGTAGAACCAACGCACATTATAACGTGCTGGGACATGGGAAGTACAACGTTTCGAACAGAATCATTTTCAAACTATAAAGCAAACCGAGCTGCTCCGCCAGAAGAGTTAATTCCACAATTTGATCTTGTACAAGAGATGACATCTCATTTATCTATTCCTGTAATTGGAATGAAAGGTTATGAAGCAGACGATTGTATTGGAACGTTAGCGAAAGCGTATGAAAAAGAAGCGGAAGTTGTCATCTTAACAGGAGATACAGATTTATTACAGCTTGTCGATACGAACATCACTGTGATGCTCCTTCGTAAAGGAATTGGAAATTATGAGCACTATACACCAGACCGAATTGTAGAGGAAAAGGGTGTACAACCGTGGCAAATTGTTCATGCAAAAGCATTTATGGGGGATACAAGTGATAACTACCCAGGTGTAAAAGGAATTGGAGAAAAAACAGCTTATAAATTTATTCAAGAGCACGGTACTGTTGCAGCTGTTTTAGAAAATATCGCCTCTCTAACGAAAGCACAGCGTACAAAGGTTGAAGGCGATTTAGAAAATCTTCATATATCATTACAGCTTGCACAAATTCATTGTGAAGTTCCTGTTTCTTGCTCCTTAGAAGACAGTCTGCACACAATTAGTGAAGAGAAAATACGATTTGTTTGCGAGCAGATGAATTGGGGAAGACCAGAGATATTTGTGAATATGCTGTAAAAGGGTGGTTCTAGAAGAAGATGACCATTATTACTTTTTTACTGATTGCTTGGATACTCAGTTGGTTTAAGTTTGAGAAAATCTTTGTACAAGCATTTAAAGAACTGTTTAATAAAGAGATCACAACCGCAAGTTATTATTTTGTCTTTTTCTGTATCGGTGCGATTGGTGATATTGTTTTACTTTTCAATGGAACGTTTTACGATAAAATTTAATGGGAATACGGCATCAACATATGTTATACAAACAGCGTCAATGCTGAACCTTAAGAAAAAACTGATTCGATCAGTTTTTTCTTTTTTATTTTGATGAAACCTTCGTTCTCTTCTCTTTTATAGTTAGGAGATTTTTAAGGAGGCATATGCGATAAAAAGGCATTTAGATACAGAGGGAATTAAAAACTTAATAAACAACAGTATTTATAGCGATTCGTATTTCTAAGATGTAGTTGATATCATTAACTAAACATCTAATATAAAACTATCTGGATTTAAAGTAGAGATTGCATAAAGTTTGGATTGTATATTGAAAAAAATGTAAAGATTCTTGTTTTATCCCGCATTAACGGACTGTAAGACTTCCACCTCAAAACTTAGAGGATTCAGAGGAGTTTAGGTGGGAGATAAACAGCCCGAATCTAGCTACAACTCCTAAGCACCCGAGCCACAAGATAATTCTTTCTGTGGCAAACTTCGCCACGCCAAGGTTTATCTTGTGCTTGTCGTGTGAACAGTCGTCTTCGCTTTTGAATATAAAAGCCCGATTGGTCGAGCTAACAATCAGTGGGGGATGGAGAAAACCCCACTGATTGAAGTTTCACTTTATCCTATGACAACGGAGAAGTTCAACGTAAATAGAAAGGTTGCAAAATAAAAAGAACATAAGTCCCTATATACAATAAGGCAATTGCCCCTAAGCTAATCTTTAAAAATCTTATCGCCAATTTACTTCCCTCTTTTTTAAGACCAAACATTGTAACAGAAATCGCTACTAACAAAGAACCACCCCATATCGCAGGCGCCCAGTATCCAAAATATGATAACTGACCGAATATGGAACCAATAGTTAGAGCCAACGCTATACAACTCAATATTATTGCAGCTAAGTTAATTATTTTTCCAAAAGAAATATTCACAAGAAGAACCTCCTTTGAATCAGAAAAAGAAAATTCTGATTATTTAAATTATAAAATGAATCATCACAATTTACTATAAATAAGAAAGAGTTATATGTATTTGGTCCATTATCGTAACATGGGGTGATTTTTTGAAAATGAATCATTTTTCATACACGGAACGGAGAGTGGCGACTCCTACGGGAATAGGGAGGGAAGCGCCCACTCGAAGTGGAGTGAACTACTCTCTATTTTTCACCCCGACTTATGGTGATGAACCATGTATTTTCCTTTTTCCAAAGTGTTCACACTTTGGACATTTTTATTAAAAAATTCGCGATTTTCATTGGGAGTTCAAATGGATTTCACAACAGTCCTTTATGATTACGTTATCAGATAATTATTTATCTTTTATATAGATAATGTATTCATAAGTTTTCTAACAATGGAGGAGGAAGCGAAGATGAGAAGAAGAGTAAGAAAATCATTTGAACAATTATTACTAGAAAATAAACAAATGTTGTTAAATAATAAAGATAGTATAAAAGCGATCGAAGAAAAAATCGAAAAAAGGCATATATCAAATAGGAAGCCTGTAATGGAGTAATATACAAGGTGTGTAGTACATGAAAAAGTCTCATCGGTTTTTATAGCTGGTGGGACTTTTTCGTGAAATTTTATTCTCATCACTTGAAAAACGATGTATGATAGAAAAGTAGGGGATTTTTGGTGAAGCGAGGGACATCATGCAAACTGTACAAGATTATCTGTCATTTTTACATACAAAAGGATTTAAGCTATCGGATGAAGCAAAAGGATTTATTATGTTTGGACAAGGATATACAGGTGCTTCAGATATCATTGTGAATGTTGCGATTGAGGCTACGATTCAGCACCAATATGAGTTTGATGGAAGTTACTTCATCGCTTTATTAGAACGTTTGAAACAAGAGGAAATTACCGATAAAAAAAGCGCTAAGGCTTTTATGCGAAAGTTACAAGCGTAACTTTATGCAGCCTGCGCTTCTTTTTTTTGTTTATGAGGAAGCTCTACAAAAATCATGCCTAAGAAAATACAAATGCAACCCAAAATCGCTGCGATTGATAATTGTTCATTTGCGACAAGGACACCAGTAAAGGCAGCAAAAACAGGCTCCATGGCAAAAATAATTGCTACGCGTGTTGGAGAGGTATGTTTCTGTGCTGATGTTTGAATGAAAAATGCAAGTGATGTTGCAAAAATTGCTGTTAATAAAACAGCAAATAAAAAGGAAGCATTCGTCCATAATGCGGTGGAGAATAACTTTTCCCAATCTTCAAATAAAAAAGCGCAAATAGATGAAAAGATTCCAACTGCTAACACTTGTGTTGTGCTTAGCATTAGCGGAGAAATTGTTTTGGAAAAGTAGCCGTTAACCAATATATGTGCTGCAAACGCAACCGCGCATCCTAGCACGAGAAAATCTCCTTTATTTAGATTAAAAGAGTCACCAGCTGTTAGAAAAAAAAGACCGGCTGTAGCGGAAGTAATTCCTAGTATAATGGAAATAGTTACTTTCTGTTTTAAGAAAAGAAATGACAATACTGGCACCATTACGATACTAAGTCCTGTTAAAAATCCTGCTTTGGATGATGTTGTATATAATAGCCCAAATGTTTGTAGTAAATAGCCACTAAATAGAAAAAAACCAACGATGAATCCTGCTCGTGCACTATGTCCAATATGTTTCTCTCGTTTCTTTCTCATTAAAATGAGCTGAATAGCAAGTAAAATGAATCCAGCTAATAAAAAGCGGACCCCGTTAAAGGAAAATGGTCCAACAAAAGACATCGCATTTTGAACGACAACAAATGTTGCCCCCCAAATGAAGGCAACAAATAATAACGCAAGAGGTGCAATCCACTCTTTCTTCACAATAATCCCTCCTTTAATTTTGCAAAATGGCTTTACGGGCTAATTCATCTGCAACTTTATTTTGATTGCTTGGAATCCACTTAATAAAAAAAAGATTAAACTCTTTTGTTAGTGCTAAAGCTTCTTCTAAAAGGGGTGCATATAGTGGATTTTTGACGTATTGCTTTTCGACAGCACGTTCGACAAGCTGAGAGTCTGTTCGAAATGATACAATGCTATAATTATGTTCCCGGCAATATTTTAATGCGAGCAAAAAAGCGTGATATTCTGCTTCGTGGTTGCTCATAACGCCAAGTGGAACGGATAGTGAAACGGGCTTGTCAGTGCCTTTAATAAAAACCCCAGCGCCGGACGGGCCAGGGTTTCCTTTTGATGCACCATCAATGTATACTTCAATCAAACGAAAAACCTCCAATTAACCGATTGTTATATCATAGTGGCATGTAAATGCTTCATTCGCTTGTAGCTTTTGAATTCCCTTCTTTTCTGTTATATCTTTTGCTGGATTTACTTCATCAGCGATACCATACCATGGTTCAATACATAAAAACGGTGCACCTTCCCCGGGTGTCCATACACCAACAAATGGGAATCCTTCAAAGGAAAATTTCACAAATTTATTGTGATTGTGAGAACGGATTGTCATTTCTTGTTTTTTCATATGTTCAAAAATAAGTGCATCATTCTTAAATAAGTCGTATGTAAGTGGTAACTCTGTCGTTTCTTCAGCAATTACAACCTTTTTATCTGAAAGAAATGGACCTTCTAATATGCTTGTTTCAAGTGTTTCTTGTTCACTAAAGGATAAATAATAATCTGTAAACGTCTCGCCTTCACGAAGTGGACAATTGAATCCAGGGTGCCCACCAATTGAGAAGTACATGTTGTTTTTATTTTTGTTTCGTACTTCATATGTAACGCGTAAAGATGTTTCTTCTAATGTGTAAGAGATAAGTAATTGAAACTCAAATGGATATTTTTGTAGCGTCTCTTCATTGCTTGTTACACTATATGTAATGTTTGTTTCCGTTTGCTCTAGGATTGTAAAAGTTAAATCACGAGCAAAACCATGTTGCGTTAATGAATAGGATTTACCATCAACGAAATAGGTATCGTTTACTAACCTACCGACAGTTGGAAATAGTACAGGAGCTCGTCTTCCCCAGTACTTTGCATCTCCTTGCCATAAATATTCTGTATTGTCTTCTTTTAAGCGAATACTTTGTAGTTCTGCACCTTTTGCAGAGATGGAAACAATTACTTTTTCATTTTCAATTGTAGCGATCATAAAATGGAACCTCCTAGGATTAATAAATATGTAGAAAATCATGAAAACAGAGAATAAAGTAGGTAGGTTCTCATTATTTCCGTATGTTTGAAAATACATTGTGAGACAGTCAAAGATAATGACAGCTACAATGCATGGAGTAACCTTCTCTTTAATTTAAAACACAAATCTTTTTTATCCCGCATTAACAGCCCGTGAAAGCCCGATTAGTCGGGCTGACACTCAGTGGGGGATGAAGAAAACCTCCACTCAGTGAAGTTTCACTTTATTCTATTATACGTTCTCATGTAAAAAAAGAATAGTTTTACGATGAAAAGAGTAGTTGACGGATGTATGACTTTCCCTTAAAATATACATTCGGTATTGCTATATTATTTCGTGGTTCGAAACCATCCCACGTAAAAAAAACTAAGGAGATTTGCAGCATGAATATTAAAACACTAGTTGGTAATGGAATTTTAGCGGCATTATATATCGCTGTGTCCATGCTAATTCAACCATTTGGGTTTACGAATATACAATTTCGTGTTTCTGAGATGTTTAACCATCTCATCGTATTTAATAAAAAGTACATTTATGGCATCGTATTAGGTGTATTTTTAACAAACTTATTTTTCTCACCCATGGTTGCATATGATCTTGTATTTGGAGTAGGACAATCAATCGTTGCATTACTTTGTACAATTTTCTCGATGCGTTTTATTGAAGGAGTATGGGCACGTATGGCTTTTAACACACTTGTCTTTACGTTTACGATGTTCTTCATTGCAATTGAGTTAAATATGGCATTTGATTTACCATTTTTCTTTACATGGTTTACATGTGCAGCTGGTGAACTTATTGTTATGACAGTTGGTGCGCCGCTTATGTATTATTTAAATAAACGTGTACAATTTAAACGATTTGTGTAATGGAAGCTTTCCTCTTTAATAAGGGGAAAGCTTTTTTGTTCGAATAGAAAGATACGTAGGCTGGTAAAATAGGATAAAATGGTCATGTAATATTTGGAATGAGGGCTATTAAATTGCATGAAAAAGGGGAAGTACGATGAAATATAAAATTACGTGGTTGTATCGTGCCAAAACAGGTTTAGAAACAAATTTGGAAACAGATTACTTTTCACTAGAAGAAGCGCTACAATTGGCTGTTGATTTTGAAAAAACAGGTAGAGTGAAAGAGCTGTTCTTTTATGATGAAAGAGGAACAGAGTGGACACAGAAGGAAGCGAAGAAATTAAGTAAGCAAGTGGAAGAAGAACCACAAGAAGTCATTATATACTTTGATGGTGGTTATGATACTAATACGAAAGAAGCAGGTATTGGAGTTAGTTTGTATTATCAAAAACAAAAAAAGACTTATCGTATGCGCCGTAATGCTTACATAGAAGGAATATATGATAATAATGAAGCGGAATATGCAGCTCTTTTATATGGTATGCATATGCTTGAAGAAGTTGGTGTGAAGTATGAAACTGTTACTCTTCGTGGCGATTCGCATGTTGTTTTACAACAATTATCTGGCGAATGGCCATGTTATGAAGAGCGCTTTAATCATTATTTAGATCAAATTCAGCAAATTGGGGAACAGTTAAAGATAAAACTTGTATGTGAACCTATTTCTCGAAAACAAAATAAAGAAGCCCATCAATTAGCAACGCAAGCATTAGAAGGAACAAGTATTGATAGTCATATAGAACTTACAGAATAGGAGTGCAAGCGGAGTGGAACGTAAACAGTTAATTACAGAAGTAAATGATTTATTAGAAACGTATTGCGATGGTTGCTTTTTGCAAAAACACTTTCGAAAAGAACATAATAAATATTACGCCCACTCCTTTTGTATTCGTGAGTGTACAGTTGGAGCGAAACTAAAAGAGTACGGAGAACGATTATCTTAAAACAGGAAAACATCCAGAGAATTGTCTCTGGATGTTTTTTAATGCTTTGCTTCATGAAGTTGATGTTCACATTTCTCTAGTTTTGCTTCTTGTTCTGTTAAGAATGGAGTGTCTAAATCGGTTGCTACTTCCTTCATTGTTTCAAGTTGTGAGCGAGCTGCTTCTACTACCGTTGTAGCGTACTGTAATGATTCAGGATCCATTGATACTGTTGCGGAACCAACCATTTTTTGAGCCGCTTCGACGCGAAACTTTACTTCTTCAAAATCATTTACAGGTGAACCCATTGTATATCCTCCTTTACATTCTCGTCTCAACTAGTTTCCGCTTGGCCAAAAAGAAATATACAAGAGAACACGAAAAGGAGGTTACCGAAAAGGTAACCTCCTGTTATATAGCGAATTACAGTTTTACTACGTTAGCAGCTTGAGGTCCGCGGTTTCCTTCTACGATTTCAAAAGAAACTTCTTGACCTTCCTCTAAAGCTTTGTAACCGTCGCCTTGGATAGCTGTGAAGTGTACGAATACATCTTCAGCACCTTCAATTTCGATAAAACCGAAACCTTTTTCGTTATTAAACCATTTTACTTTTCCTTGCATGTTACATTTCCTCCTAAAAGACAAATAACTTTCTCATTTAAAGGAATAAAGGGAGATAAGCAAATTCAAAAATTAAAATTGCTATATTCTCGAATATTCTGCTAAATGATAATCCCAATATACACGATATGGGAGAATTTAGTCAAGTAAGCGTTTTATTTTTTGTTTATTTTGTTCATAAATATCATAAATGTTAGGGGTGGTATAGTACAACCTGTTTTATTCGTATAGTGGAACGAGAGCTTTACATAGGGGAGTGATAAAATGAAACAATCATACTTATTGGATAATACAGATATGAAAATAAGAGAAGATATTCCATCTTGGGTAGGAGAAGAGTTTCATACATTTTCAAGCGTTGTATTAGATAAGGAATTTCCTTGTTATTTTGGTTTAACGGCGCTTAAGAAAAACGAGTTACGTTATTCATTTTTAGCTCATAACGATTGGGAGCACTTACCAGAAACGATGCTTGCATTTTTGCGTTTAATGGAAGAGGATACGAGTGTGAGAAGGGGATTTTTCTTGTTTGTTGAGCCGGAAAAAGAAATATGTTCTCTTGAATATTACCGAGCATACTTTTGGAGAATACTGCAGTATTTACATGAAAAAGATGAAAGGCCGTGGCCAAATCATATTCCAGAAAATCCAGATCATCATTTATGGGAATTTTCTTTTGGAGGAGAAGCGATGTTTGCATTTGCCAATGCACCTGCTTATAAACAAAGAAGAACGAGAAATCTTGGGGATTCCATGGTCGTTGGGTTTCAGCCACGTATTATTTTCGATGGATTAGAAGGTGATCGTCCAAAAGGGGCTTATTCAAGGCAGATGGTACGAGAACGTGTGGAGAAATGGGATCAGTTACCAAAGCATCCGAACATTAGCCACTACGGTGATCCGAATCATCGAGAATGGAAACAATACTTTATTGGTGATGATTGTGAGCCGAGTGCAGGAAAATGTCCATTTTATCATAAAATAGAAAAGTAAACTGCATATACAAAAAGCGAGGATAGCCTCGCTTTTTTGTATATTTTATGTAAAAAAGGAAATTTTAATTGTGTATATTTTTATAAAGTTCTCACTATGTATTAATAAAAAAGGACAGAAAGGATAACGTGATGTTTGGAGTTATTATACAGCAAATTGTACTTGGAGTTTCACTAGCTGCTCCCGTTGGACCAATTAATATTGAAATGATAAAACGTGGTGTTCAGAAAGGGTTTTGGCACGCTTGGATTGTTGGAATTGGTGGAATGAGCGCCGATATTTTATTTATGCTTCTTATTTATTTTGGTCTTTCTTCTATGTTTATGTATACATATGTACAAGCGGTGATGTATTGCTTCGGTTTCTTTTTATTATTTTATCTCGGTTTTCAAAATGTAAAACAAGGAATTTCTAAGGAAGATATGGAATATAAAAAAGAAGAGATAGGTGGACTTCACCATTCGTATATGATGGGATTTTTGATTGCGATATCGAATCCACTTAACCTTGTGTTTTGGTTTGGTGTATATGGAAGTACACTTAGCTCATTATTAACAAAAGTCAGTCAAACAGAAGCGCTTTTATATAGTTTTTGTATTGTAGTAGGAATCATTTTGTGGAACCTTAATATTGCTTTTTCGGTTCATTTTGGACGAACATTATTTCGTCCAAGAGCGCTGAGTTACATTACAGCAGGGGCAGGTGTTATTTTAGTAGCATATTCGATTCATTTCGCTTACAAAGCTTTGCAATTGTTTATATAACATGAAGGGGAGATTTTTATGTATCGAACCATAGTCAAAGGAAAAGAAATTATCATTACATTGTCACCAAAACTTCGAAAAGAGGTTACGAATCGTGATGCATTATATGAAGCGATTCTTACCGTTACCGAACGTGTACTTCAAACGAAACAAGTAACGTTAGCTGTGAATAATGAAGAATTTGGTCTTATTATAGGTGAAGTGCAACATGGGAAAGTAACTGTATTTGCAGTTGAACATATTATTCCGAGAGATAATATTTTTGGAGATAGAAGTTTTACAGCCGTTACAGATGAGAAATTGCCTCATATAAATGAACAGTAAAAGAGATTTATAAAGTAAAAATTTAATTCGTGGGACTTGATCATCCATGAATTGTTAGTTGGACCAGTCGTAACGCTTTTCGTTACGGCTGTTTTCATGAACAAGGAGGAGAATGAGATGAAGCGAGTAATAAAAGAATTCTTTTTGCAACATGATATTATCATTATGTTTGGAATCATGCTTGCCTTTTTTATTGTATTACAAGAAAAGTTATTTACAGGAACGGCATTGCTGTCACTCTTAGTAGGTATTATTTTTTATACACTTAATGAATATGTAACACATCGTTTTTTATTTCATTTAAAACCGCCAAAAAATCCAATTTTATTAAAGTTATTAAAACGTCTTCATTATGATCACCACGTATATCCAGATGATTTACGATTACTTTTCTTACCGATATGGTATAGTTTACCACTCTTTGCAATTTGGCTGTATGCACTGTATCTTTTTACAGGAAGCATAACCATTGTCCTTTCATTTGGCATTGGTATGATTGGAATGTTCCTCATGTATGAATGGAAACACTACATTGCCCATCGTCCAATTCGTCCCATAACACGTTTTGGACGATGGCTGAAAAAACAACATATATTGCATCATTACAAAAATGAAAATTATTGGTTTGGTGTATCGAATCCGTTTTATGATTTTTTATTTGGGACATATAAGGAAGGAAAAGATGTAAAACTGAGTGAAACAGCACGGAATTTAGAGAAAGAAAAGAACAATACTTCTACGTTTTGAATTAGGGGGGACGTTGTAAAACCTACTTATTAGGTATTGTAAAACATCTGATGAGTAGGTTTTTGTTTTTTGATCACGTACAATGCTTGAAAAAGCTTAAGGAATATTTATCCTATAAAAATTTTAAAAATATTTTATCGTCTATATTATATAATAATTAGGGATTTTATTTTTAAAAAAAGGGGGGGAATGGTGAGAAATAAGGATTGATTTTTATAATTACGGGAGTAAGACTTGAAATTCTTGACTTGTATATTGTGTTCCTAACTCAGTATGTAGAATGAGTCTTTTTGCGTGTGAATATAAGTGATATCCTATTAATTGTTGTTGTAGAAGAGTCTTGTTCTAATAGGTTTATTCGTTCTTCTATAGTTGATTTTGAGGAATGTGGTTTGTATTTGTTTAAAAGATATTAGAACGGGTATTTGCCTTCTATATAAGCCGTTGTACATATTGTATACTTACTCGAAGCCTTTGTTTTAATAGGCTTTGATAAACCCTAGGTACAATATAATGATTTCCACTCTTTTGATGAAATGGTATAATCTTTTTGGTTAATTCTTCATTTCTATAACTACGTTTTGAATCTGTTTTGTGCTGAGATTGGTAATAAGAACCTCTCGCTATTCCAAGAGTTTGACACATTGTACGAATAGAGTGTGTTTCTTTTTTAATCTCATTTTCCTTTTTTAGGAGAAGTGTTTCTTTCTGTATTCATTTTAGATCTTTTGGAGTCATTTCTTCCTCATTAAACGTTCTGAATGATATAATTCAACAACCATCTTTTAAATTTTTCTTTAAATTTCTTGTTTGCCATATGGACACCGTCTTCTTGAAATCCATTGTAAGGACTTAACTAAGTTGTGTCCATATGACTATGTTAACTCTAGTATTTTACAAGATATTATGTATTAGGTAAGATGGTTATTTAAAATGTTGGTTACCTTAATTGCACCTTCTAAATCTAAGTGATCTAAGTCTAAGCAATCATTTTCATTGAAGTCATTTCTTTCAAATAAATCAACAACGCTAAATATATGCTCTTTTTTAAAAGTATTCAGCTTATTATAAAATTCTTCTTTGAATGCACTATCAAGGTGGTCCTTATAATATACTGTTGTAGGGAATACAACAATAATCGGTTTTATATTCTTTTTATTTAAATACTTTAGCATATCCGAAAAAACTTTTTCATTTTCTTTAACCGTTTCTTTATGTTTAAGCGCTTTATTATGTCTCTGTGCTCTATCTTTACCTAAAACTATTTTTTTCTCCACAGTTAAATCTAGTAAACTCTGATCTCCTAATAAACTAGCATTCTTTCTAACTATGTGACTATTAAAATAAGATAACCCTTCGTTTTTGTAATAAAGATCCATTATCTTACTTTCTAAAGAGTTTATATCCAAAAGTATTCGTGATTCATTAGAGACGAATTTTTCAAGTGAATCATGTTCTCTGTTATTTTGTTCATCAAGAATTTCATAGTGATGTCTATCTTTAAATAGTGGATAATATACATCTTTAATTCTGAATGCCTCACTACCTTTTGATAAATCAAAATGAAAACTGTAATAAGCAACGCCGATAATACAATTTTTAATAGATTTATTTTTATCAATGAGCTCTTTCAAAATTTTGAATGAATAGTACATATCTTGTGAAGCTAAAGATAAGTTTACCGCTTGTTTTCGTAATTTTGCAGCTTCTATGCCAAATAAAGAATATGATAAGCCCACTATTAGGGTATCTATATCTACACTTTTTTTAGTGTATTCCATTATGTTTTTTAAATAATTGTAGTCATAATTTTTATAATACATAAGGATAGTAGAGTTATATAATTCATTAATAAAATCCTCATATATAAGGATTTTATCAAAACCGACTTTTTTAATATCCTTATAAAATTGTTCATGATATATTTTATCAACAAGCAATATATGTAGCTCTTCATTTTTATTTTTTAACATTGATAAATCGCAATTTGAATGTATTTTTTTACAATTTAAATAATTTTTTTTTCGCACATGAAGGTTTAACTGCAATGGATCCGTACTCCAAAAGTATACATTGGTTTGGACTTTTCTTCTCATATACTCGGATAGTTTTCGGAATTTTACTTTAATATCCTCGTATTTCTCCTTCATATTAGTAGTTGAGTAATTATTGCTATTAGAAAAATTAACAAACGTTTCTATCGTCAAAAATAAATCATTAAATTCTTTGCTATTTAAGTACATTTGGTTCTTCAATATAAAATTAGTCATTATATTAATCAATTCAAATATATCTGCTTCATTTTCAACCTTTTGCATGAGGTTCTCAAATGAATTACATGTATCCATATAAAAAATATTTCTTTCTAAAAGTTGTACTCTGTCTTCTCTTTTCATTTAATTATTTTTCGCTCCTTTTAGTCTAGCATAGTATTCGAAATAAAAATGTTATCTACAAAACATTTTATCGCTATTTTATAATATTGAATAGATACTATGCTAGCGTTTTCTAATTTTGGGTATGAAATATAAAAGTATCTTAACAAAGGTTATGAGTTTGAACGTTATAATGAAAATTTCCAAGAGAGAGGAGTGGTTTATAGTAATAAAATATATTGAAAAAATGGGAGATAATAGCGAAAATTGTCTATCGAAAAATGTTTGCAGAAAGAGGTAGATTGTCTACAATGGGTTTAAGATTCAGAATATTTAAAAATTAAAGCATTGTATGGAGGAAAGGAGAGAACGGAGATGAGTAAAGATACATCAGCTCGTAAGGTGAAAGATGAAATTGATTACACATCAGTTGTGCAATCAGCAGAATTTCAGCAGTTATTAGCGAAAAAAAGAAAATTTATTGTACCGATGAGTATTTTCTTTTTTGTATTTTTTATTTCACTACCAATTTTAACATCGTATACAACGGTGTTAAATAACAAAGCATTTGGAGATGTAACGTGGGCTTGGGTGTTTGCGTTTGCCCAATTTGTGATGACTTGGGCTTTATGTATGATTTATAGCAAAAAAGCAGAAAGTTTTGATCGATTATCAGAAAAAATTCTTCAAAACATAAAGACGGGGAGGAGATAACATTTGAATATAACAGCATTTTTACTATTTTTAGTCATTGTTCTTGGAACGCTCGTCATTACATATTTTGCATCGAAAAAAACAAAAAATGCTAGCGAGTTTTATACAGCTGGTGGGGGGCTAACGGGGTGGCAAAATGGTTTAGCAATTGCTGGTGACTATATGTCTGCGGCATCTTTCCTTGGAATTGCAGGAGCGATTGCTTTAACTGGATTTGATGGTTTTTTTTATAGCATCGGTTTTCTTGTTGCGTATTTAGTTGTGTTATATCTTGTTGCAGAGCCGCTGCGGAATTTAGGGAAATATACGTTAGCAGATATGATTGCAGCACGATTTGATGCGAAGAAAGTACGCGGCGTTGCAGCTTTAAACACAATGACCATTTCAATTTTTTATATGATTGCACAGCTAGTTGGAGCAGGAGCACTTATTAAATTATTATTAGGAATCGAATATACAACATCTGTGTTAATTGTTGGGACATTGATGACAGTTTACGTTATTTTTGGTGGTATGACAGCGACAAGCTGGGTACAAATTGTAAAAGCTGTTTTATTAATGGCTGGTACATTTCTTATTTCGGTTATCGTATTTGCGAAGTTTAACTTTAGTGTGACTGAAATGTTTGCGCAAATGAAAACAGCAACACCATTAAAAGAGTCGTTTTTAAATCCAGGGGTAAAGTATAAAGATGGTTTAGATACATTATCTTTAAACTTAGGGCTTGTTCTTGGAACAGCTGGTTTGCCACACATTCTCGTTCGCTTCTTTACTGTTCGCGATGCAAAAACAGCTCGTCAGTCAGTTGTATATGCAACGTGGCTTATCGGTGCGTTTTATATTATGACTATTTTCCTTGGTTTTGGAGCTGCAGCATTTGTTGGCAACGCAGCTATTATAGAAGCAAATCCAGCTGGAAATATGGCAGCACCTTTATTAGCCAAAGCGTTAGGCGGAGATTTCTTATTTGCTTTTGTATCAGCAATTGCATTTGCGACAATTTTAGCGGTTGTAGCAGGCCTTGTATTAACAGCAGCATCAGCGTTTGCACATGATTTCTATAATGAAATTATTCGCCGCGGTAAGGCGACGGAAAAAGAGCAAGTATCGATGGCACGTTATGCTTCTATCGGTGTTGCGGTATTCTCGATTGTGCTAGCGTTGTTTGCACAAACATTAAACGTTGCATTCCTTGTCTCACTTGCGTTTGCGGTTGCAGCGAGTGCGAACTTACCAGTTATTTTATTTACAATATACTGGAAGCGTTTTAATACAACAGGAGCAATTTCCGGAATGTTAGTTGGATTAATTTCAGCAATTGTACTTGTTGCACTTAGCCCGAATGTGTGGAGTCCAGAGGCAGGAAAAGCAATTTTTGTTGGGGAAGCAATATTCCCATATTCAACACCAGGAATCATTTCAATTCCACTTGGCTTTTTAGCGGCATATTTAGGGACAATCTTCTCTAGTACGAAAGAGAAGGAAGAGAAATTTGATGAGATTCTTGTGAAATCTAATACAGGTCATGGTATAAGTGACGCGTCCTCCCATTAAAAACAAGAGCTTTCCGTTTTTCGGAAAGCTCTTAAAAATTTGTGAAGATATAAGTAGGATTTAAGCTGTTTTCGTGGAATGAAAATAAGCAGAGCATACTTTACATCATCATGAGGCATCTGCAGCTTTGCAAAAATACAAAGTTGTAATGGAAGGTGGAATGTATGGTGAAAACGAAGCAATCAGAAGAGCTGTTAATGAAAGATGAACAGTACGTATGGCATGGAATGCGCCCACATAGTCCAAAGCAAGTCATGATCGGATCAAAAGCAGAAGGCTGCTGGGTTGAAGATAGCGAAGGGAAGCGCTACTTAGATGGAATGAGTGGCCTTTGGTGTGTTAATAGTGGCTATGGAAGAAAAGAGCTGGCAGAGGCGGCGTATGAGCAGTTACAAAAGCTATCTTATTTCCCAATGTCACAGTCACATGAGCCAGCAATTCAACTGGCTGAAAAGATAAATGAATGGCTTGGCGGAGAGTATGTCATTTTCTTCTCAAATAGTGGATCAGAAGCAAATGAAACAGCGTTTAAAATTGCGCGCCAATACTATGCATATAAAGGAGAACCACATCGTTTTAAATTCATTTCCCGTTACCGCGCTTACCATGGTAATACAATGGCGGCAATGGCAGCAACTGGCCAAGCACAGCGAAAATATCAATATGAGCCATTTGCAGCTGGCTTTTTACATGTTACGGCTCCTGATTGTTACCGAACGCCAGGCATTGATAAGCAGCCGATTGAGGAAGTAGAATGTGTAAAAGAAGTAGATCGCGTGATGAATTGGGAGCTTAGCGAAACAATTGCAGGTTTTATTATGGAGCCGCTTATTACAGGCGGAGGGATTTTAATGCCGCCAGAGGACTATATGAAAGCAATTCATGAACTTTGTAAGAAACATGGAGCAATTCTCATTAGTGATGAAGTCATTTGTGGTTTTGGACGGACTGGAAAACCGTTTGGATTTCAAAATTATGGTGTACAGCCAGACATTATTACGATGGCAAAAGGACTAACGAGTGGCTATTTACCGTTATCAGCAACAGCTGTGAAGAAAGAAATTTATGAAGCGTTCCAAGGGAAAGGAGAATATGAATTTTTCCGTCATATTAATACGTTTGGCGGGAACCCTGCTGCTTGTGCGCTTGCACTGAAAAATTTAGAGATTATGGAAAACGAACGGTTAAGCGAACGTTCTGCGCAAATGGGTGCGCTACTATTAGGAGAAATAAAGAAAGAGATGAGTAATCATCCTTTTGTTGGTGATATTCGTGGAAAAGGCTTACTAGTTGGTATCGAGCTAGTAAATAATAAAGAGACGAAAGAGCCAATTGATAATGATAAAATTGCGAGTGTTGTGAATGCTTGTAAAGAAAAAGGGCTTATTATTGGGCGGAATGGAATGACGACAGCGGGTTATAACAATGTATTAACGTTAGCGCCGCCGCTTGTGATTTCAAGTGAGGAAATTGCATTTATTGTCGGGACGTTAAAAGCAGCAATGGAGCGTATTCGTTAATTGAGAAAGCGGGTCTATTATGATAGGCTCGCTTTCTTTTTTGATATAATGAAAGAAATGAGAAAAGAACGGAGAAATGCCTATGTTATTACATAAACGTTTTACAATTGGTGAAATGGCAAAAATGCATCGTATTCCGCAGTCAACTTTGCGTTATTACGATGAAAAAGGGATTTTTCAGCCAGCAGTTGTTGATGAAAATACACAATATCGTTATTACACAATTGATCAATTTTCAATGTTAGATACCATTAAGTTTTTGCGACATTTAAATATTCCTTTAAAAGATATTAAACTTTATATTGATGAGCGGACGCCAACACTTGCAGTAAATATGTTAGAACAACAACGAAACATGATGTTACAAAAGCAGAAAGAAATTGAATATATACTAGCAAAAATGAATCATAAAATTGATTTAATTACAGAAGCACTTTGTAGGGAGCCAAATGTTGTTTCGTTTAAGCAGTTGCCGAAAAGGAATATTACATCTCTTCCAGTCGCTCCAAATGCAACGGATGAGATGTTTGAGTATTACATTCATTCTTTGCAGAGCAATTTACCATTATTAGACGTTAGTTTATTTTCTGGAGATATTGGGGTTACAGTGCCGAAAGAAGCTGTATTAAACTTAGAGTTTCAATTGTATGGAAAGGTTTTTATTTTACTTGATTATATGCCTATTGAAAAGAAGTTAGAAACATTTGAAGCGGGAATGTATGCTTGTGCATATCATCATGGTTCATATGAGGAAACGGGAGCTACATATGAACTGATTTTACAGGAAATTGAGCGGAATGGTTATGAAATTTGCGGGGATGCCATTGAATTAGGACTCGTTGATTGGTCTGTTACAGAAGATCCTCTGCAGCAAGTCACTGAAATACAAGTACCTGTTTGCAAGTGCGCGATATAGTAGTAAATTCTACATGTATTCTTGTTTTAGAATTTTCCCATCATAATTATATACATTTTCTTTTTTAACTCATTGACCTTCAAGTTACTTGAAGGTTTACAATATGAAACAGTGAGCGGTAAAGGAGAAACAAAAAATGATGGAAACAACTGAGAAATTAAGAGAAACGCCGATAAAGAAATTATTTATTTCGTACTTAATCCCTGTTGTACTTGGTATGGTATTAATGTCGGTTAATATTATTGTCGATGCGATTATGATTAGTCGCGGAGTTGGAGCGGAAGCGTTAGCGGGTGTGAACGTAGCTGTTCCTGCATTTGCGATTTTCTTCTCCATTTCATTATGGATTGGAATGGGCGGAGGTACTTTGTTTTCAATTGCATTAGGTGAGAAAAACATAAAGAAAGCACAGTCTATCTTTATGCAGTCGATGACAATTGCCATTGGAATTGTTGGTATTTTAATGATTATTTCATTGTGGCGAATTGAAGATTTAGCATATATTTTTGGTGCAAATGAAGTTATTTTGCCATATGCTTTAGATTATTTACACATTTTATTAATGTTTGGCATGGTGTATGTATTAGAAAATGTGTTAAGTACATTTATACGAAACGATGGAAATCCGAATTTAGCGACAGCTGGCTTAGTTGTGACGGCTGTACTAAATATGGTATTGGATTACATCTTTATCTTTATTTTTGACTGGGGTGTAACAGGAGCCGCTTCAGCAACAATTTTATCAGCAGCAATTGGATTCCTTGTTTTACTTAGCCATTTCTTTAGAAAGGGCAGCATTTTAAAGATTACAAAATTTCGCTTACAGTGGCCTGTAGCAAAGCAAATTATGATAATTGGATTTCCGAGTTTTGTGACGGAAATTACAGTTGCTGTCGTAACAATTGGATTTAACATTGCATTCATTCGATTTGCAGGGGAGCAAGGTGTTGCCTCATACGCAATTGTTAACAGTATTCATTCGATGACGTTATTGTTATTCTTTGGCGTTGGAGCAGCACTTCAGCCAATCGCAAGTTTTCACTATGGTGCAAAATTGTTTGATCGTTTACGAGAAGGGTTAAAATTTGCAATTCAAATTGCGCTAGGGCTTGGAGTTATCGCTGTTTGCGT
This sequence comes from Bacillus manliponensis, assembly GCF_000712595.1. Taxonomy (GTDB): domain Bacteria; phylum Bacillota; class Bacilli; order Bacillales; family Bacillaceae_G; genus Bacillus_A; species Bacillus_A manliponensis. The sequence continues at coordinate 245,186 of NZ_JOTN01000003.1, forward strand.
CGGATTATTTTTCGGGGAATATTTTACGTTGTTATTTGATATACAGTCGGAACAATTGATAAAATTCACAGTAACAGGAATTAGTCTTTTCTTCCTACAATATGTATGCTTAGGATATAACATTGTATATGCAGAATATTTCCAGTCGGTAAGACAAACGAGAAAATCAACGTTTATCATTATAAGCCGCGGTTTAGTCTTTATTATTCCACTTTTATGGATCATGCCAATGTTATTTGGTGTAAACGGTATTTGGCTTGTTATGCCTGTTGCTGAATTGTTAACAGCGTGCATTGTTTTTGGGCTGAATAGATTGTCTAATCCAGTCCCTGTGTATGTAGAAGAAAAGAAGAGAGCATAGTAAAAAACGAGGATGTTCCAATTATGGAACATCCTCGTTTTTTAAGCTGACTGTTAAGGAGTTGTCTGTTTCTCGAATAGAAGCAAATGCAATGCCTTGAATCGTTTCGTATCCCTTTTTATGTAACTCGCTTTGTAACCATGTTTTATCTTTATGAATTAATTTTAAATTATCATGTTGAATTTGCTCATCTACAATGAGAGCAATTGGTAAGCCGGCATATTGTACGTCCATCCCAATATCTTTTGGTGCAAGTGGAATAAGCTCTCTTTTTGGTAAAACGCTAATTTCTCCATTTGCTTCTAAAATCGCATATTCAATATCAGCGACATTTGGATATCCTGCCACCCGTAAGTTAGAAAGTAACTCTGCAATCGGGTATCTACTTTTTTTTACATTTTCAAATAAAATTTTCCCATGTTTAATGAGAATCGTTGGTTGACCGAGAATGAAAGGATTTAACTTATTTAACAGACTTAGTTTGGTAATGAGGAGATGGAGGATTGTGATGATAAGAATTCCGAGAAATCCTTGGAACGCACTCTGTACTTCAACCCCTTCAAATGCTAAATAAGATAAGAAAATAATTGCACCAAAATCATGAGGTGTTAATTGGGCAAGAGCCGATTTTCCGAGTAGCTTAATAGCGACAATAAAGAGTAAAAAAAAGAAAATTAATTTGCAAATAAAAAGAATCAATAATCCCACCTCTCATAATTGTTTCACGTTACTCAATATGTCCATACAGCCCTTAAAATATGAGATGTTTTTGTAAGTATAAGCATATCGTTTGTTTATATAGAAAAGATATGTTAATTTTTGAGTATTCAGAAGATAGGGGTGGAGTAGGATGAATGAAGTGATACAGAAGATGGAGAGTCATGCATCTGTTCGAAAGTATAAAAAAGACGAGATTTCAAAGGAAACTGTAGAAAGAATGATTATAGCAGCGCAGCATGCAGCGTCTTCGCATTTTGTACAAGCGTATTCTGTTGTTTACGTAACAGATGAAATGGTGAAAGAAAAATTAGCAGATTTGTCAGGGAATCGTCACGTCAAGGATTGCAGTGCATTTTTTGTGATTTGCGCCGACTTAAAAAGATTAGAGCATGCATGTAAAAAGCATGAGACGGAAATTCAAAATGAAACAACGGAAAACTTTGTTGTTGCGACTGTTGATGCATCTCTTTTCGCACAGAATTTAGCATTAGCAGCAGAATCATTAGGATACGGTATTTGTTACATTGGTGGTATTCGTAACAATCCACAAGAAGTAAGTGAATTACTTCGCTTACCGGATAAAGTATATCCTGTCTTCGGTATGACAGTTGGTGTGCCAGATGAAGCGAATGCGGTGAAACCAAGATTACCGGTTTCTGCAATTTTACATGAAAATACATATGATGAAGAAAAATATAGTGAGTTATTAGATCAGTATGATGAAGTGACAAATGAATATTATCAAGCAAGAGTAACAAATAAGAAGAATGTAACGTGGACTGGATCGATGAGTCAGTTCATATCGGGGGAGAAGCGACTTCATATGAAGGAGTTTTTGAGTAAGAGAGGATTTAATAAAAAATAATGAAAAAGCGGCTAATATATACGCCGCTTTTTTTATGAAGCATCTACTGAAGGTTGTTCCGTACTGTAATGTTTTCCCCGAGAAGGAAGCATAACGGAAAATGCGAGTATACAAGAGCAAAGTAAAATGAGTAATGCGCTGCTAATTACTGCGGTTTGGACAGATAATATTTCAGCAAGAGCACCAATGATGACAACAAATATAGCTTGTAAAATATATCGTATCCCATCAAACACGCTAGCGATTCTTCCAATCATAGGAAGAGGAATGCTATTTTGATAAAATGTTAAGAACGATGTGTTAGCGATAGATGAAAAGAGGCCAAGAATGATAAAACCACTTACTGCTACAATAAAGGATTGAGAAAAGGCGTAAATGACGTATCCAATCCCTGTTACGACCATACCAACACTTATACCATATTGAAGAGGTAATTTTTTTGCCAATAAAGAAGCGAGGAACGAACCGAGAACGTAACCAGCTCCAGTAAGGGTAACTAGCATACTGTATTGTGTTTCAGATAATTGAAGCACTTGTTTAGAAAAGACAACTTCTTGTGAATCTAACGCTGTTGCAATTAGCATTGTCATTTGAAATAGTGCATAGATAAGTACAATGTACGTTGCAGAACGGGCGAAGGAAAAAACTTCTCGCCAGTCTTCGTGCAGTTTTTGAAAGATCGATGATTCATCATTCTTATTATCAATTTCCCCTGGCGAAAGGTTAGGGAGAAAGTATATCGCAATTGCTGCAATAAGAAAGGATGCTCCATTACAAAAGATTACAAACTGTGGTGAATATAAGGCCATCAATATACCAGCGATGGCAGGTCCTGTAACGAAAGAGCCAGAGGTCGCTAAACTATTCCAAGCATTAAATTGCTGTCGTTCTTCGCGAGGGATAATCGTTGTTGTATAAGCAAAAGAAGCTGAGCCCGAGAAGGAATTTGCAATATGAATAAGAAAAATACAAGCATAAATTGGCCAGATGGAACTAAATAGTGGAATGCAGAATACAAGAAGGGCACGTATGACATTCATCATAATGATAATTGCACGTTTGTTGGAGCGATCCACAATACTTCCTGCCCAAAAATTTGTACAAAAGGCGGCGATTGGACCAATGAGCCATAAGCCGGCCACTGCTGTGCCTGACCCAGTTTCTTCAAGCACCATCCAGTTAAGCGCAACAAGATACATAAAATCTCCTAAGCGGGAAATACCGTTTCCGAATAACAGTAAAAATTTTGTTTTTGTCATATTATGAATCACTTTCTTCCTTTTTTCGTTTGACTTCAAATGTAAGCTGATATTCTTTTTTACAAACTGTTTCTTGCACGACTTTACTTTCCCAACGTAGTAATACTTGTGTCACTTCCCACATTAATTGTGCATGTTCTTCTTCGTTTAAAAAGAGATGAGATACGGTGCGGGATACGCCTGCTTCGTTGTTCACTTCTTTATCTGTTTCTATAGAAAAATGCACGGCCTTTGCTTTGTAATATTTTTCAATGATGCCCCGTCTCTCTTTCGTATCAACTAATTCTAATAACCCGCCTTCATATAAAAGCTGCACATGATAATGAATACTTCCAGGAGATTTGTTTAATTTTGTTGCTACTTGCTTTGCAGTGAGTGGCTCTTCGTTCAAAATATGTAAAATTTGAATGCGAATTGCGCTGGCAATTAACTTTTGTTGTTCTGCTGAAATCGTAATTGTGTTCTCATTCATAAGAGGAACTCCTTTCTTTATTCTAAATTTATTGTACATTCTAAAAAATTAGAACGTAAACAAAAGGAATTCTCTTTATTTTGCTATTATTCGACAATAGGGGTTTAACAACATAAAAAAACAGCTCACATTGTGTGAGCTGTTACTGTTTGCACGCTTCGACATCAATGCCAGCTGCAATTAACTTTTGTTCGCCTGCTTGTTCAATTCGTTTTTGTAGTTTTGAGAGGAAAGAATCAAATTCTGTATGCTGAGCGACTTGGAAGACAAGTTTATGCTCAATTGGAATCCAAGTATCAATGTGAGCCTCATTATGTTGAATTTTTACTTCGAGCTTATCGAGAGCATTTGCTACTTTTGCTTCATACGTTTCTTTTTCCTCAAATTCCATCCATAAATCATATAGTTCCTCGCCAAGTGGTCCAGATAATGTTTGTTTAATATTTAAAATTGCCTTTTGTTCATTTTCTTGCTTCTGCTTCTTTAATTCTTCACTATTCATCGTATCAAAAGCAGGAATATCACCAGCTTCTGCTTCTACTAAATCATGAATAATAATCATTTTTAGTAATTTTTCCATTTGCACCGGTTGATCCAAATATGGCTGAACGAGAACGGCCATAAGCGACATACGCCATGTATGCTCTGCCACACTTTCTTGACGGCCATTTGATAGCCAACTGTGACGCAATTCGTATTTTAACTTTTCTGCTAGTGCGATGACTTGTAAGATATTTTTTTCCATATAAACCGTCCTCTCTTTACTATACATACTGTCATTATTGTAATATAAATTTCACGAAAATTAAATGTGGCAATTTTATGAGTATATTGCGATAACTAGATAAGGTTCGTATAATAAGAGACAGAGCTATTATTTAATTTAAAAATATTTTTTTATAAAACAGAAAAGGTAGGTTTGATGTATGGGGGATGAAAACGAACTATTTGCAAGGCAACATAAGAAAAAACGCAGAATTGATATTTCGAGCCCATTTGGAATTGTAGTTGGTTTTGGACTTATTGCAGCAGCAATTATTATTGGTGGGGGTGGGGTAAAAGGCTTTAAAAACTTTTTGGATGTTTCTTCTGTTTTAATTGTAATAGGTGGGACATTGGCGACAGTGGTTGTTGCATATAGGTTTGATGAAATAAAAAAATGTATAAAAAGTATCTTTTTTGTATTAAACAGACGTGAGGAAGACTTAACAGGATTAACAGAGTTGTTCGTCGATTTTTCGAAAAAATCGAAAAAGCATGGGTTGTTATCCCTTGAAGCAGATGGTGAGAAAATGAATAATCCGTTTATTCAAAAAGGGATTCTTTTAATGTTAAGTGGTTACGATGAAGACGAATTAAAGCAAGTATTAATGCGTGATATTGAAACAGAAGTGCATGAACTCAAGAAAGGCGCTAATTTCCTTGATAAAATTGGTGATTTTGCGCCATCGTGGGGGATGATCGGTACGTTAATTGGACTTATTCTCATGCTGCAAAACTTAGAAGATACAGCTCAGATTGGAACAGGTATGGCAGTTGCGATGTTAACGACATTATATGGTTCCGTCATAGCGAATATGGTTGCAATTCCACTTGCTGATAAAGTGTATAGAGGAATTGAAGATATATATGTTGAAAAAAAGTTTGTGATTGAAGCTATTTCGGAGTTGTACCGAGGTCAAATTCCATCAAAGTTAAAACTAAAGCTAGATGCATTTGTATATGAAAATAAAGTACAAAAAGATATGCGAGATAAGAAGGTGGCCTAATCTTAGGGGTGTAATGATGATTAAAAGAAAAGAGAAAACATCACCACGATGGATGACAACTTTTACTGATTTAACAATGTTACTACTTACTTTTTTTGTCTTGTTAGTTGCAACATCAACACAAGATACAGTGAAATTTGCAAAAATGTTAGAGCAGTTTAAAGAGACAAAACCAGTGGATTCACAAGGGATGGAGAAGGATGATAAGTTTATCCCAGATGATGGGGTTTCTACAATTATTGATTCGAAAAAACGATTAGATGAACTATATGAAAAGTTAAAAGTATATGTATCTGAAAATCAAATTGATGAAGTGAATGTGTATCGGGAAGATGATGGGGTAAGTATCGTAATCGTTGATAATTTAATATTTGATACAGGAGATGCAACTGTTAAGGAAGAGGCAAAAATAATTATTGGACAATTGGCAGGCTTTCTTCAATCTATCCCTAATTCAATCGTTGTAGAAGGTCATACGGATAGTCGACCTATTCAAACAGAGAAATTTCCATCGAATTGGGAATTGTCATCTGCACGTGCAGCAAACATGATTCACTTACTTACGAAAGATTACAATATCGCTGCAGATCGTTTAGTAGCTGTAGGTTATGCTGATACAAGGCCGGTTGCTGAAAATGACTCACCAGAAAATTGGAAGAAAAATCGCCGTGTTGTCATTTATATTAAAGAGTAACTTAGGGTTAAAATCTTTTCGATTAAAGCAAATTAAAAAAATCTAGTTATTCTTTTAAAAAAATCTTTAAATGTATCCATTATCTTTTGTATAATAGTTAGGAATGCTAACATTTAATATTAAGATATTTTTATACATAGAAGGAGAGAAATGTTAATGGCACACAAAATTTTAGTTGTAGATGATGCAATGTTTATGCGCACAATGATTAAGAATTTATTAAAGAGTAGTCCGGACTTTGAAGTGATTGGAGAAGCGGAGAATGGAATTGAGGCAATTCAAAAGTATAAAGAATTACAACCAGACATTGTAACTCTTGATATTACAATGCCAGAAATGGATGGATTAGAAGCACTAAAAGAGATTATTACAATTGATGCAAATGCAAAAGTTGTTATTTGTTCTGCAATGGGACAACAAGGTATGGTGTTAGATGCAATCAAAAGTGGGGCAAAAGATTTCATTGTTAAGCCGTTCCAGGCAGATCGCGTAATTGAAGCATTAACAAAAGTAGCTGCAAGTTAAATAGAGAATGAGGCACCGAGTATAGCAGAAGTATGATAAAAGCAAAAAAGAAGGTGCCTCTTTTTTCTATTTCTTACGATAGTTTTGCTCTGTAGAAGTCCAATTTTAAGATTGAGAGGAATCGAAAAAATTTAGTTGGAATGTACAGCCTGTGAAAGCCGATTAATACTTTGTGAGAAAAAATGATCCCATGTAGTGTAATGTTACTTTAATATTAGTTTTTAAAACGGTAAATCTCGATACATAAATTTAAAGGTTTTTGAGAACAGACAGGTAGGGGATTAAGATGCAAACTGATTTATTGAATATATTTTTCGAAGAATCTGAAGAACATTTACAAGCGCTAAATGAAAATGTTCTTGTTTTAGAACAAAATCCAGGGAATGTGGATGTAGTTAGTGAAATCTTCCGCTCAGCACATACGTTTAAAGGAATGTCCGCAAGCATGGGCTTTACGGAAATGGCCGATTTAACACATAAAATGGAGAATGTACTGGATGAAATTCGTCACGGGAATGTTAGTGTGAGTGCTGATGTAGTAGATGTTATTTTTGAATGTATTGAAAACTTGGAGCAGATGGTTGCGGATGTACAGCAGGGTGGTATGGGAAATATTGACGTTAATGGTACAAAGAGAAAACTAGAAGCGTTACTAAAGAGAGAAGCAGTTTCTGATGCAAAGTCGCTTGAAATAAATGGTGAACAAGATACAATTGTTGAGGATCTATGTGAAATACATATTTCGATAGAAAAGCAAGCGATATTAAAAGCTGTACGTGCCATTATGTGCATTGAAGCGCTTCACAATCTAGGAAAAGTAGTAAAAGTAGTTCCAACAGTAGAGGAAATTGAAGCAGACACATTTGATTTTGAATTTACTGTATATATGAAGACAGAGGAAAGTGAAGAAGAAATTAAGCAAACTGTTCTTCATGTATCTGAGATTGAAAAAGTAGAAATAAAACAAATAGAACAAACTGTAGAAAATGAAAAACCTGTACATACGATGCAAGAGGAAAAAACGACTCCGCAAAAAACTACAAACGAACCAGCTAATGTGCAAGGAAAAGGAAAAAATACACGGGGAGAAAACCGTTCTATTCGTGTGCAATTAGAAAAAATTGAACGATTAATGAACATGTTTGAAGAAACTGTCATCGAGCGTGGAAGAGTTGATGAACTTGCAGCTTCTATTCAAAATAAAGAATTAATTGAGCATTTAAATAGACTAGGGGATATTTCTAGAGATATTCAAAATGTATTACTCAACATGCGAATGGTTCCAATTGAAACAGTATTTAATCGTTTTCCGCGTATGGTGCGCAAACTAGCGAAAGAGCTAGGAAAACAAATTGACCTGCAAATTACTGGTGAAGATACAGAAGTAGATAAAATTGTAATTGATGAGATTGGTGATCCACTTGTCCATTTAATTCGAAATGCGATTGATCATGGAATTGAAACGGTTGAGAATCGTCGTAATGTTGGGAAAAGCGAAACAGGTATTATTAAATTAGAGGCATTTCATAGTGGAAATCATGTTGTAATTCAAATTACTGATGATGGAAATGGAATTTCGAAAGAAAAAGTACTAAAAAAAGCAATTACAAATGGTGTAGTAACAGAAGCAGAAGCAAATAAACTAACAGACCGTGAAATATATGATTTAATTTTCCAACCAGGTTTTAGTACGGCAGAAGTTGTATCAGATCTTTCTGGCCGCGGTGTCGGTTTAGATGTTGTAAAACATACGATTCACAGTTTAGGTGGTTATTTAATTATTGATTCGGAAGAAGGAAAGGGAAGTACATTCCGTATTGAATTACCACTTACTCTTTCTATCATTCAATCGATGTTAGTGCAAACGAATGAAACGCGTTATGCGGTACCACTTGGAAATATTGTGGAAGCAATTCGTATTAGGAAAGAAGATATTCAAACGTTGCAAGGGAAAGACGTATTAAATTATCGCAACCAAATTATTGAAGTAAAGCATTTAAGTGTAGTGTTTGGTGAAAAATCGTTAAACGAAGTATTTGATTCATATGATGATCAAATGGTTCCGGTGTTAATTGTACGAAACACACATCGTAGCTATGGATTGATTGTAAACACAATTATTGGCCAAAGAGAAATAGTATTAAAATCATTAGGTGATTTCTTCACAGATAGTGCAAACTACTTCTCTGGAGCAACAATTCTCGGTGACGGACGGGTAGTCCTTATTTTAAACCCTGAAGGTTTATAATATAACAATCGCTCCTCAACGTGTAGTGTTGGGGAGTTTTCGGTTCGATATAATTATTTTGTAATAGTTTTGTTAAAATATATAAAATATAGTTGTGTTCTTATCTTGTTTCTTATTTAATTTTAGAAGGACATTGTTTGTAAATAAGTCAGATTTAAAAATAGAGAAAGCGATATGAGGAGGCTTAGCCAAATGTCTGAGCAGTATACAAAAGAAAATGGTGGTGTACTTGTAGCTGAACGAGAGTACGAGGATGTATTAACGCAACAAGAGTGTGATATTCTTGGGGAAATTGCAAATATATCATTTGGTTCAGCATCTACCATACTATCAACATTATTAAATAAACCAGTAAGTATTACGGCACCTCGTGTAGAAGCGGTAGATTTATACGATACAAGTGAAGTGGAAATCCCTCATGTTGTATTAAATATCCAATTTACAAAAGGATTGGATATGGAAAATTTACTTGTATTAAAACAAAATGTTGCCCTGGCAATCGCAGATTTAATGATGATGGGAACGGGAGAAGTAGAAGAAGGAAGAGAGTTAACAGAATTAGAACTGAGTGCAGTACAAGAGGCAATGAATCAAATGATGGGGTTTGCAGCGACATCTATGACTGAGTTCTTTCAAGAAGCAGTTGATATGTCACCACCAGCTATTAAAGTTGTGAAATTAACTGAGGAATTCGAGAAGATTACAGGTGATGAAAGTAATATCATTGTAAAAGTTGCCTTTGATTTGAAAATTGATGATCTTGTTAGTTCTAAACTTGTACAAATTATTCCACTAGAGCATGCTAAAAAAATGACTGGTAAGCTTTTAGGAGAAGTAGTTGAAGAACCTGAACAAGTAGAAGTAAGTGTTGAGCAAGAATTGAATAATGCAACCACTGTAGTAGAACGATTAACACAAGTGGAAAAGGATGTTCTTGGAGAAATTGCGAATATTTCTATCGGCTCAGCATCTACGGTTTTATCGACTTTATTAAATCAATCCGTTGTAATTAGTGTACCGAATGTAGAAACAATTAATATTCGTCATTACAATGATGTCCCTGTACCATTTGTTATTTTGAATGTCGACTTTGTAGAAGGATTACAACATGAAAATGTGTTTGTATTTTCTAAAGAAGTCGCGTTAACAATGGTAGATTTAATGATGATGGGAACAGGAGATATCGATCCAAATCAAGAGTTGACAGAATTAGAAATGAGTGGGATTAAAGAAATTATGAACCAAATGATGGGACACGCGGCAACGTCTATGTCTGAAATGTTTGGTGAAAAAATGGATATTACACCACCAACTGTTAAATTTATAACGTTAGAAGAAGAGATGCAATATATTGGCGGTGAAACGGACGAACTTGTCCAAATTACATTTAACCTTGATATTGCAAATCGTGTTCATTCAAAAATGTATCAAATTTTACCATTATCAGAAGCAAAGGCTATGGTAAGAAGGATTCTTGGGACAGAGGAAATTGAGGAAGAAACTGAAACAGTAGACAGTGAACCAGTGACAGAAAGTCCAGCAGTAGTATATGAACCGGTTATGTTACAAGAGGTAACAGAAAAAAAAACACCCTTAACATTAAATAGCCTCTTGCAAAATGTAGAGGTAGATGTAAAATTTGTATTTGGAAGTACAACCAAAACGATTCAAGATATTTTAAGTTTACATGAAAATGAAGCAATGACATTAGACGAAGATATAGATGAGCCGATCCATATACACGTTAATGGTCTATTAATGGCATATGGAGAACTCGTAAATATAGGCGGCTTCTTTGGTGTGAAGGTAACGAAAATGTTATAAAAAGAGGGATGAGCTTGAATTCCTTTCTTTTTTAATGGAAAAGGTTTGGTTGTGGAGGCATTTAAAATAGATTTATAGAGGTTTTGAATTATGAGAAGCGTGAAGTGTTTTCTGATGGGGTTGTTTGTCATTTCGCAACTTTCCATGTTCCCTGTGCCAAGTACGGCCGCGGAACCGGTAGAGATACATACTAGCACAACTGAAGAAAATGAATATGACCAAGTATTTGAAACGGAAATAGGCGAAGTTACCGTTTCGGCAGACAAGTTTCAAGTAGGAGAAACGGTGCAGATTGCTGTGAAACCAAAAAATGAGCTTGTTACAAACATAAATGGAGTTCTTCAATTGCAAAAAGAAGATCATCCATATGGACAAAGGCGAGTACTATCTTTTGTGTTTGACGAACAAACAAAGAGTTGGATTGCTTCTTATACTGTTTCGCCATACGATTTAGGCGGAAGTTGGTATATATACATGAAAAGTTTCAGTAATGAAGAAAAGTTACAAGAAGAGGAAATAAATCTTATAACAATCATTAATGAACAGCCTACTTTAGATAAAGAGCCACCTATTTTGGAACAAATTCTTATTTTGAATGAAGAAGAAATCGTTTCAGTAACAACAGGTGATTCATTTGCGGTGGAAGCAAAGGTAACGGATAGTGTTTCGAATGTACAAGAGGTACATATGTACATAGAGGGAGAAGGCGGGCATATTGTATTCCCGCTTCAAAACCTTGGGAATTCTTCTTGGACTGGTACATATGAAGTTACAGAAGCGTTACAGCCAGGTACATATGAACTTTTTGTTGAAATGAAAGATGCTGCAGGAAATGGTACCATTGTGTCTACTCGCTATAAATTGATCGTTGAACAGAAGGAAGAAGAGATAGTAGTTGTAGAACCGGATGATGAGAAAGACGCAAGTGAGGAACCATCTGAAAAAGAAAAAGTAACCGTTATAATAACCGAGCCTAAGGAGACGCAACAAGACGAGTTGGTTGCTGTCCAAAAGGATAAGGATGGACGAGTAGAAGCGAAAGAACAACAAGAGCAGAAGGAAGAGGAGACTAAGCAAGTAATTTCCGAGCAGAATGACGGAAATAAAGAAACAGAGCAAAAAAAACAACAAGAAAAAAAAGTGGAGGAAGATGGATTTAATCCTTCTTATTTATTTTCAATCGTTGCGGGCTTGTTTTTGTTGTTTGCTGCTTTAAAGCATAATAAGTCGTGGGAGTAAGTGTAAGAAAGGGAGGATGCAAAATGGAAATCAACAATATGACTACCGGAAAAAATAAGTTTGATCCCGTGAAGCATCCTCATTACTTACAAATGCAAAAACAAGAAGCAGTAGTGAGAAAAGAAAACGTCACCTTTGCTTTTCAGCATAATATCGTTACAGAAAAGAACAAACTAGGAGTTGTTTTACATCATCTTTCTAGTGTAGGTATCGCAAAAAATGTTATCACAAAAGAATTACAAACGATTGTAAAGTTATTTTCACAATTTGAAATGATGTTACAAACGAAGCAACATTCCGAGCAGATAACGAAACAGCTTCTCAATCATATACAAGTAGTGATGAAACAAGCGCAAATGGAAGATATTCCGTTATTAGATGGTACATATGATTTTATATTTGCTTCACATAAAGGGAAGGAATTTAATCTGACATTATTAGATGTGAGTCAACTCTTGCAAATGGTAGAACGTGATCCGTCTGAAGTGTATCGCGTTATATCTTTGGTTACGATGTACATAAAGGAATTAGAGCAGGAAGAGGTATGGAATAAGGATCTTTCTACTAGGCGTACTGAGAAGCATGCGGCGATGTGGAGAGCATTAGCAGAGATGTCTATGACAAAGCTAATGCAGCAATGGAAAGAGGAAGTGCAAGAACGAAAATGGTCAGCAGCATTATTTTTACTACTCATTTGGATGATTTGTATATGTATTTATGTAGGGGTTTAATCTTTTTATATTTATATTAAGATTAATCGGGGGATGAAAATGAGTGTAGTGTTCATTTTAATGAGTAACTATAAGCTATCATAGGCAATTTGAAAAGGTCATCATGTAACATGTGACCTTTTCTTTTTTCTCTATTGATTGAAGTTTTATATTTTTTCATAAAAAAATGTATCGAAACGCTGAAGATTATAGCGCTCAGGCGTTAAAATTTGTTCTGTACTTCCGACAAATAAAACGCCGCCTTTTCTTAGTGAGCGGCTAAACTTTTCATATAAGTGTGCCCTTGCTTCTTCTGTAAAATAGATCATCACATTGCGGCAAATAATAAGGTCATAATTTGTTTCGAAAGGTTTCATTAATAAGTCATGCTGTTTAAATGTGATGTTTTTCTTTATATTAGGGTTGATTGTATAAGTATCGTTATCTTTTATGAAATGCTTTGTTTTCATTGCTTCTGGTACTTCTTTTAGTGAGCGTTCATGATAGATGCCGCGTCTCGCTTTTTCTAAAATGAGCGTATCAAGGTCTGTTGCGTGAATGGTGAACTGACGTTGATACATATTTTTCTCTAAAATCATAGATAATGTATACGGTTCTTCTCCAGAAGAGCAAGCAGCACTCCACATTTTTAAATTCCCAGGATTTTGTGCGAGTAACTTCGGAAGCACTTTCGTTTCAAGTGTGTGCCAGCGCTCTTTATTGCGATAAAATTCAGAAACATTAATGGTAATATGGTCAATAAAATGTATGAAAAGAGTAGCATCTGTCTGTAACTCTTGCAAGAATGCTTTGTAATTAGAAAATCCTTTTCTTTGAATAAAAGAATCGATTCTCCGTTGCATTCTATCCTGTTTATATAGTGAAATATCGATATTGAAGCGTTGTTTAAAGTTCGTTACAAAATATTGATAATCGTGTTCTATATTCATAAGTATATAGGCACAATACTACAATATTGTGCCCCCTCCTTTTATATGCTTTACATGCGAAGTTTTTGTTCAAATGTTTCGTTTGCTTTTGTTGCTTGTGTACCAGGTAAATCATAAATAATCGCATCTTTTTGTATTTCTTTTGCGATATCAATAGGAATGATAGCTGTATGTTTATCACCGTTATAGAAGCAAATGACTAAATCCATATCTTCGACGATTTGCTTTACAAAAGACACGTATATTGAACGGTAAATTGCTGCATTTTCATGGTCGAAAGAACGGATATAAGCACCTTGTTCATAGAGAAAGGAGACAACTTTTTGAAACTCCTCAGTAAACGTATGTAACGGTTGAATCGTGTAAATAAACAAATGTGATGCTAGGTGTTCATTTTCCACAAAGAAGCGTAGTACTTCGCTTTCGATAGTTTTGTAACATAATATGTGAATTTCATGTTTGTGAGCATATTCGTGTAAGAAAGATTTTATTTCTGCCCGGTCAAATGTTGATAATTGATTAGAACCACAAAGGAAAATTTTCATAAATACGTGCCACCTCATGCTAAATTGTAACATATCTTTTATAAAAAATAACTGCAAATTCACGTTTTACAGAGTATAATTATAAATAAATAGATTTTACGATTTAAGAAATAAAAAAATGATAGGTGATAACATGCTACGTTCTGTAACTTATAATCCTGTTTTATCGCACCTTCCTCCTGCAAATCAAGTGCAAACAGAGGGAAGACAGAGAGCAGGAGTATCTTTTGAAAACCATCTACATACGGAAAATAAGCAAGACCAGTTGTTGGAACAAATGGAAATGCTTGTTGATAATATTGGAGCAATAAAAGAAAAAATTGAATTGGAAATGACACTTGATAATGTGATGGAATACAAAAGTACGGTAAAGTCATTTTTGAATTTTTATGTGGATCATTTACTTCAATATAAAGACGTTACATCACGCCATCCCCGTTATGGTTATTCACAAAAAATGACTGTTGTACAAGAAGTCGAAAATGGATTAAAAGATTTAGATGATATTTTAAATGTCATTAATACGAAAACAGGTCATTTAGAAATGCTAAATCAAATTGGTGAAATTCATGGACTGATTGTCAATTTAGTACTATAAAAAGGAGATCAACATGTACAATACAATATATGAACAGCTTCACAACATCAAAAAAATATATGAAAATATAAACATACTTGGAGATAATATTTATAAAGAATTACAACAACGAGATTTACAGGCGGTACAGCCGTTGCAGTTAGAGCAGTTACAATCTATTGAACGTGTAAAGGCTCTTGGACAATCGTTTCAGGAGACTTTGGAACAAAACTGTAGAGAAAAGGGAATTACAGATGTTCGAATAAGTTCTTTATTTTCATATTTCTCTAATGAAGAAATAGAAAAACTAAAAGAATTACAAAAGAGTGTGACAACGCTTGAGGAAAACGTAAAAATGGTACTTTCTAAAAATCAATATTACTTAAACGTACTATTAAGAACTACGGAAAGTATTGTCGATTCTGTTTCTGAATATAACATGGAGAGAAGCCATAACTCACAAGTTTTTATAAATGAGTTATTGTAAAAAAGGAGAAGTGAATAACAAATGAGATTATCCGATTATAACACACCGTTATCTGGTATGTTAGCAGCGCAGTTAGGGTTACAAGCAACACAGCAAAACCTTTCTAATGTTCATACCCCTGGCTATGTAAGGCAGCAGGTGAATTATAAATCTGTTGGTGGAACAAATGGAGGTTCTCATTGGGGACAAATTGGCTATGGTGTACAAACTGAAAATATAGAACGTGTGACAGATGAAGTAAAAACACGTCAATATAACGAACAGCTATCGCATTTAGCGTATTATTCATATTTTAGTTCCTTTATGTCTCAAGTAGAATCGGCGGTTGGGACGCCAGGAGAAAATTCATTATCTAGTTTAATGGACAATTTTTTCAATGGTTTCCGTGAAGTTGCAAAAAATCCAGAGCATCCAAACTATTATCACACACTTATTGCGGAAACGAGTAAGTTTACAAATCAAGTGAACCGAATTGCTAAGGACTTTGAAAACGCAGAGCTTACAGCAGGACGAGATATTATAGGTCATACAGATGAATTTAATCGTTTAGCAGAAAATTTGGCAGAAGCGAATCGAAAAATTGGTCAGGCGATTTCACCTATACCAAACCAATTATTAAACGAACGCGATCTTATTATTCAGGAAATGTCACAATATGCAAATATTGAGGTTGCTTACGAACATACAAATCCGGAAATTGCTTCTGTAAGGATTAGCGGTATGTTAACGGTCAGTGGTCAAGACACTTATAAATTGGATTTAGATACAAAGACAAATGAGATTCAAATCTCAGGGGTTACTGTTTCGCTGCAAGGGGGAAGTATCCTAGCCGCAATGGATGCGAAAAAAACAGTAGCTGGTTATAGAAAAGATTTTGAAATGTTAATGAGCTCCTTAAAAGATAATGTAAATACAATAACAGGTAAAGACTTTTTTGTTGGAGAGAATGCAACAAAGTTAGAATTAAATCCGGTATTTGTAAAGGACGTCTCACAAATGAAAATGTCTGTGGAAACGGCGAATAAACTTGCCGTACTGGGAGATGAGCAGTATGGAGGCAATATGACATTCAAGCAAACACTTGATAAACAACTTGTACAAGTTGCCTCAGATGCAAAGAAGGTATCTGACTTTCAAAAGATTCATGGTGATTTATTAGAAGGGATTGGACAACAAAAATCAGGAATTGAAGGCGTCAATATAGATGAAGAAATGGTAAATTTAATGACATATCAGCGATACTTTATCGCAAATTCAAAAGCGATTAATACTTTGAATGAAGTATTTGACAGCCTGTTTTCTATTATGAGATAAATCAAGCTCATAAAATGATAAAAAATTATAGATAAAATGAGAGGGGATTTTATGAGAGTATCTACGTATCAAAATGTGAGCTGGGCAAAGCGTGAGCTCATGAATTTGAATATGCAGCAACAACATTATAGGAATCAAGTTACATCTGGGAAAAAACATTTAAAGATGAGCGATGATCCACTTTCAGCAAGTAAATCATTTGCAATTGAACACTCTATATCAAATATTGGGCAAATGAAAAAAGATGTAACAGATTCACAAAATATCTTAAAGCATACGGAAAGTTCATTACAAGGCATTGCGAAAGCGTTGGATCGTACGAATCAATTAACGGTACAGGCGTTAAACGGAACAAATGGCCCTGATGAGTTAAAGGCAATTAGTACAGAAATTGATGAATTATTAAAACAAGTTGTCTATTTAGCAAATACGAAGGAAGAAGGTCGTTATTTATTTGGCGGTGAAGGTACCACACAGCCACCATTTGCAGAGGATGGTACATATCAAGGTGGAGTAGAAGATGTATACTGGACTTTAAATGATGGCTATAAAGTAAAGGCATTTCAAAATGGAGAGAGCTTATTGACGCCTACGATTCAAACATTAACAAAATTAAAAGATGCACTTCATACTGGTGATAGAGCAGCAGCAGAAGCGTTAATGGATGCAAACAAACAAAATTTTGATAATGTTTTAAATAAAGTAACAGAAGTGGGTTCAATTACAAATACATTAAGTACGTTTACAACAATTTTAAATGAACAAAATTTAGCGCTTCATGAGACGAAAAAAGAGATTGAAGATGTTGAATTATCTTCGGCAATCACTGATTTGGCTTATGCAAACGCAACGTATGAAGCGACATTAAAGGCAGTTAGTACGATGAATAAAATAAGTATGTTAGATTACATGTAAAAGAGGAGTGAATAAATATGGCTGGTTCAATTACGAATATAGGTGGTAACCAACAAATTTGGAATCTCGGTAATAATATGATCAATGTTGGGGATCTTGTTAAACTCGAAATGCAGACGTTAGAGATGAAGAAATCACCGTATTTGAGTCAAAAACAGCAATTAACTGATGAAAAAAATATTTATGCAAGCATGAAAAAAGAATTCAATAGTTTTATGCAAGTGTTTAAAGACTTTACAAAGTTTACGGGGAATGAAAAGGCAACAACAGTTTCTAAAGATGGGTTTCTAACTGCAAAAGCTGAGGGGAAAGCTATTCCTGGTACGTATGAAATTACTGTATCGCAAATTGCCCAAAGGCATCAAATTACAACCGATTCTACAAAAAAAATTAATTTAGATGATAAGATTAATAAAGATGCTAGTTTTACAATAGGTGGGGAAAAAGTAGAAGTAACAAAGGATATGACTTATAAAGATCTTATTAATAAAATTAATAACGGTGGTTACGGTGTATCTGCATATTCTTTAGGTGGACAAATATTTTTAACATCAACAACAGCAGGTAAAGGTGGACAAATTCAGCTAATTGATGGCAGTGAAGGGCTATTAAAAGAGATGGGATTTGTAAAAGATGATGGTACAACAGTTGCTCATGAAATAACAGCTGCTACAAATGCAAAATATACGATTAATGGTGTGGAAGAAGAAGGGAATTCTAACAAAATTGATTCACTTCCAGGTGTTACAATTAATCTGGAGAAAGTAACAACAGAGCCAATTAAACTAACGGTTCAGGAATCTGATGTGAAAGAGTCTATCGATTTAATTAAAAGAATGAAAGATGAATATAATAAAGCGGTATCTACTTTAGACTTGTTTGCAGGTGAAAATGGGGTTATGCAAGGATCTACCGTTTCCTTTACCATTCGTAATGCAATGACAAGTATGTTTACGTATTCTAAGGATAAAGACTTTTTATCAACATTTGGTATTCAAGTTGATAAGACTGGAATTATGACATTAGATGAAGAGAAACTAACAAATGCTTTTAAAGAAGACCCGGAAAAGGCAAAACAATTTTTCTTTGGTTTCAATGGAATTGGTTATGATATGGAAAAGAAGCTAGAGAAAATATTTGGTGATGAAGGAATCATTGGTGAACGATCTAAAAGTATTGAAAGTCAAGTAAGGAAATTAGATGATAAAATAAATGATATTGATAAACTGAATAAACAGCGACAAGGGGATATCATTGATAAATATTCAAAGTTAGAAAGTGAATTAGCTTTCTTAGATATGCAATTAAAAACAATTAAAGCAATGACAGGTCAAAAGAAAGAGGATTAAAGAGTAAGGACGTGAATGTATGCAAGCGTGGCAACGATATATGCAAAATAATATTATGACAAGTAATCCAATTAAAAATACAATTTTCGTATATGAACGATGTATTGTAGAGTTTCGGAAAGCAGAGGAGCTATTAAATAACTTTAAGTTAAGAGAAGCATCGGAAGTTCTTGATAAATTAGATCTTATCTTTGAAGAATTAAAGTTACAATTGAATCCTGATATTACAGAAGATCTGTATAATAGTTTATATAATTTATATGATTGGCTTAGTAAGCAAATTACAGAAATGAAAATAACACGTCAAGCTAAAGAAATCGATGCGATTGAGAAAGTTTTACAAGATTTAATTGATGGTTATCGCGGAGTATTGGAACATGAATAGTAGAGAGTATGAAGCGTTTGTTAGTTCTTTTAGTGAGGGTTATGAGCTAATTGTATCGGAAGAAGAATTTAAAAACAGAAGTGAGCAATTTAATAAATGGCTCGTAACGTTAGATGAACAGAAAAGGTTACAAGTTGTGGATGAGGTTACGGAACTCATTACAAAGACAGCAGAAGGAATTAAAATGAAACAAAGTGTTTTAGAAGAAATGATTTTGGTAAATGACAGTAGAATGAAAGCAAACTCTCATTATGGAAAGTATTGACGTTTAAAATAAAAGAAGAGCGATTGTATTTAAAGAATTATCACGTCGCTTTTCTTTTATTTTTATGATTCATTTTATTATTTTAAAAGATAAATATTAGGAAAATGATATAAAGTATTGAAAGATGGACTATAAAGTATTATTTTAATAAATAGATGTATATAAAAAAATAATAGAAAAACATTCAAGAAAGGGATTCGGAGCCATTTTAGAAAAAAGATGTATACGAATGAACATTGGATGGTAGAAGAGAAAGGTGTGAACCAATGCCAGATTTCACAAGTAGTGTAGGCCATTATATGAGCTACTTAGTGGCAAAACGTAATACCGTTTCTAGTAATATTGCGAATGCAAATACGCCAGGCTATAAAGCGCAAGATGTGACATTTGTTGAGCAAATGGAAAACGGCGGTAATTTGTATAAAAAAAATGAAGCGGATTTAAAAACAAATCCATCATTTTATCAAACGAGCGATATGCATTTGCCAGTAGCAAGCACAACGAATACATATGCAAAAATCCAACATAACTCACTTGCAAAAAACCAAGATGGTAATAGTGTAGATACTTCAAAAGAAATGATTGAGTTGTTAAAAACTAATCAATTATATGGTATTTCTGTACAAGCGATTAATACACAGTACGCGATTAATCAAGCAGCAAGAGGACGTTAGGAAAAGGAGAGAATATCATGTTTCATGCAATTAATGCCAGTGGTTCAGGATTAACTGCGGCAAGAAAATGGATGGAAGTTACTTCAAACAATATTGTAAATGCAAACACGACGGCAGCTCCAAATGGAGAATTATATCGCAGGCGTAGTGTAGTGTTAGGACAAAATGATGGCTTTGCAAGTATGCTACAAAATGATATACATACCGGTGTGGAAATAAAAAAAATCGAGCAAGACCCAAATGAAAATTTAGTATATGATCCTTCACACCCACATGCAAATGAAGAGGGATATGTTCGATATCCGAATGTTGATATGACAGCAGAAATGACAAATATTATGATTGCACAAAAGATGTATGAAGCAAATATGAGTGTTTTAAATGCAAACAAGAAGATGCTTGATAAAGATTTAGAAATTGGACGCGGCTAAAAGGAGAGATATAAGATGAAGATTCAACCAATATCCTATCCACAGTTATTTGAAGGGATTCAGCCAATTACTACGCAGAAACCATCTTCACAGGCTATTGAGGGTAAAAAATTTATCGAATTATTGGAAGATATGAATCAAACACAAAGTAATGCACAAAATGCAGTGTATAACTTATTAACGCATGGTGTTGGAGAGACACATGAAGTGTTAATGCAACAAAAGAAAGCAGAATCACAAATGAAAACAGCTGCTCTCGTTCGTGATAATTTAATTGAAAACTATAAACAGCTGATGAGTATGCAAATATAGATAAATGAACGGGTGTGTGTAAATGGAAAAGATAAAAAGCATTTTCCAATCGTTAAAAATGTGGCATAAGATGGTATTTGGTGCCGCGCTTTTAGCGATTGTGACGGGGATACTTTTATATTTTACCTTGCCAGATAAATATGTTGCTGTGTATCAAAATTTAAATGATACAGACAAGCAAGAAATTATTGCCGAACTATCAAAATTGGGCGTCGAATATCGGTTAGAGCAAGATGGATCCATCAGTGTTCCTACAGCTGATGCCCCATGGGTCCGAAACGAAATGACAGGAATGGGATTACCGTTTAATTCAAAGAGCGGGGAAGAGATCTTATTAGAGAGTTCATTAGGCTCTAGTGAACAAGATAAAAAAATGAAACAAATCATTGGTACGAAGAAACAACTAGAACAAGATATTGTTAGAAACTTTCCACTAGTGGAAAGCGCAAACGTACAAATCACTTTACCAGAAAAAGAAACAATTTTTGATGAAGAGAAAGCGAAAGGAACAGCGGCTGTTACAGTTGGTGTAAAGCGTGGTCAAACGTTGACAAATGACCAAGTAGTTGGTATTCAGCATATGATTAGTGCAGCGGTTCCGGGAGTAAAAGCAGAGGAAGTAAGCGTGATTGATAGTAAAAAAGGTGTGATTTCAAAAGGTGCTGATGAGGCTAGCAATAGTGGTTCTTCTTCTTATGAAAAAGAGCTTGAAATGCAGCATCAAATTGAAAATAAATTAAAGCAAGATATTGAATCAACGTTAACGACAGTTTTCCAGTTAGAGGAATTTAAAGTAAATACAAAAGTTGCTGTAAATTTTGATGAAGTTACTAAACAGTCAGAGACATATGGTAAGGAAGGTGTTCTACGTAGTAAACAAGAACAAGAAGAACGTTCTACTGCAACGGAAGGAACGCAAGAGGATCCAGCGGGGATTCAAGCAAATGGTCAGCCACCTAACTACGGTAATGGGAATAATAACAATGGTGATGCAGTCTATGACCAACAAACTGGAAATAAAATTGAAAACTATGAGATTGATAAAACAATTGAAACAGTAAAGAAGCATCCAGAGTTAACGAAAACAAATGTTGTTGTGTGGGTTGATAATAAAACGTTAGCAAAGCGTAATATTGATATCGATGCTTTTAAAGAAGCAATTGGAACAGCAGCTGGTTTACAAATTGACCAAGATGGAAACTTTACAAATGGTCAAGTCAATATTGTAACAGTTGATTTTGAAGAACCGCCTAAACGAGAGCCGGCACCGAAAGAGGAAACAGGTATTAGTTTATGGTTAATTGGTGCAATTACAGGTATTAGTTTATTAATCGGTAGTTTAATTGCATATTTTGTACTAAAGCGTAAGAAAAAGAAGCAAATGGAAGATGAGTTTGAAGAAGAAGAAATAGAAGAAGAAATAGCTGCTACGTCAGAAAATCTATTTGTGATCGAAGAGGAGTCCGATGAACCGAAAGAACCGACTCTTGATGCAGAAGTGCAAGAAGTAACAAGAGAGCATATAGAAGGAACAGCAAAAGTTATTAAAAAGTGGTTAAATGGACAATAAGGGAGGATAAACAATATGTTTGATGAGGTATCCTCTAAAGAGAAAGCTGCCATTCTTGTTCGTGTATTAGAGGAAGATGTGGCAACGAAAGTCATTGAGTATATGACAGATGAGGAAAGAGAAGTGTTGTTACGCGAAATTGCAAAATTTCGCGTGTATAAGCCAGAAACATTAGAGAATGTACTGGGACAATTTTTATATGAATTAAATGTAAAAGAATTAAATCTTGTTACGCCAGATAAAGAATACATTCGTCGAATTTTTAAAAACATGCGTGAAGAAGATTTGGAGAAGTTGTTAGAAGATCTGTGGTACAACAAAGATAATCCATTTGAGTTTCTTAACTCGCTCACTGATTTAGAGCCATTGTTAACGGTGTTAAATGATGAATCACCACAAACAATTGCAATTATCGCTTCGTATATTAAGCCACAACTTGCTTCGCAACTTATTGAAAGGCTACCAGATCATAAACGAGTGGAAACTGTACGAGGCATTGCAAAATTAGAGCAAGTTGATGCCGAACTAATTAAACAAATTGGTGACTTATTAAAAGCGAAATTAAATAACATGGCGTTTAGTGCGATTAATAAAACAGATGGATTGAAAACAATTGTAAGCATTTTAAATAACGTATCTCGTGGTGTTGAGAAGACGGTATTTGAAAAATTAGATCAACTTGACTATGAACTTTCTGAAAAAATTAAAGAAAACATGTTTGTCTTTGAAGATTTATTGCGCTTAGATGATATTGCGCTTCGCCGCGTATTAGAAGAGCTTACGGATAATGCAGTTATTGCAAAAGCATTAAAAGTTGCAAAAGAAGAAATTAAAGAGAAATTGTTCATCTGTATGTCTTCTAATCGTAAAGAAATGATTTTAGAAGAATTAGATGGTATAGGACCAATTAAAGTAACTGATGCTGAAAAAGCACAGCAGATCATTACAAGTACAGTGAAGAGATTGGAGAAAGAAGGAAGAATTGTCGTTCAAAGAGGTGATGATGATGTCCTTATTTAAGAACAGAATTCCGAAGAATTCTGTTTCTTTTTCTCATGAAACATACGAGTTGCAATTTCCAAAAGCGATCCCTGATATAACTTCTGAAGAAGCAGAAGAGTTGAAAATCGACGTGACTGAGCTTTTGCAGCAGCAACAAATGGTGCAAATGGAAATGCAGCAGCTAAGAGAAAATGAACAGCAATTACAAATGCAGTACGAAGCGTTTATGCGAGAACGTGAATTATTTGAACAACAGAAAGCAGAAGAGATAAGGGAGCTTGAACAAGAGCGAATTTTGTTAGAGCAGGAAAAGAAGAAGGCAGTATATGAATGGGGCAATCTATTGTGGGATCAATCATTTCAGCTTGCAGAAAAAATTGTGAATCAAGCGATTGATGCTCGTCAGCTTGAAGTTCTCCCTATTTTAACAGGGATTGTTCAAACATTACCAACATCGTTTGAGAAACTTATTATTACTGTGCATCCTGATACGTTTGAACAGATTGAGAAAGAGAAAGAACAAACGAAAGAATATTGGCTTTTACAGCTCGTAGAATGGAAATATGATTTTTCATTACAATTTGGTGAATTTGTATTAGAAGAAGAAAAAGAGTTTTTCCATTTCCAGTTCTTGGATATTTTTGAAAATCTTCGTAAAAGAAGAGAAGAGGAGAAAATGTTTGAGGAGCAACTAACATGAAAGAGCAATTGCGAAAAGAACATGAAAAATGGCATGCATTTATGCAAAAACCATTGTATGTAAAAGCAGGGAAAGTTCATAGTGTGCAAGAGCAGTTTTTTATTTCAAAAGGGCCAAAAGCAAAAATTGGTGATGTTTGTCTTGTTGGAGAGCATAATGTTCTTTGTGAAGTGATCGCAATCGAAAAGGAAAACAACATGTTATTACCATTTGAGCAAACAGAAAAAGTTTGCTACGGCGATGCAGTCATTTTAATGGATGAAGATGTTACAGTTCCAAGAGGGGATTATCTACTTGGAAAAGTATTAAATGCAAATGGTCAAGTGTTGAACGAACGAGAACAACATGTTCCGTTTCAAAAAATAAAGTTAGATGCACCACCAATTCATGCATTTGAACGTGAAAAGATTACGGATGTTTTTGAAACAGGTATTAAATCTATTGATTCCATGCTTACAATTGGTATGGGGCAAAAAATAGGAATCTTTGCTGGGTCAGGTGTCGGGAAATCAACTTTACTTGGTATGATTGCTAAAAATGCAAAAGCGGATATAAATGTAATCAGTTTAGTTGGTGAACGTGGACGTGAGGTAAAAGACTTTATTCATAAAGAGCTTGGGGAAGAAGGCATGAAAAAAAGCATTGTTGTTGTAGCCACTTCTGATGAGAGTCATCTCATGCAGCTTCGGGCCGCAAAACTTGCAACATCGATTGCGGAGTCTTTTCGTGATCAAGGAAAAAACGTTCTGTTAATGATGGACTCGGTAACACGATTTGCAGATGCACGTCGTAGTGTTGATATTGCGGTGAAAGAACTACCGATTGGTGGTAAAACATTATTGATGGAAAGCTATATGAAAAAGTTATTAGAGCGTTCTGGAAAGACACAACATGGTTCTATTACAGGTATTTATACAGTGCTTGTTGATGGAGATGATTTAAATGGTCCAGTACCTGATTTAGCGCGTGGTATTTTAGATGGGCATATCGTATTAAAACGTGAGCTTGCAACATTAAACCATTACCCAGCTATTTCCGTTCTAGATTCTGTTAGTCGTATTATGGAAGAAATTGTGTCGCCAGAGCATTGGCAACTTGCGAATGAAATACGAAAGACACTCTCTATTTATAAAGAAAATGAACTGTATTTCAAACTTGGAACGATACAAGAAAATAGTGAAAACGCGTATATCTTTGAATGTAAGAATAAAATAGATGGTATTCATGCGTTTTTAAAGCAAGGCCGAACAGATTATTATAAGTTTACAGATATAATAAAAACGATGGAATCTGTTGTATAAAAGGCCTCATATTTATGGGGTCTTTTGTCTTATAATTTTCATAGTTTTTGTTAGAAAAAACTATATAATATAGCAGGAGAGCGTTATAATAGAGAGGGGTGTAACGACAGATGAATAAGCAGCAGTATAATACGATTATGTGGAAAATTGAGCAAGAAAAAGAGCAAATTTTAAAAGAGATACACGAATTAACAGAAGAGAAACGGAGTATTGAGAAAAAGAAAGAATACGATCGTTATGTTGTTACTTCTCGTAGTATGTTGAAAACTGGAATGCATGTTTCAGCTGGGATGTTATCTTCTCACACGTTTTCGCCTGAGAGAATGGAAGAATGGAATCGGAAAATAGAAAAAATAAATAGTTTTATTCAAAAAAATGAAAATTTGTTAGAGCAAATGAAGGAAAAAGAAAGAGTCATTGAAAATATGTTTCAAGAAAATACAAGACTGTTCTTAAAACAAGAAGAACAACGAGAAGAGAAACAATTACTTGACTTGAAAATGTGTATGAATGGATGAGGTGAATAAGATGATTGATTCTGTACTGCCTGTATTGCCGGTGCAGCAAAATTTGCCTCCGCAAAAAAGTTCACAACGGGAAGTTCAGCAAAAAGATGAGTTGTCACCTTTTGCAAATGCAATGAATGAAAAACAGAGTGAAGATACGACAGGTGTAGAAAAAAGAAAAGCACAACAAGAGGAACAAAAAGAACAAGAAGCAGTTCCAAAAATCTCAAAACTTCCAAAAGTAGAAGGGGATTCTGCTAGAAAAGAAGAGCTTGGTCATAAAGAGTTAGAAGCTGTATTATTGTCTGTCTCCGATCAAATTGTTGCGTTAGAACAATTACGTGTACAACCAGAATTGTTATATCAATACATACAAAAATTACAAGAAATGTATCAGTCATATGGCAATATAAAAATGAGTGAGTTACCACAACATGAAATAGAGGCACTTCAATCATTTTTAGGAAAGTTGAATATCGAAAAAGCTATATGTTTAGAAGATACGCTTGAAGTTATGTTGAACAAAGTTGAAACGTTACAAAAGTTGTTACAGTTTCAAGGGATTGTACAAACAGAAATGCACAGTTTGATGAAAAACAGTAACTCATATCATGCAGAAGATGTGCAAGGTGAAGTGTCATCGGCTTACGGAAAAGAAGGATTGGATGAGATAGATGAATTGTTAAAAGAAAAGATTCATCAAATGCCACTTATAGATGATATAACTGGAGAAGTAGATGAAGGAATTGCTCCTCTTGACAGTCAAGTGAAAGGCAGCTTCATCGATAATCTTCAATCGCTAAAAAGTGATAAAACAATGCAGTCAGAAACTGCTTCGCTTCCTGAGTTAGGAAAGAAATTAGAAGCAAAAATCGATATGCTACAACGATTTGTTGTGAAGCAAGAGCGAGTTTTGTTTCAATTAAATCCAGAGAAGTTAGGTGCACTAACGGTCTACATGAGGAAACAAGGTGATCAAATTCAAGTGCATGTTGAAATGGATAAACACGATGTGAAAAAGAGCATTGAAATTGTATTGGACGAATTAAAGTTAAGATTAAAAGAAAAAGAGATTCATATTGAGCTAAGTTATTCTGATAAGAATGAGAAGCGTGAAGAGCAAGAACGTCAGCAATCACAGAAGAAGAAGCAAGATGTAATGAAGCATGAACAAAAACAAGAGCAAGACTTTGCTGGATTATTGGAGGAATAAACCGTGCCAAGTGTAGGCTTAAATACGACAACGACAAATCATATTCAAACGCAAGCAACGAAAAATGCAGCGACTGAGCAAGCAGCAACGAAAAAAAATCAAGGCGTTATGGGAAAAGATGACTTTTTAAAGCTGTTTCTTACAAGTTTGCAATATCAAGATCCATTCAATTCAATGGATATGAACCAAATGATGAACCAAATGTCACAAATGTCTATCATGGAGCAAGTCCAAAATATGACAGAAGCTGTTGATACGTTAAAAGCAACGATGCAAATGACAGCGTTAGATGGTGGGATGAAATTTCTTGGTAAATATGTAAGGGGCGTTGACGGTGAAGGGAAAGAAGTAGTTGGTCAAGTGGATACAGTTCGTTTAGCGGCGAATAATCAAGTACAGCTTGTCATTGGTGAGCGCATCGTACCATTACAGTTTGTAGAAAGTGTGTCAGATCAAGAAATTATTGTAGAAAAACCTGAAGAAGAGAAAGAAGAAAATAACGAAGACGTAACAGAAGTTACAAATTCATAAAAGGAGTGTACAAATAATATGATTAAAGCACTATATACAAGTATTACAGGCATGAACGCAACGCAAAACGCATTAAGCGTAACATCAAACAATATTGCAAACGCACAAACAGTTGGTTATAAAAGGCAAAAAGCAATGTTTGATGATTTACTATATAACAACACAATCGGTGCAAAAGGAAATGATAGCTCCGCTGGTACAAACCCAACAAGTATTGGTAACGGTGTGAAATTAAGTGGAACATCAACGGATTTTAATACCGGTTCAATTACATTAACAGGTGGAAAGATGGAAGCAGCAATAGAAGGAGTAGGCTTCTTTGCAGTAGGAGATAGTAATGGTGGGAACATTCAATATACGAGAAAGGGTACATTTGGTATTTCAGATGATTACTATGTTGTAAATTCACAAGGACAATATGTATTTGCATATCCTACAAATCCTCAAACAGGGGAAATTGATATGACAGCCCAAGCAGGACCTTTAAGGGTTCCAGTTGGGGAAGCAATCGGTGGAACGCAATCAACAAAAGGTGTACTTGGAGGGAATATTAATACAGTTGATGAGGGGATAACACAAGATTTAAAAGTATTTGATGATGCTGGAAATGAATATAAAGTATTGGTAGAAATTAAGAAAACGAGTGATCATAATTATTCTTACAATATATCACAAATGAACGTTACAAAAGGTGAAACGACATATAAGCCAGTATCTTCAGGTGCGAGTGGAAATATTGCTTTTAACAATGTTGGAGAAATTACAAGTGGGAGCCCAATAACATTTAGGTTTAATGGAACAAAGGATTTCACATTAGATCTTAGTAAATTAACGAATCACCCAACAAAGACACAGTTAAAGCCTTCTGAATTTAACGGAAATGGTGCGACGTATATTGAAGACTACTCTATATCTGATGGTGGTTATATTATGGCGACATATGAAGATGGAAGTACAAAGCCATTAGGACAACTTGCTGTTGCAACGTTCCCAAATGAAGGCGGTTTAATGAAAGTAGGAAATGGAAATTATATTGAAACACCGTCAACAGGGCAGCGGTCAATCAGTGTTTCTGATAACGTAAAAGGAAAAGCAACAGAAGGTTCAAACGTAGACTTATCCGTTGAGTTCGTTGACTTAATGTTATATCAGCGTGGATTCCAAGGAAATACAAAAGTAATTAAAGTAGCTGACGAAGTGTTAAATGATATCGTAAATTTAATTCGATAATAAGGAGTCAGTGAAATAGATAGAAAGGGCTTCTTTTCAAATGACTAGACACGAACGAATTTTACAGACACCGTTTTTTCAAGATAAACAAGATTTAGCAAAGCAAATTATAAAGCTTGAACAAGAAGAGCATTGTTATTTACCAGATCAGTTTGCTGTTAAAACAGTTCCACCGTATGCATTTGGGGAAAAACAAGCTATCATTGGGCGCGTTCATGAATTTTATTTTATCGGCCTTGTAAGTAAAGGGCATACAAAGTATCAAGTATTTGCAAATGAAATGAAATGTCGTGAATTTTTCATTATGCTCCCAAGTATTAAAGAGCAGCAAATGGCATTTTGGTTTAATAATATAGAATTGCTATCTGTTTCATAAAATAGAAGTTAGCTAGAAGTATAACAATACTTCTAGCTAACTTCCTATTTATAGAAAATGGGGGGATGACAGAATGACTCAAAATAAATATCGTGTTACATTTATTTTACCAAACGCTATTGAACAGCGTACAGTTTTGTCAGCAAATAGCTTACCAGAGTTAATTCGCAAAGTAGAAAGTATTATAGCTGATCCAAATGGTTATTTCGTCAATGATAAAAAAAATAACTGCTATTTTAAAGTGATTAAGGAAAATATTTCTTTTATTCAATATGAATTGTTATTTTCCGATAAAGCGATTCATGTTGAGAAGTTAAAGCATATTGCGCCAACTGTTTTACATCAGCTATTCCAAAAAATTCGAAGTGTTGAAATTTATACGTTGGCATTATTAGATGTTGATGAAGAGACGAAGCAAATTGTCTTATGTGAGATGGATGAGCAATTACGCTTTCAAGTGGAAAAAGAGCTGTTGAAAAAATGGGAAGTATCACCAACTGAGATTGTAGAAGCACAAGAGTTACTATTAGATACATTATCTTCATTTATACAGGAATAAATACCGAAGGGAATTGATTTTATGTCACAAGCACAAAGTATCTTACTAGAAAGTGGTACAAACGAGTTAGAAATTGTTACATATACAATTGGTGAAAATTTATTTAGTATTAACGTCATGAAAGTACGCGAAATTATTAATCCGTTCCCTGTTACATTAGTTCCAGAGGCGCATGGTGCGGTAGAAGGCGTTGTGCAAGTACGTGGTGAAATTTTACCAGTTATTAATTTGGCGACTGCACTAAATTTACAATCTAATAAGCAATTAGAACATACGAAGTTTATTATTGCAGAGCTAAATCAAATGAAGGTTATTTTCCGCGTTGATGAAGTACACCGTATTCAGCGTATTTCATGGGAACAAATTGATGAACCAGCTTCATTATCGATGGGATTAGAAGAAACAACGTCTGGCATTGTAAAACTAGACGGGAAAATTATTTTATTATTAGATTATGAAAAAATCGTTTGTGACATTAGCAACACAGGCTATGAGACGAAAAAATTGTCCGGGCTTGCAGAAAAATTCGATCGAGCTGAAAAAGTTATCTATATTGCAGAAGATTCAGCAATGCTTCGCCAAGTGTTAGAAGAAACGTTAACAACAGCAGGTTATACGAAAATTAACTTCTTCAGCAATGGTGCAGAAGCATTATCACAAATTGAAAAGTTAGCGAAGGAACAAGGAGAAAATATGTTCCAGCATATTAACTTACTTATTACAGATATTGAAATGCCAAAAATGGACGGTCATCATTTAACGAAAGTGATTAAAGATCATGAAGTGATGCATAAACTACCAGTTATTATTTTCTCTTCTTTAATTACAAATGAACTATACCATAAAGGTGAAGCTGTTGGTGCAAATGCGCAAGTAAGTAAACCGGATATTCAAGAATTAATTGGCCTTGTAGATAAATACGTTTTATAAAATAAAAAGTATAAAGAGGCTTCTTTCTTTGAGGGGAGGTCTCTTCTTTACGTTACTATACTTTCCATACATTTTTGTATGTTTTTTATTTGACGGATAATTTAGAAATATTATATGATATGGATATATGAAAAAAATGTTATTTTTAGAAAAAGATAGATAGAAACGATATGGGGGACTATGGAGTATGAGGGGGAAGCAAAAAAAATGGGTAACAATAAAGCGTTGGAAGTTTTACCACATTTAAAACATATGGTTACTGAAATGAATGAGGCACAACACGAAGAAGAAATAAAAAAAATAGAAAAAGAATTTTTAATATCGACTTATGAGTTACAAGAACTATATACGAAACTACAAGACTTTCAAAAAGATATTAGAAAAATAGGTGGAGTTATCGGCTACGAGAAAGAAAATATTACGTGGCTGAAATCGGAGTTGGAGCTTTTATTCTTAACATACCAATTTTGTCAAAAATATGGTATGAAAGTTGCGGATATTTCGTCGTATTTAAGTAAAGGAAAACTAGGCTTTTTTTCAAAGACATCAAGTCAAATGCAGAACACATATTATAAGTTAAAAAGTGGTGAAATGTTATTTGAAACAACGATGAAACAAAAGCCAGGTAGAAAAAGAAAACAAGCAGAGGAAATGAAAGTAGCATCGAAAGCAAAAGTAAAGAAAACACCAAAAGGAAATAAACAAAAGAATTTAGTAGCAATGCTATCAGGGATTGTAGAAAACTTTCGGGTTATTGATGTGGAACATGATAAAAAAGATGTGCAGCTTGAGCAACTAATGGAAGGGATTTATCACCTATCTACAATTGCTGTTACGAGAAAACATGATGATAGTGATATAAAACAATTAAAGCGTGAAATCAGCGCATTAAGAAGTGAAAATGAGCGTTTAAAACAAGAAAAAGCTGAATTATTATTAGAAATGAAAGACGTAACAAACGATATCGTTCATTTCATTACGAGCTCTGATGCTGATCAAATTCGTACATTACCATCCTTCTTAGATGGTTGTAAAGGGAATCTACAGAAACTTGGTTTATACAATAGTGGTAGTGAAGCGAATATGGAGCTAGTTGTAGAGACGAGAGGACAAGTTGTTTCGATGTCTTGAGGAGGGAAGGAAGTCACCTGGAAAAGGTGGCTTTTTTCATTTTTTTAATGAAATAGCATGTATTTATAAAAAAATATTAAAAAAAGCATTAAATAATAATATAATGATTATAGGATTTTAATTTATATATATAAAAGGAGTATTATTAAAAATGAAACCATTTTTATCAGCATGCTTAATCGTAAAAAATGAAGAAGATATGTTACGAAGATGTTTAGAGTCTCTTCAAGATGAAGTAGATGAAATTATTATCGTTGATACAGGATCAACAGATACAACAAAAGAGATTGCAAAAGAGTTTACAGATAAAGTGTATGATTTCAAGTGGATTGATGATTTTGCTGCTGCACGTAACTTCGCAGCATCACATGCAAATGGAGAATGGATTTTGGCAATTGATGCGGATGAGTGTGTGGATCGTGAAGATTTAAAAGAAGCTATTGAAGAAATGAAGGGTTATCATAATCAATATGATGCATATGCAGTAGAAATTCAAAGTTTTAGTGATGAGCTTGGTGAAGAAGTATCTGTAAATCGTATGGCGCGTATATATAGAAATAATAAAGAAATTCGTTATGAAGGTGCTATCCACGAACAATTTATGAATCAAGAGGGAAATCAGCAGTTAGCACTTTTGTCTTTAAAAATATATCATTACGGTTATCTAAAGCATATTGTTGAGAAGAAAAATAAACGAACGAGAAATATGACTATCGTTAAAACGATGTTGAAGACGGAAAAAAACAAAGGATTTGCGTATTTTAATTACGGCCAAGAACTTAGAGCTTTAAATAAAACGAAGGAAGCTTTAGATGCATTTTTAACGGCTTTTAAACATAAAGAAAGTGTATACCAAAATTGGGTTGGGAGATGTTTATACTTTATTGTTGAAAGTTTAGTAGTATTAAAGCGTTATGAAGAAGCATTGAACCTTATTGTTGATGCAGAGAAGATATTTCCTTCTGCACCAGATTTTCCATTTTGGAAGGGAGAAATTTATTTTACTCAAAAACGCTTTGATGATGCAAAAGAAGTATATATGAATATTATTAATCAGCGCGATAAATATGATAATGTTATTTTCCACGCTGGAGCGCAAGCTGTTCTGCCATACACAAGGATTGCCCAAATATACGAAGTTGAAAAGCAAGATTTGGAAGCGTTGAAATATTATGCGGAAGTATTGAATGAAAGTGGCTCACGTGTAGAGGCAATTGTAAAAAGTTTGTTGATATTGAGTAAATTCCATACGCCAGAGGAAATATATGACTTTGTAAATACACGTAATCTTATTGAGAAAGATCACATTCGTATTGAAGTACTGAAAAAATTATTAAATCAAGGGTTAGGGAAATTGACATTATTGCTTACAGAGGACTTTTTAAATCAAACTGATGCAATTGTTCATGCATTACAATTAAAAGCAAAAATGATTATGAATGAAGATACGCTTGATTTTGATGAAGAAGAGTTGATATATGGAGTACGCCAGAACGTATTAAATATTGCGGATCTTATTATGTTATATGAAAAAACAAAAAGTGAAAAAGTAAGAAAATTAATTGTAAATTCTAAATTCAAGCATGTGTTTGAGTATTTATTTACTGAAACAAAACGTGGAAAGAAAATAAAGCAGGGTGAATATGTAGCAATTTTAGAAAAAGCATTACGCTTCAAAAAATCAGAGTTTGCAGAACGATTAATTTCTTACGCAAATATATTCCCGAAGCAAGTATATGCAAAAATAGCCGATTTATTTTATGAGAATGGTTATGAAGATATTGCTTTAGAATTTTATCAGTTAGCTGATGAAAACCATATTTCGAAGCAAGGATATGTAAACATCATTGAATGGTTAATTGCGCAAGATAATAAGGAAGAAGCAAACCGTATTGCATTACAGGCGATAGCATTGTTTAAGAAAGATTTTCGTTTTTATAAATATGCGATTAATCTAGAGACGAAAGATAGAAGTTTAATTGTTTTAGAAGCTCTTCAACAATTTTCGGATAGTAACTGGTTAAAAGTGAAATAGGATAATGTGTACATAAATAAAAAAAGGCTCCATTTTCAATAGTGAAGGGAGCCTTTTTTTTATGTAAAATACATAACGGTTTCTAGAAAGCCTTCTGTATAGTGTCTGAGAAGGATACGATAGCTCGGGTTATATTGTAATATAAGCTGTGGAATACGCCAAAAGTCCTCTTGATTATGATATACACATACAGCCAACTTCGGTTTATATGTCTTAATGAGTTGTTCTGCACCAATTAATGTTTCATATTCGGCACCTTCGACATCAAGCTTTATGTATGTAACGCGTTCATGAATTATATCATCAAGACGTGCTGTTTCAACAGTGATACCACCTTCATTTGAAATTCCACTTGCAGAGCCACTATCGTTGTTAAAAATCATGTTTATACTTTGATTATATGTTGCGAACGGATAAACATGTACATTTGAGTGAGCTTCTAGCAAGCCTTTTGTAGTTTTATATTGATTGGGAGAAGGTTCGAAAACATGCACCGCCTCGTAGCTTGGATTTAATGTAATAAATTGCTTTGTTGTTTGACCATCGTATGCTCCACAGTCAACAAACACTTCTTTTTCATTAAAGTCGAATACATCAAAATATTGTTCATGTAACTTATAGGAGAAAAACTCCAATGATGTTGGATCAAAATTGTATCTAAAGTCAGTAATATGAAGTAACGTTTGACGAGAAAAATCGTCGTCTAATGTATTGTATAACCATTTGTATTGTTCAATATTTGTTTCTATATCTATTTCGTTATTCTTACAAAAATTAACTTGTGGAAATTTTTCTTTATTATAAGAAACAAGATCAAAATATGTTAAAATATGAGAAAATCTGTTTACTTTTAAATGATTTAGTGCAGTAATTAACTTACCATCAAGTACACATACGACAATTAAACTGGTGGGATTAATTTCTGATAGTTTATATATAGGAATATTTTTATGATTTTTCTTGCTTGTATAATCATCAATAATCCCATTTACGGTTATTCCCTCAATTGAAAAGGAATGTAAAAGTTGATCAGTATAATGATTTTTCCCCATAATATATATTGGAGTAGAAGGATTATAGAGTCTTTGGAATAAGTGTTGTTTTTGTTGTAATAATATTTGTTTTTTATTTATAATATGAAACATGTTATGTCATCCTCTCCAATCAATTAAACATTCAATATTGTTTACGTCAAAGGCATGCATGTTTAATTGCTGTCGTACTTCTTGTCGTTCTGCAAAAGCATTATCTATAAAAATAGCAGGTAAGTCTGTTTTCATATATTTGTATTTTTTATCATTTATACTTATATGAATAATTTCTTGGAATAGAAAAGGTGAAATCTTATGTTTTTGTAAGGTTTCTTGTACGTCATATTCATGTTTGGTAATTAACAACAATTCCTTTTTATCATTTACACATTGATATAGGAATTGTAGTAACTGTGTATTGACTCTGTCATTTATAATGAGAGTATCATCTAAATCAATATAAACACGTTCATATTGAATGCGAATGTTATAACGATTTATAAAAGCTCTATCAATCTCAAGTGAATATTCATTTGGCTGAATGGTAATATCAAAATTGGCAAAATCAAGAATAGAAAGTAGTGCCAAGTTCACATCTTTTCCAATAGTTAAGGAAGATGTTCCAGCCATTCTACTAGATATCTCTAATAATTTCCAGTTCCCTAGTTTGTCCCGTTTTAATTGGAAGAACCAATACCCTCGGAATGAGAGATGGTGGTTTAAGGTGTCAGCAATAGACTGAATATCTTCCGTTAGCTCTATTAATGTAGAGCTAACACTTATACCTGCTAATATTCTCTTACGAGTGCGTGGGCTGATATAACGCAATAATCCGTGCCGATCTGTAAAACAATCAACACTGACTTCTTCGCCTGGCAAATATTCGCAAATTAATAATTTAGGACTTTGGTTAATATGAAACTCTACTTCTTTTATATTATTTGCAATATATGTTCCTTTTCCACCCTGCCCGTCATCTGGCTTTAAAAAAACAGGATATTTTGTAATAGAACAAGGAGAATCGTATATTGTTGGGGTGAATGAATGATCCATAAATTTTTTATAGGTTAATGATTTATAGCGACATGTTTTTACAGTGTCTACATCTGCTGCAATAACAGTAGCAGATAATTGCATTTCATGCTCTTTTAGATGTAGAGCAACTGTATCGTGTGTTGGAATAATAAAATCGATTTTATTATTTTTTAATACCTCATTAAATTGTTTGAAAAAATTTTCCTCTGAGATATTTGGGATATTACCGATATAGTTTTTATAAATATAGCTACCATGATCATCCACACTGGAAGCACCATAAAGATTAATTCGTACTGCGTGTCGCAGTGCGAAGTTTATGTCAATGGCTGTTTGTGAACCACATGGAAAGACAAGGACGTTAAATTTCATATATAATCCTCCAAGTTTATTTAAAAGAGTATGTATTTTATAGTTTCTATGATGTGAGTCATCTCTTTTTCATTATATCTTTGATCAATCGGTATTGGAATGAGATACCGAGTTAACTCGTGTTCGAACCAACTTGAATCTGTGTATTGTAAGACTTCTTTCCAATATGTTGCGACATATATATTTCTTTCAATTAACCGCTTTTTTACATCTTCTTGACGGATGAAGAAGGGGTAAACCATTGGACCATTTAAAGAATTTATATTTAAAGTTATTTCATTAATTTCTTTTAACTGATTATGTATATAAAAAAAGTTATCATTACGACGATTTTTCGCATTTTCATAATCAATACTTTGTAATATACGTTGCGTTAACTTTGACATACGCTTTGGTTCTTCGTTGATAAGTAATTCTTCATTTTTTTGATATAATATGTAACTATCATTAGCGCAACAATCAATTCGCTTTGCCAAAAAATTTAGTCGGCTGTAGGAATAATCACTCGAGAGTTTTTCATTTAATGTTACGTTTGTGTATAGATATCCACCGTCTGGAACACCAAAAAATTTTCGTGGCGAGTAAATTGTATCTATGTTTTTAATTGGCTGCTCAAAGAATGCTTGTGTATTGTCTACAATAACATTTTTAATATGATGGGTGATTTCCTCTACATTTCTTGAACAAATTCCAAAATAATTGATATATAAGAGATATTCATCATTACCCAAGGATCTATTAAAGATTGGATAAAAGTTATCGTCAATATTATAAAATTCATAATTTATTTTTAAATCTAAAATAGGTTCTAAAATACAATAGCACATGTAATATGGGAGAAATATTTTTTTAATTTTCTTTGCTTTTAATAAGTAATATAATGCACTTCTTGCCTTATTAAGTCGAATAGCTGATGAATGGTATTCGACTGCTTTGGGTAACTCTAATTCAAAAAAACCACCAATCTCTTTATGTATCATGTACTTGTCACCTCATAATAATTTAGTATGTTTTTTATTTCATCTTTTGAGCAAAACATAAGTAAGTCAATAATAGAGAGATTAGGTTCAAATGAACGGTAGCTTTGTTTATAATTAACAAGTTCCATGTTACTTTGAAGAAACGATAACTTAACTCCTTTCTGTTTAAATTTTTGATCATCAAATAATTCCTTTCCACCAATTGGATTTACATATTCAGTGGCATTTAATTGTCTACTAATAGCTAATGCCCATTCTCCTGCATCCTGTACATTTGTATAATCAAAGTTACGATGTGATGAAATTTCATGTGAAAATGGTATGTCCAAATAGTCACATATTGTTTTTAATATATGTGTATTTAGTACTGTGATACTTGTTGTATCATTATATAAAGCTTCCTTAATTAAATGTATACATTGTGTATAATAAGGTGCTTTTTTCTTATAATGAGTCAATTGATTAATAATTTTTAATCTCCAATCTGTCGAATTATTAATTTGAACATTTTTAATTAACCCTTTATGATTATATTTTTCTAATGGTACGATAACATATTGCCATCCTTCTGTGGGATGTAAAATACGATTTCGATTAATCCAACCATGTCGAATAAACTGGACATCATCAAATACAACCCAGTGATCAACATGTTGAATAAGCTGAAAATATCCAATATAGGGGAAAAAATAAGGTTGCATGATACCAACTTTCATTATTAAAACCTCCCAATGTTAAGATTCATAGTCTAATCTTTCCAGTGTAAACGATTTGCGATTGCATGGTAGACTTCTGGATATATTTCAAAAACACTTGAAAGCAACTGTAAAGCGCTGTAACGGTCTTTACTCCAAATGCTAAGAAAACGCCATTGGATGAAGGCATATACCCGATTGGTTAGCCATTGCTGTAGTTTAGCTTTATCTAGGTCCATATGTATAGCTTCATCATATAGTTTTTCAAGCTCTGTTATTGTAGAAAGATCTGTTTCCATCGGCATATTTGCACTTATGCTATTTTCATGTATTCGATATACACCAACATAATCGGGTATAAAAGCTATATCTCCTATCAGCATCATATTTAAATACAAGAATAAATCTTGGCATTCTGTCTCTTCTAAGAAACATTTTCTTTTCAAAGCATCTTTACGGCGATACATTGATGTTAATACACTAGTAATATGAGGGTATCTCTCTGTTTCATAATGTAAAAAGTAATCAATCCCATTTGTAATCTTTGGTATATCCACATTTGTATAGCTTATTTTTCCTGAGCTTGTATGTAATATTTTTAAATTCGCAAATACAAGTGAAACGTTTGGGTTTTCTTCTAGCAATGTTACCGCTTTACTAATATAGTCATCTTGAGTTAAATAGTCATCGTGATTTATCCCTAATATGTATGTCCCTTGAGCCAGTTCATATAATAACTTACGACTATTTTCTTTGGCACCTAAATTAATTGAATTACGGATATACCTTACTTTAGAATTATTTTTATACAGCTTCATCATTTCGTCGGTACCATCAGTAGAGCAATCATCAGAAACGATAATTTCTATATTTTTATAGTCTTGACGTAGTATACTATCAACAGTTTCTTGTAAGTAACCTTTCATATTATAAGAAGCTACAATAACACTAACTTTAGGGGAGTGAGTGTTAGATACTAGCTTTTTATTACTAGCTTTTTTTATATGTTCATTCACATGAATTAGGGAATGGGATATACATTCTTGTAATAAACTATCGTTTGTATATTCAGCAGCTTTTCGATAGTAAAAAGAGGCCTCTTCCCATTCTCTTTCACGCTCCATTAGTTGTGCAAATTGGAATAATAATTCAGGGTTTTTAAAGTTAATTCTCATTCCTATTTGTAGTAATTGTTTGGCTTCTTTTAACTTACCTTCTTTTAAAGAAACCTTTGCTCGCATTGAATAAATAATAGTATCATTTGGTGCAATCTTTTGTAATTGTTCTAATAACATGTTGGCTTCGTTATTCATATCCTGTTCTATAAATAAATTAATGTTTTGTTTAATAGATTCTTTAATTTGCTCTATATTATGCATATTGATAAATCCTTTCTGTTTTCGTCTTATAAGTTGTTATAATGTATGTCTTCGATAATGTTACAAATTTGTTTAACAGTAAATAATGATAATCCCCCATATAGAGGTAACACTAAAATACGTTCTGCTATATGCTTTGCAATTGGAGTCCCCCATGAATCGAATTGTTTATTGTAACATGTGAAATCAGTCGTAAGTGGATAAAAATATTTTCGTGTAAACACATTATACTCTTTTAACCTTTCGTATAATTCATCACGTGTGCAACCGTAAAGATGTTCATCCACCTCAATTGAAAAATAAGAATAGTTATATTGAATATCTTTGGCTTCTTCTACATAACGAATACCAGGAACCTTTTTTAGCTTTTCACGATATAGTTTTGTAATTTGCTTTCGCTTTTCAATTTCAGTAGTTATATATTTTAAGTTTGTAAGTCCCATTGCCGCTTGAAATTCGTTCATTTTCGCATTTAAACCAACTAACTCTACATTTTCGGGTCCACATATACCAAAGTTTTTATATTGATTTAATGTTTTTGTATATTGAGGTTCGCGATATGTAAGCACACCGCCTTCAATTGAATGGAAAATTTTCGTTGCATGCATACTAAACATACTCATGTCCCCGAATGAACCGATGCTTTCGCCATTTACACGTACACCAAAAGCATGGGCCGCATCATAAATTACCTGTAAATTGTATTTTTTTGCGATTTTTTCAATTTCATATACGTTACAAGGATGTCCGAATACATGGACAGGCATAATAGCTGATGTTCGTTTTGTAATTAGCGCTTCAATTTTTGTAACATCGATATTATAATCAGTTTCACAAATATCACAAAAAACGGGTGTCAATCCGTTTGCTACAATAGCATGGGTGGTGGATATAAACGTAAAAGGAGTTGTGATTATCTCACCTTCTAATTGCATAGCTTTCACCGCGATATCTAAGGCCATATGACCGTTCACAAATAGAGTACTATGTGGGACGGATAAATAGGAATGTAACTCATCTTCAAATTGTCGATGGAACGGCCCGTTGTTCGTAATATAGTGACTATCCCAAAGTTGCCGAATTGTATTTGTATATTCTTCAAATGGTGGCAGAGAAGGGCGAGCGACAAGTATCGGCTCAGGGAACATTAGGTGCCTTTTTACAGGTGTGAAACTTTCCATTGTATACAATCCTTTCATCTTTTTATTTTGAAATTAAGATTTTTGAATGTTTTATACTGAATGATACTGTGTGTCATAATGCTTTTTATATTCTCCTGAAATAATTTTTTGCCACCAATGTTCGTTTTCTATATACCATTGGACTGTTTGTTGTATCCCTGTATGAAAGTTATGAATAGGGAACCAACCTAGCTCTGTTTGAAGCTTTGTAGAGTTGATTGCATAACGCCTGTCGTGTCCAGGACGGTCCTTTACATATTGAATGAGTGATTCCGGCTTTTTGAGGTATGATAGGATCTCTTTTACAACTTCAATATTTGTATACTCGTTATTTCCACCAATATTGTACACTTCGCCAATACAACCGTTATGTAGAATAAGGTCTATAGCACGGCAATGATCTTCTACATGTAGCCAATCGCGTATTTGTAGTCCGTCTCCATATATAGGGAGATGCTTGTTATGTAAAGCGTTAATAATCATTAACGGAATTAATTTCTCCGGAAAGTGAAAAGGTCCATAATTGTTAGAACAACGTGTAATATTAATCGGTAATCCAAATGTTTCATAATAGGCACGTGTGAGTAAATCAGCACTTGCTTTGCTTGCGCTGTAAGGACTGTTTGGTGCAAGTGGTGTTTCTTCTGTGAAAAGCCCGTTATCGCCTAAAGTACCATACACTTCATCAGTTGAAATTTGAATGTATTTTTTTATCCTGTATTGTTTAGCTGCATGTAATAAATTCTGGGTACCTTGAATGTTTGTTTGTACAAAGATACCGGGCTGTATAATGCTACGATCAACGTGAGATTCCGCAGCGAAATTTAATACATAATCAAATCGTTCTGTTTCAAACAAATGGTTAATAAATGTACTGTTTGAAATATCACCCTTTATAAATGTGTAAGATGTTTTATTTTCAATAGTTCTCAAATTTTCAAGATTACCTGCATAGGTTAAGGCATCTACATTTATAATATGATAGCTCGGGTATTTATTTATAATATAGCGAATGAAATTGCTTCCAATAAAGCCAGCCCCACCTGTTATTAATAATTTCATCATGATGACTCCTCTACATGAGATGTAATATGTTTTTCTATGTTCACTTCATGAGCAATTTTAAACAAATATTGTCCGTATTGATTATTTTGTAATTGTTTAGCACATGTTAACAGTTTCTCTTTTGATATATAACCCATACGAAATGCGATTTCTTCTAAACAAGCAACTTTTAAACTTTGACGCCTCTCTATTGTTTCAATAAACTGTGATGCTTCTAATAAAGATTCATGTGTCCCTGTATCTAACCAAGCGTAACCACGTCCTAAAACTTCTACGTGTAAATCGTCTAGTTGTAAATATTTTTTATTAATGTCTGTAATCTCTAACTCACCACGAGAAGAGGGGATTAAGCTTTTGGCAATGTCA
This sequence comes from Bacillus manliponensis, assembly GCF_000712595.1. Classification (GTDB taxonomy): domain Bacteria; phylum Bacillota; class Bacilli; order Bacillales; family Bacillaceae_G; genus Bacillus_A; species Bacillus_A manliponensis. The sequence continues at coordinate 287,264 of NZ_JOTN01000003.1, forward strand.
ATAACGCGATTATCATAAAAGTATAATCCTGTTACTGCATAATTCGATTTTGGTATATTAGGTTTTTCCTCAATTGAGGTTACTTTTTGATTGTTATCAAATTCAATAACACCAAAACGTTGAGGATCATTCACATAATATCCAAAGATTGTTGCGCCCGAATTTTTAGTAACAGCCCTTTGAAGAAGAGGGGTTAATCCTTGACCGTAAAAAATGTTATCTCCTAAAATGAGGGCAACATTATCATTGCCGATAAAATCAGCTCCGATTAAAAATGCTTGTGCTAATCCATCAGGAGAAGGCTGAGTTGCATATGAAATAAAGAGTCCTAATTTTGATCCGTCACCAAAAATTTGTTCAAACTTTGAAATGTCTTCAGGTGTAGAAATAATTAAAATTTCTTTAATACCAGCTAACATTAATATAGATAGAGGGTAATAAATCATCGGTTTATCATAGATCGGTAATAGTTGTTTCGAAATTGTTTTTGTTAAAGGATATAACCTTGTACCACTACCTCCAGCGAGAATAATACCTTTCACTTTTTTAGCACTCCTAACAGTAAAAGTTTTTATGTGTATGAAATAACTTCTAATCCTATATTTATGGTAATATACCAATATATCAATGTTTATTTTTGATATTATTATTTCATTATATTATACAATATTGTTTTTATGAAGTGTTACGTAGTTTTTTAAAAAAATAAGGAAGGGGAACAAAAAATGAAAGAGAGATCCTCATTAGTTAGTGTAGTGATCCCATCATACAATCAAAAAGAGTATTTAGAAGAAGCAATAGAGAGTGTACTAAGTCAAGATTACTCAAATATTGAGTTGGTTATTGCCGATGATTTTTCTACAGACGGTACAGATATAATGATGAAGAAGTATATTTTAAACACTAATATAAAGTATTTTCGAAATAAGGTGAATTTAGGAGCAAATCGAAATGTATGCCAATCTTTTTATTCATATGTCAGGGGGGAGTTTGTTTTATATTTAAATCACGATGATTATTTTATTGATCCACATTACATATCAAGAGCTGTTAAATTCCTTGTTGAAAACCCTAAAGTTTCAGTTGTTTTTGCCAACTATAGACGCTTAATACAAGAAACAGGAGAGGTGAAAGATATAATAGAGCCAACAAAGAACATAATTACGCCCGGCAAAGATTATTTTTATAATTATCAGTTATCTCACAATGGTTATCCAGGGATTTTATCATTAACAGCATTATTTCGGAGAGATTGCGCGATTAAAACAAAATGTTTTCAAGAAAAAACAGCAATTAATGACTTTATTGTTTTTATGAAATTAATGCTTGCTGGTGATGTTGGACATTTTGACTCCATTGTTAGTGTATATAGAGTTCACAAAAAAAGCATTACATTCAATTCTACGTTAGATGATGATATGGATACAATTAAAGAAATAGAAGAACTATACAAGTTAGCGTTAGATTATGGATTTACTAGAGTGCAGTTAGATAAATGGTTAGAAGCAAGAATAATAATTCATTTTGTATACTGGAGGTTCCCTGCTTTATTGAAGGGAAATGACACTGAGACTATTAAGAGAATATTATTATTTCTGAAGAACGAGTATCCATCGATATGTGTGATGATGTTTAAGATATTAGATGAGCAAGGAATATTAAAAAAAATTTTATAGTAAAGAAGATAAACAGCCATACTCTTAGGAAAGAGGTTTGAATGAGTGTATGGCTGTTTGTTGTAGAGTGTGTCCATACATTCATTCAAAAACCTTTGTAAGAAAAAAGCCTTCAGTGAAAGTTCACTGAAGGCTTTTAGTAAATGAATTATTGTAATAACTTACTTACCATTTGTGGTGTTTGGTTTGCTTGAGATAGCATGCTCACGCCAGCTTCACTTAAAATCTTGAATTTCGTCATTTCAGACATTTCTTTTGCCATATCCGCATCTTCAATTTGAGAAGCAGCTGCAGCCATGTTTGTTGCTTGGCTGTTTACGTTGTTTAAGTTATGGTCTAAACGGTTTAATTGAGAACCGTAAGTTGCGCGGTTGTCAGCGATATCTTGGATAGCCTGATCAATTTTTGTGATTGCTGCATCAGCCTTATCTTCCGTTTTAACGTCTACAGCTCCTTTTAATAATGTAGAAGCTGTAGCATCGATTGCTGCAATTGTTAGCTTGTCCTCTGCAGCATCAGAAAGTTGAACATTAATAGCAGAACCTGATCCAGATAGTAATGCGTTACCGTTAAAGTTTGTTTTTTCAGCAATGTGAGTAATTTCTTCAGTTAACTGTTGGAACTCTAAATCTAAAGATTCACGGTCGTTGCCTTGGTTTGTACCAGTAGCAGATTGTGTAGCAAGGTCACGCATACGAAGTAAGATGTTAGATACAGAGTTTAATGCTGAATCCATTGTACGTAATGCAGACATACCGTCTTGTGTGTTTTTCGCACCAACGTTTAAGCCGCCTTCTTTTGCACGCATACGAGTTGCGATAGCAAGACCTGCAGCGTCGTCAGATGCACTGTTGATTTGTTTACCGCTAGATAGACGGTTCATAGATGTGTTCATTTTGTCTTGGTTTTGACGCATGTACTCTTGCGTACGCATGCTGTTGATGTTTGTATTAATTCTCATGATTAATACCTCCCGTTTTTATATTGATATTTTTGATTTTTTTGGGTTTTAATCGTTAAAGGTAAATATACAAAAAAATCAATTTCGAGTTAATTGTAATCCTTGGTATACTAACTGTCAACATATAATTGCGATTATTAAATATAAAAAAATATGAATTTAATAATATGTTCAATCGTTACGTTGTTTTTTTCTATATATTTAAGAAAATGAGTGATATTATATATATAGGAAAAATAATATAAAGGACCGCTAACTTTTTATTTCTAGCTAAAAAGTTTTATAGAATGTATTTTTTTTTATATTTGAATCGATTATTGCATTCTTTTTTAAAAAACTCTAATATTAGATTATCTTTGTTTATAAAAAAGGTGATATTATGATGAGTGGAAATATCGTTCAAGAAGTTCTTTCTTATAGGAAAATGCAGTTTCAAGAAAAATTAAAAAGTCCAGAAGCGTTTATGAATAATAAATTTCAACAGACGTTTCAAGCTGAGCAGTTACAAGCAGAAAAAAGTTCTACGAAAGTAGAGGAACAATTTGCGGCGATCCAAACGGAAGAAATACAAGATGTACAATCGCTGCAAGTTTCACAGCAAGAGTTTGATCGTCGCTTTCAAGATGTGACAAATGGAAGTGATGTGAGTCAGGACTATGATAAATGGGGGCTGACAGAGAAGTATACTATTCAGCCGATTCGTTCTAGTAATGAAGGGAAGTATACAGATATTATTGAACGAATGAGCGCTGAGCATGGAGTTCCGAAAGCGTTAATTCAAAAAATGATTGAAGTAGAGTCTAATTTTAATCCAAATGTTGTATCACATGCAGGGGCGATGGGACTTATGCAGCTTATGCCTGTGAATGTGAAGGAACAAGGAGTTAAAGACCCATTCTCTCCAGCTGATAATATTGAAGGCGGCGTAAAAGAAATTACTGGATATTTAAAGAAGTATAATGGGGACCTTGTTTTATCGCTTGCTGCATATAATGCTGGCCAAGGGAATGTAAGAAAGTACGGAGGGGTGCCACCGTTTCGAGAGACAGAGAATTACATTAAGAAAATATTAAATATAGATGTTAGAAAATAAAAAGTTTCATATAGAAAGAAATAGTGAAACTGTTTTGAACATGAAATGGGAGTTGGCAAAATTATGAAATTACACGATGATATTCCATTAACAATTTATTTTGAAATTGGAAGAACGAAGAAAAAAATTGATGATCTCCTTCATGTGACGAAAGGAACATTATATCGTCTTGAAAATTCAACGAAAAATACAGTGCGCATAATGTTAGAAAATGAAGAGATTGGGCACGGGAAAATTTTAACGAAAAACGGAAAAATGTACGTTGAGATTGTTGAATTGAAGGGATAGGAAAGGGGATTATCATGAGTGGCGATAAATTAAGCCAAGAACAAATTGATGCGCTTTTAAAGGCAATGAATGATGGGTCTGAAATGCCTGCATTTGCACAAGAGGCTGATAAAAAAGAGAAGTTTCAAGAATACGATTTTAATAGACCAGAAAAGTTCGGTGTAGAACATTTACGTACGCTTCAAAAGATTGCGACGCATTTTGGAAAAAGCACGTCACAGTCCATGGCGACGAGAATGCGTATTCCAATTGAGTTAGAACCCGCAACGGTTGAACAAGTACCATTTATGAGTGAATATGTTGAGAAAATGCCAAAAGATTATTACTTATATTGTGTTGTTGACCTCGGAGTACCAGGACTTGGTGAGATTGTCATTGAGATGGATTTAGCATTTATTATCTTTATTCATGAATGTTGGCTCGGTGCTGAGGCAAAACGCGATTTCTCACTACGTAGACCGTTAACAGCGTTTGAGTTTTTAACAGTGGATAATATTTTTGCGATTCTTTGTGAGAATTTAGAGCAAGCGTTTGAAAGTGTGCTTCCAGTTCAGCCAAAGTTTGTCGTGACCGAAACAGATCCAAATGCGTTAAAGATTACAACGGCAAGTGATATTATTTCGCTTTTAAATGTAAACATGAAAACCGATTATTGGAATACAACGATACGTATGGGTATTCCATTTTTATCTGTTGAAGATATTATGGATCAATTGACATCGGAAAATATTGTCGAACATTCTTCGGATAAACTAAAAACATATACGAAAGAAGTCGAATATGAAGTACAAAAAGTATATAAACCAGTATTTGTTTCAGTTGGAGAAGAAAGAATGACACTTGGTGAGCTTGAAAAAGTTGAAGAGGGAGATATTATTCCACTTCATACGAAGGTAACTGATCAATTACATTGTTACGTAGATGGAAAACATAAGTTTAACGGTTTCATTGGTAAGGACGGAGCAAGGAAAGCGGTATTATTTAAAGGTTTCGTAGAGTAAGAGAGGAGGAGAATAGATGAAGCATGAAGTATCTCCTGTATCGTTAGTTGATTTAGGACAGTACCAAAATGAACGAGAGCCAGTAGAGAAGGCACACATTGATACGGTATCTGATATTTCCATTGAATTAGGTGTAAAGCTTGGGAAGGCATCTATAAAGCTCGGTGATGTAAAAAGTTTAAAGGTTGGCGATGTTCTTGAAGTGCAAAAGAATTTAGGACATAAAGTCGATGTATATTTAAGTGATATGAAAGCTGGCATCGGTGAAGCAATTGTGATGGATGAGAATTTTGGAATTATTATTTCAGAAATTCATGCAGATAAGAAAAAAGCTGTATTAGCAGCAGCGTTACAGCAAGAGAATGAATAGAGGAGGTATCATATGGATTATATGATGTCCTTATTCCAACTAGTATTAGTATTTGGGGTGCTTGGTTATGGCGCCTATTATATGACGAAAAAGACGAAGAAACATCAGTTTCATAAACAAGGAGAAAATGGATTTATCAATGTGAAAGATGGTGTGTATTTAAACCATCAGACGAGCGCTTTTTTATTTGAAGTCGAAGGTAAGCAAGTATTTACTGTGATGAATCAAAACGGTGTTCATTCTATTCAATTAACAAATGGACAATTTCATAAGGCGCTGGAAGATGCGATGAAACAAGAAGCGCAAACTAAAAAGGCAGAGGATGCGTCATGATTAGAAAGAAACAAATATGGTTTATTGCACGTATTTTTCTATTTTTCGTCTGTTTTTCTATTATTTTTGCAAATTCCGCTTATGCAGAAACAAACGGTTTTATTAATTTTGAAAGTGGAAAAGAATTTACGAACAATTCAAGTGTACAGCTTTTTATGATGGTAACGCTTCTGTCGTTATCTTCGTCGATTATTTTGTTATTTACCCATTTTACATATTTTATGATCGTTCTTGGGATTACACGTCAAGGGCTTGGGGTCATGAACCTACCACCAAACCAAGTGCTTGTTGGATTAGCCTTCTTCTTAGCATTATTTACGATGCAGCCCGTATTAGGGGAACTTAAAAAAGATGTATGGGACCCGATGACGAAAGAAGAAATAACGGTTGGTCAAGCGACCGCAAATGCGGAGCCAATTTTGAAAGAATATATGGCAAAACATACATATCAGCACGATTTGAAAATGATGTTAAAAGTACGCGATGAAGAAGTGCCGAAAAATACGGACGATATTTCTTTATTTACGCTTGTACCGTCATTTACATTGACGCAAATTCAAGAACAAACGTTAACATTCCTGCCAAAGATGGCGAGTATTGTCATTGTCATTATTATTTTAGGTCCGTGGATGTTTGAGGAATTGACGTCAATTATTTTAGAGTTGTTCGATAAAATTCCGTCGTTGCTTCGTTCGGACTGAAAAGGGTGACAAACAATGAATATGGAACTATGGGCGGCGACGTTCTTTGCATTTTGCCGCATTACTTCTTTTTTATATTTTTTACCGTTCCTTTCAGGACGATCGATTCCGTCAAAGGCAAAGATTACATTTGGTCTTGGATTATCATTTGTCGTAGCGGATCAAATTGATATTTCTCATGTGGAGACGATATGGGATACATTAGCGTACGCGGGACTGCAAATTGTAATTGGTGTCTCGCTTGCGAAAATTGTAGAAATGCTTTGGAGTATCCCAAAAATGGCAGGACATATTTTAGATTTTGATATCGGTTTATCACAGGCGAGTTTGTTTGATGTGAATGCTGGTTCGCAGTCGACATTACTTTCGACAATCTTTGATATTTTTTTCCTACTCATTTTCATTTCGCTTGGCGGCATCGATTATTTTGTGGCGACGATTTTAAAGTCGTTTCAATATACAGAAGCGATTTATTTACTGATGACAACAAACTTTTTAAATAGTTTACTTGCAACGCTGCTATTTGCGATTACGTCAGCTGTTGAAATTGCTTTGCCACTTATGGGCAGTTTGTTTATTATTAATTTCATTTTAATTTTAATTGCGAAAAATGCACCGCAGTTAAATATTTTTATGAATGCGTTTGTTATTAAAATTACATGTGGTCTTTTATTTATCGCGATGAGCGTGCCGATGCTAGGCTATGTGTTTAAAAATATCGCAAATGTATTACTTGAAGAATATACGGAACTATTTAATTTTCTCTTAACGAAATAAGGGGGCGCGTATGGCAAAGGATAATAAAACAGAAAAAGCCACCCCGCAAAAACGGAAGCAAGCAAGGGAAGAAGGGAATGTCGCCAGAAGTAAAGATTTAAACAATTTATTTTCAATTCTTGTGCTTGCCGCAGTGATTTACTTTTTAGGTGATATTATCGGTTCTGAAATTGCAAATTCCGTTGCGATTTTGTTTGATCAGATTGGAAAGAACACGGATTCCACAGAGTTTTTTTACTTGATGGGATTACAGCTTTTAAAAATATCAGCACCAATTCTCATACTTGTATATTTGTTTCACTTCGGAAACTACATGTTACAAGTTGGTTTTTTATTTTCAACAAAAGTAATTAAGCCAAAGGCGTCGCGTATTAATCCAAAAAGCTATTTTACAAGATTATTTGGAAGGCGAAGTATCGTTGATATTACGAAGTCACTTCTTTATATGGTACTCATTGGATATATTTCGTACGTAATCTTCCGAAGTAATTTAGAAACGCTTGTCAGTATGATTGGTTTAAACTGGGGTGCAACGCTTGTTGAGGTTATGGAGCAATTAAAGCTTATCTTTTTAGTCATTTTAGTCATTTTAATCGTTACCTCTATCGCTGATTTTTTATATCAAAAGTGGGAGTACGAACAAGATTTAATGATGAAAAAAGAAGAAGTAAAACGGGAGCATAAAGATAATGAAGGGGACCCGGAAGTGAAAGGGAAACGAAAACACTTTATGCATGCCATCTTACAAGGAACGATTGCGAAGAAGATGGATGGAGCAACGTTTGTAGTAAACAACCCGACGCATATCTCTGTTGTACTTCGGTATAACAAAGAGATTGATGATGCGCCCATTGTTGTTGCAAAGGGTGAAGATGAATTGGCGTTATACATCCGTTCACTTGCTCGTGAGCAAGAAATTCCGATGGTAGAGAACCGTCCGCTTGCAAGGTCACTTTACTATCAAGTGGAAGAAGATGATATCATTCCAGAAGATTTATATGTAGCTGTTATTGAAGTTATGCGCTATTTAATTCAAACGAAACAAATTGAAGTCTAAAGCGCGTTTGGAGGAGATTTTTTGTTTAAGATAGATTCAGCAAGAACCTATTTTTCTATCTTTTTAGCATCGTCATTTGTTGTGGCGCTGTTAATCCCATTACCGCCATTTGTACTTGATATGGTTATTGTTTTCATATTAAGTTTGTCGGTGCTTGTCTATATGCGAGCGACCAGTATTAAAGAATGGGATGAACTAAAGTCATTTCCGACGTTACTATTGTTAATTGGAATTTTCCGCGTATCGATTAACGTATCGACAACGCGAGCGATCTTAACAGAAGGTGACGCTGGTCGTGTTATTGAAGAGTTCGGTCATTTCGTTATTGGTGGGAATTTATTAATTGGTATTGTTATTTTTACTGTGTTAATTGTCTTCCAGTTTATCGTAGCAAACGGAGCGTCACGTACTGCTGAAGTTGCGGCACGTTTTACGCTTGATTCTTTACCTGGAAAACAAATGTCGATTGATGCCGATTTAAATCAGCGTCTCATTACAGAACAAGAAGCACAAGCAAAACGTAAAAGGTTAAATATGGAAACAGATTTTTACGGAGCGATGGATGGTGCCGGAAAGTTCATTAAAGGTGACGTTATTTTCGGTATTGTTATCTTATTTGTGAATATCATTTTCGGTTTAATTGTTGGTATGATGCAGCAAGGAATGAGCTTTGGCGAAGCGGCATACCATTATACACAGTTAACAGTTGGTGACGGAATCGTAAACCAAATTGGTTCATTAATGATTGCGATTGCGACAGGGATTATCGTAACACGTGTATTTGATGGTTCACCGGATACAGTAAGTGAAGGTATCTTTAAAGAGTTAATGGCACATGAAATTGTTGCTTATGCGCTTGGTGGCCTATTTATTGCAATGGGTATTTTCACACCGCTTCCACTTATACCGTTTGTGCTTGTTGGTGGGACAGTCCTATTCTTAGGATATCGTAATAAGAAAAGACTGCAGCGTGAAAAGGATGAAGAATTACAAAAAGAGTTAGAAATGATTCAAAGCGATGAGGACCAATTGCAAAAAGTTGAAGATTCATTTGGAGTCTTTACGGATAAATATCCAGTTATCGTTGAGCTTGGTCTTGATTTAGCGGCGCTTGTGAAGCAAAAGATTAACGGTGAAACTGCAAGGGATAAAGTGGTACTGATGCGTAAATCGATTATTACCGATTTAGGGATTAATGTGCCTGGTATTAACTTTAAAGATAATACGAGCTTTAGACCGCGTGGCCGATACGTGATTCGTATAAAAGGTGCGAAAGTGGCAGAAGGTGTCCTAAAATCAGGTTATTTACTCGCATTAAAAACACCAAATGTCATGGCTGATTTAGATGCAGAACCAGCGAAAGATCCAATTTTCGGTGAAGATGGATACTGGATTTTAGAGCATATGGTAAATGATGCGCAAATGAAAGGTTATCAAGTATTAGAACCACTTAGCATTTTAATCACACATTTAGATGTTGTACTTCGCCGTAATCTTCATGAATTGCTGCAACGTCAACATGTGAAAGATTTAATTCAGTCGTTAGAAAACGAGCATGGCGTACTGTTAGAAGAAATTAAGAAGAAAGAAATTGATTTATCACTCGTTCAAAATGTCGTTAAACAGCTGTTAAAAGAAGGCATTTCCATTCGTGATTTACCAACAATTATTGAAGGTATTATCGACGGAAAAGAAATTTACCAAAACCAAGTTGACGGTGTAACGTCATTTGTACGGGAATGTATTTCAAAAGTCATTTGTGAACATGCGAAGAACCCAGACGGAAAAATTTATGCAGCGTTGTTTGCGGATAATGTGGAATTAGATGCTGATGTTGTCAATAATTCGTATCAAGGTTATTTATTAAATTGGGATTTACAACTTGAAACACATGTTATTGAACAAGTGCAGCGTATTTTCAAGCAAGCTCGTTTAATGGGGCGTGAGCCAGTGTTATTAACGAGACGAAAAGACTTCCGCTTTGGTCTTGTTCGATTACTAGATCGTTATCAAATTGAAGCGAAAGTATTATGTATTAGTGAGCTAGCGCCAGAAATTGTGGTTGATCAAATTGCATATATTGAATAGAGCAGAGGTGAAAAGATGGAAACGGCAGTGAAGCGAGAACAGATGAAAAAAATTGAAGCTTCTTCTAAAAGTGAATTGTATAGAAAGTTATTTGAACAGCACGGTAATGACTATTACGTTGTTGTTGATGAAACAGTGAAGCGCCGCATCCCGTTTTTTTGGAAAAAGAAATACGAAATGCTCGTGTCGTTTCCAGAAGGCGATGTAGCAGCAAAAAGCAATGAAAACTTCCATGAAAAGCTAATGGGAACAGTTCAAGAGAAAGTGAAAGAAACTACATCACAAAATAGTGTCCAGCTTGTGCTGCATAACCTTGCAAATAAAACGAGTGCGATTTCTGACGAAGTTAAGAGCATCAGGAATAGTGAGGAAATACGAAAGAAAAAAGAAGAGTTGCTTCAGTTATTTGAGCAAGGATTTGTCACGTTGAAAAATAGTGAGGATGAACGAGTAAAGCCACTTTTGCAAATTGCGAGGGAGAATTTCTCAGAAAATGTACGTCAAACAGAAGTGAAACATACAGAATCTGTCCCGTTTATTATTGAAAAAATGATTCGCACGCTTCAGCAAAACGAAGTGGAAGAGCACTTTTTACAAGTATATCGAAATAAGCTAACAGAAAAGTTTCAACATGCAGCGATGATTACAGAGGAAGAAGTTATTTCGTTTATTTTAGAAGAAATGGGAAATTATTTCCGTACGGAAAATGTATTTGAAAAAGATGTTCAAACGATCGCATTAGTAGGTCCAACGGGTGTCGGAAAAACAACGACACTTGCAAAAATTGCATGGCAACTTCATCAGCACAAGAAAACGGTTGGATTCATTACGACGGATCATTCACGAGTTGGTACTGTGCAGCAGCTTCAGCAATATGTAAGTAAAATTGGTGTGGAAGTTCTTGCAGTCAAGGATAAAGCTGGGATCGAAAGAGCACTTTCTTACTTTAAAGAAGAACAAACAGTTGATTATATTTTAATTGATACAGCTGGTAAAAACTATCGCACGAAAGAATCGATTGAGATGATGATAGAAGAGGTTCAGCAAATTCAGCCTGATTATATGTGTTTAACGTTATCAGCGTCGATGAAAAGCAAAGATATGATTGAAATCATTACAAACTTTAAAGATACAGGAATTGATGGCTTTATCTTTACGAAGTTTGATGAAACAGCAAGTAGTGGTGAGCTATTAAAAATTCCAGCAATCTCATCAGCTCCAATTATCTTTACTACTGATGGGCAAGACATGAAGAAAAATATACAATTTGCAACGGCGCAGCATTTAGCAAAGCAAATGTTACAAACATCATAGAAAAGAGGTGAAGAGTAAGACGGTAGTCTTATTCGCTGTAATATGAATGGTTTATATATTGGTTCTATGGGTATGATGAACTACATGCAACATGTAAATGTACATGCAAACAATATTGCAAACGCACAAACGACAGGATTTAAGTTCGATAAAATGACATCTACACCGTTTGATACACATCAAGTGTACCGACAAGAGGATGGAAGAAGGAAAGCGATTGGTACGCTAGATTATACCGTTATCCCGTCTGGAACACATGTGAATTTAACACCAGGGTCTTTTCAAATTACGGGAAGTGCGACAGACTTTTATTTAGATGATGGAACATCTGGACAAACTTCATTTTTCATTGTCGAGCAAGATGGAATGGTTTGTTTAACGAGAGACGGACATTTTGGAGTGAATGAGGAAGGATATTTAAAAACATCATCAGGTGCATATGTGCTAGATCGGAATAATGAACGAATTCAAATTCCACAAAATGCGAAGTTATCAGTTGAACAAGATGGTACAATTAATGAACTGGTGAAGCGAGTTAATCCGCAAACGGGTCTAGAAGAGGAAGTGGCCGTTGAAATTGCACGATTGCAAACAAGGGCTGTCAATAATGAAAATATGGGTGGACTTGTAAAGCATGCAAGTCGTCATTTCTTAATAGATGGCATGGATATTGCAGATTTACCAGAAGGAAATAGCATCGTGCAGAATTACATGTTAGAAAACTCTAACGTTGAGATGTCAAAAGAAATGGTAGACGTAATGACAAATCAAAAAATGATTCAAGCTTCACAACGTATTATGACAACATTTGATAAAGTATATGAAAAAGAAGCAAATGAAATATTAAAGTAAGGGATATTCTACAAAGAATATCCTTTTTGTTATATATAAAGATTTTTTAAAATAAAAGAATATTCATAATTTTATTGACGTTTATCTTTTTCCTTTTTATATTAGTAGGTAGGATGATAACTACTAAAGGAGAAGCCGATGGATGATATTGTAAAAGAGTTACAAAAGCTAGGGTTTTCACAGTATGAGTGTAAAGCATATATCGGGTTATTAAAGCATTATCCAGCAACTGGCTATGAAATTAGTAAAGGAACAGGGGTACCTCGCTCTACAATTTATGAAGTACTTGGGAAGCTAATTGACAAAGGTGCAGTTCATATTGTTCCATCAGAACCGGTAAAATACGTTCCTGTCGCAGCGTCCGAATTAATAAACAGACTTCGTAAACAGTTTCAAGAATCGTTTGATTATCTAGACAAACAATTAACTTCTTTAGAGAAAGAGCGTGAAATAGATGTAATTTCACACATTCGTAGTGAAGATGTGATCGTACAAGAAATGGCTGAGATGATTGAACGAGCTGAAGAAGAATTATGGATTTCTGTTTGGGAAGGACAGATAGAAAAGATAAAAAAGAGTGTTCGGAAAAAAGAGCGTGAAGATGTACCAATCTTTTCTGTTATATTTGGTGCACCGCATGTGAAGCTTGGCGCTACATTTCATCATAACTATATGATACCTGATGTAGTTGCGGAGCGGATGGGCGGACATTTAACGGTCATTACTCGTGATGGGAAAGAGGTGCTTATTGCCAATATTTCCGAGACGGGTACATCGTGGGCTGTGAAAACGCACGACCCAGCACTTGTATTAGTTGCGACGGAATATATTCGCCACGATATTATGATGGAAGAGATGATGAAAGAATATGGATCCGATAAGCTTGATGCACTGTGGAGAAGTAACCCTCACTTAGTACATGTCGTTTCTGGAAAGCGGTTTGTAAAGTAAAAAGGGGGAGAAGTGATGCAAAGAATAGAAGCAAGGCAGGCGTTTCCACAAGAAGAAACGTTTATGATGGGTGTGAAAGACTGTTTACCGACGGTTCTTGGTTATTTAAGCATTGGCGTTGCTGCTGGTATTATTGAAAAAACGGCGGGTTTCTCCTTAGTAGAAATCACACTAATTTCCATGCTCGTCTATGCAGGATCTGCTCAGTTTATTATGGCTGGTATGTTCGCCGCAGGTGCACCAGCTTCTGCTATTATTTTTACTGTTTTCTTTGTAAATGTAAGACATCTTTTAATGAGTGCAGCGTTAGCACCGTATTTACAAAAAGTGCCGATGTGGCGTAATATGATAATCGGCTCACAAGTTACAGATGAAACATTTGGGGTTGCGGCGCAGCATATGGCGAGCAAGGGATATATTGGTGAAAGATGGATGCTTGGATTAAATGTTACCGCTTACGTAAACTGGGTGTTAGCAAATATAATTGGCGGTATTTTTGGAGAGTGGATACCAGACCCGTATACGTATGGTATGGACTACGCACTTCCAGCGATGTTTATTGGACTTTTCGTTTTGCAGCTCGTTAGTGAAAGACCGAAGTTAAAGATTCATCTCGTTGTTGCAGGTGCAGCAATTATTATCGCGCTTTGTTCGTATCTTGTGTTACCAAGCAGTGTAGCAATTATCGTTGCAACGTTAGCAGCAGCAACAATTGGGGTGGTGATTGAAAAATGGAAATCAGCTTAAATGTATTGTTGCTTATCGTTGGTGCGGCCGTTGTTACTTTTATACCAAGGGTGTTACCACTCCTTGTATTAAGTAAGGTAAATATTCCTGAATGGGGAATGAAGTGGCTCAGCTATATTCCTATTTCGATTATGGCAGCGTTACTTGCTCATTCCTTATTTATGCATGAAAGTTTTCAAGTCGATTACATATTGGCGGCCATTCCAACGTTTCTCGTTGCAATTTATACACGTAGTTTATTAGGAGCTGTTATGACAGGTATTATCGCTGTTATTACTCTTCGTATGTTTTTATAAAGGTAAAAGTTTTCTTTTCTGTCACAAGGAATATGATGTAGTATATCGAAATATGTAGTATCACAACTGAAAGGAAAGGATACGATGCTTATCTTAACAATTATTGTTATTATATTTACACTATTCCTCACCGTTGTTATTGGGTTTACGACATATATGATGTTTGCGAAAAGGGCGACGCCGCAAATTTACTATACATCATTTGATTCGATTCCTGCACAGAGTCATGGAGAGTTTTATAAAGGAAATAAATGAAAAAAGTTAGACTGCCGCTTCAGTTGTATAGAACGACAGTCTAACTTTTTTACATATTTGAAATGCCCATAAGTAATAAGCCAAATAGAAAACTAATAAAAGAGATTGATCCGGCACATAACGAAAGAATACGATTGTTTTTCCATTCTTTTATGGAAACAATGCAACCTAAAATACACATAAAGAACCAAGTTGGTAAAAATAAAAATTCACTTATAGAAGGAGGCAACGCATTGTAAAAACCTGTTAACGTTAACACTAAATGTACAATATAGATGGAAACAATAACAAGGGATTGTTTACGCGGCCTCTTTATATATTTGTTCTGTTTTACGGTAGCAAAAATAAAAAATAACGTAAGGAGAACAATAAAAATAATAAATAGCAAGAAAAGTATTGTAAATGACATGAGAAGTACTCCTTTAGAAAATATGATGTAGAAATGATTGTATAATTATAGTAGCGTCTTTGGCAGACTGTTCATGATACGTTTTATTGAAGCGGTTTAAGAAGCCATGTTCCCCTTGAAATTGTTGAATATGAAGCGATGGATTATTTTCGTTTAAATATGTAACAAGAGATGTAACAGAAAAACTTGTCTCTTCTTTTGGGAATAGTAACAAAGCAGGGCAAGCTGGCTTTACGTCTATGTAATCTCTTATACGTGATCCGTAGCAACATATAACGAAATTGACTTCTGTATTTTTACTGCACCGCCATGCAATTGTGGCACCTACGTTAAAACCAACAATGCCAACGTATGTATATTCTTTCTTTAACTCTGTTACGATAGTCTCTATTTTTTCTTTTCCAACATCAAAGCCAACATGTTTCATAAAATAAGAGTATGCTTGTTGTTCTTCTTCATAAGAAAAGGGATGTGTTCTTTGCAGTAAGTTTGGACAAAAGACGTCAATTTGCTGTGAGGAAAACGTTTGAATAACATCGTTCATATAATCATTCACACCATATATTTCGTGAACAGCAATAAGTGCAATTTTAGGTGACATGATTTACATACCTTTTTTCTGAAATCCATATTCTTTTTCAACAACACAAATCTTTGTATGAAACTGCTTATACCATTGCTCTTTCCCTCGTGTTTTCGCCATTGTATGCGCTGCATGGTCTTTCCATTGCTGAATGGCCTCAAGTGATTCCCAGTATGAAACTGTAATACCAAATCCAGCTTCATTTCGGACGCTATCAATGCCGAGATAACCATGTTGTTTCTCAGCTAATAGTGCCATTTCATGTGCAACTTTCTCATAATCTTCTATATCCGATGATAACTGTGAAGTGAAAATAACAGCATAGTAAGGCTTAGATACCATAAACGTCCCCTCCTTGTATATAGTTTATCATGAAGATTTTACTTTTTGTTGTGAAGAAATATTGATAATTTCATTTACCGTATTGAAAGAATGTAGAAACAAAAGAAAAAAGAATATTACATATACATGCTAAAATGAAAATAGGAATAATAGGTTACTAGGGGGAATATGGGTGGATAGGGGATTGATTATAAACGATATAAAAAGTATTGTAAAAATGCATAAAGATGGTGTTCTTGGTGGAGAAGTGATGCCAGAAGATGTTTTACTAGGGGTTGTCCCAGAGAACCAGTTACTTAATGTATTAACGCTAGGAATGTCACTAAATTATCAACGGAATTCATATCAGCTATGGGAAGGGATTGCGAAGGCATGGAGTGATGAGGACGTACGATGGGTATTTAATCTAAGTATTGCGGGGGAAAGTAGGTTAGATGACTTACGCAATGCATTACAGAAGCACCGTATTGCTTTACAGCCAAATCGGCATCCGGAAATTTGGCAGCGTGTCTCAAAAGGAATTGTAAATTCTTCTGAGACACGTGATGTTTTAGGGTTATTAAAATCTGTGCAATTTGATATCAAGAGTTTAAAAGATATCATGCAAAAGACAAGAAAATCAGAGTTCCCGTATCTTTCTGGTCCTAAAATATTTAACTATTGGTTATATGCCATAGAGAGTTACACAAATGTAAAATGGCAATCAAGGCACCTTATTACAATTGCACCCGATACTCATGTGTTACAAGCCACGGTAAAATTAGGTTTATGTTCCTCTGAAGTGTTAGAAGGTACAGCGAATCATCGTCAACTAGTAGCAGATACGTGGGAGCAAGTATTAGAGGGAAGTGACATAGAACCAACTGATATTCACACACCACTTTGGCTATGGAGCCGAGCTGGATTTCCTGATTCTCATTAAGTTGAAATCTGTAACGCTGTAGTTTGTAGGAATCCAATTCCAGCGAACTACAGCTTATTGTTTTTTAGAAGATAAAGAGGTATAGAATAACATATATCGTAACATGTGTAAAAGCATGGGCAATCATCGCATAGTGTAAACCATGTTTCCAATATAGCCAGCCAAAAATGAGTCCGGGAATACTATTAAGAATAAAGCAGCGTATGAGAATAAGAGTATCTAAATGACCAAAGAGCATTGCTGTTGCTGGGAGATGCCCTGCTGCAAATAACAGTGCTGCTCCAATATTGGCAATTATAAATATCCAAACTGGAATATGTTCTTTCGTTTTACTACGAGCAAACAACTTCCATAAAATAAAAACAAGCAGTGACATAACAAACAATCGCATCATAATTTCTTCTAATATACCACCGTAAATTACGGATGTTATGAGATTAAGCGGCGAGAAATTTTCCTTTGTATAAACTGCTGCAACCTCGGGGAGTTGATTAGAAAAAAGAAAATAATCCGGTAAGAAAAGAAGTAGCGCAGCTAGTATGCCGGAAAATAGTGCAGTGAAAATATTACGCTTTGTAAAGGTGAGCTTTTTTAATAGATTTACTTTGCTAGCTAAAATATAACCGAAAAATCCCATGATACCAGCATATAAAAGTCCCACTTGCAAAACTAAAATAAGGATAAATGCTTCTTTTGGCATCTGTGCTATAATTTGATTTCTTATTTCTTCATTGAACATGGACCAACTATTTATGCCAACTAATATACCACCAAGGATTCCAATGGGTAACATCCAAAGTGAAAATTGAAAGGCCTGTTTATAGATGCTTTTCATAGTTATTCACTCCTAATTTGAATTTTAAGGATGAAACGATAGCTTTATATTTTGGCAGTTCTTTTAACATAGAGAGTATTGGATTTTCTACAATTACTTGTAGCATGCTTAGTTTAATTGTTTCTTCATTTCGAACCGTTTTCGAGCCGAGTTTAAATTCCTCAAACCAATCGTCAATTGCATCAAAATAGGAATCGCCATGTAAATTATATAGAGAAAAGTTTAAAGTGCAGATCGATGAATAGTTTTGTAACATATCTAATGCTTTTTCTGGATTTTTTTGGATGCAATATACTTGTGCAGCTGCAAGATATAGCTGCAGCATCATATGTGGATGCAAATGTTGTAGTTGATACGTATGTGCTAAAGTAAATGCCCGGTGTAAAATCTCGTCTGTTTTTTCTTCATTTTCCACATGGAGCATAACGTAAGGCGGTATTCCTGAAATGAGTAACATAAGGTGTTTATACATACTAATTTGCATAGCTTCATTTGCTTTTTTTACATTTCCGATCATTTGATAGGCTTTTGCGATCATTTCATCGTCCGGATAATGGGGGCGAATCGTGTCACCAAGTAATTGTAAAACATCGTGTGGTTTGTGTAGCAATAAAGAACAAGTAGCTTCTAACGATACGGCTTCTTTTGAGAGTGAAATATCTTCACTTTCGATTTTTACCCGGTGGCATAGGTTAACAGCTTCTTCAAGTATGTTTGTCTGTCTTTCGGGAGTTAATGCTAACATGTGATGGTTTGCAAATAGCAATGCCATTTGGAGTAGAAGTGGAAAACAGGAATAGTATTTCTTGACGATGTGCGTACACTCAGTCATTACTTCTTCAAAAGGCTTGTTAGCAAAATCGGTTGCGAGCCGATGATATAACTTTTTTATATCCTCATCAGTCATTTGAGGCGCATATCCAATTAAGTCATCGATGCTCATATTAAAATAGGCAGCCAACTGAGGGAGAAAGGTAATATCCGGATAACTTTGGCCTCGTTCCCATTTTGAAACAGAAGCTTTTGTAACGCCGATATAAGCAGCTAGTTCATCTTGCGTAATTTCTTTTTCTCTACGTTTTGCGATAAGTGTTGTCGCAATGTTAAGTTCTTTCATTATCATCACCTCAGTTTTATTATATGAGGTTTATTGAATACCTACTATGGATTTCCAGTTGACTTTTATTAATAAAATCAACCGTAGAGAAACAATAAAAAGAGCTTGGATATCCAAGCTCTTTTTACAAAACATATCTCACTGCTCCTCTAAGCTATTTACCGGAACCGTTAGTTCACGTGATGGATTCGTTGCATCATATATACGAGCTGTTTCATTTTGTTCATCAATATGTTGAATCATAACGGGCATACCTTGAAACGTAACGTTTACAGTTTCCATTGATTGTGAAATTTCTTTTGCACGCTGAACGTTCATATACATTCCTCCCATCTATATATATTTTGCACGGAGGGAGGAATAATATACCATTTACATGTTTTTTATGTTTTGTAACGTTTCTTCAACGAAAGAAACAAACATTGGTACGTGATACTCTTGAATAGCCTCTTGTGCTGCTTGTGCTTCGTGTAATGCCTGCTCTTTATTACTGAGTGCCATATAACATAACGCTCGGTAGGCCCCGGCAGTTAAAATCCAAGCTTTGTCTACTGGATGACCGGCATAGGTTGGCATTGTGACGTTATGCAGTGCTTCTAACGCTTCTTCATACCTTTGAAGTCCATAAAGTGCTTTTCCTTTTTCGAGATAATAATAGCCTTCTCCGCCTTCAATATCGTATTGTTGATAGGCCTCTACATATTGTAGTGCTTTTGTATACTGCTTTGTCATGGAGTTATGAAAATATGCTCTTAATATATCAAGAACAGCAATTGATAGTGTGTCTTCTATAAATACGGCGAATTGTTCCGCTTTTTTTAAGTAATATAAATAACCTTCTTTATCATTAAAGAAAACAGCTTGATGAGACAAAATGCGATATAGTTCATCTGTTCGGTAATACACTTGTTTCTCTTTTGAAAAAGCAAGGGATTGTAAAATAATTGTTTGGCATTTTTCATAATCGCCTGTTGCTAAAAATACGACTGCTTCGTATAGCAATAACTGAATTTGTAAAATGGTATCAAGTTCAAACTGCTGCTTATATTGATCACGAATGGAATGGATAAGTTGCAAGCTTTCCTTATATTGTTTTTTATAAAATAATGCGAGTACAAGTGACATTTCTGTTTCTGTACCTTCTTGATGTAAAGAATATTTTTTAAAGATAGATACCGCCTTTTCAACATATATACGTACATCATACTCTTTTTGAAAGAGAGAAGCCTGGATGTATAAGTGATATATACGAGCAGTATGAAGTGTTGCTGGTAATTCATGCTGGACAGTAGAATGTAACGTTTCATACACTTTTTTATATTCTCGTTTTTGGATGAGTTGCTTCATTTCATGTACAAGAGAAGCAAGCTCGCTATCTTCCTCTTCTAATAAAAAGCTCGGTTCACAGCCGAGTTTATCAGCTATATATTGCAATGTCTTCATCGACGGAGTTGCTTTCCCATTTTCAATTTGGCTCAGCATACTTTTTGTTAGCTCTTCTCCAGCAAGTGTGGATTGTGTCAGTTTCTTTTCTTTTCGCAATGTGCGAATCTTTTCGCCAAGTGTTGTCATCGTTATCGCTCCTATATAAAGTGAAACTTCACTCAGGGGGGCATCCCCCACTGAATGTTAGTTGAACTAATCAGGCATTTACGGGCTGTTTATCTTTCACCTAAACTTCTTTGCTCCCTTAAGTTTTGAGGCGGGGTTCTTATAGGCCGTTAATGCGGAGAAAAACAAAAAGTTAAATACAATTAAACTTTTTGTTGTCGATCTTGGAAAATAAAGTATATAATAAGTTTAACACAATTTAACTTTTAAAGGGAGAGGGAGAAGATGAATACGGTAACAAATGATCCAAGATTAAAAATTGCAAGCCGAAATATTGTCCTGATGATGATTGGAAAGTTAAGTTCGTTACTTGGAGCGAGCATATATACGTTTGCGATGGGGCTTTACGTATTAAAAACAACTGGTTCAGCAACAAGTTTTGCGATTACGCTTGTGTGTGGGTCCATTCCACGTATGTTATGTGGACCAATTGCAGGGGCGGTAGCTGATCGTGTGAACCGGAGAGCACTTGTTATTGGAGCTGATATTTTAAGTGCCCTCATTATGTTTACGATGTTTATTCTTTCTACTACATTTAGCATCTCATTATTATTCATCTATGTTTCTGCAGCCTTGTTATCAATTTGTGCTAGTTTTTATAGTGTAGCATTTACATCATCGATTCCAAGTTTAGTTAACGGAGAGCGTATCCAGCAGGCAAGCGCTTTAAATCAAACGGCGTCTTCACTTGCGACGTTATTAGGACCAATTATTGGTGGTGTTGTGTACGGTTTTCTTTCCACTGAATTCTTTTTCTTATTAAATGGAATTGCTTTTTCGTTAGCAGTTGTCGTTCAATTGTTTATTGTTTTTAGTTTATATGAAGGGGAGCAGCAAGAAGGAAAAGCACCATTTTTAACGAGTATTAAAGATGGATTTACGTATATTAAAAGTCAACAAAATATTTATATGGTAATAAAAATTGCATTTTGGTTAAATTTCTTTGGGGCATCTGTTGCGGTTATCCTTCCTTATATTATCGTACAAGAATTACATTTATCTGGAACAAAATTAGGGATAATAGAGGGTATGTTTGCAGGGGGAATGATTGTGGCCTCAGTCATTTTATCTGCTCGTAAAGAGGTAACTGATAAAATTGGGCTGATGCGCAATAGTTTATTTACTTGGTCTGGATTGTTATTTATGATGGCACTGCCTTTATTTTTATCATTCTCAAAAACAATGATTTTTATTTATTATATCGGGTTGATGCTTTTAAATGGAATGACACTTATCTTCGTTAACGTACCAATGCAAGTGTTTGTCCAAAAATCCGTACCTCCGCATTATTTAGGTCGTGTATTTGGCTTGTTAGAAACAGTTGCAACTGCAATTATGCCACTTGGGACAATTTTGTATGGGATTTTATTAGATTATGTTCCAGCTTCTACAGTTATCATTCTCTCGGGAATAGGGGTGCTTACCGTTGTTGGAGTAGGAACAAGGAAGTGGGGGAAAACACAACAAGTGAACGCGTCTGCTTAGTGAAAAATTATAGTACAATATGAAAAAGAGTAACCTATATAGGTTACTCTTTTGTATTTAAATGTTATAATATACAAGTTATGTAAAGGGAGGGAGAATATGAGTGTAATGAAGAAATTCAGCTTTCTTTGTGTAGGAATTGTCACTTTTATGATAGGAGCAACTACTATATTGCAAGCGAAGACAGATTCTGACTATATACTTGATTATATAGACAAATGCGAAGCAGATAAAACATGTTCATTACTTGTTCAACAAAATGGGGAAATACTATATGAAGTGAATCAATATGAAAAATTACCACTAGCAAGTATGGCGAAACTTGTAATTGCAGTAGAATTTGCAAAACAAGTATCAGAGGGGAAAATACAACGAGAAGAACAAGTTCCATTACAAGAGCTAGAAAAATATTATATAAAGGGAACAGATGGAGAAGCGCACCCTTCCTGGCTTACATATATAAAAGAAAATGGGCTTGTTCAACATGAACAAGTGGCACTTGAAGAAGTTGCAAAGGGAATGATTCATTTTAGTTCAAATGCAAATACAACATATTTGCAAGAACGATTAGGATTTAAACGGTTAAATGAAAGTTTACAAGAGTTAGGATTACAGCAACACGATTTGTTTTCTCCATTTACATCAGCTTTATATATGAGAGGCTATGTAGAGAAAGAGCTTAAAATTGATGAAAAGCAGTCATTAAAGACTTTGCGAGATATGTCACCAGCTGAGTATCGAAATCATGTGTTTCAAATACATGAATGGATGAAAGATGAAGAAGAATGGAAAAAACGCAATATTCCGTTAAAAATTGATATGGATTTTCAGCGCATTTGGTCAGATCGCTTAATGGCTGCAACTGCAAAGGACTATCAACATCTATTAGCACAGATAAATAGTAGAACAGTATTCTCACAAAAAATGTATGATGAACTTGATAATATTTTTGAAGGAACAGTTTTAGCAGAACATTACGAGTATGCAGGACAAAAAGGTGGTTCAACTGCATTTGTGCTTACAAATAGTTTTTATGGAACGGATAAAGACGGAAATAAAATAGAAGTTGTTTATATGTTTAATAATTTAAATGATAAAGATATGGAAAAGATTACAGAAGAAATCGATCCATTTATAGGGGAAGTATTAACAAATAAAGAATTTCGAAATTCATTGTAATGATATTATGTAAACAACTGCTGTGGAGGAAACTTCACAGCAGTTCGTTTATACTGTAAAGTTAATTATTAGAATAATTAGAAAAAATGAGGTGTAACGATGACGACTATATATTTTGTAAGACATGCACATTCTACATATACGAAAGATGAAAGAGAGCGTCCTTTATCTGAAAAAGGATGGAAAGATGCAA
The DNA here is from genome assembly GCF_000712595.1 of Bacillus manliponensis. Lineage (GTDB taxonomy): Bacteria > Bacillota > Bacilli > Bacillales > Bacillaceae_G > Bacillus_A > Bacillus_A manliponensis. Next base: position 310,700 of record NZ_JOTN01000003.1, read on the forward strand.
TGGCCGTTACGGATTTATTTAAAACGGAAGACATTGATATTGTATTATCTAGTCCTTACAAAAGAGCGATTCAAACTGTTGAAGGAATCGCAGCGCATTTTCAGTTTCCTATTTTAGTAGAGGAAGATTTAAGAGAGAGACTTTTAAGCGTAGAGCCACTTGAAAATTTTCAGGAAGGAATGATGGAAGTTTGGGGAAATCCTATGTTTTCATTTCCAGGCGGAGAATCCAATGAGGTAGCGCAAAAACGCGGCGTCACTTGTATGAAACAAATATTAGAGAAGTATGAAGGAAAAAGTGTTGTCATTGGAACACATGGAAATATTATGGTGCTCATTATGAATTATTTTGATGAAAAGTATGATATGTCATTTTGGAAAGAGCTAGAGATGCCGGATGTATATAAATTAACATTCAGTAATAAGAAGTTACAGACGGTAATAAAAATGGAATATATGAAAAGTTTGTGAAGAATGACCATATTTGCAGGAAAGAATAAAGGGTGTAGCGAAGTATGAGCAGAGCTACATAATTTTTTTATAAAGGGGGTTCTCTAATATGTTCGAAAGAGAAAAAGATATTCCAGAAGGACTAGTTGAAGAGCACAATGTGTACGAAACAATTCCAGCAGATGGAACAATAATTGGGATGGCAACGAAAGAAGAAATGAAAATCGCAGCAGAACTAGAAGCGCAGCACCATGCATATAATCGCTTAATGGATGCGAATGTTCAATTAGATGGCACCTCCTATCAAACATTACTGCAAGAATTTGAGCAGTATGAGAAAAAATCGATGGAGTTTTGGAGAGGTCTTCATAAGCGTTTGCTCATACCGTGGGCGTGGGAACTTCGTATTGATGTCGCAAATGGACCGATTTACGTAAGCAACGATATCGGTTATGAGCTTGAAGAAGATACACATTAAAAAAATAGAGATGGCACACCAATTTTGAATCGTTGGTGTGCTTTTTAGTATAGAAAGGTTGGATAATAGTATGCTACATATGAAAATAGAAACTGACTATTTTACAGTAAAACAGCTTGCTGATGGCGTATATGCAGCGATTGCAAAGAGTGGTGAAGGAGCATGGAGTAACGCTGGAATTATTGATTTAGGAGAAGACTTGCTCATCTTTGATACGTTTAGCACACCAACAGCGGCAATGGAACTGAGAAAGCAGGCAGAAAAGATAACTGGAAAGCTAGTAAAGTATGTTGTAAATAGTCACTATCATGGTGATCACGTTTTTGGTAATCAAGTATTTGAAGATGTAACGATTATCTCTACAGAACTGACTCATAAATGGTGTAAAGAGAAGAATGTGATTGATGATGTGGAGAAAGAACAAGCGGAAATGTCTCAATATCTACAAGCTTTGAGAAACAAAATAGAGAATACAAACAATGATATTTTACGAGAGAGTTTGCGTCAGCAATATGGAGAAATGTCTAAAATACTAGCAGATTTACCACGTTTAAAAATAGTGTTACCATCACTTATTTTTGAAGAGTATTATGTTATTCGTGGCTCAAAACGAACAGTAGAACTACATTGCTTCGGAGGTGGGCATACGATAAGTGATACATTTTTATATATACCTGAAGATAAAATTGCATTTATGGGTGATATTGTAACAGATGAGTTACACGTGCCGATTTATAATCCGGAGCAGTTTGTACATATTTTAAGAGAAGTGAACAACATGGATATTACAACAATTGTACCAGGTCATGGGGAAGTAGGAACGTTGCAGTTATGTACGATATTAGAGAACTATATTTCATTTTTAATCGAAGAAGCGAAAAGAGCACATGCTAGCTCATTGACTTTAGATGAGTTTATTTCTAGATTTCATGTACCTACAGAATATATGAATTGGAAAGGTGTAAATGGAGTGAAAGGAAACCTTACTACAGTATACAAATTCATTAGCGGGTAAACATCACCCGCTAATGGAAGAAAGTGTTTCTATGAGAAAATCAGGACGATCTTGTTCAATAGAGTGTCCGGCCCTTTCAGCAATCATTTTTTTGCTATTTGTTGAAAGTGTAGTTTGTTCTTCGATAAGCTCTTGCCATAACGTTTCAAGTAGTGTTGCTTCTTCAAGTGGCATACCGTTTTTGGTCATTTGCTGAATTGAATAGTTAGCATCGCGCCCAATTACAAGCAGTGGCACATGTAACAGTTTACAATCTTTTTTTAGTTGAAGAGCACATTGCTTCCAGTTTGTCATTTCTGAAAGAACTGCCTTATATAACGTTGGTGAAGTGGAAAAGTGTAAGCAGTGCCTTTGTATTTCTTTTGGTAGTCTACTATGACGAGATGATAATGTAGGTTGTAATATGTGCTGTAATTCATTCTGCGTCATAGCGGCATAATCACGATATGTTTGTAACCATTTTTCATCAGAATCTGTTTCATCTGATATCGGTAAATGCAAGTCATCTAAACGATGAAGATTCATAGATGTAGAGTCGATGAGTACTAAATTCTCCAGTTTATGAGGATAGTTTATAGCAAATTGTTGCGCGCATAAGCCTCCGTAGGAATGACCTGCTAACGTAATCGGTTCCTTAATATGTAACACATGTAACAGTTCAGCTAGCTCTTCAGCTGCTTGTTTTGTTGTACGTGCTTCTTTGCTATACAAACTTGCTCCATATCCTGGTCGATGAAATAATACAACTTTGTAATTAGTAGAAAGTTGTTCCGCGATTGGAATCCAATCATAAAACGAGCAAGACATCCCTGTTTGAATAACAAGCGTTTTTTGACCGTTTCCGGTTATGTATACCTCTATTTCTTTTTTAAACACGTTTACGAACGTATGCAAAATGTTTCCTCCTTACGATTGAAGTACTCTTTGAAAAGCAAGTGCAATGCACCATACACCAACTCCAAATAAAATAGAAGTGCTAAGAGAGAAAGAATGGCGCAAGCCCATATATACGATAAATAATAGTAAAGCCGAAGCAGGGAATCCATATAAGACTCCTAATGCAAATTGACTTAACTGTTGCTTCGTCCCGCCTTCAACAGAAATCCAAAATAAACTAAGTAAACTTACGAGTGGAAGAGCAGCGATAAAACCACCAAGTGTACTCGTATGTTTGGCAATTTCAGTAACAATGCCAATAATTAGTGCGGAGACAACTACCTTAACGAGGAAAAACATGTTTTGCCTCCTTTGCAAGTAGTTCAAATGCCGATGAAATTAATTGTTGCTCTTCTTCTGAAAAACAGGATTGTAATGTAGCCAACTTCTCAGCATCAAGTAATGTATGTTTTGTTAATACTTCTAGTCCTGCTGTTGTTAACGTCACAACAACGATACGTTCATCTTGTTTACTACGTTCCTTCATAATGAGTTTCTTTTGAATAAGACGCTTTACATGCTCAGAAGCAGTATTTGGAGAAAGCCTAAGTGCTTCTGCAATTTGCCCAATCGTTAAACCGTTTTCCCTTGCAATCATTTGTAAAATACGAATTGATTGGTGAGATAAGTTTGTTTCATATTCATAGCGTAGGTGGTAGTAAATTATTTCCCAATGTTTGTTTAGTTGTTTCATTTGTAATCTCCTTTTTTATTTATATCGTATAATACGATATATTCGTCTCGAGAGAATTAAATTCCTTTTTAATCAGAAAATTTTTTCAAAAGAACATAAACGTACGTAAGTAGTGGAACTTAGAAGTTATAATGATAATAGAGAGAGTGAAGGGGGATATGGTATGAAAATACATGAGCAACAATTTCAGGTGAATGAACTCTGTTATACAATTAGATCAGCCGTGCAAAAAGACGCAAAGGAACTGTCTGAAATTCGGTTGCAAATTGATGGAGAAACGGAAAATCTGGATAGAGAAAAAGGAGAAGCTTTTATTGATGTACACGGTTTTGAACAATTAATAAAAGTAGATACAGAGAGTGAAAGAAACTTATTTTTAGTTGCTGTAGTTGATGATAAAATTGTTGGATTCTCACGATGTGAAGGGAATGTATTAAAACGCTTTGCTCATAAAGTAGGGTTTGGCGTTGCTGTATTAAAAGATTATTGGGGATATGGTATGGGGAAAAATCTTTTACAGCAATCGATTAGTTGGGCAGATTCGAACGGAATTAAAAAAATGACTCTGCAAGTGCTGGAAAAAAATAAAAAAGCAATTTATCTGTATGAAACATTAGGGTTTAAAACAGAAGGCATTTTAGAAAATGATAAAATGCTTTCTGATGGCCGATATTATCATACGGTTGCGATGGGAAGATTTAATGATGTATAACACTCATCCATACTTTTGAAGAAAGCGTATTACGTCTTTCTTCTTTTTTTGTCATGTTTTTTATTTAAATATCATACACATATATAATGTGGCCACAAAACGTCCGGATGGAAAAATGGAAGTATATCACTTTACTTACAGAATATTCTGTTTTATAATAGTAAATGAAAATGAGAATATTCTCATTTTCATTTATTTTTGAAAGGAGTGTTGTGTTGAATGGGGAATCGTCTCCGTTTTGCTGTTGAGGAGAGAAAAAAGCAGCTTATCGATAAATTAATTCGTGCGGGTATTTATAAAGTACCAGGAAAACAATTGTACGAACTCTCTTTAAGTGAATTAGAAAGGGAGCTTGAGAATATAAAAGAGTGTGTGAAAGCATAAATCTTGAGCATAGATGATTCATTATGCCTTAAAGCAAACAAGAATGTAGAGCTTGCTTGCTTTAAGGTTTTTTTGCGTTTACCACACATTAACAGCCTGTGAGAGCCCTATTCGTTTAACTAATAATTCTACTGCGTAAAGTTTTATTTTATAAATCATAATCATTACGATTTCAGCATACAGTTATATATAACTTATATGGCGTGTTTAGAAAAAGGACAAGCATTATTATAACGGAGGGAAGAAGATGACGTTTGTTCGGCTATCTAGGGAATGGATTGGGATGTTGCTTGTTGGATTGTTTGTTTTCCTACTTTTTTTCGTTGATTTTACGAGCTTATCATCATTGCAAGCGAAGGTTCCAAGTGAGTGGCTGAATGTAAATACCATTTTTTTAAGTATCTTTTTTGAGGCGGTACCGTTTATTTTACTTGGTGTGTTTATTTCAGCAATCATTCAAGTGTTTGTAACGGAGGAGATGATTCATAAAGTGTTACCGAAATCACCAGTAGTGGCAGTGATTCCGGCGGCATTTGTTGGTGTTATTTTCCCAATGTGTGAATGCGTCATTATTCCGGTTGTAAGAAGGCTTATGAAAAAAGGATTACCACTTCATGTAGCGATGGTCATTCTTGTGAGCGCTCCTATTTTAAATCCAGTTGTCTTTCTATCGACATACTATGCTTTTCGGACAAATGAAACGATTTTATATTCTCGTTTTGGAATTGCTTTGCTTGTCGCATTATGTATTGGTTTCTTTATGTATGTACTATACCGTGGTCAAAATGTGTTAAAAGAGGAGAATATTCATGTGCCAGAGCATCAGAAAAAGAGCTGGAAAGATGTTGCAAATCATGCAGCTGACGAGTTTTTTGATACAGGGAAATTTTTATTAATTGGTGCTTTTTTGGCGAGTTTATTCCAAACATTTTTAGATCGGCAGTTACTCGAAGTAGTCGCAAATAATGAAGTAGTTTCACCAGTTGTCATGATGGGCTTTGCGTACGTATTGTCATTATGTTCTGAGGCAGATGCGTTTATTGCGGCATCGTTTGGTCAAATCTTTTCAGCGAAAGCACTTACTGCGTTTCTTGTATTTGGTCCGATGTTAGATTTAAAAAATACACTTATGTTGTTTGCTTATTTCAAAAAAAGATTTGTCTTTACATTTATTTTTATTGTAACAGCTCTCGTATATATCATCGTGCAATTTTCGATGGGTAGGTGATTAGAGTGGGAGAGAAAAAAGGATTTCATACGTATATTCGCGGTATTATTTTACTTGGATTTTCGATGTTACTATTTAAATTACTTGTAACTGGTGATATTGGGCTGTTTATTGCACCAAAGATGATAAAGTTTATTTACTTTGCGTTTTTCGTTTCGTTTGCACTTGGTTGTTTACAAGTATGGGATAGCGGAAAGAAAGAGCGACATGGTTGTCATTGTTGTCATGACCATGCGCTGCCGAAAACAGGGATGGGTTCATTTTTGTTTTATTGTTTATTTCTCATTCCAATTGTGAGTGCCTTTTTATTTTCAAATGTAACAATTGATGGCAGTGTAGCGGCAAAAAGAGGAATGAATCAAAGTGTACAAGAAGAATCGGCAGAACATAACAAAGACACACCACTTTCTGCTTATGCGGTAGAAGCAATGCAGAAATTAGAAACAAATTTGTTAAAAGAAGAACATATCAAAATAGAGGATACGAATTATATGGCGACAATCGATATTATTGGACGAGATGTGCTTGGATTTAAAGGGAAGGAAGTGACTTTTATAGGTTTTGTGCATCGTGATAAAGAAGTGAAAGGTGACAAAGCAATTGTTGCCCGTTACGGAATGGCATGCTGCGTGGCAGATGCATCTGTTTTTGGGATGATCGTATCAGGAGAGAATATTGGAAAAGTACGTAACGAAACATGGGTACAAATCACGGGTGTATTACATGAAACAACGTATAAAGGAGTGTTATCACCACTTGTGAAAGCGAAAGAAATTGAAGAAATTGAAATACCAAAACAACCGTATGTATATCAATAATGTCGGAAAATGTCGCATTTTTTAAAATTACCGTTGCGAAATTTGAGTGATGCTTTTAAAATAGGTGTAGATATTTATTATATTGAAATAATAAGTTTGAATAATGTGAAAATTGTGTTTTGTCTAGAAGTTTACAAAAGGGGAATGTATAGACGATATGCATCATGTTACGAGCTTGTAAGGAGAGAAGTAAAATGAAAAGTGTAAGATTACCATCTATGACAGAAATCATCGTACTTTTACTAATGTTTCTTGGCATAGTCTTTTCCTTTCAAACGATTTTTGAATTGCCAATTCAATTAGCGTTATTTATTTCGTGGTTCCTTGTCATTGGACTTGGTATCCGATTAGGATTTCGTTATCAAGACTTACAAGATGCGATTACGAAGGGGATTTCTAATGGATTAGAAGCCGTACTTATTTTACTTGCAATTGGTGCTCTTATCGGTACATGGGTTGCGGGCGGTGTTGTGCCAACACTTATTTATTACGGGTTAGAATTTATTCATCCAAGTATTTTCTTATTAGCGACGTTAATTATTTGTTCCATTACATCGATTGCAACAGGTACATCATGGGGAACAGTTGGTACAGCTGGTGTTGCGATGATGGCAATTGGTGAAGGTCTTGGTTTCCCGCTTCCATTAGTAGCTGGAGCTGTTTTATCCGGAGCATACTTTGGAGATAAGCTATCACCATTATCTGATAGTACGGTACTTGCTGCTTCCATGGCGAAAGTTGATGTAATTGCTCACGTACGTGCCATGCTTGTATTAGATGTTCCTGCCTATATTATTACAGGAATCATGTTTACAGTTGCAGGCTTTATGTATGGCGGAGACAATTTTGATTTAGAGCGCGTAGAGTTTTTAAAACAATCGTTATTAAATGAATTTGATATTAAAATTTGGATGCTTGTTCCAGCTGTAGTTGTTATCGGACTATTAGCAATGAAGCGACCATCCATGCCAACCATTGCAATGGGTGCATTAATTGGAGCGATTTGGGCAGCATTATTCCAAGGTATGGACTTTGGAACTGCAATTGGTACCGCATACAACGGATTTAAAATTGACTCAGGTGTTGAATTTATCGACAAGTTATTAAACCGCGGCGGTATTGAAAGCATGCTTGGATCTGTAGCTGTTATCATTTTCGGTCTTGGATTTGGTGGCTTGTTAGAGAAATTAGGAGTATTAAAGGTTATTGTTTCTAAATTTGAACAAAAACTAAACTCAACAGGAAATGTTACAGTATCAACGTTAATCGTAGCATTCTTAGCAAATATTTTTGGTTGTGCAATGTACGTATCACTTATTTTAACACCAAAAATTATGCAAGAAAGTTACGATAAACTAAGATTAAATCGCCTTGTATTGGCGCGTAACTCTGAAGTTGGTGGAACATTAACATCTGGTATGGTCCCATGGTCTGATAACGGTATTTTCATGGCCGCAACATTAGGAGTAGCAACAATGTCATACGTTCCATTTATGTGGATGAGCTTCGTATCACTTGCACTTGCAGTGATTTACGGATACACAGGTAAGTTTATGTGGACAGTTGATGAGAAAAAAGAAGCGCAAGTTTCTTAATTTTGAACACCCCTCTGCTTTGGTGGAGGGGTGTTTTTTTGTAAAGTTAATAGTCAGAAAAAATCGACATTTCATGTGTTGTATGTATAAAATAGAATTTGAATTCGTAACATTATCTCATACATTATGTTATTGCCTTTATCCCGCATTAACGGGCTGTAAGACTCCCACCTCAAAACTTAAGACAAAACGAAGAAGTTTAGGTGGGAGATAAACAGCCCGTAAAAGCCCGATTGGTCGGGATGACACTCAGTGGGTCCCCACTGAGTGAAGTTTCACTTTATCGTACAAAATACGTGAAAGAGAGGATATATATAATGGAATTTCTTTTTCTTTTTGTGTTTTTACTTATTATAAATGTTGCTGTTGTAATGATTGCAGCACGAAATCGAAAGCGATGGTTCATTTCTGGTGGGATTGTTATGTTATTAATTGCCCCGCTTGTTTTAGCGGTTACAGGTTATACGCTTGGTGTAACAAGTGGTGATGGAATTGGAGGAGGAGTTGCTGGATTTACCTTTGGTGCAATAACATTTGCAAATGGACTTGGTTTTATAGTGAGAGGTTTTATGCTAAGTCAAAAATGATGTAAGTAGAAGGGATGAGCTTAGATCAAAAATTTTTATAGATAACAAAGAGGTGCTATGGTGTTTAATAAATTATTAGAAGATGAGAAAATCCATGGAACAGAAGTGAAAGTAAATTATAGAGAAGCGGTCAGAGCTATTATTATTCAAGATGAAAATATTCTGCTTGTCCATTCTAATCAGGGAGATTATAAATTTGCTGGTGGCGGAGTCGAAAAGAATGAAAGTCATGCTGAAGCGCTTTTGCGTGAGATAGCAGAAGAAACGGGATATATTCGCTGTATCGTTAAGGAGAAAGCCGGTGTTGTGATTGAACGAAATGTTGATGAATATGAAGAAGGTGCTTATTTTCAAATGACATCACATTATTATTTTTGTGAATTGATAGATGGTATAAAAGTTAACCAAAAATTAGATGATTATGAATTAGAACAAGAATTTATGCCAGAGTGGGTATCAATTGAATACGCGATTGAGCAAAATGAAAAAGCGATGAAGCAACGTCATTACAATGGATGGATAAAACGAGAGAACTTTGTTTTACATAAATTAAGTAAATAAGTGTTATGAAAAGGAGAATAGGGTGAAATCGGTGCAACTTTATCATTTCAGAGTATAGAATAAAGTCTTGTTATTATTATAATAAAACACCTTTTCATTAATGATAATCATTATCATTTCTTGTGAATTTCTGCTACAATGTAAAAGTAGCCATTATATATTATAAGGGGATGAAACCATGGATTACAGAATTGAAAGAGATACACTAGGAGAAATGAAGGTTCCAGCTGATAAGTTGTGGGCAGCACAGACGCAGCGTAGTAAGGAGAATTTTCCGATTGGGATAGAGCTTATGCCGTTTGAAATTGTGAAGGCGTTTGCATTATTGAAGAAGGGTGCAGCACTTAGCAATAAAGAATTAGGAAAGTTGTCTGCTGAAAAGGCGGATGCGATTGTGCAGGCAGCAGATGAAGTAATCGAAGGGAAATGGGATGCGCATTTTCCACTTGTAGTATGGCAAACAGGTAGTGGTACGCAGTCGAATATGAATATGAATGAAGTGATCGCAAATCGCGGTAATGAAATTTTAGCAGAGCAAGGTCATGATGCGCGCATTCATCCAAATGATGATGTGAATATGTCGCAAAGCTCTAATGATACGTTCCCAACGGCACTTCACGTTGCGTGTGTCATTGCAGTAGAGGAGCAAGTGTTACCAGCAGTTGCGAAATTAAAAGGTACACTACAGGAGAAAGTAGAGAAATTCGAACATATTATTAAAATTGGTCGTACGCACTTACAAGATGCAACGCCGTTAACGTTAGGGCAAGAAGTGAGCGGATGGCATCGTATGCTTGAGAAAACAGAGCGTATGATTTCTGAAAGTAATACATATATGAAAGAGCTGGCGATTGGTGGAACAGCGGTTGGTACAGGTATTAACGCACATCCGAAGTTTGGCGATATGGTTGCAACGGAAATTAGTAGGTTTACTAGTAAGCAATTTGTATCAGCAGAAAATAAGTTTCATGCCTTAACAAGTCATGATGAGGCTGTATTTGCGCACGGTGCTTTAAAAGCGTTAGCAGCTGATTTGATGAAAATTGCAAATGATGTACGTTGGCTTGCGAGTGGACCACGCAGTGGCTTAGGTGAAATTACAATTCCAGCAAATGAGCCAGGAAGTTCAATTATGCCAGGGAAAGTAAATCCAACGCAAAGTGAAGCATTAACGATGGTTGTAGCGCAAGTAATGGGTAACGATGCAACGATTGGCTTTGCGGCAAGTCAAGGAAACTTTGAACTTAACGTATTTAAGCCTGTTATTGCTTATAATTTCTTACAATCTGCAAGACTATTAGCAGATGCAATCGTTGCGTTTAATGATAAATGCGCAGTTGGTATTGAAGCAAATGAAGAGATTATTGAAAAACATGTAAACAATTCGTTAATGCTTGTAACAGCGCTAAATCCACATATCGGTTATGAAAATGCGGCAAAAATTGCGAAGCATGCTCATACTGAAGGATTGACATTAAAAGAAGCGGTACTTCAATCCGGTTTATTAACAGAAGAACAATTCCATGATATTGTAGATCCGAAAAAGATGATTGCGCCAAAAGAATAAAAAGTTAGAAAATTTTAAATAAAAAGTTGAAAGTGTAGCTTGTTTTTTTGTATAATGGAACAAGTGAATTGAAACGAAAGAATAGGAAGGGGCGAATCGTATGAATACATGTATGCATGATATGAAGACAGCGATTCTTTTCTATTCTTATTTACAGGAGTGAAGGCATTTGCCTTTGCTCCTTTTTTTGTGGAAAAAACATGTGAAGGGAGAGTTAATATGCTGAAATATAAACGAGTGTTAATTAAACTGAGTGGTGGTGCGCTTTCTGATGGGAATGGAAATAGTTTTGATGCAAAACGATTGGAGCATATTGCAAATGAAATTGTTTCGATTGTGAATTTAGGTGTAGAAGTTTCGCTTGTTGTTGGTGGCGGAAATATTTTTAGAGGAAGTTTAGCGGACCGCTGGGGAATTGATCGAGTAGAAGCTGATAATATTGGTACGCTTGGCACAATTATGAACAGTTTAATGTTAAGGGGTGTACTAAAAAGTAAGACAGAGAAAGAAGTGCGTGTGATGACATCCATGCCGGTTACATCTGTTGCTGAGCCGTATATTCATTTGAGAGCAATTCATCATTTAGAAAAAGGCTATATTGTCATTTTTGGCGGTGGAAATGGTCAGCCGTTTGTGACGACAGATTATCCGAGTGTACAGCGTGCAATTGAGACGAATAGTGATGCTATTTTAGTAGCAAAGCAAGGAGTTGATGGGGTATTTACGAGTGATCCGAAGCGTGATAAAGATGCGAAAATGTATAGTTATTTGCATTATGATGATGTTGTGCAAAATGATATAAAGGTCATGGATCAGTCAGCGTTACTTTTAGCACGTGATTATAAACTACCTGTTCACGTCTTTAACTTTGATAAAGAAGGTGTCATGAGAGACATATGTTTAGGAGAACATGTTGGTACGTTGATTCATAATGAGGAGACAACACTTTGCTAAATTTTAGATTAAAAAAGGGGAACTTAATATGGTTATTGAAACTAGTAGATTAACAATTATTCCTTGTATGCCTGAAACAATTCACATTGTAAATGAACAAAAATACTATGATGGACCGCAAATAGAAAACTATATGAAAAGACTAGAAGAAGATTCATCCCAGTTATATTGGGGGGTGTGGCTTGTAACCGAAAAGGTTGATGGTATACTCGTTGGAGATATTGGCTTTAAAGGAAAGCCAAATGCAGATGGTGTAGTAGAAGTAGGTTATGGTTTTCTTGAGAGTGCTAGAATGAAAGGATATGCAACGGAGTCTGTCGGGGCGCTCGTAGATTGGGCGTTTAGACAGGAAGAAGTCACTCGTGTTATTGCAGAAACACTCCATGATAATGCGGCTTCAATCCGAGTACTTGAGAAGATTGGAATGAAGCGAGTTAGTGAAACGGAGAAGATGGTGAATTGGGAAATAGTATAGTGCTCTAGAGCCTTTGTGTATATTCATCTATTAGTATGCTCACTGCTTATGTAGTATATAGAAAGAAGGATATTGCAGTTTAAAAAGAATCGGAAGACCTTGGTTTGGTCTTCCGATTCTTTTTTGTGAATTTTATTTTTGGGAGCATTCTCAGTTGAAAAACTAGTATAAAAATTGTGGTTCAGTTTGAAGAGAATAGCCACTTCGAACTTGTCCAACCCAATTTGCGAAAAATTGCTTCCATGCAGTGCTTGCAAAAAAGGCATCTACAGATTGTCTTGCAGAGTTCCAAGTTATTATTGTGAATGGTGCATTTCCTAATTGCCAAATCCCTCTATTTTCGTCAGTATTGTTCTCCCGAATTAACAATAAAGGGAGGCCGTATTGATACCCCATAGAAGGTTCAATTTGTGAAAAAGGACTTCCTTCCCAAAACTCTGTTGGTGTTGGAGATGGATCAATATTCGTTTGTAATAATCTTACAAATAATCGCTCGAAGTCTACTGCCACTAGTCCATAACTTGATAAAATCATTCTTCTTATACTAGTTAATGGTGCTTCAGGATATAATTCGCTTCTAGGTATCGTACGAGGGAAGAAGAGTGCATTCTCAATTTCTAAAATGAGCCTGTCTAAAAATTGCTGCTGAAGAGAATTAAGTGTATTAGAGGTACTTAAAAATACTGGAATTCGAAATGCTTGATCCATAATGGCTTGTAGTTTCGAAGAAGTGTAGACTCCTTGTTCTGTATTTACATACGGAGTGCTATTAGTGTTTTCCATTTGTATTCTCCTTTCTTCATCACTAACTAATATATGTCACTTCGTTATGAAAGTTTTGGGTGTTTTACAAACAAAAATAAGATGTGTTTGTAAAATAGGTAAACGACACGTTGTAAAGTTTGTTTTCATGTGATAAGATGTAGAAAATAAACGAGTGTTAAATATGTTTAGTTTTTAGATAGATGATTTGGAGGAATGTTTAGTATGAGTGATATTTCAGAATGGTTTTGGAATGCTTCTGTAGAGGAACTGAAACAGGGATATGTATGGAATGAGGAAAAAGAAGAATTCATTTGTTTAGCATGCGGGGAAACATTTGTAAAAGGGGTAATTTACGAGGAAGACAATGTGTTATATGAAGCAGAGAAATTTACAAAAATTCATATCGCAAATGAACATACGTCTATGTTCCATTACTTATTAAGCTTTGATAAAAAACTGACAGGATTAACGGATTTGCAAAAGAAAATGTTGGAGTTCTTTCAGATGGGCTTAAATGATAAAGAAATTGTGAAAGAAATGGATGGTGGTAGTACGTCAACAATTCGTAACCATCGTTTTACTTTACGAGAAAAAATGAAACAAGCAAAAGTGTTTCTTGCTTTAATGGAATTATCTGAGAAAAAAGCAGAGAAGCAAACAAAATTTATACCAATTCACAGAACGGCAACGATGGTTGACGATCGATACAACATTACAGAAAAGGAAAATGAAGAAGTGTTAAAACTACATTTTCCAGAAGGATTAAATGGGCCATTATGTAATTTTCCGAAAAAACAAAAGCGTAAACTCATTATTTTAAAGCAGCTCACGAAACGCTTTGATCATCAAAAGCAATATACGGAAAAAGAAGTGAATGATGTATTAGCAAATGCGTATGATGATTATGTTACATTACGAAGATATTTAATTGAATATGGATTTTTAGACCGTACAGCTGATGGCAGTATGTACTGGGTGAAGCGATAAAGTGAAACTTCACTCAGTGGGGGTTTTCTTCACCCCCCACTGAGTGTTAGTTGAACCGATCGGGATAAATAAGGAGTGAAAAAGATGAATAGAAAAGCTGAACTGAAGCAGTTGTATAAAGAGATAAAAATAGAAGCAGGGATTTATTCGATTACAAATACGAAAAATAATAAAGTGTATGTTGATAGTACGAGAAATTTAAAAACAATTAGCGGTAGAAAATTTGAATTAAATGCTGGTTCTTGTACAAACCGAGCGCTTCAAATGGAGTGGAATGAATATGGAGCGAGTGCATTTCAGTTTGAAGTGCTAGAAGTATTAAAGAAAAAAGATGACCCGTATTTTAACGAAAAAGAAGAATTGAAAAAGTTAGAAGAAAAATGGGTTGAAAAGCTACAGCCATACGGTGAACGTGGGTATAATTAATTCGTAAACGTATTTTAATTTTTAAAAAATAAATAAAAAGTTATTGACAGTCATTATAGGAGCAATCTATAATACGAATCATACTTATTCAATCAAAAAAATATTTTGAATAAAAGCAATGAAGGGATCACAGTAGTGGGTATCTTCCTGTAACAGAGAGCTGATGGTTGGTGTGAATCAGTACAGAGATAATCATGAATTACAATCCTGGAGCATCTTTTTCGTAGTAAAGATGTATATCTTTATGAAGGGAAAGACGGTCAAATGATCGTTAACAATGAAGAGAGATAGACGCAAGGTCGTCTATAACTAGGGTGGTACCGCGATAATAATCGTCCCTACTGAGTAAATCAGTAGGGATTTTTTGTATAGAAGCGGTCCAAATTGAAAAGTAAATGATGTATGCAATGAAAGGAAAAGGAGTAGCAACTGTTTCCCTGTAACAGAGAGCTGGTGGTTGGTGTGAACCAGTACAAAGACAAGTGCGAATTACAGTCCTGGAGCATCTTTTTCGTAGTAAAGATGTATATCTTTATGAAGGAAAAGACGGTCAAATGATCGTTAACAAAGAAGAGAGGTAGACGCAGGGTCGTCTACAACTAGGGTGGTACCGCGATAATAATCGTCCCTACTGAGTAAATCAGTAGGGACTTTTTTGTGCATTTTTATTGATGGTATCGTTCTCAAGTAGAGGGTTATAAAGACTTATTTCAGAAAAAAGGTAATTTTCTATTTTTAAAAATTTAAGGAGGCTTTTACAATGGCAAATCATGAGTTAGAACAATTACGTAAACAGGTGGATGAAATTAATTTACAGTTATTACAATTACTAAATGAACGTGGCCGAATCGTTCAAAAAATTGGGGAGCAAAAACAAGTACAAGGTACAAAACGCTTTGACCCAGTACGTGAGCGCGAAGTATTAAATATGATTGCAGAGCATAACGATGGACCGTTTGAAACATCAACAGTGCAGCATATTTTCAAAACAATTTTCAAAGCGAGTTTAGAATTACAAGAAGATGATAATCGCAAGGCACTACTTGTTTCACGTAAGAAGAAACAAGAAAACACAATTGTGGATGTAAAAGGTGAGTTACTAGGAAATGGAACACAAACATTCATTATGGGACCTTGTGCAGTTGAAAGTTTAGAACAAGTTCGTCAAGTTGGGCATGCGATGAAAGAACAAGGATTAAAATTAATGCGAGGCGGTGCATTTAAACCAAGAACATCACCATACGATTTCCAAGGTTTAGGTGTTGAAGGATTACAAATTTTACGCCAAGTTGCTGATGAATTCGACTTAGCAATTATTAGTGAGATTTTAAATCCAAACGATGTAGAAATGGCGCTTGACTACGTTGATGTTATTCAAGTAGGAGCAAGAAATATGCAAAACTTTGATCTGTTAAGAGCTGTAGGTAAAGTAAATAAACCTGTGTTACTAAAACGTGGTTTAGCAGCGACGATTGATGAATTTGTTCATGCAGCAGAGTACATTATGGCGCAGGGAAATGATCAAATCATATTATGTGAACGTGGTATTCGCACATACGAAAGAGCAACGCGAAACACATTAGATATTTCCGCTGTACCGATTTTAAAGAAAGAAACACATTTACCAGTAGTTGTAGACGTAACACATTCAACAGGACGCAGAGATTTATTATTACCAACGGCAAAAGCAGCGTTAGCAATTGGAGCAGATGCAGTAATGGCAGAAGTTCATCCGGATCCAGCAGTTGCATTATCTGACTCAGCACAGCAAATGGATATTCCAGAGTTCCATAAATTTATGGAAGAACTAAAAGGATTTAAAAACCGATTATCTTAATTTCATATGAAACATGCAGAGAAAGGGCGCGAGTAGTACTTATGGCTTTGTTACAGAGAGCTGATGGTTGGTGTAAATCAGTACAAACATAAGTATGAATTACACCCCTGGAGCATCTTTTTCGTAGTAAAGCGAAAAGTCTTTATGAAGGGAAAGACGGTCATAGCGATCGTTAATCATGAGAAGAGGTAGGCAACTTTAGTCTACAATTAGGGTGGTACCGCGATAATCATCGTCCCTACTGAGCGCTCAGTGGGGACTTTTTTGTATAAAAAATAGTAGAGGGGTTAGGAAAATGAGATATATAACAGCTGGAGAATCACACGGTCCGCAGCTCACTGTTATTTTAGAAGGTGTACCTGCAGGATTAGCATTAACAACAGAGCATATAAATAAAGAGTTATTAAGACGACAAAAAGGACATGGCCGCGGAAGACGGATGCAAATTGAGATGGATACGGTGGAAATTGTTAGTGGTGTTCGTCACGGTATGACACTTGGCTCGCCGATTACATTAATCGTAAAAAATGATGATTTTAAACATTGGACAAAAATTATGGGCGCTGATCCTATTTCAGAGCAAGAAAGTAAAGAAATGAAGCGTACCATTACGAAACCACGTCCAGGGCACGCAGACTTAAATGGCGCAATTAAATATGGACACCGTGATATACGAAATGTATTAGAGCGTTCCTCTGCAAGAGAGACAACGGTACGGGTAGCAGCTGGTGCAGTGGCAAAGCAAATTTTAAAAGAGTTAGGTGTTGAGATTGCTGGTCATGTACTTGAAATTGGCGGTATAAAAGCAAATGATAGCGGTCCATTATCGATAGAAGAAATTCAAATGATTACGGAACATTCACCTGTTCGTTGTTTAGATAAAGAGACCGAGCAAAATATGATGCATGCAATTGATGAAGCGAAAAGTAGCGGAGATTCAATTGGCGGGGTTGTAGAGGTTATTGCTGAGGGAATGCCAATTGGTGTTGGAAGCTACGTACATTACGATCATAAACTAGATGCAAAACTAGCAGGAGCGATGATGAGCATTAATGCTTTTAAAGGTGTTGAAATTGGAATTGGATTTGAGGCGGCAAGAAGACCAGGAAGTTTCGTCCATGATGAAATTGTTTGGAATGAAGAAAAAGGCTATATGCGAACAACGAACAACGCAGGTGGATTTGAAGGGGGTATGACTACTGGAATGCCAGTTGTTGTAAAAGGTGTGATGAAGCCGATTCCGACATTATATAAACCGCTCGCAAGTGTAGATATTGAGACGAAAGAAGCATTCCAGGCAAGCATTGAGAGATCTGATAGCTGCGCAGTTCCAGCAGCAAGTGTTGTAGCAGAAGCAGTTGTAGCATGGGAGCTTGCGGATGCATTAGTCGAACAATTCGGGAAAGACCGTATGGAACTGATTGCGCAAAATATAGCGCAGCATAACAAATATGCAAAAGAATTTTAAAAGGGGGGATAACGTATGAAGGGAAAAGAACAACTATCATCATTGCAGCCATATAAACCAGGGAAATCACCGCAGCAAATGAAAGAAATATATGGAGATCATGTATTTGTAAAGTTAGCATCCAATGAAAATCCATTTGGCTGTTCTCCACGTGTGATGGAAGAATTGCAAACAGCCTGGAATGAGCATGCGTTATATCCAGATGGAGGAGCAGTCGAACTTCGCCGAGTTATTGCAGAGAAATTACAAGTTCAAAAAGAACAAATTATATGTGGAAGTGGGCTAGACGAAGTTATTCAAATGATAAGTCGTACGTTTCTATGTAAAGGGGATAACGTCGTAACAGCAGGTGAAACATTTCCGCAATATCGCCATCATGCAATTATTGAAGAATGTGAAGTAAGAGAAGTTCCATTACAAAATGGTGCATATGATTTAGAAGAAATGCGCGCCGTTGTAGACGAAAAGACAAAACTTATATGGATTTGTAATCCAAATAATCCGACGGGCACATATATAAATGACCGAAGATTAAGTGAATTTATTAGGGGTGTAAATTCTTCTACGGTAATTGTAATAGATGAGGCGTACTATGAATATGTAACAGCGAAAGACTTCCCAGAAACGGTACCGCTTTTGCAAAAGCATAAAAACCTCCTTATATTACGAACATTTTCAAAAGCATATGGTTTAGCTTCATTTCGCGTAGGATATGCCATTGGACGAGGAGAATTGATTGAAACGTTAAATATTGTTCGCTTACCATTTAATGTTTCTTCGCTTGCACAACAAGCAGCAACAATTGCGTATGGTGACGGACAATTTATTGAAAATATCGTTCGTGTAAACCGAGAAGGATTAGAGCAATATGAGGACTTTTGTAAAGAGTATGAGATACCTTTCTATCCATCACAAACAAACTTTATCTTCTTACAAGTAAAGGATCCGCAGGAAGTTTATGAAGTATGTGCACATAACGGATTTATCATTCGACCGTTTCCATACGGCATACGCATTACAATTGGAACGCACGAACAAAATGAAGGAGTGATTTCTGTGTTAAAACAACATTTTATAAATAAAAAAAATAAGTTTCGAGATGAGGATCATGTGTAAAAACGTTGTATTAATCGGAACAGGGTTAATTGGTGGTTCACTAGCTTTAGCAATTCAGAAAGAACATGATGTGAAAATGATTGGATACGATATTCATATAGAACAAGCAGAGCGGGCAAAAGAATTGCATGTGATTGATGAAGTTGTAACAGATTTACAGAAGGCTTGTGAGGAAGCTGAGCTTATTATATTTGCATCACCAGTTGAAGAAACAAAAAAACTATTACAAAAGCTCTCTACTTATAAGCTAAAGGAACGTGTTATCGTCACAGACGTAGGTAGCACAAAAGGTATGATTATGAGTGAAGCTGAACGATTATTACCGAAAGGCGTCGTGTTTATTGGCGGGCATCCGATGGCAGGATCTCATAAAACAGGGGTGGAAAGTGCAAAAGCGCATTTATTTGAAAACGCCTTTTATGTTTTAACGCCGATGAAGGATGTAGCAATTGAAAGAGTGGAAGAGCTGAAAGTGTGGTTAAAAGGGACACGTTCACACTTTCTCTTATTAAATACAGAGGAACATGATTATGTAACAGGAATTGTAAGCCACTTTCCACACTTAATTGCAGCGGGCTTAGTAAAACAAGTGGAGAAACATGCTGGAATGAATTCGCACATTCATCAGCTTGCAGCAGGTGGATTTAAAGATATTACCCGCATAGCATCTAGTAGTCCAAAAATGTGGAGCGACATTGTAAAACAAAATCAAGACAATTTATTGCAGTTACTTGAAGAATGGATTTTAGAAATGGAAAAGCTGCGCAGCGTCGTTGCAAAAGGAGATGAAGTTGAATTGCACGACTATTTTGCAAATGCAAAGCAGTACCGTGATTCATTGCCTGTTCGAAAAAGCGGAGCAATCCCAGCTTATCATGATTTATATGTAGACGTTTTAGATAAAGTGGGAGCGCTCGCTCATATTACAAATATTCTTGCACAGCGGGAAATTAGTATTACAAATTTACAAATATTGGAATCGAGGGAAGGGTTGTTAGGGGTTCTTCGTATTAGCTTCCAAAGAGAAGAAGATCGTCATAAAGCAGCGCTAGCTTTGCAAAAAGAACAATACGCAACATATGAAACGATGTAACAAGGAGGGAAATAGTGTAATGAACAAAACGATACAACATGCAAAGAATGGGCTTCAAGGAAGGATTTCAATTCCTGGTGATAAATCTATTTCACACCGCGCGGTCATGTTTGGAGCAATTGCACATGGAAACACAACGATTCAAGGGTTTTTACCTGGCGCAGATTGTTTAAGTACCATTTCTTGTTTCCGCGAGATGGGAGTAGAAATTTTACAACAAGATGATGAGGTTACAGTGAATGGAAAAGGGATTGAGGGATTACAAGAACCGAAAAATGTATTGGATGTTGGGAATTCTGGAACAACGATACGTTTAATGTTAGGGATCCTTGCTAATACTTCGTTTCATTCTTGTGTGCAAGGAGATGCTTCGATTGGAAAGCGGCCGATGAAACGTGTGACCAACCCGCTTAGTCTAATGGGAGCAAAGATAGATGGCAGAAAAGAAGGTACGTTTACTCCACTTACAATTCGAGGTGGGAATTTACAAGCAATTGATTATTCTTCACCTGTCGCAAGTGCTCAAGTAAAATCTGCTATTTTACTAGCAGGGCTTGGTGCAGAAGGTGTAACAACTGTTACAGAGCCGTATGTTTCGCGTGATCATACAGAAAGAATGCTTGAAGCGTTTGGTGTAACGGTTACTCGTGAAGGTAAAACTGTAAAAATAGCTGGGGGACAAAGATTAACAGGAACGGATGTACAAGTACCGGGAGATGTTTCATCTGCAGCATTTTTCTTAGCAGCGGGTTCTATCATTCCTAATAGTAAACTAGTCTTACAAAATGTTGGAATGAATCCGACTCGCACAGGAATCATAGATGTACTAATAAAGATGGGAGCAAACTTAGAAATTACGCCAATTCATAATCGTTCATTAGAGCCAGCTGCTGATATTACAATTGAAACATCAAGTCTGCAAGGAATCGAGGTTGGTGGAGATATGATCCCGAGATTGATTGATGAAATTCCAATTATCGCGTTTATGGCAACGCAAGCAGAAGGAATTACAGTGATTAAAGATGCACAGGAGCTGAAGGTAAAGGAAACAAATCGTATTGATACAGTTGTAAATGAATTAAACAAGTTAGGAGCACGTATTGAAGCGACAGATGATGGAATGATTATTTATGGGAAGTCAAAGTTAAAAGGGAGTAAGGTAAGTAGTCATGGAGATCATCGAATTGGTATGATGTTAGCAATTGCCGGTTCTTTAGCTGAAGGAGAGACAATGATTGAAGATGCTGCAGCAGTGGGAGTGTCGTATCCGAAATTTTTTGATGAGTTAAGAAGACTTAGTATGGACGTGAGATGAGAAGGGGCTTAATGTTTAAGCTCCTTCTTTTTTCTTTTTTAACACGATTCCCCCCTTTTTTTAGAACTTTTTACTTTTTAATTTACGCTAAATAGTTTAAAATTATCAGATAATAGTAGAAATTTTAGTATATAAATCATTATAATAGAGTATGATACGGTTATAATTTAGAAAAAAGAGATGTGTGTCTAGGTGGGGCCTAGGTAGCGCTTTGCTTTTTCTTATATATAAGCAGGAGCGCTCACACTTTTTTACAAATTTAGGGGATGGGGAAGGTTATAATGAGCAACGTACAGAAAAAAACAGACGTTATTTTAGTTGGTGCTGGAGTTATGAGCGCAACGTTGGGGTCTTTACTGAAAGAGTTAGCACCTGAACTAGAAATTAAAGTGTTTGAGAAACTCGCAAAAGCAGGGGAAGAAAGTTCGAATGAATGGAATAATGCGGGTACAGGTCATGCTGCATTGTGTGAGCTTAACTATACGTCCGAAAAAACCGATGGATCTATAGATGTTAATAAAGCGCTAAAAATAAATGAACAGTTTCAAATTTCAAGACAGTTTTGGTCTTATCTTGTAAGTAGCGATTTGATTCGTAATCCACAAGACTTTATTATGCCGATACCTCATATGAGTTTAGTGCAAGGGGAGAAAAATGTAACGTTTTTGAAAAAACGTTTTGAAGCGCTTACAAAGAGCCATCTGTTTCAAGGGATGGAGTTTTCCGATAATCCAGAAAAGCTGACGGAATGGATGCCGCTTATTATGGAAGGACGTACATTAAATGAACCGATGGCGGCGACAAAAATTGATTCTGGAACGGATGTCAATTTTGGTGCTTTAACGCGTATGTTATTTGAACACTTACAGAAGAAAAACGTTGAAATAAACTATAAACATAGTGTTGATGGAATTAAACGTACAGATAATGGGGCATGGGAAGTTAAAGTGCATGACATGGCTAGTGGTAAAACAGAATATCATACTGCCAAATTTGTCTTTATTGGCTGTGGAGGCGGAAGTCTACCATTATTACAAAAAACGGGTATTCCTGAATCAAAGCAAATTGGAGGATTCCCGGTAAGTGGATTATTTTTAGTATGTAATAATCCGAAAGTTGTAGAAAAGCATCATGCCAAAGTATACGGAAAAGCAAAGGTTGGCGCTCCGCCAATGTCGGTTCCACATCTTGATACAAGATATATCGATAATAAAAAAACATTGCTGTTTGGACCGTTTGCTGGTTTCTCACCAAAGTTTTTAAAAACGGGTTCAAATCTTGACTTAATTGGCTCCGTAAAACCAAATAATGTTGTGACTATGCTGGCAGCAGGTGTAAAAGAAATGTCACTGACAAAATATTTGATTCAGCAAGTTATGTTATCAAATGAAAAGCGCATGGAAGAATTACGTGAATTTATTCCAAATGCAAAAAGTGAAGATTGGGATGTAGTAGTAGCAGGACAGCGTGTGCAAGTTATTAAAGATACAGATGCTGGCGGTAAAGGAACACTTCAATTTGGTACAGAAATTGTGAGTGCAGCAGATGGCTCAGTAGCCGCATTACTTGGTGCTTCTCCAGGCGCTTCTACTGCTGTCCATGTTATGCTTGAATTATTAGAGAAATGCTTCTCACACCGCATGAAAGAGTGGGAACCAAAAATAAAAGAAATGATTCCTTCTTACGGTATATCGCTATTAGAAAATCATAAGCTTTTCGAGGAAATTCATACTTCAACAGCGAAGACACTTGGTCTTGGCGAAAAAGAAGCACTTTATAGTTAAGTTTATAGAAAAGTATTTAATCAAATTAAATACTTTTCTATCCCGCTATTTGCGGGGCTATAAGACTCCCACCTCAAAACTTAGAGGATTCAGAGAAATTTAGGTGGGAGACTTACACTCAGTGGGGGATGGAGAAAACCCCCACTGAGTAAAGTTTCACTTTATATTTGAGTAAGCAAAAATCCTTTCAGTTTTATTCTGAAAGGATTTTTTAAGTAAATTAGGCTCTAACTAGTCTATATATGCAAAAGAATTACTGCTTTTTACATCCTTTCACACAAATCCATCCTTTACTCTTATTCTCAAAAAACTCGATTTTCTCAAATCCAGTTTCCTTGAATAGTTTCCTTAAAGCATCATGTGTTTTATAGGCTGTCATATGATAATTAATTTTGTAAGTTTCCGCAATGATAAAAAATTCTCCGCCTTGTTTTAGTACTCTAAATGTCTCTTTCATTGCATCTTCAAGATTAGGCCAAAAATAATGAGTTTGAAAAGCGGTGATTTTATCCCGCATTAACGGGCTGTAAGACTCCCACCTCAAAACTTAAGAAAAAGCAAAGAAGTTTAGGTGGGAGATTAACAGCCCGTAAAAGCCCGATTGGTTCAACTAACACTCAGTGGGGGATGAAGAAAACCCCCACTGAGTGAAGTTTCACTTTATCAAGTGTTTGCTCTGGAAATGGAATATTTGTAACATCTGCTCGAGAAATATGTACTTTTCTTCTATTAATCTCCTGTATGTTCTTTTGAATTGATTCTTTTACAGCTTGTTCAGAATAGTCAATGCCGTATATTTTACCATCTTTAATAAATTCTGATAAACACTTGATCGTGTTTCCGCCGCCGCAACCAATATCCAAAAGGATTTCGTTTCCATGAATACAGAGTTTGCCTAATGCCCATTTGTTCATACCGCTATGAGCAGAATTCATAATTTTTAACATGAGTGAGCCAATTGTACCATGTGGCTTTTTGGCTTATTGGATTAATTTATTTAATATATTCATTTTTCGATAACCTCCTTTGAATGAAGTATTTACTTGGAAGATTATTCTAATATTTATCCCGCTATTTGCGGGCTGTAAGACTCCCACCTCAAAACTTAGAGGATTCAGAGGAGTTTAGGTGGGAGATAAACAGCCCGTAAAAGCCCGATTGGTTCAACTAACAATCAGTGGGGGATGAAGAAACCCCCACTGATTGAAGTTTCACTCTATGTTAACAGAGGAACACTTTTATAACTACAAAATAAGATTGCAAGTTTCCTGCTATTTTTCTGTACTTCATTTCATAAAATGAAAGTGGTGAAAAAGGGTGGGAGGGATAAATGATGAAAGCGATAATATGTACAAAATATGGATCGCCAAATGTTCTTCAAATAAAAGAAATAGAAAAACCTAAGCCGAAAGATAACGAAATATTAGTGAAAGTTCACGCGACAACTGTAGCATCTGGGGATTGTAGAATTCGAGGATTTGATAGTCCGCTTTTGTACTGGATTCCTATGAGAATGATACTTGGATTCAGAAAACCAAGAAAAGCTATACTCGGAACAGAATTGTCTGGAGAAATTGAAGAGGTAGGAGAAAGAGTAACAAAGTTTCAAAAAGGGAATCGAGTGTTTGCGTTTACGGGGATGAACCTTGGTGCTCATGCGGAGTACATCTGTTTAGATGAAGATAGAATGATCGCGATAAAACCAGAAAATATAACGTATGAAGAGGCAGCAGCTATTTCTTTTGGCGGCACTTCAGCATTACATTTTCTTAGAAAGGGAAAGATTGAGAGCGGGCAAAAAGTACTTATTTACGGGGCTTCTGGATCTGTAGGAACTGCTGCTGTGCAGCTTGCTAAATATTTTGGTGCAGACGTTACGGCGGTATGTAGTACGGCAAATGTCGAGTTAGTAAAATCGCTAGGAGCAGATCAAGTATTTGATTATATAAAGGAAGATTTTACGGAAAAAGCAGAACGATATGATCTGATTTTCGATGCAGTTGGGAAACAGTCAAAATCGAATTGCAAGAAAGTACTAGCTTCAAGCGGAAAATATGTTTCTGTGAATAGTGGGATCGCAAAGGAGCGTGTTGAAGATATATTATTTCTTAAACAACTTGTTGAGAAGGGGAATATTAAACCAGTTATCGATAGATGTTATTCGATGGAACAAATTGTAGAAGCTCATGCGTATGTTGAGAAAGGCCATAAGAAAGGGAATGTAGTAATTCTCTTTAACGATAATAGTAATGAATAAATAAATGAACCTGTGCTTTATGGTGCAGGTTCATTTATCCCGCATTAACGTGCTGTAATACTCTCACCTCAAAACTTGAGAGAAAACGAAGAAGTTTAGGTGGGAGATAAACAGCACGTAAAAGCCCGATTGGTCGGGCTAATAATCAGTGGGGATGGAGAAAAGCCCCACTGATTAAAGTTTCACTTTATAAATTGACCTTATTTTCATTTTATACTACAATGTGTAGTGTAAAGGAGGACGTGTATGTTCAGCCAAAACTACAAGTTAAATGAAGAAGGATTAAATCATTTTTTCGGTCCGCTTGAAGCGAAAGTGATGGAAGTTGTTTGGAATACAGAAGGGATTACGATTAAAGATGTGCAGCAAAAACTAGAAGACGAATCGCCTGTGAATTTTAATACAGTTATGACGATAATGAACCGATTGGTAGAAAAAGGTCACTTACAAAAGCAGACGGTAAAACGAACAGGAATATATAGCGCTGTTCAAACGAAAGAGCAGTTTTTATCCAACCAAACGAAGAAAATGACGCAGGAATTAATGGGAGAGTTTGGAGATTTCGTTGTCAGTCATATGTTAGATGAGCTTGACCAAGTCGATCCAACGCTTATCAAAAAGTTAGAAGAAAAATTACAGCAACTAAAAAAAGGGGAGTAGTATAGTGAGGTGGCAAGCAAAAAAAGTTCTGTTTTTGGCTATTAGTGTTAGTGTCTTATTTTTAAGCATGCTAGTTTACTATATTACATATCCATTTTTATTTGCAAACAGTGGTTTTTCGCTCTCTCCATTTTGTTTGTTTAAGCTGGAGCAGCATATGAAAGAGTTATCGATGTTTCGCATGATGCTAAGTGGGTTGTTAATCTACACATTCGTTGTTGTATGTAATAAGTTACGGAAGCAGTATAAATATAGCCGGAAACTACAGAAACAACTACATCTTATCGTACGTAAAGAAAAGCAATTGTATATATTGCCGACGGAAGAAGTTGTTGCATTTACAACTGGATTTTTGAAACCGAAAATTGTTTTATCTGAAGGACTCTTTCAATCATTTATGGAAGCTGAAATTGATGCAATTGTGTTACATGAAGAATTTCATCAAAAAAACTACGATCCGTTAAAATTGTTTGTTTTTACAACAGTAGCAGCGAGTATGGCATATATTCCAGTCTTAAAAGAGATGTTAAAACGTTATAGCACCTATAAAGAGTTGCTAGCCGATCAGTATGTAATAAGGCATATGAAGTCACCTCTTGGACTTGGAAGTGCGTTACTGAAATTTATCGGGATAAAGCAACGCTCAAATGAATTTGTAACCGCACCGTTTGCAAAAACGGCAATTAATTTACGTATGCAGCAAATTATTAACCCGTTGTCTGTAATAGAAAAGATCCCGTTACATGCAAATGCGGTTTATATGACCGCGGGGCTATTTCTCACGTTCGCCGTATTTATTATGGGTGAGTGTATGTAGCTCACTTTTTTTGGATAGTAACACTACGTTGTGTAGTGGTAAAGTAGGAGGAAGTAAAATGAATGCAGCAGATTTAACGATATGGCTCGTATTAGGAGCGGGGATTTTATCATTTGTTTCACCATGCTCTTTACCCCTTTATCCGTCGTATTTATCGTATATTACGGGCGTATCAATTAAAGACTTACAGGAAAACCGAGGGATGATGCAGCGCTCTGCTCTTATGCATACGTTGTTTTTTATTATTGGATTTTCCGTTATATTTTTCGCTTTAGGATTTTCATTTAGTTGGATTGGTGTGGCATTTGCCTCTCATCAGCGCCTTATTCAGCAAATTGGTGGCATTTTCATTGTTGTTATGGGATTATTTATGGTGGGAATATTCCAGCCAAAATGGTTAATGGGTGAAAAGAAACTACAGTTTAAAAGCAAATCAACAGGGTATATGCGCTCTTTGCTTGTTGGGATTACATATGCAGCAGGATGGACGCCGTGCATTGGACCAATTTTTACAGCTGTATTAATGCTTGGGGCAACAAATCCAGACCAAGCGCTCATTTACATTGCAGCATATATATTAGGTTTTGCCATCCCATTTTTCGTTATGGCTTTCTTTATTGGGAAAGTAAGGTGGATTGTCAAATATGCAAATGTTATGATGAAGATTGGTGGCGTCATGTTGATTGTAACGGGTATATTACTTTACACAAATCAAATGACGAAAATTACTGCGTTTCTTATTAAATTATTTGGTGGATTTACAGGATTTTAGTATATACATAGGAGGATCAAAATATGATAAAAAAATTGATTATGGTTGTATTAGTCGGTGCCCTTGTATGGACGGGTATTAACTTTTACAACTCACAACAAGAAGTGAAAAAATTAAAAGAAGAAAAAACGGTAAAAGAAAAAGATAAAAAACTAGAAGCGGTGCCAGAACCAGGGTTTAAAGCACCAAACATTACATTGAAAGACTTTAATGGAACAGTACATTCTTTAAGTGATGCAAAAGGGAAGCCGTATATTATTAATTTTTGGGCATCATGGTGTGGTCCGTGTGAAGTAGAAGCTCCTGATTTAGTTCATTTATATGAAAAATATAACGGGCAAATTGAAATCTTTGCGGTGAATGCAACGCTTGGTGATTCTGTTGAAGGAGCAAAACAATTTGCAGAGCGTCATAAGTTTCAATTCCCTGTATTACTAGATATGGATGGTGTTGCTGGAGTGGCTTATAAAGTGGTTTCCTTGCCAACGACATATTTTGTAGATAAAGATGGTGTGATTGTTGATCGTGTAATTGGTGTGTTACCACCAGAAGAGTTAGAAAAGAAGTTCCAGCAATTAATTGAAGGTTAATTACACATGGAGAGTTGGATGCTGAAATTACAGTTAGCTGCTCCGATATTAGGTAGTTTACTTGGACTTATTATGATGAAGCAAGTAATGAAGAAGCATCATATACCATATGAAAGACTACTTGATATGTTAACAAACGCATTGCTTATTATATTATTTACATGGAAGTTTGCACCGGCTATTTTGAATCCGAGCTGGGCCATTGCTTCACCAATGGCTGCGTTGTTAACGGCTGGCAGTATGAAACACGTCATAATCGGCTGTTTGATTGCTGTTAGTTATATAGTATGGAAATGGAAGAAAGAGTCGTTTTCATTTTCTGTTTTGCTCGACATACTTCCGTTTGGAATTAGTAGTGCGCTTATCGTGTATTATATATTGAACCCAGTGTACGGATTTCAAACAGAATTGCCATGGGGCATGCACGTATACGATTCGAAATTTGCCTATCATCCAATCCATTTGTATGAAATATTGATAGCCACTTTCTTACTAGCGTGGTTATGGTTGCGAAAAGAGAAGCTTGGTAGTGGGAAATATATTCGTTATTTTCTTATTGGAGAAGGAAGCGCACGTATTTTCCTTTCGTTTTTTATCGAGCAACATCCGTATTTTTTAGGGGTCTCATTTAGTCAACTGTTAGGATTTATTATGATAAGCGTAGGGATTTTAATGAATCAAAAAAACCTTTCACATCTCACGTGAAAGGTTTTTTACATAAAATAAGAGCGAATTGCCATACTACCGACAGACAATCATTTTGAACGGAAGGAAGCAAAAAATGATGAAAAAGGCAATTCGAATCTTCTTGATTACCACTAGTATCGTTGTGTTGTTTCTATTTTGGATGCATTGGGACGTGACGCTTGGACGAAAGGTAGAGGCAAAGTATAACCAGCCGAAACAATATGCGCCTCACTATAGTGATTTTCAATTATATGATGATGGAAAGGAATTGTATAAGCAGTTGTTTTCGGATTTAAAAGGGGCTAAACAATCGATTTATACGTACTTTTTCATCATTTCAGATGATAAAAGTAGCCATACTTTTTTAAACATATTGAAAGAAAGGGCACGAGCAGGAGTAAAGGTGTATGTGTCAGTAGATTGGATTAATGATACTTCTTTTAAAAAGAAAGCTGAAAAAGAATTAAAAGAAAGCGGTGCTCATTTTACTTATAGTAGGAAGCCGGAATTACCGTTCTTTTTTTATTCTGTACATCATCGGAATCATCGCCGTATTACAACGGTAGATGATAAGGTAGGATATACAGGTGGTTTTAATATTGGAAATGAGTATTTAGGAAAAGGACCTTTTGGATATTGGCGAGATTATCATGTACGTGTGCAAGGAGAAGGGGTACATGATTTAGAAGAACAGTTTACATTAGATTGGAAGCGGGATACAGGAGAAACAATCAAAAGAAATATACAGCCAGTTGAAAAAGGAAACACGTTACATACGATGGTAAGTTATAATGGTCATCACGTTACAAAAAAGTATATTCAGCTTATAAAAGGAGCAAAGCAATCAATTGTCATTGCGACACCATATTTTACTCCGTACGATAACGGTGTGATGGATGCATTAATTGCAGCACGAAAGCGAGGGGTATCCGTAAAAGTAATATGGTCACTCAAGCCAGATATTCCGCTTATAAAAGAAGCGGCATACCCATATATACGCAAATCTTTAAAACATGGGATAGATGTATATGGCTATAAAAAAGGAATGTTTCATGGAAAAGCGGTGTTAATTGATAAAAAAACAACAGTGATAGGAACAATGAATTTTACATCACGTAGCTTTCATTTGAATGATGAAATGGATTTTTATATAACTGGCGGGGATATTGCTAAAGAGTTAGAAACAACTATGATGAAAGATATACAAGATTCAAAAAAGATGACGGCATCGTATTTTGAAAAGTTATCGTTTTGGGGACGTTGCAAGGAGAAGGTTGCGTCGTTGTTTCATTATTATTTATAAAAGGTAGAAGAACATCATCTTCTACCTTTTTTCATTTTGTTGTTGGATATAAGGTTTAACAAATTGATTAAATACATTTTGATCTAGCAAATAACGGTTCGTATAGAAAAGTGTGTTACGTTGCGAGATTGGATTTGGACTTAAAATAAAAGCCTGTTTAAAACCTTCCTGTTGTACAATTTCTGTAACGGTTTTGTTTGTTTCACCAAATGGATAAGCGATGGTAGAAATGTTGACCCCAAGTTCCTGTTCCATTGTTTGCTTACTCCTTTGTAAATCAATCCGAAATGACTCTGCGTATCCTTCATTTAAAAATACGGCTTTTCCATTCTTTGTATAATGCATGTCGTGTGTATGGCTTCCAAAGTCAACTAAACCACTTTTTTGCATCGATCTTAACTGATCCCATGTGGCTAAATTGAAGTTTTGAAATGCTTCACCAACGTGCCCAGTAATCAAATACATTGTAAATGGAATGTCATATTGTTTTAGAACTGGAAAAGCATTATTGTATATACTTTCATCACCATCATCAAATGAAATCCAAACACAATTGTTAGGGATTTCCCTTCCTTGTCTAAATTCATATAAATCATTTTGAGTTGCTAAAAATACTTGTTGTTTTTTTAGCCATCTCATTTGTTTCGCAAATTCATCCGCATAAACATTATAAGTAGTTAACTCCTTTGTGCCGGTGAGAAATTCTACTGTTTTATTCCAAAGGCTAGGCGAATGAATACGATGATAATTTAATCCAAGGCAAATATTTTCTTTTGGGAGCTCTGTATAATTAGGCATATCTATATTTGTTTCGCTAGGTAGACTCCATATTTTCCATGATAATCCGATTAGTAGAGTTAATAATATTAGCCACTTTATTATTTTATTTTTCATCTATTTTTTTAGTTCCTTTACTGGATTTGTATGGAATACAGTTACTTTGTTTTCTTGAAGTTGTTGTATATCGGATTCTTCCATTAAATCTAACGCCAACCAATCTTTCATTGTTGTGTGAGGTGGCGTTTTTCTTCGTGTTAATGAACCAAATCTTTGCTTATTATATGTGCGCCATATAAAGAGTAATGCTGTTAATAAAATAAGTAAAAGGAAACTAAGAAAAATGAGCTGACGAATATCTGAATTTGTAACATTAAAAGCAATTTTTACAATAGCGATATATTGATCATTGATATTTAACATGGCACTTAAGAAGAACCATACAATAACGATTGTGTACAGCCAAAAAATTACAGTTAACACGATAGCGATGATTTTTCGAATTAAGCTATGCTTTGTTTTTACAAGAATTTCGTCTTCAAAATCGCATGAATTTGTTACGGGTTGCTCTTTCTGCTTCCTCTGTCTGGTGAACTCCATGTTGCATATCCTCCTTTCAAACGTGAAGAAATGGCTTTTGGAGTAGCTGCAATGACTACAAATGTGTTAATCATCCAATACATTGCAGGGTACCAAGCTGCCCAAATATAGTAACGTAGCACTTTATCATATCTTGCATCGTTCCATAACGAAATAAGTAACTGAACATGACTAATAAGTACTAATGCAAACGAGTTGTAAGTGAACCAGATTAACATTTTTTGGATTTTATCAGCGGTAATCAACAAGTAAATTGTTACAATGAGCCAAGCATATGCCCAAATGACACTAATGACTTGTTCTATATAGATAGGCCAAATCCGACGCTGACGCCAATCGGTAAAAATATCAAAATGACGTAATATCGCTTCTTGTCCACCTTGAGACCAACGTACACGTTGGTTCCAGATTCCTGATAACGATTCAGGTACTAACATCCAGCATATAGCACGTGGTTCGTAGCGAATATCCCAAAATTTTTTTTGTAGTTTCCAAGAAACTGCAATGTCTTCTGTAATCATGTCTCGGTCCCATAGTCCAACAGAAATAAGAGCTTTTTTACGGAACATGACGATGACACCAGAAACCGTCATGATTTTTCCTATAATACGCTGCGTTCGTTTAATGGAACCGATAATAGAGGAATATTCAACTAACTGCATCCGACTTAGAAGAGTGTCACGGTTTCGAATGCGCGGATTTCCAGTTACCGCACCAAGACGTTCACCTCGCATTAAAAAGTGGCGCATTAAGTAATAAGGAGCATCTTGGTCTAAAAAAGCATCTGAGTCAACGCAAAGTAGATATTCTGACTTTGCGGCGTGTGCAGCTATATGCAATGCATTCGCTTTTCCTCGGTTCTCACGACAATCAATGACACGTAGACGTTCATACGTAGAGGCGAGAGCTATTAAAATTTCACCCGTTTTATCATGACTGCCATCATTAACAGCGATAATTTCTAAATGAGGATAATGAAGTCGATCTAAGTATTTAATTGTTTCGGCAATTGTTTCTTCTTCGTTGTAACAAGGGATTAAAACGCTGATTAATGGCCAATCTCTTTCGTTATACGTCAGCTTCTCTTGTTTTTCTCGCGTCAAACTAAAAATAAAAGCACCAGCAATCCAAAATAAAGCCATAATAAATGGATACCAAAAAACAAACTGTGCAAGTGGTTCAATCCAAGGGTTAAATTCTAAAAGGTAAAATTCCAATTTGACCAGTCCTTTTTAACTTTTGAAATGTGTATTACAAAAATAGAAATGAAATAGTTTTAGTAATATCTTTTAACAGCATAAAGGGAATTATTAGTGTTACTTGAAAGAGGTTAATTATTGAATCGACTAATTTATAAATATTAAGTTTGTTGTATAGTAATGTGAGTTATCGATTGTATAAATGAAAGTTAGAGGACGTGAATTGTTTTGGTCATAAAATTTTTTTAGAAAAACTGAAAAGTAAGAGGACTTTCCTCTTCTTTTTGTTATAATTATAGAAACAAAATATATATAAATAGGGGTAGGGATAGTATGACCAAGTTTACAGTGTCTCCTAATGGGGATTTAGAAACAACATTAAGGGGAGCAGAAATATTAGGAACACCGCTTCTAAATAAAGGAGTTGCCTTTACAGAAGAAGAGAGAAAAGCATTAGGCTTAAAAGGACTATTGCCACCTGCAGTATTAACACTTGATGAGCAAGCGCGCCGTGCGTATAAGCAATTTTGCTCACAGCCAGACGATTTATTAAAGAATGTATACTTAACAGCGTTACATGATCGTAACGAAGTATTATTTTATCGTTTGCTGACGGATCATTTACGTGAAATGCTTCCGATTGTATATACGCCAACTGTTGGGACAGCAATTCAACGTTATAGTCATGAATATCGTAAACCTCGTGGAGTTTATTTATCAATTGATGATCCAAACGGTATTGAGGAAGCGTTTGCGAACATTGGTGCAACTACTGACAATACAGATTTAATTGTTGTGACAGATGGTGAAGGGATTTTAGGAATTGGTGACTGGGGTGTTGGTGGTATTAACATCGCGATTGGAAAATTAGCAGTGTACACGGCAGCAGTTGGAATCGATCCAAGCCGCGTATTACCAGTAATCTTAGATGTTGGTACGAACCGTGAAGATCTATTAACGAACCCGTTCTATATTGGAAATCGCCACCCACGTGTAACGGGTGAAATGTACGATGATTTCATCGATAAGTTTGTGAAAACAGTATGTAACAAGTTTCCAAATGCAATGCTTCATTGGGAGGATTTTAGCTCTCAAAATGCACGTAGAATTTTAGATAAATATCGTGATGAAGTATGTACGTTTAACGATGATATTCAAGGAACTGGAGCTGTTTCACTTGCGGCTGTATTATCTGCGGTAAAAGCTTCAGGTATGCCATTATGTGAACACCGCGTTGTTGTATTTGGCGCTGGTACAGCTGGAATTGGAATTGCAGATCAAGTACGTGATGCAATGGTGCGTGATGGTTTAACAGAGGAAGAAGCAAACGGACGTTTCTGGTGCATTGATCGTCCTGGTTTATTAACAGATGATATGGATAACTTATTGAACTTCCAAGTTCCATATGCACGTAAAGTAAGTGAAGTAGAAGATTGGAAGCAAAACGGTACAATTGGGCTTGCTGATGTTGTAAAGCATGTGAAACCAACCATTTTAATTGGTACATCAACAGTAGCAGGTGCGTTCAGTGAAGAGATTGTGAAAGAAATGGCTTCGCATGTAGAGCGCCCAATTATTTTACCAATGTCAAATCCAACGCCGCTTGCAGAAGCAAAGCCAGTTGATTTAATGAACTGGACAGAAGGACGTGCACTTGTTGCGACAGGAAGTCCATTCGATCCTGTTACATATGACGGTGTGACATATTCAATTGGACAATGTAACAATGCATTAATCTTCCCAGGACTTGGCCTTGGTACGATTGTAGTTCGAGCTCGTCTGATGACAGACGCTATGTTTGCAGCGGCAGCAGAAGCTGTTGTAAATATGGTAGACGTAAGTAAGCAAGGTGCAGCGATTCTTCCAGAAGTTGAAGAGTTACGTACAGTTTCCGAAGCGGTAGCAGTGGCAGTAGCAAAGGCTGCAGTTACTGAAGGTGTTGCTCGTAATGAAATGAATGACGAAGAAATTGAACAAGCTGTCAAAGCTTCTATGTGGCAGCCTGTATATCGTAATGTAAAAGCGGTTGAAAAAGTAACAGTATAATCTATGTAGAAGTCCGTTTGTATAAACAAACGGGCTTTTTCATTTGTATATGGCGAAATGGTGTGTAAAATAATAGATAAGAACATACATACGATAGAGGGATGAAATGGACAATCATGTTAAATTGAGTAAAAAGATGATAAAAGAGCTATGTGGTGAAACATCCTACAAAAAAGGTGAAGCCTACCTTCGAACGAATAAAGTAACGGTTGAAAATGTTGAGAATGCTCCTGTTGGTAAGGCGGTGGTAGAAGGGGACGAACCCTTTTACGTAACGGTAGAAAACAGAACACATGACGATATCATTGCGAAATGTAGTTGCCCATCACTCACTTCTGTACAGTATTATTGTCAACATATCGCAGCGGTACTTCTATATATCGATGATGCACAGCGGAAAAGTTCAGCATATGTGTTATCTGAAAATGAAATGTTTGATTTATTTGGTGACAAGCCGTTAAAGCCAAAAAGTAAACAACATCGATTTGACACAAGAAAGGTATTGCATGTGGAATGCATATGTATTCCTGTTACGTTTGAAAATGGAAGTGAGTTATTTGGTGTTCAGCTGAAGTTAAACCGGAAACACAATGTGCATGATGTGAGAGAGTTTTTAAATCAAGTTGAAAAAAGAGAGTCATTTACGTGTGAGGATGGTTTTATGTATGATCCGGCTGTGCATAGTTTTGAGCATGAAACGGATGCCATTCTTCAGCTGCTCATTCAAGTTTATCGCAATGAAAAAGTGTATTTACATCCGTTACATCGTTATGAAGATATGATTTTTATTCCGCCTTCTTCATGGGAAACGCTGTTTTCTTTGCTTATTACAATTCCACTTGTAACAGTTCAGTATGACGGGAAAACATTCGAAGGCCTAGAGTTGTCCCGTGATTTACTGCCGGTCTATTATCAATTTTATAAAGAAACAAGCGGAGGTTATACGCTCCAAATTGATGGTTTGCAAAATGTAAAAGTAATGGAATCTTACGGTTATGGCTTTTCGGAAGGAAAACTATATGAGTTAGATGTTGAGAATTGTAAACGGCTTATGGAATTAAAGAAAATGATGAACGGATCAAGTACAGATCAGTTTTATATTCCGGCTGAAAGAGCAGCTTATTTTGTAGAAAAAGTGATTCCGAGTTTGATGAAGGTTGGATACGTTCAAGTTGCTGATAATGTAACAGAACGCCTTGAAAAGCCTGTATTAAAGGCGAAGCTATTTTTAGATAGGGTGAAAGACAGGTTACTTGCGGGGCTTGAGTTTCATTATGGGAATGTCGTTATTAATCCGTTAGAAGAGACGAGGGAAAATTCTTTCTTTCTTCGTGATGAAGAGAAAGAAGCAGAAATTTTACAAGTGATGGATGAAAGTGCGTTTACGAAAACAGAAGGTGGTTATTACCTTCACAATGAGGAAGCAGAGTACAATTTTTTATATCACGTCGTTCCAACGTTGCATAAATTGCTGCACATATATGCAACGACTGTAGTGAAATTACGAGTTGCACCTAGAGATGTAACTCCGCTCATACGCGTGAAGCGAGGCGAGAGAATCGATTGGTTATCCTATCGTTTTGATATAAAAGGAATTCCTGAGGCGCAAATTAAAGACGTCTTAACAGCACTTCAAGAACAAAGGAAATATTACCGGTTAGGAAACGGTTCGTTACTATCACTAGAAAGTAGAGAGTTTCAAGAGATTAATCGTTTTATAAAAGAAGCAAACGCAAGGCACGACATGTTGTATAGTGACAGAGAAATACGGTTACCACTGATTCAAAGTATGAAATGGTTTCGTTCCTTTGAAGAGGGGAATATTTTACATGTAGATGATACAGTGACTGAGTTACTAGAAAGCATTCGAAATCCAAGTACATTGGGATTTGAAGTTCCTGATTGTGTACAAAGTGTGCTCCGCGAGTATCAAGTAGATGGATTTCAGTGGATGAAAATGCTCGCGCATTATCGATTTGGCGGCATTCTTGGAGATGATATGGGCGTTGGGAAAACACTGCAAAGCATCGCCTTTATTGCCTCAATATTATCTGAAGTTCGGGATCGAAAAGTACCAGTGTTAATTGTAGCACCGTCTTCTTTAACGTATAACTGGTTACATGAACTAAAGAAATTTACGCCGCATATCAATGCACGCATTATTGACGGGAACCAACTAGAAAGAAGAAAGTTTGTGCGCCGTGCTTCTGAAGTGGATGTTGTAATTACATCGTATCCGTTACTGCGCCGAGATATGAGGCTGTATGAAGCTGAAGTTTTTCATACTGTCTTTTTTGATGAAGCACAAGCATTTAAAAATAGCACAACACAAACAGCAAAAGCAGTGAAGTCACTAAGAGCCAATCATCGCTTCGCTTTAACAGGGACGCCAGTAGAAAACTCACTTGAAGAACTATGGTCAATTTTTTATGTTATTTTTCCGGAGTTATTACCAGAAAAACGAGAGTTTATGGATTTACAGAGAGAACAAATTGCGAAGCGCGTAAAGCCATTTATACTGCGCCGTTTAAAAGAGGATGTATTACAAGAACTACCGGATAAAATCGAACATTTACAAACGTCAGAGTTACTTCCGGAACAGAAGAAATTATATGCGGCGTACTTAGCAAAATTAAAACATGATACGTTAAAGCATTTAGATAAAGATACATTCCGAAAAAATAAAATAAGAATTTTAGCTGGTATTACACGTCTTCGTCAATTATGCTGTCATCCAGCTTTATTCGTTGACGATTACAAAGGGAGTTCAGCTAAGTTTGAACAGCTGTTAGACATTATTGAAGAATGCCGTAGTACAGGGAAACGAATATTGATTTTCTCTCAGTTTACAAAAATGCTATCGATTATTGGAAGAGAGCTCATTCGAAAGGGGATGCCTTATTTTTATTTAGACGGCAACACACCTTCAGAAGAGCGTGTTGAGCTCTGTAACCGATTTAATGAAGGAGAAGGTAACTTGTTCTTGATTTCGTTAAAAGCTGGTGGAACGGGGCTGAACTTAACGGGCGCTGACACGGTTATTTTATATGACGTCTGGTGGAATCCAGCAGTAGAGCAGCAAGCAGCAGACCGTGCCTACCGTATGGGACAAAAAAATACAGTGCAAGTGATTAAAATGATTGCTCACGGTACAATCGAAGAAAAAATGAATGAGCTTCAGGAGAAAAAGAAAGATTTAATCGCTGATGTGATTGAACTGGGGAAAGAAGGAGTTTCAGCGATTACGGAAGATGAGATTCGGGAGATTTTGATGATTTGACCTGTAAAGAGGATTGTTATGATGATAGTTATGAAAATGATATAAAAATTATTAGTAAAGAAAAAGACCTTCACGTTTTGAAGGTCTTTTTTTGCTAAGGGTATTTACATATTTATTTCTTTCCAGCAGTCTTTGTCCCTTTACTTGTATAAGGTTTAGCACTTTTCTTTTTATTTGCACTTTTTGTCCATCGTTTCCAGCCCTTACTACCTGTCCCGTTACCGATGCCACTCTTTTTCTTTTTTTCCTTTGTCATATTATCCACTCCATTATTGCTGTATAGCAAATATATTTTACAAATCGATTGTTTTTCTTTGTTTAATCGTTATAGGGTATTTCAGTATAGCATAATAAGAGCTGGAGTGGGAGAATCCGTCGTTTAATATCGATAGGAGAAGTTATTCTAGTATAAATTTTATAAAAATTTTCATTTTTTTGTTGACTTCTTTGTTTTTTCGTATAGAATAATCATTAATAAAATGTTTCAGAGATGTAACAATAAAACGACTGTGAAAGGAAGAGTAGTAATAGGACGTAGTCAAAGCGAGTTAGGGATGGTGTGAGCCTAATGCGAAGCCTATTATGAAGAACATCCTGGAGTCGCTAACCGAAATCCTTTATTAGGAAAGTAGATTTAGCCGGGAACTTCGCCGTTACAAGAAGAGCAGTATCGAGTTTTTCTCTCCGTACTGTATAAGTGAGCAACCTCTGTTGCTAATTTGGGTGGTACCGCGGAACCAAAGCCTTTCGTCCCAGTTTTTATGGGAAGGAGGGCTTTTTTTAATGGTTCTTTCCACTACATCTAAGCATTTTAGGAGGAAAATAATATGTATCAATCATTAATGACGGTAAGAGAGACACAAATTGCGATTAAGGAAGTAAAAACATTTTTTGAAGATCAATTAGCAAAACGTCTCGGATTATTCCGTGTATCTGCACCACTATTCGTAACGAAGAAGTCAGGTTTAAACGATCACTTAAACGGTGTGGAACGTCCAATTGAATTTGATATGTTGCATACAGGGGAAGAGCTAGAAATCGTTCATTCACTTGCAAAATGGAAACGATTCGCTCTTCATGAATATAAATATGAAGCTGGCGAAGGTCTATATACAAATATGAATGCGATTCGCCGTGATGAAGAACTAGACGCAACACATTCCATTTATGTTGACCAGTGGGACTGGGAGAAAATTGTTGCGAGAGAATGGCGCACTGTAGAATATTTACAAGAAACAGTACGAACAATTTACGGAATCTTTAAAGATTTAGAAGATCATTTATTTGAGAAATATCCGTTCCTTGGTAAGTATTTACCGGAAGAAATCGTATTTATTACTTCGCAACAGTTAGAAGATAAATATCCACATTTAACAGCGAAAGATCGTGAACATGCGATTGCGAAAGAACATGGTGCAGTTTTCATTATTGGAATTGGTGATGTTCTTCAATTGGGAGAGAAGCACGATGGTCGTGCATCTGACTATGATGATTGGAAATTAAATGGTGACATTTTATTTTGGCATCCAGTATTGCAATCTTCATTTGAGCTATCGTCAATGGGGATTCGTGTTGATAGCAAATCGCTTGATGAGCAATTAACAAAAACAGGAGAAGACTTTAAGCGTGAGTATGATTTCCATAAAGGAATTTTAGAAGATGTACTGCCACTTACAATTGGCGGAGGAATTGGACAATCGAGAATGTGTATGTATTTCTTACGTAAAGCACATATCGGTGAGGTACAATCATCTGTATGGCCAGATGAGATGAGAGAAGCTTGTAAAAAAGAAAACATTCATCTCTTCTAAAATAAGTAAAAAAAGATTCACTCTTTCTATTAGAAGAGGTGAATCTTTTTTTATCCCGCATTAACGGGCTGTAAGACTCTCACCTCAAAACTTAGAGGATTCAGAGAAGTTTAGGTGGGAGATAAACAGTCCGTAAAAGCCCGATTGGTTCAACTAGCACTCAGTGGGGGATGAAGAAAACCTCTACTGAGTGAAGTTTCACTTTATGTAAAATTAAATTCTGTTAATATTTGAGAATTAAGAAATATATTGGTATGATGAAAGAAAACTTATTTTGGACGATCGTATTGTGGGGGAGATACAATGAGTTTTAAAAATGGTTTACAGGGGCAGTCATTGCCAGCAATAAAAATGGCTGTTTCTATGGCGATTTTTGGTTCAGTAGGATTCTTTTCAGTTCAAACAGGGGTACCTTCGGTAGAGTTAGTGTTTGTACGTTGTATTTGTGCAACGCTCTTTTTAAGTGCCTTTTGGTTTTTTACTGGACATCATAAAAAAGAGCAATGGAATAAAAAAGAAATGCTACAAATTTTAGCATGTGGATTTTTTCTTGTGTTTAACTGGGTCTTTTTATTTAAAGCATTTGAAATGATGTCAATTACGATTGCGATTTCTGTTTACCATCTTGCACCAATTATTGTCCTGATTATTGGAAGCATTGTTTTTAAAGAGAGATTAACAATTTTATCAGTTCTTTCTATTATTATATGTTTTGTTGGAACAGTATTTGTGGCAGGGATAGATGGAAATACTTCACTGGAAAGTTTTATGTCTTCGGGTATTGTATGGGGGCTTCTTGCTGCATTGTTTTATGCGTTTACGACTTTGTTAGGAAAAGGAATTGAAAAGACAAGTGCTTATGCGATGACATTTGTGCAAACAGGTGTTGGTATTTTTCTGTTACTTCCTTTCGTTGACTTTCAAGAGTTCCAAGGCTTAACGGAAGTAAACTGGATGTACATAGCAGCGACAGGTCTTATTCATACCGGTCTTGTCTACTATTTATTTTTTGATAGTTTACGTGGATTATCAACAAGCCTCATTTCGATACTCGTATTTTTAGATCCAGCTGTTGCGATTTTATTAGATACAGTGTTAACAGGATTTAGACCAACGATGCTGCAAACAATCGGTATTGTACTGATCTTTGCCGGAATGGCATTTACATTTTGGAAGCCAAAAGAAAGAATTTCTAAATTACATGAGAAGAAAGGATATGGGTGAATGAAAATAAAAAATATTTTACTATGGACAAGTTTTTATAGTTATTTTGTATTATATATATTCATCAGTTTGGTACTAGCTTATACTGTAAGTAGTTTTTACGTTTTGCCTAGTATTCCAAGTATCATTTTCGTTTTATCACCATTTCTTTTTTTAGCATTTATAGCATGGATTGTATACAAGTTTATTGGGATAGATGATAGAAAAGATGGGAAAAGAAAATTGCTTGGTTTTGTGAAAATTGGAATTGCTCCGCTTCTTATTTTGTTCATTATTCTTGGTATAAATGAAAAAAATTCAAGGTTTGATGTAGAGAGATGGGCAAAGCATGAAGATAAACGTGTTTTAATGGTTGACCATTTGTTAGAGGAACACCAGCTAGTAGGAAAGAAGAGAAGTGAAGTTGTTGAATTGCTAGGAAAAGGCGAGGCTCCAGAAGGGAGTACTCATAATGAAGTGAGGTACTACCTTGGTGCATCGATAGATAGTTTTATACCAATTGATGTGGAAACGCTTGTTATTTCATTTGATGAAAATGATAAAGTTATAAAGCATGAAGTGCACAAAAGTTAGTGTGTGAAAAGACCTTCTATTTGGAAGGTCTTTTACTTTTATATATAAGTAATTAATATAAGAAGTAAGAGAAGAGGTGAAGAGATGAAAAAGAAAAAATCTGTGTACGTTCAAACAGAAATAGAGGCAAATATTGATGAACTATGGAAATATACACAAGATCCAAAGTTACATACAGAGTGGGATGCACGTTTTACAGAAATATCGTATCTTCAAAAAGAAGAAGGTGAACCACAGCGCTTTTTATATAAAACAAAAATAGGATTTGGTATCGAGATTTCTGGGAAAGGTGAATCGGTAGGTGAAGTGCGAAAAGAAACAGGTGAGAGAGTATCGGCTTTAAAGTTTTGGACGGCTCATCCGTTATCACTTATTCAAACAGGAAGTGGATATTGGAAATATACACCGATTGAAGGGAAAGTTCATTTCGAAACACAGTACGATTATGATGTGAATTTTGGAAGATTAGGAAAGTTTATAGATACATATGTATTCCGTCCGTTACTAGGTTGGGCGACTGCTTGGAGCTTTGATACTTTAAAACTATGGTTAGAAAAAGGATTTCATCCCCATTTGTTAATAAAAAGAACCATTACATATTGGATTGTTTGTTTTTTACTTGCATTTGTATGGATATATCAAGGTTTTATTCCAAAAGTCCTTTTTATGCATCAAGAAGAAGTAAGAATGTTAGTTACTTTTATTGGTTCGAATTATGAGATAAAAGATAGTATTAAAATCATTGGTTTGTTAGAATTTATATTTGGTGTGATATGGCTATTGCCATTCCAAAAAAGACGGTTGTTTTTATTACATCTTATTATGATATTTGTTCTTACCATATCGGTAGGAATTGTAAATTTTAATAGCTTTTCTGAGCTATTTCATCCAATTACATTAAATATAGTTTTGCTTGGCATTTCGATGATAGGTTATATGAACAGTAGTAACTTACCAAGCGCAAAAAGTTGTAGAAGAAGTAGGAAGGGGCAATAATATGTCTTCTATTTATAAGAAAGTATTAGGTGAAGAGTATCAACGTTTACATCCCAAATTACAAGAGCGTTATAAACTTACGGAAAAACGTAATTTTACTGGAGACGGAATAATGGATGAAATTGCAGAAGGTTCTAAACTTGTCAAAGTGCTTTTGAAAATTGCGGCGAAGTTTCGAATGTTTTTCTCAGAAAGGGGAGAAACAGTTCCATTTACGATTCATAATACGGTTGAGAAAAATGAAAAAGGAGAAGCATTTGTAAGATGGAATCGAATGTTTCTATTTGGGGATAAAAAACGTTATTTTCATGCGGTGATGTATTTAGATGAGAAGAATGGTGAAATCATTGATTATTTTGGAGAGCCGCATCTCCTTATATCTACATTGAAATTTTCGGTTGATAATGAAGGAGCGATGCACATTTCATCAAATAAACAATGGTTACATGTATTTGGTATGAAAGTGAAGTTACCAACATTTCTGCATGGAAAAGCAACAATAGTAGAAAGTTTTGATGAAGAAAAGGGGTGTTTTCGAATTCAAGTTCGTGTAGAAAATTTGTTACTTGGTCCTCTTTTCTCTTATAAAGGGACATTTATAGAAAGGGTTAGCAAAAAATGAAGAATATCGTATTTGGGTTAATATGCTATATTGTTTTTCTTATAATAGGTTTGCAAAATTTTAACATTATAGAAGCACTTATACTGTTGTCCATTCTTTTATTTGTGCCAACTTCATTCCGTATCACTAATATGAGAAAAAGAGATGGATCAGTTTTACCAGTGGCAAAACTTGTTGTTTTTCTTTACCCAATCGCCGCGAGTAGTGCTATGCTTGCATTTATAACAGAACACACTGTTTTTGCTTTTATATGGTTAATATATACATGTATCATCGCGTTACTTGGTATAAGTAGATTGCTAGAAAGAGGATGGCGGCCAGCATCAGAAACAGCAATTGATAGTGGATTTATTTACTTAGCTTTAGGTGGATTTTGGTTATTTGCAGCAGTTGCTGATATACAAATTATGCACTTTAATCCTCTTATTATTTTATTAACAGCTGCTCATTTTCATTACTCAGCTTTTTTAATCCCAATTTGTGCA
The DNA here is from genome assembly GCF_000712595.1 of Bacillus manliponensis. Taxonomy (GTDB): domain Bacteria; phylum Bacillota; class Bacilli; order Bacillales; family Bacillaceae_G; genus Bacillus_A; species Bacillus_A manliponensis. The sequence continues at coordinate 354,643 of NZ_JOTN01000003.1, forward strand.
GGGTTATTAGGTAGAATGCAAGAAAGAAGTATAGTATATACCATCATTACATGGATTATTATTGTTTCCCCAATGACAATTGCAATTGGCATTACATATTCGACAACAATTGAATTTTTGGCTGTACTTATTTATTTAATTGCATTGTATGGTTATGGAATCTTTGTATGGAAAACAAAATTTAGACGAAGAAGTGCGAAGGTATTGCTTGTCATTTCTGTTAGTACGTTAATGATTACAATTATTTTTTCACTCATATACGCATATGGGAATTTTCAGCAAACGATGACCATTACAATTGATCGAATGGTATGGATACATGGCGTAGCGAATGGAATTGGTGTTGCACTTCCCGCTTTTCTTGGCTGGATAATTGAAAGGAGAAGTGCAGCTTATGAGTATTACGGAAAGCCGATGAGTCAAATATATGGCAAGATGAAAATTAGTGAGGAGTTTTTAAGGAAGAATGATTTACTAGAAAAGAAAGAGTACACAGGGCTTGTAAATGATATGAAGGAATACCGGAGCAGGAGCTTTGATGAACGAAATATATCACCAATTATTCGAGACTTTTATGAAAATACAAAGCAGTATGAATTGAAAGCATATATTCAATGGTCACGTGCTTTTAAGCCATTTGCATTTTTATATGAAAGAATAAGTAGACATGTGCAGCAAATTCATTTAGGAATGGGTGGTCATCTAGAGAAAATGCATGGTGATATTGTTGGGATTTATGATGAAAAAGACGGTAGACAAGACGTAAGAGCATGGGTACGTAAAAATGAAAAGAACGAAACAATCTTCGTAGCACTATATTCAACACATTCACATTCTAATGAGGTATATATGAATATTGCGTTACCATTACCATATATGAATATGACAGGTATTTTAAAGTTGAAAAATAAAGATGAAGATTTAATAATTACAAGTAAGTTTGAAAAAAATAGACTCGGAGATGAAGGGATTTATTTGCACAATCGCTTCTTTACAGTTCGTTTACCATTAACTGAAACGTTTATGATTCAAGCTAAAAAAGATATGAAATTAGTAGCAAACCATGAGATGTGGATATTTGGAATGAAGTTTCTCGAGATAAACTATGAAATTGAAAGAACATGAAAAAGATTTACAGCATACATTAGAAATGAACAAGCTTTTCAAGTCTTCGTAAAAGGTGTGAATTTCTATGATGATGATGATCATAACAGCGGTGATTACAGGAATGTTCTCAGGAATCGCAAGTCATTATATTGCCAATAATAAAATTCTCCTACCACGGAAGACGAGGTTGGCGTTTCATCCTGGTTTTTTGGGTGAGATGTTTGTTGGAAGTTTAGCATCAATTGTTGGCGTTGCGATGCTTGGTGCAGAAACGATGTTGGATGTGATTAAAGTTTCTATTTTGGCTGGCATTTCTGGTCAGACGTTTTTATTGCATAATCTTTTATTTACTGAAAAAGAGAAAGCTAGTGAGTTGAAAGATATTTCAAAAATAGTGAATAATCTTGAAACAAGAAGTAAGCAGAAGCATACAATGTAAAGAGAAATGTCGATGATAGAAGCAGTGTGGTAGTAGATTCCCTGTTAAGGAAAGTGGATACGATGAAGAATGACAAATAGAGGTGAGAGTTATGAAGCGCCCCAGTAAAGAAATATGTGATTATTTAAATGAAAAAGAGCAGTATGAACTAGTAGAGTGCTTTAAAGAATTAGAGAATGCACAAACTTCCCGCTCGGTACATCTTTACTCGAATCGGATAAAAGAATTGTTGAAGAACATTGAACAAAAGTTAAATAAAAGTTTAGAGGAAGCTGCATTTCGTAAAAAATGAACGTATCATCTTGGCTTATTTCAAGGAGACTAGAAGTAAGCCTTTCTTTGTATAATTTATTGATCGGTATCCATATCCCTTTTTAGATCCGAGAATGCATAGGTATGGTGGTGTGGTAATGAAGCTTAGAAATAGGTTTTTAAGAGTAGAAAAGGTTTTATAATAGGTATTGATTTACATATAATGTATTTATTTTAATGAAAGTTATTTAGATATAAAGAATTTATGTGGGCGAGTGAGCTTTTTTATGTTATATTTATGTTCGAATTCATAAATATTACATTTTGAGGAGTTTTTTTGTTGGATAATTTATTATTAAAACAAGATTTATCAGCTGAAGGATTAGCGATGGTTAATTCTGAATTTGAGAAACGCAAAAAGTCTAAAGGAATCGCATATTTAATTTGGTTTTTCTTAGGTGGACTTGGTGGACATCGCTATTATGCGCGCGATTTCGGTATGGCCATTGCGATGACGCTTACATTAGGTGGTTTAGGCATTTGGGCTTTAATCGATGTATTCTTTATTGGTCGTCGCATTGGTAAAAAAAATGATCAGGTAGAACGCGAGATTATTTTAAATGTAAAGGCAATGACTTCTGCTAAACGAGGAGCATAAAATGAATGTAAAAAAGCAGATTAGCTATATTGCTAGTCTGCTTTTTTATATGTAAGTTAATTAGATAACTTTTTTTCATAATGAACTAGTGTTGCATTCTCATTTAATTTTTTTATTTCTTCAATTTGTTTATAACCTATCTTTTCATATAAATAGCAATTACGCTTTTCCTCTAATAATGTTTTCAGTTCCCAGCTCGTTGCCTCTGGAAACATCTCTTCAGCTAAACAAATTGCTTTTTGGGCGATTCCTTTTCCTTGATAATGAGGAAGTATGAACATGGGACTAATCCAAAATTGAGTTTTTTCTACGGCATATATGCCAATTGCACCGACAAGAATATTGTCATACATAATCTTATAAAAACCACCGTTTGGACGATGAATACGAGAGATAACACGATCAATCCGTTCATTTGCAGGATTTGTGTCGTAATCTCGGTATGTTTCTAATAAGGGAAGAAATGCTTCCTTTTGCATGTTGAAAATAGCTTCTGCATCAGATTCGACTGCTTTTATTAATTTGATATTCATGAAGACACCTCATCTGTTTTTAGTAGTGTGGGATTCAGTTTGTCTTGTTTAATTTTGCAAATAGTAAAACATCATGCCACTTTCCATCTCGATAAATCATTTCTTTTTGCCTTCCTTCGTGCTCAAAACCTAGTTTTTCATATAACTTAATCGCTCTTTCGTTAAAAGAAAAAACTCTTAAATGAATGCGGTGTAAGTTTAGCTCTTGAAAGCCATAGTTGAGTAGCAGTTCAAGTGCTTCGTATCCATAACCGCTTCCCCAATAATTTTTATTGCCGATATCGATGATACATTCTGCATTTCTATTATATAAGTCGATATTGATTAATGAAGTAATACCAATCGCTTCTTTAGATTCTTTATCTTCAATTATATAACTTTTGGAATGAGGACTACTCATAATGCTCTGACAAAACTGAGCAACTTCATCAAAAGAGTATACGTCTAATGTTGGATTCGTAAAATGCATCACTTCTACATCATTTCGCCACTGGTAATATGTTTTAACATCATCAGTTGTAAATTTTCGGAGTGAAATACGTTTTGATTGAAACATGAAATGATCGCCTCTTTCATTTTAGGAATTTATATAGCTTATATAAAACTTTATATTCTGAAATATAAAACTATTATATACTGTATGTAATAGTTTTTCTATGCATGTAATACCAAGTTTTGGAGGTTCAGAAATGAAAAAGCCAATGGTAATTGCAATTTCAGCTGTATCTGGCGGTGGTAAAACAACGGTAACAAAAGCATTAAAGAAGGAACTTGGCAATTGTAACGTGTTACATTTTGATAATTATGAGCTTCCAGGTAGTCCAAGTGATATTTGTAAATGGATCGATGGTGGAGCGGATTATAATGAATGGAAATTAGGACCACTCATTGCAGACGTACAGTCTCTTTTAACAAAGTCGCTTCATTATATTGTGTTAGATTATCCGTTTGCGTATTTAAACGAGGAAATGAGAAAGTATATTGATTTGACAATATATATTGACACGCCACTTGATATTGCGATGGCAAGAAGGTTAATAAGAGATTTTTCAATATGTTCAATTGAAGATGTAAGAGAGGATATGAATCTATATTTAAATCATGGGCGCGCGGCGTATGTAGAGATGATTCAATCGGTGAAACCGAACTCAGATATTGTAGTAGACGGTACTTTATCTGTTAAAGAGATTGTGGAGCGAGTTTTGTCTTCTATCAAGGAACGACATAAAAAGGAGGATAGCAAATGAATGCTACAAATGAAATCATCCTTGTAGGAACCTTCCATTTTGAACAAGCGGTAGAAAGGTTGCAGGGAAAAGAAAATGAGATTATAGAGTTAGTAGAGCACTTGGCAGCGTCTTCTCCTACAAAACTAGCCTTGGAATGGGAAAAGGATAACAATATTGAGTTAAACGAGAAATATCATAGAAATATCAATCAACTAGAAATGAATGAAGTTGAACAAATCGGCTTTAGGTTAGGACGTAAATTAGGTCTAAAAGAAGTATTTGCAGTAAATTGGGAAGGACATATAACTGCGCAAGATATGATGTCTTTAAATGAAACGATACAAGGGAGTTATCCAAATATACTCCATAAAATAAAAGCTTATGTAGAGGAATGTAATAAAGTAAGTGGTGAGGAGAAATTAATACATTCTTATATCGCTTTAAATAATGAAAAAAGTATTAAGAAACTTGAAGAAATGTATTTATCTTTTGTTCAGGTTAATAGTGGAGAGGGTGAAATAGGGATAACGTTTTTAAATAAATGGGTTGAGAGAGAATTGAAGATATTTAGAAATGTTATTGAAGTATCAGAAGCTTCGGGTGAACGTGTTTTGTTACTAGTAGGAAGTGATCATGTATGGATGTTAAAGAATTTATTTGAGGGGATAGGTTGGAGGGTGATTAATCCTTTTGAATAGTTTCATTTAGTTAATAGCTAAACTTTAAAGGAGACTAAAATGAAAATCGAAGTATATAAAACGAAAGTAAACGAGGCAGAAATATTGTTACATATTCAAAAAGAAGCTTTTGCGGCAGACCTCGAAAAGTATGAAGATTACGATTCTATCCCAGCTACAGAGAAGTTAGGAAGGCTAATAAAGAAAAGTTAATGTTATTAGATTTTGAAAAAGAGCTGTAGCCTTAAGAAGTTTCTTATTCAAAAGTTTATTCCATGTTCACATTATCTTTATTTTACTTCTTTATAGTGATGTCGTATCACAAATAAAGGAGTATTTTTTATAATGAAAAAGAAATTGATCACAATTATATCTATAACAGTAGCGCTATGTGTAGCTATAGGTTATATGACGACGAATACGAGTAGCGCAGTAGAACAGAAGACAAATCAAGAAGAGCATGTTGTTTCAAGAGAGAAACATATGAATTATAATGAGGAGAATAATCCAGAGAGTATTCAATTTGTTGTAAATAAACATAATAAACTGCCTGATGGTTATAAGCCAAACGATTTAGTAGTACCAAATGTATCGTTTGCATTCACGGGTGTCGTAGAAAAGAGTCATCTCCGTAAAGAAGCGGCAGCGGCGTTAGAGAAGTTATTTACTCTTGCAAAACAAGAGGGGATTAAGTTAAATGCTGTTTCAGGGTTTCGTTCGTACGAATATCAAAAATCAGTGTATGCAAATAGTGTAAGAAGAAACGGACAAGAGCATGCAAATCGCTTTTCAGCAAAACCAGGACATAGTGAACATCAAACCGGACTTGTAATGGATGTTTCTGCGAATAGTGCCAATAATGAGCTTGAAATTGATTTTGCCGAGACGAAAGAAGGGCAATGGCTAAAAGAAAATGCGCATCGTGCCGGATTCATCATTCGTTATCCGAAAGGAAAAGAGGAGATTACCGGTTATGCATATGAACCGTGGCATATTCGTTATGTAGGAGACATTGCAGAGGAAATATATAAGAAGAAACTAACTTTAGAAGAGTATATGAATGAGAAAGATAATGAGTAGTATTTTTTTACATATGTATGTTAAATAGATTAAAAGAGAAATAGTCACTTTATAAAAATTCCTTGTCACATAATTGACACATATGTATAATCGAACATGTTGTGTCGGTTCGGCTTTCATAAGGTGAAAGTCGTCAAAAGTGAATAAGGAAAGAGGTGCTGTTTTGAAACAGAAGTTACAACAAGAATGGTTTTCTAACGTTCGCGGTGACGTATTAGCGGGTATTGTCGTAGCACTTGCTCTTCTTCCAGAAGTTATCGGATTCTCAATTATTGCTGGTGTAGATCCGATGGTTGGGATTTATGCGTCGTTTTGTACAGCTGTCGTGATTGCTTTTGTTGGTGGACGTCCAGGGATGATTTCAGCGGCAGCAGGTGCAATGGCGCTTGTGTTAGTAAGTTTAGTAAAAGAGCATGGCATACAATATATGCTTGCGGCGACTCTTTTAACAGGTGTGATTCAAATTGTACTTGGTGTACTGCGTGCAGGAGAACTAGTGAAGTTTATTCCGAAGTCTGTTATGACAGGTTTTGTGAATGCATTAGCTATTTTAATTTTCACATCACAATTGCCATCGTTCTCTGGAGAATCTTGGCCAATGTATGCGATGGTTGCCGGTGGTCTAGTTATCATTTATTTATTCCCGAAAATTACGAAAGCAATTCCTTCACCACTTATCGCAATTATTGTTATTAGTGCCATTTCTATTTATACAGGTAGTGGCGTACGTACAATTGGAGATATGGGGGCGATTACAAATACGTTGCCACAATTCTTCATTCCTAATGTACCATTTACGATGGAGACGCTCCTCATTATTTTACCGTACTCTATTTCATTAGCATTAGTTGGATTAGTCGAATCGTTATTAACGGCTCAAATTGTAGATGATATGACAGATACAGGTAGTAATAAAAATGTAGAGTGTCGTGGACAAGGTATCGCGAATATCGTAACTGGATTCTTTGGCGGTATGCCAGGTTGCGCGATGATTGGACAGTCTGTTATTAACGTAAAGTCAGGTGGACGTGGACGTTTGTCAACATTAGTAGCAGGTGTGTTTTTAATGTTTTTAGTTATTGTGTTAAATCCGTTAGTTGTTCAAATTCCGTTAGCAGCGTTAGTTGCTGTTATGATTACTGTATCCATTAGCACGTTTGACTGGAATTCATTAAAAACGTTACACAAAATGCCAAGAACAGATATGATCGTCATGGTTGTAACGATTGTTGTAATTGTTATTACACATAACTTAGCAATCGGTGTTATTTTAGGTGTCGTATTAAGTGCATTATTCTTTGCGTCGAAAATTTCTAAAATTCGTGTGAACGAAGTAGAAGATGTAGCGAGAGGATGCGTTGTGTATACAGTGGAAGGACAACTATTCTTTGCGTCTGTTACTGACTTTGTTAATGCGTTTAATTTCCGTACAAATGCAACAACAATCGAGATTGATTTATCGAAAGCGCATATTTGGGATGAATCAGGTGCAGCAGCAATTGATAAAGTTGCGCTGAAGTATCATCAAAATGATGTGAAAACGAATATTATCGGTTTAAATGAAGCGAGCTCAATTATTATGGACCGTGTGGCTTTATCTCGCTTTAACGGGCTGTAAAACTCCCATCTCAAAACTTAAGGAAATGCGAAGAAGTTTAGGTGGGAGATAAACAGCCCGTAAAATCCCGATTGGTTCAACTAACAATCAGTGGGGGATGGAACCCCCACTGATTGAAGTTTCACTTTATGTAATCAATCTGGTGGACTTGATTAGGAAATTAACCACAAAAACCCCTGATTTCGATTGAAAATCAGGGGTTTTTGTATTTTAATAGGTTTGGTGAAAGAAATCAATAAATGTAAATTAACGAATTTTAGCCTTGCGGAAGCCATCAAATATATTGATTGCCGCAGCTAGCATGAAAATGAAAATTCCACCGCCAACTATCCACGTTATAAATTGATTAGAGGTAATAGTAAGTAAATCCGTCATATACGTAATGAAATCTTTGTTTATTACAGCTGGATTTAATAAAACTACAATAAATATAATTGTTCCAATTAGCTGGAGGACAGTATTACATATTGCCATTCTTTGCGTCCATTGTCCTTTTATTAATTTATAAAGGGATAATGCTATTTCGAAACCAATCATAATAACAATGATCGGCCAATACTGAAGCAAAACATCTTGATTGAAAGTTGGTATCACAAATTCAAGTCCGTTTCCAACTCTTTCATATACGCCTACAAGATGATTCGCATAAAAATAAAGTGTTGCCCAGATTGCAGTCCACATTAAACTTCCAAATACTTCGAACTTTGGAATTTCCTTTTTCTTAGGAATATAAGTGATGTTTTTTAAATCATCAGGCGTCCATTTTTGTAGGTGTGCTGTTAATGGATGCTCCTCTTTTCCTTTGTCTGTTCTTTCTAAAATAGCAAACACAAGTGTTAACCAAAAAAATACTTGAATTCCCACGTCAATGATTCTCCATATGCCTTCGCCCATAAGGCTCAAAACAATATTTATAATCGCTTGTTCTCCGCTATATCCAATAAAATATTCGGCGATTATCGAGAGTAACGCAATGATAGTGGCAATTGGTAAAATCATTTTTAGTAGCGTCACATATGCATCAAAATAACGTGGACCAATTAAATGCATCGGCCAATCTCGGTAACTACTAGCCAATGTGACTGGACTCCCTAATTTTTCAAGAACCATCTTTACATCTTCTTCACTGTAATCATTAGGCAGCATATCCTCTATAGTTGACCGTAACTCAAGTATAATATCCTCACGATTTTTTTCAGGCAGCCTACGAGTAACTTCTTGGATATAAATCTCAATTAGATTCATCGTCTTCCTCTCCTTTTAATAAGCTAGAGAGCTTTTTTGAATTCTCCATCCATTCCCTTTTTAACTGTAAAAAGATATCTAACCCATATTCACTTAAAACATAATATTTACGAGGTCTACTTTCAGATGTATCCCAACTACTTGACACCAACTCTTGTTTTTCTAATCGACGAAGCAATGGATATAAAGTACTTTGATCTATGACAATACCGGATCCCTCCAATAACTGAACAAGTGAATATCCATACTGTGGGGTTTGTAATTGACTTAAAACTGCTAATGTCAACGTTCCCCTCCTAAGCTCTGTCGTTAATGAACTTAATAAATTACTCATTCACCCACCTCATTTTTATTACCATATGTCATACAGTATTTAATTTATACTATGCATCATACACTATTGTTGTGACATGAATATTTTTAATTTTAAAAACTTAAAGAGAAGGTATGGCTGGGAGCAAAAAAGAAAACACAAATTAAATATTTCTAAAATGTTAATTTATACTTTATAAATTCTTGAATTTAAAAATAAAGGTATGTTATCATGGTATCGAAAATCGATATTGAACTTCGAAATAAGAGGTAGCTAACTATGGAAAATAAAATATTAAGAAAGCTGTTTCTTGGATTTATTCAAATTCACATTCTTCATCATGCAAAACAAGAGCCGATTTTTGGGATGTGGATGTTAGAAGAATTGCGTGAGCATGGATATGAAATGAGCGCGGGGACATTGTATCCAATTTTGCATCATATGGAAGCGGATGGATTGTTATGTATGGAAGAGAAAAATGTAGAAGGGAAAATCCGCAAATATTACCGAACGACAGAGAAAGGGAACGAAGTGCTAATCGAAGCAAGAAACAAGGCATATGAGTTGTTTCGCGAAATTAAGTAATGGTTTTGGGGGCGTTATTTTTGAAAGAAAGTATGAATCGAATACGAGTTTTGTGGGAGATTTTAATGGTCTCGACAAAATTAGGTTTAATGTCATTTGGAGGGCCAGTTGCACATTTAGGATACTTCCATGAAGAATATGTAAAACGAAAAAAATGGATGGATGAGAAGACGTATGCAGATCTTGTTGCGCTATGTCAATTTTTACCTGGTCCAGCTAGTAGTCAAGTAGGAATCGGAATTGGTTTAACGCGTTCTGGATTACTTGGCGGTATTTTAGCGTGGATTGGATTTACTATGCCATCTGTAATTGCACTTATCGTATTTGCATCTCTACTGCAAAGCATTGATGTATCTAATGCAGGCTGGATACATGGATTAAAAATAGTTGCTGTTGTAATTGTTGCACATGCCGTGTTAGGAATGGGAAAGAAGCTTGCACCTGATCGAGGTCGAGCGACAATTGCTGTTGTTGCGATGATCGTTACGTTATTGTGGCAAGTAGCATTCAGTTCGGTTGTTGTCATTATTATTGCGGGTATTATCGGTTTCTTGTTTTATAAAAAAGAAGGAGAAAGTGCTCCGGCAATTACAGTTCCAATTTCGAAATCGACAGGTACGATTAGTTTAATTCTCTTTTTCGGGTTGCTATTACTTCTTCCAGTGTTACGTCACATTACTACATTGGAATGGATTGCAGTATTTGATAGCTTTTACCGAGCAGGTTCTTTAGTATTTGGGGGAGGACATGTTGTATTACCTCTATTAGAAAAAGAAATTGTTTCCATGGGATGGGTAAGCAAAGAAGAGTTTTTAGCTGGATATGGCGCAACGCAAGCTGTTCCGGGTCCATTATTTACATTTGCGGCATATCTTGGTGCTGTTATGGGTGGCTGGAGCATGGCGATGCTAGCGACAATTGCAATCTTCTTACCAGCATTCTTACTTGTTATTGGAACATTACCGTTTTGGAGTATATTAAGAAGTAAGCCAAAAGCACAAGGAGCGTTAACGGGAATGAACGCGGCTGTTGTTGGTATTTTACTTGCTGCGCTGTACCATCCGATTTGGACGAGTTCTATTTTAGCAGCGAAAGACTTTGCATTAGCTGCGGTGCTGTTTTGTATGCTTCAGTTTTGGAAGTTACCACCTTGGGTAATTGTAATAGCTGGAGTGCTAGGTGGCGTTATAATAACTTTATAAAAATAAGGGAGTACACTGAATTTGTTAGTGTACTCTTTTTTGTGAATTGTAAGTTATTTCGAAAAACATATTTACAAATTTGAATGCGTCTTATATAATTTGACTTATAACAAAAAGTTTCCTTAAGGCAAAATGATTGTCTGAGAGAAAGTGTTTGATTGTAATCATTAGTTTTTATATTAAGAAAATTTAATTTACGGATAAAAATTAGTTTACAAACTTGAACTATTCTTATATAATTTATTTCGTATAGAATTTTATATTTGTAAAGTAATAGTTACTATATTTTTTTGTCTAAAAGTTGCACTAGTGCAAAATACTTATATAAGCGAAAATATAAGAGTGTACAAGGTATCTTTTTATAAGTATGAAAATATATATAGGAAGAAGCGAATATATATCCATTATTCGTATAAAAAAGCGAACTTTACAAAAAATAAAATGTAACGTTTCTATTATATACATAATGCAAATTATATTTTTTGTCTAAAAGTTGCATTGATGCAAAATACTTATATAAGAGCAAGTATCAGAGAGGGGAAGTCATAACAAATGAGCAAAGCTGTAGTGGTAAAAGATTTGTTCGTATCATATCAGGGGAATCAAGCAATCCAAGATGTTTCTTTTTCAATTGAAGAAGGGAAGATTATTGGGATTATCGGTCCAAATGGTGCGGGGAAATCAACAGTGATGAAGGCAGTTCTAGATTTGATTCCAAGAGATAAAGGAGAGATTCGTGTTCTTGGAGAGGGAATTAAACGTGTCAGAAAACGTGTGGCATATGTACCGCAAAGAAGTGATATAGACTGGGATTTTCCAATTCGCGTATTAGATGTTGTTTTAATTGGAACGTATCCACTGTTAGGTGTGCTGAAAAGACCAAAGAAAGAGCATAAAGAATGGGCGCTGCAATGCTTAAAAAAAGTGGGTATGGAAGACTTTAAAGATCGTCAAATTGGTGAGCTTTCTGGTGGTCAGCAGCAACGTGTCTTTTTAGCAAGAGCGCTCGCTCAAAAAGCAGAAATTTTCTTCTTAGATGAACCGTTTGTTGGAATTGATGTAACAAGTGAAGAAACGATTATTCAAATTTTGCGAGAGTTACGTAAAGAAGGCAAAACAATTATTGTTGTTCATCATGATTTAAGTAAAGCAGAAGCGTATTTCGATGAGTTACTTCTATTAAATAAAAAATTAATTCATTACGGATCAGTAAGAGAAGTATTAAACCCAAATATTATGTCGAAAGCATACGCTGGGCAAGGTATATTCTTTAGCAGTCAAGAGGAGGTACATTCATCATGAAGATCATAGATTTCATAAATGCACTCATGCAATATGACTTTTTACAAAAGGCACTATTAACGTCCGTTATAGTAGGAATCATTTGCGGCGTTATCGGATGCTTTATTATATTAAGAGGCATGGCACTTATGGGAGATGCAATTTCTCATGCTGTTCTTCCTGGTGTTGCGATTTCTTATATGTTAGGAATTAATTTCTTCATCGGCGCGGTATTCACAGGTGTCCTGACAGCGATTGGAATTGGCTTTGTGAGTCAAAATAGCCGGGTAAAACATGATATGGCAATTGGTATTATGTTTACGTCCATGTTTGCTGTCGGAATTATCCTTGTTACGATGATGAAAAGTAGTACGGATTTATATCATATTTTATTCGGAAATGTGTTAGCTGTTCGTGCATCTGATATGTGGACGACACTGATTATTGGCGCTATCATTATCGTTCTTGTCTTTTTATTTTATAAAGAATTACTTGTATCAACTTTTGATCCAACAATGGCGCAAAGTTATGGTTTACCAAATAAAATGATTCACTACGGGTTAATGGTATTACTGACAATGGTAACAGTTGCATCACTGCAAACTGTTGGGATTATTCTTGTTGTAGCAATGCTGATTACACCAGCAGCGACAGCGTATTTATTAACAAACCGCTTGTGGGTCATGATTTACTTAGCAGCAATTATCGGTGCAATTTCATCGATTGCGGGATTATATTTCAGCTTCTCATATAACCTTGCATCAGGTGCAACAATTGTTATTGTGGCTGCAGTGTTATTCATCCTTGCATTTCTGTTCTCACCTTCCCAAGGTTTACTTTGGAAAGGGTTGAAAATTAGAAAAAACAAAGCGGAATTATCATAAAACGATTTAGGGGGATAAATATGAAAAAGATTTTAGCTTTAGTACTTTGTATGAGTATGCTTGTATTAGGTGCTTGTTCGAACTCAAGTAGTACAAGTGGTGAAGGGGATAAGAAAGCGAGTAAAGACAAATTACAAGTTGTAACAACATATTCAATTCTTTACGATATGGCGAGAAATGTTGGTGGAGATAAAGTTGAGATTCATAGCTTCGTTCCAATTGGTGCGAATCCACATGAATATGAGCCACTTCCAAAAGATGTGATGAAAACAACAGATGCTGACGTTGTTCTTTACAACGGTTTAAATTTAGAAGAAGGTAACTCTTGGTTCAAGAAGTTATTAACGAGTGCGAAGAAAGATGGAAAAGATGCGCCAGTTTACTTAGCAAGTGAAGGTGTAGAGCCGGTTCATTTAGAAACAAAAGGATTAGAAAAAGAACCAGATCCACATGCTTGGCTTGACATTGAAAATGGTATTAAATATGTAGAAAATATTAAAAAAGCATTTATTAAAGAAGATCCAAAAAATGAAAAGTATTACACAGAAAATGCTGAGAAATATATCGCAGAATTAAAAGCTCTTCATGATGAAACGGTTGAAAAAATGAAGCAAATTCCTGAAGAAAAGCGTTTCTTAATTTCAAGTGAAGGTGCATTTAAATACTTCGGTAAGGCTTATGATATCGAAACGGGATATATTTGGGAAATCAACTCAGAAAACCAAGGTACACCAGAACAAATTCGCGCAGTTGTTGATTTAATTAAAGAAAAACAAATTCCTGCACTATTTGTAGAAACAAGTGTAGATAAGCGTAGTATGGAAACTGTTTCAAACGAAACAGGTGTACCAATCGCTGGTACAATCTTCACAGACTCACTTGCTAAAGAAGGTGAAGAAGGAGATACGTACTTAGAGATGATGCAGTGGAATACAAAAACGATCATCGACGGTTTAAGTAAGTAGATAAAAAAGCAAGCATCTAATTGGTGCTTGCTTTTTTATTTACTTTTTTTAATCGCAGTAGTAGTTGGGAAATGCTTGCGAGTACAGGCAGTTCAATAAGTGGACCAATTACTAAAGCAAGTGCAATCAGTGGATCGTCCGGAAAAGCAGTAACTGCGATTGCAAGGGCAACGGGCGAGTTTCGAGCTAATGTTGTTAAGTTTAGGCTAACGCGATCTTCATATGAAAATTGCATCTTACGTCCGATAACTTGTCCGATAATGAAATTAATAATAAAGAACAATAGCATTGGAATGAGTAGTAATAGAACAATATTGATATTTCTTAGTAACAGTTTTCCTTGTGAAGCGAACATTGCAGCGATTGCTAAACTTAAAAATATAATTTGAGCAGAGCTGAAAAATGGAATGATTTTTTGCTCCAATATGTCCGTCTGTTTTAACTTATTCAGCACAAATTTTGTACTATGTGCGAGAGCAAAAGGTAAGACGAGAACAATGAAAATACTCTCTACTAAAATCGAGATATCTACAGTTTCCATTACTCCAGCAAATATAAATAAATAAAGTGGTAATAACAGTAGCTGTAAAATAAGATTGACCGGTAAAATCGATGTGGCAAGCGCAACGTTACCCTTTGCAATGCTTGTAAATAATAAGTACCAATCTGTGCAAGGTGTTACCATCAACATAATAAATCCAATCCAAAGCGCGGGATGATCAGCTAAAAATAATGCGCCAAGTCCCCAAGCAAGAAGTGGTGTCCATATAAAATTCAGCGTTAAACTTGCTTTTGCAAATGTCTTATGTCGAAACCCTTCTTTTATATGCTGAAGGGGGGTATTTAAAAAGAGCCCATATAGCATAAGAAATAGGAATGGAACGATGAAATGTTCAGCATATACATGAATGATTTCTAGTTGTCCAAGTAAGATACCGGCTATGATTGCAAATAATATAATGAATGTTTGTAGTCTTTCAATGATGTTCATTTAGTCGTCCTTTCTTCTTATAAAACTGATATTTACATTATAAAGGTATATATTCATTTTGGGGAAATACTTTTATCCCGCTATTTGCGGGCTGTAAGACTCCCACCTCAAAACTTGAGAGAAGCGAAGAAGTTTAGGTGGGAGATAAAACAGCTCGTAAATGCCCGATTGGTTCAACTAACAATCAGTGGAGGATGGAGAAACCCCCACTGATTGAAGTTTCACTTTATCGTGTACATTCTATAAATCGCTGTGCACTCTTCGAAAGTGGCCGATTTTTTAGCCAAATGATACTTGATTGAGATTGGAAAGGGAAATCTGTTAAATCAATAATGTTTATAAATTGTTTTGAAATATAAGATACGGCACTTTTGGGCAAAATAGAAGCGCCAATTCCGGCCATGATAAGCATGAAAATAAAAGCGGCGTCGGGACATTCGCAGGCAATATGTAACTTTATATTCTTTTTGTTACACTCGTTAAGAATCGTTTGATGATAGCTGTCTTCCATATCCCTATGTAAAAATAAGAAGGGGATATGGTGTAAGTCATATAATGAAACAGAAGTTTGTGATTGAAACTGTCCCCAATTAGCGGGTGTCACTAATACGTATGGTTCTTGTGATAAGTGTATACTTGAAAAGTTTCCTTCTTTAAATGGAGCACGTAAAATAGCAATTTCGATATTTCGTTTCTCAATTTGTTTTGTTAAGTAAGCGGGGTTGCCTTCCCATATTTTTAAGTTGACGAGAGGATAATGTTTTTGAAAGTAGCGTATTCTATCAGATAAAAAGGGAATACAGGAATGGATAGCACCAATTTGTAAGTTTCCACGTAATCCTTCACCAGTATCTTTAATTTCCACAATGGTTTCTTCTAGTTGTTGTATGATGCTTTTTGCCTTACTGTACAATATTTTTCCTTCCTCAGTTAACTGTAAACTACGACCATTTCTTTCAAATAAGGAAACGGATAATTCTTGTTCTAATAAAGAAAGCTGTCTACTAAGAGGCGGCTGAGCCATATGAAGCCGGTGGGCAGCTCGAGTAAGTTGTTTTTCTTCAGCAATCGCAATGAAATAGCGGAGTTGTCGTATATCCATTTTAGCCCCTCTTTCTATACCTTTTTTGTATATAAAAGCAACTTTTTAAATAGTTTTTATATATCTTCTCACATGATATCATACTATCAATAAATTAGACTGAAAATTATGAAAATAAATAATAAGAAAGGGAGAGGATTGTGGAGAGCGCGACAAAGCATAATTTTTTTACGAGAGTAGAGAAGGCTGTTCATGATGAGCAACTAAAAAAAGCCGTCCCTTTGACGCAAGATCGGCTTCGCATAGGACGAGAACAAGCAGTAGAATCGCTAGGACATCTTGAAACGTGGCGAGAAGCTGCATCTGAAATTCGCATGCATACAATTAAAAATTTAGATAGTTATTTAGAACAACTAGCCAGAAATGTGAGGAATAATGGAGGACATGTACATTTTGCTGCCACAGCTGAAGATGTTGTTTCTTATGTTTGTAACGTTGCAAAAAAGAAGCATGCAAAAACGGTCGTGAAATCTAAATCAATGGTGTCAGAAGAAGTTCATCTAAACTCCTATTTAGAAGAGATGGGTGTGAAAGTAGTTGAATCTGACTTAGGTGAGTATATTATTCAGTTGGCGAAAGAGGCTCCATCACATTTAATTGCACCAGCAATTCATAAAACGAAAGAACAAGTAGCAGAACTTTTTTCGAAAGAAGCAGGCGAGCAATTACCAGTTGATACAACGCAATTGTTACAGTTTGCTAGAAAACAGTTACGAGAGCAATTTTTAGAAGCAGATATTGGGATTTCAGGTTGTAACTTTGCGGTAGCAGAGTCAGGGTCTGTTGTTTTAATTAGTAATGAAGGGAATGCACGCCTGACAACGACATTGCCAAAAGTGCACATTGCAATTATGGGGATGGAACGAATTGTTCCGACGTGGAATGAGCTTGATGTTGTGGTCTCAATGCTCACAAGAAATGCGACAGGGCAAAAGATAACGGTGTATATGACAGGAATTAATGGACCACGGTTACCTGATGATATTGATGGCCCAGAAGAATTTCATTTAATTATTTTAGATAACGGTCGTTCTAACATTTTAGGAACAGCTTATGAAGAAGTGTTAAAGTGTATTCGCTGCGCAGCATGTGTGAATGTTTGCCCTGTATACCGTAATATTGGTGGTCATGCTTATGGCAGTGTATACAGTGGACCAATTGGAGCGGTATTAGCTCCTTTATTAGAAGGATACGAGGATTTAAAGGATGTACCATATGCTTCAAGTTTATGCGGAGCGTGTACAGAAGTATGTCCGGTGAAAATTCCGTTACATGATTTGCTTCTTGAGCATCGTAAAGATGAAGTCAAACAAGGGTTTGTTTCGTCAGCAGAGCAGCTCGCTTTTTCAGCGTTTGGATTTGTGGCGAGTCATCCATTTTTTTATAAACAAGCGATGAAAATGGGGCGCGTTGGGCTATCGTTTTTTGAAAAAGATGGTGTGATTTCAAAAGGACCTGGACCGTTAAAAGATTGGACAGAAATTCGTGAGTTTCCAAAGCCTGCAAAACAATCGTTTCGTGATTGGTGGAAAAACGAGAAAGGAGGGTAATCGTATTGAATGCAGAAGAACAGTTTTTACAAAATATCGCTCAAAAGTTAGGAAGAAAGCGGCGCTCTAATGTTACCCCGCCAACTTGGAATACAAATACACTTCAGCACTATGAGGTAGAATGTTCTCATGAGCAACTTGTACAGCAATTTATTTGGAATTTAAATGAGTTACATACAGAAGTGAGTCACATATATGAGTCTGAAATGGGAGAGGCTCTTCATTATGCGATTCGAAAATTTGGTGTACAATCAGCGGTGCTATGGGATGATGAAAGATTAGAGCGCCTGGAAGTAAGACAACACTTAACAAATAATCTTGTTACGCATAGAGTTTGGAGTGCAAAAGGAGACGAGCAAGAGCTTCGCAAGTATGCGGCAAAAGTTGATATGGGGATTACATACGCAGAAATGGGACTAGCTGAAACAGGAACAGTTGTATTATGGAATGGCGGCGGGAGGGGACGTCTTGTAAGTGTTCTTCCTCCGGTATATGTTGTCATATTGTCAGAACGTACAATCTATCGGCGTTTAACAGAAGGTGTTGCAGCTGTTCATAAAGAGGTTTCTAATGGGTTACCTGCTTGTATTAATTTTATTACAGGTCCAAGTAGGACAGGGGATATTGAAATGGAGTTAGCGTTTGGTGTACATGGACCAGGAAAAGTACACGTTATTTTATTGAAGGGTTGAAACAGGGGAAACGAGGGGATGAGATGGGGAGTAAATATCGGTACTACGTGTTTGGAATGATGATGTTTATTACAATTATTAACTACATCGACCGCGGTGCGATTGCATATGCGCAAGCATTTATTATTGCGGAATACGGTTTTGATCCGAAAGAATGGGGAGCAATACTCGGTTATTTTGGATATGGTTACATGATTGGCTCTTTACTAGGAGGTATCTTTTCAGATAAGAAGGGACCGAAGTTTGTATGGATTATTGCGGCAATCAGTTGGTCTATATTTGAAATTGCAACCGCTTTCGCTGGGGAGATTGGAATGGCGATTTTTGGTGGTTCTGCCTTAGCTGGCTTTGCGCTGTTTCGGGTACTATTTGGATTAACAGAAGGACCATCATTTGCTGTTTCAAATAAAACAGCAGCAAACTGGGCTGCTCCAAAAGAAAGAGCTTTTTTAACATCAGTTGGTTTCGTTGGAGTTCCAATTGGGGCATTATTAACAGCACCAGTTGCAGTTATGTTATTATCTATTACAAGTTGGAAGATGATGTTTTTTATTTTAGGGGCAATTGGGATCGTTTGGGCAATCATTTGGTATTTTACATTTACAAGTATGCCAGAAGATCATCCGAAAGTTTCAAAGGAAGAATTGGCCGAAATTCGCAGTAGTGAAGGGGCACTACAATCCGTTGAAACAAAGAAAGATGTGAAAAGGGAACCGTGGTATGCCTTTTTTAAAGTGCCTACATTTGTGCTTGTAACACTCACATATTTCTGCTTCCAATATATTAACTTCCTGATTTTAACGTGGACGCCAAAATATTTACAAGATGTGTTTCACTTTGAATTATATTCGCTTTGGTACCTTGGAATGATTCCTTGGATTGGAGCGTGTTTTACATTACCATTAGGAGCAAAAATATCAGATCGTATTTTACGTAAAACAGGAAACCTTCGTTTAGCACGAACAGGAATTCCAATCATTTCATTATTATTAACAACTATTTGTTTTGCGTGTATCCCAATGATGAATCATTACATGCCAGTGCTAATTTTAATGTCACTTGGTAATGCTTGTGCATTTATGTCAAGTTCGCTATATTGGGCGATTATTGTTGATACCGCGCCAGTGCAGGCTGGAACATATAGTGGAATTATGCATTTCATTGCGAATATAGCAACCATTTTAGCACCTACATTAACAGGGTATTTAGTTGTAAGTTACGGCTATTCATCGATGTTTGTTGTTGCATCCATGTTAGCGATGATTGGAATGAGTGCAATGTTATTTGTGAAACCAGGGCAACAAGGGCGGAACGAAGGCTTGTTTAGTTGGAAGAGGAAAGAGGGGCTTGGTGGATCGCGAATTTAGTAGAAAGTAAAAAAGAGTTTAAGAACTATCTTAAACTCTTTTTTATTGTTATTGTTTAAGGTTGAACGGTTTTTCCTTTTACAACACGATCCGCTCTATCCAACATTAAATTATAAGTAAGTCCAAGAAGAACTAACACTCCACCAATTACTTTACCAATGGATATATCATGTAATGTAAAGAAATCAATAACTACTCCCATAAACAACTGCCCTACGAAAATAAACAATGTTAAGTAAAAAGATGAGATTTTCGGTGTAATGTAATTGGATGCTACAATGACGATCACACCAACAAGTCCACCTAAGTAAGCTGCGAATGGAATAGACTGCAATGTTGTCGTTGAGAGTGATAGTGACTCACTACTGAAAAATAAAAATAAGATAGAAACAAGTAGTCCTGTTACGTAATTGAAAAAAGTTCCTTGAAATGTTCCGATTTTCTTTGCTAAGTTTGCGTTAATTATACGTGAAACAACGATGGAAACGCCAGCTAAAATGGCGATACAAATAGAAAACATAAGAAATCCCCCTATTAAAAAATCGTCATAACGATAATGCCGGATGCAATAAGTGATAATCCAATCAGCTTTTTCTGTTCAAATTTCATTATCTTCATCCCTAGCAGTCCGAAATGGTCAACGACGATAGAAGTGACCGACTGTCCAAGTAAGCTAAGCGCGATTGTCAATGAAACGCCAAGCGATGAGAAACTCATACTAATAAATAAGACAGTAAAAACCCCGATTGCCCCCGCACTATATAAGTACATCGGAATTCCTTTTTGAAATTCAATCTTTTCTTTATTCATAAATAAAACAATAATAATTCCAATGAATCCAATGATATGAATAAGAACGCTCCCTTTATAAATTCCTGTCATTTCAGACAAAATGCCGTTCATTGGAATCATAATGGCCATGAAAGCACCAATTACAATAGCAAGTAAGTGATACATTGTTATTTCCCCCTATATTTTTACAAGTACTGTATCATGGTTTATTTTGAGAGTATGATGACATATGTCATAGTGGAAGCGGAAAATTTTCATTATAATAAAAATACATAAAGAGGGGGATTCAGGGGATATGAAACAAATATACGATAAAGCTAAGCTTCATGAGTATATAAAACAGTATCATATTGATACATTTTTTAGCAGTGATATGAGCCCATATATGGAACTATTATTGTTTAAGAAAAATGAACATATTTGTAAGGAAAATGAAGATATTCACTACTTATACTTTTTTATTGAAGGAAGGTTAAAGGCGTATAACACGTTAAGCAATGGGAAGTCTTTATTGTTATGTTTTTATGAAGGATTACAATTTATAGGGGATGTAGAAATTGTTCATGCGCGAAAAACATCAGCAAATGTGCAAGCGATACACGATTCATATTGCATTGGAATTCCACTAGATAAAGTGAGAGGAAAGCTCCTACAAGATGCAACATTTTTACGCTGTATTTGCGATTCATTATCAAGAAAGTTTAGTAGACTTTCAAAAAATAGCTCAATTAACTTACTATATCCGCTAGAAAATAGACTAGCGAGTTACATTCTGGCAACAGGAGAACGTACTGCTCACGATGATAAGCAGTTTATATTTAGTGGGAATCTAACTGAGGTATCAGAGCTATTAGGGACAAGTTACCGTCATTTACTTCGTACGTTACATGCGCTTTCTGATAAGGAAGTAATTAGAAAACGAGATGGTTACTTTGAAATTATAGATATGAAGCATTTAAAAGAGCTTGCAGCGGATATTTATAAATAAAAAGTAAAAAAGAATCTCTTAAAAGATTCTTTTTTACTTTCATAATATAATGCGTACTTTATTTCAATGTTAGAAGATTATTTACTAATTTAGGATACCAATCATTTAATTGGCGAAAAGAAAATCCAGCTTGTAATGCCTTAGTTGTATCCATATAACAAGAGTCTGGAAAGCCAAAAGGAGAAAAGTTCTCTTCTAAAACTTCTTTCTCTATTTTTGCCTGTTTGTCTGTTTGCTTTTCTATTGTGGCAATGATGTCACCTACAGACATTTCCCCATGCGAACATGCATTGATCGGGCCCTCGATTGACACTTCTTTTAGCCAACAAAGGAAAGCTGCGGCTTCGTCACAATGAATAAATGATAACAGTGCATCTTTATTTGGTACACCAATTGGAAGTTCCTTTTCAATATGTTCAATATGAAACTGTAATCGCTTCGTATAGTCATCTTCACCAAGAACAATGGGAAAACGGACGGCACAAATGGGGAATGAAGCTTTTTGAAAGAAGACAGCTTCTGATAACTTTTTTCCTTCGTCATATGAAAAATCTTCACGATCTCCGAGTGTAATTGGATATGTATATGGATTAAACTCATTTTCTATTTTTCTTCCTGCGCTAGGCTCATAAACTGCCATTGTGGAAGTGAATATGTATCGTTTTACTTTATTAGCAAAAACTTCACAGGCATGGAGTGCATCATTTGGTGCATAGCAAATATTATCATAAATAACATCCCAGTTATCATAGTTTGCTACATATTTTAACGACTCAGCGTTTGTACGATCTAGTTGAATACGTCTTACTTTATCACCAAACGAATCTTTCGTTACCCCACGTGTTGCGATTGTTACATCACAGTTATCTGCAAGTAATAATTGAACTAATTTCTTCCCAAAAAATCGAGTACCACCTAAAACTAGCACTTTCATTGTTTGTGCCTCCTTACAAGATGACTTTCTTTATATAATATAACAATTATTCCGATGAATATTAAGAATAATAGAAAAACAAAACTTCTTATATGATACAATATATGGATAAATAGTATGGAATTGTTAGTCGTTAGGGGGAGAGAAAGATGGATGTATTAGAGGCAAAAAAAGATTTAGCAGAAAGAACGAAGCGAGGATTACCGATTATATTAGCTGGTTTGCTGTTTTGGGTAGTTGCTAGCGGGGCAGGGTTCCTATTACAAGAAAAGCAAGCAGTTTGGGTGTATTTAATCGGTATTGGTTGTACGTTCCCACTTGGACTCATGTTAGCGGGAATGTTAAAGGTTGATATATTCGCAAAAGGAAACCCACTGGGGGTACTTGGTGGGATAATCGGTGGAATGAATGTACTAAATATTCCACTTGTCGTATTTATGTATTTCCAAATGCCAGAATGGTTACCATTTACCGTTGCAGCATTAGTTGGTGCACATTTTTTACCGTACGTTTGGATTTATGATAGTAAAAGCTTTATCTTATTATCGGTAGGAACAATTGCAGCAGCATCTGTATGTGCACTTTTCTTTGCGGATAAAGGGTATGTGACAACACCAATTGCAGTTTCAGTTGTGTATTTATTAACTATTGTTGGTATTGTTTTTGAGAATAAAAATGTAGCAGATGTTCAAAAGAGTAAAATAGCGTAGTAGTTGCTTTTTATACATAATATGTTTGTAAAAGAGATCACGCATGTGGTCTCTTTTACAATAAAGGAGGAAATATGGCTTATAGTTGGAAAAACTGTTCACCGGATATAAAAGATTTTGTATTTCGTGTACTGAGTGATATAAAGCATATTATTCCAAATGAGATGATTGGTTTTTATATTCACGGTTCATTGGCAATGGGAGGGTTTAATCCAAATAAAAGTGATATTGATATTTTAGTTGTAACGAATAAATCTATGACTGTCGAGACGAAAAGAAAGCTAGCACAGTTGTTGCTGTCGTCGTCAAATCAACCATTTCCAATAGAAATCAGTTTCTTAACGAAAGAACAGTTAGAAAATTGGGCGCATCCTTGTCCATTTGATTTTCATTATAGTGAATTTTGGAGAGAAAGATATGAAGAAGATTTATTACAGGGGACTTATGATTATTTGAATGAAGAGATACAAAAAGATTCGGACTTAGCTGCACATATAACCATTCTTAACGATAGGGGAATTTGTGTAGAAGGAAAAGCGATTCACGAAGCATTTCCTGTCGTCCCGCGTTCACATTACACTTCTTCAATTATGGGGGATTTTCAAGATTGTTTAGAGAATATTGAAGAAGATCCTGTTTATTGCACGTTAAATATGATACGGGTATTTTATTATCTCAAAGAAGGTGTGATTGCATCAAAACAAGAAGCGGCGAACTGGGGAATTTCTTCATTTCCTAAAGAGGTAAGCGATACAGTGCAAAAAGCTTTTAGTTGTTATTCGGCTAATAAACATAACGACCAATTTCATCAAAGTGAAGTATCTTCTTTCAAAAAATATATACAAGATCATATAAAGACGTTATGAAGTGAGGGAGATACATATGTTGATTAGAGAGGCAGTAGAAAGCGATGCGGAAAGGATATTAGCTATTCGAACACATACGATTGCGGAACAAAATTATTTTTTGTCGACAAGTGAAGAGTTTCATGTTGATGTAGAAATGCACCGGAGTAAAATCGTTGAAAATAAACAGTCTGGAGGAGTAACTTTAGTTGCAGAGGACAATGGAGAAGTTATAGCTTTTTTAACTTTTAATAGAAATCAGATGAAACGGTTACGTCATACAGGCTCTTTTGGAATGGCGATTGCTGAGAAATATCGCAATCAAGGGTTAGGGGCAAAAATGCTTTTACACTTAATCGATTGGGTAAAAACACAAAGTGGCATAGAGAAGGTTTGTTTAGGTGTTTTATCAACAAATGAACGAGCTATTGCGATGTATAAGAAGGTTGGTTTTGTTGAGGAAGGAAGAGAAGTACGTCAAGTGAAATTGGAAAATGGTGATTATGTAGATAATGTAATGATGGGATTATTTATCCCGCATAAACAGGCTGTAAGAATCCCACCTCAAAACGTAAGAAAAAGTGAAGAAGTTTAGGTGGGAGATTAACAGCCCGATTGGTCGGGCTAACAATCAGTGGGGAATGGAGACCCCCCCACTGATTGAAGTTTCACTTTATATGATAGCAATTTAAAGCACATTGGAGCAAAGCTAATGTGCTTCTTTTATGATTTGTAGAAAATGTATTATATATCAGAAGTGAGATATAAATGTCGTTATTATGATATAATTTTTAGGAAGTGGATGATATTTACAGTTTTTATATAGAATTTGGCTGGGAATACATAAAAGTGCATGAAAGTCGAAGATAGGAAGGGTAATTATATCAGCAAACTCTATGAATTCATAAGAGTATTGAATTACATACCTAAAGAAGAATGATATGACTTCAAATAAAAGAGCATCATGAGACGCCCCCTCGTTTTATATGGACAAGTACCAACTATTTAGCTGCCCACGCTTCAACTTCAATTTTAATATCAGGATTTGCTAGTCCTGCTACGTATGCATAAGTTGTTGCAGGAGGATTACCACCATGAAATTCATTCCATTTCTCTACAAAGAATGTGCGATCAATCTTTTCGGTTAACCAAAAGTTAATTTTAAAAATATTATCGGTAGTTACATGTTCACTTTCAAGAATTGCTTTTATATTTTTAAGTGCATTTACAAATTGACTTTCAATATCTTTCGGTAATACCCCATGTTTATCATTTCCAACTTGTCCAGATAAAACAATTAGCTCAGCGTCTCTTGGAATTACGGTAAGGTGATGGTATTGAGCGATTGGCGGTGAAACATTTTCGGGATTTGTTTTCTTAATTTTCATATGTATCTCCTTTCAATATTTTAATAATATAGATTAATTATACCTATTTTTGGAGAAGCATTGCACACAAAAATAATGAATTATATATATAAAATCATTAAAGCCTAAAGGGTTAATAAAAGGAGTTATATAATGAAACGATTGATGATTATTTTTATAGGTGGGGCTATTTTTCTACTATTATTTATATTTCTATTCTCTCCTAATTTTTCACGATCTTATCATCATTTCTTGGTAAAAGAAACGAACTTAAGTGAAGAAAAAGTGAATGGATTAAAGTTAGGTGAAAAGGTTAATCGTAAAAATTTAGAGAGAAATAGAGATGTTGAGGAATATGATTATTATGAGTTGCGAAAAGGAATCGAAGTAGCGACTGATAAATCAGCTGCTACGATTGTGCGGTTTATTGTAACGAATGATGAGCAAGAAACGGTACGAGGAGTAAAGATTGATGATTCAAAAGAAAAGGTAATAAGAGAATACGGAGAAAATTATTATACTCGTTTAGAGCAAGGATTAGATATTATTGGATATGTAGATAAAAAGAATGAAACATCGATAGAATTTTGGTTAGGAAATGACGGGGTTTTAATGTATCGGTATGATTATCAATTTATGAAGTAAAAGAGGGAGAGTTGGAAGCTCCCTCTTTTATTATTTGATTAGCTCTTTTTATCTTTCTTAATTATTCTAGTTATAATGAAATAGGCCAAAAAGATAAAAGTTGCTCCAATGAGTGTAACAGTTGTGATTGGTAACCAAGCTGTAATGAATGTTGAATAAGTAGTTTCCTCTGATATAGGTTTCATTTTGTCTCCCTCGTGATATAGTCTATTTCGTCCAATGTGATGGATGGATAAGTGACGTTGGTAATTTCGTATGAATATCACCTTTTGCGGAATTTACTTGAATTTGCGTGAGAAAAATGCTTCCTGTAAGGTCAGCACCGCTAAGATTTGCATCTCGTAAGTCAGTCCCAATAAAGTCGACGTTTCGTAAGTCTGCATTTCGTAAATCGGCAGCAATCAAGTATGCTCCTCTTAAGTTTGCCCCTCTAAAATTTGCGTTGCGAAGATTTTTGCCGAATAGATTTGCTCTTTGTTTATCGGTTCTTTTTTCTTTCTTTGTATTTTTATGTTGCTGTTGTAGCTCTTTCCATACGAGTTCACTTGTCTGAAGTAGCAGCATATTGACATGTGCTCGGTGTAATGGAATATCTAATTTTATAAGTGCATCTGAATCTAAGTTTGAAAGCTTTTCTGTTTCTTCAAGTGTTAAAAGAAGATCTTTATAAATTGGCTTTGTCGCTTTTAACATAATAGCTTCTGCCAAGTATGAAAGCATTTCATGAAGCTGTATCATCACTGGAAAAACATCAAACATTTTTTTTGCTTGTTTTGGCTGTTCTCGCCAGTCTACTCCTTTAAAAGTAAGCTGGGAAACTTTTTGGCCTGCACCGAAGCATTCAAATACAGTGCAACCTTTAAATCCGTTGTCTCTAAGATTCCCGTGAATACTGCAGCGAAAGTCTGATTGTAGATTCGTACAAGGTGTTCCAGCATCTTTATTCACCGCAAAATCTGCCGAAGCGGCAAACGGTAGTGCTATGCAACATAAGCCAAAGCAGTTTTCGCAGTCAGCTTGTAGGTCGTGCTGATTGAATTCATATTTTTCATTTGTGTAATCGTTGTGTCCTAACAAAATGTGCATCCCCTTTGTTTTTAGCCTCTTCTATATTTACTGCACTAATGGATCCATCCCTGCCTCTGGTAAATAAAAAACGAATATTGTAAAGAAAGCGATAAATACAGCAAATAAAAGCGTTACGATTGTTAGAAAAGAAAGTAATCGAGTTTTCCTTTGCTGAAACCCTCCATATAAAGAGAGAAGAAAACTAACACCTGCAATCAAAAAACAAGATACAGCAGCTTTCTTTGGTTCTATCGTTGTTAATGTGCCAGACAAAAAGAAGTAGAGAAAGAAGCATTGTAATAATATAGATGTACTAATTACAGCTATAACGCGCATAACTCGCCATCCCTTTTTACATTTACTTATTTTACTAAAGAGATTTATTTTCGTCGAGTAACATACCCTTGCTAGGTATTTCCCCCGAATTGTGAAATATTCTAAAAATATTGAAATGACCTATTTACATACATAAGGGGGGTATAGTATACTTTGTTTGAAAGGAGGAATAAAGGGTTTTATAAACGTAAGAAAATGAGATAATAAATTCATTTAGAAACATAATATAAAAAAATCCTTTCATGTAAAGAGAAGGAGTGAAGGATATGGCTACGATGGAGAGCAATGACTGTTGTAACAATCATGATAGACAAAGTCATCGTACGAGCGAAGAAAAGAATAAGCTGATCGTACGTTTGAACCGAATTGAAGGGCAAGTTCGTGGTGTTAAAGGAATGATTGAAAAAGATGTATATTGTGATGATATTTTAAATCAACTTGCCGCTGTACAATCTGCGTTAAATGGGGTTGGAAAGCTATTATTAGAACACCATATGAAGAGCTGCGTCATTGAACGCATTCAAAATGGTGAAAGTGAAGTAGTAGATGAATTATTAAAAACAGTAAATAAATTAATGAAATAAGGAAGAGGGCGAATAGTATGGAAAACATCGTATTACAAGTAGAAGGTATGTCTTGCGGTCATTGTGTTGGAGCAATTGAAGGAGAGTTACGTAACTTAGGTGTAGATGGAAAAGTAGATTTAGCTGCAAAAACAGTAACAGTTACATTAAATGATTCTGTATCTGCTGAAGATGTGAAGAACGCAATCGAAGAGCAAGGATATGACGTTGTATAACAACAAAAATATATGGGCGGTTATGAATGTAACTGCCCAATTCAAATATATGCTGAAAGGCATAAAAAATTTTAAGTAATTATATACCTTATGGGGGTATAGGGAAAGGGAGATTACAATGGGTGCAAAACAGGAAACGCTTCAAGTAGCAACTCTCCAAATAAGCGGTATGACATGTGCGGCATGTGCAAATCGGATTGAAAAAGGGATTG